>CAVXMP010000008.1:0-225503 GCA_963762925.1 uncultured Acidobacteriota bacterium | reverse complement strand
CGCCGCTCTGACGCCCGGTTCACGAGGCCCAGATGACGGCACGTTCACCGCCGGTTACGAGCGGCTGTGCGCAACGCATCCTGAACTGTCGCGCGTCGACCTCTCGGACTACGCGAAACTGCTGCGGCTTGGCACACGCCTGTGGCGAGAAGGTCGACGAGACCGCGACGGTGATGAAGACGATGCCAACGACACGCGTCGTGGTTTGACGGTCTGGACCCCGGAGTTCGTGCAAGTGTCGCTGGAGTGGCTCGTCTTGCGGGCGGCGCTCGCCCGCCGCCGCGCGATCTGGTTGACGCGGTTGTTCGATTCGAGCGTGGTGTGGCGCGAGCCCGGTGACAGTTGTGCGCGGCTCATTGTGATCGAGAACAGCGAAGTGGTGTTGAGCGGGGCAGTGGACGCACACGCGACGCCACCGATTCCACCGGGTTACCGCCGTCCAGTGGCCGCACGTCGTGAGGCCTTCACCCTCGGCTCCTTCGATCGCCTACGGGTATTGACTACGGAGCTGAAGCGCTTGATTGCAGCTGGCGCTCCAGTGGCGCTGCGCCTGGGCGTCGAACCGGCACTCGAAGAGTCGCGACTCGCGTCTGCGCTGTGGTGGGTGTGAGGCGAGGAGTCAACGAGATGGGTTCCACAGCCACCATTCTCCACGCGGACCTCGATGCCTTTTATGCGTCGGTCGAACAGTTACTAGACCCTCGCCTGCGCGGCAAGCCGATTGCGGTCGGCGGCGGCGTCGTTCTCGCGGCCTCCTACGAAGCGCGGGCCTTCGGCGTACGAAGCGGCATGCCTGGACGGCGCGCACGACAACTCTGTCACGACCTCGTGTTTGTCGGCGGACATTTCCACGAATACCAACGGCTCGGCGACGCCGCCATAGGAATCCTGGGCGATTTCACGCCTGCCATAGAGCGCATCTCCATCGACGAGGCCTTCGCCGACGTTGCCGGGTGTACGCATCTCTTCGGGTCGCCGGCAGAGATCGCAAGGATAGTTCGTGCTCGCGTGCGTGCCGAGCTTGGCTTGCCGATGTCAATCGGCGTGGCGCGTACCAAGCACCTGGCCAAGATCGCATCGCAGGTCGCTAAGCCGGATGGATTGGTCGTCGTCGATCCAGATACTGAACTCGAGTTCCTTCACGGCCTGCCCGTCGCGCTCATGTGGGGCGTGGGCCCCGCCACCGAGGCGCGGCTCGCCAAGATCGGCGTCACCACCATCGGCCAATTGGCTGAGAGCTCTCCTGCGTCCGTGGAGCGATTGCTTGGGCACGCGGCGGGAAGCAAGTTGACGGCACTCGCGTGGAACCGCGATCCGCGGCAAATCCAGACGCGCCGGCGCGCGCGCTCTGCCGGCGCACAATCGGCGCTCGGACGACAGCCCGCGATCGAACGCGTCTTCAAACCGACGCTCCATCATCTCGCCGACCGCATCGGCGCGCGGCTCCGCGCCAAATCCCTGGCGGGCCGGACGATCACGGTCCGCGTGCGCTTTGCCGATTTGCGCTCGGTCACGCGCTCGCTCACGCTGTCAGCGCCGATTTCTGCAACGAGGGCTCTCGCTGAGATCGCCGAGGACTTGGTGCGCGGCGTCCTTGCGGATCACCGTGACGAGAGGACGATGTCGCTGCTGGCGATCTCCGTCTCAAATCTCGAAGCGCATGCGATCGTGCAACTGGAGCTGCCGCTTGGGCTTCCCGACGAAGGACGCCGTCCTGGCACAAGAAAGGGCGTGGCGCGATCGCGCGCAGACCGGGCCGTCGATGCGATCCGCAAGCGTTTCGGAGGACAAGCGGTCGATTATGGGTCAGCGTTGCGGGGTGTGCGCTCTGTCCCTGACGAATTCCGACGCCTCGCTGAAAGAGAGCTGTGAATATCGCCAGCGCCCGCTGCAATGGAGACCGCCGCTCGGGGGAACGGGCGGCGGTTGATCCCTTCGCGCCAATTCCTGCTCCTGCAACGCCATCCACGGCGTGAACAGCTTCGGGCCGCCCTTTCCGGGCACTCAACAACCGTTGATAGTCCGCCGACCTTCCTTTCGGCTGCGAACGCAGTGATCAGCGTGTTGCTGCGGTGATAACGACGATGCCGATCCGGAGGGTATTGCGGTCGGCGCTCAGGCCGTCAAAGATGAAGGGTTGCGAGTTGACTCCAGACAGCGCGAGCACCGACCCAACCGGCTGTTGTCCTTGGTCGTCAAAACGGACTGTCTCATCTCGGATCGTACCTTTGAGCAGGAGCTCCAGCCCGAGTGGGTCGTGGACGACTTCGACCAGGTTACCCGTCAGGTGCCCGTATGAGCCTGTCCGCCCGCACACTGGACAACTCTCGACATCCGCGTGATTCGGGTTGAAGTGCTCGACTTCGTAATGGGCACTCGCCGCGAAGCGATAGAACAACCGGGTTCCTCCGTCCGCCATTTTGAGTTCGACGGCATCGAGCTTCTGCCGGGACAGTGCCGAATAGTAGTAGCGCATGTGAAACGCGTGCGCGTGCTGAAGGGCTGGGGTCTTTCTGTCAAGCCAAGGCTGCAGGTGCTCGAGCCGAACCTCGAAGTCGCAGCCCTCCGGGTTGTCAAACGGGCCAAAATCCTCACGCAGCCGCATCGTCTCGCGTAGGTTGTCGGTTACCAACCTGACGGCCGCGTCGTGTGACGTGGTGAGCCCTGCATCGACGAGGAACCAGACGTTCGGATAACGTGGCATCGCACGATCGAACACGGATTTCGGCGGAAGCCGAAAATCCTCCAGCGAACGCGCATCGACGCGCGTCGTCGGAGGGACGGCCGACTGCGCGAGTAGTTGGGTGGCGAGAACCGCGACAGACAAACACGTCGCCCGGGCAATTGTGTCCACTGGATTGAAGCCCTCCCTCGACGATGAACCTACAGCGAACATGTGACGAGAATATGTCGCGTGTCATCCGCCATGCGCGGCCACCAGCTGTTCGCAAGCAGGCTCCCGCAAAGAACAGGAACCCGTTTATTCTCTGAAGGATAGTTGGCGGGGTCGACGGGACTCGAACCCGCGGCCTCCGGCGTGACAGGCCGGCGTTCTAACCAACTGAACTACAACCCCTGAACGTCTGACGCGATCTGCGCAGTCGCGTGTCTGACTTTCGCGGCTGCAAATCGCCGTCATCCCTTGCAATGCCGCATCAACTACTCCGAAAACCTCAATCTCGGAGGGTTGATTGGGCGGTACAGGACTCGAACCTGTGACAGCCGGCGTGTAAAGCCGGTGCTCTACCAACTGAGCTAACCGCCCTTATTCACCGGCTTGCCTGCCGTAGCCCGCGTCGGCCAAGGCTGGCAAACAGCTATCGTATCGAAAGCCGCGCCTTCGACGCAAGACGACGACACGGCGGGTCCGTTTCAAACTCAATAGACAACGGCTGGGCCCCGCAGAAGGCCCAACATCCACAGGGTTGTCGCGATCGCCACCAGCACGGTCACCCTGAGAAGATTTTTCTCGAGTGTCGAGTTGCGCATTTTGCCTCCCGCTCGCGGCCTCTAGACCGCACGACCAGCGTCAGCGCGTCGAGGTGGTCACGGCCTGTCGCGCGAACTGCAGATCCCACACGCGATCCTGGACGACGCTCAGTGACGTGACATGCCCGCCCGCGTCGCGACGGAAGATCACCGTCCCGAGTGAGCCGCCGGAAAAAGCGTCGGCGTAAACCGGCGTGAGCCTCACCACCCGATCCGGCCGCTGCTTCAGCACCAGAGACGTTCCGTCAAGAGCGGCGGTGAATGTCGTCTCGGCTTCGTCGCTCGTGTAAGTGCCGGTCAGCGCCTTGAGCTCGTCGACCGTCGGCGTTGCGCGCGGCACGCGTTGGAATGTGCCAACCGTGCCGAACTCGTCGGTCATGCGTGCGCCGCCGTTGTCGAATTCCCATTTCTCGTTGCCGGAGGTGACAAAGCGCGACGGGGACATCGCCACGAGCGCTGCGCCGCGTTCGAGCCTCACCCCGCCCTGGTCGCGCACAATCGTGACTGTCGTCCCACGGGCGACGTCACGGTAGAGGCCCTCGATGCGGCCGGACTCCGCGTCGGTCAGCACATGCGACGCGGTCAATGTCTTCTCTTTGGCGCGATCGCCGAGGTATGCGTCGGCGACGGCGCGCGCCGACTGTGTGGCGGCGCCGCTGCTCACGTTACACAGCACGGCAATCGACAGACGCTGATCCGGGTAGCGCGAGAGGTGCGCGTTGTAGCCCGCCGTCGATCCGCTGTGATCGACCTGGCGCACGCCTTTGTGCATACCGACCCTCAACCCCAACGCGTAATCGTGCACGCGGCCGTCGTTGAACTTCCCGGCTTCCTGCTGCTGTCTGACAAACGCGGCGTCGCCGACCTTCGGCTTGGTGAAGTTCTCGTTCCACTTCAACAGATCCCCGACGGTGGTGAGCAGCCCGCCGTTGCCGTGAACATTCTCGAACGGCATATCGATGTGAAAGCCGTCGGCTTCGTCGCTATATGCAACCGCGCGCCCTTTGACGACGCGCGTGTGATCGTCGCGCCACGACGTGTGCGCCATGCCGGACGGCTCGAACAGACGCGTTCTGCTGAATTCCGCGAACGTCATGCCGCTGACGCGCGACACGAGCACGGCCGCGAGGTTGTACCCGGAGTTGCTGTACGACCACTTCGTCCCGGGCGTGAAGTTGACGGAACGCTGCCGCGCGAGAATGTCGAGGACGTGTGCGTGGGTGTTGACCCGTGTCGTGCGCGGCCACCCGGCGATGCCGTCCACACTCCCCCAGTCGCGAAGACCGCTCGTGTGATTGAGCATGTGCCGCACGGTGAGCGGTGTGCCGTAGTCGCGAAGCTCGGGCAGGAATTTGCGTGCGGGATCGTCCAGCGACAGCTTGCCTTCACGCACGAGGAGCAGCACCGCGGCTGCGGTGAACTGCTTCGACACGGAGCCGGCCTCGAAGATCGTGTCCGCCGTGTTTTTGACGTCGTGCTCGAGATCGGCCATGCCGTAGGCTTTGCTGAGCACGGGTTGGCCATCGACGGCAGCACCGACCGCGCAGCCCGGCGTCGCACCCGTCCAGCGCTTGAAAATACCGTCGATTTGCGGCTCGATTTTCGGATCGACTTGCACCGCCGTGGTCTGCCCGAACCCGAGGGCGACCGACGTGACCGACGCGGCGAGAGCAACCGCAAGAGCGAGCCGGCGAAGGGTAGTGGTCATGGCAACCGGGATTCTAGCAGGCGACTGGGGCGCGCGCCCAGTTAACCGGCGGCTCGCGTGGGCGTGTCCCCCACCACTTTGCGCACAACCTGCATCAGCTCGATCGGCAGCGGAAAAATGATCGTCGAGTTCTTCTCCGCGGCGATCTCCGTCAGGGTTTGAAGGTAGCGCAAGGTTATGGCGGTCGGTTCGGTGGCGATCACGCCTGCCGCCTGTGCGAGCTTTTCCGAGGCTTCGAGCTCGCCGGCCGCGTGGATGATTTTGGCGCGCTTCTCGCGTTCCGCCTCCGCCTGCCTGGCCATGGCACGCTGCATGTTCTCCGGCAAATCGACGTGCTTCACCTCGACAGCGGATACCTTCACGCCCCACGGGTCGGTGCGCAGATCGAGAATCTGCTGCAGTTCCTGATTGAGGTGATCCCGCTTCGACAGCAGATCGTCCAGATCGACCTGTCCGAGCACGCTCCGGAGCGTCGTCTGCGACAGCTGCGATGTCGCGTAGTTGAAGTTCTCGACTTCGACGATGGCCCTGAGCGGGTCCATCACGCGAAAATAGACGACGGCGTTGACCTTGACGGAGACGTTGTCGCGCGTAATCACGTCCTGCGGCGGCACGTCGAGGACGACGGTGCGCAGTCCGACGCGGATGATGCGGTCGATCGGCGCGAACACGAGGATGAGGCCCGGCCCCTTGGGGCGCGGCAGCAGTTTTCCCAAGCGGAAGATGACGCCCCGTTCATACTCGGCGAGGATCTTGATCGAGTTGAGCAGGTAGAGCACGACCACGACGGCCAGAATCAGCAACGGCGGGAACACCATAAGCAACCTCAGTCCTTGGCCACAACGAGAGTGAGTCCGTCGACCCGGAGGACCCGAACGCGCGCGCCTTCCGGAATTGGTTCAGCGGACGCCGCCTTCCAGATCTCGCCGTGCGCGGCAACGCGGCCTTCTCGCTCTGGCGCGATCGCGGTCAACGCCTCGCCACGTTCGCCGATCATGCCGGCAGGACCCGTGACCGCCGGGTATCGTTGTGCAGCAACCGCGAGCCGCACGAGAAACATCGTGATCGCCGCGAATCCAAAAACGACCGGCAGCACGACACGGAGACTGAGCTGCATCTCGGGCAGCGTCGAGTCCATCAGAATCATCGATCCGAAGATCACGCTGACGAGTCCGCCGGCTGCGAGCAGGCCGTAGCTGGTGACCTTGACTTCGAGAACCAGCAGCAGCAACCCGAAGAGGATGAGCAGAAGGCCGACGTAATTGACGGGAAGCACCGAGAACGCGAAGAACGCCAGGAGCAGCGCCACACCGCCGACAACACCCGGCAGAATCGCGCCCGGGTTCCACAGCTCGATCGTCAGCGCGAGTGTGCCGAGGCTGAGAAGCAAGTACGCGACGTTGGGGTTAACCACGGCACTCAACACACGCTGCCGAAGTGTCATCTCAACAGGGACGATCTGCGCGTCTTCGGTCGCAAGCTGCGTGCTGGTGCCATCGAAGCGTGTAATGGTTCGTCCATTGAGCTGACGCAACAGGTCGGGCAGGTCGGTCGCCACGATTTCCACCAGTGGCGGCGATGCGGCGCGCGCTTCCTCTTCCGTAAAGGCGCGGCTGGCCGTCACCGCTTCGGCCGCCAGCGCAACGTTGCGGTGGCGTTTGGCCGCCAGCGTGCGCGCGTAGGCGGACAAGTCCTCCTCCGCCTTCTTCGCCAGCGTCTCGTCCATCTTCTGACCACTGCCATCGACCGGATGCGCCGCACCGATATGCGTGCCAGGCGCCATCGCCGCGACATCGGCGGCAATCGTGAGCAGGAAGCCGGCGGAGGCTGCGCGGGCGCCGGACGGACCGACGAAGACGACAACGGGTGTGCGCGCGATGATCATCCGCGAGACAATCGCTCGCGTCGAATCGACCAGACCACCTGGCGTACGGAGCGTGAAGACCACCAATGCAGCCTGAGCCTGATCTGCACGATCGATCGTATCGATCATGAACTGGGCGGACACAGGGTGGATGATGCTGTCGACGACCGCGGAATACACGACCGGCGATGCTGTCGACGCGACTGCGCCGGTGGGCGGCACATCCATCGGCAGCACGAGTGCGAGCACCAGTCCGGCAAACAACTGCGCGGCGCGACTAGTCATGCAGCCCTCGGCGACCTGCGGCGATTATAGGCTCGCGCCGGGCAAAGCGAGTATCGTGTTGTCACGCGCAGGAGGTACAAGAGTCATGGCTCATCGTCGAGGA
The DNA here is from genome assembly GCA_963762925.1 of uncultured Acidobacteriota bacterium. Taxonomy (GTDB): domain Bacteria; phylum Acidobacteriota; class Vicinamibacteria; order Vicinamibacterales; family UBA2999; genus DASPWV01. Next base: position 218,054 of record CAVXMP010000008.1, on the reverse strand, counting down.
ACGCTGGTCGCGGTGTTTGCGTGTGCAATGGCAATCGGGCTGGCCGCTCACACGCAGCAACGCGCCACGCCACTCTCCGATCAACGAACTGGTGACGACAGCGCCGCCGACTGGAGCGCCCGCCGAGCGGCGGGTTATCTGGACGGTCGCCTCGAATGGTGGCTGACATGGCGCAACGCGGCACGCGATCACGACACGGCATGTGTTTCGTGCCACACGTCGGTTCCCTACGCGTTGGCGCGACCGTCGCTGCGCGGCGCGCTGCATGAGACGGAGCCGTCCGCCACCGAACGAAAGGTGCACGCCAACGTCGTCACACGCGTCAACCTTTGGAAGGACGTCGCCCCGTTTTATGCCGATCAGACGGTCGGCTTGCCGAAGACGAGTGAATCCCGCGGCACCGAGGCAATTCTGAATGCCCTCATTCTCGCCACGCGTGATCGGGAGGCTGGCGCACTCGGCGACGATACGCGACGTGCCTTTGACAATCTCTGGGCGCTGCAATTCCGCAAAGGCGACCTCACAGGCGCATGGGCGTGGCTGAATTTTCATCTGGAGCCGTTCGAATCGACAGCGGCGAGCTACTACGGCGCTGCCCTTGCCGCGATCGCTGTCGGGACAGCGCCAGGCGGCTATGCATCGCAGCCCGAGATTCAAACGCAGCTTGCGCTGCTCAGCACGTATCTGCGGCGGGGGGCGGATAGCGAGCACGACTTCAATCGCCTCATGCTGTTGTGGGCATCGACGGTGCTGCCGACCTTACTCACCGCCGATCAGCAACGCGCGATCGTGGACGCGGCGCTGAGCAAACAGCAAGACGATGGTGGATGGACGATGAGCACGCTCGGCCCGTGGAAGCGAAGTGACGCCACGGCGATCGATTCCAAGAGCGATGGGTACGCAACAGGGCTGTCGCTCATGACCTTGCAGCGCGCGGGTCTCTCCAAGCGCGATCCGCGGATACGCAATGGTCTTGTCTGGCTAATGCGGCATCAGGATCCGGCAAATGGGATGTGGTCGGCATCGTCGTTGAACAAGCAGCGCGATCCGGCGTCCGATATCGGAAAGTTCATGAGCGACGTGGCGACTGCCTACGCTGTATTGGCCTTGACACAATAGCGCGGACATCTCCCTAAGCCGTAAGCCGTAAGCCCTAAGACGCGCGCGATAAGCCGTTACTGCAACGAAAGCTGCATCTTCAACGCGAGCAGCGCAAATCCGATGACGACGCCGGCGACCGTGTGATGCTCCCGGTTCAAGCGGGCGCGCGTAAAGCTGAAGTCACGTGCCATCGGCATCGCGCGGCTGGCGGCGTAGGCGTCGTATTCTCCTCCGAACTTCGCGCGCAGGTGACGTTCTTCGGCCAGCATCGCCGCAGGAATCGTTGCCCCGACGTAGATGGCGATGATGACGGCTGCCGCGAGGCTGGCCGACGCAATGGCCACACCCAGCGCCAACACGGAGGAGCCGAGATACAACGGATGCCGCGTCCACCGATACGGTCCGGATCGCGTCACCTCGCGGCTCTTTTCGACGTGGCCTGCGGCCCACATGCGGATGGCTTCGCCGCATGCCGCCACACACGCGCCGACGGCCAGCGCTGGCCATGTTGGTTGCGCAAGCCAGAGGACAAGCGCGCCACAGATGAATCCGAGGGCCACACGCCTTCGCGCAAGTGCTTCGATCACACGCACGTGCGGCGGCCGCTCCATCACGAACGGCCGGTTTTCGCGAGCCGTCGCTCGACCGCCGCGAAGACCTCGTCAACGGAGATTTCGTTGATACACATTCTCCCGGTCTGACACTCGCGCTTGTGGTGGCACACGCACGTCGTTGCCCGCGACACTACTTCATCGGCTGGATCCCATGGCCCGTTGCGCTCGGGCCGGGTCGGGCCATACAAGCCGACGATTGGAGTGGCTAGCGCCGCCGCGAGATGCACCGGACCGGTATCACCCGACAGCATGAGGGCCGCGCCTTGCGACGCGGCGAGCAGATCCCCGAGCGTCGTTTCCGGAGCGCGAAATGCCGCACCCTGCGACGCGGCGACGACGCGGTCGGCGAGAGATGATTCCCCGCGGCCCCACAACACGAACGACGGGAGCGCATACCGATCACGGATGCGCGCAGCAACGGCACCGAAGCGCGCCGGTTCCCAGCATTTGTTCGGCCAGCCGGCGCCGGGATTGAGCAGCACGTAGCCGTTTGGCGCCTGCGCCGAAAACCCAGTCGCGACGGCCGAAGCGGGCACGCAGAATGGAAACGTCACCGGCCCCGGACGAACGCCAACGAGCGGCAGTACGGATCGGTTCTTCTCGATCACGTGTGTCGCGCCGCTGGCGCGCGCGGTCTCGGAGTAGAACCACGCCGCACCGCGCTCCCGCAGCGCCGATGTCTCGAAGCCGATGACACGGCGTGCGCTCGACAACCACGACGCCGCTGCCGATTTCAGCAGGCCCTGTAAATCAAGGGCCACATCGTACTTGCGGCCGCGCATGAACTGCAGCGCGCGCGCATATCCCGGACGCACGACCACGCGGTTGGTAATGCCCTCCACGAGATCGAGCACACCCGCGTAGGCGCCGTCAGCGAGCCAGTCGACTTCAACGGACGGATACGCCGCGCGGAGGTCGGCGAGCACGGGCAGCGCGTGGACGATGTCGCCAAGCGCGCTCATCCGCACGATGAGAATGCGCTTCACTGGCAGTCCGCGGACCGAAAAGTCCGCGCTACAGAGGATGAAGAACGCGGCGCCGCGCGGACCTGCATACCGTTAGACCTGCGACTCTCGAATACGCGCAAGCAGGCCCCGCGTGGAATGGTCCTTGGGGTCACCAACGATGGCGATCCGCCCGCCGTAGGCCCTCACGGTGTGGCGCTCGGGAACCGTTTCGACGGTGTAGTCCGTGCCCTTGCAATGGACTTCGGGTCGGAGGAGCTCGAGCAGGGGCGCAACGGTTGGTTCGGGGAAGATCACCACGTAGTCGACAGCCCTGAGCGCCGCGACGAGCTCCGCACGATCGTTCGCAGGCAGGATCGGACGCTGCGGCCCCTTGTGCCGCCGCACCGAGGCGTCGTCATTGATCGCCACGATCAAACGGTCGGCTTCGCGCCGCGCCGCCTCGAGATATCGCACATGGCCGACGTGCAGCAGATCGAACCCGCCGTTGGCGAACGCATGCGTCAGTCCACGCGTGCGGTTGCGCGCAACCTCCTCCACGAGCTGGTCTCGACCGAACACCGCTCCCATCAGGTGGTGTGAACCTCGGATTCCGGAACCGTCGCCGCGGACAGAGCTGTCCTGAGTTCGGCTGCCGTTACCGTCGCCGTGCCGCGCTTCATCACCACCAGACCACCCGCGTAGTTCGCCAGACGAGCCGCCTGCTCGAAGCTCCCACCCGCGGCGAGCGCCAGGGTCATGGTCGCCATCACGGTGTCGCCGGCGCCGGTCACGTCCGCGATTTGATCCGAGCCGTAGATCGGAATGTGGACCGTCGGCTGCCCTGTTTCAAAGAGGGCCATGCCGCGGCTGCCGCGGGTGATCAACACCGTCTCCATCCGCGTCCGCTCCAGAAGCGTTCGTCCGGCACGTTCGAGCGTCCGCAGATCGTCGTCTATTTTGACGTCGAGAATCTGTTCGACTTCCGATTCGTTCGGCGTGCAGGCGGTCAACCCTTTGTAGCGCGTGAGCGCATAGCGAGAGTCGATCAACACGGGCGTCCGGCGGCGGAGACTCCGCATCGCACGCGCCAACTCCCTGACGAAGGCCGGCCGCACGAGTCCAGACCCGTAATCCGAGACCAGCAGTGCGTCTGCGCCGCGGACCGCGCGACGTGCGGCACGCTCGACCCCGGCGCGATGCACATCGGTCACGGCCTCGCTGTGTCGATCGATGCGCACCACCTGTTGCTTGGCCGAATGGATACCGCCGGCGAGAATGCGCGTCTTGGTGGGCGTCGCATAGCCATGCGGCCGCATCACAGCGGCCTTATCCACGCGTCGGGGCAGCGCCGCCAGCATGCGTCGGCCGGGTTCGTCGCGCCCGGCGATGCCGACAAGACCGACGCGCGCCCCGAGTGCTGCGGCATTGTGCGCCGCGTTGCCGGCTCCTCCCGGAAGCATCTCGGTCGAGTCGTATTCGAGAATCAGCACCGGCGCTTCGCGCGAGATGCGCGCAATGCGGCCGTAGACGAATTCGTCGGCGATGAGATCGCCGAAGACCACGACGCGGACGTCGGCAAAGCGGCTGATCAGGTCCGACAAGGAGTCGACGGAGTCCGTCGCGCGATCACGCGCCATGATCGCGCTCTAGTATCACCGACACTCCGGCCATCAGGTTGTCACATGTGTCGGTCGCCGGCGCGATGCCCGGCGGCCAGGCCGCCTCTTGCGAGCGGCCGTGGCCGGTTCGCAGGAATATCGATCGGCACCCGGCAACATGCGCGAGTTGGACATCGCGCCACTGGTCACCCACCACCCAGGACGCGGAGAGGTCAAGGCCGAGATCACGCGCGGCGTCGTGCAACATGCCAGGTGCGGGCTTGCGACAGCCGCATTTCACACGATACTCCTCGACCACGGCTTCCGGATGGTGCGGGCAGTAGTACCACGCGTCGATCTGCGCGCCCGCGTCGGCGAATTGCTTACCCAGTGCGTCGTGCGTGGATTTCACGAATGCGTGGTCGTAGAGGCCGAGCCCGATGCCTCCCTGGTTGGTGATGATCACGACGGCGTAGCCGGCGCGCTTGAGCAAGCGAATCGCGTCGCCGCTCCAGGGATAAACAACGATCGTCGATGCCGGCGTCAGGTAGCCGAGCTCATCGAGAATCGTGCCGTCGCGATCGAGAAACGCAGCTGGTCTCATAGGGGGTGGCGGCGCACATTGACGAGTCGACGGTCAGTCGATTCCGCAAGCGGTTTAAGTATCGCAAAGCGCATTGAAGACGGTGCGCGTGGGAATGCCGGTCATGCAGCGGTGATCGATCGGGCATTCGCGGAGCATGCACGGACGACACCACACATCCGTGCTCACAACTCGTGCTGCGGGCTTATCGTCGCCAGCCGGCAAGTGGGGCCGTCTTCTTTTCGTTGGTGGCGCCAAACACCGCGACGACGTGTGTCCCGGCTGCGGCCGCCAGATGCATCGCACCGGAGTCGTTGGCGACGACCGCCTCAGCGCTAGCGAGGACACCGGCAAGCGTTGCCAGATCGGTCCGACCCGAAAGATCGATCGTGCCCGCAGCGTCCAGCGCGATAGCGCGACAGACCGCGGTGTCGGCTCCCGCGCCGACCAGTACCGAGGGCATGCCGCGTTCGCTCTGCACCAGCCTCGCCAGTTCGGCGAACCGCTCCGGAAGCCACTGTTTCGCGCGGCCGTACGCCGCCCCTGGTGCCATCGCGATGAATGGTGCTCCGGCGCCGAGGCCAACCGATTCGAGTAACGCCTCGGCACGCGCGCGGCCTCCGGCGCTGACGGTAATGCGGGCCTGACGGGGCCCCGGCACCAGCCCCAAACCCGATCCGATCGTCTGGTAGTAGTCCGCCTGATGCACCGGGGTGGCCGGACGTTTGATCGCGTGCGTCAAGAGCGCTCCCCGCCAGTCCGCGCGAAAGCCCCAGCGCTGCGGAATCTGCGCCCGTGACACCGTCAATGCCGAGATAAATGAATTGGGCAGCAGCAGCGCCGCGTCAAAACTTCGCTCACGGAGGGCCGCGGCATTTCGGGCCATGGTGACGAGTGCCGTTATCCCTCCGCCACCCCGCAACGCGATGACGTCATTCACGCCCTCAACCATCGCGAAAAGGGCCGCGATCGACCCGCGCGCCGCAACGGTGAGGTGCGTACCCGCCCATCCCCTGCGGATGTCCGCCAGGAGCGGTAATGCCATGACGGCATCACCCAACCAGTTTGGGGCCACAATGACGAGACGCGCCGGCGCTTGCATCATGGCGTATCCGCCATGCCCTCGGTATCCTCGGTGTCATTCTCCGCGCTGTCCGTGTCGTCTGTGGGCTCCGTGGTCGCGCGCGTGGGAACGTCGCGCCAGCGGCGATGCATCCACAACCATAGGTCCGGCCGCCGACGAACGTGCATCTCGAGCACATCGGTACAGCGCTGCGTGAACTCGCGAATCGCGTTGGCGTCGCCGGTTACCGGCGGAAGAACGGCATGCTCGTAAATCATGCGATAACGTCCGCCTTCGAGCGGCAGCGCGAAAACAGGAACGACCGGCGCGCCGGTGCGCAGCGCAAGCGCGGCGAGCGTCGACGTCGTCGCCGCCGCCCGCCCGAAGAAGCTGACCCAGATCGCGTCGGGACTATGCATGTGTTGATCGATCAAGAGCGCCACGCCTTCGCCGGCCGCAAGGGTCTTGAGCACGCGTCGCACCGCACCCTGACGATAAATCACCGAGTTACCCGTGGCCGATCGGACGTCTTCGAGGAGCTGATTCAAGGCCGGATTGTCGAGCGCACGCGCGAGCACGCCGATCGGCCGCAGGCGCAAGCCGTGCACCAGCGCGTGCAGTTCCCAGTAGCCGAAATGGCCGGTGAAGAAGAGAACACCCTTGCCTTGTGCGTAGGCATGCCGGGCGCGATCCTCGCCTTCGAACTCGACCCGTGTGAGCATCTGCGCGTGTGACAGCGTGCTGAACTCGAGGATCTCGAACAGCAGCCGGCCGAAATGGACAAACACGCCCCGCGTGATCGCACGGCACTCCGCCTCGGTCCGCGACGGAAACGCCTGAGCGAGATTCTCGAGGGCCACGCGTCTGCGCGGCCGGTCGAGCACGTAGAACAGCAGTCCGAGCGTCGCACCCATCGACCGGATAACCGCGTGCGGGACCACGCGAAGGAGCGCGCGCACGGCGCAGACCGCGAGAAACTCGATGCGGTGTCTCATGCGGCGTTCCTCGCGCGCGCGAGGGCGGCGTCCACCAGAGCGGGCAGCGTCTCCGGCGGCTGCAGCTCGAGCCGCAACGGAACGGCAGACAACGTAAACGGCAGCGGTCCGAGCGGCTCGAGGCGCACCGCGTCCTTCTCGGTTGTCGCCACGACCAGAGCCCCTGCCGCGCGCGCGGCTTCGGCGATCGCGCGCACGTCACTGGCGGTGTAGCGATGATGATCGCGAAATGTCTTGGTGCCGCGCACGTCGACGCCAACCTCGCGCAGACCGTCGAAAAATTGCGACGGTTGTCCGACACCCGCGACGGCAAAGACGGAGTCGCGATGCTCCGGCACCACCACGCGTCGGGCAGCGCAGAACTGGCTCACTCCCAGGGTCCACGCTTCCGTTTGCGCCGTGCTCGCATCCGCGCCGACACAGACCACGAGGTGCGCGCGGCTGGCGGCCGAGGCACTTTCACGCAGCCGTCCGAACGGCAGCACGCGTCCGTTCGAGATCTCACCACAAGCCGTGACGAGCACGTCGAGATCACGCGCCAACGCCACGTGCTGGAAGCCGTCGTCGAGCACGTGAACCGTCGCACCAAGCCGTCGCTCGGCAATCAGGCCGGCCAGGTAGCGATCCTCACAGACGCTGACGACTGCCGCGGGAAACGCGCGCGCAAGCATGAGGGGCTCGTCGCCGGCTGAGTCGAGATCGCCGGTTACGGTCGTGCCGTCGGACACGATGACCACGCCCACATCACGAATGCGCCGGCCATATCCGCGGCTGAGAATGGCAGGGCGCTCGCCACGCGCGAGCAGCCACTCCACGACGCACGCCACCAACGGCGTTTTGCCGGTGCCACCGACGCTCAGATTGCCGATGCTGATGACAGGGCGCTGCAGACGATGGCGCGCGTCCGGGTGGCGCTCATACCACCGTCGGCGCGCTCCTACAGCCTGCGCGTACAGAAGGTCAAGCAATGGGTCTGAACGGCCTGACGTTTGCCGGATACGACGTCGTCGGGTCTTGCGGCAGGAGCTCGGCCATCACCTGCAGCGTCTTGTCTTTCGCGCCGCGATTGGCTTCGACGAGCGCGCGCGCCGCGGCACCCAGCCGGGCGCGGCGCACCGGATCGGTAATGAGACTTCGCAGCGTATCGTCGAGCTCACGCTCGCCGTGCACCTGGACGCCGGCGCCATTGGCAACAAAGGCCGCTGCAATTTCGGCGAAGTTCTCCATGTGCGGACCGAAGACGATCGGCTTGCCGAACACAGCGGGCTCGAGGACGTTGTGCCCGCCCGTTGCGACGAGGCTGCCACCGACAAACACGATCGTGGCGATCTGGTAGATCGTGGCAAGATCGCCGATCGTGTTGACCAGGACGACGTCTGCACGCGGTTCGGCATCAATGGGTAACTCCGTCAGGAGCACGGTTTTGAGACCTTCCTCGCGGCTCATTCGCGCCACGTCGAGAAAGCGTTCGGGATGCCGCGGCGCCAGAATCAGGAGGGCGTTCGGCGAGGCCGATCGCAACCGCCGAAACGCACGCAAGACCGCCGCCTCCTCGCCTTTCATGGTGCTGCCCGCGACCAGGACGGCGCGCGTCGGTGGCACGCGCAAATGTCGAAGGACGCGCTCGCGTGCGCGCGATTGAATGCTCGGCGCCAGATCGAGCGAGTCGAACTTCAAGCTGCCGCTGACGGTGACGCTCGACGGGGTGGCCCCGAGCTCGATGAAGCGTCGCGCCGACTCTTCGCTCTGCACGCAGAAGCGATCGATATCGCCGATCACGCGCTTCATGAAGCCGCGCACCATTCGATATCGTGGATACGAACGCTGCGACAGGCGCCCGTTGACCACCGCCGTCTTGATCCCGCGGCGCCGGCATTCGCGCAGCAGATTCGGCCAGATCTCGGTCTCCATCATGATGAAGAGTCGCGGTCGGACCAGATCGAGCGTGCGGCGGACGAACACATTGAGATCGAACGGAAAGTAAAACACGGCATCGGCATCCGACACGCTTCGCCGCGCGAGTTGCTGTCCCGCAAATGTGGTGGTCGAGAGGAACACGCGCAGCCGCGGATATCGCGACTTGAGATCGCGCACGAGCGGGCGCGCCGTCAGAACTTCGCCAACCGAGACGGCGTGGATCCAGATCGAATGCTCGGCGTCCATGTTGAACGAGACGGGCAAGTAACCCATCCGTTGACCGAGGCTGCCGACGTACTTCTTGTAACGAATCGCCTGATAGAGGAACCAGGGCGAAACGACGACGAAAAACGCGAGGATGAGAACGCTGTAAACGAAATACATGGAGGGACTTACACCGGCTGAAGTATAGACCGCCGATTTGACCAGCTGCAAGGCGAGGCATGTACAATGGCCAGTTCCGAGGTCGTGCAAGGGGCGTACTGGAGGAGAGCCGAATGGCTATCAGAGTTGGGATTAATGGGTTCGGGCGTATTGGGCGCAACATCATGCGCGCGGCTCTGGACAACAACAATATCGACTTCGTCGCGGTCAATGACATCACCGATGCGCCGACACTGGCGCACCTCTTGAAGTACGACTCGGTGCTTGGCAACCTCGATCGGGCGATAGAGGCGAAAGAGGGCGGCATCACGGTCGACGGCGACGAGTTCAAGGTGCTGTCGGTCAAGGATCCCGCCCAGTTGCCATGGAAGGATCTCGGCGTCGACGTCGTGTTCGAGTCCACGGGTAAATTCACCAAGCGGGACGACGCGGCCAAACACATCACGGCAGGCGCGAAGAAAGTGATTATTACCGCGCCAGCCACGGGGCCGGACGTGACGCTGGTGCTTGGCGTCAACGACAAGGCCTATGACAAGGCCAAGCATCACGTCATCTCCAACGCCTCGTGCACGACCAATTGCCTTGCGCCGCTTGTGAAAGTGGTGCACGACAGTTTCACGATTCGCAAGGCGTGGATGACGACCGTGCACGCGTACACCAACGACCAGAATCTGCTCGACCTTCCGCACAAAGACATGCGGCGGGCGCGGGCGGCCGCATTGTCGATTATCCCGACGACGACGGGCGCGGCCAAAGCGGTCGGCGAAGTGATGCCCGAGCTCAAAGGGAAAATCGACGGCATCGCCATGCGTGTGCCGACACCGAACGTATCGGTGGTCGATCTCGTGGCGCTCGTCGACAAGAAAACGTCGGCTGAACAGGTGAACGCCGCCTTGAAGGCTGCCGCGGACGGACCGCTCAAAGGCATCATGCAGTTCGTGACCGAGCCGCTGGTGTCGATCGACTTCCGGCGCAACCCTCACTCGTCGATCATCGATGCCGATTACACCAAGGTGATGGACGGCGACTTCATCAAGGTCATGGCCTGGTATGACAACGAGTGGGGTTACTCGAGTCGCTGCGTCGATCTGCTCAAACACATCCTGTAACCGGACGTGACCAAGTACCTCGATTCGCGACCTCCCGATCGGCGACACGCGTGTCTTCATTCGTGTCGACTTCAATGTGCCGCTCGAAGGCACGGTGATCACCGACGATACGAGGATCGCGTCGTCGCTCGCAACCATCAACTACGCCCTCGATCGGGGCGCGACCGTCGTGCTTGCGTCCCACTTGGGACGTCCGAAGGGAAAGCCAAACCCGGAGTTCACGCCTGCGACCGGTCGCGGTTCATCTCGGTGAGCTTCTCGAACGCGAGATCGTCTTCACCGACGACTGCGTTGGCGACAAGGCGCGTCTCGCAGTGCAAAAAGCGCGGGCCAGGGCGAAGGTCGTGCTGCTCGAAAACCTTCGCTTCCACGCCGAAGAAGAGAAGAACGACGACGGCTTCGCGAGATCGCTCGCGGAGCTCGCCGACGTCTACGTCAACGACGCCTTCGGGGCGGCACATCGCGCGCATGCGTCGGTTGCGGCGATCGTGCCGCACTTCCGTCACGCCGGCGCCGGCTTGCTGATGGAAAAAGAACTGCAGTATCTCGGCATGGCCACGGGAGATCCTGAACGGCCGTTTGTCGCGATTCTCGGCGGCGCGAAGGTATCGGACAAGATCGAGATCATCGACAACCTTCTCGGCCGGGTCGATCGACTCCTCATTGGCGGCGCGATGGCGTACACGTTCCTGAGCGCGCTTGGGCTGCCGGTCGGGACGTCGCTCGTCGAGAAGGAGAAGCGTGACGCCGCGCTCGATACCATCAGCCAGGCAAAGACACGCGGAGTGGAACTCTCGCTGCCCGTCGATCATGTCGTGGCCGACAAGATGGAATCGGGTGCGGCCACCGCCGTGTTGAAGGTCAACGATCAGGCGATCGGAAGCCGCATGGGCCTCGATATCGGGCCCGAGACCATGCGACTGTACGAGACGGCGCTGCACGATGCGAAGACCGTTGTCTGGAACGGCCCGATGGGCGTCTTCGAGATCGACGAGTTCGCTGCCGGCACGCTCGCCGTCGCGCGTGCGGTTGCGAATGTGAAGGGGACGACGATCATCGGCGGCGGTGATTCGGTGGCGGCCGTCAACAAGGCGGGCGTCGCCGAGCGCATCACCCACATTTCGACGGGCGGTGGCGCGTCGTTGGAGTTTCTCGGAGGGCAGAAACTACCCGGCGTCGAAGCACTGCCGGATAAGTAGTCAACGGTCGGCAGTCGCCTGTTTTTACCTCGCGCGGACCCTGAGGTCGGCGAGCACAGCCTATGCGGAAACCGCTCATCGCCGGCAATTGGAAGATGTTCAAGACGGTGCAAGAAACCGTTTTCTACATCAAGGAGCTGCGCGCACTCGTCGGCAGCGTGCGCGACGTCGAAATCGTCGTCGCGCCGCCCTTCACCGCGGTTGCTGCGGCGGCGGAAGCGGCGCGCGGATCGCATCTCGCCATCGCGGCGCAGAATGTCTACTGGGAGCGTGAAGGGCCGTTCACGGGGGAAGTCAGCGCCGCGATGATCCGGGAAGCCGGCGCCGCGTACGTGATCATCGGTCATTCGGAGCGGCGCACGCTCTTCGGCGAAACCGATCTGACGGTCAATCGCAAACTTGGGGCAACGCTCTCCAGTGGTCTCATTCCGATCGTCTGCGTCGGCGAGTCACTCGAGCAACGCGACGCGAATCAGACGCTGGACGTGCTTGACGGGCAGGTGCGCGGCAGTCTGGACAATGTCACCTCGATGCAGCTCGCGACGCTCGTACTCGCATACGAGCCGGTGTGGGCGATCGGCACCGGCCGGAATGCGACGCCGGAGCAGGCGCAGGAAGCGCATGCGCACATCCGCAGCCGCCTCAAGCAGTGGTTCGGCGCCGACGCGGCGGCGCGCTGCCCGATCCTGTACGGCGGCAGCGTGAAGCCGGATAACATCGCGGCGTTGAGGGCGCAGCCGGACGTCGACGGCGCGCTCGTCGGTGGCGCCAGTCTCGACGTCCGGGCGTTTGCCGAGATCGTCCGCAAAAGCCGGGTTTGATATACTGTCGTCTTGCTCCGAGCGGCCTCGGGGCTCCAGATCATGCTCTATTACCTGCTCATTACCATCTATGTGCTCGTCTGTTTTCTGCTGATTGTGGTGATCCTGCTGCAGCAAGGCAAAGGCGGCGACATTGCGAATGCGTTTGGCGGCGGCAGTAGTCAAGCCGTCTTCGGCGCACGCGCGGGTGCGACACTCCTCACGAAGATGACGACGGGCCTGGCGGCGGCGTTTATTCTTCTGTCGCTGACGCTCGCGGTGTGGGGTCAGCGTGGACCGGGTTCAGTGGTGGGTGGCATTGACGCACCGGTGCCGGCGGAAGCGCCTGCAGCACCGGCGACGCCTCCGGGCAACACCACGCCACCGCGATAGCGTGTCGCGTGGGGTTCCGGTCCCCGTCGGCACAGAACACAACTACCGCGGGTATCCAGCCCGCGACCTGCCTAAGCGGAAGTGGCGGAATTGGCAGACGCACCAGCTTGAGGGGCTGGCGGTAGCAATACCGTGGGGGTTCGAGTCCCCCCTTCCGCACCAACCTTTTAATTCAACAACTTGCGGCGATTTAGCCGCATTCCATCAACAGGTTCATCCGTCGGCTGCTCACTTCAGACGGCATCGTGGCGCCTACGGCTCGTACCACATCCAAGGGATGGTACCTGCGCCGTCGACCCTGCATTCGGCCCAGACCCAATCCTCGCCGTCACGCTCGCTCTTGACTTTCCACCCATCATTGATCCTGATGCCGCCAGCGATCGGGCCGAGACCTTCGACGAACGGCATTCGAATGGACACACTTCTGAACGGGAACCGGCGGCCGTCGTAGACGAGCGCGATGCACCGGCCTTCGTCACCATGCACTTCGCAACGCCCTCTTGACCAGCTCGCGATCGATCCAGTCGATCGCGCCGTACGCCGTGCACACTCTGTTGATCTTGCCGGCAGTCCACCGGGCCCACTGCCCAAACCTGGTGTTGTCGTAGGGAAAGCGCTCCAGATTGCAAAGTGCCGATTCCGCGCTGCCGCCCGGCAAGTCGAGCGTCTGGGCCAGCCGCGCGGTTTCTGCCACGCCGAACACGACGAGGGTGTCCCGATCGCCGATCGAACGCGCTGTGCGTATCCAGCCCCCGGTGAGCTCATAGCTGCCGTACCCCTGACATCGAGCGACCCATCATCCGCCGGGGAGCTCATCCCGGGCGCCGAAACGGTAATGGTCGCCGAGGTGGCGTCAACCCCGCCGGCACCATCGTTGATTTCGTACGAAAACGTGTCGACGCCGACGAAACCAGCGCGCGGCGAGTACAAGACATCGCCGGTGACATCGGGCACCGCCGTGCCCCCTCCGGGCGGAATGGTGATACGCACTGCCAGGTCATCAGCGTCCGGATCGATGTCGTTATCGGTGACGGGGATACGGATGGCGGTCCCGGGTCTCGTCTCAGCCGCATCGGGGTTGGCTTGCGGCACCATGTTCGCCTCGCCCACAGGCACGGCCATGTCCTCCGATTCAAGGCTCAGCCCACATGCGTTCCGTGATCGAACCCGCGCGTAGTAGCCGCCGGCAGGCGCCGGCGTCGTGAGCGTCGGAGCGGTTACCTCGAATCGTCCGAGATCGCTGAAGCCGGCGCGCGTGCCGACATCGAGCACATACCCCGTCGCCCCGGCGGGTGGAACCCAGCTCAACGTGACTTGCGCCCCGTTAATCAGGACACTGAGACGTTCGACAACCTCCGGGGGCGTGCACGTCGAGGTGACCGTCACGGCGACTTCGTTGGACGCAGCGCCGAGGCCCGCCGCGTTCGCGGCGCGGATGCGGATGTAGTACGTGCCCGAGTTGACGGCCGCGGACAACTGCGTGGCGGCGCCGACATTGCCGGAGTAGACGTTCGTCGCGCCGGGCGCGCTGCCGGCGTCAACGACATAGGACGTCGCCGACGCAACCGCCGTCCAGGAGAGCGACAGCGTGCTGCCCGTGGACGATGCCGTAAGGGTCGGCGCAGCGGGCGCCGTGGGGCCGGCCACGCTAACGACGCGCTCAGCGGATGGAGCACCGATGCCCAGGGCATTCACGCCGCGGACACGCACGTAGTAGGTGCCGTTCGGCGCGGGCGTCGTCAACTGCGTGACCGCGCCGACGTTGCCGTTGTATGCGTTGGATGATCCCGCTGACGTACCGGCTTCGACCATATAGGAGATCGCGCCCGGGGCCGCCGTCCATGAGAGGTGCACCGTCGTACCCGACACGGAGGCAGTCAACGTCGGCGCCGCCGGTGTCGCCGGCGCGGCGACAGCGTACACGCGTGCGATGCCCGGGCCGGGATAGTAGAAGGCATTCTGATTGGGGTCGCTTCCGTCGTAGGGCGATCCGGAGACAACGGTGGTGCCGGACAGCGCTACCGTGCCCAACGCGACGGTGGCCGGCTCGACGCGCGCCCAGCGTCCGCTGAGGCGCGTGTAGATCCATGACCTGGCCGGCGCTTCCCCGCCCTCGCGAAACGAGATGACGGCGGTGTCGTTGTCGATCACGACATTACTGAGCTCCATCGCAGGGCTGGCCGGGTGCGATGGTGGGGGCGCGTCGAACGACGGCTGTGGCGCCCACGAGGATCCGGCGCGGACCAACCTGTAGCCGCCACCTCCAGGCCCGATCACGAGCTCGTCGCCGCTCAACGAGAGGACCTGTCCGAAAAAACCGCTTTGTCGCGGCGAGGGCGACACCAGCCTTGCCTGCTGCGTCCACGTGCTGCCGCTACGCACAAAGACGTACGTGGCACCCGCATTGGCGTTTGCGCCAACCGTCTCGCGCGGGACACCGACGATGGCGGTGTCGCCGCTCAGGTCGATGCCCCCGTCGCCTGCCTGCAGTCCCGGGCCCGCCTCCGGCACGAGGCGCTGCTGCTGAGACCACGTGGTGCCGCTTCGCTCGAAGACGTATGCACCGCCGGTGTTGTAGGCGACAAGAGCGGAGTTGCCGTCGACGGCGACACGTTGAGCGGTTGCGACGCCAGCGCTCGACACGAGTTCGCCCTCCAATGTCCATGTGCTGCCGCTGCGGACGTAAACGTAAATGTTGGAGCCGCCGCCGCTGTATGCCAGACGCGCGGTGATGAGCGTGTCGCCGGACAGCGCGACCGTGCCGCCAAACCCCAAACCCTCAGGGCGAGTCAGTGTTTGTTGCAGCGTCCATGCGCTGCCCGTTCTCACGTAGATCCCGACGGCGCCACGCTGAATGCCATTCTGATGGATCAGCGGGGCGCCGATCGCGACCGTGTCGCCGTGCGCTGCGACGCTATAGCCGAAGCCAAGCGTACTGGGCGCCGGGTTCGGCAGCGTCGCGCGGAGTTCC
This sequence comes from uncultured Acidobacteriota bacterium, assembly GCA_963762925.1. Taxonomy (GTDB): domain Bacteria; phylum Acidobacteriota; class Vicinamibacteria; order Vicinamibacterales; family UBA2999; genus DASPWV01. Next base: position 202,380 of record CAVXMP010000008.1, on the reverse strand, counting down.
AAGTGCTGAGCGCTGAGCAGTGTTGGAGATCCGATGCAGGCAGCAACGACAAGGGCAGCAACGACGCCAGACCGCGACAGCATGAGGAAGCCTCCAACGTTCAACGACACAACGCCGCTGAGCCACACGAGTACAGCGCTCAGAACGCAGAACCTGAGCTCGACACACACGAACGCCTGGCCAGTCCGACGAGACACGTCGGGCGGGTCAGGATCAGCAAGTCAGGATCAGCAAGTCAGATTGAGGAAACCAACACGAGAAGGACTTCCACGGTACAACGAACGTGCGCGCCACGCAAGCGCGGCCTTGAGACCAAGTGACAGGATCGCGCGCCGCACGATCGCTAGGCGTCCTCCGTGATACCTAGACGGAGCACTGGACCGTACCAGGACACGTGAACTGCCAAAGCGGCTGTTAACAAAAACTGCCGGCACATAGACACCATCGGCTAGTGACGTCTCCGTTGCGGGTTTACTCGTCCCAAATGCCCCCAACGTCCGGCTTTCCAAACCGCACCCGCGATGCCGACAACAGCAACTGTTTCCTCTTGGTTGCCCCCGTCCTCCACGCAAGGCCATGGAGTTTCCTCGCCGTTTCCGCGAGCACGTCCATCAGCTCATGCAAGTCGCCCCGCACAATCTGTGGCTCTCGCAGCACGCGCTCCAACTCTGCGCGGCTTTCCTCACACTCCTCAGCGCATTCCTTAATGCCGTCATCGCGGTCCTGCTCCATACATTCCCTCTTTCTCCGGAAGATGAGAAGTCGTGCGATAACGTCGGAGCGCGCTGACCCGACTGCCTTCTGCGGTAGAACTTCGCTGCTCGCCGGTCCCTGCCGACAGATGAGCTGGAAACAGCCTACACTGGAGTGTTGGCTAGCGGCCGACGACCGATCACGGGAGTGTGTCAGGGCGAGCAATTTGTCACGGGATGTCTAACCGTCTACACGATCCTGAGCAAAACCGCATACCCTGGAGCGTCAGTTATGCCCAGTTCTGATATGGAAAGACCGGTGTCAATAGGGCAGTAAATTCCTCATCGGTCGTTAGCAAAGTCAGCCCGCACCCGGCTTACAAGCCATCCGGGTGCGGGCGTTGTCTGTACCCAGTCATCTGATCGGCCGAGCGGCAACGACGATGAATCACTCTGATATTCGCGGGTCGGAACCGCATGACCATGATTCGTCGGGAGCTGCTTCGCTCTAGGAGCGCGAGTTCGAGACCGGAGTCTGTATCGCATAGAACGTTCGAAGATTCTCCTTTCGAGTCGGCCGATCAGATCACTGGGTAAAGGCTGCCCACACGAAGCCGGTGAGCTCGCGGGCCACGGCGGTAACGATGTGTTGTTTCGGTTTGCCGCGCGCGGCCAGACGTTGATACCGGCGATGCAGCCGCTGCTGTGCCGTCCACGCCTGCGCGATAACGGCCGCCGGAGCGCCGCGTTGTCGCGCGCGGAGCGTGTCGCCGACGAACGGATGATGACGGTAATGCCACGCCGATTCAACGAGCACACGCCGCAGATGCGCGTTGCCGGTCTTGGTGATCCCGCCCTGAGCCCGCTTCGTCCCACTCGAGTGTTCGGAGGGGACCAAGCCGACAAACGCCATTGTGCGGGGGGCGGTGGCAAAGCGTCGCGCGTCGCCGAGCTCCGCCGCGATCGTCAACGCGGTCAAATCATCGATGCCGCGGAAGCAGCGCAGGCGCTGGACCCGCGCGCGCAACGGCTCGAGGTCGAGCAGCGCGCGTAGATCCTGTTCGACGTCATGCAGTCGCGCGAGGACCTCATCGACGGCGCGCAAATAGGCGCGGTGGGTCTGGTCGAGCGCCGGGAGCGGCCACGTCTGTGCCCGCAGCCACGCGTCGTGGCGCTTCGACCACGCCTTCTTCGTGGCGGTAAATCGTCGCCCATGCCGCAAGAGAAATTTGCTCAGCCGATGACGCGCGCGCAGCAAGTCGGCGCGAATATCTTCGCGGCAACGGAGTAAATCACGGGCGGCTTCCTCGTGCTCAGTCGGGATGTGAATCGCGGTCAGCGCCCCCGCCCGATAGAGCACCGCCAATTGCCCCGCGTCGCGGCGATCCGTCTTGATGCGATCACCGGGCCGGCGCGGGATCAAGGCTGGCGCGATCACGTCGCAGCCAATGCCGTGCGTGCTGAGCGCCCGCTGCAGCTCGAACCCACACGGGCCCGCCTCGTAACAGCACTGCACCGCGCCCTGGCGCTGGATCCGCTTCACGAAGCGCAGAATCGTCGGCGTATCGGACGGCAGGCTGTGCAGCGCGGGCGTGCCCTGCCCCGGTAACAAGACTGCGGCGACCGTCGTCGCAGCGTGCTGATCGAACGCAATCAGAGGAGTAAACTTCATGGTGACCGACCTCCTTTGTATGCGGCTCTGCTTTGAGCTGTCGCAGGTCCAGAGTAACCCGCGCTAGATGCAAAGCCGGGGTCGGTCTTTCCATATGGTCTAGGACGGGGCAGTATCAGGCCCATGGCAAACATCATGACGCCGATTGCTGCTGGCAGGCTGCTGGAATCCATCATCCCTGCTCGGCTCTTCCCCCTCTGGCAGATCGGCACTGGCATCGGCGAGCGCATCGTGCAGGTCCACAATCCGCGCTACTATTCAACGGCGACGCGCTGGCGATCGGCGTCGTACTGGGTCATGCTAGCGGAGCAGCAACTGTCGGCGTCCGGCTCGCGACCGCCGACCTGACGTCCTATTGAGGGCTTTCGATGAATCTGCCGCCGGGTTCCCGCGATCTGGTGCGAATCGTCCTCGGCGTGCTCCTGATCCTGCTGCTGATCGGCGGCGCGCTGTCGATCCTGGCGCCTTTCCTGCCCGCCCTGATTTGGGCGACGATGATCGTCGTCGCGACCTGGCCGTTGCTGCTGCAGCTGCAGCGCGCGCTGGGCGGCCGGCGCAAGCTGGCCGCGGCAGCGATGACCGCGATGTTGTTCGCGATCGTCGTCGCGCCGCTCGCCGTCGCGATATCGACGGCTGTGCAACAGGCCGCGCAGCTGTCGGGCATCAAGGTCGCCGAGATCCGCATTCCGATGCCGCCGGTCTGGATCGAAGGCGTTCCGGTCGTCGGCGCGAAGGTTACCGCCGAGTGGCGCGTTTACGCCGCGGCGACGCCGGAGGAGCTCGCGAGCAAGGCCGCGCCGTACTTGACGACGGTCGTCAGCTGGATCGCCGACCGCGCCGGCAGCGTCGGCACGTTCCTGCTCCACATGGTCCTGACGCTGTTGCTTTGCGCGGTGCTCTACGTCACCGGCGAGACGGCGGCACTCGGCGTGCGCCGGTTCGCCCGCCGCCTGCTGGGCGAGGCCGGGGATCACTTGGTGCTGCTCGCCGCCGGCGCGATCCGCGCTGTGGCGCTCGGCATCGTCGTCACCGCGATCGTCCAGACCGTGCTCGGGGCCGTCGGCCTCATCGTCGCCGGCGCACCCTACGTCGCGATCTTCGCAGCCGTGATGTTCGTGCTCTGCATCGCGCAGCTCGGACCCGTGCTGCCATTGCTGGCGGCGGTCGGCTGGCTCTACCTCGACGGCGCCACGACGGCGGCGGTCGGATTGTTCGCGTGGACGATGATCGTCGGTTTGCTCGACAACGTGCTCCGGCCGATTCTGATCCGCCGCGGCGCCGACCTGCCGCTGCTGCTCATCATGGCCGGCGTGATCGGCGGCCTGGTCGGCTTCGGCCTGGTCGGTCTGTTCGTCGGCCCCGTGGTGCTCGCAGTCGCGTACACGGCGCTCAGCGCCTGGATCGCCGAGCAGGAGCCGATGCCGGATGCTGGCGCGGCAACGCCCGCCAGCATCGAATCGCCCGTCACCGCGGACTAGCCCGGCCGCGTCCAAAGACATCGACTACGACCACGAGCCAGAACCGAACGCATCAGCGCGGCGAGACGCTCCTCAATTTTGGGTGCCCGATCGGACGCGGTACGCAGGTCCATGGTGCTGACAGGCTCTGGCCCATGGTCCTCGGTCGTTCAACGACGTGTCACACCGTGTCGCCTCTGATGTTGTTCCCCCGCGTAGCAGTTCCCTAATGTCCCGACTTGCGGTGGCCTCGCGCCGGCGGGGTGATCTTCCCACCATTGGCAGCCGCACGCGAGGGTCACGCGGTAGCGTACGCGCGTTAGGTCTCGCGCACTCCACGGAGGATCGACTTCGACCGCCGCGATCGGTACGGGCGACGGAGACATGGCCAAGCCTTTCCCCGTCCCTTGGCTGGGCTGTACGGGTTGGCGGGTTGACGTGTCGGAAGCGTTCTGCGCGTCGAGCGCCGCGAGTTAATGGCGAGGCGGTATGCAGCTCAAGTGTAAGCGGAGGCCGCTTCAACGCTGCCGTGTCAATTCGTGCAGCCGCGTGAAGCGCTCGCGTCCATGCCACACTGTCAGCATGGGGCTGATGTTTGGAGCAGACGGCTCTGAGGTTCGCGTCGCCGCAGTGGTGGAAGAGCGCGGATCGAGCAAGCGCACCATCAAGAGCGTCGTGACCTTTTCATGCGGCTGCCGCTATTCCGAGGAGCGCGAAATTTCCCTGCCTCGGCGCACCGTTGGCAGTCCCGCCGTGTGTTACGCCACCCACGATTCGCCAAGCATGTTCCGGTGGGTCGAATAGGGAACGCCCATCGTTCTATCGTGCCCCCTCTGGCGCATCACGTGAACGTCGGACAGGTGCGTCGATAGCTCGAACTCCGGACCATCGAGACTTCGATCACGGCGAGAAGCTGTAGGCCACCCTCAGCGTGAGACGGGTGACGGCCAGGTTCTCTCGCGACAGGACGCTGGCTTCCAACCAGCGAATCTCCGGGTTGATCGACAGCGATCGCGAAATCGGGATGCGGAGACCCGCACCGAGATCTGGACCGAACCCCGTGTCGCGCGATTCCTCTTCGGTGACGATCGCCTGCGATCCCATCACCCGTGTCGTGCTGTGCACAGACGTGGATCGCATCACGCCAAGGCCGGCCAATACGTACGGCTGAAGCCGCCGGCTGCGAAAACGGTATTGCAAGTTTGCTGAGATGCTCATGATTGATCGCGGGCCGTCGTGCCCGACGCCTACACAGGTGACGCCCACGATGCCACACGGTGCAGGTATGGGGCTGAGCTCCCGCGTCGTGTTGGCCTCGAGTTCGAACGCGAATCCCGAACCGTCTACCACGGCGACGCTGCCGCCGAGGTTGAGGCGATCGCCGAAGGTCTGATCGTCGAAGCGAAACACGTGGCCCAGACCCACGCCGGCCGACAACTCGGCGATGATGAGTGGCGGGGATTGCGCCCAGCTCGCGCGCGGAACCAGCAGGGCCAGGATCGTGACAGCGGCGGCGGATGTCCTCACGATCGTCAACGTGCGATCCGAGCCCGTTTCGGCTCACGCCCGTTCGGCCGCGCAGATCACCAGTTTCCAAATCGGCGGCACTCGGCGGCTCCAATGTCGCCGTAACCCAAACAACGCGCGCGGGGGTGGGACGGGCTGCAGCGCGCTATTCGACGACCACCGGTGCGAAGCAGTCGACCTCCGGATCCGCGCGCAGCGGCAGCCAGCTGCTGAAGCTGCCATCGAGATCGGCCGCAATCAGGACAGGCGACAACGCCGTCGGATCGAACAGCGACGCGTCACGGCCGGCGGCACGCAACCGCTGCGCAACCTGCTCGCGGAACCGGGTGAACTGCGGCAGATCGAACAAGAGGAAGTAGACGCCCCGAACGACCCCCGGTGCACTGATGCGCCGCCGGGCCATGCAACGTGGCTGGAACGTCGCCGACTCGAGACCAGCCTCCCGCGCGGCGTCGAGTAGCGCCTCCGGCGTCAGCACGCCTGCCATCGCGCGCTCGAACTCGCTGCGCAGCACGACGGGCATGGCTGGTGGCGGATAGTGCAGCGATTCCCCCATACGGGCAAACAGCTCACTGGCGAGCGGCGGCGTCAACTCCGCCTTTGGCGTGATCGAGAGCAACGAGCCGAGCGGGTCGGCATCCGGCGCGAGGGCCAGCGTCCATCCCGTGAGGTGCTGTCGCGCGATCGTGAAGGGCTGTGCGCTCGTGCTCTGCGCCGAGCGCACGAACAGCACGGCGAGCACGGCCACCGCCACGAGCCCGAACATCACCTTGAGCAGTGTCTTCATCAGCAGCGCTGTCAGCAAGCCGCGGGGCTGATGGTCACCGCCCCGGTGATCGGCATGAGGGGTGGATCGTAGCACGCACGCTGGCGCCACTGAGGTGACGCGCAGCGCGGTTGGCATGCCCGGCTTCCGTCGCCAGCCGGCCTGAGAGATGGATCCGCAGGAACAGCGACTCGTTGAAATTCGTCGATGACCATGTATGCCCCGCCAATTGTCGCTCGACCGACGCGTGGTAGAGCCGGGGGACGCAGGTGAGTAATCGGCCGCTCGCGTGCTAGCATTCGCGAGCGGCGGAAAGTGCTCCGCAGTTCAGTGAGGAGTCGACGATGCCAACGCACGTCGTAGCGCAGGGCGAGTGCACGAGCAGCATCGCGGATGCGTCCGGACTGAGCTGGGAAACCGTGTGGAACCACGCGAACAACGCGGCGCTGCGTGAGAAACGGAAAGACCCGAACGTCCTCTACCCGGGCGACGAGCTCTTCGTTCCCGACGTCGACATCAAGTGGGAAAGCGGCGCGACGACCCAGCGCCACACGTTCGTCAAGAAAACGGCCAAGGTCACGATCCACCTGCGGGTGCTCGACGCGGACAAACCGCGCGCGAGCGTTCCGTACACACTCGTCGTGGACGGCACCACCTTGTCGGGCACGACTGACGGTGGTGGACACCTCAAGCACACCATTCCGGCCAACGCGAGCAGCGGTCGCCTGACGGTCGGCGAGGGCGCCAGCAAGGACGTGTTCGAGTTGCTGTTCGGCACCGTCGATCCCATCGACACCGAGGAAGGGGTTCGCGGCCGTCTCGTCGACCTTGGCTTCGTGACCGAGAATCTCAGCGAGGCGATCAGCGCCTTTCAACGCAAAGAGAAACTGACGGTCACTGGTGAGGCCGACGACGCAACACGCGCCCGGCTGAAGGAGAAATTCGGACAGTGAGCACGCCGCCCCGCCGTGTCGTCGCGCGTCTGGTCCCGGGTGCAACAGCGTTCAATACGCTCAACAGCCCTCCGCCCGTTCCCATCCACTTTCATAAGTCCCCGGACTTTCCGAGCGCCGGTCGCGGCATCGTCAAGCTTGATTTCCACGTCGAGGTCGCCGGCGCGATCGTGTTGCAGGGCACGACCGCTGCGGACGGCAAGATCGACGTTCGTGTACCAGCCGGCGGGACCGCGATAGTGAGGTTGCTGTTCGGGGGCAACCCAGTGGCCGAGTAACCGAAGTCACGATTGACCAGAACCCGCTCTCCGACCTCAACGCCGGCGACCCGGTGCTGGATCCGGGGTCGCAAGCACAAGCTGCCAACGAGGCGACGAATGCGACGTCGATCCGCGGCACACAGGAACGGCTGCGGATGCTCGGCTATCAGATTGGGCATGGCGGGGCCGAAGGCACCGGTGTGAGTGCCGTGATGACGGCGGAGTGGGAGCGATCGATTCTCGATTTTCAAGTCGACCAAAACCTGGTGCCCGACGCGAAGGTTGGTCCACTGACGAAGAACGCACTCAGGACCCGCGCCGGAGGATAGGAGTCGTGACGATCCGTCTCAGAGTCAGGCAGAACCGTCAGATTGTCGTGCCGATTCGTTTCGCGCGCGCCGTCAGCGGAGACACGCAGGTCGATGCGCCGGACGTAGATGACCGCGGGTTCGCGATGGGCGCGCGGCCAGGCACTTGGGGAACCAGCGACGCGCGTGGCGCCATGGTCAGTATCCAGGAGGGCGACACCATTTCAGTCAAGGTGCTGCGCGAGGACATCGACGCCTCAGCGCCGCTGTTTGTCACGAGCACGAATCCAGCCATGGCCGCGGTTGCCGGGGCAAGCGCGCTTGGCGCCGATGATGTCTTCCGCCTCGAAGGGGTCAAAGACAGCAAGAACGTGACCGTCAAGATTCAAGTGCACTTGGGGAGTCCCGAGGGACCGGTCCTCGGGGAGCTCGAACCGCACATCTTTCAGCTGCGGCAGCTGCGCGTGCGCGCGCACCTGGTGTCGATCAATCCGCCGGCGACCGGGCCGGATGCGGTATCGACGACGGCGCACACGGCGGCGAGTCTCGTTCCGGTGTTCGAGGGCGTCAACCGAATCTGGCGCGCGGCCGGGCTCGAGTTTCTCTACAACGAGGCTGAAACGCGCTCGGGCAGCATCAGCGGGTTCCAGAACCAGGGGCAGATGACGACCGATCTCTCGGCGGGCGAATTTAGCGAGTTCAGCAAACTGATCAACCTGACCGAGACCCCACCGGGCGACAGACCGGATCCGAACGCCATCAACATTTACTTCATCCGCGCTGCGAACGAGGTGCAGGGACTCGCCTTCGACAACGAGAATCCCCGCCCGGACGGTTTCGGAATCATCATCACCGATGAGAACAATCCCGACCCTGCGCAAACCACCGCCCACGAAATCGGCCACTACCTCGACAACGATCTGCATGCCGACGAGGACGCCACCGATACACACTTCCGCGACGACATCTTTTCGGAGCGGCGAATCATGTTCGGTCCGGCGGATCTCAATACCGATCCGGGGTACCGCGCCGACGTGGGCTACGGCAACAACAAGGTCGGCAATCTCTTCACTGTGAAGGATCTCGGCGCCGACCCGAATGATGGCGAGGTGGCGCGCAATCGCCGCCGCTCGTTGAATCCCAATTGAGAAGAGCCCCGATTTGAAGAACATCGTGCATTGGGTATCGCGGCCGTATTCCTGTCACATGTTCTGGTTGCGCATGCGGAATCGCTCCAAGGTCGCCGCGAAGGTCCCCGAATGGCTTCAAGTCAAATCGTCGAAGAGGTCAAGCGCAAGAACTGGGATCTGGTCGAAGCGCCGGGCCGCGTCGGCCCCGATGCCGTTCCCGCCCTGCTGCCGTTGCTGAACGACCCGGACTCGCAGGTGCGTGAGCTGACTGTGCACTGCCTCGCTCTTGCGGGAGGGCCGGACGCCACGCGGGGGCTCCTCAAAGCGCTGGACGATCGCATCGAAACCGTGAGTGCGGCCGCGGTGCGCGGTCTCGCGAAGCACTTCACGCCCGGGGACGTCGAGGCCCTTCGGGCTCAGATGACGCGCAACCCAAACGAATACGTGCGCGAACAGATTGCCCTGCTGCTGGGCAAGACCGACGATCGCTCCAACGTTGCGTCGCTCGCCAGTCGCAAGTCGACCGAGAAGGACGGAGACGCGCAGCACGCCATCGTGCTGGCGCTGGCCCGACTCGGCGATGTCGAGAGCAAGAACGAAGTACGGAACAATCTGAAAAACGAGCAGGTCCAGGTGCGAGTAGGCGCCCTGCGCGACCTGCCATACGTGAACGATCGCTCCCTGCTCGTCGACGCCGCGCCATTGCTCGACGACGAGCGCCCCGGCCTCAACATCGGTCCTTCGCATGGTCCGTACTTCATGCGGGTCTGCGACGTCGTCGTGATGATCACGGGAGAGATGCTGGGCAGCGCCCTCAGCTTCAAGACCGGACGACGCCGCTACACCCCTCAGGAAATCGCAGAAGCCAAGGACGTGCTCACACGCCTGCGATAACAAGCCGACGGCGCCCTCGACTTTACTGGGTGGCCGAGGTTGTGATTGCGAGCGCCACCTCGGGAGTCGGTGCACTAAGGCCAGTGTTACTTACGGTGCGGACCCGGACGTAATATACGCCGTTGGGTAGGCTGCTGATGGCCATTTTGGTGACGGCTTTCGTAAAGCTCCGCACATCGTTCAGCCCCGGCGCCGAGCCCACTTCGATTTGGTACGACACTGCGCTCGCGCTCGGTGCGACCCACGACATCTTGATGGTGTCGCCCCTGCTCACCGTCGCGACGAAGTTGAGCGGCGGCTGCGCCAACGCGACGAGTGTCACCACCGCTTGATTGCTCGGCTTGCTGAAGCCGTTGCCGTTCACGCTGTACGCCTGCATGTAATAGGTGCCGGGGGGGAGACTGTTGATCGTCAACGTCGTGACCGGGCCCATCGGCAGCGACGCAACGTCGCTCGCTCCTGATGTCGTGCCGATCTGGACGCCGTAACCGGTCACATCACCCGCCGGAGCTTGCCAGGTGAGATCGACGAATTGCCGATCGCGCAGCGTCGCCACGAAGTTGGCCGGCGGCGCGAGGATCGTTGCGGCCTTCAGTTCCATCGAGAACTCGCTGAATTCACGCTGCGCGTTGTAGGTCTGGACGGCGAAGTAGTAGGCCGTGCCTCCAAACAGGCCCTCGACCGACGAGGTCGTGACCATCCCCACGTCGATCGAGCTGGAGTACGCCGCGGGTGATGTGCCGTACCACACGACATAGCCGGCGGTAACGCCGTCGTTTGGTGCATCCCATTGCAGCGCCAACGTATCCGCCTCACTGCGCGAGGGCAGGAGGAGGGCAAGAACGAAGATTGCGACAGCCGTTTTTACAGATCTCATTGCGACCTGTCTTGGGCAACGGCTGTGCCGGGGGTTGCGTCGATGGAGTCACAGACATCTCGCGCACAACGCGGCAGTTCCGCCGACCGGCACCGTGGAGACCAAGCTCATCAATTACTGTTTCAGCTCCAGCGGGCGGGTTTGGTGCGGGCAAGCGATCGTTCGACGCACCACTTCTGCCTTTGCGTCGAAGAGGTGAATGCAGATGCTGGGGCGGTTTCGCAGACGCACACGCCATTCGGCTACACTCGCCGCCATTGTCATCGCCGTCCATCCATCCTCGTCTTGATTGCCGGACGCTCCCCCCAGGGCGCTGACCTGTGCCTTCCGGGAGGATTGCTCTCTTCGCGGCGGTTTTCATCGCGGCGGCGTTCGCGGCCCTTGCCGTGCGATTAAACGTCTATTCGGCCAACTACGCTGACGCTTCCGGATACATCGCGGAGGGAGAGCTCTGGAGCCGAGGAGAGCTGTTTCGTCCCGTCCCTCTGCAGCTGTGGGCGCTTTGGCCCAACGCCGCGATGACTGGCTCTCCCTTGGGATTTCGTCCAGGTCCGGCGAGCGGAACCGAGGTGCCCGTCTACCCGTCGGGCTTCCCGTTACTCTTGGCGACAGCACGACGTATCGGCGGAGAATTGGCGCCCTATTTCGTCGCCCCTCTCATGGGCGGGATTCTGGTATTGACGACGTTCCTCTTGGGCAGTCGGCTGGCCGGAAGCCTGGCCGGGTTCATCGCGGCGGGTCTCATTGCGCTGAGTCCGATCACGTTGCTGCACACCGTGCACCCGCTGAGCGACGTGCCTGCCGCGGCCTGCTGGGCGGTGGCGTGGTACCTCGCCCTGCGTGGGTCGCTTGGCGCGTCGGTCGCGGGCGGCATGCTCGCCGCAATGGCGATTCTCATTCGTCCCAACCTGGCGCCCCTGGCCGTGGTTCCATTGGCGTTGATCCTCGTCGGCTCCGCTCCCGGTTCTCAGCGAACATGGCAGTGGGGTCGCGCCTGCTGTTTCGCGGCTGCGGCTGCACTCGGGCCCGCGCTGACTGCCTGGACCCAATCGGCAATTTACGGGCATCCGTTCCAGCCTGGCTACCCCGGGTGGGAGGCGTTCTTTCGTCCCGAGCACGTCGCCGCGAACCTGCGCAACTATCCGCGCCTATGGGGGGAGGTCTACGGGTGGGTCCCGCTCGTGGGTCTTGCGGTTCCGGTGATCGTCTGGCGGCGACCGGACCTCTTTCCTTCAGGCGCGCGACGGGTGGCGATATCCGCCCTCGCCTTCGCCGCACTGAACCTGGCTATCTACCTTCCGTATTGCCATTCGAGGACTGGCCGTTTCTGCGCTTTCTGTTGCCGGCAACGGTTGCGGCGTTCGTCCTCTTCGGTGCTGTCCTGGCGAGCAGTGTCCGGTGGGCGCGGACGGCGGGCAACCCGGCTTGGGCAACGGCATTCGGGGTACTGCTGGTTTTGGCAGTTGCGGCGGTGGGCGGTCGCCGGACGGATTTGCAGCGCTATGCGCTTCAGGATTGGCGGTCGCAGGCGCGGATTCCCATGATGGGTAAGTACCTCCGCGACGCCATGCCACGGAATGCCGTCGCACTGAGCTTTATCCACAGCGGCTCGATCGCGCATTACACGGGGCGTAACGTGGTGCGCCTCGAGATCATCGAACCGGCGTCACTCGATCGGGTCGTAACGGACCTCGAACGGCGGGGGCTCGTGCCTGTGCTGGTGATCGACGACACGATCGAGCAGCCGCGCTTCGCAGGTCGCTTTAGCGGCTCACGGTTCGCGGCGCTGGATTGGCCTCCCAGAGCGGAGTTCACGGCCGTGTCGACGATCCGGTATTTTCTTTTCGCCGACCGCGAGAGGCATCTCCGCGGTGAGCGCTGGCCGATCGATTACGTCGAATAGGACCAAACTCATTCGTCCCTTTCCCTGTCACAGAACGCTATCGTTCGGTCTGGAACGTGTGTACGCTGGCTCACCACACAGTTTCAAGGAGTGCGATCGAATGGCTCGTTCCTCTCTCGTCCTCGTCGCGACCAGTCTCGTCTGCATCGCCACGAGTACACCCGCAGACGCGCAGGATGTGATGTCGAAGGAGTCGGTGGCCACGCTGAAGTCGTCGTTCAGCGCCGACCTCGATACGCTGCATCAGAAGTTCCTCGGCCTCGCGCAGGCATTTCCGCAAGACAAGTACACGTGGCGACCGATGGAGGGGGTGCGCTCGGTGAGCGAGGTGCTGATGCTGGCCGCGTTCGAGGGCTACGCGTTTATTCCGAGCTCGTTTGGCGCGAAGAACGCCGACCTCGGAACGCGCGAAGAAGCGAACAAGCTGCGCACCCTGTCGGACAAGGCGCAGGTCATCGACCATTTGAATAAAGGCTTCGCGCACGCGAAGGCGCAGCTTGAAGCGGTGGACCCGGCGACTCTCACAGGCAAGCGCAAGGTAATCGGCGCCGAACGTTCGGCCGCCGACGTCACGCTTTATATCGCCGGCGATCTTCACGAGCATCTCGGTCAACTCATTGCGTATGCCCGGATGAACCAGATCGTGCCGCCCTGGACGAAGTGATCCCGAGGCGGCGTCCTGTATTCCTCCTCAGCTGATTGGCCTCGTCTGTGGCGCTCTGCCACAGCAGCATGACGGCATAGGCGCGCCATGGCCGCCACACGTGCGATCGCCGTTCGAGCTCGCGCGCGCTGCAACCGCCGGCGATGCGGCGCAACACCAGATCGCCGGGCATGAATGCATCGCGCTCGCCAAAAGCACGCATGGCGATGTACTGCGACGTCCACTCCCCGATGCCGCGCACGCGTTCGAGGGCGGCGATCATCGCGTCCACGCCGCTGGCCGACTCGAAGAACACCGTTCGATCGAGAACGGCGCGGGCGAGTGAGCGAACGGTGCTCGCCCGAGCAGGCATCAGGCCGACACGTTCGAGAGGTGCGTCGGCGAGTTGCTCGGCGGTCGGAAACAGGCGGACGAGGGTGCCGCCCGCAGCCACCGGCGCGCCGAACATCGACGCCAGCCGTCCGGCGACCGTCGTCGCGGCACGCACCGAGATCTGCTGGCCGACGACGGCACGGACCGCGAGCTCAAACGGATCCCACGCGCCAGGCATCCGAATGCCAGGGTGGGCGGCGAGCGCCCCTCTCAGCAGCTTGTCCTCACCGAGGTGCGCGCCAACGAGCGCGGGGTCGCAGCGAAGATCGAACATGCGGCGCACACGTTCGACAATCCGACGCAACAGTCGCCGGTCGGGAATGCCGACGTCGAGCACGACCGCATGCCGCGATGGCTGGTGAGCGACGCCGATCGTGCCGGTCGCGCCGTCAATGTCGATGGTGCGTCGATAACCGGAGTCGTCGACCGACTCCACGCCCGGCGTTGCGCGCGCCGCGAGAAACGCGAGCAGCGCATTCCAGTCGTAAGGCGGACAGTAGGTGAGCCGGAAACGATACCGCGCGGCCTCGACAGTTCGGCCGGTCACCGGTCGCAGAGCGCGCGCCACTCGAAGACGTCGCGGCCGTTACTGGGGCAGAGCCGCGAGATCGAAAGAGGTGGTATCAATGGCCAACTTCGTGACCTTCGCACCTTTCGGTACGCGGAACGAAAACGTGCACGAGAATGACGACCCGCCGGTGATCTCGCCAAACGACTGCGCGGTGTTGTAGGCCTTGCCCGACTCGTCGAAGAGAACCGGCTTCGCGATTGCGCCCGGCTTGAACGCGGGCAGCACCTTGAAGTCGACGGTGACCGACGCAAACTCGGTGGTGTCGCCTGGCTTGATGACGCCGCGTTGGGTGTTGGCACCGGGTGGACAGTCGGAGAGGCTCACATTCGTGGCGCGCGTCACGCCCGCGACGGACAGCTCGAGACCCTTGTAGGTTTTTGCGGCGGACTGCGCTGCGGCACTCGCGCCGACAACCACGAGCGTGAGCGCACACGCGATCAGAAGGCGTCGTCGGATCAAGAGGGTGTTCCTCGAAGGTGTTCTGGTGGGTCGGGTGGGTCTGGTAGGTCTGGTCGGGGCTTACACCGATTTGACCCGCCCTACCCGCCCCACCCGACCTACCCGACCTCGTTAGAGCGGCCTGTCCGGGAACATGATCGTCCGCCACATGTGCGCCACAGGGCTGTTGTCGTACCCGAGCCCTTCCTTCGGCTGCTTGAAGTGGCGTCCGATGATGTCGATAAACGGCTCAATCGACACCTTCGCATTCGGATCGAACGAGTAGAGATCGTTCACCGTGACGAGCCGTGGCAGTTCGTACCACTTGTGGTTTTTCACGAACTGATAGTTCTTTTCGAGGTCCTCATCCGGCTTGTAATCCTCGCCAAACATGTTCAGGTACATCTCGGGGTATTCGTACCCGTACTTCTCGTCGGGATAAAACCGCAGCGTCTGGTGATGGCGCACCGCGAACGTCACTTTTTCCGACACGTAGGGCTCGATGATCTGCGCACCCCACCATCCGTGATCGACCTTGACCAGCGCGTGCACCGTGTCGTGCATCAAACAGGCGAGGATGATCTCTTCCGGCATGCCGGTCTTGAGCGCGCGGGTGGCGCTCTGCAACACGTGGTTGGCAGGTGCGAATCGTTTTTCGAAGAACTCGAGCAGCTTTGGGTTGTCGGACATCTTCGGCAGCGGCCCGCGCGGCTGGCCGTCGCGGCCGACAGCGTTGAAGATGTTGCCGCCGCCGCGCCGCACAGTGCGCTTCGCGTTGGCCTCCTCGATTTCCGCCATCGTCGGATACTTTGGCGTCGCCGGTGGCTGACCGCCCTGCTGGGCGGCCGCGTCGAGCGCCTCTTCCATGTATCCTTCCAGCGCATCCGCCTTCTGCTCGGATGTCATGAGCGCGACCGCGGTGGCCCCGCCGAGGCTCGCGATAAACGCGCGACGATCGATCTCCATAGGACTCCCCTTTGTCAGACGCCTCGACCGGGCGCACGTCGCTCCGGCTCACGGTACATTGCGGTAACGGACAAGATGCGCTTTCGACGCCGATCCGTCAAGCCGTCAATTGTAACCAGGCGAAGGGTTGAGTGCAGCGTTATCAAGTTGCGGGTCGAACGAACAGTCTCGTGTAACATCCCCTGCACTTCATGCGGAACGCTCGCGGAGCACCGGCGGCATGACGCCCGAGGCTGGGAGCCCCTTGGGGCGCCTGCTCGACGACGTCCTCACGTCCGACGTCGAGGGGCTCAAACACGCGTTCGCCGGCCATCTGGAACACTCCCTCGCCAAGGACATCTACACCGCGACGCGGCTCGACCTTTATAAGAGCCTCGCCTACGTCGTCCGCGATCGTTTGGTGGAACGCTGGATCGCGACACAGCACGCGTACTACGTGCACGATGTGAAACGGATCTACTACGTCTCCCTCGAATTCCTGATGGGCCGGGCGCTCACCAACAATTTGATCAATCTCGATCTGCTCGAGCGTGTCAGGGCGTCGGTGCGCGACCTCGGACTCGACTTGGACGAACTCGAGCAACTCGAACTGGATGCGGGCCTCGGCAACGGCGGCCTTGGCCGGCTGGCCGCGTGCTTCCTCGATTCGATGGCGACGCTGCAGCTGCCGGGCTACGGATACGGGATTCGGTACCAGTACGGGATCTTTTTTCAGAAGATCATCGATGGTTTTCAGGTGGAGGCGCCTGACAACTGGCTTCGCTACGAGAACCCGTGGGAGATTGCGCGGCCCGATACCTATATCCCGTGCGCTTCTACGGAGACGTGCATGAGTATGCCGACAACGGCGGCCGGTTGCGGCACGAGTGGAGGGATACGCAAAGCGTGATGGCGATGGCGTATGACACGCCGATCCCCGGTTACGGCAATCACACGGTGAACACGCTTCGGCTGTGGACGGCGAAGTCGTCGCGCGATTTCGACTTGAGTTGTTTCAATGCCGGCGACTATCTGCGCGCAGTTGAGGACAAACGGCAGAGCGAGATCATCTCGAAGGTGCTCTACCCCAACGATCAGTTTTACGCCGGCCTCGAGCTTCGCCTGAAGCAGGAGTACTTCCTCGTGTCGGCAACGCTGCAGGACGCATTGCGGCGCTACAAGAAGCGCCACGCGAGCTTCAGCGAATTGCCGGACAAGGTTGCGATTCAGCTCAACGACACGCATCCGGCACTCGCGATCGCCGAGTTGATGCGGCTGCTCGTCGATGAAGCGGGTCTGGAATGGGATCAGGCGTGGGAGATCACGGTGGGGACGTGCGGGTACACCAATCACACTGTCATGCCCGAGGCACTCGAACGCTGGCCGGTGTCACTCATGGGCACCGTTCTGCCGCGCGTCCTGCAAATCATCTACGAAATCAACCGGCGATTCCTCGATGGTGTGGCCACTCGCTTTCCGAATGACGTGCAACGGCTGCGGCGCATGTCGCTGATCGAGGAAGGCCCGGAAAAACGCGTGCAGATGGCACATCTCGCCATCGTCGGCAGCCATGCGGTCAACGGCGTCGCCGCGCTGCACACGCGCTTGCTGAAGCAACACGTGTTCCCCGATTTCTACGAGCTGTATCCCGACCGCTTCCAGAACAAGACCAATGGCATCACCCAGCGCCGCTGGTTGAAGAAGTGCAATCCGGCACTCTCGAGCCTCATCTCCGAAGCCATCGGCGGCGGGTGGGTGACCAACCTCGACGAGCTCGCGCGCCTGCGGCCGCTGGCGGACGACGGCGAGTTCCGGCAGCGGTGGCGAGACATCAAGCGAGCGAACAAGGAGCGTCTCGCCGGATTGATCCGTGTGGAGAACGGCGTCGCTGTCGACGTCGAGTCGATCTTCGACTGTCAGATCAAGCGCATGCACGAGTACAAGCGCCAGTTACTGAACGTGCTGCATACCGTCGCGCTCTATCACGACGTGCTCGACGGAATCGACGCGGGAGGCAGTCCGCGAACGGTGATCTTCAGCGGCAAGGCCGCGCCAGGCTATGCCTCGGCAAAGTCGATCATCAAGTTGATTCACGCGGTTGGGGAGATCGTGAATCGCGACGAGCGCGTGCGCGGACTCCTCAAGGTCGTGTTCCTCGCCAACTACCGCGTGTCGCTCGCCGAACTCATCGTTCCGGCGGCCGATCTGTCCGAACAGATTTCGACCGCGGGGATGGAAGCGTCGGGTACCGGCAACATGAAGCTCGCGCTCAATGGTGCGCTGACCATTGGAACGCTCGACGGCGCGACCATTGAGATGCGCGACGAGATCGGCGCCGACGATGTGTTTATCTTCGGCCTCACGGCGGAAGAGGTCGCCGAACGGCGCCGAGCGGGCTACCACCCGCGTGAGATTTACCAACGTGATCCGGTTCTGAAGCGCGCCATCGATGCGATCGCAAACGGCGCCTTCAGCCCCGGCGATCAGCACCAGTTTGCGTCAGTCGTTGCCTCACTTCTGGAGCGCGATCAGTTTCTGGTGCTGGCTGACTTCGCCGCCTACCGGCAGTGCCAGCAACACGTCGCGCGGCAGTATCGCGACATCGAGAGTTGGTCGGCGCGCGCGATCAGAAACGTCGCGGGGATGGGCAAGTTTTCGAGCGACCGCACGATTCGCGAGTATGCGGCAGATATCTGGCACGCGTCGCCGCAACCGATTGTCCTGCCGGATGATGCAACCACACCGGATCGGGGGCCCGGCGTCCCCAGCCGGTAACACGCGTAGTCCAAATCACTCCATCCTCTGTCTCGAACAGCACAGGCGCCACCCGGGCTCGCGTGATATACGTCTGCGCGACATATGCGCGGTTGTCGCTGCCTCTCCGCGTCGGGCATGACACTCATGGTTCTGACCTGGGGCACGCTGCCACACGCCGAGACGCAGCCGTCCGCCGATCTCGAGCGACGGATCGCGCTCTTCACTCGTTATCTCGATCCGCTCAGGACGCAGGCCGGCATTCCGGGGCTGTCCGCAGCCGTTGTCTCCGGCCGGAGGGTCGTCTGGGAGATCGGACTGGGTTACGCCGACGTCGAGCGGCGCATCGCCGCTGCGCCGAATACGCCGTATCGCATCGCGTCACTGACCAAAACGTTTGCGTCGACGCTCCTGTTGCAGTGCGTCGAACGCGGCACGCTCGATCTCGACCAGCCGATGCGCACCTTCGGCGTAACCACGCCGGACGGGTCGGCGACCGTGCGACAGGTGCTGGCGATGGCGTCTGATGCGCCCGCAGGTGCGGCGTATCGCTACGACGGCAACCGCTACGCGACGTTGACCGCGGTGATTGATGTTTGTGCGCGCACGCCATTTCGACGAGCGCTGCAGACGCAGATCCTCGATCGCCTCGCGATGACGGATTCCGTGCCCGGCCAGGATCTGGAGGCGCCCGCCGCCGACGTCGCCGCGCTCGTGGATGCGCCAACTCTCGCACGCTACCGCAGCGTGATCGCGCGGCTCGCGCAGCCGTACGCCACGCAGGACGGCCGTGCCGTTCTTGCCGACTACCCGCCGCGGGGCATCAACGCGGCTGCCGGGCTGATTTCGACAGTGCAAGATTCTGGTGCGATACGACGCCGCCCTCGATGACAACCTCTTGGTG
Source organism: uncultured Acidobacteriota bacterium (assembly GCA_963762925.1). Lineage (GTDB taxonomy): Bacteria > Acidobacteriota > Vicinamibacteria > Vicinamibacterales > UBA2999 > DASPWV01. The sequence continues at coordinate 183,293 of CAVXMP010000008.1, read as the reverse complement.
CGGCGCGAATCGCAAACGCTCGCGTGGACACCATTTGTGCTGACGAGCGGTCAACCATCGCCCTACGGTCTCGGCTGGTTCACCCAGAGCACCACGGCCGGCCGTGCCATCTGGCATTACGGACTGTGGCCGACGTTCTCGTCCCTCATCCTCAAAGTGCCCGAACGCGGTGTCACGCTGATCCTGCTGGCAAACGGCGCTGGCCTGAGCGCGAGCTTCCCGCTTGCCGCCGGAGACGTCACGGTGTCTCCCTTCGCGCGCGCGTTTCTCGCCGCGGTCAGGTAGCGGTGTGAAGAAAAGGAGTTGTACCCTGGCGGTTCTCGCACTGCTGATGCCGGCGACCGCGGGCGCTGAATGGACAGCAAAAGCGTTCGGCGGCGTGAGCACGGCCTCGCGCAGCGGCTTGGTCGATCTGGAGGGCGCCATTGGCAAGACTAAACCGTTGTTTGGGGGAGGAGTGGGATGGGAGTGGTCCAACGGGTTTGGCGTGGAGATCGAGCTCGCCACAGCGCCGTCCTTTCTCAAGGGCTCAGCCCATCTCGTCGCATCAGGACGGCTCGATACGGTGATGGGAAACGCGACCTGGCTTCTTCCCCGGCCTTCGACGCGCCTGCGCGCCTACATCTCAGGCGGCATCGGCGCGGCGCGGATCACAGTGGAAGACGCGCTTGACGCGTTCACGTCGACATCGACCCTGGCGGCGGGAAACCTCGGTGGAGGTGTGCTTGTGCCGCTGGGCGTGGCGCGCCTTGTCGGCGATGTCCGCTATGTTCGCAGCCAGTACCGGGGAAGCGAATCGCGCCGCGTTTGGAGAAGAATACGTCGCGTACTGGCGTGTGGTCGGCGGGGTGCTGCTGCGTTTCTAGCTTCGCCGCGCGGCGCACCTCCCTCTGCAGCGTGTAGGCTTGTCGCTGCCTGATGAGTGCTCCCTGGACTATCCGCCCGGCGCGCGTCGAGGATGCGCTGCCATTAACGGAGCTGGCCGAACGCACGTTTCGCGATGCGTTTGGGCCTCTCAATACGCCGTCCGACATCGCGTCCTATTGTGCCGGCGCGTTCTCACGTGAGATTCAGCTGAACGAGATCCGGGATCCTCTCGCCGACACTCTCGTCGTCGAGAAGGATGGCCGCTTGATCGCGTACGCGCAGCTCGTGCGCAGCGCGCCGCCCTCATGCGTCGTGGGCACGGTGCCGATCGAACTCAAACGTTTTTACGTCCTTCAGGCGCTGCATGGCGCCGGCCTCGCGCCCGTCCTGATGGACGCGGTCGAGCGTTGCGCCCATGCCCGCGCGGCCGATGTCATGTGGCTCGGCGTGTGGGAGCGCAACGCCCGGGCGCGGCGCTTCTACGAAAAGTGCGGGTACCGCGAGGTCGGTGAGCATCGGTTTGTGCTGGGCGCAGACGAGCAGCGTGATGTCGTGATGGTGAAGCAACTGACGGCCTGATCGGTGTTCCTGGGGTCCCTGATCGCCGCTTGCGATAAGGGCCAGCGCGGCGCCGCGAATTGCACTAAAAGCCTGGCGGATCTACACTTCTTCGAACCCCGTCCATACGAAGGAGCGTTGCAATGGCCGCTGCAAAGAACGTCGGCTGGAAATTGGCTATTGGCGTCGCCGTACTTGCGCCTGTCCTGGCGGGCATTGCAGGTGTGCAGGCCGCTGAAAAGTCGCCGACGCTCACCGAGGTGCCGGCCGAAGTGACGTTCACCAAGCACATCGCGCCAATTCTTCAGCGCAGCTGCCAGAACTGTCATCATCCGGACGGGGTGGCGCCGATGTCACTCACCACCTACGAAGAAGTGCGTCCGTGGGCACGCGCGATCAAGCAGCGCACCGGAATCGGCCCGAAGGCCGGGGTGATGCCGCCTTGGTACATCGAGAAGAACATCGGCATCCAGCATTACAAGGACGATCCGTCGCTCAGCGACATCGAAATCGCGACCGTTGCCAAATGGGCCGACACCGGCGCGGCGAAGGGGAATCCCGCGGACATGCCCCCGCCGCTCAAGTTCGAGGACGGCGCCGCCTGGAAGATCGGCAAGCCCGATTTGATCGTCTCGAGCAAAGAGCTGCTCGTAAAGGGTGATGCCGCCGACTGGTGGGGCGAGATCGAAAGCATCCCGCTTGGCCTCACCGAAGACCGTTACGTCGCAGCCGTCGAGATCAAGGAAGTGAACGACGTGCCGAAGACGGGCACCGGCCGTGCAACGGTCGGCGGCCGCTACGTGTTTCACCACATGATCTGGAGCACGCGCGTGCTGAGCGAAGTGCCGGAGGGTGTCGAGCTCACCGAGGCGCTGATCTCGGCGGGCAATGACAGTGTGATTCCGTGGCCGGTGCACGAAGTTGGGCGCAACGCGGACGTCTTCGACGAAAAGGCCGGGCGCCTCCTGAAAGCCGGCTCCAGCATCGTGTCCAACTCCGTTCACTTGCACTCGAGCGGGCGCGACACGAAAGCGCGGCTCGAGATCGGCTTCAAGTTTCACCCCAAGGGCTACAAGCCGACGCTCAGACGCTCGCCGACGCGGCAGCTCGGAAACGGCGTGGACATCGACATCAAAGCGATGGAATCCGGTCAACAGCTGCACGCGTACACCGTGCTGCAGGAGCACACCAAGATCACGTCGTTTGAACCGCACTTGCATGCACCGGGCGCTCGCATGTGCCTCGAAGCGATCTGGGGCTTCAATATCCAGACGTTGAGCTGTTCGGGTTACGACCATAACTGGGTGCGCGGCTACGATTACGACGACGACCACGCTCCCCTCCTGCCGAGGGGCACGATCCTGCACATCATCGGCTACATGGACAACTCGCCGTCCAACAAGAACGTGCCCGATCCGCGCAACTGGCAGGGCTCCGGCAACCGCTCGGTGGCGAATATGTTCATCGACCTTGGCATGGGCATCTCGCTCACCGACGATCAGTTCCAGCAGGAGATGATGAAGCGGCGCGAGCAGATGAAGCTGACGCAGAGCGACGTGTTTATCGGATGCCCGCTCTGCAATGTCGCGCCGCGACTGACCCCTGCGACACCGGTGAACACGGCGCCTGCGCCACCTGCCGCGTCGACGCGGCCGCCCGGGCAGTAACTGTCGACGGTCAGGGGTCAGGCGTCAGGTATCAGGTATCAGGTAGAAGAACTGTAGCGTGGAGCTTTAGCTCCGCGAGTGCGCGAGTGGCAATGAAACGATTCGAGTTCCTGTTGCGGCTGTTCGTCGTTGGCATCGCGGGCGTGCTCACGACTGGCTTCGGCGACGCGCAAACCTACTCGCGCGGGCAAAATGCGTCGCCGGCGTTTGAGGGCTGGGAGCAGAACGCCGACGGCTCGTTCAACTTCCTGTTCGGCTACATGAACCGCAACTGGGAAGAAGAGATCAACGTGCCGATCGGCCCGGAGAACAACATCGAACCCGGCGGGCCTGATCAGGGACAGCCGACGCGCCTGCTTCCACGCCGCAACCGTTTTATCTTTCGCGTCCGCGTGCCGAAGGATTGGGGCGAGAAGGAACTGGTCTGGACACTCACCACCAAAGGGAAAACCGAAAAGGCGTTCGCCTCCCTGAAGATCGATTACTTCGTCGACGATGTCGTGGTCGCATCGGAGACGGGCGCGCTCGGTGCGGGCACGAGTAGCCCCGAAATCCGCGCCAACAAGCGGCCGGCGGTGAAGTTGGACGGCGAGAAAACGCGCACCGTAAAAGTTGGCGAATCGTTGCCGCTCGTGGCCTGGGTCACCGACGACGGCATCCCGAAGCGGCCGACGGTTACCGCGGCACAAATCGCCGCCGCCGCGCGTGCGCTCAACGCCTCGCCGACAACGCCGCGCAATCCCGTGCTCGTGCCGCCGTCGCGGATCACGGTCGGTAAGCGGACCGGACTCCACTTCAAGTGGTTCGTGTATCGCGGCCCCGGCGAGGTGCGGTTCGAGCCCATGCAGATCAAGCCGTGGGAGGACACGCGCGCCGGCGCGAATTCTCCCTGGGCGCCGCTCTGGACGCCGCCGCCGATGCCCGACGACGGCAAGATGACGGCGACGGCAACATTTGATACACCAGGCACCTACGTGCTTCGCGCCCGCGCAGACGACGGCGCGTTGTATGACGATCAGGAACTGACGGTGGTGGTGACGCGCTGAACGGTGGCTCTCTCGACGGTCGACAGTCAACGGTCGACGGTCGACGGCCCAGTTCTTAGTTCTTCGTTCGAACCGGCCCTACGTACTTGTCGAGGAACGCCAACACTTCGCGAATGAGCTCGCTTCGTGGGAAATTTGTGTGCCCCGCGTCGAAGACGATGTGGCGCTTACGATCCGGCGGCGTGGCAAGACGCTCGAAGAATGGTTTCTGCGACGTCTCCAGCGGAAAGATGTAGTCGTGTCTGCCACCGATCATCAGAATCGGCATGGTCACGTGTCCAAGGTAATTGAGCGCGTCGGCTTCGGGCGGCAATTCCCGATACGTGAAGCCCGCTGGCGCGAGAACAGCCGCCTTGATCCGCGTTTCGAGAGCGACGAGCGGGAAGGCCGTCGAAGCGCCAAAGCTGTTGCCGTAGTAGACGAGGCGATCGGTATCGATGTCGTTGCGCGCAGCCAGCACATCGATCACGCGACCCAAATCGTGCCGCCATTGGAACATGCGGGTCCGGAACGTACGGAGGTATTCTCCCCCTTGCAGCGCCAGGAACGGATCCCACCGATCGAACGAGCCTTTGTAGACCGGTAACACAAGCGCGCGGCCGCTGCGCACGAAGTAATCGAGCCCTGGCGGGAGGAGCGTACCGAGGGGGCTACGCGCGACGAACGGTCCGACGCCGGGAAAGGCGATCACCGTCTCAAACGGAGGCTGCGCATTCTTCGGCAGGAATAGAACAGCCGTGACGCGCCCAGGTTCGTAGCCGGCATCGAACGAGATGGCCTCGCGGATCCACTCGGCCGGCGCAGTGTCACGCGTGTCAACGCGATCGTTGAGCGGAAACGAAACGTAGGCGTATTGGCGCAGGAAGACGCGATAAATCTCGTCGGACACCGCCTTGGCCGTTCGATGATCGCGCGCGTAGGGCTCGAGCTTTCCCAGTGCATCCGAGCTCGCCGGTTCTTTGTACTGTGCGCACCGGAATCCATTCGTGGCCGAGCGGTCGAACAGTGGCAGGCTGGTCGGCACCGTAAACAGGTAATCCGCGTCGTTCCACGCGCCGCCGAGGATCCAGCGCCGGCCGTCGGCGGCTTCATTCCAAACCCACTCGCGCGCGTTGCCAGCCATGTCGTAGGTGCCGTATGGACCCAGCCCGTGATAGCTGCCGACGGGCCCCAGGCCCTTCCCCGTAAAGTTGCTCGAAGGGATGATCGCAGGCGCCAGCGGTGAGCCGATCTCGGCGGGCGACAGCGCCGCGCGCGCCCAGTGCAGTGCGGTCGGGAGCGTCTTGCCGATGGATCGGCAGTACGCGACGGCCTCGTACCAGCTCACGCCGGTGACCGGAAAGTCGGCCTGCTGTGCGGGATACGCGCTGAGTTCCCAGCCCGCGGGTCCAGGACGCGCTGTCGCGTCGACAAAGCGGCGAACGGCATCTTCCCACAGCAGCGGCTTGTGATCGAGGGCGAAAGGCAGATCGCTCCAGTACCCCGACGTGGTGTAACCAGCGGCGTCGACAAATCGCTTGAAGTCACGATTGGTCACTTCGAGACGATCGATCAGGAACTCCGCGATCTCGACTCGGTCGTCCGAGTTGAAGCCGGTGAGGCCGACCGGGTACGCGCCGCCTGGTACCGGAACCATGGCAGATGATGCCTCGCCCTCTTTCACGAGCACGATGCGCACGCCAGTTCCACGCTGCGAGGGCCCGCCCTGATTACCAAACAGGTGCCCTGGATTCCTCGCGGCAAGTAGACGCGGCTCGAACCCGCTCTTTTCGATGCGCAAGCGAAAGACGCCGCGGGCAAGGCGCACGTCTTTGAGCGGAGTGCGGCCGAGAAGCTCCCACGGGCCGTCCACACCAGCCGTGTAAGGCTGCACGTACACTTCCGCGCCTTCGGGGGTCGTCACCAGAGAGACCGGCACGGAAAATTGCGGCCACAAACGGGCGAGTTGCGGGTCGTCGGGCACCACGTGCTCGACTTGCTTGGCCAGCGCAAATGCACTGGCGTAATCGTCTGCCTGACCCAATCGCTCGACCTGCGGAATGGCCTGCTCGCGAGCCCAGCGAACCTGTGCATTACGCCGATACGCAAACGCCGCCGGCACCGCAATCGCAACCAGGAGTGCCACAAGGCCAAGCGCCACCAGCGGACGCCGAACGAGCGCGAGCACGCTGACGGAGCGGTCAACGGGATGTGTCAGCGCGGACCGGCAACGTGCCAGATCGGTCGCGAGGTCGGCGGCGGATGCGTAGCGCGCGGCGACGTCTTTTGCGAGGAGTCGCGCAACGATCTTCCGCAGTTCTGGCGGGACGCTTTGGGGGATCTTGTCGACGGGCGCCGGCGCCGGACCGACAAGCTGGCTGAGCACGGCGATGTCGTCCTTGCCCTCGAAAGGCCGCACGCCGGCCAGCATTTCGAACAGCACGACGCCGAGCGACCAGAGGTCGGTGCGGGCGTCGACAAAGTCTCCTCGCGCCTGCTCCGGCGACATGTACGACGATGGTGCCGAGCGTGATCCCGGTTCTCGTAACCTCGCGTTGGCCCGTCAGTTTCACCAAACCGAAGTCCAGAATCTTCGCGATGCCTTCGGGCGTCACGATCACGTTCGCCGGTTTGATGTCCCGATGGACGATGTGCGCCTCGTGTGCGCGCGCCAGCGCATTGGCGATCTGCGTCGCGATGTCCAGTGTTTCCACAACTGGAAGGCGCCCCGCGTCGAGCCGTTGCTTGAGCGTCTGACCGGCGTAGTACGCCATGACGAGAAAAAGCTCGCCGGTCGGCGTTTCGTCGATCTCATGAATGGTGCAGATGTTGGGATGGTCGAGTGCCGAGGCCGCTTGCGCCTCGTGACGGAAACGCTCGTTGGCGTCGTCGTCGCGGGTCAAGGCAGCCGCCACGAACTTGATCGCCACAGGCCGATTCAGACGAATGTCGATTCCCTTGTAGACCACGCCCATGCCGCCGCCGCCAAGCTCCTCGACGATTTGATAATGCGAAACCGTGCGGCCGACCATCGGCGTCTCCTGACCGGTCGTGAATGTGCGTAGAGATTACAGCCGGGTTGGTATGCGTGCAACCAAGTCCGTCGACCGTCGATTGTCGACCGTCGACAGTTGTATTTCAACCCAGCGGCCACTTCCCGTAGACTGTGCCCGATATGAAGCACGTGTCGCTCCTGGCCTCGACCGGCCTCCTCTTGTCACTCGTTTCTCTCGCGGCGCAACGGCCGACAGACCTGCCCGAGACGGGTCCTTCCGGCAAGCCGCCGGACTCCGTCTTCATCGAGGATCTGACGTGGGCGGAAGTCCGCGACCTCACCAAGGCGGGCACGACGACCGTGATTATTGGCACCGCCGGCACCGAGCAGAAGGGGCCGCACATGGTCGACGGCGAGCACAAGTTCGTGATGGAGTACGCGGCCGATAAAATCGCGCGCGCATTGGGCAAGACGCTCGTCGCGCCGATCGTGACGTACGTACCTGAAGGCAGCTGGGAGATCCCCGGCGGCCACATGGCCAAGCCGGGCACCATCACCTTACCGGAAGATCGATTCGTCGAGCTGCTTGTGAACGCCGGCCGCAGCCTCAAATCGGGCGGCTTTACTGAGATCCTGTTCCTCGGCGAGTCTGGCGGCAATCGCACCGGCATGCGCACCGCGACAGAACGGCTCAACGAATTGTGGAAGGGCGCCGCGACCGCGCGCTGGATCGACGATTACTACACCAAGTCGCACGCCGACCAGAACAAGTACGTGACCGAAAAGCTCGGTGTGCCGCCCGATCAGATCGGCGGCCATGCCAACATCCTCGATACCTCCGAGATGTTGTTCGTCAATGCCAAGCACGTGCGCAAAAACAAATTGGCGCCCGGCGGTGGCTACGAGAATAGCGGCGTGAGCGGCGACCCGTCGAAGTCGTCGCCCGAGCTTGGCAAAGTCTTCATTCAGATCAAGGTGGATAACTCGCTGGCGCAGATCAAGGCGCTGCGCGCGAGTGGTCAAACGGCGGGTGCTCCCGCGGCGGAAGCCGCTGGGCGCGGCGGCGCAGGGGGTGGTCGCGGCGGCCGGGGTGAGGGACGCGGCGGACGGGGTGACGCAGACGCGGCTGGAGGAGCGCCTCAGGCCACCACGGCCCTCACAGCACCGGCCGGCATTTCACCATCGCAGGCGCCCGATACCGTGTTCATCGACGAGCTCACCTGGGAGGAGACGCGCGACGCCATCAAGGCCGGCAAGACAACGGTCATCGTGCCGACCGGTGGCACCGAGAAAAACGGCTATCACATGGTCCTCGGCAAACATAATTTTGTCGTCACCTACGCGGCCAACATGATGGCGCGACGGTTGAAAAACGCGCTTGTCGCGCCAACGATTCAGTACGTGCCCGAGGGCGACCCGGATCGACAAAACTTCGGCGCGATCTCACATCCGTCCCCGGGCTACGACATGCTGCTCGACGCCGCCGCACGAAGCCTGAAGGTTCACGGCTTCACCGACATCCTCTTCATCGGCGACAGCGGCGGCAACCAGGCGGGCCTCGCCAACGTGGCGAAGACGCTCAACGAGGAATGGAAAGGTTCAGGCGCGACGGTGTTCGCGCTCACCGACTACTACGAGCAGAGCCGGCTGCATTACCGGGCATGGCTGCAGGCCGCGTTCGGCTATGACGACGAAACCGCAGGGAGCCACGCAGGGATCACCGACACGTCGCAAATGCTGTTCATTCGCCCCGCCGGCATCCGCAAAGATCAAATCAAAGCGTGGGGCGGTCCCCGCGACTCGGGCGTCTCCGGCGATCCAACCAAGGCAACCGCCGAGATCGGCAAGATGGGCATCGAGTTCAAGGTCAACGCCGGACTCAATCAATACAAGGCGCTGAAGAATCCACCGGCGCGCGGCGGCCGCGGGCGCAGCGGCCAATAGCCGCCGATGGACACAGATAGAAGGCCGCAGATGGACGCCGATGACGCAGATGTTTATTTGGATCGTGCCGATCATCCCTTCAGCCGTCAACGCATGGGCGTAATTGAAGACCCCGAGGGCCGGTCCACGCGTCTAATCACATACCTGACTCCTAATACCTGACTCCTGATACCTGATACCTGATACCTGATTCCTGACACCTGACACCTGATGAGTGACTTCGAAGACCAGCCGCTTGTCCGCGCATCGGAGCCGGTGACACCGGTCGAGCCGCCGGCCGCGCGTGCCGATTCGCGCCTATATATAGCGGTTGCCGCGGCCGCGCTCGTCCTCGGAGCGCTCGGCGCTTGGTGGTGGAGCGGACGCCGTGAGGCCGCTCCGGGGGGCCCGGCGGTGGCGGCAACGGAGGGCTCCGTGCCGGCTGCCGCCAATCCGGCGCGTCCGCTTCCGCCACTTTCACAGATGGACACGTTTATTCGGGCGCTCCTGGGCGCCCTCTCCTCGCATCCGGAGCTCGCTCGCTGGCTCGCCACAGACGATTTGGTCCGGCAGATGGCTGATGCGATCGACAAGATCTCGCGCGGCCAGACGCCGGCGAAGACTGTTCCGGTGCTCAAACCACAGGACGTCCTTGAGATCAGGGGCGCTCGTGGCCAGATGGTGATCGACCCGCGCAGCTATCGGCGCTACGAGCCGCTCGCCGCCGCGGTGGCGTCGCTCAATGCGAACGGGTTGGCCCAGGCCTACCGCACCATCCAGCCGCGGCTAGACGAGGCGTACCGGTCGCTCGGCCGCAGTGAGAATACCGTTGACGAAGCTGTCGGCGTCGCATTGAACATGCTGCTCGCCACCCCCGAGGTGCAGGATCCGATACGCCGTGATCCCTGGCAGGGGGGCCACCTACGCGTTTGCCGACCCCAAGCTCGAGTCGCTTACGCCCGTTCAGAAACACCTGATTTGGATGGGTCCTCAGAACGCCGCGATTATTCGCGCGCGGCTCCGCGAACTCGCCGCCGCACTCAACGCATCGCCGAGGCCGATCGCCTGATTTCGCCATTCCCGTTGAGTCGAGCCGCACCACGCGCGGGCGTGCCGTAAGCAATGCGGCCGCTCCGCCGAAGAGGAGAAGAGGATGAGAACCCGCGCACCGCTCGCCGTCCTCGTCGCACTCACGGTAGCAGTCGGCGTCGGCCCGTCACCGCGGCTCGCGGCGCAGACTCAGCCTGTCAACCAACTGGAGTGGTTAGCAGGGTGCTGGTCGACGACGCGCGGAGACTCAATGGTGGAAGAGCACTGGATGAAACCCGGAGGCGGCACCATGCTCGGGATGAGCCGGACGATTCGGGGCGGCAAGACCAGTGAGTACGAGTTTCTCCAGATCCGTGACGTGAACGGCACGCTCACGTATGTCGCGCAACCATCCGGGCAGGCCGAGGCAGCATTTACCCTGCGAAGCGCGAGTGGCTCCGAAGCGATCTTCGAAAACCCTGACCACGACTTTCCGCAACGCATCATCTACCGCCGCACCGTCGATGGCCTGTCAGCGCGCGTCGAGGGCACGCGCAACGGTCAACTGCGGGGAATCGATTACCCGGTACAGGCGCTGTTCCTAACGATCGTTCCTTGAGCCGCCCAGGCCTCGGGCGCTGAGCCGGCGCTCGGCCTCCAGCCAGTCGTCCATGTCGCCGCCGTCGCCGCAGCCGCGCGCGCAGTAGATGAGATACGCCTCAGCCGCGATCTGTTCCGGCGTCGGCGCCGCCGCGAACGTATCGGGATAAATCGCCGCGGACTCTTCTGCAACGTCACGCGAGGTCGGGGCAGCGTCTGTTTTCTTTACACGCCGCGAATTCGCGTCGCTTTGTGTCGAGGAATCTGCATTACGTCGAGAGATCGTCTCCAATGGACCCTCCAGGATCAGATATTACTTGCAACTAAAATGCCGCGCTGAGCCTCTCAGTAGCGACACCCGGAGAATCCGGACGGTCTCAACACTCACGGACGGTGATTTGATACCGGAAGCGCTCAGCATCGAGACTGTCGAGGCGAATGCCATCGATCTCCGCCTGCGGATACATGAAGAACGGGAGCGGCCGACTGGTCGAGCCTGGCAACCGCACATCGTGACCTTCGTTGTACGCCACCCAGTTCATCTCCCAGCCGCCGAACATGCGCTCGCGCGCGCGCTGCAGGTACGGATCAGCAAGCGTACCGTTCGCACGCTCTTCGAGCCGCACCTTGGCCACGTCGGCGGGATCGACTGGCACCCATCCGAATTCCGAGAGATACACTTCCGCGCGACAATGCTGTGCGGTCGTCACGTTGCCGCCGTTACGGCCGAGACTGGGAAACTCGGCGCTGGGCGCCACGCGCACGCCGTACACATCCCTTGCAGGCAGCCCCGCAGCACGAGCGAGGCCGACGTAAAGCGCGTTGAGGTCGGCGCATTTCCCGGCGAAGGTCTTCGTTTCGAGCATCCAACGAATATCGCCGACGCCGCAGCCACGCACCGTCGGATCGCGCAGCGTGTGATCGACCATCCAGTCGTAGATGGCGCGCGCCTTGGCAAGGTCCGTGGTGTGCCCTGAAGTAAGGCTGATTGCCGTTTCGCGCACGATGCCGTCCACGGCGATGAGTGAGGTGCCTTTCAGGTAGTGCGCGTTCGTGAGTGGTTTGCGCCGCTCCGCAGGGGCGTCGAGCGCGACGCGATAGTTCCGCGTCGAGACGAGCGCGACCACTTCGAACATTCGCGGCCGATCACCGGCGGCCCAGTCCGCCACCACCATTTCGACGCCATCCGGCGAACGTTCGTGCCGACCCTTGGCGCTGCCACTCCACGTGATGCGAACGTTCTTTTGATACGGTCGCGGTCGAGATGCCGGCACCGGTAGCCACACGCGTGGCGCTTCCGGGTGCGCCCGGCAATTCGACCCTCGTTGTCACTTCGAATGTCCGCCAGCCTTCCGACGCGGCGAGTCTGCGACCGACGAGGGGAGCAAGCACGGCGATGTTGAGAAACGCTCGGCGATCCATGGGAGATGGACTCAGTGGGTCAGCGCATACAGCAGGACGTTGATCGCGAAGGCGTAGCCGTCGACCGAAAAGCGCAGAAAGTATGACGGATCGTCGGCTTCACGCTCCCACGAATCCCCGATGTCGGTGTTGTGAGTGATGAGCGCCACCATGCGGTTCTGCGCATCGAATACGCCGCGTGCATGCGGAACGGCGCTGTCCTCATAGCGCTCCGAGGTTCCCCCGCCGCTTCCTGCCCAGAAATTGATCGAGGGAATCTGGGGCACCTTGGGAAGCACGAACATCGATTTGAAAATGGCATGATCGAGTGGCAAATCGCGCGTCGGATATTGCGCGGGCGGCAAGACTTGCGCAAACGCGTCAGCCCACACATCCCATGCGCGCTCACCCCAGAAATCGTCGGCCCAGAGGAATCCGCCTTTCAATAAGTAATTGCGTAAGCCGGCGGCTTCCTCCTCATCAAAGTAGATGGAGCCGACTTCGGTCATCATGATGAACGGGCATTGAAAGAGTGCGGGATCGCTGAGCGTCGTCACGAGGTTCCTGGGTTCGCCTCCCGGGGCCATGCTCACACGGGTCATCGTGATCTCCGACAGGCGAATCGACACGTTGATGTCCGCACGAGGGTAATCAACGCCCCAACCGCCGCCGCGAAACATGATCCGGCAGAACTGAAAGTCACCGTCGAACGCGTCAAGCGTCGCCATCGCCACGCTCGGCCCGAAGCGGCCTCGACGCTGAGCTTCGCCCGTGGTGGCGAGGGCGCCCAGCGCAACGACGATGAGGAGTGCGGTCGTTCGACGCGAGCGGATCATCGGCCTAATTGTGAGCGTTGTCTTCCGTGAGCGTCAAAGTTTTCCGGCGCGAGCCAGCGTTCAAAGGCCGCGCGGCGTGCCGGCCATTCCTGATCGATGATCGAGTACCAAGCGGAATCACGGTTTCGGCCTTTGTACACCATTGCTTGCCGAAAAATGCCTTCAAACGCGAACCCCAGCCGCTCAGCAGCCCGGCGGGAGGGGGCATTGAGCGCGTCGCATTTCCACTCGTAGCGACGGTAGCCGAGATCGAAGGCCCGCGCCATCATCAGGTACATCGCTTCGGTAGCTGCCGCCGTTTGCTGTAGGAGCGGCGAAAGGTTGATGTGACCAACTTCGATGGAGCCAGCCTCCGGCGCGATACGCAGATAGGCGGCAACGCCGGCAGGTTGCGGCGCAAGGATAGCGAAGAACAGCGGATCGCGCGTGATGCGCGCGCTGTCTACCCATTCCGCATAGTCGTCGAAGGACGCGTACGGACCCTGCATGAGATACGTCCAGTTGCGATGCTCGACGTCGCGTGCAGCGGCATCCCATAGGTGTCGGGCGTGATGCGCCTCCAGCGGCTCGAGGCGGCAGTAGCGGCCTTGCAGCGGCTCTCGCGGTGGCGTCCGAGCCGCTGTCCAGTCAAGGCTCGGGCCGATTGGCTGTCCAAGATGATTGACGTGCGCAGGCTGGTCTGCCACTGCTCCGGGATTGTATGCTCTCACGCCATGCAGCGATTGATCCGAGCCACCGGTCTCTTGATGGTCGTCACAACCCTTGCCGCCTGCCGTGCGGCAGCACCCGAGGGTGCCAACAACAACGTGAAGTTTTCGGTGGTCGAGGCGTCGATCGCTCGACATGCAACAGGCGCTCGCTGAGGGACGCATCACCTCGCGGGCAACTCGTCGAGCAGTATCTCCAGCGCATCGCACTCTACGAAGACAAGCCTCAACGCGGTGATCACGGTCAACGCCGAACGCGCTTGAAGACGCCGACCGTCTCGACGCCGAGCGTAAGCAGGGAAGGTGCGCGGACCGCTGCACGGTATTCCCGATCGCGCTCAAGGACAACGTGCACACCAGCCTCATGCCGACGACCGGCGGGGCGATTGCATTCGACGGACTTGTTCCCGCCCTATGAAGCAACGCTGACGAAAAACCTGCGAGATGCCGGCGCGATCATTCTCGCGAAGACGATTTTGACGGAGCTCGCCAACTGGGTCGCCAACGGTATGCCGGGCAACTACAGCGCGCTCGAGGGCTATGGATTGAATCCGTACGATCCGCGGCGCGACCCCCGACCGGCCCCGCCCCGACCGGCGCCGCCCTCGGCGGTGCGCCCGCGCCGCGAGCCTGGCTGCGGCCTCCGACGCGCTTCGACGATGGGCGGCCGGCTCTCGGGACTGGAGGCTCGAGCTCCGGCACCGGGACCGCCGCAAATTTCTGGGCGGCCAATGTCGGCACCGAGACGTCGGGATCGATTCTGAGCCCGTCGAATCAGAACATGCTCGCGGGCATCAAACCGACGGTCGGCCGCATCAGCCGCTACGGCGTGATTCCGATTACGGCCGATCAGGACACGGCCGGGCCGATGGCCCGGAGCGTCGCCGACGCCGCGATCTGCTTGGCGCGATGGAAAGCGCTGCACCGGATCCCAATGACCAGCGCGACCAACGCGTGTCAGGCGCCGCCGAACCGCGACTACCGCCGCACCTCAAGGCGGATGCGCTGAAGGGCGCGCGCATCGGCATCCCAAGGCGTTCTTTTACGATCACGTCACGCCCCCGGCGAAAAGGAAACGCGCGGCGGACTCAACCCGGCGCAGAGAGAAGGCGATGGAGCGAGGCCATGGCCGGTGTTGAAACAGGCCGGGCGCCGACCATCGTCGATCCCGCCGACATCCCGAGCATCGTCGATACCGGATCCGAAGAACAATTTCCTGATCTGGGGCACTTGCGCCGGCCCCGGCCGATGTCCGCGGCAAGGATGCAAACTGTTCGTCGGCCCTGAAATACGGGATGAAGCGCGACTTCAACGCATAGCTCGCGTCGCTCGGTCCGGCAGCCCCCTTCAAGACGCTGGCCGATCTGCGGCGTGCAACCTGCGCGCACGCCAACATCGGACGCCATCAAGTACGGGCAGGCGCAGCTCGACGTCTCCGATGAAGTCGATGTCGACGCGGATCGCGCGAAGTGGGAGGCCGATCGGAAGAAGGACAATCCACTGGGCGGCACGCACGGCATCGACGAGAAGCGAACGATACCAACAAGCTCGACGCGATTCTCTTTCCCGGCGCGAGCGGCGCCGGCATCGCCGCGAAACCCGGTTACCCCACCGTCATCGTGCCGTTCGCCACCATCCCGAATGCACCAACCAACGCACCGTTCCCCGAAGGCTTCAATGCCAAGCCGGCGCCCTACGGGGTGAGCTTCACGGCACGGCCTGCAGCGAGCCGCGGCTGATCGAGCTTGCCTACGCGTTCGAACAAGCTACAAAGAAGAGCGTGCCTCCGCCCTCTGCGCCTTGAGGGCGGAATGCGAAATTAGAAATGCGAAATGCGAAATGAAAAAGGTGTGCTGCTCGAATTGGCATGAGACGCGCCAAACGATTATCGATCCTTTACGAAGACGACGACGTACTCGTCATCGACAAGCCCGCTGGGCTGCTGACGATTCCGAGCGACCCGGCACGGGCGGGGTTTGAAGACACCGTGCTTCGTCGGGTGCGTGAGTATATCGCCCGCCCGCGCGGTCCGCGGCCGTATGTGGGTGTCCTGCATCGCCTCGATCGGGATACGTCGGGCGCGCTGGCCCTGGCGCTGACGCGCGCCGCGCATGCGTCTGGCCGTGAGATGTTTGCTGCCCACCAGTTCGAACGTCACTACCTCGCGATCGTGCACGGTGTGCCGCATCCGCCCGAAGGCACCATCCGCGCGCCGATCTCGAGCCGCTATGCGAGCGGCCGCCGCGGCGTGGCGCGGCCAGGGCAAGACGCACGGGATGCGGTCACGCACTACACGGTTCTCGAATCAATGGGACGAACCTCGCTCGTCGCTCTCGAGCTCGAGACGGGGCGGCAGCATCAAATTCGCGCGCATCTGGAGCACTTGGGGCATCCGCTTGTCGGGGAGCGCGTCTACAGCACCGGCGCCGGGCCGAAAATCGTCGCGCCGCGGCAGATGCTCCACGCGTGGAAGCTGTCGTTCGACCACCCGGTGCGGTCCTCACCAATCGCGGTAGAAGCCGACCCCCCGCGCGACTTTCTCGAAACGCTCGCGAGGCAAGGTTCCAAGGTGCACAAGGTTTGAAACGTGCACAAGGTGCGGTGCGGTGTCTGTTACTCCGCGCGGAGCGCCATCATCGGGTCGGTGCGCGCGGCACGGCGCGCCGGGAGCCACACCGCCGCACACGCGATTGCCAGCAGCAGTCCTACGACCGTGATGTAGGTGGGCGCATCAGTCGGGGAGATTTGAAAGAGCATTCCGGAGATCCAACGGGTCGCGCCGATGGCGAGCAGCACACCGGCGAAGAGTCCAAGCGCGATGGGGCGCAGGCCGTCCCACATCACCCACGCCAGCACTGTTCGCTGCCGCGCGCCGAGCGCCAGGCGGACCGCGATCTCCTGCGTGCGCTGTCCGACGACGTAGCCGACGACCCCGTATACACCGACGGCGGCGAGAAGAAGTGCGAGCGCGGCGAAGAGGCCGAGCAGCCAGGTGCGCATGCGCGGTTCTGCCGTCGCGGTACGTACCAGCTCGTCGATCGTGCGCACACGATACAACGGCACCGCGCGATCGAGCGACGCGAGCTCGCGGCGAATCGATGCGCTCAAGGCGCCGGGATCGGCCGACGTCCGCACCGCCACGGCCATCGTGTGATACGAGGGTTGCTGTGCCTGCGGCGTATAGAACACCGGCACGTCCGGTTCGTCGAGGCCGAGGTGTTTCACGTCGCCCACCACCCCGACAATCTCGCGTGACCCGGGTCCGCCGACGTTCTGCTGCAGCTCCATGGGAATCCCGCTGTTGAACGTCATGCGTTGGCCGAGCGCACTTTGTCCGGGCCAGTATTGGCGGGCCATCGATGCGCTGACGATCACAACCAATGGTGTCTTTTCGCGATCGCGCGCGGAGAACGGACGGCCATCGAGCAGCGGGATGCCCATCGTGGTGAAGTAATCGGGTGAGATCGACCGCGCCTGAATTGAGGCCCCTTGACCTGGCGGCCGAGGTGCGGCTTCAATCTGCACACCGCGGCTGTCGTAGTTTGAGCTGAGGGGAAGGATGTTGATCGCGCCGACACTGGAGACACCAGGCAAGGCGCGAATGCTGTCGTAGAAGCGGTCATAGAAGGGAATCTGATCGCCTTCCGCATAGGTCGCCGTTGGCAGCGCCGTTTCAAACGTCAGCACGTGATCGGTGGCGAAGCCGGTGTCCACCTGCTGCAGCTGCCAAAGGCTCCGCAGCATGAGGCCGGCGCCCGCCAGCAACACGAGCGCCAGCGCCATCTGTGACGCAATCAAGAGCTCGCGCATCGGCCGTTGCAGCGCACCACGGGCGGCGCCGCGACCGCTTTCGCGAACCGCGCCGTGAACATCTCCGCGCGACAACTGCACGGCCGGCAAAAGACCAACGACAATGCCGGTGATGACCGCCGCGATGCTCGTGAACAACAGCACGCGCGTATCCAATCGGATGTCCGCCGCGCCCGGCACGCCGGCCGCTCCGAGCTGGGTAAGCCATTGCATCGAGAACCAGGCCAACGCGAGGCCGGCAACAGCGCCGGCCGCCGACAGCATCACACTCTCGATGAGGAGTTGGCGAACGAGCCGCCAGCGGCTGGCGCCAAGCGCAACCCGCACGGCCATCTCACCTCTGCGCGAAGCGCCCTGTGCAAGGAGAAGATTCGCGAGGTTCGCACATGCCACGAGGAGAACGAACGCAACGGCCGCACCAAGCATCAGGAGCGCCGGCCGGGAGTTGGCGACGATCGCTTCCTGAAGCGGCTGCACGGTGACCGAGCGATTCGTGTTATCACGCGGGTGCTCCCGCTCCAGCCGATCGGCGATCGCGGTGATCTCCGCGCGTGCACCTTCAATGGCGACACCCGATCGCAGGCGGCCCACCGCGCGAATGAAGTGTCCGCCGCGGTTCGGTGCCACCGTGTCGAACTGAAACGGCACGAACATGTCGGCCGTCCGCTCGGGGTTCGATTCGACGTGCCGGAACGTGTCGTCGAGGACGCCCACGACCGTCGTGGGCACGGCGTTGACACGAACCGAACGGCCGATGATCGTGGGATCGCCGCCGTAGCGGCGCTGCCAGAACGCGTGCGTCAGCACGACGGACTCCGGTCCGCCCGGCCGATCGTCGTCGTCTGTAAATCCCCGCCCCAGGGCGAAACGGGCGCCCAGCGTAGCGAAGAAGCCGTGCGTCACGTTCACCCCGCCCAGCCGCTCGGACTCGCCGGCGCCGTCGGCGAGGGTCAGAAAGCCGATGTAGCCATACGCCCCGAGCCGAGCGAACGTCGTCGACTCCCGGGCGAAGTCGAGAAAGTCGGCCGGCGAGAGGTTCGAAGGTTCGTTGGTGCCGCGATCGAATCCGATGACCCGGACAAGTTCCTGCGGCTGCGCGTATGGAAGCGGCCGCAGGAGCACGGCGCGAATGACGCTGAACATGGCGGTATTCGCGCCCAGTCCGAGCGCCAGCGTGAGTACAGCCGCCGAGGTAAAACCGATTCGGGAGGAAAGCAACCGAAACGCGTAGCGCAGATCGGACATCCACATGGCGTCAGTTAGACGTGACGAGAGGGGCTAAACGTTGGACCACGGAAGCACGGAGGCACGGAGCACGGAGGCCACGAAAATAGAAAACACGAAAATACGAAAAACGTTTGAATCTTAGGGTCGCTCGTGAAGCCACGCCCGGCGTGCGGCCGGAGGCCGCGCGAGCGGCCCACGCGGTCGCACGCAAACACGCGCTTGCGAACACGAAATCCACGCCCTCGCGCGCGTTTGCGTGCGATCGCGTGGGCCGCTCGCGAGCCGCGCTTCGCGCGGCGCCCGTCGGGCGTTCGCTCCGTGTCTCCGTGTCTCCGTGGCCTATCGTTTCTTCTCGACGAGCTTGACCGCAAACTTCAGATCGTCAACGAGTTCCTGCAGCGCGGCATGGCGTTCGTCCTTTTCCTTCATCCGCAGCACAGACGAGGGATGGCGTGTGACCACGACCGGGCCGAAGGCGGTTTCAAAGACCTGCCCTTTCGCTTTGCCGATCGTGATCTTGGGACCAAGAAGCGATTGCACCGCACTGGTGCCGAGGCACACGATCACCGCCGGCTTGATGCGCGTGAGCTCGGCCTCGAGCCACGGCTTGCAGGCCTTGATCTCGCTCACGCGCGGTTTCATGTGAATCCGCCACTTGCCGCGCGGTTCCCACTTGAAATGCTTCACCGCATTGGTGAGATATACCTGCTCCCGATCCACACCCGCGTCAACGAGCGCGCGATCGAGCACTCCACCGGCAGGACCGACAAACGGATGACCAGCGAGATCCTCCGCGTCGCCCGGCTGTTCGCCGATGAGCACCAGGCGCGCCGCCGCAGGACCTTCGCCAAAGACAGCCTGGGTCGCATCCTTGTATAAGGGACACGCTTTGCATTCCTGCGCCGCCGCCGCAAGACCTCGCAGCGACCGAATCGGCGGTGCGGGATCTGTGGGCTTGGTTCGTGACGCCATACCCTCGCTGCCTCCGTACCTGCACGCCTTCGAGACTTCCGTGCTTCCGTGCTTCCGTGCTTCCGTGTCCGTGTTTCCGTGCTCCTGCTTCCGTGCCTATAGGGCGAACTCAATCGGCCCGGCGAGGAACTCGTCGTCCGGCGATCGCCGCGGGATGTCTGACAGCTTGCCATCGACGAGCTCTCCGACAGCGCGTACGGTCATGAGATTGCCGTTGATCGTGACGAGCAAGAAATGCGGCGTGTCGCTCCACGAGACGGTCCTCGCCTCTTCGAATGCATTTGGCCGGCCGCGACGCAGTTTTCCCGCGGCACCGGTCACGAAATATTCGATCCCGTCGGCGCTCGAGTGCTGAAAGTTGTGCTCGTGGCCGCAGAACATCGCGCGCACGCGCGCGTCGCGGAAGCGGCGCACGAGCGGCTGCATATCGCGCGTGTTGTGGTGACGCGGCCCAGCGGAATACGGCGGGTGATGGCAAAACGGAATCCGCCATCGCACTCGGTCGTCCTCTTCGATCTTGAACGTCTCTTCGAGGAAGGCTTGATGCTCCGGATGATTGAAGAGCCGTCCCCGCGAGAAGAACGTTTCTTTCGACGTATCGATGCAAATGAACTCGACGTCGCGGCTGTAGCGGACCCGATAAAACAAGCCGGGGTCCAACGATGCCTTGCCGACCGCTTCATCAGTGGCCATCCGCTCGCGCAGAAACAAGTTATCGAGCACTTGATCCCGGTCGTCGTGGTCCTCGGTCTCCGCCGTGTCGTGGTTGCCGATGCACGGATAGATCGGAATGCGATTGAGGAAGTAGCGATACGGCTGGAAGAACGTGAAGAACCAGTCGTCATCTTCGTCGCCGTGATCGACAGGCAACCCAAGGAGGCGCTTGCCTGCGTAGATATTGTCGCCAGTCGTCAGCACGAAGCGAACGTCGTGCGTGTCCACGGCGACCTGCAGCGCCTCGCCGATCTCGCGCTGTCGTTTCGTCGGACTGCTCTTGCGAATGCCGACGCCAAAATCGCCGATGATCGCAAACGTGAGCGGTCCGCCAAGCGACTCGTCCGGTGAGGGGTGGGTGCGAAACCGATGAACGTACCTGCCGCCGGTTTTCACCAGCCCCTGTTCGGTACCTGGCTTCCAGTCGTAACGCTCGCCTTCCCCCCAGTGCTCGTCGTTGACGAGCACCTCGTAGGTGTACCCAGTGTCCGGTGTGAGGCCGGTCACGCGGCACCAATTCGTCGTCTCCGTCGTCGCGGTGACCACAAGGTTGCCGGCCGCGTCGTGCACATTGACGCGTGCGCTGCCGTACGGCGTCGAGCGCACGCCAATGCTGTCGCGGCGTGGCGGGTGCACGCGGAGCAGGTCGCGATCGTCGATGAGCTTCCATTCTCGGTTGCTGCGTACCCGAAAGTAGAACGCACCCCACGCGATGAACGCGGACGTCGGAGACAAGCCGGCGAGGTGCACGTACGGCTCGGCGTGGAATTCAGGCATGTGACTCGGTGATCGACACCGCGAGGTGATTATTGTCCACTGACGCGACGGGGGCTGTAACGCAACTTTTCCAGGGCGACGCGTATGCGGCGCCAGAAACGTCCGAGCTCAATCGAGAACGATGAAATGAAGGGAAGGGTTACTGGAGGTGACAGGAACTCACGGGCCGAACAAAGGACTGGCGTCGACGCGGTCAGCTCTTCTCGGTGGTCTCTTCCTCGACATCCTCGTCTTCGACCGGAGGCCCGGCCGCATCGCCCCAGGGATTCGCCTGCGGTCCGGGCACAATCCCGGCGATATCTGGATCCTCGCCAGAGCCACCGTCGTCTGCGCCTCCCCGCCGTGCGCGTGCCTCGGCGCGCCGCGCCGCCTTTTCCTTCTGCTTCTCGGCACGAGCGCGTTCGCGCTCGCGCTTGCCACGCGCCATTGGGTTGCGAGTTGCCATCAACACACATTCTACCGGAAGCGCTCACCCCCTTTCGGAAGCCCTCTAGAAAGCGACGCGTGTTTCGGCCGGCCCACGCTAAGAATTAGTCGTAACGCAGCGCTTGCACCGGGTCAATTCTCATCGCGCGCAGAGCTGGGCCGAGGCACGCCGCCGCGGCGACCAGGACCAATGTGATCGCGACCAGACCGAGTGTGAGCGGGTCCGTTGGACGCACTTCGAACAGCAGGGCTTGTAAGCCACGCATCGCCGCAAGCGAGACCGCCAGGCCAAGCGAAACGCCGGCGAGCGTATAAAGCACGCCTTCGCCGACAATCTGCCGCAGTACTTCGCCCGGTCGCGCGCCAAGCGTCAGCCGAATCCCGATCTCGCCCGTGCGTGTGGAGACAAGCTGCGCCATCACGCCGTAAATGCCGACGCCCGCGAGCGCGAGGGCAAGCAACGCGAACAGGCCAAGGAGGAGCGCGGACCATTGGCGCGCCGCAACCGACCGCGCCGCGACTTCGTCCATTGTCCGGGTTGCACCCAGCGGAAGGTTCGCATCAACTTCATGAACAAGACGCGTGATTTCGGGTATGAGCGCTGTTGGAGGGATACCGGCATGGACGACGAACGTCAGCGTCGGCGATGGTTGCTGCTCGAAGGGCAGGTACATTTCCGGATTGACGTCGCGGTCGAGACCCCAATGACGCACATCCTTGATGACGCCGACGACTTCGCGCCACGCTTCGTTGTCACCATTGAAGCGCACGCGCCTGCCGAGCGGCGATTGAGCCGGCCAGTAGCGATGTGCCATCGTCTCGTTAATCACCACAATCGGCGGCGCCGTTGCGGTGTCGCGATCGGTAAAGGAGCGCCCTTGCGCGAGGCGAATGCCGATTGCATCGAAGTATCCGGGCGTCACATTGCGTAAGTGCGCGCGTGTCGGGGGATCGGTCTCGCCGCGTTGATATCCCTCGATCGTGACACCGCCCCGCGCGTCCTGTGGCGTGAGCGGAAGAAACGGTGTTGCGCCCACGCCGTCGACGCCTGGCATCGAGCGCAACCGGGTTTCGATCTCGACGCGCCCGCGACGCAGCGCATCGGCGTCCGGGTAACGGGTTCGCGGCATTGTGACCGTGGCCGTGAGGCGATTGTCGGTCTCAATACCGGCTGGTTGCGAGAGCACGCGCTCGAAGCTGCGAAGGAGAAGGCCCGCCCCCACAAGCAGGAGCGAAGTCAACGACACCTCCGCGACGACGAGCGACAGGCGGATGCTCTTGCGCAGGCTCGCAGGGGCGCGTCCTGTCTCGCGCAGCGGCTGGTTCGGATCCTCGCGCGACACGAGCCAGGCCGGCAGCAGACCCGCCACCACACCGGTGAGCACACACACTGCGAGCGTGAAGCCGAGCACAGTCAGATCGAGCGCCGCCCGATCAAGACCGACGCCGCGAAGAGCGGGTGGCGTCTGTGCGACGAGCAATTGCAAAAGCAGGTAGGCCACGCCGAGGCCCAGTACCCCGCTGGCCAGGGCGAGTACCACACTTTCGGTCAGCGATTGCCGCAGCAGCCGCGAACGCGCCGCCCCGACGGCGGCGCGGATGGCCAGTTCTCGTCGGCGGCTTGCGGAGCGAGCGAGCAGCAGGTTGGCGACGTTGGTGCACGCAATCAGCAGCACGAAGGTCACGGCGGTTGCGAGGACGATGAGCCCCCGCCGGACCGGGCCAACAATCTCGTCACGAAGCGCGACGACATGCGCACCATGGCCTCGGCTCTCGTTGGGATACTGCGCCTCGAGCTGTTTGCCGATGGTGTCCATCTCGCTACGCGCAGCTTCCAGCCGTACCCCCGGCTTCATCCGCGCGTAGACGGACAGAAAGTGGCTCGCCCTCGGGGGCGGTTCGGCGTCCGTCTGAAGCGGCATCGGCACCCACAGATCCATGGGCGCCGTCGGTGACTCGAAATCCTGTGGCAGCACGCCGATCACGTCGTGCGGCACTCCGTTGAGCATGATCGACTTGCCAACGACCGACGGATCCCCGCCGAATCGCTGCTGCCAGATCGCGTGTCCGAGTACGGCGACGCGGTGGCGCCCGAGCGTGTCTTCCCCGGGCGCGAACGTGCGGCCGTGCGCTGCACGGACGCCGAGCACATCGAAGAACGCGGCCGTCACGCTTCCTCTCGCCAATTGAACCGGCTCGCCGGCGCCGGTCAGGTCGGCCGTGCCCTCGTTGTAACTCGCGATCGAGGAAAACGATTGATTGAGGCGCGCCCAATCGAGATAGTCCGCCGGTGACACTGAGTTGTTCATCACGCCTTCGGCCGCGCGCTTCTCGTACACCATCGCCAGCTGGTCGGGTTCGGGATACGGCAGTGCGCGCAAGAGAACGGCGTGGATCACCGAAAACACCGCGGTGTTCGCACCGATACCGAGGCCGAGGGTGAGCAGCATCATGCCGGTCACAGCAGGCTGTTTCAACAGGAGGCGGAAGGCGTAGCGCAGGTCGTGTGACAACAGGTCCATAAACCACCTGGGTGAAGAAGGTGCCGAAGGTGCCGAAAGTGCCGACGGTGCCGCGAGTGCCGAGGGTGCCGGAGGTGCCGAAGGTGCCGGGGGTGCCGCGAGTGCCGTGGGTGCCGTGGGTGCCGGAAGTGCCGACGGTGCTGCGGGTGCGGAACGCGTGGAGCGGGCGTCGAGTCGCGCGCCGATCCCGTGTCGCACGGCGTCGATCACTGCGTGCGCCCACAGGCTCACGGCGGTAAGGCCGCGGGTGTTCCGGCGATGCTCACGAAACAATTGCTCCATGTCCGCGCCGAACTGTTCGCGGATATCGCGTGGGAAGAACAGCAGCAAAAGCTTGTACATCCCGATCACCGCGCCCGCAGGAGCTTCTGCGTGCGCGCATCGCGCACCAATGCATCGAGGCGGCGCGCTTCTTCGCGTGCCATGCGCTCGCCTTGGGCGGTGAGGCGAAAACAACGCCGCCGCTCGTCGTCAGGCCGGTTCTTGGCGGGCATCACTTCAATCAGGCCGTCGGCGAGCATCCGCCGCAACGTCCGATAGAAGTTGCCTGGCAGAATTCGCTCGCCGGCGAGCCGCTCCTGAACGACACGCACCAGGCTCCAGCCGTGCTGCGGCTCGTCCGCCAGTGCCAGTAGGGTTTCGAAGACGAGTGGTTTGAGCATTCGCGCGCGACTAGTATCAATTTGATACTAGCGACTTAGTGTCAGTTTGACGCGAGGCGGCTGCGGAAGGTTGCACTGAAAAAGGGCCTGTCCCATTTACAGTCGGAAGCAGCCTCCGGGCGAAATCCCCCGCAGTTCCCACGGGTTGTAAATGGGGCAGGCCCTTTTTTATACAGGCGCGGCTGAGGCGGCGGAAGGCACGTCGGACGGCATCGCCGAGGGACTCGCCTCAGCGATGACGCGCAGCTGGTCGACCCGTTCCATCAGCGCGCGCGTAAAACAGTCGACTTCTTCGGGGCTACCGCCACTGGCACGCACCGCGTCGGCAATCTGTTCCGGCCGAAGGCGGCCCAGATACCCGAGAAGCCAGCGAACATCACTGACACGGATCTCGGCCGCGATATCCGCCGTCCGCTGGCCCGAGTAGCCCCAGCGAACGAACTCGCCTTCGACGCCCTGGACGAAGGCGGGCGTCTGCTCCGCGAACCCCGCGCAGTCCCAACGACCACGGCGGACGATGTTGCCCCAGCGCCCGAGCGCGCCACCCCAATCGGTGATGAGATAGCGCGCCTCGCGGCTGCCGCCAGGCAGCCGGTGCTCGAAGATAGCCGTGTTCGATCCGAGCGCGACGTCACGAACGTCTTTCGCGTCCCAGTTCGACAGCCACATCATCACGATCTTGAGACCGTTCAACTCCCGCGAGCCGACAAATGGATTGTTGGTCCACGCCCAACTGTGCTCGTCGAAATGGGTCATGACGTCTTTTTCTTCGAGCTCGAACCGCGCCGCGGTGAACACCCCTTGGCTGTCGAGACAACTGCCTGCACGTTTCAACTCGCTGACATCTTCGACGCGGCCCTCGTGCACGTAGTAGGTGATCTCGGCGAAGTAGCCGATCGCCCACGCGAGACGTGTGGCAAGCGCTTCGACCTGCACTTCGTCTCCCCATTTGAGCCGCCACCGGCGACCGCGGGCATCGCGCACCGACACGCAGGGGCGTGATCCGGCGAAATGCTCTTCGAGATAGGTAAAGGGCGGCTGCGGTGCACCATCGGGACCGCCTGGGCCGGCGGCCAGATCGAGTTGTTCTACGGGTCCGGGATCGCGCCAGATGGCGGCGCCGACGGAATGGAGCGGCCGGTCGGGAGCCCGACGGAGCCGCAACACCGACCGGATCCGCCAGAACGCGCGCACGGCGACGAATCCCAGCGCTATGCCGCCGATGATCCCGAACACCCACCGCGCGAGCTCGTCCATCCGACGCCCCCCGGTGCAAGAATCGCGCTCGCCGCGGCTGACCCGGCGCGCAAGTTGCACTCCCGCTCAGCGATGAAACGCTGGCTACGCGGATGGAAGTTTTGGGTGCTGTTCGGCTTGGCGGTGACGGGCTTTCTGCTCCTGCTCGCCCAGGATCAGGACACGATCCGTGTGCAAAGCCCCGTGGCAGCCACTGATACCGGCTTTCCCGAATACCTCGCCTCACTCCTCGGTTCGTCCGTGCTGCACGACGATACCTACACGGTGCTGCGTAACGGCGACGAGGTCTTTCCGGCCATGCTCGACGCGATTAAACAGGCGCAATCGCGGATCAGCATGGAGAGCTTCATTTACGAAGACGGGCAGGTCGGCGACCAGTTCACCGCGGCGTTGACTGCAGCCGCCAAGCGCGGCGTCACGGTGCGCATCGTGCTCGACGCGATCGGCGGAGAACTCTCAAAGGAGTCGCAAGACACGCTGACCGGCGCGGGCGCGATGCTGGTGTGGTTCAACACGGTGCGCCCGTGGACACTCGAGGAAACGAACTACCGCACGCACCGCAAGGTGCTCGTCGTCGATGGCTCGGTGGCGTTCACCGGAGGTCTCGGCCTGGCAGACCACTGGATTGGCAACGCCGATAGCGAAGAGCACTGGCGCGATACGCAGTTCAAAGTCATCGGACCCGCGGTGCGCGCGCTCGAAGCGTCGTTCTACGAGAACTGGCTCGAGTCGGGGGGCCAGGTGGTGCCGGCACTCGATCGACAAGGGTCGGTCGAAGACTCCGACACGCGCAGCATAGTGGTGTGGAGCAATCCCACTGGCGGCGCGAGCAACGTCAAGTTGCTGTACATGTTGGCGATCGCGGGCGCGCGCCGGCAGATTGATATCCAATCACCGTACTTCATTCTCGACGAATCGACGCGGTGGTCTCTTGACGAGGCCCGGAGGCGCGGTGTTCGGGTGCGCATCCTGACCGACGGCGAGATCACTGATTCCATGCCGGTAAAGTATTCGAGTCGTGAGGCGTACGAGACGCTTCTCGCCAACGGCATGGAGGTGTACGAGTATCAACCGACGATGATGCACGTCAAGGCGATGGTCGTCGATGGGTTGCTGAGCGTCGTCGGATCGGCAAACTTCGACAATCGATCATTCGAGCTGAATGACGAACTCTCGATCGCCGTCTCGGATCCGCAGCTTGCTCAGGAGTTGACACGCGACTTCGAACAGGACCTCACGCGGTCAGAACGGCTGACTCTGGAACAATGGAAGCAGCGCGGATTCCTGGACAAAGTGCAGGAGAGATTCTGGGGAATGTTTGGGGAGCTGTTCTGATCGGTGAATGTTGGAGATGCTACAACCAGGTGAGCGTCTCTATGCGATCGAGCTTGGCGTGACGCCAGTGATCCTGCACTTGCGCGCACGCTTCGATGAAGGGGTTGATCCCGACATCATGCCAGCGTCGAAGCGTGTCGGGAGCGACTCGGGCTTTGAGCACGATCGTGCGCATCCCAGGCGGCGGTTCAACCGGAATGATCGACAGCTCGGTTTCCCATGCGCCATTAATCCAGACGAAGGACTTTTGCGTGACGCGCGCGGCCTGCCCGTCGGGCGTCTTCAGCAGTGCGTCTTTAAGCGTCCACTCAGGCCGCGACGCGAGGAATGCCTGGGAGGAATCAGGGAAGCCAACCACCATGACTGTCGCTTTCTGACAACCTGCACGAGAATGCCTTTTGTCGCGCGCTAATGCAAGCTGAACAGCCTGTTAAAGACGCATAGAGTCCGTTCAACGCCACACCTGAGCCGGATCGAGCGGGGCCCCCTCCCACCATTTCTTCTCGTCGCCGAGCCGCGAAATCGCAAAATGCAGGTGCGGTGTGTCGGGCGGCGCGTTCCCCGTCGTGCCAACGTAGCCAATCACTTGCCCCCGGGTCACCGTTTGACCTTCTTTGAGGTCCGGGGCGTAGCGATCGAGATGCGCGTAGTAGTAGCAGTAGCGTTCACCGGCGTCGAAGTGATAGATCGTCAAGCCGCCACGGGCGCTCGTGAATAACTTGGCAATCCGGCCATTGTCGACGGCCACCACCGGAGTCCCGCGCGGCGACAGGATGTCGAGCGCTTCGTGCCGGCGGTCGGCCCCGCGATCGTCGTCATAGTTCGACACGATCTGCGACGCAGCGATGCCTTGTACGGGAATCGTCAATCCGCGCGATTGCAACTCGCCGATTTCCGACGCGCCGGCGACTGGAGGTGGAGGTTCATCTCCCCTAGGCGGTGCCTTGAGCACGGCGTGCGTTTCGGGCGCATCGGCAATCGGCTTGTCGCGCGGCACCGCCGGGGAGACGACCGGTGCGACGCGGTCTGCCGCCGCCGGGGGCACGCTGCCCACCGGAGTGACCGCTGATGTCGAGGGGCCGAGCAGGCTCGCACCCGCCCACCATAATCCGATGATCACCAGCAGTGTCAGCCAGGGGGCGAGGACGTCATCGCGAAAAAATCGTCGCCGTCGTTTCATATCATCTTTCAGCGGAGGATGACCTTCGTTCCCGGTCCCACGAGCGCCGCCACACGCGTCGCGTCCCAATTGGTCAAACGGATGCAGCCATGCGACTCGGTGTATCCGATCCGTGAGGGCTCGGGGGTTCCGTGAATGCCGTAGTGCTCTTTGGTTAGATCAATCCAGATCGTTCCGACAGGATTATTCGGACCAGCCGCGAGCTTGGCCTTTGTGTCCTTCGGATTCGCGTCCCAGAACAAGTTCGGGTTGTAGTTGAACGACGGATTGCGTTGTACGCCGTTCACCTTCCATTCGCCGACAGGCAGTGGATCGTTTGTGCTGCCGACGGTCACAGGCGCCTGAAACACGACCTTGCCAGTGCCATCCGCGACGGTCAGCGTCTTGGTTGCGTCCGTAACGGTGACGACCATTTCGCTGGCCGGTCCGCCTGCCCGCGAGACGTTCCCCGACGCCGCATTTCCATTTCCGGTCGCCGTCTTCGCAGCATTCCCGTTTTCCGCGGCCGTCTTCGCGGCGTCGGCCGCGGGTTGGGCGGCAGGTTTACTGGACTGGGGAACAAACGGCTCGACG
This sequence comes from uncultured Acidobacteriota bacterium, assembly GCA_963762925.1. Lineage (GTDB taxonomy): Bacteria > Acidobacteriota > Vicinamibacteria > Vicinamibacterales > UBA2999 > DASPWV01. Next base: position 154,230 of record CAVXMP010000008.1, on the reverse strand, counting down.
TTCGGCACCTGAATCACATCACCCTGGCGAAATTCCATTCCGGGATTGAGTCGCGCCAGAAGCGCTGGGCTGACGTGGAACCGCTCGGCCAATGATTCCGTGACCGAGGAGTAACCCAGCGACGGCAAACTCGCCTTTTCCATCATGTCGGTCGGAATCGATTTGGCGAATGGGCCTGCGACGTCCTCCGCAGTGATCGCATACGTTGCGAGAGGACTCTCAACGCCGGCTCCGAGGCGCTCGAGCGTCGCCGGATCGAGCTCGCCGCTGACGGGAAGCCCTTGTGCCTCTTGATACCCGCGGAGCGCGGCGACGGTGTTCTTTCCGCCTTTCCCGTCGATTTCCCCCGGAGAAAATCCGGCGCGGTCGAGCGCAACCTGGATCGCCAGCGTACGGTCTGCGTCGGCGGCAGCGGGGTTAGGCGCCGCCTTTGGAACGGTTTGCGCCTGTGCCGTGACCACAGAAATGCCGAGCGCGAGCGAAAACCCAACGATCAAGAGAACACGCATCATGCTCGAAGGAACAGCAAGACTCCTACCAGTCATCTTCGGCCCACGCATTGCATTTCACCTCAGGCATGCACATCACCCGACGAGGTGCCCTCGCACTCTGCGGCCTGGTGTTCATTGTCGGGGGGATTGTGTATGTCTACGCGGCCTTTCTTGGTCGCACCGGTTCCACTTTGGGGGAATCCGCGATTGAAGCTCGAAGCTCAGCCGCAGAGGAAATCCATTGGGAACCTGCCAAGCCGAAAGAGGCCAAAGCGGTAGTCTCCTCGGAGGAGCGCGACAAACTGTTACGCCGCGCGCAGTTATGGCGCGCCCCGGCGATGCCCATCGAAAAGGTCGATTTTGCCGCCGATCCGCAGGCACCCCAAGACGTGCACTGCCGATTCAAAGTGTCCGAGCTCGGCGGGACCACGCCAAAGTTTGATTGCACGCTGCCGAATGGGGAGCTGATTCGGGTCAAGTACGGTAAAACCGGCGAGATACCGGGAGAAGTTGCCACCACACGCCTGCTGCGGGCCCTCGGGTTTGGCGCCGACGAGGTAACGTTTGTGCGCAGACTGCGATGTTATGGCTGCCCTGAAGAACCGTTTACCGTCATGAAGGCTGTCGAGCTCACGCAGGCCGAAACGCTCTACAAGAATCTGATGCTGAGCTACGACAGCTACGAGGATTTCGCGTGGGCCGCGATAGAGCGCAAATTTGACGGACGACCGATCGAAACCGAGCAGATGGCCGGCTGGGCAATGTTCGAGTTGGACAAGATCGACCAGCGTCAGGGTGGCGCATCCCGCGTTCACGTCGACGCCTTACGGCTGCTCGCGGTCTTTCTGGCGCACTGGGACAACAAAGCCGACAATCAGCGGCTTGTCTGCCTGTCGCCGGTCGATCCGAAACACGGCGAAGCGTGCGCGCAGCCATTCGTTCTGCTGCAGGATGTCGGGTCGACCTTCGGCCCCTCCAAAGTTGACCTCGAGGCGTGGACAAACGCGCCAGTCTGGGAGAACCGCGCGTCCTGCTTGACCTCCATGCGCGAGCTGCCGTTCGACGGCGCGACCTACGGCGAAGCGCGCATTTCCGAGGGCGGTCGCCGCCTCGTCGCGGACATGTTGACGAAACTGAGCGATCAGCAGCTGGTCGACCTGTTCACGTCGTCGCGGTTCGATGACCCGCTCGGGTTGTTCCGCCGGCGCTCCGCGATTCCTGAGTGGGTGCAGGCGTTCAAGGCACGGGTACGGCAGATCGCGGAGGGGCCGCCTTGTCCGTCGGCGACGTAGGGTCCGCGGTTGGCGGAAGCGTGCGCCGATAGAGAGCGCCCGAGTCGACGGTTTCTCCCGCGCGCGAGATCGCCTGGAACGACAGCACGTCGCGCTCGATCTCGACCAACATGAAGTGGTAGTCGGTGTCGAAGGCACGCGCGGCGATCGGCGTGAAGTTGCTGTCGCCGTAGCGAAGTGAGCCGGCGCCGCCGGACACAAAGTACTGAATGCCATGCTGCAACTGCGAGCGCATGTAGAAGTGCTCGTGGCCCGAGAACACCACGTCGACGCCGTGTTGCCGAAACAGCGGTTCGAGTGCCCACCTGAACGCGACCGAGGCGTTGCTGTAGCGGCCCGATGTGTACATCGGATGATGGAAAAAGCACACTTTCCACAGGGAATCCGACTCGCTGAGCTGTTGTTGCAGCCATTGCAGTTGCTGCCGATCGAGCGTGACGGTATCGATGGCAAAGAACCGGACGCTTGTCAGGAGCCGCGTCACGGCATCCTCCGGCGGCCGAAATGTGTAATACCGATGGCCGGCCATGTTGAATGGGGCGTAATTGATCTGGCGGGGGTCGTCGTGGTTTCCGAGCACCGCGTAAAACTTCACCCCGTCGGCGAGAAGCTGCTGATACGGCTTTTCAAATTTGTTTTGGTAGTCGGCGGCGGAGGCTGGTCCTTCGTAAATGTTGTCGCCGTTCATAATCACAAAGGAGTAGGGAAACTTTGCGCGAAACGCGACCATCTGCGCAGCCACCTCATGCTGTGGACGGTCGCCGCGACCGCTGTCGCCAATCACGGCGAATTTGACCGAACCCAGGCGGTTGGGCAGCGCCAGCTCACCAGGTGCCGGCGTCGGCGTGGCCAGCGAGCGCACTTCGCGCGTCTCGTGCTCGCTCGGCGCGGCCGTGCCGGCGCCGGGTTGCGCCTCGCGACAGCCAGTCGCGAACGCCAGCAACAAGACGCCGATTGCTCTGTACATGCGCGGCCTCACCCTGCATTATCCACACCGGGGACTGCCCGTGATCTTGGAGTGTGCTGCGCCAGATGTGCATGACTCACCGCTGCGGACCCGCTGGCGATCGACGTCTTCGCCATGGCACAGAGCTTGAAGTAGGCAGATTCCACGGAGTCCGTCCGGAGACCAACTGATGAGACCAATCTTTCTCGCCATCGTCGCCGCGCAGGTGGCCTACGCTGCTGGCCATGCGCAGCCGCCATCGCAGTCAGGTGTGACGGAGCGCCCATCTCAGACCAATCCAGCCGCCGGTCAGACGCCGAACGCCACCGGCATGGCGGTCAAGGTATTCCAGGATCGGTTACAAGAATATGTGGCGTTTCGCAATAAAGTGGAAGGCACCGTGCCGCAACTCACCGAAACGAGCGACCCGTCGAAGATCTCCGCTCGCGAGCATGCGCTAGGGGAAGCGTTGATCAAGGCGCGCGGCAACGCCCGCCCCGGCGAGGTACTTCATCAAGGAAATTCAGCCGGTGTTGCGGCAGCTCGTCAAAGCTGACTTTGCCAGGCGCACTCCAGCCGAGCGAAAGGCGCTGGTGGTGGAGTTGCCCGAGGGCGCCAAAGTCAGCATCAACTCGCTCTATCCGACCACGCTGCCGCTGGCGACCTTTCCGCCGAAACTGCTGAAAGCATTTCCGGATTTGCCGCCCGAACTGGAGTACAGAATGGTCTACCGGGAATTGATTCTCCGCGACGTGGAAGGCAACTACGTCGTCGACATCATGCCTGAGGTGTTCCCGATTCCGAAGTGATCGACTCTCGTGGGAGATGTTGGCATGGCTAGAAGCTCGCGTGTTGTTCATATCGCTGCTGTGTTGTTTGCTGCCGCCTGTGTGGTTCCGGCGCAGTCGACAACGCAGGTCAGGCCTCCGGGGGGCGCCGGTGCGAAGTGCGCCCGCGACAACCGAGCCGGTCACAACGACACCGACAGGGAAACCGGCGGGAACTGTCGCCGCGGCCGGCGAGACCGCGCCGCCGGTGGCGCAGAATTCCCTGCGCTTTGCCGTGCTCGGCGATACCGGCACGGGCGACCGGGCGCAGGTACGAAACCGGCGCGATGCTGGCGCGCTCGCATGCGGTGTTCCCGTTCGAGTTCGTGCTGATGGTCGGCGACAACCTGTACGGGTCGGAACGGCCGCAGGACTTCACGCGCAAGTTCGAGTTGCCGTATAAAACGCTGCTCGACGCGCAAATTCAGTTTTACGCGTCTCTCGGGAACCACGACGATCCGAACCAGCGGTTCTACAAGTTGTTCAACATGAACGGAGAGCGCTTCTATACATTCAAGAAGCAGAGCGTCCGGTTTTTCGCCTTGGACAGCAACTACATGGATCGCGATCAAATCGCCTGGTTGAAGCGCGAGCTGGAGAACTCCGGGTCCGACTGGAAGATCCCGTTTTTCCACCATCCGCTGTATTCATCCGGCGGCACACATGGGTCCGAGGTGGACTTACGCGAACAGATCGAACCCCTCTTTCTGCAGTACGGCGTGAGCGTGGTCTTTGCCGGCCACGAACACTTCTACGAGCGGATCAAGCCGCAGAAAGGCATCCAGTACTTCACGAATGGCGCCGCCGCGAAACTGCGAAAGGGTGACCTGAGAAAGTCGGACATGACCGCTATAGGCTTTGACGCGGACTTGTCGTACATGCTCGTAGAGATCGCCGGGGATGTGATGACCTTCCAGACTCTCAGCCGCACTGGGAAACGCATCGATGGCGGCACGGTGACGAAGGTCGCAAACAGCACCATGAATAAATGAGGTGCATCACCGGAATCGTCCTGGCTGCCGCGATGCTGAGCGCGTGCAGCGTCGCGATGCGCAGCACTGCCACCGCGCCGGTCACAGATGCTCAGATGGCGCAGTTGTGGATTGAACCCGACGACATTGCCGCTCGCGATCTCTTCTGGGGCCCGGGCGGTCGCGAACGCGCTCCCGCCGCCGACACCTATCGCGTCACCGACATCGACAACACCGGGTTCAGTCGGGGTTACGATGCCGTCGACAGCCAGGGGCGAGCGTGGAAGATCAAGCTTGGCGTCGAAGCGCAATCGGAGGCGGTCGCCTCGCGCGTGCTCTGGGCGATTGGGTTTCACCAACCCGCGACCTACGTCCTGGAGCGCTGGAAGATGACCGGAGGTCGCCCTGCCGATCAAGATACGGTCGCTCGATTCCGGTCGAAGGACGGGCACTCGGCGACCGACATGTGGTCGTGGCAGCAAAACCCGTTCGTCGGCACGCGCGAGTTCAAAGGGCTCGTCGTCGCGCAACTCGTCCTCAACAACTGGGATTTCAAGACAACCAACAACCGCGTTTACACGGTGACGGATCGGCAAGGCGCTCCGCGCACATGGTTTGTCGTTCAGGACCTCGGCGCCGCGCTCGGCAAGACCGGATGGCCGACCGGCAACCGCAGCAATGTCGCCGCGTTCGAGCAGCACCGCCTGGTCGATCGCGTGACCGACGGGCGGGTCATCTTCGACTATCACGGACGCCATCGCGAGATCCTCGCCGATGTGTCGCCGAGTGACGTCGTCTGGACATGCCGGTTGTTGTCGCAGCTCACCGATGCCCAATGGCGTGATGCGTTTCGCGCCGGCGCCTACCCCGATGGGGTCTCCGCGCGATTCGTCGCGAAAATTCAGTCTAAGATTCAGGAAGGACTCGCGTTGATGCCGCAGTCAGGAATTCAGCCCTAATGGTGCCTTGTCTTCGCTCTGTGCTTCGCAGAGCCAGTGCGCTCGGCGCCGTGACCATGATCGTCCTCATGACGGCGGCATGGCCGCTCGCCGCCGAACGCGCGCAGCCGCCCGAATCGCTCACCACGCAGCCCGCTCCCCCGGCCAGTCCGCTTGCCGCTCAGGACATGAGCGTGGACGAACTGATTGACGAACTACGAGCGGTGGTAGTGCGACTACCACTGGCTGCGGCCCTCGGCACGGCGCTGGCGCTGCGACCGCGCCGGCGCGGTACCCCGCCACGCCAACCCGCCGTCGTGCAAACGCAGATCGTGCTGGCGATCGTCGGTGCGCTCATCATGCTGGTCGTCGGTGCAAGCCTGGCGCGCGCCTTCGGTATCGTCGGTGCCGCCAACCTCATACGCTACCGCTCGAAGATCGACGACCCGAAAGATGCGGTCGTCATGTTGTGCGCGTTGTCGGTCGGCCTGGCCGCCGGCGTCGGCTTGTTCGTGCTCGCGCTCTTTGGAACGATGTTTCTCGTCCTCGCGCTGTGGGTGATTGAGGGTTTCGAGCCGCAGACGCGCGTCTTCGAGTTGTCGATCAAGCTCGGTGATCAGACCGCCGAGCTTCGTCCCAAGGTCGAAGCTGTCCTGCGCCGATTCAAGACCGAGTATGAGCTGCGCCAGTCGTCAGGCGAGGAGGTCTCGTATCTGGTCACCGCGCCATTCGACATGCACACCGATCGCGTCTCCAACGCGCTGAGCGCGCTCGCCGACGGCAAGGGCGAAGTTAAGTGGAACGAAAAGCCCAAGGCCAAAGTAAAGTAGAACACCCCTGGAAGTACAGAACGCCCGGTGAAACTCATTGTCCAGCCCGAGTCGGGCGTCCTGCCGGTTCTTCAAGCGATCCGGCGCGCTCGCAAGTCCATCAACGTGTCGATCTTCCGCTTCGGCCACCGCCAAATTCAGCGTGAGCTCGAACTGGCGGTCGTGCGCGGTGTGCTTGTCCGCGCGCTCATCGCCCATACCAATCGCGGCGGCGAGAGTCGACTGCGCAAGCTCGAACAGCAACTCCTGTCCGCTGGCGTGACGGTCGCGCGCAGCGCGAACGACTTGCGTCGCTACCATGGGAAGTTCATGGTCGCAGACGACACGCTGCACGTCTTCGGGTTCAACTTGACCAAGCTGGACATCGACAAGAGCCGCAGCTTTGGCATCGCCACAAGGGATCGCCGCACGGTGCAGGAGGCGCTCAAGCTGTTTGAGGCCGACTTCACGCGTCGCGCGTACAACGCGTCACGCTCCAATCTGGCCGTGAGTCCCGAAACAGCGAGGACCATGCTCAGCGCCTTCATTCGCGGCGCGCGGCGTGAGCTCGCCATCTACGACCAGAAAATCCAGGACCCCGCCATCGTCAAGTTGATCAGGGAGCGTGCCGCCAAGGGCGTGAACGTCAGGGTCATTGGCGGTCTCAAGGGGCCGGACGGCGACGTGAAAGTGCGGCCACTGAAGGGCCTGCGCCTGCACGTGCGGGCGATTGTGCGCGACGGGACACGCGCGTTCGTCGGCAGTCAGAGCCTTAGAAAAGTAGAGCTCGACTCGCGCCGGGAAGTCGGACTTCTCATCAGTAATCCGGCGGTGACACGCCAGATCATGAAGGTGTTCGAGGCCGATTGGCAGGCCGGACTCACGAAGTCAGCCGCCAAGGAAGAAAAGAAAGACGCTGAGAAGGAGGAGAAGAAGGACGACAAGAAAGAAGCGAATAAAGACGACGTCAAGGACGACAAGAAGGAAGAGAAGGCCAGCTGAATCGCCGGCTGGCGGGTCGTGTGTTAGGGACGACGCTTCGGCGTTTGGTCGTGCATCACGATCTGGAACGCGAGCCACGCGGCGCCCGTACCCGCCATCAGGAAGAGAATCATCGCCAGCCCCGGATAGCCCAGGATGCGGAAGCTCGTTTCGATCTGCATGATCATCGCCGCGCCAACAATCAGCGCCGCCAGAATCAGGCCGAGCGTGATCCGATTCGCAACTTTTTGCAGGCCGTCGATCACGGCACCTTCGTCGATCATTTCGACTTTGAGCTTCAACTCGCTGCTGGCAAGGGCGTCGAGAACACGGTTCACCCGACCCGGCAGGCGCTCGGCAAAGTCCTTCGCTTCGAGTACAGCTGAAATCATCCCGCCGGCCGAGGCGCTCTTGCGCAGTCGCTGCCCCATCAACTCCCCGGCGCTTTCGCGAATCGCCGCATTCACATCCAGTTCGGGGTCCAGCGCGCGGCCGACTTGATCGATATTGAGCAGCGTCTTGCCCAGCAGCGTGAGCTCCGCTGGCGCGCGCATGCGATGCTTGGCGCTCAATTGATTGAGCTGCAGAACCACACGGCCGACTTCGAGATCGGCAATCGTATCGTGCGAGTGGCGGCCCACCATCGTCGCAATGTCGCGTTTGAAATGCGGCTCGTCGAAATCGTCGAGTTTCTCGCCCAGCGAGACCACGACGTTGGCGGCTTCTTCTCCCCGGCCCTCGGCGATGGCGAGCAACAACTTCAGAAGCGTCTCCTGCATCGGCGGGCTGACACGTCCAATCATCCCGAGGTCGATCAAGGCGAGCTTGCCGGTATCGGTGACAAAGACGTTGCCGGGATGCGGATCGGCGTGAAACACACCGTCGACGATGATCTGTTTCAAATACGCGCGAATCAACGTCTTGGCCAGCGCGTGCGCGTCGATGTCGATCCGGGTGAGTGGACTGAGCAACGTCACTTTGTTCCGTGAACGTAACCCATCGTGAGTACGCGGGACGTCGTGTACCCGTCTACCGGATCAGGAACGACGATATCGTCAAAATCGAGGAGATTGCGGCCGATGAGCCGCAGGTTGGCGGCTTCGCGGCGGTAGTCGAGTTCGGTGGCGAGCGCCTGCTTGAACTCGTCGACGATTCCCGAAACGTTGTAGCGGTGGGCCGCGTTCGTGTGCTTGTCGAGGAACGCCGCAACTTCCTCGAGGATCTTGAGATCACTAGCTACGCGTTCGACGATGTCCGGTCGCTGAACCTTGACCGCGACCAACCGCCCATCTCTCAGGGCGGCGCGATGGACCTGACCGAGTGACGCCGCCGCCTCCGGCGTTTCGTCGAACGACGAGAACGCCTTCGAGATCTTGACTCCGAGCTCCTCTTCCACGATCCGCTGCACATCCGCGAAGGCGAACGGTTCGACATTGTCCTGGAGCCGGCTAAGCGCCTTGAGATACGCCGGTGGCAGGAGGTCGGCCCGCGTGGACAGTAGCTGACCGAGTTTGATGAACGTCGGACCAAGCTTTTCGAGGTCGTCGGCGAGTGCTTCGGGCGCGGGATCGTTGGGATCCGCGAGCTCGCCATCAGCTGCGAGTGCGGCGACCAGATCGTTTGGATCCGACACCAAATTGGAACGGCCGTATTTGAGCAACAGGGCCGCGACAGCAGCGTAACGGCTCAGCTTAGCGGGCAGGACACTCATATCTGAACGGCAGTCCAGCTATTGCAATCGCCGTTCCCTTCTCGGGCCGTTGTCGTTACTCGGGTGTTCTAACATGTCTGGCACGTGACTTGGGTCGTGACCCTCCATGCGGCGATGCTGCTCGCGTCCAGCGGCTTCGCGGCGTGGGCCGGTATCGTGGCGCGCGGCCGGCGGACTGTGCCCGGCAGCCTGGCGTTTGCGTGGCTGATGTTCGCCACCGCCTATTGGGCCGTCACCAGCGCGCTGCATGCGGTCGTTCTGTCCTTCGATGTCCGCGTCGCGCTCGCTCAACTGCAGTACATCGGCATCGCTCCGGTCGCGCCGCTCTGGTTGATCTTCAGCAGCCAATACGCGCGCAGCCGATGGCTCAGGGATCGGCCGCTGCTGGCGTTGTTGTGGGTGGTACCGGTCGTGACCGTCGTCATGGCGTTCACCAACGCCGCCCACCATTTACTGTGGTCGGATATCCGCCCTGTGGATGGAGGGCTCCGGCTGGACTACATCCATGGTCCCTGGTTCTGGGTCGCCGTGCTCTACAACTACGCTGCGCTCGCGACCGGCACGGTCGTGGTCATCCGCGCATTGCGACATTTTCCTGTCCCGTATCGCCGGCAAACCGTGTTCATGGTGGCGGGCGCGCTGCTGCCCGGACTGTGCAACGCCGTGTATGTGGTGCGACTCCTCCCCGCCGGCATCGACATTACGCCAATCGGCTTCGCGTTGTCGGGCGTGTTGTTCGTTTGGGGGTTTTACCGTCATCGCCTGTTCGGCCTCGTTCCCATCGCCCGCGACCTGGTCATCGACAGCATTGACGACGGCGTCATCGTCCTCGATCACCAACGGCACATTGTCGATCTCAATCGCGCTGCCGAACAACTGACCGGCTGCACCGCGGAATCCGTCGGCCGACCGATTGACGACGTCGCGCCTTGGTGGACGCAGGCGACAACCGACGGTGGGGCCGCAATCGGTGTACCAAATGTCATAACGCTCAAAGACAGGATTCTGGAGATTCAGGTCAAGCCGGTGCGTGACGGACAGAATCGCTTTGCCGGGTGGCTGGTCCTGGCGCGCGATGCGACCACGCGGCGGCACGTGGAGAACGAGCGCCGCCTCCTCGACCAGCGCGTCCACGAGCAACAGCGGCTCGAGAGCCTCAGCGTCCTGGCCGGCGGCGTCGCGCACGACTTCAATAACCTGCTGACCGGCATCCTCGGCAACGCGGAGTTGTTGGCGATGAACACCGCGGAGCGTTCCATGCTGCGCAAGAGCGCCGACGAAATCCTCATCAGCTCGCATCGCGCCGCCGACCTCGTCACCAAGATGCTCGCCTATGCCGGCGAAGGCCGCGTGATGGCCGAGCTCGTCGATCTGGACGAGTTGATCCGCGAGCTGCTGGACTTGCTGCAAGCGTCAGTCGCGCAGCATTGCACGTTGGAGTACGTCAGCGCCGGACCGCTGCCGCGGATTCGCGCCGATCCCTCGCAGGTGCGTCAGGTGTTGCTCAACGTCATCGGCAACGCGAGCGAGGCGGTAGAAGACAATGGCCGCATCACCATCTCCGGAGGATCGGAAACACTGACGTCGGCTGCGCTCAACGACATGACACTCAGTGCGGACGCCACACCGGGACGGTTTGCCTATCTGGAGATTCGCGACAGCGGTCCCGGTATGGATTCGGCGACGATGATGCGCATCTTCGATCCGTTCTTCTCGACGAAGCAGTCGGCGCGCGGCTTAGGGCTGGCTGCAGTACAGGGGATCGTCCGCAGTCACAAGGGCGCGTTGCGCGTGTCCAGTGCACCCGGCGACGGGGCGACGTTCAAGGTGTGGTTTCCGCTGGAGCCAGAGGTCGTGGTACACGCCGGCCTGTAATCTGGCAGCAGTCAATCCGAAAGCAATTCCGCCAGCGGCGCCAGATCGTCGACTTTGTCGGCCACGGATTCGAAAAATCAGCAGCAGCGGCATCGCCAGCAACATGCCCCAGAGTCCCCACAACCAGCCCCAGAAGAGAAAGCCGATGAACACCGCCACCGGGTTCACGCGTGCGGCGCGGCCGAACAGAATTGGTGTGATCACAAACCCTTCGATTGATGTAATCGCGATCGACACCGCCGCTATCATGAATGCTGGGCCGACCTCGCCAAACTGCACCAGGCTTCCGAGAAACAGTCCGGCCGCGACGAGCAGGGGGCCGACATACGGCACGAAGTTGAAGAGACCGGCGACAAGGCCCCACAACGCGGCGTACTGGACGTCGAGGAGCAGTAGACAAATCGTGGTGAGGATGCCGACGCCCACGCTCGTCAACACGAGATGAGACATGGCTTTCGCGACGCTCTCGCCGATCTCGTCGATCAATTGCACGGTGACTTTCCGGCGCGAGAGGGTGTCGCCGCTGATTTTCACCAGTTTCCGTTTGAACAAGTCGCCGTAGGCGAGCAGGAAATAGACGAGAAACACCACCAGCGCCAGCTGCGCCGCGATCCAAAGCACGCCTTGCGATCCGAGCCACATGACATTGCTGAAATCAACGGGCGGCTCGATAACCTGCACCGGCGTCACGCCAGCGGGTGTCGCCGGCCGACCGGTCGATTCGGTAGCGGTTCGTTCCAGCTCATTGATGGCTGTCTGAACCTGGCTGAGGGGACCCTGCTGCCGATTGACCATGACCCGAAACGCCTGTCGCAGCGTGCGCGTCGCGGACGGCAGCTCGCTGACGGCCCGCGCCGCCTCATCGCTCAACACGTAGGCGAGTACACCAAGTGAGCCGACCATGAACGACACGACCAGCGCCGAGGCGACCCAGCGCGGAACCAGTCGCGACAATCGTCGGACGATTCGCGCGAGTGCGAGGGCGAGCACAATCGACACGACCACGGGAACGATAAAGCCCTGCGCAAGGCTCAACGCCGCTATGCCGACGACGAAGGCGAGAGAAACGACGCCGTAACCCTGTAACCCCGCGAATCGGGTTTCGATCGGCGGTTCGGCCGCTGCATCGTCTTTCGGCGGCGTGTCGGGCGGTCGTTCCGCGACAGGACCCATACTCACGCTGCGCGTTTGCGTCCGGCCTTCGCCGCACGTTTCGCGGTTTTGGCGCCTTTCGCTTTCGCAGCCCCTGTCTTGCGCGCGCCGCCCGCGGCGGCGAGGCTCCGCCGCAACCGATCCGCGAGATCGATGACTTCGGCACCCATGGGCGTCTCGTCTTCGTCGATCACGACCGTTTTGCCCTTCAACTTGCCTTGAATCACTTCCTGAAGATTCTTCTGGTAATCGTCGGAGTATTGCTCCGGCTCCCACTCCGTCGCCAGAGCGTCAATCAAATCGGTGGCCAGCTTGAGTTCCTTGGGCGGCACTTTGACCCGATCGAGTCCGCTGACTTCTGGCGCCGCGACGACTTCATCGGCATAGCGCATCATCGTGAGCACAAGCCGTCCCTCGATGCTTTCAATCGCGACCAGGTGCTGCTTCTCGCGCATCACAACTTTGCCGATACCGACGCGTTGCGCCTCGGCGAGAGCCAGTTGAAAAACGGTGTAGGCGTGCTCGCCACCTTTATCGGGCAACAGATAGTACGGATGATCGAAATAGCGATCGTCAATCGCCTCCGCCGGCACGAAGTCGGAGACCTGCACGCGCCGGTCCTTCTCCACGGCCGCGGCCTTGAAGTCGTCTTTCGTGAGCACGACATATCGCCCGCGCTCGTACTCGTACCCTTTGACCAGATCCTCCCACGCCACAGGCTTCCCATCGCGCTGACACACCCGCTCGTACTTGATCGGCGACTTGTCCTTGGCATGCAAGAGCCGAAATTTCGGCCGGTGTTCTCGCACGGCGGTGTGCATCTGAACGGGGATGGCAACGAGACCGAACGACAGGCTTCCGCGCCAAATTGGACGACCCACGGGGAACCTCCTGGCTCTACGTACGGCTTACGGCTCACGGCTTACGGCTTACGGCTTACGGCTTACGGCTTACGGCTTACAAGCGGCGTGCCAAACGGATGACGTTGGCCAACTCATCCAGCGTCGTGATGCGCCGACAGTCGGCATCCGGATACAGCCCAGCCGCGTCGAGGAGCACGCCTTCTCGAAGACCTGCCGCACGCGCCCCTGCCACATCGATGTGGAACAAGTCACCGACGTGTGCCGTTGATGTCGCATCGGCGCCTGATTGCTCGAGTGCAATCTGAAACAGGCGAGGATCGGGCTTTTCGACATCCCAGTCGTGCGAGTCGAGGAGGACGTCGAAATACGACGTCAGACCGAGGCGGTCGAAGAGGTGTTTCAGCCGTCCGTTTGCATTGGACACGACCACGAGGGTGAGGCCGCAGTCGCGGAACCGCTTCAGCGCGGGAATCACATCAGTTGGGACGTCCTCCCACAAGTTCTCGACCTGATGGTACGTCCGCATGATCGCGAGGGCGGTGTCGGTCGCCTCGCAAAGCGGCACGCCCGCGTGCTCCAGAACCTTGTTGAAATACATCCAGCCGCGCGTGCTGTCGGTCGTCGTACCGATGACGCTCGCCTGGTCGATGTCGCGTTTGGCGAAGGGTTCGGCGGCCGCCAGCGCGGCGGAGGAGATGGACACTCCCTCGGCCGCCAATGCCGCGCTGATGCGTCGCCACGACGGGTGGCACAAGACTCCCCCGGCATCGAGAAAGAGCGTGTCGATGTGCAGTAGCTCACCAAGCATCGCGAACGATCCTATAATTACGGCTTGCCCGACTCCACCTCGCGCGGCGACCTTGGGACCGTATTCGGGCCGCTCGAAGCGCGCGTCCTCGACGCGCTGTGGACGCTCGGCCGGCCGGCAACTGTGCGCGACCTCCAGGAGACCTTTCCCCGCATCGCCTACACCACTCTCATGACAACGCTCGATCGGTTGCATCGGAAGGGCGCGCTCGACCGCGAAAAGAGTGGCCGCGCGTTTGTCTACCGGCACCGAGGGAGCCGCGCGGACCTCGTGGCGCGCGCGGCCGAGGAAGCGCTAGGTGCACTCATTGCTCCCGATGCCGCCCTGCAGCCTTTGGTCTCTTTCTTTGTCGATGCGGTGTCGCGGCGCGATATCGAAGGTCCTGGACGAGCTGGAGAAACTGATTGCGCGCCGCCGCGCCGGGGGGCAATCGTGACACCTGTGCTGCTCGGAGCGATCGTGGGCTTCGCGGCAGCCGCGGCGAGTTGGGTGATCGTTTCGTTGGGAGTCGCCGCGGCCTGGCCGTCCCTGCGGCGACCGGTCGAACAACTCCGGGCGCCAACTCGCGCCCAGATCCTCGCCGCGCTGCGGCTGTTCCCCAGCGCAGTCGGCGCCCTCGCCCTACCGCTCGTATTCATCAGCTTCGTCAGCTTGGAACCGGCGCAGACGTCTGAAGTGAGCGGTGTTCTGCTTATCGCGGCCGCGGTTAGCGGTTGTGCCGTGATGCTGATCGGAATCGCGAGAGCCGCGCGAGGCTGGCGCGCGACGCTGGAAACGTTGAGACGTTGGACGCCGTTGCAGAGCGTTGCGCACGACGCCCTCCCGATCAGAACGATCGACGAGCCGTTTCCGATCGTCGCTGTGGTGGGTATTTGGCGACCGCGCATGTACATCGCGCGTCAGGTGCTCGCCGTGTGCGATCGGAGCGAAACCGAGGCGATGATCGCGCACGAAACGGCTCACGTCGCCGCGCGTGACAACCTCGCGCGACTGCTGTTCCTGTGCGCGGTGCCGATGCGGGGCCTCTCCGCCACGGCCGTGGAAATCGAGACCACGTGGACGAAGGCGACCGAAGAAGCCGCGGATGATCTCGCGTGTCGAGACGGCGGCTCAGCGCTCGCCCTTGCGTCAGCGCTCACGAAGGTCTCGCGCCTGGCGGCGGGACAGCATGCGCCTCTCCTCCACGCCAGCGCCATTCTCAGCGGCGCCGCGATCGAACATCGCGTTCGCCGATTGTTGTTGCCGCGACCAGCAGCCTCGACGCCGCGCGTGTTTCCGATCCTGCTGGGCGTCGCGCTTGTGGTGACGACGGGAATCATGTTGCCGCCGGGCCGACGCGCGCTTTACCACGCCGCCGAATTCTGCGTGCAGTATCTGCCCTAACCAAAGGGGTCTCCGAAAAGGGGTCTGACCCCTTTTCCCGGGCATCGCAGCGGAAAAGGGGTCAGACCCCTTTTCAGTCGAACTCCACGACCGCGGTGAGAGCCGCCGAGCGGCCTGGTGCCCAGACCCACCGCGCATCAGGGCTCGCGTAGTACGCGTCATCGAACAAGTTGCGGATGTTGAAGCGGAGCTCCAGTTGGCGAACAAGTTTCCACCCTGCGCCGACGTCGACAACGGTCGATCCAGGTATCGCGATTTCGCTGGGGCCCGGCCGCTCGTCCTCCGTCTGGTAGGCCACGCGCGATCGCACGTATCCACGTGTACCCAGCTCTTTGCGTCCCGCGATTGAGATTCCGGGCGGCGACATGTCGTCGAGATGAGCGCCATCGTCGAGCGAAACGCCTCGTGCGATCTGTGCTGCCACTTCTACGGAGTATCCGTGGCCCAGTTGCGACTGTGCTTCGATCTCGAACCCATGGATCCGTCCACGGCCGCGGTTGCGGAAAAAGAAGAAGTCGGTTTCGGTCTGGTAGCGTTCGATCAGGTCTTTGAGGCGGTACTCGTAGTAATACAGCGCCAGCTGTGTATTGGACCAGGCATAACGCGCCGCGAAATCCACCTGCAGACTTGTTTCTGGTTTCAGGTCCGGATTACCCGTGATGAATCCGCGACCCGACGGTCCGCGGAAATAACGATCGGACAATGCGGGATCGCGGAAACCGCGCGCGACCTGTGCACTGATGGTGAAACCCCGCACAGGCCCTACCGTAACCGCGCCGAAGCCTGAAGCGGCCGCATTCGACGTCGCCCGGTCGCCGAAGTACCCGTCGTGGTTGGTTGTCGTGACGCGATCACCACGGACACCTCCCGAGAGGCGCACCATGCCGGCGACGACGGATTCTGCCTGCAGATACACGCCCGTATCGATACGACGCGCGCTGTCAATCGACACGTTGACCGTCTCAAGGGTGAGCGCGCCGGAAAGATGGTCCTGCTCGATGACGTCCAGCGCCTCGAGACCGTAACGACCGTTCACATCCAATCCGAACTCTACGCGCGCACGTTTCACCTGCCGCTCGGCGCTGGCCTTGACGTGGAAGTCGTTGGCGGCGATGTCCGCGCGCTCGATGCTTCGCCCGCTGGTCGCGGTTGCAAAGCGATCCTGATCGGTCCGCTGGTCGTATTGGCCGAGGAACCCCGTCAAGACAATCTGGCGGAAGCCGCGGACGTCCGAAAGCTCGTAATTGGTCGTGAAGCGATGGGAATTCTCGAACGGATAATAAAAGCGAACGGTGCGGGAGTTGTTGCGCGGCCGTTCGACATCACGCGCGAAATCGCTCTGCCAGGCCGCGGAGAGAAACCCGTCCGCCACAGCATGGGTCACGTGCGCGAGAAAGCCACGGTCTTCCCATCCGGAGTTGAACACTTCACCGTCGGGACTGTCGTAATCTTCCGCGTTTCGGGCGTGCGCCTGTACGAGCACGCCGCCGCGCTCGACCCCCTTCGAGATCTCCACCGTGCCGCGCGCTTCCGGTACGCCGCTGCCAACGCCCGTCGTGACGCGCGCGCGCAGCGGGCTGCCCGGCTCGGCGCGACGGGTGCGAATCGAGATGACGCCGCCGAGTGCGTCCGACCCATACGCCACGGATCCCGGACCGCGCGACACATCAATGCCCTCGACAGTGGCGGGATCGAGAAACGTCGCGCTCGGTCCGACCCGCCGCTCAGCCGTGACACGGCCGCCGTCAATCAAAAATAACGTTCGCCCCCGGGCCATCCCGCGGACCGCCGGCACGGCGGCGTGCCCTTCTGAGACCGAGCTCACGCCCGGGATCGATTCGAGCGCTTGCATCAACGTTTCAGGATTGCGCTGTGCGATCTGGGTACCGGAGAGCACGGTTGTAGCCGACGCCGGCGCTGTTTCGATGCTGGGGGCGACACCCAACACGGTGACGGCCTCGTCGGCGATTCCCGCCACCGGAATGATCGTGACGCCGCTCGCAATGGTGGAGATGACAACCGGCCGCGCCACCTGACCGCCGGGCAACACCAGAATCACATGAAACGGAGTGGGCGGTATCGGTGACCAGCTGAATCGGCCGGACTCGTTCGTTTTCGCCGAACCTGTCTCGCCCACAATCGACACCATCGCACCGGCGACCGGCGTTCCGCCGACCTCCTGCACGACTTGTCCTTCGAACCGAGCCGATTGCGCCATCCCAACCCCGGGCGCGAGAAGACCCGCAAACAGGGAGGCTGCTACGACGAAACGCATCTCTCCAGCTTAGGGCGCGCGCTCATCTACTACCAGTCGCCGTAGCAGGAACATGGCCCTGCTCGGACCGCAGGACCCGCCATGAAAAGTCGGGCTGGCAACTCGCGTTACCCGCGCAACGCCACGATCGGATTGACGCGAAGCGCTCTGATCGCCGGCGCCAGGCTGGCAACGAGCGCGGCAACGATCATCACCGCCGCTGTGCCGGCAAACGAGATCCAGTCGATCGCCTGCACGTCGTAGAGCTGTGTCTGGATGAACCGGCTGAGTCCAGCGGCGAGACCCGCGCCAATCACCACCCCGATGATCGTCAACGTCAGCGCCTGACCGACCACCAGGCGAAGCACGCGCGATCGATCGGCGCCGAGCGCGGCGCGAAGACCGATCTCCGCCGTCCGGCGTCGGACCCAATACGACAGCGTGCCGTAAATGCCGATGAGCGCCAGCGTAAGCGCGACGACGGCAAACGATCCCGTGACCCAACTCAAAAACTTTGCCGCCGCAAGTTGCGCATCGACCAACTCGCTGAGCGGCCGGACATTGAAGACGGCGACCGCCGGATTGATGCGGCGCAGCGCTTCGCGGGTGCCGCCGGCAACGCTCGCCGGCTCGCCGTCGGTCCGGACGAGCACGGCAAACACGCGCGCGGTTTCGGCAAATGGGAGATAGAGATCGGGATCCGCCGTCGGGTTGCGTGGAATCCCGCGCAGGTTGGCTTCGCGGACAACGCCAACCACCGTCAGCCAGGGGTTCGCCGATGAGATATCGCCCTGCTTGACGCGGCGTCCGACGGCGCTCTGTCCTGGCCAAAACCGCTTCGCCACGCCCTCACTCACGATCGCCGACGTGTTGCCTCGCACCAACTCGTTGGGCGTGAAGTCTCGCCCTTCGACAATCTTCATGCCCAGAGTGGCGAAGTGATCGGTCGAGACACGCTGAACGTAGATGCGCGGGCGGTTGGTCGCGTCGACCGGCGGCATGCCCTCAGCCGAATAGAACACCGCTCCGGCGTCGACCAGCGGCACGGACGTGGTGAGACTCGCACTTCGCACCCCGGGAACGGAGCGCAACGCTTCGAGCACCGCACCGGTGTTGACGCCAGGCGGTGGTGGCGGCGGTGTCGCCGGAGACGCGACGGGCGACGCCGTGGGCGCGTTCGGCGGAGCAGGCGCGGTCGGCGGCAGCGGAAACTGCGCGCGCAGGCTGAGAACACCGTTGGGGACAAAACCTGGATCGAAATCGAGGAGCGCAGAGAAACTGCGTCCGAGCAGCGCCGCGCCAACGAGTAACGCGACCGCAAGCGCGACTTCTCCGACCACGATGAAGCGAAGCGGCGAGACGCGTCCACCGCCGCGAGCGGCCACCGCGCCTTCGCGCAACGACTGCGCCAGCGAGTCGCCGCCCAGGGTGCCGAGCGGCGTCAGTCCAATGCCGATCGTGGTCACGATGCCGACGATGGAGACGAAGATCACCGTGCGCCAGTCGGTGGAGGGCGTGGCGAAGCTCGGAAGCTGCACCGGGCTCAGCGCCAGAAGCGCATCGCCGGTCCACTGCGCGAGAATCCACCCGAAGAGGCCGCCGAAGAGCACCAGCAATGCGCTTTCGGCCAGGAGAAGCCGCACGAGTTGACGATCTTCCGCACCCAACGCCCGCCGCAGCGACATCTCACGTCGTCTGGCTTCGCTCCGCGACAGCAGAAGACTCGCGACGTTGCAGCACGCGATCAACAGAACGAGGCCCACCACACCGAAGAGCAGCGACACCGCGGGGCGAATCTGTTGGAAGATCTCGTTTGCGAGCGGCGACACCTGCGCGTACCGCTTCTCGTTGGTTTCGGGGAAGGCTTTTTCGAGTTGCGCGCAGAGCGCGTCCATGTCGGCCTGCGCCGCCGCGCGCGTGACGCCGGCACGAAGCCTGGCGATCGGTGCGAAGCCGCGGGCGCCACGCTGCTTCAATTGCGCGGGCGGCACCGATCCCATCACGGTCGTCCACACTTCCGCGGTATCCGATCGTCCGCGGAACGTCGCGGGCACAACGCCGACGACCGTGTAGACCCGCGAATCGAGCTGAATGCTCCGTCCGATCGTGTCGGCGGCGCGATTGAAGCGCTGCTCCCAGAGTCGTTCCCCGATCACCGCCAGCGCGGCGGCGCCGGGCTTGTGATCCTCCTGCTGAAAAAGGCGGCCCTGGATCGCACGCGCGCCAAGCAGGTCGAAGTAGGGACCGTCGACGATTTCTCCGTTGATCAGGCCCGGCTCGCCCTGCCCGTAGACGATGAAGCTACTGGGAATGGATGCCGAGATCGCATCGAACGAGCGTGATTGATCGCGCCAGTCGAAATAGTCGGGGAACGACGTGCCGCGCCGCTCCACCTGCTGGCGCTGCACCGTTCCCCAGATCTTCGACCAGCCGATCGGCCTCGGGATACGGCAACGGGCGGAGCAGAACTGCGTTGAGCAGTCCGAAGATGGTCGTTGTGGCGCCGACGCCGAGCGCGAGCGCCAGCATCGCGCCGATGCTCGTCGACGGACTCTTCCAGATTGCGCGCCACGCGTAACGAAGGTCTGACCGCATGGGGTCCGCCAAGTGCAACTCCCATGCCCCTCGAATACGCGGTTTTTCGAACGTTTTACGCGGCCATGCGTTCGGAGCCGGCGCCAGGCTGTCCGCCAGCGGTCAGGCGGGCAGCTGGCGCCTGGTCGCTATCGGCATCGGCTATCGGAACCGTCAGCCGTCGTGCTCTTACTCGTAGCGCAGGGCCACCATCGGGTCCACTCGGCTGGCTCGCCGCGCGGGCAGCCAGACCGCGAGAAACGCGACGACCGTCAACAGCAGCGGCACGCCCGACAAAGACCAGCGGATCGCTGCGTGGTGAC
The DNA here is from genome assembly GCA_963762925.1 of uncultured Acidobacteriota bacterium. Classification (GTDB taxonomy): domain Bacteria; phylum Acidobacteriota; class Vicinamibacteria; order Vicinamibacterales; family UBA2999; genus DASPWV01. The sequence goes on along the minus strand of CAVXMP010000008.1, from coordinate 134,032 downwards.
GCCGAAGAGCATCGCCTGAATCAGCTCGCGCCAGGCCGAAGGCCGCCTGCCAGGCCGATCACGACGCCGATGATCGCGAGGCGCATGCCCTGCATGACGACCATGTTCTTGACCTGCGGCCCGCTCGCGCCGAGCGCGAGGCGGATGCCGATCTCCTGCGTGCGCTGCTCCACCGAGTACGCCATCAAGCCGTAGATGCCGATGGCCGCCAGCAGCAGCGCGCACATGCCGAACACCGTCATCAGCCACATGTTGAACCGCTGACGCGACGTCGGAGCGCGAGACGACTTCCTCCATCGACCGGATGTTGGTCACCGGCAGTCCCGTCGCCTGCCGGAGCTGCTCCTGAATCGGCGCGCTGAGCAGCATGCGGCTCGCCCTGCGTCCGCACCACCCAGGCAATCGGCGAGATGCGGACGTTGAGGGCGTTGGCCGCGTCGGGCACCTGCGCCTGCGGGATGTACATCGCCGGCTGCGGGTCCCTGTTCAGCCCGCCGTCGCGCGTGTCGCCGACGATGCCGATGATCTGACGCTCGGTCTCGGTGGCGAACTCGCGCATCACCGCCGCGGCCGATCATCGAGCCGGTCGTTGAGCGGATCGCCGTCTTGGCCAGAACTGCCTGCGCCATCGCCTCGTTGATGATGACGACGCCCGGCGCGCCGCTGTTGTCGCGTTCGTTGAACGCGCGCCCGCGCTTGACGGGAATCTTGAAGACCTCGAAGTAGCCAGGCGACACCGTCGATCCATTGCGCCGCCGCCGTGGAACGGCGCGGCCCTCGGGAGCGGCCGGCCGACGATCGTGAAGCGGAAGGCCGTAGCCGCCTTCGAGCGGCACGCAGCACGTGGCGCTGGCGGCGACGACGCCGGGCACGGCGCGCAGCCGATCGACGCCGTCGCGCACCGTCTGCTCGACGCCCTCGGACTTCGAGAACCGTGGTCCCGGTCAGCGACATCCGCATCGTCAGCACGTTGCGCGCGTCGAAACCCGGATCGACGCCGCCGAGCGCGACCGCCGTGCGAATCAGCAGCGCCGAGCCGATCAGCAGCATCAAGCGCCAGCGCGACTTCGACGACGACGAGGATCGAGCGCGCCTTGTTCTGCCGAAAGCCGGTGCCCGATCGGCCGCTGCTCTCCTTCAGCGTCGTGGTGAGGTCGGTGCGCGTGCTCTGGAAGGCAGGGAAGAGGCCGAACAACACGCCCGTGCCGAGCGCGACGACCGCACGTGAACGCGAGCACGCGCCAGTCGAGGCCGACGAGCGCGCCGTCGACGCCGACGCGCGGCAATCCGGCGGTGTTCACCGACAGCAGCGCACGGATGCCGATCAGGCCGAAGATCAAGCCCGAGCACGCCGCCGGCGAGCGACAGGACGACGCTTTCGGTCAGCAGTTGACGGACGATGCGGCCGCGCGACCCGCCGAGCGCGGCGCGCACGCGATCTCGCGCTTTCGCCCGGTCGCGCGCACCATCAGAAGATTCGCGACGTTGGCGCAGGCAATCAGCAGCACGAATGCTCACCGCGCCGACGAGCACGAACAACGAGGCGCGCACGTTGCGCACCAGCACCTCTTTGATGGGCTCGACGCTGAAGCTGCCGTTTGGCCCAAGCGCGCCGGGATATTTGCGGCGTATCCTCTACCTGACAGATCCAGCTTGGCCTTGGCCTGCTCGAGCGTGACGCCCGGCTTGAGTCGGCCGCCGGCCTGGAAAAAGTGGCCTTGGTCGTTGTGTTGGGATCGAGTTGAAACGGCGTCCAGACCTGCGGCGCAGGGCCGAAGTCCTCGAAATCGAAGTCGCCGAGCACGCCGACAATCGCGTAGGGTTCGCCGCTGAACGAGATCGTCTTGCCGAGCACGCCCGGGTCGCTGTTGAAGCGACGTCACCCACGTGCCGTTGCTCAACACCGCCACCTTGGGGCCGTTCGGCAAATCCTCGTCGGGCGAGAACGTCCGGCCGAAAGTGACCGGGGCGGAAAATAATCTGAAGAACGCCTCGGACACCTGGCCGGAGCGCAGTTGTTCGGGGAACGTGCCGCCGGTGTAGTTGACAACGCCGGTGCGATACGCCGCCACGTCCTGCACCACGTCGGTGAGCGCTCGCCAGTGCATGAACTTGGCCGGCGACGCGCCGCCGCCGGAGCCCTGCGGAGACGTGTTCATGAACACGACGACGCGGTCTGCGTCCGGGCAGTGGCACCGGCCGCAGCATCACCGCGTTGACAACGGAGAAGATGGCGGTGTTCGCCGCGATGCCGAGCGTGAGCGCAGCGATCGCGGCGAGGGTGAAGGCGGGACTCTGCGCGAACGCGCGCAGGGAATGTTTCAAATCCTTGAAAAACCCTTCCATGTCCCCAGTTTAGACACCGTCAACCGCCATTTGGACGTGCACGGCTACTTGCAGAAGACGTTGGGCGGCGTCGTCCCGTCCCAGATTTTCGTCCCCGAGATCACCGCCGCGACCATCATCTGATAGCACCCCGACGGCGCGTTTCTCGCTTCGAACACGGCGTTGCCGGCGCCGCCACTCAGTCCATTTGCAGCGCCGTAGAACCCACCGTTTCTGGTGAGCAACACCGACACTGTTGCCGCACTCACGGGCGCCCCGCTGCCATTCACGACGGCCACCGAGATCACGAGGTGCGCTTTGCCCGACAGCCCTCCGTAGGTGGAATACGTGATCGCGCGCACCCGTACAGGTGTTGGGCGACGTCACGCTGAACGATGCGGATGCCTTGCCTGTGAGACCCCGCGTGTCGATCGCAGTCACGACCACTGTGTGCGAACCTACAGCCACCCCGGCGAGTGACAGCACTCCTGAATAGGTACCAGGTGTTGTTGTCTCAATCAGATTGACGAGTTGATTGATGCCGTCGAGGACGGTGACGAACGCACCAGCGCTCAAGCCGGTCAACGCGGCGCCATTCTCGTCCTTCACCTGGGTCGTCAGGCGGACGGCAGTATCGATACTGCTTGTGTAGCTCGCCTTGTCGGTGGTGACCGTGAGGGTCACAGCGGGTTGCGGCGGCGCTGGCGGCCGCACCGCCGCCGACGCGTCGACGAGTCCATATCCGTACCACATTGTCGCGGCCAGGGTTACCAAAGTCTTGCGCGGTCGTGATCAGAATTTGGCGGACTTCGTCGTTGACCCGTCCGTTGCCGTTGCTGTCGGCGACACCCGAGCTCATGACGAGTGCCGCGGTGCCGGCGACGTGAGGCGACGCCATCGATGTGCCGCTGAGCACTTCATAGCCGCCGCCGGGGATCGTGGAATTGACGGCGGCGCCGGGTGCGGCGAGCTCGACCTTCGGCCCCGTGCTCGAAAAACACTGACTGACGTCGGCCGCATCAGTCGCCGACACTGCGATGACCGACGCGTAGCGCGCGGGGTAGAGCACGCTGTCGCCCGTTCCGGCGCAGGTGCCGCTGTTACCTGCGGCGGCGACGTGCAACATGCCGCCGGCGGCCGCGTTTTCAAACGCGCTTTGCACGGCGAACCCTGGACTCTGCGCGCTGCCGTAGCTGTTGTTCGTGATCTGTATGTCGTGGTCAACGGCCCACTGCAGCGCCGCGATCATGTTGCTGAACGAACCGCTGCCATCGGCGCCAAGCACCTTGAGCGCATAGATCGTGGCTCGGGGCGCCACACCGATGACTCCCGAGATCGTCATCGACAGCGGCAATGATGCCGGCGACATGCGTGCCATGCTTGTTGTCATCGAACGGATCGGCGTCGTTATTGACGAAGTCGTAGCCACCACCGTAGTTGCCCGCGAGATCGGGGTGCGTGTAGTCGATGCCGCTGTCGATCACCGCGATCGTGACGCCGGCGCCGGTGAAGCCGCTGGCGTGCGCATCAGGTCGCGCCGATGCGCTTGACGCCCCAACTGTTATCGAGCTCTGCGTCGACGGCAAACACACGGCCATCGGGTTCGATGACGGCGATACGAGGATTGCGGGCAAGGGCGGCGAGCGCCTGCGCGGGAAGACTCGCCGCGACGACGGGCACGAGATGGAACGTGCGGTGAATGCCTCCGCCGGCAGCGCGCACGAGCGCGTGATCGGCAGCATTCGGCAGGCTGCGAAACGAAATGAGCACGTCGACGCGTGAATCGGCGAGTCCCGGAACGGGCCCGATCAACGCAATCCATGCGATGAGCGCCAGAAACGACGCGAACGTTCGCGAGTGCGATGACACAGGCATACCGCCTCCTTGAAAGGTGCGGACCGCAGGGGTGAGAAGGCGAGTATTGAGCCGCGCGTTGCGGCAGGTCAATGTCAAGAATGTGCTGACGAATCTGTCGTCGCACTCACTGCTTGATCACATGCACGTAATAGAGATCGGTTGCGACCTCGAAAGTATCCTTTGGGACAAACGCGGGGTGATCTGCCAATCGGTTGTCGGGTGAATCATTCGCCACATGCCGCGCGTCCCGACACGAATCGGCATCGCAAATTCGCGTTCCTCCGCCTTCCACCGGTACACCAAGGTCCGTTCCGCATCGTTGAAGGCAAGCTCCAGCGCCGGTAACTCCGCGCGGCGCAGATACTGATCGAAGATCGGCGTCAGGTCCGTACCGAGCTCGGTGTTGAAGAAGGCGCACGATGTCTTCAGTCATGATGTTTCGGATATTTGAACTTCTGGTAACAGATCGCGCAGCAGCTTCCACCATTTGCGTGTCGTCGTTGACGACGCTGCGGAGCGTGTTCAGGAACAGCGCGCCTTTGAAATACTGTCCTGCGGCGGCGCTGCGGTGGATGCCGCGCTGGGTGATGATCGGCGCGCGGTTCTGCACCTTCGGCTTGTAGCCGTTCGTGTACTTCAGCGCATCGTCGTAGCCGAACATGTGCTCGACGTAGAGGCATTCGAGATAAGTCGTCCAGCCTTCGTGAATCCACATGTCCGAACGTCGGCCGCGGAGACCGCGTTGCCGAACCATTCGTGGCCGCTCTCGTGGATGATGATGAAGTCGAACTTCAGGCTCACGCCGACGCCGGTCCAGTCGCGCTCGAGATAACCGTTCGCGAAATCCGTTGCCGTAAGTCACCGCGCTCTGATGCTCCATGCCGGAATAGGGCACTTGGATCAGCTTGTAGCCGTCCTGCTTGAACGGATACTCGCCGAAATACTTGCTGAACGCCTCGATCATCGGCTTCGCCTGGGCGAATTGCTGCTTCGCCTTGTCCAGGTTCTCGGGCAGCACGTAGAAGTCGAGCGTCAGATCGCCGAGCCGGTCGGCGAAATGCACGTAGTTGCCGATGTTCAGCGACACGTTGTAGTTGTTGATCGGATACTGACCAGCCAGTCCCAGCGCGTGTAGCCGTCGCCCAGATCGGTCTTGCCCGACGAACTGCCCGTTGGAGACGTCGATCAGATCGTTCGGGATCGGCGACGCTGATGTCCATCTGCTCGACTTCGTCCCGCCACTGATCCTTGCTCGGCCACCAGATGCTCGACGCCCTCGCCTTCGCACGCCGTGTTGATCCAGTGCCGGCCGGCGGATCCTTGCGAAACGCGATGCCGCCGAAGCGGCCCGTCTCCTGCGGCGCGCCCGAATAGACGAAATCGATGGCATATTCGCGGCCGGCCTTGCAGCGTTTCCGGGAAATCGATGAACACCGCGTTGAGCTCGCGTTCGTACTTGAGCGGCGTCTGCCGAGCAGAATCCTGTCGACGCTCAGGTTGGCGTACAAATCCATCTGAATGCGCGTGTCGTCGTTGAGCATCCGGAAGCGGATCGTGTGGTGCCGGCGATGAACTTCTTCTCCGGGTCGACGCGAATGTCGAGGTGGTAAAAGAGCAGATCGTTGTTGGCGCGATAACGTCCATACTCGCCGCGCAGAATGTCGGCCCGCGTCGGCGGTCGTTCGAGGGCTGGTGTTGGCGCGGTCTGCGCGAACGACGCCTTGCGGGCCAACCAACCACCGCCATCAAGCTGATGAGTAAAACCCGGCGCATGCGCGTCATCATGCACGAACTGACAAACACCGTCATCGCCTTGCCGCTCAGTCGTTGCGCAGCATCGCAATCGGATCGACACCCGCCGCGCGCCGCGCTGGCAGATAACACGCCGCCGCAGCCACCCCGACGAGCAGGAGCACAGCTCCGAGCAGCGCCACCGGATCGAGCGGATGCACCTCGAAGAGGAGCGCTCCGAGCACCCGGGTGGCGCCGATCGCGCCGACAAGCCCGATGACCGCGCCGCCGCCGGCAAGGTGCAGCCCCTCCCAGAGAACGAGTCGGCGTATGTCTGCCGCGGTGGCGCCGAGCGCGACGCGAATGCCAATTTCGCTGTACCGCTGCCGGACGAAAGCCGCCATGACGGCGTAGAGTCCGATGGTGGCGAGCGACAGCGCCGCAATTCCAAAGATCGCGAGAACAACGGCGTTGAACCGCGGACGTGCGAGCGGCCGTTTCAGCATGTCGGCAAACGGCGCGACAGCCATCACCTGCACGTCCGCATCGACTCCCCGAACGCGCTCGCGCGCAACGCTGGCGATCAATTCGAGCGGCGCCGATGTGCGCAGCACCAGCCTCTGGGCCGTGACCAGGAACTGTTCCGCCGGCAGGTAGAGCGTGGCGCGCGGCTCGGCCAGTTCGCGATACCGCGTCGTCCGCACCACACCGACGACCGTTCGCCAGCGCGCCGTCGAATCGGGGCTGCCAAGCTTCATTCGCTTGCCGAGAGGATCCTCTCCCGGCCACGCGCGTCGCGCGACATCCTCACTGATGATGGCGACCTCAGGCGCACCCTCCCGGTCCGCCGCCGTAAACGCACGGCCGCGCACGATCCCGATCTCAAAGGTCGCGAAGTAGTTCGGGTGAATCGGTTCCAGGTTGAGCGCCGGGTTTTCGGCGGCGCGCTCGGCACTCTGCCCTTCGGCCGTGAACATCGGGGCATCCCAACCGCCAGTTCCTGCGAACGGCGGCGCGTTCACCGGCGTCGCGCTCGCAATCGCCGGTGCCGCTTCGAGTTGTGCGACCACGTCGTTGAGAAACTGAAGGTGCCGCCCACGATCGCCGTATTTCCCGTGCGGCATCGCCAGCTCCACAAACACCATGCGGTCGGCGGCGAGTCCCATCTCGACGGACTGCAGCGCCAACATGCTGCGCATGAGAAGTCCGGCGGCAGCCACGATGGTGACGGCAAGCGCCACCTGCGCTGCGACGAGCGCGCGCCGGCCATGTCGCACCGCTGGCGCTGTGACACCACGTCCGCCACTGCGCAGCTGCATGGCAAGATCGAGACGTGCCGACGACAGCGACGGTGCGAGGCCGCTCAGGGTGGCGGTCACGAATGCCACGGCCGTGGTGAAGAGAACGACACCCAGGTCGATGCGAACCGAATCGACGCGCGGTAGTCCGTCCGGGACGAGTGCAACCAGCGCCTGAAGACTCCACCATGCTGTCGCCAGGCCCAGCGCACCGGCAACAAAGGCGAGCACAAAACTCTCCGCGAGCAGCTGGCGTGTCAGGCGGCCCCGCCCGGCACCGAGCGCGGCGCGCACAGCCAGCTCACCCCGCCTGGTTTCGCCGCGGAGAACCAGGAGGTTGGCCACGTTTGCCGTGGCGATGAGCAGCACGAGCCCGACAGCGCCGAACAGCAACAGCATGGCGCTGCGCACGTCTCCAACAACGACGCTTTCGTAGGACCGGGCAACCGGCGTGAGGCCTCGCGGACGCGCGCTGACAGACGCTGTCTCGGCGTTCGATCGCGCAAACAATGCACCCAGCTCGCTGGTGGCCTGCTCGATCGTCGTCTGCGGGCGCATCCGCGCAATCAGGTCGACGTCGACGCGGAACGCGGCGTTGGTCAGCGTCGAGGTCATCGCCGCGGTGGTCATCCACGCTTCGACACCGCGCGGGTATTCAAGATCGGGAGGCATCACGCCGACGATGGTGAACGGCCGTTCGCGCACCGTCAGGCGCCGTCCGATCACGTCACGAGACCCGCCATATCGCCGCTGCCACAGCGCGTGGGTAATGACGAGCACGTTCTCGGCACCGGTGACGTCGTCCGCGCGATTGAACGCGCGCCCGAGGACCGGCTCGACGCCGAGAACGCGGAAAAATCACCGGTGACGGACACACCGCGGATATAGCTTGCCACGCCGTGCTCGACCGCCACTTCTCTCATCGCGCCGTTGTAGCCGACGCCTGCGACGGCTTCTAGCAACCGGCTCTCTGATGCGATCAGGTCGACATCGCGCACGAAAAACGGCCAGTGCGAGAATCCAGTCGAGCGGAGCTCGTTCCACGACAGCAGCAACCGGTCCTGATCGCGCACCGGCAGCGGCCGCAGCAACACCCCCTGAACAAGCGCGAACATTACGGTGGTGCCGGCTATACCCACGCAGAGGGTGAGAACCGCGGCACCGGCAAACGCGCGTGCACGACCGAGCCCTCGCACGGCAAGCCACAGATCCTGGCGCCACTGTTCGAGGACCATCACCGACCGCCCGCCCCATGCCGAACGATCGCTGGAATAAACGTCTTGTCACGAATGCACGACTGGACGTCTTCTTGTCGCGCAGCACGCTACAGATCATCGCTTTCCAGTGCGCGTTCCGTGCGCAAGCCCGCATCTTGCGAACCGCTTCCGAATCCTCGTTCTCGAGACATTGCTGCACGCCGAGGTTTTCGAAATCGTCGGTTTCGGAAAGAGCCATGCAGTACGCCGCTTTCCACCGGATGGTGATTCCCGGCGAGGCACAGTCGCAGTTCTCCTGGTACTTGCAGGGCGCAGTGTCGCGGACCTGGCTATACGCGAGTGGCGAGGACGCACATACGAAGAGCATCATCAGCGAAATCCGCATCCGACAGAACATCATGGCAGTCACATCAACATCCCGGATCGCAGCTCGCGCACGCGCGCCAGCTTCGCGAGTGTTCGACAATACCTCAAGATGAGTGATCCGAGGCGCTCGCCATGCACTCGCGCGCCATCGCGCAAGACCATGCGGCGCTGCTCGCCGTGCGGCACGTCTACGGGCGTCGGTAGGTGAGCGTCAGCTCGGTGGGAGCGGCCGTGGAACTTCGGTCGGTGACCACTATGCGTAACCTGCCCTGGTCATCAAGCGACCACACTTCGTGGTGCTCGGTGTATGGCCCCGAGTCGCGCGCGGGTCCCGAGTATGAACTCCTCCAGATTACGAGCGTGTTCCCGTCCCACTTCGTTGAGTGTTCGGTTCGCGGCGGTGGGGCGCTGGGCTCGCCGTTGGCGTTAAGACTGATTCCGCCGACGGTGCCGCCAGCCATGCCAATTTGGTAGGTTTCAGAACGCACGTCGCCGTTGAGCCGTTTCTCGATCTTGAGGACCGGCAAGGGCACCGGCGATCCGGTCGACGTGCTCACTGTGAGCTCTTCGGCAACAGCGGCGCCGGAGTCGCGTGCGCTCAGCTAACACCCATCGGCCGGAAAAATCAGGCTTCGCCTGTGCTGTGACGCTTCCGACGGTCAACGCGACGCACAGCCACAGGCAGACGCTCTTGCGCACGCTACACCCGTCTTATTCGTATCTGAGCGCGATCATCGGGTCGATTTTCGACGCGCGCTGCGCGGGAATGAAGCCGGCGCCGAGCGCAACCAGCGCCAGCATGACGGTGGCGGCGACGAGCACGGTCGGATCGTGGCCCTCGAGCTCGAAGAGGAGCGACTTCGCTGCCCGGCCGAGCGCGATGGCGCCGGCGAGTCCAGCGATGCCGCCGATCACCGTCATCCAGCCGACCTGCGTGAGCACCATGCGCGCGGACGCTGCCGCGATCGGCGCCGAGCGCCATGCGCAGCCCGATCTCACGCGTCCGCTGCGCCATCGTGTAGGCGAGGACGCCGTAGAGACCGACGGCGGCGAGCAGCGTCGCCAGGCACGGCGAACGCCGCCGAGAGCGTGCTCATCATGCGATCGAGGAACACGTTCTCGTCGATCTGCTGCGGCATGGTTCGCAGATCTTCGATGCGGCAGATTCGGAGTCGAGCCTCGCGACGACCGGCTGAATCGTCGACAGCAGCTGCTCGGCGATCGAGCGACGTCCGCACATAGATACGTGATACGGCCGATGCGCTCGCGCTTGACGGTAGGGCATGAAGAACTGCGGCGGCATGATCGCCTTGACCTCACTGTATTTCGCGTTCTGCACCAGGCCGACGATCTCGATGTCCAGCTCCTTGCCTTCGCTCTGTGCCCATCCGCTTGCCGACGGCATCGCGCCCAAGGTTGAACTTCTTCGCGAACGCTTCGTTGACGATGGCAACTTTCGGACGCCTGTCGCGTCGGCACGGCGTGAACTCGCGGCCGGCGAGCAGCGGCACGCCGATCGTGCGGAAGTAGCCCGGCGCCGTCTGGTTGAACCGTGAGTCCGGTGTCGGTATCGGGTCCCGCCTCGAATCCCTGCACGCGCACGCGAGTTGCCCCAGTTGTTGCCGGAAAGCAGCGGCACGGTGCCGGCAGTGACGCCGCTCACGCCCGGCAGCGCCGCCAGCCCATCCTCGAGGCGCTCGAAGAACGCGACCGACTGCTCCGGTCGTGTAGCCATTGAGCTCCGGCGACACAGCGAAGGTAATGACGTTGTCGAGCGCGCAGGCCGAGATCGACTCTGCTCACGTTGTAGAGGCTCTTGATGAACAGGCCGGCCGACACGAGCAGCGCCATCGACAGCGCAATCTGCGCCGTCGCGAGCGACGTGCGGAACCGCTTGGCGGCGCGCGCGCCGGACGGCTGGCCCGCCTGGTTCTTCAGCGTCGAGACCAGATCCGGCCGTGTGCTGTGAGACGGCGGGGAACAACCCGAACAACAAGCCGGTGCCGAGCGCCAGCGCGGCGGCAAACAGCATCAGCGGCGGGTCGAATGCGACATGATCGATGTCATCACCGCTTCGGCCGGCAGCATCGATCCGATCGCGACGAGCGTCCAGCGCGCGACGACGAGACCGGCGAGCGCGCCGAAAAACGCGAGCAGGAGCGATTCGGTGAGCAACTGCGTCGACCAGTTGCCGACGCTTGGCGCCGATCGAGAGGCGGACCGCCATCTCCGCGGCACGGCCGGCGCCGCGCGCGAGCAGCAGGTTGGCGATGTTGGCGCAGGCAATGAGCAGCACGAACGTGGTCACGCTCAGCAGCATCACGAGCGGCATCGACGCTTCCTCATGCACCGAACTCTGGCCGCGATAACCCTCTTCCATCGTGAGTTGCTTCGCCTTGAAGCGCGCCATCGTCTGGTCGCTCATGCCGGTCTGCAGCGGCGCTTCGACGTCGTTGACGATCGCGTGATACTGCCCGTTGATGCGCGGCTTTCGCCTGCTCGAGCGAGACGCCGGGTTTGCGCCGCGCAAAGAGATAGGCCCAGTAGGAGCGGCGGTTCTCAAATGCGGTGAATCCGGGCTGCATCAGCCCGCGCATGGTGATCGGCACGAACACCTGCGGCCGCGTGCCCAGCGTCGTCCCGTCGAAGCCTGCCGCCGCCACTCCGACAATCGTCAGTCCCTGGCCGTTGACGATGATCGTTTCGTTGAGGACGCTCGGGATCGGCTGATCGAACTTGCTCGTCCAGTAGCGGTGGCTCAGGACGGTGACGAAGTGACTGCCGACATTCTTGTCGTCCTCGGAGGTGAGCAGCCGGCCGAGCGCCGGCCTCACACCGAGCACGCCGAAGTAACTGCCCGACACCAGCATGCCTTCGCCGTTTTGCGTCTGGCCCTTGTAGGCGAGGTTGGCGCCGAAGTTGACGTGCGCGGCGATGCCCGTGAAGACCTGCTGCACCCGCTCGAGGTCCCTGAACATCGGATAGCTGAAGACCTGCGTCGCAATCACCCGGCGTTGTTGCAAGAGGTCGACCCCGGCTTGGGCGGAGGCGCGCCCAAATTCACCAGCTCGCCCGGGTGCCACGACCGGCAGCGGGCTGCAGCAGCATCTGGTTGAACAGCGAGAAAATCGCCGCATTGGCGCCAATCCCCAGCGCCAGCGAGACGACAGCGACGACGGTCACAAACGGCGACTTCAGGAGTGTGCGAAAGGCGAGTTTGAGGTTGTGCATGGATTCAGCAATCTGACGAAACCCGGAGCGGTTAAGTTTAGCCGTCGGCGGCTGCGAAATCACATTTCCTCAACGTCCTGAGAACGCCGATGCGGAAGGGCCACAGATACACACAGATGACCGCGAGGAAAAGGCCGCAGGTGGACGCAGATGGCGCCGAGGAGATAGCCGCAGATGGACGCCGATAACGCACAGGCGAACAGCCGCAGATGGACGCCGATAACGCAGAGGGGCAGCCGCAGATGGACGCCGATAACGCAGAGGGGACAGCCGCAGATGGACGCCGATAACGCAGAGGGGCAGCCGCAGATGGACGCCGATAACGCAGAGGGGGCAGCCGCAGATGGACGCCGATAACGCAGAGGGGACAGCCGCAGATGGACGCCGATAGCGCAGAGGGGACAGCCGCAGATGGACGCCGATAACGCAGAGGGGAGAGCCGCAGATGGACGCCGATAACGCAGAGGGGACAGCCGCAGATGGACGCCGATAACGTAGAGGGGAGAGCCGCAGATGGACGCCGATAACGCAGAGGCGGACAAGCCGCAGATGGACGCCGATAACGCAGAGGGGGCAGCCGCAGATGGACGCCGATAACGCAGAGGGGACAGCCGCAGATGGACGCCGATAACGCAGAGGGGCAGCCGCAGATGGACGCAGATAACGTAGAGGCGGCAGCCGCAGATGGACGCCGATAACGCGGAGGCGGACAGCTGCAGATGGACGCCGATAACGCGGAGGCGGACAGCTGCAGATAACGCACGTGGAAAGACCGGATGCGGAGTGGCAAGTCGGACCGTTGCTCGGTCACTGGTCCCCGCGCCAATGCCGAGACGCTTCAGTCGATGATTTGCGGCTGAAGACGTGCGGCCGTCTATCAGCGCACTCTACGGTCAGCCGGTCGGCGCGGGGCCGGGCAGTTGGACGATCCCAAGCTGCTGCATCATGCCGAGCTGATCGAACGTATTCCATCCTTCGACGAGCTTGCCGTTGCGCACGCGGATGATGCCCATGCCCTGAAATCGCACCTGTCGGTTGGTCGCGGCAAACCCGAGGCTGTTGCCGCGGTGGGAGGCCGTGGCGGTCCACCGGAACGCGACCCGATCACCCTCGGCCACCATGTCTTCGATCTGAATACGCACGTCGGGAAACGCCTCGCGATACGCGGCATGAAACGGCTTGAACGCCGCCGCGCCGCTCATCTCACCCTCTCCCAGTCCATGAACGACGCCGTCGGGCGCGAGAAGCTCATCGATAGCGTCCACACGCCCCTGGTTCCATACTTCGTCGAACCATCGCTGAACGAGCGCCTTATTCTCGGTAGACATACGAACCTCCGGTTTGTCTCGTGATTAGACGGACGTTCAACGCGAATTAGTCTGTCGTGCTCCGCCGCGATGGCTCCAGTCCCGACGCCGACGCGCGCGCGTGACCAGCGGCCGTATCTTGAGTGAAGCTGGGCCGGCCGTGCTTGGCATACGCGCGGCATAGATGACCTGTTCGCGAGTTGATAAGCGCGTCGATGCCGACGCCGATACCCGTGCAGGCCGATTTTGGCGCGGCGAGCATCAGGAGCAGAGTCGGGACCATGACAAGGTATCGGCTGGCTCCTCTGCGTTATCTGCGTCATCTGCGCCCTTTCACATCTGCGTCATCGGCGTCCATCTGCGGCTGTCCCCCTCGGCGTCATCTGCGCCATCTGCGGCCTTTCCCTCTGCGTCATCGGCGTCATCTGCGTCCATCTGCGGCTGTCCCCCTCTGCGTTATCGGCGTCCATCTGCGGCCCTTCACATCCGCGCTATCGGCGTCCATCTGCGGCGACCCCGTGACGGTGCTATCCTCCGGGGGCCCGACGTCTCTCATGAAGCGTGCAGCGTGTTCAGTTCACACCCATGGCTTGACGCACGTGGCGCTGGCGGTCCGCGACCCGCAGCGCTCGCTCGCCTTTTACCAGGCGGTGCTCGGCATGGTCGCGGTCTACGAGCAGCCTGACTTCGTGCAGGCGCAAACGCCGGGCACGCGCGATGTGCTCGTGTTCGAGAGGAACACCGCGCAGGCCGGGAAGCCAGGCGGAATCGCGCATTTTGGCTTTCGGCTGCAGAAGGCTGAGGACATTGCGCGCGCCATCGAGGCGATCGGCGCCGCCGGCGGCGCGATCAAAGAGCACGGTGAGTTCGTGCCCGGCGAGCCCTATGTGTTCTTCTTCGATCCCGACGGGTATGAAGTGGAAATCTGGTACGAGATTCCGACGCCTATCGATCCGCGATAGGTGATGCGCGCGACAGTTCGTCACACGGCGGCGGCAGTCACGACCGGCGCCTTTCTCGCGCTCTTGTTCGACGCCGTTCTCCAGTTGCTTGCCGGCGCAATCCGCGTCACCGGCGGCGTACGCCCGTTGTGGTACGCCGGGGTCGCGGAACACAGCGTCTGGATCGCGCTCGGCCTGATTCTCTGGCTGGCGGCCCCACTCCTCGGCGAGTGGATAGACGACGTCGTGCCCGGCGCGCAGGTTTCCAGGCGCACGGTATGGGAACTGGTTGGCCTCGGGCTGCTGGCGTTGCCGCCATGCTACCTGCTCGCACAGTGGATTGTCATTGCCACGCAGTTCAGCATCTCCGGAACGTGGCACGCAGCCGGCGGCACGTTCCTGTCGAGCGCGTATTACGGCGCAGTTTTGCTGTCGATCACCCCGATGGCTGGCAGCAGGTGCAATCGTCCGAGCCTGGGCGCACCATCTACTCCAGGAGTGACGTGCCGACGGGCGGAGCCAACCGCGCGGTCGCTCGGCCACACGATGTGTATTGGGGCGGCCCTTTTCCGAGGCTGGTTCAGGCGCGGTCTGCGAGCGATCTCCTCAGGCGCCGACGTGCAACAAGGCAGGTGAGTCCCGTGCCGAGCAGCAGCATCGCGGCAGGTTCTGGAACCGCACGCCCAGTGTTAAGGACGAGCGATATGGTGAACGGGTCGACGTTGTCGCCAAAGATCGATTCGAAGTCGTGCGCACCGCTGAGGGACGTGACCGCACCGCCCATGCCGAAGCCACCGCCCAACGCCGCCTGGACGGCCGCGACCCCGCTCGGGGCGAGCAGAACGTCCCTCACGAAATCCTCGTCCGATTCGGAGTAAATGCGCGATCCATAAGACACCCCGCCGCCGAGGTCGTTGAATGCCGCCACTCCCCCTGTCCCGGCGGCCAGCGACGCGAGCGGTGTGCTGACATCAAACAACGTGTAGGTTTCCGTCAGGTCTCCCGACAGGAAATTCCGAGTGGACAGCCTGAGCGTCGCCGACGTGACTGGGCCCGCAACACCGGAGAGGTCGAAGATGAAAAAGTTGCGGAACTCTACCGCCGCCGCGGTGCACGGGACGCAAATGCCGACCGCGTAGTTCTCAATGGATGGAAAATGTTCGCCGTCGGCGTTGTACCAGCCTTGATCGACGGCGTTGACCGTGATCATGGCGGCAAACGCGCTCCCATTCGGCAGCAGCAAGATCACACCAATAGCGAGCAATCGACCTAACCGCATGAAACCCTCCGCATGCGGCCCGAGCAAAATGCGCGCCGGACATTGAAGCCCTGGCTGCTCCGCTGGCGACACATCGCCGCGGCGTTCACCTACCGGCGCGACTTAAGGCGCGTGTCTCACCCAAAACAGAAGCACCGCAACGCCTGAACGGCGGCCATTCTACTCGGGCCGGCAGCAACCTTTTGCCGCCCGGCCGCGTCCAACGCGAAGGTCGCAACATCAGGATCCCTATATGAAGGATTCCTGAGTATGCTAGCCGGACCCATGGGCACGCCACTCGATTCCGCCAAGAAAGGCAGCGCCGACCTGTTGATCCTCGCCCTCGTGGACGAGCAGGCGCTGCACGGCTACGACATCGGACGATTGATCGAGCAGCGCTCGGACGGGACGCTGCACTTCACGCTCGCGTCCCTGTACGAAACGCTGTATCGGCTGGATGAGCGTGGCTTGATCCGCGGCCGGTGGGTGGAACGCGCGGGTCAGCGCCGGCGACGCTATTACCGCATCACCGAAAGCGGGCGCAAGATGCTGGCCGCGCAACGTGACGACTGGGCGCGGTTCATCGCCGCCCTGGTGCAGGTGGCTGGCGTCAAGCCGGCGTAGGGAGACGATGACGCCGACATCCCCGACCTCACTCGACGACTGGCGCGAGGTCGTGCAGCGCTACGCGGAGAGAGCCCGCGTCGATCTCCCGCGGGCGACGATCGACGAGCTCGCCATTCACCTCGACGACCTTTACGCGGCGGCGCGGGCCGAGGGCGTGGCAGACGCTGATGCGCACGCGCGTGCGATACGGGCGCTGCAGGAAGCGCCGCTGAGCGGACTGACGCGGCATCACGCGTCCCGATTCCCGCAACCCGAGGAGCTTCAACGTGGCCAACGCCATTCGCGTCGCACTGCGACAATTCCGGCAACATCCGACGTTCGCGCTGGTCACGGTCCTTGTGCTCGGTCTCGGCACCGGTGCGGCGACAACCGTCTTCACGATCATCGATGCCGTGGTGCTGCGGCCGCTGCCCTACGCAGCGCCGGATCGTCTGGTCACCTTCTGGGACACGAATCAGGCGGAAGGGCTCGCACACGACCCGATCTCACCCGTCAACTTCATGGATTACCGCGCCCTGCCCGTCTTCAAGGACGCGGCGGCGTGGTGGCGCCCTGGCGTCAACCTCATGGACCCTGGCCTCGATC
Organism: uncultured Acidobacteriota bacterium; assembly: GCA_963762925.1. Lineage (GTDB taxonomy): Bacteria > Acidobacteriota > Vicinamibacteria > Vicinamibacterales > UBA2999 > DASPWV01. The sequence continues at coordinate 117,289 of CAVXMP010000008.1, read as the reverse complement.
CGGTGCGGGTGACCACCATCGAGGTGAGCGGCAACCTCTTTGACGTGCTGGGCGTCAAGCCGCAGATCGGCGCGGGATTTCCTGCCGGCGTCTTCTTTCATCAAAGCGAGCTCGTCGCCATGATCAGCGATCGGCTGTGGCGCACGCGCTACAACGGCGATCCGTCGATCGTCGGCCGCCCGCTCACGTTGAACGGCACACCGTACACGGTCGTCGGCGTGATGCCGGCCAAGTTTCATTACCCCGACGACATCGACGTGTGGCAGCGGCTTCGCTGGGACCTGCATCAGCACAGCAGGGCCGCGCACTTCATGGAAGCGGTCGGCCGGCTCGCAGATGGCACCTCCTTCGACGAAGCGCAGAGCGCCACTGAAACGGTGGCCCTCCGGCTGCAGAAGGAATTTTCCAACACCAACAAGGGGTGGGGCACGCGACTCGTCCCCTTGCTCGATGAGCAGCTTGGCTACTATCGCCCGGCGCTGATGGTGCTGTTCGGGGCGCGTCGGCTTACTGCTGCTGATTGGCTGTCTCAACGTGGCGTCGCTACTGCTGACGCGCGCGCTATCGCGCGAGCGCGAAATCGCCGTTCGCGTCGCCATCGGCGCATCGCCACGGCAACTAGCGACACAGCTCCTCGCCGAGAGCTTCGTGCTCTCGATTGCCGGTGCGATCGTCGGCACAATTGCCGCGGCCGTCGCCCTGCCGCTCATTCTGCGCTTCACGCCCGTGCAGGTCCCGCGGCTCGAGGAAGCGGGCCTCGACGTGCGCGCCCTCGCGCTCAGCCTTGGGGTGGTCATTGTCACAACGCTGTTTTTCGGTCTGGTTCCGGCGCTGCTGCTCCTGCGCGGGCCATCTCGTGGCCGGACTGCGGACCGGCGAGCGCGGCAGTTCGCGCGGCGCGCGCCGCATCTACAGCGTGCTCGTCGCCGGCGAAGTCGCGTTGGCCTGCGCGCTCCTCGTCAGCTCCGCACTCCTCGTGCGGACCGTTGGGAAGATGACCAGCACGCCAACCGGGATCGAGGCAGACGAGGTGCTGACGACCACGGTGCAGCTTGTCCGGCGTCACGTTTCAGGATTGGCGCGTCGTGGCGCAGACGCACACGGCGATCATCGATCAGATCCGGCAGCAGCCGGGCGTTCTCGCCGCCGGCGGGGGCAACTTCCTCCCGCTCGAAGTCGGCTGGCGCGGACCGTTCCTCATCGAAGGCGAACCGCCACCAGGCCGGCCGGAGGACGCGCCGCAGGCGCAGTATCACAGCGTCAGCGACGGCTTCTTTGAATCGCTCGGCGCGCAAATGGCCGAAGGCCGCCCCTTCGCGCCGTTCGATACCCTCGACTCGGCGAACGTGGTCGTGATCAACGAATCCTTCGCCAAAAGATTTCTCGCCACCGGTGGCACGCTCGGGCGCATCTTTCTGTCGTCGACAACGGGCATCGGCCCGCTCGGTCTCAACCTGAAGCGGGCGCGGCCGGCGCCGCCGCCGGGTCAACACCTGCCACCGTTGCCGCCGACGCGCTACGAGGTGATTGGCGTCGTCAAAGACATTCGTAACGTGCCGCTCGGACAGAGCATCGAGCCAGCCGTCTACTTCACGACGCGCCAGTTCCCGTTCCGTGAGCTGTTCATCACCGTCCGCGCTCACGACACGAGCACGGCGATGACAGCGGTGCGGACCGCGCTCAAGAATGCGGCTCCCAGCGTTCCAATGGCGAAAGCGCAGACCTGGGGCGAACGATTCGGCGCGCGCACGGCGCAATCGCGACTATTGATGACGATCCTGGTGTTCTTCGGTGCGCTGGCGGGCCTGCTTGCCGCGATTGGAATCTACGGTCTGTTCTCGTGGTCCGTCGCACTGCGGACACGCGAGTTGGCCATTCGCTTGACGCTGGGAGCGCGGCCGTTCAGTGTCGGCAATATCGTGGTCCGGCAAAGCGCGCTGTTGGTCCTGATCGGTGTCGTCGTCGGCCTGGTCCTGATCCAACTCGCCGCGAACGCGCTCACGCGCGTGCTGTACGAAGTCGCGCCGAGTGACATCGGATCGGCGGCCATCGCCGGAGGGGTCCTCCTGGCCGCGGCGCTCGTTGCCTGCATTCCGCCAGCGATTCGGGCGATGCGCGTCGACCCGGTTGAGGGATTGCGCGCCGAATGAGCCGCCCGCCCGCCTGTAGCCTTTAGGCCGCCACGCGGGGGCCTGCAGCGGCACGCCCTCCTTACGCTACAATCCGCCCACCCAAGTCCCTGAATCCTCCGTGTCGGAAAGGAGCGACCGATGTCTACGACGCTCTCCCGAACCGTTCTGCCGTGCGCTCTGCTTGCTGTGGCTCTCGCCTGGATGACGTCGACAATCACTGGACAGACGACGGGACCGCCGAGTACGAGCAAAGGCGAGTGGCCGCATTACACCGCCGACGTCAAAGGCTCACGCTACTCACCGCTCGATCAGATCAACGCCTCGAACTTCGGCAAGCTGGAAGTGGCGTGGCGTTACAAGACCGACAATCTCGGGCCGTTTCCGGAGTTCAAGCTCGAAGGCACGCCGCTCGTCGTCAATGGAGTGCTCTATACGACCGGTGGCACCCGACGTTCGGTGATCGCGCTCGATCCAAAGACGGGTGAGCTGATCTGGGTGCACAGTATGCGCGAAGGCAAACGTGCCGCCGTGTCGCCTCGGCAATTGTCCGGACGCGGCGTGTCGTACTGGACCGATGGCAAAGGCGACGAGCGCATCGTGTACGTGACCACGGGGTTCAGGCTGGTCGAACTGAACGCGAAAACTGGCGTGCCCGTCACATCGTTTGGTGACAAAGGCGTGGTCGATCTGAAGGTCGGCGTTGTGAAAGGGCGCGGCCGGCCGATCGATCTCGAAACCGGCGAGATCGGCATTCACTCCACACCGCTCGTGGTCAAGGACATCATCATCATCGGCGCCGCGATGAGAGAAGGCGCGACGGTCGAGACGCACGACAACACCAAGGGACTGGTCCGCGCGTTCGACGCGCGCACGGGTAAACAGATCTGGCAGTTCGACACCATCCCACGACCTGGTCAGTTCGGCAACGAGACGTGGCAAAACGAATCGTGGGCCACCAACGGCAACGTCGGTGTGTGGACGCAGATTACGGTGGACGAAGACGCCGGCCTCGTTTACCTGCCCGTCGAGACCCCTTCGTCCGATTACTACGGCGGGCACCGTCCCGGCAATAACCTCTTCGCCGAGAGTCTGGTCGCGGTCGATCTGAAGACCGGACAGCGGAAGTGGCACTACCAGTTCGTGCATCACCCGCTGTGGAACTTCGACATGTCGTCGGCACCGCTCGTCGCAGACGTCACCATCAACGGTCAACCGCGCAAGGTGGTCGCTGTGCCGAGCAAGCAGTCGTGGTTGTACGTGTTCGATCGCATTACCGGCGAGCCGATCTGGCCGATCGAAGAAAAGCCGGTGCCTAAAGGCGATGTCCCCGGCGAATGGTATGCGCCAACGCAGCCCCATCCGCCCGAGAAGCTGCGTTACGCGCGCAACATGCTCAATGTGCCGGACGACCTCGTCGACTTCACGCCGCAGCTGCGCGCCGAGGCGCTCGAACGGGTGAAGCGGTACCGGTGGCAACCGACGAGCGTGTTCATGCCGCCGATGCTCGGCGATGTAAACGGGACATTGGGTGTCATTGGAGCCGGAACGGCAACCAACTGGCCTGGTGGCGGATACGATCCCGAGCTGCATCTCGTCTTCGCGCCCGCGGGCAATACGCCCAGCGCGCGGTCGCTGGTCGCGCCGCCCAAGGAGTTCTCGGATATCAGTTACGTGTCGGGGTTGGGCGGCGTGCCGTTCCGGGAGGTGTTAGGACCCGGAGATTGTTGCGCCGCCGATTCGCCGCGAACCGCGGAGCGGGCGCGCGAAGCGCGAGCACCGGCGCCGCCACCCACCGCGCCTGCGGCACCCGCGGGCGCCGCCGCAGCCGCCGCGCAGGGCTTGACTGTGCAGGGACTGCCGATTGTCAAGCCGCCGTACGGCATGCTTGCGGCGATCAATCTCGATCGCGGCGAGGTTGCCTGGCAGACGCCACACGGCGACACGCCGGACAACATTCGCAATCATCCGGCGTTGAAGGGCCTCAACATCCCCAAGACGGGGCAACCGAATACGTCTGGTGTGGGTTTGCTCGTGACCAAGACGCTTGTCATCATGGGGGATCCACAGGTGACGACGACGCCGGAGCATCCGAGAGGCGCGATGCTGCGCGCGTACGACAAGCGCACCGGGCAGCAGGTCGGAGCGATCTACATGCCGGCGCCGCAAAGCGGGTCGCCGATGACATACAGCATCGGGGAGCGGCAGTACATCGTGGTTGCGGTGAGCGGCGGCAACTACAGCGGCGAGTATCTTGCGTTCGCGTTGCCACAGTAAGGTGCGCCGCGCCCTCTGCATTTCAGGGCGCTGGGGCGCGGCGGACTGAACCTCTCGCCGCCGTTTCAGCATCCAAGAGCACACTTGGATGAACGAGCGGCGAACCTACACGCATGGGAGTTATGCGATGAGAATTCCTGTCTTCCTGGTCGCCGTTGCGCTTGCCGCGTCTGGTTGCTCGGGTGCGAACGTCAGCGAGCGATCGGACGCGTCGTCGCCACCTGCGGCGCGTCCGTTTCCCAGTGGCGAGCTCGTCGATCTCTCACACGCCTACGAAGCCCAGTCGATCTTCTGGCCGACCGCCGACCCGTTTCGACTGGAGAAAGTCGCCGATGGCATCACGCCAGCTGGTTACTACTACGCATCGAACAACTTCTTTACCTCCGAGCACGGCGGGACGCACATGGATGCGCCGGTGCATTTCGCCCAAGGCAAACAAGCCGCGGATCAAGTCCCGCTCGATCGTCTCGTCGGAGCCGCCGTCGTGATCGACGTCACAGACGCGTCGAACGCGAATGCCGACTACCAGATCACGGTGGACGACCTGCAGCGATGGGAGCAGCGGAACGGGCCGATCCCAACCGACGCGATCTGCTGCTGCGAACCGGGTTCTCGCGCCGATGGCCGGACGCGGCGCGATACCTAGGGACGGCGGAACGGGGGGAGTCAGCGGTCCCCAAGCTTCACTTCCCCGGGCTCCATCCCGAGGCGGCGAAGTGGATCGTGGCGAATCGACCGATCAAAGCGATCGGCATCGACACGGCAAGCATCGACTACGGGCAATCCTCGCTCTTCGAAACGCATCGCACTCTGTACGCGCAAAACATTCCCGCGTTCGAGAATCTCACCGCACTCGAACGGCTGCCAGCAACAGGTGCCTACGTCGTGGCGCTGCCGATGAAGATCAAAGGAGGCAGCGGCGCGCCGCTGCGCGCGATGGCGATTCTGCCGCAGTAGCGCGCGCCGGCACCATCCGCGCGCGCTGCAGTGCGGCGAACGTGCTTACCTGAATTCTTCCTGGAGCGCTTCCAGCGCGGCCGCGCCGGGCGCGAGGCGTTCGTACGGGACATCCGCGAGCGCGCGATCGATGGTGCCGTTCTGGTCGTGCATGTCGCGCGACTCCGCCGAAATGTAGAGGAGCCCCGTCGCCACTTCCCCGGCGCGCTGCCGGTCGCGGATATACGCGTAAGCCTTGTCGCGATCCGTCGGATCGTAGTCGGCCGCCACCTTGCGCAGCCGCACCCAGGCGCCGTCGTGCAGCATCACGTTTTTCACGTCGCCTGCGGGATAGTCCACGGTGATCTCGTCGTGCGGCCCGATGAAATCCGCCTGCACCACTTCAATGTCGTGCTCACGGGTGTAGGCATAGCTCTTGGTCGAGCCCTCGTGATCGTTGAAGGTCACGCATGGCGAGATCACGTCGATAAAGGCGAAGCCGTTGTGTTTGAGACCCGCCTGGATAATCGGCACCAGCTGCCCTTTGTCGCCGGAGAAGCTGCGCGCGACGAAGGTGGCGCCAAGCGTCATCGCCAGCAGCACACCGTCGATTGCCTCCATCGTGTTCGGCACACCCTTCTTGTTCTTGGAGCCCGGGTCGGCCGATGCGGAAAACTGCCCCTTGGTCAATCCGTATACGCCATTGTTCTCCAGCACGTACAACAGGTTGACGTTTCGGCGGATCGCGTGGCACATCTGCCCGAGACCAATCGACAGAGAGTCGCCATCGCCAGAGACGCCGATGTAGGTGAGCTCGCCGTTGGCGGCGTTCGCTCCGGTGGCGAGCGCCGGCATGCGCCCGTGCACGCCGTTAAATCCGTGCGCCTCGCGCAGAAAGTACGCAGGTGTTTTCGACGAGCAGCCGATACCCGAGAGCTTCGCTACGCGATGAGGCGGGATCGACAACTCCCAGAACGCCTGGATGATCGCCGCGGTGATCGAATCGTGACCACATCCCGGCACAGAGGGTCGTGATCGAGCCTTCGTAATCCCGCCGGGTCAGGCCGATCTCGTTTTTCTGCAGCGACGGGTGGTGGACCTTGGGTTTGGCTATAAAAGTCATCGATTGGGCTCGCTTCGCTCGGTCGACCGCTTCGCGGAAGTTTCCAGTTCCCAGTTGCCAGTTCAAAGTTCAGTTACCAGTTGGTAGTTCGTAGTTGATAGTTGCAACTCTTGCCGAACTGACCACTCAACTTTCTGAAACTGGCAACTGGAAACTTCCTGCCTCTTTACGCTGCTCTTTCGATCTTGCCCTTCACGCCGGAAATCACGTGGTGCGCGCTCATCGGGAAGCCGCCGTAATAGCGCACCGACTCGAGCTTCTCGATATGCGCGCCGGTCTCGAGCATCAGCAGACTTCTCAACTGCGCGTCGCGGTTCTGCTCGACGACGAAGTTGACCTCGTGCGCGTCCAGGAACTTGCGCACGTCATCGCCAAACGGGAACCCGCGCACGCGCATGTAATCGAGCGCCACGCCTTCCTGGGCGAGCAGATCCATCGCCTCGACGCAGGCCGCGTGGCACCCGCCGATGGTGACCAGGCCCATCTTGGCGCCCGCCTGGTGTTGAATGAGCGGCGCCGGGACCGCACGTGTCGCGTTTTGAATCTTCCGTTGAATACGGTCGATCACTTCGGTGTACTCGTCCGAATCTTCCGTGTACCCGCCAAGGCGATTGTGTCCGGACCCGCGGGTGAAATATGCGCCCTTCGGGTGCGTGCCCGGCAGCGTGCGATAGGTGATGCCGTCGCCGTCGGAATCCAGATAGCGGTAGAACGTCTTCATCTTGTCGAGCTCGTCCGCCGACAGCACCTTCCCACGGTCGGGCCGGTAGCTATCGTCCCACGTGAGCTTCGGCACCATCCAATCGTTCATCCCGATGTCGAGATCGCTCAACACGAACACCGGCGTCTGGAATCGATCGGCGAGATCGAAGGCCCTCACCGCGAAATCGAACGCCTCGCGTGGGTCGGCTGGATACAGACAGATGTGGCGGGTGTCGCCGTGCGACGCATAGGCGCACGTCATCAGGTCGCCCTGTTGTGTACGTGTAGGCATGCCCGTCGACGGGCCGGTCCGCTGGACGTCAAAGACCACCGCAGGGACTTCGCCGTAGTATGCCAGGCCGATGAACTCGTTCATCAGCGAGATGCCGGGACCCGCCGTTGGCGTAAACGCACGCGCGCCGGCCCACGACGCGCCAATCACCATGCCGATGGCCGCCAACTCGTCTTCGGCCTGAACGATGCACGCGAGATTCTTTTTGACTCCGGATCGCGACGGTCCTTCTACAGAACCCGGCAAACGCTTCCATCAGCGATGTCGCCGGCGTAATCGGGTACCAGGCGCCCACCGTGGCGCCGGCATACAGACATCCAAGAGCCGCCGAAGTATTGCCGTCGATCAGGATCGAATCCTTGGTGGCGTCCATCTGTGCCAGATGAATCGGAAGAGGACAGCTGAAGTTCTCGGTGACGAAGTTGAAGCCGAGATCGACAGCCTTCCGATTCGAATCCATCAGCGCCGGCTTCGAGCCGTACTTCTCGTCGAGCAGCACCCGGATCACATCCGTGTCGATATTGAGCAGCCCGGCCAGCGCGCCGGCGTAGGCGATGTTCTTCATCAGAATCCGCTCGCGCACGCCTTTGAAGCTGGCGTTGCACATCTCCGCGAGCGGCACGCCGAGATACGTCACATCAGGCCGCTTGAGTCGGTCGTCGAGCGGCCACGTGGCGTCGTAGAGCAGCCAGCCGCCCGAGCGAACTTCCGCCACGTCCTTGGCGTACGTCGCGGCGTTCAGTGCCACCATCAGATCGAAATGCGGCGTGCGCGCGGTGTAGCCGTCTTTGCTGACTCGAATCTCGTACCAGGTCGGCAGGCCTTGAATGTTCGACGGAAACACATTCTTGCCGGTGACCGGCACGCCCATGCGGAAAATAGCCTGCATGATCAGGCCATTGGCCGAAGCCGAACCGGTGCCGTTGGCAGTGGCAATCTTGAAAGCGAAATCGTTGACGCGATCCATTGTGTAGCGACTCGAATCGAAACCGAGAAACGGGACCCGCCTCCTACGATCGCGCAGGAACAGGGTCGGACATCTGCACGCCGCCGGCGTACGCGATCTGAACGACGAACTTGCGCATGTCCCACGCGTAGGTCGGACACCGCTCGGCACAAAGGCCGCAGTGCACGCAGACGTTCTCATCCTTGACCATGACCCGGCTCGTCTGCTTCAGCGGACCCGAAACGAAGAGTGGCTGATCGGGATTGATGCGCGGCGCGCTGAGGTGCTGCTCGAGCTGCGGCTCCTCCTCGTTGGGCGTGATCGTCAGACAATCAGTCGGACAAATGTCGATGCACGCATCGCACTCGATGCAGAGCGCATCGGTAAAGTGCGTCTGGATATCGCAGTTGAGACAGCGCTGGACTTCGATGTCGGTCTGTTCCGCCGCGAAGCCCTTCTCCACTTCGATCGTCATGTTCTGGAAGCGGTGCGGCATATCGACATGCACCATCTTCACGCGCTGTGACGGATCGTAGTTGTTGCTGTAGGCCCACTCGTGCAGCCCCATCTTCGTGCTCGACAGAAGCCCGCCGTGAGGAGGACGGTCGTCCACGGGCACGCCCATGCAGTGGTTGTGCATCGAGATCGCCGCTTGATGACCGTGCTCGACAGCCCAAATGATATTGGCGGGACCAAACGCGGCGTCGCCGCCAAAGAACACGCCCGGGCGGGTCGCCATGAACGTCTTCTTGTCGACGACGGGCATCTCCCATTTGTCGAATTCGATGCCCATGTCGCGCTCGATCCACGGGAACGCGTTCTCCTGCCCGATCGCGAGCACCACGGCATCGCAGGGGATGGTGATGCGTCCGATCGCTTCCTGCTGGAGCTTCCCGTCGATCTCGACCGACTTGAACTGGTCGAACTCCATCCCCGTCAGGACGCCGTTCTGGATGACGAACCGCACCGGTTGAAGGTTTTCGAGGATCTCGATGCCCTCTTCCTCGGCGTCTTCGAGCTCCCAGGCCGAGGCCTTGAAATACTTTCGTGTCTTGCGCGCGATCACCTTCACGTCGGTGGCACCGAGGCGCTTCGCCGACCGGCAGCAATCCATCGCGGTGTTGCCGACGCCGATGATCAGCACGCGCTTGCCGACCGAGTCGACATGACCGAAGTGAATCGACTCGAGCCACTCGATGCCGATGAAAATCTGATCGGTGTCGTGGCGACCGGGGATGTTGAGCTCCTTCCCCTTCGGTGCGCCACTCCCCACGAACACCGCATCGAATTGCTTGGAGTCGACGAGCGCCTTGAGACTGTCGACGGGCGTGTCGTACCGCATCTCCACGCCCATGTGGACGATGTAGCCGATCTCCTCGTCCAGAACCGTTTCGGGCAAGCGGAACGCCGGAATATTGATCCGCATCAAACCGCCGGGGCGAGGCAGCTTTTCGAAGATCGTCACGTGATAGCCATTCGGCATCAGATCGTTCGCGACGGTGAGCGAAGCCGGGCCCGCCCCGATGAGCGCGACCTTCTTGCCGTTCTTTTGCACCGGAATCGACGGCAGCAGGGCGGTGACGTCGCCGTCTTTGTTGTCGGCCGCGACCCGTTTCAACCGGCAGATCGCCACCGGCTTGCCGTCGACCCGCGTCCGACGGCACGCGGGCTCGCACGGCCGGTCGCACGTGCGTCCAAGGATGCCCGGAAAGACGTTCGAGTGCCGGTTGACCATGTAGGCCTCGGTGTATCGGCCTTGCGCGATCAGGCGGATGTACTCGGGCACGTTGGTGTGCGCGGGGCACGCCCACTGGCAATCGACGACGCGATGGTAGTAGTTCGGGTTTCCGACGTCAGTCCGCTGCATTTATATAGGCAATTATACTCACCCCACCTCGACGAGCCCGGGTGTCGCCGCTTCGGTGACCAGCGTCTTCGCCCGCGTTTGCGCGGTTGTGCGCTCGGCGATCGTGGGAACAAACCACCAATCGGCCTGCAGTCGCTCGCGCGTGACCTCCACGACCGTGTAGCCGCGATGCTCCACCTCGAGGAATTTCAGGTGCGGGCGCGAGGCGCGGATGGCGGCGAGCCGGTCCGGCGTAATGCTCGTTGGTGAGGTCACCGCCGGCGCGACGATCTCCGGTACCTATCGCACCGCGGCCGGTCTGCGGATCGTAGGTCGACGGATTGAACGGATTGCGCGCGAGGTCGTAGGCCCACGAGCTGTGCGCGTCGCCGGTGAAGACGGCCAGGTGCGAGACGCCGGCGCTCGCCGCCGCGTCGAACACGCGACCGCGCGCGGCGCGGTAGCCGTCCCATGTGTCGTTGTGCGCCGCCGGCTGCATGTCCGGCGTCTGCGGCGCGAACATCACTTGCTGTCCGAGAATCTGCCACGGGCGCTTCTCGCGGACCGAGTCGTGTAATCCGCCGAACAGCCACTGCTCTTGCGTCGTCCCGAGGAGTTGCCGGGACGCGCGGTCGATCGCCGCAATGTCCTTGGTCGAGGCGATTTGCTCGTCCCGGCCAGCTATCCGTGTGTCGAGCATGAACAGGTCCGCAAGGCCGCCAAACGTGAATTGGCGGTACCCCCGGACGTCGGTCGTCGCCATGCGCGCGGGAATCCATTCGCGCCACGCTTGTTCGGCGGCTCTTCGCCGCGCGGTCCACGTACCCTCACCAGCGTTGTGATTCCCTGCACCGCCGCGCCAGGCATTGTTGGCAAACTCGTGATCGTCCCAGATCACGATAAACGGATGCTGTCGATGCACCTCTTGTAGGTCCGCATCCTCGCGGTACTGCGCGTAGCGCGCGCGGTAATCATTGAGGTGCAAAATCTCGCGGTTTGGACGCGGCACGCGGTCGAACATCCTGCCGTCACCAACACCCGGGCGATTGCCGTAGTTGGCGTTGGCGTACTCGTAGATGTAGTCACCGAGGTGCAGCACCGCGTCGAGATCGGGCAGTTCCGCGATGCGGGCATACACGTTGAAATAGCCAAATGGCAAATTCGCGCACGAGGTCAACGCAAATCGCGTGCGATTGACGGTGCCGCTCGCGATCGTTCGGGTGCGACCAATCGGTGACTCTTCGCCGAGCGCGGCGAAGCGGTAGTAGTAGGTCGCCCCCGGCTCGAGCTCGCTCGCGTCGATCTTGACCGTGTAGTCGCGCTCGGCGGACGTCAGCGTGGTGCCCCGCCCGACGACACGCGACATGTCCGGGTTACGGGCAACACTCCACTCGACCTCAACCGGTCCGCTTCGCCCAATTGCCGGGGTCACGCGAGTCCAGAGGATCACGCGGTCGGTCAGGGGATCACCACTTGCCACGCCGTGCCGGAAGACAGGGTTCGACGATGCGTTCTGCGCGCGGCCGACAAGCGGGCAGGCGCCCAGCGCAAGGGTCGAGGCAAGAAAGTCGCGGCGCGTCAGCATGGGATGGCTCGGAACACGGGGCCTGCGTTCGCGGCCGATCCTACCTCTTGACATGATTGTATTAATGAACTAGTACAATAGGGCAAGTGAACATCGTCGCCATTGACACACGAGATGCGACGCCGATTTACGCCCAGCTCGAGCGCGGACTGCGCGCGGCAATCGCGTCGGGACGGCTGCGACCGGGGGATCAGCTCCCGACCGTCCGCCAGCTTGCCGTTGAGTTGAAAATCAACGCCAATACTGTGGCGCGGGTGTACACCGAACTCGAACGCGCCGGCATTCTCGAAACGCGACGAGGAGTGGGATCGTTCGTCAGTGCGACCCCGGCACAGGCGCATCCGCCGCGCGAGCACGATCGCCGGTTGCACACATTCGTCACACGCGTGCTTGCCGACGCCGCGGGTGCGGGTCTCACCGTCGACGAGGTCGTTGCCGCACTGCACACGTACGGACAGGGAGGACAGTCATGAGCTCGTTCATGCTTGATCGTCGTTCGCGGAACGCAGAGGATGGCGCAGGAGGTCCGCGTGTCAACGTGATCGCGATCCTCGTCCTGTTCGGCACTCTCGGCATGGGGCTGCTCGCCGCCATTGTCCTGGAGACCGGATCATGGCTCATCGCCGTGGCGCTCGGCCTCGGCCTCGTGCTGATGCAGGCCCCGCGTGTCGCCAAACAGTGGGAGCGCGCCGTGGTCCTGAGGCTCGGACGTTTCATCGGTCTGCACGGACCCGGCCTGTTCTGGGTCATTCCTTTTATCGACACGATTCCCGAGTGGATCGATCAACGCACGATTACGACCAGCTTTGCGGCGGAACAGACACTGACGTCCGACACCGTGCCGGTCAACGTCGATGCGGTGCTCTTCTGGATGGTCCACGACGCGCAGAAAGCCGCCCTCGAGGTGCAGAACTACTCGCAGGCAGTGAGCTGGGCGGCACAAACGGCGCTGCGCGACGTCATCGGCCGAACGGCGCTCACCGATCTGCTGCGCGGGCGCGAGAAGATCGAGGCCGACCTTCAACAGCTGATCGATCAGCGCTCCAATCCGTGGGGTGTCACCGTGTCCTCAGTCGAAATGCGTGACGTCGTCATTCCCGTCGCGTTGCAGGATGCGATGTCGCGCGAGGCCCAGGCCGCCCGCGAGAAGCAGGCGCGCATCATCCTCGGACAAGCGGAAATGGAGATCGCGAATTCCTTCCAGGTGGCGGCGCAGTCGTACCTTGACAATCCCACCGCTCTCCAGCTGCGCGCGATGAACATGCTGTACGAAGGCATGAAGGAGAAGGGCGCGCTCATGTTGATCCCGACGACCGCCGTCGAGTCGATGGGGATGGGCGGCATGATGGGCGCGGCCGCGCTCCGACACCAGGCGCTCACCAACGGCGGCCAGGAAGGCCAGAAGAGGGAGGAGTAGCCATGCATGGTCTCGCGCAGGACTTTCAGCTGGCCGTTCGCCTGCTGATCAAGGACCGGCGCTTCACGAGTGCCGCCGCTCTCGCCCTCGGGCTCGGCATCGGCCTCAACACCGCGGTGTTTTCGATCGTCAACGCCGCGGTGCTGCGCGACGTCCCATTTGACGCGCCCGATCGTCTCATCGCCATTCAGCTGCGCGATGCGCGTGGCACGATGCACGGCGCGTCCTACGCCGACCTGCGCGATTGGCGCGCGCAGAGCATCCTCTGTTGAGGGACTCGCCGCCAACGCCAACGGCGTGATGAATCTCAGCGACGAGAGCGGCGCGCCCGTACGCCTGCGCGGCAGTTACCTGACCGCGAACACGTTCGGCCTGCTTGGTCCCGCGCCGATTCTAGGGCGCGATTTCGTCGCCGACGACGAGCAGCCGGGGGCGGCGGCCGTAGTGATACTCGGCTACAACGTGTGGCAAAGCCGCTACAACGGAGACCCGGCTGTCGTGGGACGCAGCGTTCGTATCAACGATGTGCCGGCCACCGTCATTGGCGTCATGCCGGAGGGATTCAGGTATCCGTTTATCGACGAGGTGTGGCAGTCGATCGCATCCACGCCAAACCTTTCGACTGCCAAACGCGACACGCGCAACTTGGGTGTCGTCGGGCCGCCTCAAGTCGACGGTGGAATTGCCGCAAGCGCGAGCCGATCTCGAGGCAATCATCTCCCGGCTTGCCGTCGCCTATCCCGACACGAACAGTGGACTGTCGCTGTCGGCACGCCCGCTACGGGAACGCTACCAGGTGCCGACAGAGATGCTCGCGACCATGATGGGCGCTGTCGCGTTTGTGCTGCTCATCGCCTATGCCAACATCGCCAACCTGCTGCTCGCCCGCTCGATCCGGCGAACGCGGGAGATCGCCGTTCGCACCGCTCTTGGTGCGACGCGCTGGCGGCTCGTCCGTCAGTTGCTGGTTGAATGCGTCCTCATCGCCGTGCTTGGTGGCGCGTTGGGGTTTGCGCTCTCGTTGTACGGCACCAACGAAATCGCGGTCGCCTTCGACGTCCTCGAGCCTGGCGCGGCTCGAGGAACGACTCGACCCTACTGGGTCGACGTCACTCCGAATGCGATCGTCTTCGGATTCGTCGGCTTGTTGTCGATCGGCTCGGCGCTCGCGTTTGGTCTGCTTCCGGCGTGGCAGACTTCCCGCAGCGACATCAACGAAACGCTCAAGGACGAAGGTCGTGGCACCGGTGGCGGTGTCCGTGGCCGACGGTGGTCGACGGCGCTCCTGACGGCGCAGCTCGCGCTCACGCTCGTGCTGTTGAGCGGCGCCGGACTGCTGTGGCGTGGTTTTCTCGACCAGTATCAGCAAGATACCGTGATCGACGCCACGGGCATCGTGACCATGCGTCTCGGGCTGCCGGTGCAGAAGTACCCGACCCCAGATGATCGAAGGCGATTCCTCGAACAGTTGAACCAGCGGCTGACAGCGATGACGGTCTTCTCGTCGGTCACCATGGCGAGCCATGTGCCGATGGAATTCGGCGCGCCCACGCGCGAGCTGTTCATCGACGATGTCGCGCTCGCCCCGGGCGAAAAACCGCCGTTGGTGTCTTACATGCTCACCGGTAACAACTACTTCGGCCTGTTGAAGCTGCCCATCGTGCGCGGCCGCGCGATTGACGCGGCGGACGGGCGTCGTGGTCAGGAAGGCGCGGTCGTCGACGAACGGCTCGCCTCGCAGTTCTTCCCGCAGGCCGATCCGATCGGGCGGCGGATCCGGCTCGGCGCGTCGGGGGTCTGGTTCACGATCGTCGGTATCGCCAAAACCGTGCCGCAATCGGGGCCGCGGCCGGAAACCCGTCCGGTGGTCTACGCCGCGCTCGAGGCCGAACCGGCGCCCGAGGGTCGCGCGGCGATCATGGTGAAAGGGCCGCTCGCGGCGGCGAGCGCGCGGTTGCGCGAAGAGGTACGCGCGATGGATCCCACGCTGCCGCTTTTCGCCATCGAGACGCTCGAGGCGGCGCTCGCCCGTGGACGCTTTCCTACCCGCATGATCAGCACGTGGTTTGGCGCACTCGCCGTGGTCGCCCTGGCGCTCGCGGCCGTTGGCGTCTTCGCCATGACGGCCCATGCGGTTGCGCAGCGCACGCACGAGATTGGTGTGCGGATGGCGCTTGGCGCCGACGCCGGCGCCGTCGTGCGATTGTTCGCGCGGCGCACGACGCTGCAGCTTGGCATCGGCATCACGGTAGGTCTTGCCGGCGCATTCGCCATCGCACGACTCATTCGCTCGACCGCTGATCCGCTCACTCTGCTCATCGTCACAACGCTGCTCACGGGGGTGGCGATGACGGCGACGCTCGTGCCGGCGCGCCGCGCGGCACGCGTCGATCCGATGGTGGCGCTGCGGGCAGAGTGACACGGTCGACCGTCGACAGTTACACCAGTCTCGTCTGACCGCGTTCGAGATCGAGCAACGCCTTCTTGGTCGGCAACCCGCCGCCGTAGCCGGTGAGCGAACCGTTGCTGCCGATGACCCGGTGACACGGAATGATGATCGAGATCGGATTGGAGCCGTTGGCCAAGCCGACGGCACGCACAGCTTTGGGATTGCCGATGCGCTGCGCCAGCGCTCCGTAACTGGTCGTCTCGCCGTACGGGATCTCGCGTAGCGCGCGCCAGACTTGCTGCTGAAACGGCGTGCCCTGCGGGGCAAGGGGGACTTCAAACGCGCGCAGCTTGCCCGCGAAATACGAGGTCAATTGCGACGCGACGTCCTTGAGAGAGCCACGATCGGGTGCCCACTCTGGCTTCGGCTCCACGTGCCGCCGTCCCGCCGAGAACAGCAAAAACCGGAGGCCCTCGTCGTCGCCGGCGAGCAGCAGCGGCCCGATGGGGCTTTCGATTGTGCGGTATTGCATTGCCGACGCCTGCTCCCTCATCGCGGAAACATCTTCGCCAGCCACCAGCGCACGCCGACGAACAGAAATCGCCAGTCTTTGAAGAACTCAGGCGGCTTCCCTTCGAAGGCGTGGCCGACAAACTGAAAGATCCAGCCGAGGAGAAACAGACCGCCCGCTATCGGCAACAGCAACGGCATGAAGAACACGCCGACGACGGCTGCGACCAGCGAGACGACGATGAGCGGGATCCCGAGGGTATGCAGCAGCCGATTGACGGGATGCTGGTGACTATCCGAGTACTGCGCGACCCACTCGGTCATCGGACGATTGCCAAGCATAGGCAGATACTACCCCCGCCGATGCACGTAGGCCCATGACTATAATTCCGAGGTGGCTGTCACGCTCGGCTCGACTGTTCTGCTCAATTCGGGCCGTCTGACCGGCCAGCGCATCGGCATCGTCAGCAACCCCGCATCTGTTGATCATCACCTGCACCACATCGTTGATCTCGCGCTGGCCGACACCCGCGTGCGAGTGACGGCGCTGTTCGGCCCGCAGCACGGCTTCCGTTCCGACGTTCAAGACAACATGATCGAAACGCCGCACGCCGAGTTCGAGGGCGGCGGCACCCGTCGCATCCCGCTGTTTTCGCTCTACAGCGACACGCGTGAACCGAGCGCCGAGATGCTGCGCGATGTCGATACCGTCGTCATCGATCTGCAGGATATCGGCACTCGCATCTACACCTACGCGTACACGATGGCCAACACGATGCGCGCGTGCAAGCGGCACGGAAAGAAAGTCATCGTGTGCGATCGCCCCAACCCGATCGGCGGCAACGACATCGAGGGCATCACACTCGAGCCCGGTTGCGAGTCTTTCGTCGGCCTGTTCCCCGTTCCCACTCGCCACGGCATGACGATTGGCGAGCTGGCGCGTCTGTTCAACGAGCACTTTGGCATCGGGGCAGACGTCGAGATCTCGCGCATGGAGGGTTGGCGCCGCGACATGTACTTCGACGACACGGGACTGCCCTGGGTGCTGCCGTCGCCAAACATTCCGACACTCGACAGCGCGATCGTCTTCTCCGGTCCCGTGCACGTCGAAGGCACCAATGTCTCTGAAGGGCGCGGCACGACCCGCCCATTCGAGCTCGTCGGCGCGCCGTGGATCGAAGCGGAGAAATTCGCCGGCGCTCTGAACGCGCGTCGCCTTCCCGGCGTGTATTTCCGCCCGGCGGTGTTCGAACCGACGTTTCAGAAGCATGCGCGCGTCCCCTGTGGCGGCTGTCAGATCCACGTGCTCGATCGCGCCACCTTCAAGCCCGTCTTGACGGGTGTTGCACTGATCGATGCAATACGCGCCGCCGATCCAGCGAGGTTCGCGTGGAAACCTCCACCCTACGAATACGAGCACGACAAACAGCCAATCGACGTGATCGCGGGTGCCAAGTGGTTCCGGGCAGCGATCGAGGCGGGCGAACGCGCCGAGTCGATCGCGAAGCGGTGGGAACCGACGGTCGAGGCATTCCGCGCGCTCAGGCAGCCGTACCTGCTGTACGGCTAGTCACGCGAAGCCCGTCACAACAGGCATGGCAAACCCATCGGAACTCACCGTCGAACATACGGTCGTCATCCAAGCGGCACCAGAGCGCGTGCTCGAGGCGTTCTTCAATGCCGAGGACTTGCATAACTGGTGGCAAGTGACTCAGTCGGTGACCGTGGCGAGGCCGCTCGGGACATTCTCGGTCGAGTGGGCCTCCACTGAGTATCACGACGATCTACTCGGCCCCCTCGGCGGAGCGTTTCACGGGACCGTCATCGACTACAGGAGCGGCAGCGAGTTCTTCATCGGTGACGCCTTCTGGCAGCCGCCCGAAGGCGACGCGATCGGGCCGATGGCGCTCGAGGTCCGCTGCACCGCGCACGGTGGCGCGGACATCACGCGCCTGACCGTTCGCCAGAGCGGCGACGACAACGGTCCAAGATGGCAGCGGTACTTCGAGGTGGTCTCCGCAGGCTGGAACCGCGCGCTCGCCGATCTTCAGAAGTACCTGGATCGCGACGCGACCCGGGAGCCGCGGTGATGGCGGATCGAGACGATCCGAAATTCATCAAAGCGCTCGGGCTGTGGGACGTCGTCGCGATGAACATCGTCGCGGTCGCGGGCCTTCGGTGGATTGCGCGCAGCGCCCGCGTCGGGGCGCCGTCGGTCACCCTGTGGCTGCTCGCCTGGGCAGTATTTTTTATCCCGCTCTCGGCAGCGCTCATCGAGCTGTCGAGCCGGCATCCTGAACAGGGCGGTATTTATGCCTGGGTGCGACGCGCATTCGGTCCGTTGCACGGGTACGTTGCCGGCTGGTGCATGTGGGTCAACAACCTGTTTTATTTTCCGTCGTTGCTGCTCTTCGCCGCAGCGAATTTCGCGCTCGTGCTCGATCCGAGTCGCGAAGGCCTCGGCGACAGCCGTTTGTATTCCGTGGTCTTTGTCCTTGGTTTTCTCTGGTTCACGACGTTTCTGAACATCATCGGCCTGAGCGTTGGAAAGTGGCTGCAGCATATCGGCAGCGTCGCCACGTGGATTCCGCCGCTGTTGTTGATCGTCTGCGGCGCCGTCGCGTTTGCGACCTTCGGTTCGGCGACCTCGTTTGCGCCATCGGAGCTCATACCGCGCGATGACGTGTTGACGACCATGAGTCTGTGGTCGTCGATGTGTTTTGCCTTTTCTGGATTCGAGATTGCCTCGATGGTTGGACAGGAAGTCAAAAACCCACGCCGCACGATCCCTGTCGGCATCGTGTTATCGGGCGTTGCGGTCACGGTTATCTACATTCTGAGCTCGGCTTCCGTGCTTGTCGCCGTCCCTGCGAGTGAGCTGGTTGAGAGAAGCGGAATCGCGGATGCGGTTGATCTCGTGACCGGCAAGCTTGGGCTGGCCGGGATGGGCGGCGTGACAGGTCTCTTACTAGCGGTCGCTTCCGTGGGTGGAACGAACTCGTGGGTGGCGGGCTCAGCGCGCGTGCCGTTTGCCGCCGGCGTCGATGCCGTGTTGCCAAGCGCCTTTGCGCGGCTGCACGAGCGCTACCGCACGCCGCATGTGGCCCTCATCGTCCAAGCTGCAGCCGCCACTCTGCTCTTTCTGGCGAGCGTGTTTGTCTCGCTGGGCGGCGGCAGGACGTCGGTGCAAGAGGCGTACGACATCATGGTGAACCTCACCATCCTGGTGTATTTCGTGCCCTATCTCTACCTCTTCGCCGCGTGGATCTCCTTGCGGCGACGCGAAGGCGCCGCTCCTGCCGATCGCACCGTGATCAACATTTCCGACGGCATGACCGGTGTCGTTCTCATCGCTGGGTGTGGCTTTCTGGCGACGGCGATTGCGATTGCGCTGGTGTTTGTGCCTCCGCCGGATACCCAGAACGTTCTCAACTACGAAGCCAACCTCGCCGGCCAGGCGCTGTTGCTCTTCATCATCGGGTTCGCCTTCTATGCCTTCGCCCGCCGCCGCTGATGTCGTCATCGTCGGCGGAAGCGTCGTCGGTTGCAGCGCTGCGTGGCATCTTCGCGCTGACGGCTTCAACGGCCGCATCGTCGTCGTCGAGCAGGATCCCACGTATCGGCGGGCGTCGGCCTTCCTGGCCATGGGCGGCATCCGCCAGCAGTTCTGCACACCGGTCACCGTCCAGATGGTGCAGTACAGCGTACGCCTCTGGAAGGAGTTCGACCAGCGGTTCCGGTCCGCTGGACACACGCCGCACGCGTGGTTCCGCCAGCGTGGATACCTCTTTCTCGGGACCAGTGCGACGTCAACAGCGTTGATGCGCCGGTATCAGCTCGAGCTCCGCGCCGGCGCGCGCGTGCAACTCGTATCGCGCGACGACATCAGCATTCTGGTGCCTGATCTCGAGGTGGACGACGTGATCTTCGGCGTCCTCGGTCCAGACGATGGTTACGCGAGCCCGCGCGAGGTCCTGTTCGGGTTTCGTCATGCCGCCGAGCAAGCGGGCGCCGAGTTCGTCTCCGCCACTGTCGCGGAGATTCTGACGGCGGCAGGTCTGGTGCGCGGTGTGCGGCTGGCCGGCGGCGACACGATCGCGGCGCCGGTGGTGGTAAACGCTGCGGGGGCGTGGGGCGGCCAACTGGCCGCGACTGCTGGTCTCGAGGTGCCCATCTACCCGGTGCGACAGATGCTCTTTCGGGCGACGCTGCCGCGGCCGTGGCCGTACCGCTTTCCGATGGTGATCGATCCGAGCGGCGTGCACTGGCGCCACGATGATCCGATCGATCCCGGCGATCCCGATCGCATCGTGGTCGCGTTGACGAAGTGGGATGAACCAACCGGGGAGAACTTCGACGTCGATTCGCGCCGTTGGGACAACGAGTTTTTCCCCGCGTTGACTCGGCGGTTACCAGCGTTCGCCGGCCTTCGTGACGTTGAGGGATGGGCCGGTCTTTACGAGATGACGCCCGACCATAACCCGGTGCTTGGCGAACATCCCGCTCTCCGCGGTTTGGTCTTTGCGAACGGGTTCAGCGGCCACGGTCTCATGATGTCGCCGGCGACAGGAAAGATTGTGTCCGAGCTGGTCCGACTGGGGCGAAGCGAGACCTTTGATGTGAGCATCTTCGCGCCCGATCGGTTCGCGCGCGGCGCCCTGGTACACGACGAGGCCACGATCTAACCTGCTTTCTGATACCTGCCTTCTGATCCCTGATCCTGATCCCTGATCCCTGATCCCTACTTAATTCGTCTGACGGCCACGAAGTTGACGCCGGTGAGTTCGATCTTGGGATTCGCGCTCACGATCACGATCGTCGCCGGTTGCGGCAAGGCGCCGCGTCGCCTCAACGTTTCGACCACGCGCGTCGCAACCGCATCGGCGTCGCCGCGCAAAGGGTCCAGAAGCGTCTCGATGCCCCACCAGAGACACAGCCTGCGCGCGACTTCCTCGTTATCGGTTGCCGCGTAGATGGGCGCGGCGGGACGACGCGCCGAGAGGACGCGTGCGGTCCGGCCTTCGCGCGTCAACGCCACGATCGCGTCGACACGTCCACGCGCCGCAAGCGTCACCGCCGCGTCGCAGAGCGGCGGCAAATGATCGGGACGCTCCGCCACTGGTCCCGGGAGCGTCCACAAAGGCGGCACCGCTTCGGCATGACGAATGATGCTGGCCAAAACCTCCACGGCACGTATGGGGTGCGCGCCAATCGCGGTCTCGCCCGACAACATGATCGCGTCGGCACCCATGTCGACGGCGCCAGCTGCATCGGAGACTTCAGCGCGCGTCGGCCGATACTCGGTGCGCATCGACTCGAGCACCTGTGTCGCGACGATGACAGGGACGCCGCGGTCGCGCCCCAGGCGCAACGCCTCCTTCTGCACGCGCGGCACTTCTTCGAGCGGCAGCTCGAGGCCGAGATCGCCGCGCGCCACCATCAGCGCGTCCGCCGCCTCGGTTATTTCTGCCAAGCAGCTGATCGCTTCGGGCCGCTCGAGTTTCGCAACGATGGGCACACGGGGCCGGCCGGCGTTGGCGGTGACCGCCCGGGCACGCGCAATGTCCTCTGCCGATTGCACGAAGCTCAGGGCAACCAAATCGACGCCGGCAGCCAGACCGACGCGCAGATCCGCTTCGTCTTTCGCGGTGATACCCGCCGACGGGAGCGGCACGTTGGGCGCGTTGATCCCCTTGTGCTCACCCAGTTCGCCGCCATCGATCACGCGCGTCACAATGCGGTCGCCTTCAATCGACTCGACTCTGAGCTCGAGATGACCGTCATCCAGCAAGAGACGGTCGGTCGGCTTCAGGGCTGTTGCGAGGGGGGCGTAGGGGGTGGAAATCAGACCGGGTCTGCCCACGAAGGAGCCGATGCCGATCTCGAGGCGATCGCCCGGTTTGATGATCAATGGCACTCCGCCTTCGAGCTCGCCGGTGCGAATCTTCGGGCCGCTCAAATCCTGCAGAATCGCCACTTCCTTGGCAACGGTCTGCGCCGCGCGCCGAATCAGGCGGATGGCGGCTTCGTGTGTGGCAGGATCGCCGTGCGAAAAATTCAACCGGAACACGTCGACACCAGCCCGGATCAGGGCCTCGATGGTCGCCAGATCGTTTGAAGCGGGCCCGAGCGTCGCAATGATTTTGGTGTGCCGCACACGGCAAGCTTACAATTTCTCTCTCATGACCATTGAACAGTGGCTCGAAGACGCCAAGATGGACGCGTATCGGCGCCAGCTCCCCGATCTTGCGGAACTGCTCGAAAATCTCGCGAAATCGACGGCGGCGTTGCGCGAAGCGGATTGGAACGACGATGCCTCAGGTCGCGCGCCGGACGACGAGATCGGCAAGTAGATGCCGGCTGTTCAATTGACCATTGCCGACGTCGCGGCGCGAATCGCCCGCGGCGAGTTGCGTGCAGAAAAGCTCGCCGAGGATGCGCTCGCCCGCATCGCCGAGCTCAATCCGTCGTTGAACGCGTTCATCACCGTCACCGCGGAGCACGCGCTCGCGTCGGCACGACAGGCCGATAAGGAAATCGCCGGCGGACGTCACCGCGGGCCGCTGCACGGGATTCCGATTTCCCTCAAAGATCTCATCGACATGCAAGGTGTGGCCACGACCGCGGGGTCCCGCCTGCGCTCGGAGCACATCGCACGTCGCGACGCGCCCGCCACGGCGCGCTTGCGCGACGCCGGTGCCGTGTTTGTCGGCAAGACCAACCTGCATGAATTCGCGTTGGGGACGACGAGCGAAGACTCGGGCTGGGGACCGGCGCGCAATCCCAGCGATCCGACCAGGTCGCCCGGCGGGTCGAGCGGCGGTTCGGCGATCACTGTCAAGACCGGTATGGCGTTCGCGTCGGTCGGAACCGACACGGGCGGATCGATTCGCATTCCTGCCGCCGCGTGCGGTGTGGTCGGACTCAAGCCCGCGTGGGAGGAGATTTCCAGCCAGGGCGTCGTGCCGCTCAGCCGGCAGCTCGATCACGTCGGACCTCTTGCGCGGTCGGTGGTCGACGCCGGTGTGATGTACGACGTCATGCGCGGCGCCGCCCCTGCGACGATCGAACCCATCGCTCTTTGGGGCCGGCGGCTGGGGCTGCTCCGCGGGTACTTCATGGATCGCATCGACGAGGACGTCGAGGCTTCCATCCTGGCCGCCGTCGATGGCCTGCGCCGTGCCGGCGCGTCGATCAGCGACGTGGCGCTGCCGCATTCCGCTCATATCGCGCCGGTCTATCTCCACCTCGTTCTCGCCGACGGCGCCGCGTATCACGCCACGATGCTGCGCGATCGGCCGGCGGCGTATACGCCGAACGTGCGCCTGCGTCTCGAGATGGGCCGCTACATCCTCGCGGAGGATTACGTGCGTGCGCTCCGGGGCCGCGCCGTAATCGCACGCGAGATCGAGCGCGCGTTGGAGGGTGTCGACGGATTGATCCTGCCGGCGCTCGCAATCCCGGCACCCGCGATCGGCGAGGCGACAGTAGCGGTGAAAGGCGGCCGCGAGTCGGTGCGGAACGTGATGCTGCGCTGCACGCAGCCATTCAATCTCTCCGGCCACCCCGCGATCAGTGTGCCGTGTGGGGCGACCCCCGCCGGTCTGCCCGTCGGCCTTCAGATTGTCGGACGCCGCGCCGCGACGCCGGAATTGCTGCGGCTCGCCCGATCAATCGAAGCCGCGCTCGAACCGCACGCATGATTCAGCGATTCTTTCATCGCTGGGAACAGCGACTGGCCGATGTCAGCCGCACCCAGCGTGTGGTCAGGCCGTTTGAATGGGGGCTCGACTGGGTTCCGCCGAATGGCCATCCGCTGGACGCCGAGCCCATCGATCAGATGCGCCTGTGGATCGACGAGGTCATGAAGGACACCGACGGATTCTTCACGCCGACGCCGACCACCGATTACATCTTCTCTCCAGCAGCGGACGCGATGGCAGCCGCGGGCGAAGCAGGCACGCTGATGTTTCCGAGCGCGCTCGAGACACCGCATCCTGAAAACAACATCGTGCGCGCGCGATTCTTTCCAGCGCGCACGCGCGGCGGTGGGCGCAAACGCGCCGTGGTGGTGCTGCCGCAATGGAATTCGGACGCGGGCGGCCATGTCGGCTTGTCGCAGCTGCTCGCCAGATTTGGGATATCGGCACTGCGCATCAGCTTGCCGTACCACGATCGCCGGATGCCGCCGGAGCTCTCGCGTGCCGACTACATCGTGAGCGCGAATGTCGCCCGCACCGTGCAAGTGTGCCGCCAGGCGGTGCTCGACGTTCGGCGCGCGCTGTGGTGGCTCCGCGATCAGGGCTACGACAGTCTCGGGCTGCTTGGCACCAGCCTCGGGTCGTGTCTCGCGATGCTCACGGCGTCCCACGAACCGCTGGTGCGCGCGCAGGCGCTCAACCATGTCTCGCCGTTCTTTGCTGACGTCGTCTGGCGCGGCGTGTCGACCTCGCATGTGAGAACAGGGCTCGACGGGCATATTGCGCTCGACACGCTGCGCGAACTGTGGCGTCCGATCAGTC
The DNA here is from genome assembly GCA_963762925.1 of uncultured Acidobacteriota bacterium. Classification (GTDB taxonomy): domain Bacteria; phylum Acidobacteriota; class Vicinamibacteria; order Vicinamibacterales; family UBA2999; genus DASPWV01. The sequence goes on along the minus strand of CAVXMP010000008.1, from coordinate 92,615 downwards.
CCTGGTCCTACCTGGATCGCCACCGCGATCGCAAAACGCTGTTGGTCTACGCGAAATACGACCTCACCTTCCCCGTCGATCTCTCACGGGCGCTGGTGGACGAATTCCGTCGGCGCGAGATCCCGATCGAAGTCGCGATCCTCCCGTGCGGCCACTACAGCACCGGGGTTGCGCCGTTCAAGTTTCTGGACGGCTACTATCTGGCGCGCTTTCTGACGCGCCACTTGTAACGGGAACCTGCCGGCAACGCGCCACGTCCAACATTACTTGCGGGTGTAAGATCCGCAACGAGCCTGCATCATGGATGTCGTCAAGACCCGCCCTGGCTCGATCGGCAGCCTCAGCTTCAGCCTCGTCGGGATCGTCGGCGTGCTCGCCGTCGTGATCGCGGGCGCGACAATCTGGCTGCTGCTGACCGATCCTGTCACCGTCGCCGAATCAGTCGACACAGGAGTCGTGTCGCCGCTGGTGTCATCGCTGGCCGACACGCTTCTTCAAGCGCTCCGTAACCTGCTCAAGTACCCTGTAGGGATTACGCGGAGAGGTTTATCCGCGTAATCACTCCGGGAGCAGCACGATCTTGCCGAACTGTTGCCCTTGCTCCAGGCGGCGATGTGCATCGGCGGCCTTTGCCAGGGGGAAGGTCGCGTCAATTACCGGCTGCAGTTGACCCGAGAAGAAAAACTGCGCGACGCGGAGGAGTTCGGCCTTCGTCCCCATGTACGACCCCATCAGCGTGTACTGGCGGGTGAAGAGGAAACGCAGGTCAATGGGGGCGTTGTAACCCGTCGTCGCGCCGCATGTCACCAGGCGTCCTCCCTTGCTCAGGCATTTGAGGCTGCGCTCCCACGTCGCCACGCCGACGTGTTCGACAACCACGTCGACACCACGCGCCTTGGTCAGACGCTTGATCTCGGCGGCAATGTCCTGCGTGTGGTGATTGATGACCTCGTAGGCGCCGATCTCGCGCGCTTTCGCGAGCTTCTCGTCGGTACCCCCGGTCGCGAATACGCGCGCCCCGTGGAGCCACGCGATCTGAATCGCCGCTTGTCCAACACCGCTCCCCGCGCCGAGGACCAGCACGTCTTCCCCCGCACGCACTTTGGCGCGCGTCACGAGCATGTGCCAGGCGGTGAGAAAGGTGAGCGGAAAGGCGGCGGCTTCGGTGAAACCGATCGCATCGGGAATGGCGACGAGGTTCTGGAGGGGCACGCGCACGAACTCTGCGTACCCGCCGTCGCTGTGCGATCCCAGCACGTCGTAGCGTAAGCAGTCGTTGTCCCGTCCATCGAGACACGCCTCACAGCGGCCGCACGACACGCCCGGCTGAAGCATTACGCGGCGCCCGGGCGTCATGCTGTTGTCGGCGCTCGACGCGACCTCACCCGCGATGTCGGCGCCGAGGATATGGGGAAACTGGAACTGCATCCGCTCGATGCCGCGGCGGTTCCAGAGATCAAGATGATTGAGGGCGCACGCGCGCACGCGGACAATCGCGTCCCCGCCTTGCAGTTCGGGATCCGGAGCATCCTCGTAGCGGAGCACCTCCGGAGGACCATGCTCGTGAAACCGGGCGGCCTTCATGTGGCACTCAACACCATCGGTTCGCCGAGGTTGAGGGCACCGAGTGACGGCGCCACACGGTCGTGATCGCCGACGACGAGCGTCACCATGCGCGCGAGATCGAGGTATTGCGCCGCGACGCGGCTCACGTCGGCTTCCGTCACGGACTCGACGCGCGGCACGAATTCTTCGAAATAGCTGTCGGGCAGGCCGTGCAGTGCCAACTGCGCCACACCGCGCGCGACCTGCTGCGCGGTTTCGAAGCCGCGGGGATACCCTCGCGTGATCGATGCTCGGGCCAGCGCGATCTCGTCGGAGGTCGCGGGACGGCGCGCGCGCAGATCATCGATCTCTTTCAAGGACTCACGAATCGCATCGGCCGTCACCTCGGTCTGGACGCTCGTCTGCAACACGAACGGACCGAGGCCACGCCGCAGGTCGAAACCGGTGCGCACGCCGTAGGTGTATCCCTTGTCCTGGCGCAGATTGAGGTTCACGCGGCTGACAAACTGCCCGCCCAGAATCATATTGAGCAGCACGAGCGCGTGATAGTCCGGCGTGTCGCGCGACGCGCAGACGTGCCCAATCCTCAACTCTGATTGGGCCGCGCCAGGGCGCGGCACGATCACGAGGCGACGATCGGGCACGAGCGGCGGTGGCGTCAGGCCGGCGTGGCGATTGACCGGCGGCGCGTCCGTCCGGGTCTCCCACCCGCCGAAGGCCTCCTCCGCGGTCGCGAAGAGATCGTCGCGCGATGCGTCGCCCGCGATCACGAGCGTCGATCCCCCGGGCACAAACGCGCTCGCATGAAACGCACGTAGCTCACCAGGCGTTGTGGCGAGCAGGGCGGGCTCGCTGCCCAGACTGAGATGACCGTAGGGATGATCGCGATACAACACGCGCGCGAGCGCGCGTTCGGCCACGGCCGGCGCATGATCGCGCAACTGCTGCAATCGCTCGAGCCGGAGCTTGCGCACACGCTCGGTGTCGGCATCGGCGAGGTTCGGTGCGCTCACCATTTCGGCGAGCAGGGCGACCGCCGGCTTCATGAAGCGCGTAATCGTCGTCAGTGACAAGACGGTCGCATCGGGACCGACGTCGACATCGAGATCCGCTCCAAACCGCGCAATCGCGTCGGAGACTTCCAGCGCCGATCGCCCGGCGCTCCCTTCGTCGAGAAGGTCCGCGGTAAACGCAGCCAAGCCCGGACGCTCAGGTGGATCCGCGGCGGTTCCTCCCGGCACGAGCAGGACGGCCGACAACACCGGCACGTTGTGATGGGAGATAGCGCGGACTTCGAGGCCGTTCGAGAGTACCCGCCGGTAAATGTGCGGAAACCGGAAGGGCTCGCTCGGGCCCGGTGTCGGGAGCGCCGACCGATCGACGGCGTTCACGAAACGTGCACCTCGCCGGAATCCGGAAGGGCGAGATGGCGTGCGCCTTTCGGCACCACGCTCAACGCCACCGACGGCGCACCCACGATCCAGCGGCCGAGTGCCGCGGTGATCCGCTGAGGCGTCGCGTCTTCGTAGCGAGCACGGTCGGCCGCGAAGTAGCTCGGATCCCCGCGAAAGACGTTGTATGCATTGAGCTGATCGGATTTGCCGCCGAAGCCGCCAATCGTCTGCAATCGATAAATGAACTGCGCGTCGGTTTGCGCGCGCGCGCGCTCGAGCTCCGCGGTGGTCGGTTGCTCGGACGACAACTCCTCGAGCGCGGCGAGCACCAGCGTATGCAGATCGCCGAGCGCAACGCCAGGAGCGGCGGTCGTCGCGATTTGAAAGAGGCCCGAGATCTCACGGGAATGCTGGTAGGCGACGACATCGGTGGCGATGCGCCGTTCGTAGACCAATAGCTTGTACAGACGCGACGTCTTGCCGTGCGTCAGCAAATCGGTCGCGAGGTCGAGCTCGGCGTCGTCGGGCGCGAACATCGCAGGGCTGTGCCATGCGAGGTACAGACCTGGGAAGCTCGATGCGATCTTCCATCACGATGCGCGTGCTCTTCGCCAGGCCGCCGTTCGCCGTCACCGGCGCAGGCACGGGTCCGGCTGGAATGTCGCCGAAGTAGCGCTCGGCGAGCGCGAACGCGGCGTCCGGCGCAATATCACCGGCCAGCGTGAGCGATGCATTTGCCGGGTGGTAGTACGTGGAAAAGAACTCGCGTACGTCGTCGAGCGCCATCGCGCGAAGATCTTCCTCCGATCCGATGGTGAGCCAGTGATAGGGATGATCTGGAGCGAACAGCGCGGCGGCGAGCGCAACACCGGCTAATCCGTATGGCCGGTTGCCGTAGTTTTGACGCCGTTCGTTGAGCACGACGTCACGCTGGTTTTCAAACTTCTCCTTGGTGAGAGCCGGTAGCAGATACCCCATCCGATCGGATTCCATCCACAGCGCCAGCTCCAATGCGCCGGTAGGCATCACTTCCCAATAGTTCGTGCGATCCGGATTCGTCGAGCCGTTGAGGAGACCACCGGCCTGCTGAATCGGTTGAAAGTATCCCTTGTCGTAATGTTCAGAGCCTTCAAACATCAGATGTTCGAACAGGTGGGCAAAACCGGTGCGGCCAGGTCGTTCGTTCTTGGATCCGACGTGGTACCACAGGTTCACTGCAACCATCGGCAGTTGGTGATGCTCATGCACGATGACGTCGAGCCCGTTGGCCAGCGTGCGCTTGATGTACGGTATTTCCATCGATGAAGGGACCAGTCCTGGATCCTATCGTGAATGCCGGCAATCCGCACACGGCGTGGGTGATGCTCGCGGCACTCGCGGTGGCTGAGTTTCTCGGCATGACCTTGTGGTTTTCAGCGACAGCCGTCACGCCGGTGCTGGTCGCAGAGTTCGGCATGTCGACGACGCACGCGTCATGGCTGACGATCGCGGTCCAGGCGGGGTTTGTCGTGGGCACGTTGGCGAGCGCATTTGCCAATCTCGCCGACGTGTTCAACGCGCGAGTGGTGTTCTTGGGCGGCACCGTTGTTGGCGCGGCAGCAAACGCCGCCGTCCTCCTGGTGGACTCGCCGACGGCGGTGGTGGTGCTTCGTTTTTTTACAGGAGCCGCGCTGGCGTGCGTCTATCCACCGGGCATGAAGATCGCGGCAGGATGGTTTCGCGAGCAGCGGGGCTTCGCCCTCGGCATCCTGATTGGCGCATTGACGCTGGGGAAAGCCTTTCCGCATCTCCTGAGTGCGATCTACGGAGGCAGCTGGCGCGGGCCGATGTTGCTGGCGTCGTGCCTCTCGGTCGCCGGTGGGGTTCTCGTGATCACCGCGGTGCGCGACGGCCCGTACCTGGCGCCGACCTCCCCCTTCGACCCTCACGCAATTCGCCGGCTCGTCAACATTCGCGGTGCGCGGCTCGCCACATTCGGCTACCTCGGCCACATGTGGGAGCTCTATGCGATGTGGACCTGGATCGCGGTGCTCGCCACGGCGAGCTTCGCCGCCTCGGGGATGGCGGGCGCAGCGGCTGCAGGCTCGCTCGCCGCGTTTCTCGCGATCGGGAGCGGCACGGCCGGCTGTGCGCTCGCGGGGTGGCTCGCCGACCGCCTCGGCCGTGCACGCGTCGCGATGTGGGCGATGTGGGCGAGCGCGGCCTGCGCCGCAATGACGGTTGTCGTCTTCGGAGGACCGCCGGCGATCGTATTCCTGCTGGTGATGGTCTGGGGATTTGCAGTGGTGGCCGACTCGGCGCAATTTTCCGCCCTGGTCAGCGAATACTCCCCTGCCGATCACATCGGCACGGCATTGACCCTGCAAACCTGCCTGGGGTTTCTGCTGACGATGGTCACGATCGAGCTGCTGCCTCGGACGGCCGAAATCGTGAGCTGGCGATACGCGTCGCTGCTGCTCGTGCCTGGACCGCTGCTCGGAATCGCGGCGATGAGACGGTTGCCGCGATAACCGTCTACTTCTTGAACGACCCACACGAGAGCATCGACGCCCCGTAATACGGGTTCTTGATCTCCTTGTCCTTCTGCAGCCAGGATTTGTTGACCATCGGACAGTAGGCCACACGCAGGTCCGCGCCAAGATCACTCTTCGTCTTCTCGGCGTAGGTCACCAGCGCGGCGCTGACCTCACCAAACGCCGTGCGGGCCGCGGCGATGTCCTTCGCGGCTTCGAGCTTCTTGGCGGTCGAGGCCAGGAGCTCGGCATCTGGTCCAAGCGTCGCCGCAACAGTCACCGATCGCGCTGGCGTTTGCGGCGACAGGTTCGAACTTGTCGCTCGCGAGCGCCGCCTGCACCTGGAGGTAAGGATCGACGAGTGCCTTGGGCAACTCCGCGGCTCGAGCGGACGCGGCTGCCGTCAATGTGATCGCCAAGGCCGCCAACCAAGTCATCTTCTTCATATCAATCACCTATTGTTCCGTCAGGAGTACGCCGTTCCTTACCGACCGACTTTGCCAATCGGGATCAACGGGATCTTACCTTTGTGCGCCGCTGCATTTCGATGCGCGGCGATTGAGATCTGCGCGGCGACGCGTTCGGCGACGGTGATAAAGGCACGTGTCGCGGGCGCGTCTGGCTCGGCGATCACAAGGGGAATGCCGCGATCGCTGCCGAGGCTGATCGGCTGATACACCGGCAAACGTCCCAGGAACGGAATGCCGATGTCGGCGGAAATGCGCTCACCGCCCCCATAGCCGAAGAGCTCGCTTTCGTGATGACAATTCGGACACGCGTAGTAGCTCATGTTCTCGACGATGCCGAGCGTCGGGACGTTGAGCTTTTGATACATGCGCACGGCGCGACGGCTGTCGGCCAGTGACACCTGCTGCGGTGTGGTGACGACAATCGCGCCCGCCACCGCCACCGTTTGACTGAGGCTCAACGCCACATCGCCGGTGCCCGGCGGCATGTCGATGATCAAGTAATCGAGATCGCGCCACGCCACGTCGCGGAAGAATTGCTGAATGGCGCTGTGCACCATCGGCCCGCGCCAGATCACCGGCGCATCGTCGTCGGTCATAAAGCCGATGGAGACGATCTGAAGTCCGTACTTTTCGGCGGGAACGATCTGCTTCCCGTTGGAGGCCAGTTGCGTCTTGAGGCCCAGCATCAACGGCACGTTCGGGCCGTAAATATCGCCGTCGAGGATACCCACCCGGCTGCCAGCCTTGGTCAGCGCCAGCGCCAGGTTGACCGACACCGTGGTCTTGCCGACGCCGCCTTTTCCGGCCCCGACCGCGATGACATTTTTGACTCCCGGGAGCGGCGGCCGCCCGTGCTCTGGGGCGGTGACCGATCGCACAGAAGCCGTCATCGTGATGTCGACCGACTCCACACCGGGCAGTTCGGCGACCGCACCCATTGCCTGCTGTTTCAACAGGTCTTTGACGGGACACGCAGGCGTGGTCAATTCGATGGTGAAACTCACCCGTCCGCCATCGATGTGAACATTCTTCACGAAACCGAGCGAGACGATATCTTTCCGCAGATCGGGGTCGATGACGCGTTGCAGCGACTCGAGGATCGTCTGGGCGGATAACATGGAAGAACTCAATCTCTCAGCTTATCGGCTTTGCCGGGGGGTGACAAGCCGCGGAAACCCTTGTAAACTGCCGGCCTAGCACTCGTCCCCCCAAACAAGGAGAACCTAGATGCCGGATGCGATGCCGGGGAGCAGCACTCCCTCGAGCAATCGGAACGTGATGATCCTGTTGTCCTATCTATGGCTGCTGGCGTTGATTCCGCTGGTCGTCGAGAAGGACGACCGGGAAGTTCAATGGCACGCCAAGCACGGGCTCGTGCTGACAGGCGCGGAGTTGATTTTCTGGGTGGCCTTCAACGTGCTCACGTTCGTGATCGGCCCGTATCTCGGATGCCTCGTGGCAATTTTCGCGCCGCTTGTGGGCCTCGGATTCCTGATCCTTCACGTCATCGCGATCATCAAGGGGATTAACGGACAGCGGCTCATCGTCCCAGGGATCAGTCAGTACCAGACAAGTTCTAGACCCGACTCTCCCGTTCGATGGCGTTACGACGGATCCCGTGTGGTGCGTCGAACGCTCGTGGTCCTCATCGTGCTCTCGGTGGCGCTCGTTGTCGATCTGCGGCGAGCGCCAGCGCAGCAACTCTCCACATCCGCCGCGATTGCCGCCATTCACCTGTATCAAGCCACGTTGCCGCCTGTGTACTCACGCATGGGACTGCAGTGCCGCTTTACGCCGACGTGCAGCCGCTACGGCGAAGCCTGCGTCCAAGAATTTGGTGCCCTGCGCGGCGGCTGGCTGGCGATGCGCCGCATTCTCAGGTGCGGACCGTGGACGCCGCTGGGGACGGCGGACCCTCCGCCGCGATCGCGCGCGGTCGCGGGGACCTTCTAAAGGTTCACGCGAGATGTGATCTTCGCAGCGCGGACCTGCCCGGGGTGCGTCAGGTTCGCGAAAGAGACTCGTGTACCTCGAATAGCTGGCGGCCTTCCTCGGTCAACAACACCCAGCAGGCGTAGCCGCCGAGTGCCGTCCCGAAGGGAAACAGCACCAGGTTGATCACTGCCAGGCCGAGACCGGCGAGGCGCGCCCAATGCCGATAGCGACGCAGGTTCGCGCCCAGCCACAGATGCAGAATGCCCCAGAGCAGTGCCAGCACCGCGAGAACGCCAAAGGTGAATGCGGTGACATCAGCCGCAAGATCGGAGGACGCGACGATCGGTCCGTTGGCACGTGCGATGGCAAGGGCACCGGCCATGAGCGCGAGACCAGCGAGGCCGACGAGCGTGAAAATTGCGCCCCACGCAAGGTAGAGCAGGGCGAGGAAATCGGCGTGTCGTTTCACACCGGGGTGGGCGTGGTCATGTCACCGCCACACGGACATCAACCCTTGTCATCGGCCCGCGCGGCGGCGACACGCTGAAGCTGAACCTCGCGCCGTCGACCACGCCCGCAGGAACCGACACCGTCAGCATGCGGCGGCGAAGCGCGTGACCGCTACCTTCACACGCGGCGCACGGATCGCCCCACACTTCGCCGCGGCCGCCGCAGCTACGGCAGGTCCAGCGAAGCGGCACTTCGAGCGGCACCGCGGCGCCGGCGCCGGCTTGACGTCGCGACAGCGTGATTTCTGCGCGCAGCGGTTCCATCGCGCCATCGTCGTCGCGGTCGAACGCGTGGCGCATCCGTTCAATCTTGTCGCGCACCGCGGGGAAATCGATGGCGACCTCGTCGGCAAACGAGTCGTCGAGCTCGCGCGCGCTCCCCGGCGAGCGTTCGACGGCAATCCACGAATCTTCAACGCGCCACTGATTCTTCACGCGATGCACTTGTTCGTAGCGTAGGAGCCGGGTAGAGGGTTGTCAAGAAAACGTGTAACTTTTTCGTTTCCAGTTTCCAGTTGACAGTTCAACGTTTGAGGAAACTTACGCCATCACGTGCAATCGGTGGAAACGCGGGTCACCAACGTTGAACCCTTCGACGATGCTCAGGGTTCATTCCGAGCTTCGTCGAGGGATGAACTGGAAACTGGCAAGTGCCGGTCTTTCGGACTACTATCCGGCGATGGAGTGTCCTCTCTGCGCCGAGACGATGATTCTCGAGACGCGCGAAGTCATTTCGCGCGTACCCGGAACCAGTCAGCAGATCCGGACCGTCATACGAGAGTGGGTCTGCCGCGAGTGCGACTACTTCGAAGAAACGGAAGAAACCGGCAGTCCGAAGGATGGAGCGCCGCCGTAAGGCGTCAACGCGCGCCGATGGTGAGCAGTACTTCTTTGCGCAGCGTGTCCTCGACCTGCTCGAAATCCAGAGCAGTCTCGCACTCGTCGCACAACACTTCAAAAACGGCCGGGCGGCTCTCTTCTGCGACTTCGACGCGGCCATCGTCGAGCTGCACGACGTGCATTTGCAACGTCTTGACTTGAAAATTCCTCGCGTTCCCGCAATTCGGGCACGTCAACGCCACTCTACGAGCTCCTCTCCCTGCGGCCCTGCCTGACACCCAGCACGATTGCATCCGCGCGCGCAAGAAGCACGCCATTTGCAGGGACCGCGACAGAGCATTGTATGAGATGCCCGGGGGGAGCGCAATGAACTGTTTTACCGGATGAGCCGGTCCGACGCGGTGATGCCAAGCGCGAACTCGGCGCCCCCTTCGTGCTGTTGAAGGATGCAATGCGGGCCGCGCGCCTCGAGCGCCACCACTTCGACATCCCACGGCAGCGACCGATAGACCGCCGTCACGCACCCGCAGGGCAGGGCGTGCAGCGAATCAAACGCATATTGCGCCATTGGGCGGCCGGTCCTCTCAGAGGATGTTTGCATCGGTCCGCAGTCCTTCCTGGCAGGCTGTGATTATTTAGACGCCGTGCTCGAGGGAAAGTTGCCCCGCGCCGTAAATCACGCGTCCCGTGACATTGGCACCTGGAAACAGCGCGCGGGCGGCGGCGACGTACAGCGCCAGTTGCCGCTCGTGGCCGGGATGCGGGTGACCGGTCTTGAACTCGAACACCTCAATACGGCCGTCGCCGTGCTGCACCACCAGGTCGATCGCACCTCGCACGATCGTGCCGTCGTCTGTGCGCAGCGAGAACGGCAGTTCGTGGACACGACAGACGCCGGAACGAATGATGTCCAACAGCTCCGGGCTGGAGACAATCGCATCGAAGGCCATCACCGCGCGGCCCACAAGATCGTCGACATCCGTCACGACCGCGCGCTCGTTCGCACGCAGGAGCGACGCGAAGCGTGCATGCCGCTCGTCGCGCGCGACCACCTCTGCCGCCCAGCCCGCCTCCAACGCCCTGTGCACGAGTATTCCGGCTTGAGCCCCGAACGCGGGCGCCGCCGCTGGCCGGAACGCAGGTTCGTGAGCGGCATGGAGATCGTCGGACGCCGCCACTCGCCGGGGCGCGCCGGTCGCTGGCAGTGGATCGAAGTCGTCGAGTCGACCGGCGCTCTGTTCCGTCGGCGCCGAGTATTCGTCAACAAGACCCGCCGGCCGCAACACTCTCAGGGGATGCGTGCCACCCGCGGCAGTCCACGACAGCACATCACCCGCCTCCGTCGTACCTGCGCGCGTCACCAGCTCGCACAAACTCGACGGCAGGACGCGGCCCAGCGATCCTTTGGGTGGCGCAAACCGACCCTCCTCATTGAGCGTGACGCCGAGATACAGGCGATCGCGCGCACGCGTGACCGCCACATACAGCAGCCGCTTGGCTTCTTCGGTTTCTCTCGCCTCGAGATCTTTGTCGGCGTCACTCTCATAGTCGCCGATGCCAACCGCGGCTTCGTCGGCGTCTGCGCCGGGCAGCGTGACGATTCGGATCGGGTCGCCGGCACCGCCGCCGCCACGATTGAGGTTCACGACGAACACGATCGGGAATTCGAGTCCCTTTGCCGCGTGCACAGTCATGAGGTTGACGGCGTCGACCGCATCGACGATGGCATTGGACTCGTCGCCGCCGGCCACGAGTTCGGCAAAGTGCGACACGATGCGATCGAGGGTGGCGTAGCCGCGGTTCTGCAGCCGGCGCACGAGCGAGCGGATTTTCTTGAGATTTTCTCGTGCTTGTCGATAGGCGCGGCTGCTGATCTCCGCGGCGTATGCAGACTCGGCCAACACTCGGTCGAGCAGCTCCGCCGGCGGCAGGTTGTCGACCAGCAGAAGCCACCGCGGCAGCGCCGAGCGGGCGAGCTCGAGTCGAAGGCGATCGTCGGCGTCGAGGAGCGCGATTGCTGCCGGAGCGTCCGCGAGCCGTCAGCGCGGCGCCGAGATCGGGCGCCAACAGCTTGAGTGCTGTATCCGAGACCCGGATGAAACGCGAGCGGAGAAACGCGGCCGCGCGAAGCTCGGATGCGGGATTGGCAAGAAACCCGAGGAGCGCGAGTACATCCTTGATTTCGTCGGCGTCGAAAAAGCCCAAACCCTTTGTAGACGTAAAAGGGCACGCGCCGGAAGGCGAGCGCATCCTCGAACAGGCGGTGGCTCTCACGCGTTCGGAACAGAATGCCGATGTCGCCCGGCCGGACGGCCCGCCGAACACCCGTCTCCCGATCGCGGACCGTCGCGCCGCTCGCGAGCACACGTGTGATCTCCTCGGCTGCTGCTTCGGCCTGCGCCTGGTCAGACGTCGCCGCGATCAGCGCCAGCGGCTCACTTTCGGTCGCCTCCACGGAGGCCACCGGAAACCGATCATCGTCGCCATAGCGAAACGCGTCGGACCGTTCGGGCGCCTTGTCGATCGTCCCGAACAGATCGTTGGCAAACGCAAGCAGTTCGCGGACCGATCGAAAACTGTGCGTGATTGCGGTGCGGACCTGGCCCTGCGGACGGAGTGCTTCGATGTACCGCGCTGCCTCGTCGAGTACGCGCGACCTCGGCATCACGAAAACCATAGATCGATTGCTTGCGGTCGCCGACGATAAAGACCGTCGGTTGGCGATCGGAATCGACCAGTCCAAGCCCCTCGGACCACGACCGCACCAGCAACTCGACGAGTGCCCATTGGGCGCGGCTCGTGTCCTGAAACTCGTCGACCAGCACATGCTGATACCGGGCTTCCAGCTTGTAGCGGCTGCGCGAGAACTCGTCCATGTGCGACAGCAGCATCAACGTGCGCGTGAGGACTTCCGGAAAGTCGAGCACACCGTTCTTCCGAAGGATGCGATCGTCCTGCTCCAGTGCAATGGTCAGGAGTCGCCGCACGGCACGCGCAAGCACCACATTGATGTCCCGCCGATAACTCGTGAGCGCCTCCACCAGGTACGGGCCCAGCGCCGCCACAGACGCGACATGCCGCTCGTACTCGCGCGCGGATCGGAATTCATCCCGTCGATAGGTCAGGCGTTTTCGCGGTTCGCCGCTCTGTGTGAGCAGGTGTTCGCGGACGCGCTCGAGAAGTGCCTGCACGATGGCGGGAGACAGCGCCGGATCCTCGAGGAGCTGCCGCACATCCCGCGCCAGCAGATCGAAATCGGGGTGGTGCGGTCCGCTCGTGACAAAGCCCTCGAGACCGCCCGGAACGGTGGCAAACGCCGCACGCAAGCGCGACAACAGCCGCGCGACGGCCGCGTCGATGCTCGCGTCGCCGCCACTGCCACGAAGAAACCGCGTGAGCGCCGCATCCGCAACGAGCCGCCTCTCGACCAGCCGCGCGAGGCCTTCGCGCAGGCGGTATCGCCAAGTTCGGCGAAGAGCAGCGCCACGTCGGGCGCGTCAATCGTGAGCGCCCGGCCGATCCGGAGTGTCTTATCGAGCGCCTCGCCGACCAGACGCGGCGTCTCCGTTTCATCCGCCAGCTCGAAGACCGGATCGATGCCGGCCTCCAGCGGAAATTCGCGCAACAGGGTGAGACAAAACGCATCGATCGTGGCGATGGTGATGTCAGTGATGCTCTCGCGAATCTCGCGCCACAGCTCGGGGTCGAGGCTGCCCTCGCGGTGTCGGCGCCCCAGGTCATCCAAAATTCGCTGTCGCATTTCGGCAGCGGCTTTTCGAGTGAAGGTGATCGCAAGAATGTTGCGCGGCTTGACCCCGGACACGAGCAGGCCGATGTACCGATCGACCAGGACGCGCGTCTTGCCGGTGCCTGCCGAGGCCTCGAGTGCGACGTTGCGCGTCGGATCGACCGCCAGGCGGCGCGCCTGCGCGTCGCGCAGCTCGAGTGCGTCGGGGCGTCGGCGGCGTCGAAGTTCAACCGCGGCTGGTCAGTCCTCATGCTGCTCTTCGACGTACTCGCGCCGGCAGACCGCGACGTACGGACATGGGCCGCACATCGATTTCTTCAGCGGACGCGGTGGAAAGTGCCCCGCAGCGATGTCGTCAAGTGTCGTCAGCAGCCGATCTTCTGCGGTGGCAATCAGTTCGTCCATCGTCCGCGTTTTGACTTTCAATGGCACAACCGTCCGATTGCCCTCGAACGACAGATACAGCGCTTCTCCCAGCGTCCACTGCCGGTTGCGGTACCCCTCGAGCGAGCGTCGCGCGCACGAACTATAAATAGGCAACTGCAGGGCCACCTTCAAATCGGGCGTCTGCTTCGACTTGTAGTCGATCACGCGCAACGTGCCGTCGTCGAGCAGATCGATGCGATCGGTCTTGGCGCTCAACGTGACGGTACGCTCGCGGCCGTCACGGCTGCGGAAGCGAAAGTCGCCCTGCAGCGGAAACTCCAGAAGGCGCTCGACGACGTCGACGGCCCGCTCGGCCTCCATGGTCAAGACGCGATGGGCTATGCCAGGACTGACAGCCGACCCCAGGAGCCGTGTCCGCTCGAGCGTCGCTTCCGCGGGCGACAGCCGCGCCAGCGCTTCTTCGCATATCGAGGTGAAGAGTTGCCGCGCTTCGGGCAGCGATGCAGGATCGATGCGTCGATGTCCTCGCCGTTGCCACTCCGAAAAGAACCGTTCGAACAGCTCGTGCAGAAACCGGCCGCGCTCGAGCGGCGTGCGCGTGTCTTCGTCCTCGGGCTGCTCTTCCAGCTTGAGGACTTCAGACGCAAAAAATCGAAACGGGCAGTCAAGATAACGTTCGAGGCGGCTGACCGAGACGCGGGGCAACATCCACGGGCCGGCCTCACCCTGAAACCGTTGCAGCCCGCTGCTGCCGCGATCAAGGCGCGCCATCGCCCATTGCCGCGCCGACCCGGCAAGCACGTCACCCCTGCGTGGTTCGAGCGCGAGCGCCTCTGTGTGAGTCACGCGCATGTTCGGCTCGGCAGCGGTTTGCCGCGATAGCGTGAACGTGTCGATATCGTCGAGGAGCATCGACGGTTCAACCACCGCATCGTTTTCCAGTACGAAGGTCGACACCCGCACGCGCCATCGCGCGAGGTGCATCAGATCCTTGAAGCTCGCGCGCGCAGCCTTGAGCGCCTCCCGCTCGCGTGCGCCAGGGTCCGGGTTTCGCGGCAGCGGTTCGAGTTGACTGAGTAGCGCCGTGGGATACAAGACGTTGCGCCGAACACGCTCAGGCCATTCACCGTCAACCAGGCCAACGAGCTGCACGACGTCAAAATCGCCGAATTTTGCCGCCTGCGCATCGACGATCTGTAACCCTGGGTCGCCGCTCGACACAGCAAACGTCTGGCTGCCCAGCCATCGTCGAATCGCCGCGGACATCGTCGTCACATCCCCGCAGGCGTCGGGGTCGTGTGCCTGGTACGCCGCGGCGAGCGACGCGAGCGCGCCGAGTACCGCCGCTCGCACGCGCAACCAGCGCGGCACCGTCGACGCGTCGCCGTGCGGCTCGCGATCGAACCGTTTGAGCCAGGCCACGAGCACTTCAAGGTGATCGCCCAACGCGCCGGTCACTGCGAGTGGCGCGAGCACGCGTACGGCTTCCAGAGCGGCGCGCGCGGCCGGCGCGGCGGTCTTGAAGCGTCGCTCGCTGCGCGACGAGGGCGCGCCGATTGCCTCCCATTCGTCCGCGAGCTGCTGCAGACGGTCGAGGCCGCCAAGATAGCGCGCGTCGGCAAGCGCGACGTCGAACGCCACGAGCACGCGGCCAGTCAACTCGATACGCTCGGCGATTCGAAAATGTGGCGACCGCAGCAGCGCCACGAGACTCGCACGGGAGAAGTCGGCTGCGACAGCTTCGAGCGCAACGTCGAGGGCAGCCGCATACGGTTCGGCGGCGAGCGGTAGCGTGTCCAGCGATTCGAACGGCACACCAGCGCTGCCAAACACCTCACGTGCGAGATAGAGGTAAGGAAGTGGCCGACGGACGACGAGAGCTGTGCGGTGTAGCGGCACCGCCTTCGCCGCCGAGTCCGCCGGGCCTCGAGTGCCTGGAGCCCGTGGTTCAATCGCGACACGCTCCGGTCGCCTTTCAACCACCGCGCAACCCCCGCAAGCTCCTCCTCGCGGTCGCGATAGCTGAACGCGAGTGGTGCCGCGCCGCCGCCCGGCTGGGGGAGGGGCGAGATGAGAATCGGCGAATGCGTTGTCGTTTCCCCTGGTCGCTCTTCCTCGAGGTCAGGAAGCACCCCATGGACGCGCTCGAGAAAGCCGGCACCGAGCACGGCTTCCGTGGCGATGATGTCGATGGAGTCGAGGTGTGGGAGCTTCGTGAGCAGCTCGTAATCAGCCGGCCAGAGGCCATCCGGGTCGGCCACGCGATCGGCCACCGTGAGGACGACGCGCGTCAGCGCGCGCGCACGCTGCCTGGAGTCTGGTTCGGAAGGGGTGGTGACGACGAGCTCACGCAGGCCGTGCTCGTCGCGCGCACCTGCCGCAGCCAGCCGCCGCTCGTATCCAATGAACGCGGCGGTCAGAAACGCTGTCTGCTGAAGCAGCTTTTCTGCGCCACGGTCGGTATCCCGGTCCTTCTCGAGCTCGGCGCGCAAGTTGCGGTCGAAGTCAGCGACGCTGCGGCCGAGCCGCCGCACGAGGTCGTACAAGTCCAGCATTTCCGCAACGAGACCGGGCCGGATCTCAAAAGGAGGAGCGATCCCCTCGTCTACAAGACCGCGGGCGACCGCTCCGAGGATCACTTCCCTCTCAAAAGCGTCGAGCAGACCCGCCGGTACGGGTACACCGCGAGGCGAGCTCCTCGTACCAGTCGCCCCGCGTGCCCATCATCGGCAGAACGATTGCGGGTCGCAGCGGCGTGAGTAACTGGTCTTCGAGGGTGCGGCGAAGCTGCTCACCAGCGGCGCGCGTCGGGACCATCAGAAACGTGTCGCGTGCCTCTGCCGGCGCCAGACGCCCTGTGAGGTCGACGAGCGTCGCTCGAAGGGAGGCGAGATCCGGGACGCGCAGCAACCGGGTCCGGCGCGGTGTGATCACTGCGCGGCAGCGGCCAGCGGCGGCCGCGACGCCGCGTCGAGATCCATCTTTGCCCTGGTCAGCAGCATGATAGCGCCCGCCGCCGCAGACGACGCTTGGCGCGCGAGCTCGAGGTCGGCGGCTTCAACGGCATCGAGGCGAAGGCGCGCGGCGTTGAGCGCCAGCTCACTGGCGCTGCGAAACAGCGCGTGAACGGCGGAGAGCTCCTCGGGTGGATCGATGCGCGACAGGATGCGGGTTTCGCGGCCGAGCAGATCCGCAAGCGGACGCAGGCGCCACGGTGTGGGTCCGGCCAGCGCACGAATATCTTCGAGCTGCGTCTGCACACGCGTGACGGCCACGATCGACGCCGTGATCGAACGTTGATATGCGCGCAACCGCTCGAGTCGCAGCATCCATCGATCCTGAGCCAGGCGCAGCTGATGCGCCGCGGCGAGGTGTGCCTCGAGAGCCGCCGATAATGCAATCACGTCGTCCGGGCGTCGCCTGCCGAGGCGTTCGTCCTCGGCGGAGAGTGAGTTACGCAGTCGTTCGAGAGCCCGGATATCAGCGAGCGCCGCATGGCGCGCGCCAGTTTTCAGCGTGATCTCCCTCAGCCGCTTGTACGCGGCGTCAATCCTCTGCTCCTCGGCGATAAAACCGAGAGCGGTGGCACGGGTTGCCGCGGCCCACGCCTCCGGCAACAATCCGACGGCCCGGTCGAGGATGCCGACGACCGTGTGCAACAAGGAAACTCTTTCGGCCGGGGTGTCGACGAGCCTCGCAGCCAGCATGAACTGCTGCACGATTTCACTGTGATCGAGGCCGGCCAGGAGCGGTGGGGCAGGCGGCGGCGGAGTCGTCGCCGTGAGCGCCAGATCGAAGCGCCCGAGACCTGCTGACACGCGCAAGCCGTTGATCACCTCGTCGAGCGTGCCGACGATGTCGTGGACCTCTTTGGCGCGATACCCATAATGCGCTGCCGGCCAGTCGGCGAGCGAGCGCCGTGCACGTTCCGCCACGACGAGGCGTTCGGTCGGATCCTGAACGAGTGCGACGTCGTTGAGAATGCGGGCGACCTCCGCGCTGAGGCGGGCAAAGTCCGCTTCGCCGCGGTGTGCGCCGTAGCGCACCGCGCGGACGGCGTCGGCGTATTGTTCGGTGCGCAGCCAATCGACGCGGTCGGCCGCAATCGACACGAGGTGCAGTTGATCGGGATCCTCGCCAGGTGTCACCGGCATCGACAACACGAGATGCCCGTCGACGCGTGCCCATTCGCCGTAACTCGCAAGCGCGGAGCCATCAAGCAGAAACACGCGATAGAGCAGCGAGACGTTCTGCGCGTGTGCGCTCATCGGCAGCCACATCGCGAGGAACAGGCCAAACCATTTCATCGGCGTAGTCAGCGTAGTGGCGCATGCCTGCAGCGTCAAGCGGCCTCTGCATGCGGCAGCGACACGGGCATGTGGAAAACCTGTGGATGAAAAGTGGAAAGGCTGTGGATCGCTGGACATCAAAAATAAATTCCGCGTGTTCGCGCGCCTAAACTTGACGCCCCACCAGAAGCTGTCGTCGTTTTCGCGCGTGCCTTCGCTTGCGGTCGTCGGCCGGTCGTGCGAAATTCTGGCCTCGTCCTGCACGGGCAGACCGGCGGACGACGCTTACCGTGAACGTGCATCGTTACGAGGAACAGATCGCAGGGCGCACCTATCTGATCGAGGTCAGCGCGGTGACCGATACCCGGTGGCGCGCGCAGATCGCGCGACTACCGGGCATGCCGACCGCGATGATGCCGTTTTACGGCCCGACACCCGAAGACGCAGCACGCGAGCTGAGCCGTTGGCTGTCCCTGGTGTATAACGCCAACAGCAAACAATGAGCAAGGCGGTGCTGGCGCTCTCCCTTCTTTGGACGATTGTCACCTTCGCGCAGCCGGCGGCACTACCGCATATTCACTTCATCGCCACGGGCGGAACCATTTCGAACCGCACCGGTGGGCGCCTGACCGCCGACGATCTGGTCCGCGCGCTGCCGGGCGTCGAGCAGGTCGCGCAGCTGACCTCCGAGCAGTTCTCGAATGTGGCGAGCAGTGAGCTCACGATTCAGCAGTGGCTGCAGCTCTCCCGCCACATCAACGATCTCTTCAGTCGCGACAGGGAACTTGGCGGCGTCGTCATCACCAGCGGCACCGACACCCTCGAAGAGACGGCCTTTTTCCTGCACCTGACGGTCCGCGATCCACGGCCGGTGGTGGTGGTTGGGGCGATGCGCAATGCCAGCACCATCGGCTACGAGGGTCCGGCTAACCTGCTCGAAGGCGTGCGGGTCGCGGCTGCGCCGAGCGCCCGCGACAAAGGCGTGCTCGTGGTGCTCAACGACGAAATCAACTCGGCGCGGGATGTGACCAAGACCGATGCACACCGGCTGCAGACGTTTCAAAGCCGTACCCAGGGCTTGCTCGGGGTTGTCGACACCGATCGCGTCGTCTTTTTCCGGCAACTTCTCCAGCGGCACACGTGGAGAACCGAATTCGACGTCGCGCAGATCGACGACCTGCCAAGAGTCGACGTGATCATGGTGTATCAGAGCGCGCCAGGTGATTTGATCAAGGCTGCCGTTGATGAAGGGGCGAAGGGCATCGTCATGGCGACGGCCGGCGCTGGTGCGACGAGCGGCACGCAAAATCAGGGGCTGGCCTATGCGGCGCGAAAAGGCGTGTTCATCGTGACGAGCACGCGCACCGGTGCGGGGCGCATCACTCCACCCCCAGCGCGTGGCAGCGCCCCGGCCGTTCCGCCAACCGAGGACCAGATCCGCCGGCGGCAGTTCACGGTTGCCGCAGAAGATCACATCCCGGTCAAGGCGCGCATCCTGCTGATGCTCGCGCTCACAAAGTCGAAAGACCGCGACGAGATCCAGCGCATGTTCAGCGAGTATTAGGTTCCTCGTTCCTCGTTCCTATCCCCAGGCGTGCGGCGAACGCGTCGTAGTCGCTCGTCGGTCCTTTCCACTGCAACTCGTCGATCGAATCGAAGACGTCGATGTCGGTCCGGAGCGTGGCGAGATCGCGAAACAGAAATGCCCGAGCGGATTCCCGGAACAGTGTGTCGGCGAGGGCGGAGGCGTTATTCGCATTGACGCGCCATTCGCGCCAATCCCGCGGAATGGCCTCGAGGTGTCCATATTTCGCAAGCACGGCGGCACTGGATTTCGCACCCCACCCCGGCAGGCCCGGATAGCCGTCAGCGGCATCGCCGACGAGTGCGAGGTAATCGGGGATCGACGCGGGTGGCACGCCAAACTTGGCGATGACACCTGGCTTCGTCGAACACGGTCCGCGTACGGCGATTGAGCTGGACGACACGTGTCCCGCGGACCGATTGCGCCAGGTCCTTGTCAGGCGTGCAAATGTAAATACGCTCGGCGCGCGCGTCGAGGGCCGCTCGCGCCGCGGCCGCGGCCAGCGCGTCGTCGGCTTCGAACTCGATCATCGGCCAGACCTTGATCCCGCCGCGGCGAGCACGTCCTCGAGCAGCGGGAACTGCGCCGCGAGATCGCCGGGATGCCGTCGCCCGTCTTGTAGCCGGGCCACAGCCGATTGCGGAACGACTCGATGACGTGATCGGTGGCGACGCCGAGGTGTGTGACCCCGCCGCGGATCAGGCCCAACATCGAGTTGAGCACGCCGCGAACGGCGGCAATCTCCTGGCCTGACGCGTCCTTGGCCGACGGAATCGCATGGTAGTGCCGGAAGAGCTCGTAGGTGCCGTCGATTAGATAGATGTCCACGGACTGAAATCGGCCGTTTCATGGGCAATTGTCACGAATTGCAACGCGCGATTACCGGGACACCGGGCCCGGTCCGCGTTATGATGTCCAACCGGATCCGGGAAATCGCCCCGTCGCCCAACCCGGTTCTGCCCAGGAGTAAATAATGAAGCGCATCGCAATTCGAGTTGTACCCGCGGTGGCGCTGCTCGTCGCGGACTCGCGTGGCTCACGCCGCTCGTCTCCGGACAGAGCAGCCCGATGCCGAGCACGAAGAATGGCGAGTGGCCGATCTACACCGCCGATCTTCGGGGCAGCAAGTATTCGCCACTCGATCAGATTCGACGCCAGCAACTTCAGCAAGATCGAAGTCGCATGGCGATTCAAGACCGACAATCTTGGCCCGCGTCCCGAAACCAAGCTCGAAGGCGACGCCGCTGATGGTCAAGGGCATGATTTACGCAACCGCCGGAACGCGTCGCGCGGTTGTCGCGCTCGACGCGCGGACCGGCGAGCAGAAGTGGGTCTACAGCATGGACGAGGGCGAGCGCGCCACACGGTGGGCGCCGCGTCAGCTCTCGGGCCGCGGCTCTCCTACTGGACCGATGGCAAAGGCGACGAACGGGTGCTCTACGTCACCACGGGCTATCGTCTGGTCGCGCTCAACGCCAAGACCGGGTCAGCCGATCACCGACATTTGGCGACAAGGGCGTCGTCGACCTCAAAGTCGGCGTGATGATCTACAAGGACGGCAAGCAGGTGCAGATCGATCTCGAGAAGGGCGAAATCGGCCTGCACTCCACGCCGACCGTCGTCAACGACATGATCTCGTCGGTTCGTCGATGTTCGAAGGCCTTGGCTATCTGTACAGCACAAACGTCAAAGGCCTGGTGCGCGCCTTCGACGTGCGCACCGGCAAACAGATCTGGCGCTTCGACACCATGCCTGGTCCGGGCGAGTCTGGCCACGAAACGTGGGAGAACGGTTCGTGGGCGTGGACCGGCAACACCGGGGTGTGGACGCAGATCACGGCCGACCCCGAGGCCGGGCTCGTCTACCTGCCGGTCGAAACCCCGACGATCGACGAGTACGGCGGCAATCGCCCGGGCGACAACCTGTATGCCGAGAGCCTGGTCGCGGTCGATCTCAAGACCGGCGTCAAGCAAATGGCATTTCCAGTTCGTGCACCATCCGATGTGGGATCACGACATGTCGTCGGCGCCGTCTGCTGATGGACGTGACGATCGACGGCAAGCCGCGCAAAGTGGTCGCGGTGCCGTCAAACAGGGCTGGCTGTACGTCTTCGATCGGATCACGGGTCAGCCGATTTGGCCGATCGAAGAACGAGCCGTGCCGCAAACCGATATGCCTGGCGAGAAGACCGCGAAGACGCAGCCCTTCCCGACCAAGCCGCCGCCATATTCCCGGACGCATGTTTCCGAGAGCGACCTCATCGACTTCACGCCGGCGCTACGCGCCCAGGCGCTTGAAAACCTCAAGCTGTTCCGGTGGGAGCAGATTCCGTACGTGCCGCCAGTCGGCCCGAATTCCAAACTGCTCGGCACGATCAACATCGCCAACACCAGCGGCGGCGTCAACTGGCCTGGCTCGGCTTCGATCCGGAGACCGGCATCTTCTACACGCAGGCGGGCAATTCCGCGGTAACCGCCGCCAGTACGATGAAGAAGAGTTCCACCGCGTGAGCCCCGATACCAGTCGAAGAACCGGCCTGCCGCGGTGGGAAGCAGAGCCGCAACTACGGACTGCGCCCCGAGGGCGCTGGTCGTGGCGCGGCGGGCGCGGCGGCCGCAGCAGCACCCGGCGCTGCGGTGCCAGGTGCGGGCGGCGGCGGCGGTGCCGGCCGTGGCGCGGAGGCCGGTCGCGGCGGCGACGCCGGCGGTAGCGGCTGGGTTCGCCGGGTGCGGGCGGCCGCGCAGCTCTGGGCCGCGGACTCGAAGGTCTGTCAATCGTGAAGCCGCCCTACGGCGTCATCGCGGCGATCGACGTCAACAAAGGCGACCTCATGTGGCAGGTGCCGCACGGCGACACGCCCGACAACGTGCGCAACCACCCGTTGCTGAAGGGCATGAATATTCCGAAGACCGGTCAGAGCGGCAGCGTCGGCGTGGTCATCACCAAGACGCTGGTCATCGCCGGCGACCCGCAGTTCACAACCCGGGACGGCGTGCGCGGCGCGATGCTGCGCGCCTACGACAAGAAAACCGGCGCGCAGGTTGGCGAGGTTCTGCATGCCGGCGCCGAACAGCGGATCGCCGATGACCTACTCGGTCGACGGCCGGCAGTACATCATCGTCGCGGTCAGCGGCGCGGGGTATACCGGCGAATACATTTCATTCGCGTTGCCGCAGACGGCGTCACGGACGACGGAGCGCGCGGGACAGTAACGCGCATAAAGGGGTCTGACCCCTTTTTCACCGGGATGCTGGAAAAAAGGGGTCAGACCCCTTTATTGAAGGGCTGGCTTCCATGCGCGATTCGATACGATCCTGCACTGACGGGTGGCTTTTTGATAGCATGCCCGTTCCTATTCACTCGCCCAGGAGGGTCGCATGAAACGTTTCACGATTTCGGGATTGATGGCAGCGTGCGTGTTTGCGCTGTCGGTCACGGCGCTCGCGCAGGACAAACCGGCTGACAAACCAGCGCCGAAAGAGCACACCATGACTGGCTGCTTGCAGAAGGGCGACACCGCTGACACGTTTGTCGTGACGAGCACGGCCGAGAAGGGACCAAAGATGATTGGCATCGTCTCCTCGAAGGCCGAATCTCGCGCCCCACGTCGGTCACAAGATCGACATCACTGGTACGGGCGTCGATGTGAAAACGGCGGAGAGCAGCAAACCGGCGCCACCCAAGGCGGATCACTACATGAACATCACGGCGGTCAAGATGGTCTCGGCGACCTGTCCGTAGTCTCTCGGGGGCCGGTTGCAGACGGCCCCAAATCAACCCTGTCCTTCGCGCTCGGCAAGACGCACCGTATATTGCTGCGAGGCGAGCGAAAACACGCAATACGCCGCAAACCAGTAGAAGCCGCTTCCAAATCGCGCGTCGAACGCGACGAGCGGCGGCGCTGCCGGATCACCCGACGATTGTGTCGCCTTCGCAGCCAAATAGGCAATGAAGAGCGCGACCACGAACACGTCGGCCATCGACCATTTCGCAATCGATGCGACGAACCGCAGCGCGCGCCGGCGGCGGTCGGCGTCTCTGATGAACATCGCCCAGCCGACCGTCGCAGCCTTCGCTACAGGGACGATGACGCTGAACAGCAGAATGAGCGTAGCGGGAATCGGACTGCCCACCTCATAGAGGTTTCGTACCGAACCGATGATGCTTCGCGTCTGCTGATAGACCTCGAGATCGCCCGCGCTCTTCTGCAGTGACGCGATGAGCTGCGGCGAGAGCTTGTCGATCAGCGTCTTGCGAAGATCGCCGCCGGTCAGTTGCAGCAAACCCACCACGGCCGGGTTCATCATCGTCTTGAGCGACTCCATTGTCGGCTCGTCGAGGCCGCGCTCGAGCAGCTGCGGCGCGACGCGTGCGATGCCGTCACGCGTCAGCACACCGCGAATGATGAGCACCGGCGCGAACAGTCCCGGGACCAGCAGTGCGATCGACACGAGCAGGAGGGCGAGGACGACAAGGCGATGACGGTTAGGCACGTGGCTTCTCGATTGCGTAAGTCATGCGCAAAGTTGCCAACGAGATCG
Organism: uncultured Acidobacteriota bacterium; assembly: GCA_963762925.1. Classification (GTDB taxonomy): domain Bacteria; phylum Acidobacteriota; class Vicinamibacteria; order Vicinamibacterales; family UBA2999; genus DASPWV01. Next base: position 68,838 of record CAVXMP010000008.1, on the reverse strand, counting down.
CTGGCGCTTGCGAACAATACACGATCCACGGATGACGCTGATCCGCCTTACGCTGATGGTGTCATGTTCGTTGGAAAACGCCGAGTCCCGGCCTGGTGAGCATAGGATGCGCTGATACATCGAGCACGCCGCCATCACCGAACATCAACGGCGGATCGCAAACATCGCGCTCGAGAAGAAACGTACCGAACGCGCCTTCCTGTGCCACGAGTACATCGCCGGCCGCTCGAGCGACCGTCAACGCCGCGCGTGTGAGCAAGCTCGTCTCGCCGACTTGGGCTCCGACGATCACGCCCACGCCGCATGCGTCCGCGCTGCCCCGATCACCTGCAGCGAACGAATCAGGCCACCCATTTTCGAGACGCGCACATTGATGAGCCATTGCGACTGCGGCTCCGCCAGCAGCGAGATTTGCTCGCTGCGAAGGAAGCTTTCATCCAGGATGATCGAGCAGTTCAAGGCCTGTGCAGATGTGGGGCAGCTCGGCGTGCCTGTTCTTGCCGATCGGCTCTTCGATGGCGAAGAACGGATAGCCGAGGCGCTGTAAGGCCGCAATCGCGTCTTCGGCGTTCTGCCAGAGGTTGTTGGCGTCGGCCCGCACCCGGACCGAGTCTTTGGGCCACTTCCTGAACACAGCCATCTTTTCGCTGTCGCGTTCAGGATCGCGAGACAACTTCACTTTGAAATCTCTGAAGCCCTTGCGCCAGTACCTGTTCCGCCATCGCGTGGAAGGCGCTCGGCGGAGGCATCGCCGAGAACCGCGGTGTACCGGAATTCACCGGCGAGCGGCGGCACCGACAGGAGCGCTTCTACCGGGCGTCCGAGCCCGTTTGCCAAGGAGGTCCAGCACGGCAAGCTCCAGCGCACACCACGCGGCGGGATTGGCTTCAATCTCCGCCTCGTGCTCCACCACCCACGCTCGCAGCGTTTCAACACTGCTCACGTCCCTTCGCAGCGCCGCCTCGTGCCGCGACAGTGAACGCGCGGGCCGTGTCGAGCGTTTCTCCTGTGACATATGGCCGGGACACGATTCACCGCTCCCGACAGCTCCATCCGTAGCGATCGCCTCGATCCACACAGTTTCGGTTTCGGCACGCTCGGCGGACGCGTGGCGAAACGCAACCTTGAACGGAATGCGGAGCTCCGTGAATCGAAACCGATCGATCACGAACGCCAGCCGGATGACATACGGCTCGAACGACAACGCCAGATCGCTTCGGTACTGGAGAACTGCCGGCTTGAATTGCCCCTCGCGCTGGCCCGCGCGTACACAAGCGCGTCTTGTAGGCCTCTCCGGCACCTCGCCTCAGCAACGCGACCGTCAGCGCACGCTAGCCGCCCGCTTGCGCGCTTGCTGCTGGTACTCGATGTTCAACTCGCCAAGCCGGTGGTCGACGTCGGCGGCAACTCCGACTGCCGAGGCGCGGCCGGCGTCGTCGCTCTCGAGGAAGCAGGCTATACGACGGACAGTTCCTCGTCGGCGACGAGAAGAAAAAACGCGGGCGCGAAACCGTGGCGTCGCGCCGTCTCCTGGACCGCCTGGATGACCTGCGCCTCGTAGAGCTTTTCTCCGGTGAGGCTGGTGACGCCTCGTCCCTTTTGCACGAACCTGATGCAGCGGCGTGTCGCGATAGCGTCCGGTGACCTCGACGAGATCGTTCATGAAATAGCGGTACAGACCGGCGGCGGTCGTGATCAGCACGTAGTATCGCTTGCCGGGGCAAGCTCGCTCAAGACCCAGGAATTCCGGCTGCCCGCTGTCCCAGTCGGCCCTGTTCCACGAATTCGAAAAAATGGTGATGAAGCGGCGGCAGACCGCCTGGCGTTTCGGCTTCGAGCGCGATCGTCCCGCGGCATTCGGTCGATTGATAGCCGAGCTCCATCACTTTCGCGTCGGCCGGCAGCGTCTGCGCGGAGCTTGTCAAGAGCGACGCCGCAACTGCCTCCAGTCCAGGTCGTGACGAAGTTTGATCCCCGGCCAGAGGCTCGCGAACGTGAGCGGTGCCGTGCCGCGCAGCTGCGACGCACGGGCGCGCTCGGGTCGCAACCGCGTCATCACGATCGCGCGAGTGTCCGCGTCGAGCGCGTCGATTTCGGGCAACGCGCCCGTTTCAAGCGAGTGCGCCAACACGTCCCGTCGATCGTTCAGGATCTCGAGGAGCCGCAGAAACGTCGAAGGATTCGGCGAGCCGAGGTAGCTGATGTCGGGTGACGGCAAGCGCCAGCCGCAGGATCACCAGGTATTTCAGATCGTAGTCGGCGATGCGCCGACACCTGCGGCGGTATGACGAACCGGGATTGCACCGCGGAAGGAAGCGACTGGTACAAATATCCCGAGACCGAGCCGACATTGTGACCGGAATCGAGCCGGCCCTCCGACAGCCGCTCCCATGATGCCCAAGCGCCGTGCCCGAGAACGCCGCCGGGCACGCCCGATACTGCAAGTACGTGAACAGCGCTTGTTCGGCGCGATGGATGCGAAGTGCTGGCGCCGAGACCGGAATGTATTTGGGCTTGCCAGTCGAACCGCTCGTTTGCGCGTAAAACACCGGTGCGTCCACCGTGAGCGCTGGTGCGCCGGTGCATCGCTGGCGCTCGATGTAGTGACGCAGCGTCTCGTAATCCTGAACGGGAACATGTTCGCGGAAGTGCTCGGGTGTCCGCACGTCCGCGAAACGATGCTCGACGCCGAATTCCGTCGTTCGATTTCGCGTCAGGATGTCGCGGAGCACCCTCTCCTGCGTCGCGCTCAGGCCGCTCGGCGTACCGTGTGACGGGCAGCCAGTACCGCGCCGCATATGCCGCCATCGTCCCCCGGAACAGCAATGCCCACGTGCGGTTCAGTGGCTGAAAGGCGCGCGCATCAGCGCCCAGAACGACTTCGGGTATTCCGGGTCCTGGAGCCCGAGCTGCTGCACAGCGCGATCACGCGGAAGGAACCACGTGCCGAAGACGAGGTCCCACACGATGACGGTGTTGCCGTAGTTGGCGTTGGATTCGCGTGGAATCCTGGAGTGATGCCACCGATGCGTTTCCGCGCTGCCGACAATGTAATTGAGCACGCCGTACCGGAGCTCGATGTTGCAGTGCTGAAAAAATCCGTTCGTCGCGTACGGCACGTAGTACAGCGCAAGAACGGTTGGCTCCACGGCCATCAACAGGAAGGGCAGGCTGTCGAGGGTCATCTGCATGGCTTTCTCGAGCAGATGAAAGCGCGCAGTGTTCAACCAGTACAGCTGCTCGACCGAATGATGGACCGCATGGAGCCGCCACAAGGTCGCGCTCTGATGCGCAGCGCGATGGAGCCAGTAACGGAGAAAGTCCACGACCAGCACCATGAGCACCGCTTGTACCCATATCGGCCAGGCATGTGGCCACAGGCCGGCGATCGGCAAATGCAGCGCACGTGCCGGTTCGATGAGCGCATACGTGAACACGAACCCGACCAGCGGCGGAAACGCGAGCTGCACGATCGGTCATGAACCCGAGGTCGATCTTGATTTCGCTGGCAGGCGGGCGCCACTCCTGAGCGGTGCGGGAACTTCAGCTCCAGCGCGGTGACCACTGCGGCGGCGAACAGCACCGGCACGTAGGTACTCGTGACCAGTGAGAACCCCTGGTTCCGTAAGACGGCGAAGAGCGTAAACGTCGCCGTGACGACGACGGGGTAGTGCAGGTACGGAAGCAGTCTGGCCGCCCGGCTCGCGGCCCCCGACGCGCGTTTTTTGCGCGTTGGGGTGGGGTTCGCCATTTCGAGTTTATCGGTCCGTTGGTGGTTTCTCTGCATGAACGTAGTGGAAGTGGCCGTAAACCAACACAAATGCCGCGAGGACCAGATGAAACACCGTTGGGATGGGACTCGCAAACCAGCGCAGGGCGCTCAGCATCGTGAGGCCCAACGACCAGCCGAACCAGCATGACGGCGAAATACAGACCGCCCAATGTCAATGCGGCCGCACCTAATGTGCGGCGCGGCGTGGGCTCGCCGACGGTGAAACGCCACGCCGTCCAGCCGAGAGCCGCGAGTATCGCCACTTGCGACGCGAGCAACACCCTGTAGGGAAGCGCGGCACTGTGCCATGACTCGAACGGCGGGAGGAGAGTATGGTGCACGACAAGCGCCAGGGGTTGCGCGATCACGCGAAATGCGAACAACAGGAAAAGCAGCCACAACCCGCTCGCATAGCGACGCGATGGAATCGGACGATTCATATCGGCCGGCGCCAGGCTATGGTGTCGTTGGCTTCGAGAACAGCGCGTCGTCTATCGCGACGTTGTGCTCCACTTTGGTAATGGTAATCGTGTAGTTCTGGAGCGATGACGTGGCCCGCAATTGGAACGGCATCTTGACCCCGTCGACCTCGCGGTAGTCGAGAAACTCGGTCGTTTGCTCAATCTGCTGCCCAATCTGCGGCACATCCACTTTCACCGCGTACTGAACCGGAAGGTAGGTTTCAGCGTCGATGTGCTGGCGCACGAGGGAGCCGCTCGTCGGTTCGAAGACCACGACGTATGCCTCGCGATCGCCGACCTTCTCCTTGCCGCTCAATCGCACCGCCGTGCCCATCTCCTTGTAGTTGAGGAATGAATGGGGAAAGGCGCTGTTTCGCAGGTTGTCCAGCTGATTGCCGGTGATGTCGCGATTGCCCTGGAGGGAGTCCAGCACGTACCCCGTGTGTCCGTCGAAGCGCTGATCGAGCACCAGTGGTCCGGCGCCGAGCGCAGTCAGATCAGCTTTGATCACGGACCGCGACTTGTTCGGCGCCGCGTCGAGAATCTCGATCGATCCCGTGATTTCGCCGGCCGGGGTCGACAGCGTAATCGTCCCCGTCATCGAGCGGGTTTTCAGTTTCACGAGCGCAGCGCGTCCTCCGATCGCCGTCACGGATCGCGCGATCACCTCGTCCGCGGTCTGAGCCAGAGCTACCTGCGCGCAGCCCAGTACGAGCACGGTCACAGCGAGCCGGTATGATGGAACGCCCATAAATCCGAACAATACCTCAGACCGCCGTGTTCACATCTGAACAGACTGGTCGGCATGAGTCGGTGTACACGTTCCAGCATGGACACCGATACGCTCATCATCATTCTTCTCGTGGTATTGCTCCTCGGGGGAGGCGGATTCTTCTTCCGCGGCCGGCGCTAGGTCGCTCCATTCCCCTTGGGCTCATCAGATGGTTCCGGCACGCTTCATCGCATGGTACCGGTTCACCAGCTCGATCCCGAGCCGTTGCGGTTCGGCATCGACCATGAGCCCATCACGGGTGCCGAGGCGATTGAAGGCGTCGCGGCGCGACTGCTCATAGAGGTGAGCACTGGCGACATCGATCGCCGCGTCGCCGTTGACCAGCGGCTGCGCCAGCAGTTCCGCGACGATGCCCTCGCGCAAGCTCGCGAGCAGCACAAGGTGACCTGAGCGCAGCAGCCGAAGGCCTGGCCCAGCTCGGTGCTGTCTTGGTCGCGAAAGTTGGTGATGACAATGCCAGCGCACGGCGGCGTTGCCGGCGCAACAGATCCTGCGCCGCCGTCACGTAGTCGGTGTGCGTGGGCGTGGGCTGTACGCCGTAGAGCTCGCCCATGAGCGGATTCAGCGCCGGGGCACCTTGCGAGGCGCGAACGAGCGTTCCTCACCGGCAGGCGCGCCGAAGGCCATCGCACCCCACACGCGAGTAAAATTCGTGGGGCGGATCGAAGCGAATGGTCTCTCCGAGATCGAGCTCGGAAAAACATCGTCGGCTTGCCGATCGGCTTGCACCGACCGGCCACGCGCGGTTCATCGGGCGTGAGCGGGAACGCTCGTTGTTTCACGATACGCTGACGACCGATCGCGCACCAGCGGTCGTGTACGTCCACGGACCTGGCGGTGTGGGCAAGACGACGCTCCTCCGCGAATTCGCCCGCATCGCCAGTGCGGCCGGTCGCCCGGTGATTGCGCTCGACGGTCGGCACATCCGGGCGTCGAGACAAGACGTACTGGAAGCGTTTGCCGATGCCCTCGGTCGCGAAGTCACCAACCCACCCGAGATTCCTGTTCCGGATCTCAGCGTTGTGTTGATTGACACCTACGAGCGGCTCGCCGCACTCGACTCGTGGCTCCGCGATACAGTGTTTCCCATCCTGCCGGCTGGCGTCATCGTCGTGCTTGCGGGTCGCGAAAAGCCGGCAATTGAGTGGTCTACCGACATCGCGTGGGCGCCACTGACGCGGATCATCGAACTGCAAAACTTTGCCGCCGGCGAAAGCCTCGCATTTCTCGCCTCGCGCGGCGTCGACCCAAGCGGATCCGCGGCAGCCCTCGATTTCACACACGGACACCCGTTGGCACTTTCGCTGGTGGCCGATGCCATGGCTTCGGGCTCGAATGCCACGTCTTTCGATCCGGTCAATGCGCCTGACGTCGTCCGGCACCTGCTCACGCTGTTTATTGACACGGTGCCGGGGAACCACCGCGTTGCGCTGGATGTTTCGGCTGTCGCCCGCGTCACCAGCGAGCGGCTTTTGCGCGATCTGCTGGGTGACGACGAGGGGCAGCGGGTGTTCGAGTGGCTGCGCGCGCAGGCGTTTATGGAGAGCGGGACGATGGGCGTGTTTCCGCACGACCTCACGCGCGAAGTGCTGCTCGCCGACGCCCGCTGGCGCGATCCCGCAGGTTTCCGGCGACTCGCGCGCCGAATCTATTCCGCGCTGCACGGATACATCCGAACAGCGCAGGGCGTCGAGCGACAGCGGCTTCAAATGGATGCCCTCTACGTGACCAGGACCACTCCCACCAACGTGTCGTTTTTCGACTGGCGCACGTTGGACGAGGTGTATGTCGAGCGCGCCGGGCCGTACGAGCGCGACTGGATTCTCGAGCTCGTGCAGCGTTACGAGGGCGCCGAGTCGGCAGCGCTGGCGCGCAAGTGGTGGCACGCACAGCCCGAGGCATTTCATATCTTCCACGGAAACGACAACGAGAGATTCGGATTCCTGACGCTCCTCGACATCTGCAATGCGGGCATGGTGAAGCCGATTGGCGATCCGGCTGTGCATGCGGCGGCGGCGTTCGTCGCGGCGCACGCACCCGTGCGACACGGCGAGGCTGTGCTGCATTTGCGGTGGTGGATGCACGCCGAGGCGTACCAGGCGGTCACCGCCGCGATCAACCTCACGGCGATGCACGTGGTATCGCAGTGCGTGACTCGCCCGGGCATCGCCTGGAATTTCGTCACCATGAGCGATCCGGGGTTCTGGGCCGTGCACTTCGACGGCGTCAACTTCGCGCGTGTGCCCGAGGCCGACTTCGAGGTCGGGGGCCGTCGGTACGGCGTCTTCGCGCACGAATGGCGAATCGAGCGACCGGACGATTGGCTGATGGGAACGCGCACGTTAATGCCGTTCGATCAACGTCGACACACAGCCGATGCGCCGTCGCCGGTGCTTGGCGAGACCGAGTTCCTCCATGCTGTGCGCGCGGCGCTCCGCGACTACAGCCGTCCGGACGCGCTCGCCGAGAACCCTTTGCGATTCTCGCGACTGTTGCAGAATGAGGCCGACCCGGAGGGCCGCGTTCGCGTATTGCAGCAATGGCTCCGGGAGGCCGCGGACACCCTCTCGATGAACCCGCGTGATCAAAAGCTCTATCACGTGATCCGGCACACGTACTTCGAACCGCTCGCGACGCAGGAACTCGTGGCCGAACGCCTCAACCTCCCGTTCAGCACCTACCGGCATCAGCTCGGGCGCGCGATCCAGCGCATCGGCGCGTGGCTCTGGGTACGCGAAGGCGCACAGCGGCGGCGTTGATATCGAGTTGTCAGTTTCTGGTCTTCCACATTGATACTTCCGCGCGGCACCCTTCGGATGGAGGTTGCCGTGGATCTATTCGAGCTCGGCCGAGTGCTGCACAGCACTGCGGGTTTGGTGGCATTGGTCTTTTTCTGGATTGCCGCAACAGCGACAAAGGGAGGCGCAGCGCACCGGCGTGCAGGCAAGGTCTACCTCCTGGCGCTGATCGCGGTGATGACACTGTCATCGTTGATGGTGGCCGGCCGCGCGCTTCAGGGGGACCGGGGCGTCGCCATCTTCCTGGTCTTCCTGATCTCGATTGTCGGGACCGCGTCGTGGCTGATGTGGTTCTCGATCCGCCACAAGCACGCCGCCGCACGGCTCCACGGCCTTGTCTACCGCGGCCTCGCCTCATGGCTGATCGTCGCCGGCGCCGGGTTGCTCGGGCTCGGCATCGTGCGGCGCATGCCACTGATGATGCTGCTCTCGTCGCTCGGTGTGGCATTCGGCGTCAATATGTGGCGACTCGCGCTTGCGCGCGTGCGAGACAGGCGATGGTGGCTGGCGCAGCACATGAACGGGGCGATGCTCAACTTCATCGCCACGCACGATTCGTTCATCGCACTCGGCATCGGCAGTGTGCTTCCTGAGCTACGGCAGCCCATGCCGCGCATGCTGATCGCATCCGGCATCATTGCCGCCGGCCTGGTGCTGCGCGTCTTGTCGTCCGGCCGCTTCGGACGGCGAACCACTACGACGAGCGCCGAGTACGACGTCCTCAAAATGGACACAAACTAGATGGTTCCGGCACGCTTCATCGCGTGGTAGCGATTGACCAGCTCGATCCCGAGACGTTGCGGTTCGGCGTCGACCATGAGGGCATCGCGGGTGGCGAGGCGATTGAAGGCGTCGCGGCGCGACTGCTCATAGAGGTGGGCACTGGCGACATCGATCGCGGCGTCGCCGTTGATGAGAGGCTGCGCCAGGAGTTCCGCGACGATACCCTCGCGCAGGCTCGCGAGCAGTACAAGGTGACGCGAGCGCAACAGCCGAAGGGCCTGGCCCAGCTCGGTGCTGTCCTCGTCGCGAAAGTTGGTGATGACAATGACCAGCGCACGGCGGCGTTGCCGGCGCAACAGATCCTGCGCCGCCGTCACGTAGTCGGTGTGCGTGGGCGTGGGTTGGACGCCGTAGAGCTCACCCATGAGCGCGTTGAGCGCCGGGGCGCCTTTGCGCGGCGCGAACGAGCGTTCCTCGCCGGCAGGCGTGCCGAAGGTCATCGCGCCCACGGCGTCGCCCTGCTTGAGCGCCACGTACGCGAGCAGCATCACGGCGTTCAGGACATGGTCGAAATGCGTGCCCCCGATGGCGCCGTGGCGATCGTCCGCACGCATGCGCCGGCCACAGTCGACCAGCAGCATCACGCACTGGTCGCGCTCGTCCTGAAACTGACGCACGATCGGTTTGGCATGTTTCAACGTCGCGCGCCAGTCCATATGACGCAGCGAATCACCGACGCGGTACTCGGACAGCTCCTTGAAGTCCGTTCCTTCTCCGCGCTGGTGATACGTCTTCACCCCGATCTCCTGCAGGCGGCGATCGCCAGCCAGCCACGCGTAGCGCGCAACCTGCGCAAAGTCCGGATAGACGCGGCGAAGGTCGCTCGTCCCGAGCCGCTCGAGCAACTCACAAAGCCCCCAGCGCGAACCGACGCGCACATCTGCCGGCGCGAACGTCACCTCGCCGCGCTTGGTGGGGGTTACGGTGTACGTGGTCTCGAGGCGCGTGCCGCCCTGTAGCGCCAATCGCAGCGGTAACTGCTGCGTGAGGAAGGTGGCGTCTGCGTGGTCATACACGTCGCACGCGCCAGGTGTGCCCGCCTTCAATCTCGAGGCCGAGGTGAACCGCACGCTTCGCTCCGATGGCAAATGCCGCGGGCAAGCGCCGCGTCATCCGTGGAGACCCGCGACGCCACGCGCGCAGCGAAATCGCGTAGTCGCACGATGTCGCGGCGAGTAACGCGAGCACGCATGCGGCCGCCCCCAGGCAGCCGTCGCCACCGGCGCGCCGATGAGCAGGCGCGGCGAGCATAGCAACCGCACACGCCGCGAGCGCGAAAATCGCCGTGCGCCCGGGGATGACGTGAAGTTGCATCATCAGAGACGCGGGGCGGCAACCGTCTCGATGACCTCGGCCAGCAGCTCGTTCGCCGAGCGGCCCTCGAGCAGCGCATCTGGCGCGAGCGCGATGCGATGCCGCAGCGCGGGTAAGGCGATGCGCTTGACGTCGTCAGGGTTGACGTAGTCGCGGCCCTCGAGCAGCGCCACCGCGCGCGCGCCGCGCACGAGGGCGAGGGCGCCGCGCGACCCGCTGCCCATGGCAAGGCCCGGAGATGTTCGCGTGTCGCGCGGACGATGCGGACGGCATAGTCGATCACTTGCTGATCGACGCGCTGGCCGGCCGCAAGCTGTTGCAGCATCGCAACCCCGGCGGCGTCGAGACACGGCTTGACGTCCGCCAACGGCAAGTCGTCGCCGGCCTTGTCCGTGGTTGCGCGGGTGACAATTGCCGCCTCCTCCGCGCTGGAGGGATAACCAATTTCAATCTTGAACAGAAATCGATCGAGCTGTGCCTCCGGCAGCGGATAGGTGCCTTCAGTCTCGACCGGGTTCTGCGTGGCAAGCACCATGAACGGCTTCGGGAGCCGGTACGTGTGCCCTTCCAGCGTCACCTGATATTCCTGCATCACTTCGAGCAGCGCGCTCTGCGTTTTGGCGGGGGCGCGATTGATCTCGTCGGCGAGGAGCACGTGAGTGAAGACCGGCCCGCGGACGACGCGCAGCTCGCGCGTGGACGGATCGAGGATCGCGTGCCCGGTGATGTCGGAAGGCATCATGTCCGGGGTGAACTGCACACGCGCGTGCGCGAGTGACAGCGCCTGCGCAAGCGCACGCACCAGCAACGTCTTCCCAAGCCCCGGCACCCCTTCGATCAGGACATGCCCCGATGCGACGAGCGCGACGAGCACCTGTTCAACGACGGCCGACTGCCCCACCATCGCCCGACCGATGGCAATGCGGAGAGCGTCGACGAGCGCGGCGGCCTGCGGGATACCTGCTTCAATCGGGATACCTGTTTCAATCTGTTGCATGCGAGGGTCCTGTCGGTGTGATGAGGAGTTGCCGCCGCGCGGTCTCGAGCACGGCGATCGCGCTGGTCGGCACGGATGTCGATTCGTGCCGCGTCGAGGAGCCCCGCACGTCGCCGTGATGAACCGCCGTTGCGAGAGTTTTCCATCCCATGCCAGTGAGACGCGCCAGCGCCGTCGCACGCTCCTTGGCCGTCAGCTGCGCGTAGCGATGAATCCGCCGTCCGGCCGCTTCGTCAAGCGCGCGAACCGACGCCGCATGAAGCGCATCGCCGCTGCCGTGACGGAGCGCGAACTGGCCCGTGCCGCGGATCTGCTCGGCGAGCGAGCGGCGTGACCTGTCGGGCGGGGCCTCGAGTGGACCGAACCGGGTACCCCGGCGCCAGAGCACCAGCCCGACCAGCGCAAGTGCGAGCATCACCACGGGCCCGCCGTTTTGCCAGAGCAACGCCAGGAGTGAAGGGTGATCGTCCTCCGACAAAAAGTGGATTTCATCACCTCGGCGTATCTCGGTCGCGGCAACAAACAGCCGGCCATGGTCGCCGTCGAAGAGGGCCCGTTCGCGGAACGGCGTCGCGTTGATCACCGTCACGCGTCCTTGTCCGACCTGAACACGCATCGCCTGAATGCCCGCTTGATTGCCAAGTGCCCACAACATCGGCCTGTTGCTCGCCAGGAATGACAGGCCGTCGACATCGCACAGCGAATAACTCGACGGCATGACATCCATGGCAGATGCCTCGGTCGGTTCCTCGTCGTGCTGCCGGCACTGCTTCTGCTCGGTGAGCGTGTCTTCGGAAGTCTCATCCCACTCTCGGTAGTCGGTGACGATGCCCGACCAACGCTCGAAGTATTCCGGGTCGCCCGCCAGCGTCTCGTCGACGACGAGGCGGCCGCCGGCCTCGACCCAGCGCTCGAGCGATTCGCGCCGACTGACGCTCAGGCTCCAGTGCCATCCAGAAAGCACGATCACTGAATCTGTTGGCAACGTCGTCAGGACACGATCCCACGTCGTCCTCGCGCCAAGCGCTTCCGCAAAGCGCTGCGCCGCGTAAAAGGGATTCGTCCGCGCCTCTCCTTGTGGGGGCATTGGCACCTGAACGTCTACCCAGTAGGTGTTGCTGCCAATCCAGACGAGAAACGCCACGAGTGCGGCACCGACGAACGCGCGAAGGAGGTTGGTCGTCGTCATCCGGCCTTGCCCGATCTGATGGAATCGAGCGGCGCGGCGTAATCGAGCGACCGGGCGAACTCATCACACAACTCGTATACGGTCGCCGCGTGCGTGTCTCTCCGGCCGTACACGAATCGTTGCCAGACCAGCACCACGCGTGAGACGTATTCGAGTCGCTGTCGCGTGAGGCCACTCGCCGCCAGCGCCAGGCAGTCGCCTTCGGTGCTGGAATGGCGAATCGGTATCGAGTAAACGTGGGCGAGCCGGGACAGCATGCCGCGATACAGCAGCGCGAGCGACGCGCGGTGTTCACCGCGGTCCCAGAGGAGACGCGCCGCAATGCCAATGTCGTCGGGAAGGCTCTCCGGTCGGATGTCCAGATCGCGAACGTGACTCGGTGCAACAAATGTCTTCACGTCGCGAGTCACACTGTATTTGCGAACGTTGCGAGCGACGTACACGCCCAACACCGCGACCATCACGACGGCCGCGACCCACACGAGGACACGGGTCGATTGTTCGAACCAGCGAAACAAGCCGGAAATCCATCTGAGCCAGGTTGGCCTGCCGGTCGACCGCTCCTCGGTCGCGTCCCTCCAGCGCAGCACCTTGATCGTCTGATCGGGTGCGAGGTTCGGATCGTTTTTGACGCGCTCGAGGGCGCTGACGATCTCGGATGGTCCGGGGGTCTGTGCCGCATCGGCAGCGGGCATCTGCGCCGGCGCCGCATACACGGAGAGCGTCGCGATCAATGCCGCCAGTGTCGTGACGAGACGCAGACGATCAATGTGCAAATGCACGCCGGAATTCCTGCTCGATGTCCCATGCCTCGAGCTCGGCACGCCGATTCAGATACATCCCGAACCCCGCGGCGACATAGAAGGGTTCGAGAAAGAGGACCGCTACCGCGTAGGCAACCGCGCTCGCTGCCGACAACACGCTCGGCACGTCGCCCGACAGGAACTCGATGAGGTCCGGGACTCGTCCCAACGGCGCGAGCCAGAACACCAGCGATATCAGGGCAAGGCTCAAGGCGAGCTCCGACATATGGAACGCCTGCGTCATCATCAGTGCGGAACCCATCGTCCTCTGCCGGATCTGGCGGACACGCGGACCCGCGGCGCGGATCGAAAGCCCTTCGAGTTGGTACACCGCCTGCGTCAGCGACCGCCAGGGCGAGAGGCGTCGCACGGTCAACGTAAACAGCAGTTGGTTCCACCACACGTGTCTCCACTCCCGGCACACGTCGGCAGGGACCGTGTGTTGTCCGAAGGCCGCGCGCGAGAGGACGAACAGGATCGTGCGGTCCAACCACGGCTTCGCGCACCAAATCAGCAGTGCGGGCAGCCCATCAGCGATCGGGAAGCACGCCAGCGAGAGCACGACGATTGGGAGCGCCACCATGAGGTAACACCGGTAAACGGTGGGCGATACGCTTTGACAGAGTCGCACCCCGAGATCGGCGGCTTCGGTCGACGTTCGCGGCCTGAGGCGGACGGCTAACGCCTCAACCTGCACGGCGTCCCTGGAAAGTGAAGTACCCGACGACTGCCGTCCAGCACACAGCCGCGGCGATGTACTTCACGCTCGCGGGCAGCCAATTGGCTGATGACCAGAAGGCTTCGACCGCAGCGGCGATCAGCAGCATCGTGGTGATGCCGTAGAGCAGGACTGCGGACTCGCGTGTGGCGAGCACGAGCGATTGCTGCCGCGTCGCGCGTCCTGGCGCCAGCAGCGCGTGGCCGATTCGCAAGCCGGCGGCGCCAGAAAGCACGATAGCGGTCAACTCGAAGGCAGAGTGCGTCGCGATGAACGCATAGAACGTCGCGGAAAGCCCTCGTTCCGTCAGGTATCCGGCGAGCGCACCCGCGTACGCGCCATTGTAGGCAAGGAAAAACACCGACCCGAGGCCGGCAAACAGTCCGCCGGCGAAGCACTGAAACGCGACGCTCACGTTGTTGCGAATGTAAAACCCGAACATCATCCAGTCTGTGGTCGCAGAGCGCGTGCGGCCGATCGAATGAGCCGAGGGTGAATACATCGTCTCGAAGGAGGAGGCCATATCCGAACTGACGACTGAGAGGATCAGTTCCGGATGCGCATACACGAGAACGCCCATCACGATCGCCGGCAGCATGAAGATCGCCGCGGCGACCCACACGTACGCTGCCATGCAGCCTGACCGCTGACGGAAAGTCGACGGCCAACATGTGTCTGGCGCCGGCGATACTGAATTCGCGGCGGTGATAAATCAGCTGATGGGCGTCGGCGGTCAGGCGCTCGAGTCGATCGACCAGGTACGCCGGGTACGAGCGTGCGCGCGCAAGCGCGAGATGTTCACACGTGCGCCTGTACAGCGAGGCGACGCGAGCGCCGGACACCGGCGAACGCGTGACCGATTGAGCGACATCGCGGCCGAGGACGCGCGCGAGTGAAGATTCGAGTTCCGCCCATTCGTCCTGATACATCTGCTCGAAATGCAGGGGCGTCATGCGCGGCGTCCCAAAATCCAATGCGCCACGCCGAGCACGCGTCGTGTGACGACCGGGCCCGAACGACCCGCGTCGCCGGATACTGCCGCTGCCAAGGCGGCCAGTTCGTCGAGCCGCTCGACGGTGAGCTTCGGTGCCCGCGCCGCGAGCGCAATCACGGCAGCCTGGTCCCTTGGCGCGAGTCGCAGCGCCGGCACCACCGGCGCCACTTCAGCAAGCGCCATTCTGGGGATCGCGATCGTGTCGTGCACCACGATAGTGGCGGCGGCGATGTCGCCCAGTCGCTTGCAGTCGTGACGCACCAGCATGCTGACGATCGCGAACCCATAGGCGAAGGGGAGAAAGTCGGCTGCGCGTAGCAGGTTGCGCGACAACGCCGCCGCCGGCGTCACCGGCAACCCGTTGTCCATGACGACCTTGAGCTTGAAGACTCGCTTACCCGGCGTCGCTCCAGACAGCATGAGCTCGAACACCACGGGATAAAACCATTCGAGGGCGAAAAACAAGATGAACCAGAAGGCCATCCCGATCCCTCCCATCAGGACGACGGTAATGGCTGCGGCGTACAGGATCGCGAGCCGGATCGCCCAATCGAGCGCAAATGCGTAGAAGCGTGCAGTCAGGCCGGCTGGCCGCACTTCGAGCAGAATGCCTTCGGGCGTCTCGGCGGAAATGACAGTGTCCAGTACGTTCCTGGGCACTCAGGCTGGCTTTCAGGCTTTGACGACGATGGTGCCCGCGATCTTGTCGTGCAGGCACTGGCGCGATTCCCCGAAGATGAACAGCACATCGAGGAGTCCGTAGAGCGGAACGATGCTGATCAGGCCGTTCACGACATTGCGCAGCCAGACGAGCCGCGAGAGCGACGCGGGTGTGCCGTCGGCCCGAATGACCTTAATCGCCAGAAACTTCTTCCCGATCGATTGGCCATTGCGATGCATATAGGTGATCGTCAGCCAGAGCCACGCGACGAACCCGATCAGCGTCAACACCATGAGACCGACGCCCAGCCCTGAAGTGGTGTCGAAATCGAGGCCGGCGTTCTCAGCTGCCGGCGCCAGGACGGTGGCGAGTATTAACGGCACGTACACCATCAGCGCGAAGACGATGGTATCCAGGATTGTCGCGGCGAGCCGCGTCGATCGCTCCGCGGGCGTGCCCGTCTCGTGAATGTCAGCGATATCCCGAACGGACGCGAGCGGTGGAGCGTAGGGATTGGCCATCGTTGCACTCCGCTGCGGGGGGTCCGCCATCGTATCGGCCAGAGTCGCGCCTTCGGTAGTCGGCTCCAACTCCCTGTTTGCGTCGGGATTAGTCGGTCGTGGCCGGCAACGGTCGCGACGCAAGCGGTGGCGATAACGGCTCGCACGGCATCTGGGCTAACTGATACATAGCCGGGCGCAAGCATCGTGGCGTAGCCTTCCGCCACCAGGGCGCGGTTGCCGCGCCCGGCGTCGGGCCGCGAAAGGCCGGTTACCCGCGCCAGTTCGCCAGGAATCGTCAGGCCCGCTCCCGCCAAAAAGGCACGCGCGATCTCGCGCAGAGCCGTCTCCCGATTGATCCGCCGAAGCAGCGCGTGGCGGAACCGTGCAACAGCAAGCGTCCAGATATACGTGAACTTGGGTTGATAGAAGACCGCGCTTGGCACCACGATCATGGCCGCCTGCAGCTCATCTACGGCTTTGGTAAAGGCCTTGCGATCCTTTACGCCCGATTCAGCGCGCAGATCGGACGTGCTCATTTCCCATTCCTTGCGGAGCACGCGCAAAATCGCCTGTGCGTGGCGGCTCAGTCGGCGCTTCTCGTCGCCGCGACGTACGCCCCAAACCGCATGGAAGTAAGGAATCATGCGCGGCGCGAGGAATATCGTCTTGCCGCGCGCGAGTTTCGCGTAGTAGACCTTCCCGCGCCCGACGATCTCATCCTTCAAGACCCACGTCAGCGACGCCTCGGGGTCTTTCTGTACGTTGGATGGCAGCACGGCGTCACGGCGCCCGCAGACGGCCACATAGAGCGACGGGCCTGGACGGCGGGAATCGGTTAAGCAGGCAACGAGGCCGACCTGCTCGATGAAGCGTTCGGCGTCGTACGCGGTCTCCACCTGGCGCGTCGCTTCGCGGCGCCAGCGTTGATCGCGGTATTCCTCGATCTCTGCTGGAATCGGTGTCTTGCCCTTCATGCGTGGCACAGCTCAGGATCACTCATCGCACGACTCGAGCGCGAACACTGTTCGACCATAATGTGCAAGCGAGGAGGGTGCAATGGCTCGTTACGTGGATGGTTTCTTATTGCCGATTCCCAAGAAGAACGTCGACGCATACAAGAAGATTGCCGCCAAGGCCGGCAAGATCTGGCGCGAGCACGGGGCGTTGGAGTATCGCGAGTGTATCGGAGACGATCTCGATACCAAGATGGGCGTCGCATTTCCAAAGCAGATGAAGATCAAGGCCGGCGAGACGGTGGTGTTCGCGTGGATCGTCTACAAGTCGAAGGCGCACCGCGATCGGGTGAATGCGAAGGTGATGAAGGACCCGCGCATCAAGATGGAAGACACGCCGATGCCGTTCGAGGTGAAGCGGATGGCGTACGGCGGCTTTGAAGTCCTGGTCGACCTGGCGTAGGCGGTTCCAGATCCGCGGGTCGGGGCGAAGACTGACCACGGGTAGATCGTGGCGTAGCGTAATGTGCGGATGGTTCAGCGCGGCCGGGCGTCAGCATGCGCGGTGTGCGGCTAATATGGTGACCGCTCGGAGAGAAACCATGAAGATGACTGCGCGTCTTGTTGCTCCGCTCATCGTCGTTGTCGCGCTCGCCCAGCTTGCGGCCCAGCCGTCGGCAACGCTCTCCATCGACACGCTGATGGCGACGCCCTTCCCGACCGATCTCGTCGCTGCGCCTTCGGGCGGACGGATCGCCTGGGTGTCGAGCCACAGCGGCGTGCACAACGTGCTGGTCGCGGATCCGGTGACGGGCACGCCGGCACCGAAGTGGCGAGCCGTCACCACCTATACCGGCGACGACGGACTGTGGATCACCGAGCTTGGATGGACGAGCGACGCCAAAACCCTCGTCTATGTGCGCGGCGACAGCGCAAATCGTCAGGGCGAGTCGCCGAACCCGGCGCAGCTGCAGGATGGTACCGAGCAGGCCGTCTACGCGGTGAGCGCCGAGGGCGGCACGCCGAAACGTCTCGGCGTCGGGAGCGGGCCGGTTGCCTCGCCGCGTGGCCAACGTGTTGCGTGGGTGTCGCGCGGTCAGATCTGGAGCGTCGATCTCGGATCGCCTGAAGCCGCGGTTCGACTGGTCAACGCGCGCGGCACCGCGTCGAGTCTCGCGTGGTCGCCGGACGGATCGATGCTCGCCTTCGTCAGCGGCCGCGGCACACATAGCTACATCGGCGTGTTCACGCTCGCGTCGAAGGAGCTGCGCTACATCGATCCGTCGCTCGATCGCGACGGCAATCCGGTGTGGTCGCCCGACGGATCGCGCATCGCGTGGATGCGGCAGGGCGCGGCACCGCGGCCATCCATGTTTTCGCCGCGCCGGACGGTGGACGAGCCGTGGTCGCTGCGTGTCGCCGACGTAAAAACCGGGCAGGCACGGCAGGTGTGGAAGGCGGATGCCGGATACGGCAGCGCCTTTCAGGGAGTCGTCGCCAACAGCCAGCTGTATTGGGGCGCGCGCGATCAGCTCGTGTTTCCGTGGGAGAAGGACGGCTGGCTGCACCTGCTATTCCGTGCCAGTGGCGGGCGGCGCCGCGCGGTTACTGACGCCCGGCAATTTCGAAGTGGAGTACGTCGACATCGCGCCCGACGCGTCGCGAATGATCTACAACTCCAACCAGGACGACATCGACAGGCGCCACGTCTGGACGGTGCCGGTTGACGGATCGGCAAAGCCGTCGCGCCTGGCCGCGAAATCGATCGGCAGCGAATGGCAACCGGTCATCACCAGCGATGGTCGGACGGCGATGCTGCACGCCGACGCGAACATGCCGCCGCACGTGATGATCATGCTCTCCGGACGGCAACGCTCAATCGCTGCTCGAGGGCATGCTCCCCGCGGGCTTCGATCCCGCCGCGCTGGTGACGCCGCAGCCGGTGATCGTCAGCGCGACCGATGGCATGCCGATCCACTCGCAGCTATTTCTGCCGAAGGGTCTGAAAGCCGGCGAGCGGCGGCCGGCGTTGATCTTCTTCCACGGCGGCTCGCGCCGGCAGATGCTCCTCGGCTGGCACTACAACTACTACTACCGGAACGCCTATGCGATGAACCAGTGGCTCGCGAGCCAGGGTTACATCGTCCTCTCGGTCAATTACCGCAGCGGCATCGGCTACGGCCTCGAGTTCCGCGAAGCGCTCAACTACGGCGCGAGTGGCGGGGCCGAATTCAACGACGTCATGGGCGCCGGGCTGTATCTGCGAGGCCGGTCCGACGTCGATCCGGCGCGCATCGGCTTGTGGGGCGGATCGTACGGCGGCTATCTCACGGCGATGGGCCTGTCCCGCGCCTCGGATCTGTTTGCCGCCGGTGTCGATTTTCACGGCGTGCACGACTGGAACCAGGGGATCAAAACATTCGTGCCCGACTACAACGTGCTCGACAACCCCGATTTCTCGCGCCGCGCCTTCGCGTCCTCCCCGATGGCAAGCATCGATACCTGGAAATCACCGGTGCTGCTGATTCACGGAGACGACGATCGCAATGTGTCGTTCATTGAGTCGATCAACCTGATCACGGCGTTGCGCAAACGCGGGGTTGAGGTGGAACAGCTGGTCTTCCCCGATGAAGTCCACGATTTCCTGCGGCATCAGAACTGGGTTCGCGGCTACAAGGCTGCCGCCGATTTCTTCAACCGCCGCCTGAAGGCACAGACGGCTAGTACACAGAACCAACGGTAGACCCTATGGTGTTTACCAAACACCTTCGCGAGAGAATCCGAAGCGGCAGAATCACCTGCAGCATTCGAATCTGGGCGCGGCCCCATGTAAAGGCGGGCGGTCGTTACCGGATGGACGAGGGGCACATCGTGGTGGATTCAATTGTGCCAATCAGCATCACCGACGTCACATACGATCTGGCCCGGGAATCGGGGTTCGAGAGCGTGGACGATCTACTGCAAATCGCAAAACACGGGAGCGGTGACCAGGTGTATTTGATTCGCTTCCATTACTTGCCTCCCGGCGCATGGGATACGGGACGAGGCTCCCAACGCTCACGCCGTGCGCATGTTCGCTGATCGCCGGCGTGCCCAGACGAGGAGGCCGACGCCCACGAGGTTCATCACGGCGATGAGCACGACGATCTTCAATGCGAAGGTGGATACGCTCTCTACCTGGATGATCGGGAACACTGACAGCACGATGTAGAGCAGCGTCATCAGCAGCCCTGACGCACGACGCCAGTTGCAGCCACAGCGGCGGGCGTGGCGTGACGCCGCGCAGTCCGAACAACGGGATGGCGAACATCACGACGTAGGTCAGCGCATAGAAGATCCCGCTGGCGTTGAAGAGAAGCTGAAACGCCTCCGCATGGCCAACGCCGATGAGGCTCAGCGACGCAATCGCGAATGACGAGACGCCGACGAGCACAATCGAATTCACCGGTGTCTTATAGGTCGGGTGTAGCTTGCTGAACCACGCCGGCAGCATGTTGTCCCACCCGGCGACCATCGGCAGGCGCGTCACCGCGGTGAAGGCGACGCTCGCCTGTCCGATGCGCATCGCCAATGTCATCAGGATGGCCACGGTCACGAGCGGCGCGGCGATGCCAAACGGAGCGAACCCCACCCGCAGCACTTGCGCCACGGGCCCGATGAGGTCGATGTCGTCCGTTGGGATGTAGGCCACGACCGTGCTCGTGCCGAGTACGAACATCAGCGCGATGACCGGCGCCGCGATAAACACCGAGCGCGTGACCGAACGCGACGGCGATCTGGTCTCGCCGGCCAGGATGGCCATGTACTCGAACCCGCCGAGGGCGCCGAAACCCATCTTGCCGAGGATGTTCAAGTTGAGGAGCGAGACTTCGGGGAGCCGAGTCGTGAACGGATGGTAGGCGGGCAAGGTGCCCGTCAGCAGCCCGATGACAGGCAGCAGTATCACCGTGCCGAAGATCGTGATCATGAAGATGCCGCCTGTGTTGTGCACCCACTTGCCCACCGACAGGCCGATGATCGACGTGACCACCATCAGGGAGAGAATGGCCGCCGTCGCGAGCGCGACGAATCCACTGCTCGCCGTCATCCATGCGGCGCTCGGCCCGATCGCATACGAGAGATAGGTGGCGGCCTGCAGGCCGATCTCGGAGGTGAACACGATCACGTAGAGCCACAGGTTCCACGCGAGCAGGAAGCCGACGGTCTGGTTGAAGCCGAGCTTGGCCCACTGATAGAGCCCACCCTCGAGCGGCATCAAGCGATTGAGGTAGATGACGACCGCGGCCGAAGGCAGATAGAACAGCACGAGAGCGAGCACCCAGAACACGACGTGCGACGGGCCCAGCTTGCCGGCCACGCCGATCCACGTGAGCCCGACGATGAAGAGGATCTGCGTGAGTGCCAGGTCGCGGACGCCGAGCTCCTTCTTCAGCCCGGCGCTGTGCGCTTGGACCCGCGCCTCAGCCTGCTCGAGCCCGATGTCAGCAGAGGAACCCTGCCGGTCTGCGGTCATGCGTTCACCTCGCCCAGGATGTCCCAGTAGCGCGCCCACGCTTCCAGCCCCTCGTGCAACCGGTGAACGCGGAAGAACTCGTTCGGCGCGTGGAAGTCTTCGTCGGCGGTGGAGAAGGAGAAGAAGACGGTGTCGAGCGCCATGTGGCGCTGGAACAACTCGGCGATCGGCACTGTCCCACCCATGCGAACCATCAGAGGGCCCACGCCGTAGGTCGCTTGCAGCGCCTGATCCGCTGCTTGGAGCGCGAAGTGATCCGCGGCGATGTGCGCGGCACACGAGCCGTGGTCCGCGAGCGCGAGCGAGAGGCGCGTCCCGGAAGGCACGTGGGTTTCGAGATGGCGCGCGACCCGCGCCAACACGTCGTCGGGCTGTTGATCCGGCACGAGCCGGCAGGTGATCTTGGCGTGCGCCTCGCGCGGGATCACGGTCTTCTGTCCAGGCCCCTGATAACCGCCCCACATGCCGTTGACCTCGAGCGTGGGCCGCGTCCATTGACGCTCGAGCGTCGTGTAACCCGCCTCACCGAATGGCGCGGGCGCGTTGATCTGCGTCAGGTATGCGCGCTCGTCGTAGGGCAAGGCGGCAATGGCGTCGCGCTCGGCTTGCGACAGCTCGCGGACCCCGTCGTAGAAGCCGGCGACGGCCACGCGTCCGTTCGGCTCGTGCAGCGAGGCGACGAGTTGCGCGATCGCATGGAGCGGGTTTGCCACGCCGCCGCCGTGACGGCCGGAATGCAGGTCCTTCGCTGCGGCGCTGAGGGTGAGCTCGAGGCCGCACAGCCCACGACTCGCCACCGTCAGCGACGGCTCATCGATGCGCCACATCGCGCCGTCGGCCGACAGCACGGCGTCGGCAGCGAGGAGTGCTTTGTGTTGGGCGATGAAGGCGTCGAGGTGGCGGCTGCCGATCTCCTCTTCGCCCTCGAACATGAACTTGATGTTGACCGGCAGGCGGCCCGTCACGCGCGAAGAACGCGCGCGCGACCTCGATCGGGATCAGCATCGGCCCTTTGTCGTCGGAAACGCCGCGGCCGTAGAGACGTCCGTCGCGCAGAGTCGGAGTCCATGGGTCGCTGTGCCACTCGTCCAGCGGGTCTGGCGGCTGCACGTCGTAGTGGCCGTAGACGAGCATTGTCGGCTTGCCCGGCGCGCCGAGCCACTCGCCGTACACCACGGGATTGCCGCCGGTCGGGATCGTGCGGACCGCGAACGGCCCGGCGGCGCCGATAGCGTCGGCCACCCAGCGCGCCGCGTGGTCGATGTCCGCGGCGTGCGCCGGATCCGTGCTCACACTTGGAATCGCGGCGAACTGCACGAGCGCGTCGAGAATCCGATCGCGATTCGCTTCGAGGTGCGCGAGCACCCGTGCGTCTACCGTCACTTGCCACCGTCGATGGAAATCACCTGTCCGGTGATCCATCCTGCATAGTCGGACGCGAAGAACATTACGGCGTGGGCGATGTCGTCGGGCGTGCCCAGGCGCTTCAGTGCGATGCGATCGACGAGCGCGCGCTGTCCCTCCTCGCCGTACGACTCCCACTGTCGCTCGGTGGTGGGATTGGAGCGCACAAACCCTGGCGCGATGTTATTCACCGTGATGCCCCAGGGCCCGAGCTCGTGGGCGAGCTGGCGCGTCAGGCCGATCTGCGCGGCCTTGGCCGATGCATAGGCCTGGATACCGGTGAGGCTGATGCCGAGGCCGGCGCCGCTCGAGATGTTGACGATGCGCCCGCCGTGCGCCGCCTTCATGCCAGGCGCCACGGCTTGAGAGCAGTAGAACGCGCCGGTCACGTTGACGTCGAAGATGATCTGCCACTCCTGCGGCGTGATCTCCTCGAGCGGGCGCCCCACCTGTCCGAGCACGCCGCCCGCGTTGTTCACCAGGATGTCGACGTGACCGGAGGCCGCGGAGGCCTTTGCGACGCAGGCATCGACAGCACTGCGGTCGCGCACGTCGGTTCGCATGGCGTGGCACGTTCCGCCCGCCGCGCGGCAAAGCTGCTCCGTCTCTCGCACCTCGTCATCGATCACGTCACAGGCCCAGACGTGTGCGCCGCGTTCGGCGAACGCCAGGCTGATGGCGCGGCCGAAGCCATGCGCCGCGCCGGTGACGACGACGGTCTTGCCCGTGAAGGTCACGTTCATACGTGGTCCGTGCGCGAAGGGGTGGCGGCCAGCGTGTCGAGCGTATCGAGTGACTGCGTCCGCGCGCCGCGTTCGATCTCGTGAATCAGCGTCGACGAGACGCGCGGTGAGCGGCGTCGCCACGCCGGCCTCGGCCCCGAGCGTCACCACGATGCCGAGCTGGGCGTCCACCTCGGTGGCGCGCTTCCTCACCGCGAGATCGCGCCAGATGCCGCTGTGCGACTTTGCCGAGCGGCGATTGTGCTCGACGAGCGCGTCGAGCGAACGCTCCGCCGCGCCGGGTGGCGCACTCGTGAGATACGCCGACGGCTCGAAGCCATCGAAGGCTTCGGGATGAATACCGCGAGCGGCGGCAACGGCCAGGATTTCGCGCGCCAGCGTGATGTACAGATCCCGGTACTCGCGCATCGCCAGGGCGTCGGCGATGGATTCGTTGGTGAGGGCGGTGGCGAAGAGCATCGCGCCGTAGGCTTCCTTGCCCCAGAGATAGCCCCAGATGTTCGGCGTCACGATGGCTCGCGGGTCGAAATCGCGCAACGCGCTTCCGAGCGCGGTGACGCGTGGGCTGATCCGTCCGTCGATCTCGCCGACGACAACCGCGCCGTGGCCACCGTAGTGAATCACACCTGGCTCGAGATAGTCGGCGCCGAAGTTGACAAACGCGCCCACTGTTCGCGCGTCGCTCACGATCTGCGCGATGACGAGCTCATTGAGCCCGTTTTGCGCCGACACCACGCACCCATCGGCAGTGAGGTGCGGAAGGAGCGCGCGGGCGGCCACGTCGGTGTGATGGGCTTTCGTCGCGAGCACGATCGTGTCCCACGAACCGGTGAGTGTCTCCGGCGTAAACGCGGGCACACGTGCGCTGAACTCCGCAATCGGTCCTGTCACCCGCAAGCCGTCGCGGTTCATCACCTCGACGTGCTCGGCGACGACGTCTACCATCGTGACGTCGTGACCGGCTCTGGCAAGATACGCCCCGAGTGTCCCGCCAATCGCGCCCGCGCCCCAGATGAGACAACGCATCGCAGTCTCAGCTCACGGCTACGACGCGTCGCCCCACGCGCCGGTGAGCAGGGCGCGCGTCTCGTCCACGGCGGTCTCCCACAGTTCGTGCAGTTCGTCATCCGAGCGTTGATATCTGCCGCCGAAGTTGCCGTCGCCGAGATAGGCGCGCAGCGCGATCGGATCGAGGACGCGCACGCGCGCCAGGTCCACCATCGGGCGCTCCGCGTCCGGCACGTTCACGCCGGGGAGGCGCGTCCACGGGAAGTTCTCCATCCAGGAGCCGTGCGACGCCACCGGATCGATCGCCTGCACCTTGGCCCACGTGCGCGGTGCGTTCCACCAGTTGTGGAAGATCACACGACAGCCCGGGTGACTGGCGGTCCATTCGGGCACGAACTGCTGAACGGCGCTGTTGCCACCGTGCCCGTTGACGATCAGGATGCGACGAAAGCCGCTGTGCGCCAGGCCATCGAGGATGTCGCCCACAACGCGCAAGTGTGTTTCGACCTTGAGCGAGATCGACCCGGGGAACTCGCGGAAATACGGCGTGACGCCGTACGGCACAACCGGGAACACCGGCACACCGAGCGGCTCGGCGGCGTCGGCCGCCACGCGTTCCGGAAGGATGCAGTCCACCGTGAGCCGCAGATAGGAATGCTGCTCGGTGCTGCCGAGCGGCAGCACGGCGCGGTCGTCGTGCTGCAGGTATTTCTCCACCTGCATCCAGTTCATGTCCGTGATGCGCACGTCGATCTCCAGTTGCGAATGCCGCGTTCGGCCGTCACGCCAGGCGAGACCGAAGCGCCGCTCATTGTAATGGTCCGATCGTGTTGATGGACGGCCGTGATATACCCAGGGCTCGCATCATGAACACGCGCCGACAATTTCTGATCACAGCTCCCCTGGGCGTGCTGGCCGCCTCGGGTGCGTGCACCCAGGCGCCCTCGTCGTCTGGACCAGCGCCGGCGTCCCCGGCGCCAGCCTCCACGCCCGGCGCGCCGCCCACGTTCGGCACCGGACCGGTCACTGGGCCGCCCGTGTCGGCGGCGACGTTCGCCGAAGCCGAGAAGCTCGTGCAAGTCACGATGCGCCCGGCGGATCGCGAGTTGGCGGCTTCGAGCTGGCAGCGTTCGCTCGCCCCGCTGCTCGAACGACGTACGGGCCCTCGCAAGGTCGCCCTCGAGCCCGACGTGGCGCCCGCCACGGTATGGACGCCGTCGCTCATCGATCCTCGTCCCGGCGCCCACGCGCGACGCGTTCGTGCGCAGCCGCGCGAGCGCGATGCCGTTGCCGACAAGCGATGCCGAAATCGCGTTTGCGCCGGTAACTGAGCTGTCGCGCTGGATCGAACAGAAGCAGATCACCTCCGATCGCCTGACGCGCATCTACCTGCAGCGCATCGACGCGCTCGATCCGAAACTGCGGTCGGTGATCACCAAGACAGCCGATCATGCGCTGGCAGCAGGCCAAGCAGGCCGACGCCGAGATCGCCGCCGGCCGCTATCGCGGACCGCTGCACGGCATTCCGTACGGCGTGAAGGACCTGCTCGACACGAGCGGCATCGCCACGACCTACGGGGCCGAGCCGTTTCGGACGCGGGTGCCCGTCGCCGACTCCGTAGTGGTGCGCCGGCTCACCGAGGCGGGCGCGGTGCTCGTCGCGAAGCTGAGTCTGGGCGCGCTGGCACTCAACGACATCTGGTTTGGCGGCCAGACGATGAATCCCTGGCTGCTCGAGGAAGGCGCCTCGGGCTCCAGCGCGGGTCCCGGCGCAGCGACGGCCGCCGCACTGGTCGGGTTCTCGATCGGCAGCGAGACCGGCGGCAGCATCATCGCGCCCGTCGATGCGCTGCGGAGTCACCGGCCTGCGTCCGACGTTTGGACGCGTGCCCCGCACGGGCGCGATGGCGCTTTGCTGGTCGCTCGACAAGCTCGGGTCCGATGACGCGCAGTGTGGAAGACGCGATGCTCGTGCTGCAGGCCATCACCGGCCCGGATCCAGGCGACGTGTCGAGCGTGCCTTGCCATCTGGACTTCGATGCGACTGCGCCGGTCGAGGGCCTGCGCGTCGGCTACTTTCCCGAACTGGATGAACGAAAGCCCCGCCACCGACGTGGACCGCGCGGCGCTCGATCTCGTGAAGAAACTTGGCATGACCACGAAGGAAGTGAGTCTGCCCAACTGGCCCTACGGATCGCTGATGCACGTGCTCTTCAGCGAGGCGGCCGCCGCGTTCGAGGAGCTCACGCTCAGCCAACGGCGTGGACGCGATGAAGGCGCAGGTGCCCGACGCGTGGCCGAACCTGTTCCGTGAGGCGCGGTTTCTGTCCGCCGTGGACTTCGTTCAGGCCGATCGGCTGCGCCGCCGCGTGGCCGGCGAGATGTCACGCATCTTCGGCGAGGTGGACCTGCTGCTCGTCCCGTCACTGCGCGACGAGATGCTCACGATCGGCAACTTCACCGGCCACCCTTCGCTGACATTACGCGCAGGCTTCGTGCAGGTGTCGGAGGCGCGCAGCGACTGGGCGCCCGATCCGGCGCACCCGCTGCCGAAGTTCTCACCACCCAGACGCGTGCCTCACGGAGTGACGCTCATCGGGCGCCTCTTCGACGAGGGCACGATCGGGCGGGTCGGCGTGGCGATGGAGCGGGCGCTGGGCGTGGTGCGCGATCGGCCCGCCGGATTCTGACGTCGAGGCTTCATGTCACCGCCAGCGAATGCGCATGTCATGGTCACTGCTCGTGGGCGTCGCCGTCTGCCTGGCGGTTGCAGCAGTGTCGACGCTCCGCACGACGCCCCCGTACAATCGCCAGCCGTGACCCCGATGTCCCGAGCGGCGCGGGACCAGCTGGCCCCGAACGGCCGGCTGCGCGCGGCGCTCAACTACAGCAACGTTCTTCTCGTATCGGCCCGCGCGCCCGAGCACACCGGCGTCGCACCCGATCTCGCGCGCGAGCTCGCTCGCCGCGCCAATGCGACGGTGGAGTTCGTGGGCTACGAGAACGCCGGCCTGGTGGCCGATGCGGCGAAGGACAACGCGTGGGACGTCGCCTTCATCGGCGCCGAGCCGGCGCGCGCTCGCGAGATTCGGTTCACGCCGGCGTATGTCGAAATCGAAGCGACCTACCTGGTGCCGGCAAACTCGCCGATCCGAACGATCGAGGATGTCGATCGCGACGGTGTGCGCATCGCCACGACGGCGCGGGCGGCCTACACGTTATACCTGCAGCGCACGCTGCGGCACGCGACCCTGGTCGAGGCCGACGGGATACAGGGTTCGTTTGATCTCTTCGCCGCGTCGCGCCTCGACGTACTGGCGGGCCTGCGGCCGCGGCTCCTCGACGACGTACAGAAGCTGCCGGGCGCGCGCCTGCTCGAGGGTCGCTTCACCGCGGTGCAGCAATCGATCGGGGTCCCGCAGCAACACGCCGCCGCGGCGGCCTACCTGATCGCGTTTGCCGACGAGATCAAGTCGTCAGGGCTGCTGCGCACGATCATCGAGCGGCACGACGCGCGCGGGTTGTCGATTGCCGCTCCGCCGCCGCGTTAGCCCGAGCGTCAGGTCGCGCGTGATACGCGTTGACATGCGCTTCGGGTGAGCGGATTATCGGCGACGCACGCCGCATGGTCTAATCCCCTCGAGTCGCGGCGTCTCGGTGCCAACAATGACGAGTTGGAAGCTCCTCTACGAAAATCGTTTTCCCCGCAACCCTACATCCGGGGGCACCGTGCTGACCTTTCATCGCGCGGCCGCCGGTACGCTCTCCATCCAATCCGGCCCGGTGTTCACCAGCTTCACGGGGTTCCACGGATTTGGCATCGGCAATGGCCGCAACATGACGTATCAGCCGAGCGCGCCGCTCGCGAACGTCATTGGCGTGGACGTCTCGATGGAAATCGTGCTCATTCGGCTGCTCCAGTCGCAGCCGGTCACGCTGTTCTCGACCACCAACTTGGGGCTGTCGGCGACGTTGATGACCACGGCGCCACCATCGCCCGCCGCGCAGAATTCGTATCAACTGACGATTCGGGTTGCTGACGCAATTGCGACGGTCAACGGTCTCACTTTCCAGCAGGTCTTCAGCCCTCAACAGCCGCTCCAACGACGCCGGCTTCAGGTGCGATGGACAAACAACGGGCAGCTCCACGTGTTCCTGGACGGCGTGCTCGTCGCGTATGAGAACGCCGTGAAGCCAGGTCACCAGTTCAATCTCACAAAGATGGCAATCGGGAACGTCGATCTGCCAATGACTGCCGTCCTCAATGCCGCGGTCTCGAACTTCCGTCTCATCGAACTGCGCGAGGACGCCGCGACCGACGCTCTCGGGCAGCAGCTCGAGCTCGAGAAGGTGCCGGACCTCTCGCCGGAGTGCGGCAAGGTAGCCGTGGGCGAGTTGACGACCGTCCTGCGTCAGGCGCGCGCGCTGATGGCGGCATTCAACGCGTCGAGGACGTCGCCGTTTCGCGCAGGCCAGTCGGGCAGTCCGTTCTCGCCCTCGGCGGTGGCGGTCCACTCCCTCGGCACGCAGGCAGGCGAGGCGTTCAATCGCTACGTACGGGACGGCACGGCCGAGTCGCGCAACGAAGTCACGACCAACCTGAAGAAACTCCTCGAGATCCTGGCCGAGAATCAGCCGGCATTGTTCAAGGCCTTAGTGGCCAGGGCCAAGACCGCGCGCGACGCGCTTGACGGCCACTGCTCGGGCGCGACCAATGACCTTCGCGCATCGAATCCGCGGCTCTTTGCCACGCTCGATCCACTCGCATCGGATCTTGGTGATGTGATCGATCGCCTCGGAGCGGGACGCTGATGCCCGACGCCAACGCACTCTCCAATCTCGCCGAGCGCTTGCATCTCGATTTCACGGGACCGATCCGTCATCGCGAAGGTTAGCCACGCTCGCACGCGCGTGGCTGCCGGACATCAACTTTCACGAGGTCGAGATGTATTACTCAATCGACCTCGAAGAGCTCTACACGGTGCCGCCCAGCTCTTCGCGACTTCGATCCGCTCGTGCAGCAGGAGTTCGCGGTGACGGTTGCCGGGGTCAAGGCGGCGCCGCCGATTGTCCGCGTGGGCGGTGTCAGCCTGCGCGGGTCGGGCGACACGGCAGACGAGGCGCTCTCTCGAGGCAGATGTCGATGCCAACGCGGTGTACTCGTATGGCGGCAGCCTTCGCGCCGGCGACAAGTTCTTTGGATCGGAAACAACCAAGGACGGCACGCAAGTGCCGACCATCGGCAACCCGCGTCTCCCGCGGCTGCCGCTTCGGGTACGCACCGAGTTCCGGATGCTGCTCGAGACGCTCAAACACGAACTGGCCCTGCGCGCTGAGATCCCGAAGCAGCCTGGCGATGCGATCTGGGGAGACTTCGACGTTACCGATCTTCTTCCGCGAAAATCTCGAGAACAACGCGGACCATCCGGCGAGCCGCGAGGTTCGCCATGCCTTCGCGCGCGATCTGATCCGCGAATTCGAAGCCGGCAACTTCGATCGCAGTCGAGCAGTTGCTGCAAATCCGCCGCCGGACGGACCCCTGACGTCCGACAACGGTGAATCACACCGTATGGCTGGCGCTGTCAACGTGCGGGCTGATGGAGTACTACTTCACGTACGCGTACAACGACTTCATTCGCTATGGCGGCATCTTCACCAACCAGCACGAGGTCGACAACGAAGGCTGTTGCGTCGTCTTCGAGCGCCTGGCCCTGCAGGAGTTGCAGACGCAGAATGGCGATCCGCAAACCGTTGCGCCACTCGGCATCATTACCTCAGTGCACAACGAGGCCAATCGCGCCGATGAGGTCCGCGCGATCGACGCCGATCCCGGCGACGCACGCGATGGACTCGACGTGTTCGTCGCCCGCGGCAGTCACGCGACGTATCTCACGCCGGGCACGCACGATTTTTTCGACATCTCTGATCTCGGACGTGAGCATTCCGAAGTGTTCGCGCTCGCGCTGCTTGTTTGTCCGCCGCTCATTTTGCTTGCCATCATCTACGAGCACTTCAACGGCGATCCCGACGTGGCCTCGGACAAGGGTGTGAGCGGTCAGCACGAACTCGATCCCGCGAGCGATCCGAAAACGCATCTGCCGGTGGAGTTGGTGGTGACCCCGCTCTCCAACATCGATAACGACGAGAACATCTACAAGATGCCGGAGCCTCCGCCGCCGGCGCGCGCGGCGGCGCTGGTGCTGCGTGCATTTCACGGTCGGCTCGGCGAGCACGACGGCCTCAAGGACAAGAGCCCGGTGTGGGACAACAAGACGCGGCGCTACTTCAAGAAATTGATTGAGGCGCTGGAGTCGGGCACGTTCCGGCCGCCACGCAAGCCGGTGGTGATCTTGTAGCGTCCTCGCGCTCGGTCACGTCGCGATGCGACGCGTCTTTACGCCGTGAACGGGGGCGCGGCTGTCGATAACACGACGCCCTCCGGCTTCGGGATGATCAGCCACGCGACGAGGTAGGCAAGGACGCCACCGACGATCGCGCCGAAGAAGATCGAAAGAACGGCCCAGACCAGCCGGATCGCCGTGGCGTCGACACCGAAATATTCGGCGAGACCTCCGCAGACGCCAGCGATCTTCGCGTCGGCTACCGATCGTGTCAGCCGTCGCCGATTCGACGCGGGCGCTGACTCGGTTGCTTCAGGAGTCAACAGCCAGGCGGCGACATACGCGATCACGCCGCCGACAATGGCGCCAGGGACAATCGAGAACACGAGCCAGGCCGCGCGCACGAGCACCACATCGACGTCCAGATAGTCGGCGAGGCCGGCGCAGACGCCCGCGATTTTGACGTCGGTTCGAGAGCGGGTCAGACGACGAGCAGGCATTGACGGGAACCCCTCATTATTTCGACGGAAGTGGCTAGCCGGATGTTCGCGTCGTTCTGACGTCAACCGGCGCGACCACAGGGCCCGCGGGCGTGCGGTCGATGCGGTAGCGAACGGTCATTCGCGAAGATGGACAGCAGAGGGGATCGCTGGGCGCGTAACGCGCGAACTCGGCCGTCAAGAGTGGCAGCGACATCCGCACCGCGCCCGACGAGCCGTCGAGGCGCGACGTCATGGTCGTCGGCGAGAGCGTTCCGGCGAACCGTCCGTCCACAAACACGAAGAGGCTGTACTTTGCCGGCCGGCACATGCCGTCGGCGCCGCTCATCCCGCCGACGATCTCGACGCCGTCGCGCACGAGTTGTTGATCGACGTTCCAGAACGGCACCCACCCGGCCGCATCCACCGCCTTCTCGGCGGCGGTCACAAGCGGCGGCGTCAGCTGACAACGATTCATCACCTCCTGCTTCGCTTCGGCATCGGAGGGTGGAGCGGGCACCCTCTCGCCTGGCTTGTTCCAGTTCACGAGTGGGCGATCCAACCAGCTCGAACTGCGCGCCTCCTGGGCCGACGGCTGGCTGGTTGTGAACAGCCCGAGAATTGCTGCGGCAGGCAGCACCCGCGCTTTAACCCTGGTCACGTGAGGCATTCTCGAATCGTAATTCCAAGCGCGCAAAGAGCGCCAGACACCAGCGTCACGCCTCCTTCAGCGCGTCGGTGGGCTGGATGCGAAGCGCGCGTCTGGCGGGCTCGATGCAGGCGAGCAACCCCACACTGAGCATCACTGCCGAGGTCACCAGCAACGCGTCGGCCACGTCGGCCATGTCCACCTCTGGCGAAAGCATCACGAACAACATCAGCACGAGATTGCCAACGAAAACGCCGCTGCCGACGAGCAGGACGGCCCGCGAGAAGACACCGGCAAGCAGGCGTGCGCGGCTTGCGCCGAGCGCGCTGCGCAGGCCGATTTCGCGCGTCCGCCGGGCGACGCTGACCGAGACCAGCGAGAAAATCCCGGCTGCCGAGAGGAACAGCCCGAGGCAGACGACGCCGGCGATTGCACTCGCCCCAATCATCATCGGCACGTCCACGGTCCAAGCGAGCTCGTCGAGCGACCGGATCTCGTCCAAGCGTAGACCGGGATCGACACTGGCAGCGATCGCCCGCAGCCGCGGCGCCAGCGCTGCCCGGTCACCCGCCACGCGCACACCCATGACGAGAGGGGACGCCGTTGCCGGTGACGCCGCGCGGAAGACGTACGGTGCCTCACCGAGATCCGTTGGCGTCATGCCGATGTCGCGGACCACGCCGACGATCTCGAGCCACGGGTCCGGCGTCGCGGGGTCGGAGCTGATACTTCGCACCCTCGCCCCGACGGGACTCGCGCCGTTCGCGTAACGCCGGGCGAACGCCTCGTTCACGAGCACGGTCCGTGCACCGGCCGCACGGTCGCCATCGTGAAAGTTGCGGCCAGCCACCATCTGAATGTCGAATGATTCGAAGAACCGCGGCCCCACCGACGTCATCCAGAGATTCGAAATCAAGATCGGCGTCGTCTGCGGCGACACCTCGACTTCAGCCTCCTGAACGGAGGGGCCCATGCCTGGCAGTCGGTCACCGAACGTGACCGCCACCACGCCCGCCTCCTGCGAGACACGTCGTTCGAATTCCGCGTATGTCCGATCGAGGCGGGCTGCGAATGCCGGCGCCGACTCCTCACCAGCCACCGTCGGTGCTGCTTCACGATCCAATCCGATCCGCACGGCCAGGTATTCCTCGGCAGGGAATCGCTCACGGATCATCCGATCGCGCAGCGCCTCCTGCGCGATGCCCATCGCGGGAGGCAAGCAGATGACTGTGAGGCCGACCTGGGCAATCATCGCCGTCGTCCAGAAGAAGCCGAATCGCAACGTCGAGCCGCCCGCGCCCAAGTTCCTCAGCTGCGCCTGCACGTGTGATCCCGTGACCTTCAAGGCGGGCAGCACACCCAGGATCGCGGCGCCGGCGATCGTGAGCCCTGCGGCGTAGAGCATCGTGGTGAGCTTCAGACCCGGATCGAGCCAGAATGGCGCGCCCCCGCTCTGGCCAGAGAAGTACGCCGTCATGCCCCATTTCACCGCCCAGTGTGCGCCGGTGAGTCCAACCACGGCGGCGGCAGACGCGAGGACGAGCGCCTCGACGAAGAGTTGACTGACGATCCGCCACCGGCCCGCTCCGAGCGCGTGACGCATCGCGATCTCTGCCTCACGCGTTGCGGTGCGCGCGTAGATCAGCGTCCCCACGTTGGTGCACGCGATGAGCAAGACGAGGAGAATCGGCAGGTGCGTGAGTGCAAACTCAAACCAGGTGCGATCACCGGGAGACTCGCCGCCGTACGCCAGGATGCGCGGGCGTAGATGCTCATGCGTCTGGCGAGAGGCAACGGCCGCGCGTTCGGCCAGGGTGGTGAGCTCCGCGTAGGCTTGCGCCTGTGTCGCTCCGGGCGCGAGCCGGCCGAACACGCGGACCGCCGGGCCCTCGAGCGGCGCGTACCCGGACGGCTGGAGTTGGAGGGGGACCCACAGCCGGTGATTCACGGGGAATGCGAAGCCCTCGGGCATCACGCCGACCACTGTCGTCGTGGCCCTTCCCAATTGCACCGTTTGTCCGATTACGTCGGCACGTCCGCTGAATTGCCGCTGCCATACGCCGTAGCCGAGCACGACAACAGGCGGCGCGCCGGGCTGTTCGTCGGCATCGAGCAGAGGCCGCCCGATGAGCGGCGGCACGCGAGCAAGGCGAAACGCCGAGGCCGTGATCTCCGCGACTGTGACGGGTTCCGGACGCGTGTCGCCGAGAATCACATTCCGCTCGAGCGTGCGGTAGGCGCCAAGATCGGTGACCAAGCGAACGTCCTCCCGCCAGATGAGGAAGTCGTGCAGCAAACGCCGCTCATCCTCATTTGCCGCGGAGTTGCGCATCTCGATCTCGACGATGCGATCGCCCTCGTTTAGCGGCAGCGTCGGCCGGAGCAGATCGCGCGTGAGGTCGTACCAGCCCGCGCCGACTCCGATCGCAATGGCGAGCGCCAAACCGCCCGCGAACGTGAGGCCCGGGTATTTCGCGAGCATCCGGAAACCCAGCTTGTAATCCTGCACGATGCTGCTCCCCCTGATTCGACAGCGCGCGACGCGCGACCGCACGAGCGCCGCCGCCATTTCGACGGTTTCGACCGCTGTCAGTAGACGCGCAGCCGTTGGGCCGTGGCGCCGCATGCGGCGGCGATGCGCTTCCTCTAAATCACCGATGACGTCCTCGGCCTCTCCTCTTGGGGCGAGCGATCGCAGCAGCATCGTCGCTAACCGCGAACGTGTGATCACGTCGTCTCTCCAATGACGTCGCCCAACCCGCCAACCATCGCCTGAATCGCGCCGGTCGTCGTCCGCACTGCGGCCACGCCCGCCGGCCGTACGGTGACGAGCAGGCGCGGCTTCCCACCACGCTCCGGCCGTGGCTCGCCGAGTCGCGTGGTCACGAGCCGCTTGGCCTCGAGCCGCTGAAGTGTCGTGTAGACATTCGCGCGCCTGACCGACCGTCCGGTCCGTTGCTGGATGTCGTCGGCGATCGAGACCGTGTAGGCCTCGTCGGGACCGAGTCGCAGCGCGGCCAGCAGCACGAGGAGCTCGAACTCGGCGAGGGACGACTGTGCGCCCTTGTAGCCCATTTAAGTCACATTGTGACTATCTACGCGCGGCATGGCAAGGAGAAGGCTGAATCGTGAACGTCACTCTGGGTGACGACGGCGATTAATCTTGAGGTCGGCGGTACTCCACCTGACCGTCACGCCGGATCACCGCCATATGTGGCGCGCCGGGCTCGATTTGGCCGCCCAACACCCGGTACAAAAAATCCGGTTCGGCCGTCGGCGGCAGTGGAAAGTCCGCCATCACGGCGCGCATGGGCAGGCGCGTTCCGACGATCCGCCGGGACGCATCGAGCAGGACGCCGTATTCCGGCAGCTTGTGCAGCGTCGCCGCCATCTGCAGCCGCGCTGGAATGAGCGCAGTGACGCCCGCCAGCATCGCGACCCCGAGCGCGGTGCGCGCACGGCGCGACGGCGGCGAAACCGCAAACACCACGGTGAGCAGCATCACTGGAACGACCGGTATGTAGTAGTAATGATCCACCGAGCCAAGAAACAGCGCGTAGCCGGCGAGCGCCGCGGCCTGTGGCACGAGCAGCAGGGTCACCAGCGGCAGATCGTGCCGATACCTCAGTGCCACCACGACGCCAGCGGCCAAGATTGCCCAGGGCAGCCACGTCACATTCCACGGCTGCACCTGAATGTAATTGAACGCGGCAGCAAGGCCGTCAACGCTTTTCGCTACCTGCGCGCCTTGCTCGCCGGATAGCACCAGCCGCACGCTGCCCGTCACTGCGCCCATCGTCGGCGCACTGAACCCCGTCTGCAGGTGATAGAGCAGCCATGGAACCTGCAGAGCCCCGACGACGCCGGCGAGCACGGCGGCGCGATGAACGAGGCTCTTGCGATCGCGGCTTACGGCGGGTTCCGCGACCATCGCCATGAATACGCCAACGGTAACGAAAATGGCTCCGGTATATACGTGCACGGCGCTCCAGGCTACAGCCGCCACGAGTGCCACGCGCCATAAGCTGGCCTGGTGCCACCGCAACAGCATGAGCGCGATCGCTACCTTCCCGAACGCCGACGCGACCACGGTTGTCCACACGATCGCCGATAAGGCCATGTCGAAGGCTGACGTGGCGATTGCGAGCACGCCCGCCAGTGCGAGCCATGGAGATCCGATGCGCCGGCACAAGGCGACGAACAGCACGGCGTCGGCGGCTGACTCGACGATCGCCTGCCCGATACCGCCGCCGTGCGGCAGGTTGTCGAACCACGGTCCCAGCGTCACGCGGATTCCCCACATCAGCCAGTAGTATGCGGGGCCGATCGTGTAGCCGCCGACGTGTGTCGGAGGGCCGACGAGTGGCAGCTCGGTGAACGGCCGCAGCGCGATGCTCCAATCGCGGATCTGATCGCCTAGCAGCCAAAATTGATCGGTAACGCCGCGAGTCCGACACGCGAAAGTAAAGGCGAAGACACCTGCGGCAAGGACCGTTCGCAGCCACCAGGGTGCGCGCGTGTCGTCCATGGGTCGTTCGTCACGTGGTTTGAGCCTGACGTTGGGCGATGACGTCGACAAGGTGCGGGCTAGGCGTCAGCGGGAGCGGTCCGGGCCTTCCACGCGGCCAGCATCGCCTGCTCCTGTTCCGGTGTCAGGACGTAGCGTGGCTGCTTGATCAGCGCCTCTGGCACGGCGTCCGACTTCCTCCACGCGATCGTGTCGCGCGCCGTCGTGAGCAGTGGCCGAAATTTCAGGCCGGCGGCGATCGCTTTACGGTTGCTGATCTGCACGTGCCCGAGATTATCGCCCTCCGGCAGCACCCACGGAACCGCGTAGGTCAGGCCCGCCGTCCTCCCGTCAGCCGATTTGCGCAGCGGGTACTGCTTCAGCCACGCGTAGTCTTCGATCCACGTAAAACTGACTGGCACGGTCGGCAACGGTCGCAGACCCTCCACGAACTGCGACAGGGTCTGCTTGGTCGCCGGACCGGCCACATTGAACGTGCCCGTCGTGTCTAGGTCGATCAACGCGGCCATCCATTCGGCGAGATCACGCACATCGATGTATTGCACGAAGTCGGTCTTGCGGCCCGGGACGAGCACCTCTCCACCGCGTGCGATGCGCACAGGCCAGTAGGTAAAGCGGTCCGTCGTATCGCCGGGTCCGACGATGTAATTGGGCCGGATGACGAGGTCGCGGCCGGGCATGCCGTCCCGCACGACCTGCTCGCTGAGGGCCTTGATCACACCGTAACTAGGTGGATCCTGAGGCGGTGTGTCGGTGAGCGCCACCGGCCCTTCTTCGGGGATGTCGATGGTGCGATACGGGAGAAACACGCCGGTCGATGATATGTAAATGAACCGGCCCGCCGATCCCTTGAGTGCGGTCACGGCTTCGCGGGTCCACGACACATTCGTGGCGGTGTCAATGACCACGTCCCACTTCTTGCCGGCGAGATTAGCGTAGGCGTTCGGCAGCGAGCGATCGCCGCGAATCGCTTCGACCTTGGCGAAGTCGCCGGCGTTCTGGTTGGGCTCACGTTGGCCGCGGTTCATCATCGCGATTTGATGTCCGCGCGCGAGCGCCGCGTGAATGATATGCGGCCCGATGAATCCGGTCCCGCCCAGAAAGAGGATCCGGCGCGGGGCCCTGGCCAACAACCGCTCTCGGGCGAACAGCGCGGTTGACAGCGCCGCGGCGCCGAGTTTGAGGACGTGACGCCGATCGATCATTCGCTCACCTCGAAGAGCGCTAGCGTACCATGCTAACCAAATCCTTCCCCACATCGTCTAAGGGGAAGAGGGAAGAATGGCGATCCCGTTGCCGCTCCTGCAGGGAACGCTCGATCTCCTGGTCCTCAGATGCCTTTCGGCAGGACCACGCCACGGATATGCGATCGCAACGATGGTTCGCGACCAGACCGGGGGAGATCTCACCGTCGAGGACGCGGCGTTGTATCAGGCGCTCCACCGCCTGCACTGCCGGGATCTCGTCGACGCCGAATGGGGGCCGTCTGAAAACAACCGCCGCGCCCGCTTTTACACGCTGACGCCGGCAGGGCGTAAGCGCCTGCGCGAAGAAACGGCGAACTGGCACCGCTACGTGCGCGCCGTCGACGCCGTGCTGCAGGGAGCCTGAGATTGAGCCGGCGACGCCCGTTCTGGTATTTGCGCCGCCGGTCCGTGAGGGCCGACGTGGACGAAGAGTTGAACCTGCATCTCGAGATGCGGATCGACACGTTGATCGCCGAGGGCATGGCCCCGCAGGAGCGCGGCGCGAGGCGTTGCGGCAGTTCGGCGATCTCGAGGCGACGCGGACCTACTGCCGCCGGCAGGATGAAGAAAGGGAGAACGTGATGCAACGCGCGCTGCTGTTTCAGGATTTCATCCAGGACCTTCGCATTGGCATTCGCAGCCTGTTGCGAGCGCCGGTGCTCACGTCTACGGCGTGATGGGCTACTACGTGCAACAGCATCTGAAGGAAATCAGCATCCGCATGGCACTGGGCGGCAGTCAGGCGGATGTGGCGCGCCTGGTGATTGGTCAGGGCATGACGGTGGTGAGCATAGGCATCGCCGTTGGCGTCGCGTGTGCGCTCGGCACCACGCGACTGATGTCGAGTCTGTTGTTTAACGTCGGCGCGTCGGATCCCTCGGCCTATGCCGGTGCCGGCACGCTGCTGTTTGTGGTGGCCGTGCTGGCGTGCGCCGTTCCGGCGTTTCGCGCGATGCGGTTGCAGCCGGCCCCAGTACTCAGAAACGAGTAGCAGGAAGCTCCCAACTGCACTCCAACGCCGCTATGATTGCCGACGCGGACCGATCGATGTCTTCATCCGTGGTCGACCAGTTCGAGATCGAGACGCGCATCGCCACCTGCCCTTGCCACTTCGTGCCGCCGACCCAGCACGTCCCTTCTTCCTGCACACGGGTGATGACCTTCTGCGTCAAGGCAGCGGCGGCCGTATCATCGCCACCCGGCGGCCTGCATTGAACGAGGACCTGGTTTAACACCACGTCATTCAGGATTCGAATGCATTCATGCTGCGCGAGACGGGCCGCCATCCGCGTCGCATGGCTGCAGCACCGGTCGACCATTTCGCTCACACCATCACGCCCGAGCACTCGAAGCGCGGCGTACATCGGCAGTGCGCGCGCGCGGCGCGATTCGTCCGGTGTAAACGCGCGCGGGTCGCGCTCTCCGGGAGTGGTCTGGATGTAATGCACAGGCATCAGGAGCGCACGTTGATGTGATTCCAGATGCGCGGTCAAGACAATGCCCGAGTCGTAGGGCACGTTGAGCCATTTATGGCCATCCGTGGCAATCGAATCGGCTCGTTCGACTCCGGCAACCAAATGCCGGCGTGATGGACTTGTGGCCGCCCACAACCCGAACGCTCCGTCGACGTGGAGCCAGGCTCCATGTTCGCGGGTGAGTAGACCGATTGCTCCCAGGGGGTCGGCGGCGCCTGTGTTGACGTTTCCGATCTGCGCACACACGATGCATGGTCCCGATTCGCGGCGCAGTATCTGTTCGAGACGATCCGCGCGCATCCTTCCTTGGGCATCGGTTTCTACCCGACGAACGCGCTCCGCTCCGAGGCCGAGCATCCGGAGTGCGGTGAAAATCGTGCGGTGCGATTCGTCGCTGACGACCACCTCAATCGGTGGCGCACCAAACAGCCCTTCGCGTTCGACATCCCAATCAGCTCGGCGCAAGATCTCATGTCGTGCTGTCAGCAGCGACGTGAAGGTCGCCATCTGAGCGCCCGTGACGAATCCGACGCTCCATGCCGGCGGTAACCCGAACAGATCTTTCAGCCACTCCGACACGATCTGCTCGACAACGGCCGACATCGGCGACATGACGAACATCTGCGCATTTTGATCCCATGCGGAGACGAGCCAGTCCGCCACAATCGCCGCCGGAATGCTGCCGCCGGTCACGAAGCCAAAGTAGCGAGGGCCCTGCGACGCGACGGTGCCCGTGCGCCCGGCGTCTGCCAGCACGTCGATCACATGCATCGGATCCGCCCCTTTAGCGGACAGCGGCCCTCCCAGTCGGGAGCGGAGCTCATCGGAGTTGAGCGTGGCTCTCACCGTGCGCTCGCGGATCGTCGAAAGATATGCGTACGCGTGAGACGCGGCTCGATTGGCGAGCGATTCAGTCATGTCCATGGTTTGCGCTGCCATGCGGATTAACGTTGCACGTTCCCGCCACAGAGGACGACCACGACGTGTTCATCGATTGATGGCTTGTACTGCCCGGACAGAATTGCGGCGAATGCGGCGGCGCCCCCCGGCTCGACGCCCATGCGAAATACGTCCCACAGCACCTCCTGCGCCCGCACGATGTCATCGTCATCGACGAGGAGTACGCGATCGACGCAGTCCTGCGCGATCGGAAACATCAATTCACCAACACGGCGCGGCGCGAGCGAGTCTGCGGCGATGCCGCCCGCCGGCGCATCAACAGGTCCTCCCGCCTTCAACGCCTCAGTGAGCGTCGGCGCTCCGACGGGCTCGACACCGATCACGCGCGTTTTCTCGCCCG
Source organism: uncultured Acidobacteriota bacterium (assembly GCA_963762925.1). GTDB lineage: Bacteria > Acidobacteriota > Vicinamibacteria > Vicinamibacterales > UBA2999 > DASPWV01. The sequence goes on along the minus strand of CAVXMP010000008.1, from coordinate 28,412 downwards.
CGTACCACGCGGCCACACCCCCAATCAGGCCGCCGCCGCCGACAGCCACGAACACGGTCGCCTCGTTCGAAACCTGGCTGGCGAGCTCGCGCGCCAGGGTGCCTTGTCCGAGTAACGTCTCGATCTGGTCGAACGCATGTATCGCCATCGCCTGTGACTCGGCCGCGTATCGCTCGCTTGCCTCGAGTGCGTCTGCGTAACGATCGCCTGTAATGACGACGTCGGCGTCATAAGCGCGAATGCGTGCGACCTTTACTGGCGAGGACACGGTCGGCACGAAGATCTTCGCTGGAATTGCGAGACGCATCGCGGCATACGCCACCGCGATGCCGTGGTTGCCACCGGACGCCGCAATCACGCCCGATGGCGGTATCGATCGGGTCAGCAGATTGGCGAACGCTCCGCGGGCTTTGAACGATCCGCCATGCTGTGTGAGTTCCAGCTTCAGCGTCAGTGGAAACGGGTCGAGGCCCACGTCACGGCCGTTGGCGTGCAGAACCGGTGTGTGACGGATGTAGGGAGCAATAACGTCGTGGACGCGCGCGATGTCAGATTGCCGAATGCCTTCGATGATGCGCCGTTCATCAACTCGCATGTGCTGCTCATTATGATTTTGAAGTCGTCACGACGTGATGAGAGGCGTGCATGATAACGAGTAAAGAAGTCACGAGCGCATGCGAGCCGGCGTGCGGCACGGCCGCGGTGCGCTCAGCGCATCGCGCTCGTCAGCGCCAGCCCGGCATTCACGATCGGCACGAGCTCGTCGGTCTTGAAGGTCCCCTGGGGCACGCTGATGGCGAGGCCCTTCGGCGTGATCAACACCGAGAGCGAAACCGGGCCGGCCGCGGCGCGGGCCGCGCTCAGCGCGTGCCCCAAGCGTTGGAACAGCAGTGCCGAGGCTTCCGAGGGATCGGCCGCCATCAAGCTGTAGCCGCCGTATCCGGTTTCGGGCAGGGTGCCCAGCTTGAGTGCTGTGCCCTCGACGTCTGCGCCGATCGGCTCGCCGAACTTGACGGAGAGGCCGACGTCGATCACCTTGCCGATCACCGTGCGGGCGAGCGGCGAGGTGATCTCGCCAAGGGCGTTGGTGATCTCGTTGGGCTGTCCTTCGTCGCTCGCGGTATGCAGGAGCAGCACCGGACCCGACACCGGCATCCGCTGCTTCGTGAACCAGCGGGTGATAAGCGTCGCCGGCCCGCGTTTGGTGCCGCCGTCGAGCAACGAGCGCCGCCTGCCCGTGCGCGCGGTTTCGCCGACCCACTCAACGCCGTCGCTCGCGCCCTGCCAGCGCTCGATCTCGAACACCATGGTCTGCTCCTGCTCGTAGGTCCAGCCGCGCCGCGCCGCTTCGGCCAGCCGCTCTGGTGCGCGCATCGCCGCCTTCTGCCGGTTGTTCCACTTCAGGACGCGGTAGGACACCCACATCACCACGACGGCAAACGCGTAGAAGATCAAGTCGGACACGGGACCTCGCCGTTGCTGAAGGGGTTGCCGGAGGCTGCGGTAGAGTAGCGCAAACTCGTCACAGCTCCTCTGACACCCGATGGACCGCTGAGCCGTCAACGTTGGCGCCTTGACTCCTCAACGGACGGGAATGAAACTGAGGACTCATCAAACGCATTCGGTAACCTATGTCGATCAAAAACGCGCTTGCCAGTGTCGCCGTCAAAAACTTGAATGCCGCAATCGAGTGGTACGCAAAGGTGCTCGGGAAACAACCCGACTCCAGACCGATGCCGGAGGTCGCGGAGTGGAAGTTCGAACGCGGCGGGTGGCTGCAGGTCTATCAACTCCCGGAACGTGCGGGGTCTGGCTCCTTCACACTTGCGGTGAGCAGCGTTGACGAGCATGTGGCGCAACTCACCAATCTGGGCATCGATACCAGCCAACGATCGTCCGGCAACAAGGTCAAGACGTTGATGATTGCCGACCCCGACGGAAACCACATCGCGTTCGCTGAGACGATCGATACGAGCATGGCTCGTTGACCATCGCTAGAACATCACGATGCCGATCCCCCCTCGTCCATCCTGGTACGCGAGCGGCCTGATCTTCGAGAACTGTTCCTGCGCCCTCGTCTGCCCAGGGCACATGCACTTCAGCCAGAACTGCACCCACGAACGCTGCAAGGGCTACTGGGCCCTGCGCATCGATGAGGGCGCATTTGGTCACGAGTCGCTCGCCGGCACGCGCGTTGTGATCGCGTTCGACACGCCCCAGCGGATGATTGATGGCGGCTGGCTGCAGACGATCATCATCGACGAGAGCGCTTCGGACGCGCAGCGGCGGGCCCTCGAAACGATCCTCACGGGGCAAGCCGGCGGACCGTGGGAGAAGCTCGCAGGGTTTGTCGCCACCCGGCAGCCGACCGAGTTCCGCGCGATCGCCTTCGAGGACGAAGGAGAAGTGAAGCGCGCCTCCATCGTCGATCGACTGAAGACGGTCGTGACGCAGATTCGCGGCCGCGACAAGTCCAAGCCGGTGCTGTTCGAAAACATCTTCAACCAGCTTCACGCGTCGACGCAGGTGATTGCGCGCGGCGAGTCGGAGTACGACGACGGCGTGGTCAGGTTCCGGACGGCGGGATCGCATGGCCTTTACTCGCACTTCGAGTGGCGCGTCACTGGCCCGTTGTCGGCGCCCGCGGCAATGTGATGGTGGGGCACGCTCACACCACACTGGAAACGGCCTTCTGGCCGCTCGCGCTGATGTGGTTCGGCATGATGGCGGCGATGATGGCGCCAACGGCCTGGCCATGGGTGCACGCCTTTCACCGCTTCAGCAGCACGCGAGCGCGGTGAAAGAACGCGCGCGGCAGTGTGGTTCGCGTCGGGCTACTTGCTGGCGTGGCTCGGCTACGCGATTGGCGCGGCTCTACTGCAACGGGCACTGCAAGCTATGGCGCTCGTGCAACCGTCCGGCGATGTCGTCGTCCCGCGCATCGGCGGAGTTATTTTCCTGATCGCCGGACTCTACCAGTTTGCGCCGCTCAAGCGCGCCTGCCTGACACATTGCCGCACGCCGTTTGGCTATTTCCTGACGCGCTGGGACAACGGTCCGATGGGCCCTCTCCGCATGGGCCTTCATCACGGCCTGTTCTGCGTCGGCTGCTGCTGGGCGCTGATGGCGACGGCGTTCGCGGTCGGCGTGATGAACGCATGGTGGATGGCCGCGCTGGGAATGCTCGCCCTCATCGAACAGGTCGCGCCAAACGGTCATGTGCTACGGCGCGTGCTTGGAGTCGGGTTCCTCGCTCTTGGTGTGTGGTGGCTGGGCGTGCTCCCCTAGCCATGGGCTCGCTCGATTCGACGCCCGATGAATGTTGCCGAAAGGAACGGTGGTGAGTGACCAGACGCCGATTGGTTGTAGCTGCCGTGGCACTGCTCGTCGTCATCATCGGTTTGGTCGTCCGCAACCAGGTGAAGGTCTACAGGAATCGCCAGATGAGGGCCGACGAGGCTCGTCAGATGCTGGCAATTCAGACCCACATCATCCGTCCTCTGTTCGAGATGCTGCAGCCGGTGGCGCTGGCCAACTGTCAGCTCGAGAGGTTTGGCGAGGCGCATGATGGCGGCTACCTGATGTGCGCTAACCTGCTGAACCAAGTGCAGTCGGGATATTGGTACGGTATCAGCGGCTATGACAAGTGGGGCTGCGATATCTCAACCAAGCTGAAGGTCAGGCTCCACCAGTACGACTGCTTCGATACGACGCAGCCTGCGTGTCCAGGCGGCGACACGGTCTTTCATGCGGAGTGCGTGGACGGCCGAACCAGGACCGAAGAAGGACGGTTCTTCGACACCATCGAGAACCAGTTTGCAAAGAACGGCGACGCCGCGAAGCGTATCGCGATGAAGATTGACGTCGAAGGTGCGGAGTGGGATTCGTTTCTCTCTGCACCGAGAAGTGCTCGACCAGATCGATCAACTGGCGGTGGAGTTTCACGGCGTGCACGACGAAAAGTACCTGGCCGTCGTGACGGCTCCTCAAGGAGTTCTTTTACATCGCGCACATCCACTTCAACAACGCCGCCTGCGCCGACGGGCTCGATCCCTTTCCCACCTGGGCGTATGAGGTGCTGTTTGTCAGCAAGCGACTCGGGGTCGTTGACCCGTCTCGCATGGCGGGTGGCCTTCATCCACTCGATGCGCTAAACAATCCTACGGTCGCGGATTGTCAGCCGAACATCCCTTGACGAGGGTGGCTTCATCCACTCCATCGCCAGGAACCACGGCGCGCGACAGCAAAGCGACGTTCGGCCAGCCCCGCAATCGGGCGTCCGAAGATGTCTGGATGCAGCGGCCCGGGCGCACTCGCACTCGAAGCGCGAGTTACGTTCTACACTTCAAGGTATGTTGGGGCGTGTCTCAGTGAACAAGGCCTTCATCCTGACGATACTTTCGCTGCTCGCGGTCGCTGTGCTCGCGCCCGCGCCCGTTGACGCACAGATCAAAGCGCAAGTGCGTTCGGCACCGACGCCGTCGTGGAACAAGGGCATCTCGGCAATCAATGCCGAGAGCTACTACAACGCCATCGAGTGCGGAAAACAGAGCAGCGACAATCCCGCGTGTCTGTTCTGGGACACCGACCTGTGTAAGAACGACGACTTCGTCCTGGCGTGGTATACGCCCTACAAACAAGTCGCGTACGAGGTATGGACTGCGGTGCGTCAAAAGAAACCCGCGCCGCAGCCGAGCTATGCCGCGGCGCAACGTCAACGCGTGACTATCGGGATTACCCGCGCCAACGGTTCAAAGAATGCGTTGAACGACTTCGTGATCAAGCGGGCCGGCAAGGCAATAGCGCCGACCGAACGATCCATCGCAGGCGGTGGCGGTCGATTCACCTTCGACTACCCTGCGTTCGCCCCCACGGCACCAGTGACGCTCGAACTCGTCGGCAAAGATCGGACGCTCTCGTGTGTGATTTCGTCGACGGTGCTGCGGCAACTGCGCTGAGCGGAGAGACAGTCACTCGTCGCGCTTGTTAGACCGAACGATACGAGCGGTCACCGAAAGCTGCCCTACGTGACGCATCGCGTGTTCTGCGCCATGCACGAGGCAACCGATGACGGTCGAAGGGAGCTGAGCCCGCCCCACGCCGCGAAAGTGGCTCAGTGTTGTCACATCGATCGTGCGAAGCTCCGCAACGGCCGCGTCAACTCGTGTGGACAGAGCGCCCAGAACGGTCCCGACGTCCGCGGTGAGAAGTTCCTGACCTTCCGACTGAATCGCCGCGAATTGTTCTGCCGATAGCGCGTGCCCCCTGGCGTAAGTGAAGAGGCGATCGATGACGCCGGTGATATGTCGCACATGAAAGGCGGCGGAGGCCACGCCTGCAGGGCGGGCGTTCCATTCCTGCTCCGTCAACGGCTCGACGATCTCGCCGACGCTCTCGCGAACTTGAAGAAGAATGTGCGCGATTGGTTGAAGGACGGCGGGGACGCCGTCGATGGGACCGCGCTGCCACCACTCGGTATTCGCCATATATCCTAAGAGACGACTCTCATCATGACCGCACCGGCCATGCGGACCACGAAGACGTAAGAGTAGCCGAAGCCCAGCAGCAACGACCACCGATAGAACCTTACGATGCTCATAAAATGTGTTAGGTATCGCGTCGAAGCGCGGAATCATTTCTCCCAATTCGCCTTTACGGTATCGTCGATCCACATCTGAATCGCGCGTGTGTCAAGGCGATTGTTGTTGTTGTGGCGGCGGCAGTCCTGGCCGCCGTCGCTGACGTTGGCTACGAGTCGCTCAGCTGTGCGGCCGGACCGCGCATTCAAGAAAATGCCACCGCCTGAATCCCCGGAACACACGTAGCTCGGTATCGACCAGAGTCCCCAGGTTTCATCGACGATCCTCCGCACGGCGACGAGCGATCGAGCGATCCATCTGTTCCGTACCCTCTTCAGTCGCTGACTCGACGATCTCGAAACCAGCCAACCCCAACGCTGCGTCCAGGTCATCATCCGACCAATACGTGAACCAGCGCGGAGCTTCCGGCCCGAACTTCGATGTGTCCCAGGTCGCGCCACTGCCGTACTTGAGCGACACGAAGAGCACTCCGCACGAGACCAGAACGTCGCGAATCCCAGAAAGAGCCGGGACCAGTTCGTCACGGTCCAGATGCAGCAAGGATGCACACGCCCAGACTCCGGCGATGCAGTTCGGTCGAAACGTCAACTGACGCATGTCCGCCTGGACGCGAGGACCGGGAATCTCCTGATACGCCGCGATCAGCATGCGCCTGCTTCGGTCGACCGAAATCACACGCAGGCCGAGCGAACGCAGTTCCGAGGAGTCCAGACACGGACCAGCGCCCAGATCAAGAACGAGCCCATTCGAAGGAAGCCGCTCCGTGAACCGACGCATCCACGGACGCAGCATCGAGCGATCTCGACTGCGCTCCAGGTATTGGGCTGCGACTCGATTGTAGCTGTCCTCGGTCCTTTGGGCACGGTCCATGAACACACGCTCTCGTCGGTCGGTCTAACGACCTGCGCTTCAGCCGATCATCTGTCCCGGATTGTGACACAAAGGCTCAACGCCGTCGGCTCCTCGCGCCGTTAGGCACGTTTTCCCAGCAATCGCAGCGTCTTGTCGTCTGGCTCGCCGCCGAAGTACCGGTCGAGTAATTGTCCAAACACAGATCCGGCCGGTGAGACACTGGCGAACAGCGTCGCAGACGACCGCAGTTTCATGTCGTCGGGTGAGCCGAATATCTCCAACGCCGACCGGCCCTCGACACCCAGTGTCGCCCGGACACTCTCCAACAGCCGCGGACCGAGGATGGGATGCCGCTAAGTATGCTTCGGCCTCCGCGACGCTCTTGATCGAATACCGCCGAGAGGTTGAGCTGAACCCTAGCCCATCGAACTGCGGGAAGATGTACCACATCCAATGCGATCGCTTCTGACCGCTTCGGATTTCCGACAGCGCCTGTACGTAGTCACGCTCCTGCGCTTCCACGAAGCGAGCCAAGTCGTAGGAGTCGACCGCACTGATGAAACGTTGGTGTCCCGCCATCTTTGTCGTTCAGCTTAACGAGATGCGAGCTCACCCGAGGCGGCCGCACATATGAAATCGACTCGTCGTCAGGGCTCCGCCATTGTGCGGCGTGCCCACGCGGGCATGCCCGAACTGGCAAAGCAGACGACGGCCAACAGCTGTCGGCTTCTGACGAAGACCTCGTGAGATTTCGTGCGAGTCTAACAGACTCGCCACTCAGCCAGCGAGCGGCGAACCCGGTGTTGACTCTCCGTCGATCTCCCCGCCGCTCGTCGGCTGCAGCGGGTTAGGCCAGCACGCGAACCTGACGATTCGCGATTCGTGATTCTTAGCGATTGGCATCCAGTCGGCGCCAATCACCGATGAATCCGTCAATCGCGAATCGTCAATGGCAAGGCAATCACCCAATCACCAATCGTTCAATCGCCCGATGTCATGCGGCGACGACGCCTGCGCTATTTCACTTTGAGCTGCCAGATGCCCTGCCCGTGCGTTCCGGCAAAGAGCAGGCCTCGCTCGGGCGAATAGACGAGATCCGCCACGTCGAGGGCGGGCAGGCCCGGCGCCGCCTGTTGCCAGGCGCTCTTGTTCCACGGCTTCACCAGAATGCCGTAATCGGTTCCGACGTAGATGTCGCCGCGGGTCGTGACGATGAGTGAGTTTGCCGGGATGTCGCCGAACGCGCCCGCTCCGGTTCCGTCGATGTTCGTGAAGGCGGCGGTGCCGGTCGTCGGGTCGTAGACGATCTCGAAAACGTGACCCGGTGTCAGCGGCGTCTTGGCCGTATAGCCGCTGTACCAGATCCAGGCGCGGTTGGGGTTGGTACGGTCCACGAAGATCGCCGTCGGGTAGCGCGGCGGATCGTCCGTGTCGGTGCTGTCGATCCGAACGAACGTCACAGCCGCGGCGGCGGCGTTGGCGTTCTTCGAAACGAACACCCGGCCGGTGCTCGTGGCGGCCCACAGCGTGATCGTATCGCTGTACGCTCGCTCGAGGACTGCGACGTGCCCGCCCGCCCGTCGCCGAGCAGCGGTGCCGTGAGCCGGCCGTTGGGACCAGGATCGCCGAGCGCCTTGAAGTCGTCACAGGTGTCGTCGACGGTGTTCGGCTCGTACGTGCCGTCCTCGTCGACGTCGCCGTCGCCGATCCAGACGCTGCAGTGTTGGCGGTGTTGCTCCTTCGTCATCACCGGATTGCGGCCCCAGTTCGTCGAGCGGAACACGTGCTCGCGGCCATGCCAGATCGATCCCGGTGTGACCGGATCGGTGATGGCCGTTGCCGATGAACGGCACGCCTTCGTTGGCATAGAAGTAGGAACATCGTGTCGGCTGCTCCAGTTCACGTCGGACTGGTCGAACGACGGTAACGCACCGACGAGCTGACCCGACTGGAAGCCGGTCAGCGCATACTCGCTGTCGCCGCCGGGCGCGTCGAAGGCGTTATGACCACCGTCGGCGACGTTCACGTTCATCCATGTCTCGAAGTCGCCGTTGATCGTCTCCCAGGAACCGTTGTCCTGGGTACCGCCGGCCATGCGATTCGGGATCGTTGCTGTCGTACTCCACCTGATAGAAATGAAGCGTGCGCAGTCCACGGTTGATCGCGGTGAGACGCTCGGGGACGCGCGCAAGCACCATCTCACAGAACAAGCCAGCCGCGCACCCGTGTACGATTTCGGCGCCGCTGCGCAGTCAGCCGATTCGTTCACGAACACGCCGTTCGAGCGGTTCACACCGCCGTCGCCGAAGTCGAAGAACTGCTGCCAGTTGTGCGGGTTCACCACGAGCGCGTGGTGATCCGGGATGCAGCGCGCCGGGCTGGGTGTTGCTCCGCGCATCCTCCGTCAAATCGGTGAACGTTGCGCCTGCGTCGGTTGACACCAGCACCGCTCGGCCGTTCGATCGCCCGGAGTCGATAGTTGTTTTCGTTGTACTGGTTGGCGCCCGACAGGTAGACGACGTCGTGGTTGGCACCGGCGAGCGGCGCATTTCGTCGCCGGGGCGTAGACGTACTGAATCGTAGCCAGCACTGCCCATCGCAGAACCTCGAAGCTGCGGAGTAGCCCGGCGTATCAGGCACCGAGCTCGTCAGGTTCGATCCAGCTCGCGAGCACGGTGGCAGCCGGGGCGCTGCGGACGTTCTCGTTGCGCCGGAAGCGCGCGAACAAGCCGCCGCCACCGACGCCGACGTACATGCGCGTCTCGCCGTTCGGCAGGAGGACCACGTCGAACTCGGCGCGCTCGGCATTGCCGGTGGCCGGACCAAGCGCGCGGCATGATCTGCTCCCACGTTCCCGGATCGCCGTTCGATCGCGATCGCCAGATGCCGCGTGCGAAGAACGACGCATAGACCGTGTTCGGGTCGGACGGGTCGATCTTGACGCGACGCGCGCCGCGTGGCGAGCAGGCGGTGGTGTTCCAGCGACACGGCGTCAGGCGTCGCCGCCGTGCACAGCGTCGGCGCGCCCTGGTTCACCAGTTCCCATGTGGCGCCGCGATCGAGCGATCGCCACATGCCGAAGTGCGGTGCGCCAGGAATGAGCGCATCGGCGCCGCCGCAGCAGGTGTTCGAGACCCCGTTGACCGCGCGACCAGAGGCCACGAAGATCGTGTCCGAGTTTCCTGGTTTGACTTCGATCGACCCGACGGCACGGGCGGCGAACTGAGTCGACGCCGAGCGGGCCCTTCCACGTGCGGCCGCCGTTGGTCGACACGTAGATGCCAACGCCCGCCTCGCAGCCGCTGCCGCACGCGTTCGGCTCGCCCGTGCCGGCCCAGATCGTCCGGAACTGCTGAGTCGTTCGGATCGAGCTCAAGCGACGCGACGTTGTTACCCGCGAAGACGCCTGAGAGATACTCCCACCGCGGACCTTCGTTCGTTCGCCGTCGCCGGATTGTCCTCCGCCAAGGCGTTTTGGGTGAACCAGACACCGCCGTTGGAATTGGCTATCCAAAGCTTGCATTCGCCGTCGTCGCAATCCGGCGAGATGACCGCATGGATCGTGCGGCCCGAGAAGTTCTCCGTTCCCGCGTTGTAGACGGATCGGTCGCGGAAGGCGTTGTTCATGTCGTTGATGCCGTTGACCGGTCCGAGCGGGACCCAAGCGCCGGTGCCAAGCGCCGGACGCAGACGATGTCTGGCAAAATCGTTGCGCGAGGACGTAAGAGTCGCAAAGTCGACGGGGCCGTTGCCCTCGACCGTCAGTGGTGTGCTCGATCCAGTCCTGATCAGCGAAGCTATCCGGGCTGCCGGGGACATTCGCCTCGCTCGAGGGTGCAAACCGTGCCAGCCTCGCGAGCCTTCGTTCGAGGGCGGCCGGGATCTTCTCGGCTTCTTCGTTCCGTTCTGGAGCCTCAGGCACCGGCACGCGCCAGTAGAGGATCCCTACAATCGAGGCGGCGGAAACCAGCATGCAGATCTGCAGCAACCTTTTGTGTCATGTCGCCCTCCTGCCCGGGGAGTGCGCTCGGGCGAAGTGGATTCCACATCGGTCCGCCGCTGATGTCAACTATCTTCGGTAGGCGCGTTGGTCGCCTGCCCGCGCGATCGATCCGGGTTCGAACGCCGAGTAGCTCGCCGTTGGTTCATCGGTGCCGCGTCGCCCCTTCCTGGCTACCTTTCCACGACGGCGAGGCCATAGGGCTCGTGACCCACGCCGGTCACCGTGGCGACGACGCTGCGCGACCGAAGGTCGATCACGTAGAGGTGACCGAGCTCCTGCGAGAACGGCGGCGACGAGGGTCCTCCGCTGATCACCGCATATCGGCCGTCGGACGTGATCGCCGAGCCCTTCGGGCGAGCTGGCTGTCCGTCGGGCCGGACGAGGGGGATGCGTGCGACTTCCGCGTCAGGATTGCCGGCGAGCGCCAGCTCGATGTTCACGATCGACACGTTGTTCGCGCGCACGTTCGGGACGACCACTTCCCGGCCGTCGGGCGTGACGGAGGGGATCAGTGGATGGCTCTGCTCCGAGGGATCGTCGGTGCCGACGAGGACGCGGGCAACTTCGGCGCGCGCCCGCGCCGGCGCTCGCCCGGTCGACGTCGATCACGGAGATCGAGTTGCCCGCGGATCCATCGCGCTGACTCCCGCCGTTCGCCACGATGATGTGCCGCCGGTTGGGGGTCGCGGTGATGCCCCACGGGCCGACCTGCATCGGGATGCGACCGATCTCCGCACGACTGTCCCCTCGTAGCGCACGACCGAGGTCGATCACGGACACGTCGTTGGTGCCGCCGTTTGCGGAGAAGACATAGGCGCTTCCATCGGTGGCCCGGCCCAGCGCCAACCCGTTCGGGTTCGGGAAGCATCCAAAGCCCGGATCCGGGGCGCGCACGGCCAGGTTCCGCGGCGGCCCGTACGGCGGGACATAGGGCACCGGGTAGTCGGGACACGGAAACCCGGGCGAGCCCAGCGCGAGCTCTACGGTGCCGCGGAGGCTGCCGGTCCGTCGGTCGACGAACGTGATGCGATTGCCGCCGTCCTCCGTCAGATGGTTCTCGGCGTTGGCGATGACCAGCATCTCGGGCAGGAGCACGATGCCGAGCGCCCCGAAGCCGCCGGAGTCCATGTGCCGCCGAAGTGCGTTTGCGGTGCCGTTGTTCCGTGGGGCCAGGAGATCGTCGATGTCGAGCACCGCGATCTGTCCGCGGCCACCGTGCTGGCGAAACGCCGGCGTTGTCGATGGCGCCATGATGATTCACCACGTAGACGGTGCGGCTGTCCTCGCTCACGACGAGATTGGCCGGATCGCCGAGCAAACGCCCGTCCAATGCCTCCGTCGCCACTTTGCTGCGACCGACGATCGCCTTGGATGTGCGGTCGTTCGCCGGATCGAGAGCGGCATCGAGCGAAATGACGTACAGGTACGGGAGTCGGCGTCCCGTCGCGAGGATGTACCGACGCTGGCCCACCGCCTCCTGCGCGTCGATCGCCGCCCCGAGAAGGGTCGCCACCGCGAGTGTGAGACATGTGAGGGACGATGGCGCGGAAGGCATGGGCGTCAACGAGTCGAGAAACGCCCGGGCGGCGCTCAGCATCGAGGATGGTGGCGCAACGGGCGCGAGGCCGAGCGTGTCGATTGGTCGCATGTGAGCCCTTTTCGATCGCCTTTCAGTTGACGCCTTTTACGCGATGAGTAACGCGCGATCACGAAGATGTCGAAGAATGTCGCCGACCAAGCGTCCCACATCCTGGTCATCACCTTCCAGGCGAAGAATCCAGTCGTTCGCAAAGGTGCCCGAACGGATCTCATGGTCAACCGCTTCCGTCACATCGTTTCTGCTGTGGACGCCATCCAGAAGCGTGACCACGCGGCGAGCGAGGTCGGTCAACCTCACGGGCTCGCATTTCTCATTGGTGACTGTTGAACCGTCCTGGGCCTGGAGACGAACCAACGGGCTTACGGTGGGCCGATCATTGATGCGGCATGAAAGCCTACGCGGTGCAAGAGCCAAATCCAGTCTGCCTGCGGCGTAGGCGTCCATGAAGAAACCCGTCGCCAGCGAGCCGCAATCACCCAACTCGCTGAAGGCGACGAATTCAGGACGCCTCTCCTCCAGACGAGACAGGGCTGCCTGGATCAGCGGGTCGGACGCAACCAATTCACACTGAGCGGTCACCACCAGGCTGATCCAGCAGTTGCGCACGACCTCTGCCTCGGGGCGACTCCGGATCTCGATATCGCGATGACAAACCAGAGCGCCCCGCCAGCTGCAATCAGTCAGAAAATCCAGGTACTGCTGTTGCTGCAATCGTGGCAGCTCACTGAGAAACGCGTGCGCGGCCGCGGGCTCACGAGGACCGAACAACCGAGTGACGTTGGAATCACCCAGGAATTGCAGTCCGGCTTCAACAATCGTCTGGATGAACTCGTGAAAATGGAACGGCTGGTGATGTTCGGAAAAAGCCAGATGGTAGAGCTGGTCGTCCGTCATCGCACTACATCTGAAGTACTCCTCGCGCAGCACCTCCGCGAAGGGACCCGGTGTTTGGTCCTGCACGGCAGCGCCCATCGCCAGGATCGCCCGCGCTTGATCGACCGCCTGCTGCGGGTCGGAGAAACCCGCGGCGTGGTAACGCATCATGTCGCGGGCGATTCCATGCAGGCGCCACCCCGGCAACGCGTCGTAGGATACGTAGCCCACGCCGTGAGGCGCCAGATTACGCCTCTGGATGGTCAGAATCTTTTGCCGAACCGACGGACCAACCCAAGAGAAAACGTCGTGGCAAAGGATGTAATCGAAGAGGCCCCACCCGTCGTCGACGTCGCAAATGTCGGCGTGCCGCAACTCTACGTTCGTGAGGCCCAAGGCCTCGACCATGCGTTGCGCTGACGCGAGCGCGCTCCGGCTGAGGTCACATCCGATGAAACATGCCTTCGGATGCTCTAATGCCAACGGGACCAGATTGGCGGCGCTGCCGCATCCGAGTTCGAGGACACGGGCCTGCGCGGACGGGGCCGCGGTCAAACCGAAAAACCTGGCGATGACCTCGACCCGTCGGCAATCCGCCCACGGTACGCTCGCGCTGCGATACGGCACAAGGTCGTAAGGAGCGCCAGAACTCATTGTGGTGTCCGCGCCGGCGGACGCCTTGCTGGATCTGTAGGCTAGACCCGCATCGCCGAAAGTTTGAGTAGTTCCGAGAGCGTTTTTGCGAGCGCCAGTCGGTCCGCAGTGTTGGTCACCGCCTGCCCCTGGCTGAATTGTTGGGCGCCGGCAAACGAAACTCCCAAACGCTGTAATGACGACATCACCAGGTGTGTATCGACGGTAGCCGTCATAAGCCGGGCGGCCGTGAGAGCATCATTCGGTTGGTTCCCCCCAACGCCTGCAGGCATCTGTCACCTCCGATAAGATCGTTCCCTTCTATCACGAATCCACAGCGCAGGTGACTGACGCGATGGAATGGCGGACCTGAACATGTCGCTCCCCTGAAACGGAAAGCGGCTTGCGAACAACACTCCGACACGTCAGACTGGGCCGCACACACGGTTATGAGCGTGTCACGATTCTTCCTCGTCGTGCTACTCGCCGCGCCCGCCGGTGTCATCGCGCAGGACGCCCAGAAGGGCACGCTGCTCGTCGTCAACCGCACGGGCGGCAGCATCTCGTTATTCGACCTCGGCACCAGCGTCGAGATGGCGCGCGTGCCGATCGGACCGGTCATCCCACACGAAGTGGCGGTCAGCCCCAATGGCCGGCTCGCGCTGACGAGTGAATACGGGCCCAACGACAACCCGGGGCGTCATCTCGTGGTGATCGACGTCGCCGAGGGACGGCAGGCGGGACGCATCGATCTGGGCCCGCAATCGAGGCCGCACAGCATCGTGTTCATGAAAGACGGCCGACATGCCGTCGCCACACTCGAGCTCTCGGATCGCGTGGCGCTCGTGGATGTAATGGAGCGGAAAGTAATCCGCACGTACCCGACCGGAGGCCGCGAGGGTCACATGGTGCGGCTCAGTCCCGACGGAACGAGGGCGTATGTCACCAGCCGCGGGGCAGCGGGGACGCTGTCGGTCATCTCACTCGAGGGCGACACGCCACCTGTCGTGATTCCCACGGGCGAGGGCGCCGAGGGCTTGGCGGTGTCGCCGGACGGAGGCGAGGTTTGGGTGGTCAATCGTCTGGCCGGCACGATCTCCATCGTGGACACGCGCTCGCTCAAGGTGGCCGCTACCGTTGACGTGCCGCCCGACGCGCGACGCGCGGAGATCTCGGTCGGGGGCCGCGTGCTCGTGCCCCACGGCGGCCCGCCTGACGCCCCTGCGCAGTTCCTCTCGGTGTACGACCTGCGGCGTCGGATACTCCTCGGCCGGCACGCGATGCACGAGGGGCGGAAGGGACCGGGAGGCTTCGGCATCCACATCGTCGGCGAGCGGGCCTTCGCGAGCGACCGCGCCGGCCGGGCGCTCCTGGCGATGGATCTGACAAACGTCGGAACGGCTCGTGCGATCGCGACGGACCTCGACGACCCGGACGGCCTGGCATACTCGCCGGTGCGCGTGTCAGTGCTGGAGCGGTGATTGGGCCGAGGTCCCTCTCGACCTGAAGGCGCTAGAGTCTCACCAGTCGATACAGACACCGGTCCACGACAAGGAGCGCGCATGACACTCCCCCTCGTGATTCGCTGGCGTTCGGCCTTCAGCGTTCTGGTGGGTGCCACGGCCCTGACCTTGAACCAGCCGGCATCGTCGGCTCAGCAGCCCGGCGAGCCAGCCGGCTGGATCGCCATCGCGAGCAAGGCGCCGGGTATGCTGAAGGTCGTCGGCCTGCAAGGCCAGCCCACGCGCGAATTCAAGGTCGGGTATCTGCCGCATGAGACCGCGGCCGCAGGGCCGCTCGTGTTCGTCTCCAACTACGGCAGCGCGCACGTCAGAAGCTCCGATCTGACCAACGAGCCCGGCAACACGCTGTCGGTTGTCGACCTGTCGCGCCCAGATGCGGCGGCCGAGGCGATTGATCTGGGTCCCCCACGCTGTGCGCCGCACGGGCTTGCGGTGTCTCGCGATCGCCAGCGTCTCTACGTGACCTGCGAGAGCCGTCAGGAAGTGCTCGTCGTTGACGTCACGAGCCGGAGGATCCTGCATGCCATTCCGACGAATCAAGCCGGATCTCACATGCTGGCCCTTTCCGCAGACGGATCGCGGGCGTATGTGACCAACTTCTGGCACGGCACGGTGTCGGTGCTCGATTTGCGGGCCAGGCGGATTCTCGCGCAGATTGCGACAGGTTCAGGGACGGAGGGGATCAGCCTCTCCCCCGACGGTCGCAACGTCTACACGTCGTCGGTGTACATCAACGAGATTGTGAAGATCGACACGGGCACGCTGCAGGTGGTCGGGCGCGCCAAGATGAGCGACTGCCTCGGAGCTGTACGCGTTGTGCCGACTCCGATCGATGGCATGACGCTGGTCGTCAACTGTGCCGACAACGGCCAGGTCCTGCTCATCGAGGCCGGCACGCTGAGCCTCACGCACAAAATCCCGGTGGGCACCATGCCGATCGGGATCGCGGTGCCGGACGACCGCTTTGCCTACGCCGCCAACATGGGAGACGACACGATCTCGGTCATCGACATCAAACGG
Source organism: uncultured Acidobacteriota bacterium (assembly GCA_963762925.1). Classification (GTDB taxonomy): domain Bacteria; phylum Acidobacteriota; class Vicinamibacteria; order Vicinamibacterales; family UBA2999; genus DASPWV01. Next base: position 12,308 of record CAVXMP010000008.1, on the reverse strand, counting down.
GGCGTTGTCGTACGGACAATTCCGGCCGGCGACGACCCAGACGGCATCGTGTTTCTGCGCGATTGACCCGCGATCACGCATCCGCGGTCGCTTCCAAAGGCGTGCGCCGCCGACGTCACCGACTCTTTCCCTTGCGCTTCGCACGCGCCCTGACCCAAGACGCATAGTCCTTGGGGACGTCGAGTTTCTTGAGCTCTGTCCACGCAGCGATTGCCTCGGCGCGCGTCACGCCTTTATTCGTGGCGAGGAACTCGGCGACGAAGTTGATGTAGCGACCGTGAGGGACCTTGTCGAAACGCTCCACATTGTTCAGGGCGATGTACCGCCGGACGAGGTCGCCGTACGTTGGGTGCCTGCCGCTCGTGATCTGTTCTTCGCGCCAACGATTCAGGCGATACCAGACTCCGGACTTCTCACGAACGTCCGGCGCCATCAGATGCGCCTGTTCGACGATGAAGTCCTTCGTTTCACGGTTGCTCGTGTAGTTCGCAATTCGGAGCGTCAGGTTGAGGCCGCGTTTCACGTCCTTCACGCCCGTCTTGCGCAGTGACCGCTTCGTGGGCAGTGCAGCCTTGCCCGTGCGGAGGAACGCGACGATGGCCTTTTCGAGTTCGTCCTTTCGCAGCTTCTTCGCGGAGGGGATACCGATGCGCTCGGCGAAGGTCTTCAATTGCTCGAGATACCAATAGCCGTTCTCGAAGGCGCGGAGCGTCATCGTCGGAGAGAGGCTGTCGACCATGCTGTGACGGCCTACCTCTGTCGGCGACGACGTCCGATGGCCCCTCTACCGTTTGCCGACATCGAAGGAGATACCTTGAGCCACGCGAAACTGCTCCGATCCCTGAGGACCAAAGGACTTGAACCACCGGGCATCAGTTCGCCAATCCAACTTTTCATTCATTGGCATCTTCAGGCCGCCTCCAGCGTTCACGGTCAGGGCCACGCGCGGTTCGGTGCCGATCGGAGGACCGTTGGAGGAGAAAACTGGCGCCCCGTATTGCGATAGCCCAACTCCCCCGGCGACATACGCTGTCGATCGGCCGATGCACGGAAAGAAATACAGGAGACTGATGCTTGAACTCAGCGCGTGGATGCGGCCCTCGCCACGACGATATGCAACATCTGTCTCGAGACTGAGCGTCGACGTGACAGGGAACGTGACGGCGGCGCCGACGGGAGATGCCGCGGCCGACCCGAGCGCCACATACGGCGTGACTTCGACGGCTTTAGCGTCCTGCGCCGCCGCTGGTATTGCTTCAAGAGTGAACGCGACGATTGCGACGACAGCAGATCTGTACGCCCGCATGGCACCTCCTCAGCCGCTTGACTGCGACCGCTGGACACTTAGACGGCCAAGAGTTCATAACAGTCGTCACGGCTGTACCACGAAGAACTACCGCCCTCACGGCAATCGGTCTGTACAGCCTGCTCGCGTACCTCGTTGCTCTTCGCCGACATGAAATGGCGGTGCGTCTCGCGATCGGCGGAACTCCCCATCATGGGTTGAGGCTTATCGTGCGCCACGTTTCACTCGTGGTTGGACTAGGGATCAGCTTTGGCTTGGCGGGAGCGCTCGCGACCGCGCGGTCGATGCGAGGCCTGCTCTTCGGGATAGAACCGTGGGATCCTCTGTCACAGACAGCGACGATCGTGGCGCTGGGTCGCGGTCGCGGCGGCGTGGATTCCGGTACGCCGGGCCATGAAGGTGGATCCTGCGATCGTGCTCCGAACCGAGTAGTTCAATCACCCGGCGTCTTGTTTTTTTCGTCCCACGGCATGGGCTCCCAAAGTTCGACTTTGTTTCCGTCGGGATCGAGGATCCATGCGAACTTCCCGTTCTCGTGGGATTCAGGGCCCTTCCAGATGTCGACGCCGTTTCGCTTCAGATCCGCCAACATTTCGGACATGTTGTCGATTCGGTAGTTGATCATGAAACTGGAGGGGCTGGGGCTGAACCATTCGGTGTTCCTCTCCGCGACATGCCACACGGTGAGGCCATGGTCCTCGGACTTGTCGTCGGTCCATTTGAGGATCGCGCCGCCCCAGGGCTCGAGCTGAATTCCCAGGTTGTGCTTGTACCACTCCGCAAGCTTCTTGTGATCATTGGTGGATTTGAAAAATACACCGCCGATTCCCGTGACCTTCGCCATCAATCCTCCAGTGATTGAACTCCAATTCTAGTACCAGTCGCCGTTCCGCCAGAATGGCGGCATCGCGCAGATGGCGATAACCGTCGATCACTTAGGGCGGTCTTGTTGAGTCAGACGACGGGCGTCAGCCTCGGGGCGTGTTTCTGTTGGTTTTTACTCGACGGAATCCGAAGGCGGTGACTTCGGCTCCGAAATGCCGGAGATGGAAGACGTCAGAAGTCCCTGACGAACGTGTGCTGTGGTGCGCCGATCGGGATCCGAACCAGCACTTTGGTGCCCTCGCCGGGCCGCGAGTCGACGCTGACGTGACCGTGCATGAACCGCACGCGTTCATGAATGCTGCGCAGCCCTAATCCGCCTCTCGTGCGCTCGCTGGCGACGAATCCGACACCGTCGTCCACGACGTTCAGCTCGACGCTCTCGGCCGCAGTCACGAAGTTCACGCAAATCGAGTCCGCGCGCGCGTGCCGAACGACGTTGGTCAAGGCTTCCTGCACCACGCGGAACAGGCAGAGCGCCACGTCGGAATCGAGCGAGTCGAGGCCGTCTCCCGGATTGAAGGTCACGGTGACCTGATGGTGACGCGCGATGTCGGCGCAGTGACCTCGCAACGTCGCCGTCAGGCCCGAGTGCTTCAGCACACCGGGATGCAACTCGTGCGACAGATTTCTCACGGCTGTCGCGGCCGCGGCCGTGTGGTTCTGTAGTGTGGCGAAGGTTTGTTCGACCTCTCGCTCGGCGCCCGGTTTGCCGACCTTCCGTTTGAGGCCACTCAGCATGATGGCCACGCCCGCGAGTTGCTGGCTCAGGTCGTCGTGCAGGTCCCGCGCGATGCGCGCGCGTTCATCCTCCTGGGCGTTGATCAAGCGTCCGGCGAGGTCCTGGTTCTGGTCATACGACTGGCGCAGCGCATGTTCGGTGCGTCTTCCCTCTTCGATGACAACCGCGAGCAGCATCAGCGGAGTGGCTGTCACCAGGAGGAATAGCTGCAGCGCCGTCGCATTCTCGGCGGGGGTTTGGGCCAGGAACGGACCGTGCCCGTGCATGGTTCCCCAGATCGCCTGGAACGTGATGATTAACATCGACGCGCTGATTCCGCCAAGGCCAAAGCGGAGCGCCGCCCAGATGAGCAAAGGAATCGGCGTATACAGGAGAGCGGGCGACGTAGTAGCACCCGCGGGCGTTTTATCGAATACGAAGATTCCCAGCGCCACCAGACACGCACCGACGAGAGCCGCTTCCAGTACGCGTCGGGGGGAAGGGGCTCGCGGGCGTCTGACGGACAGATGGTGCGCACCCAGCAGAAATGCCGGAATCAGAACAACGGCCGTGACCGCATTCGAGATTCCCAGATTGCGCCATTCGATCCAATAGTGGGTGCCGAAACCGTAGGAAACCGTAAAGGAAGCACCCCAAAAGGCGGTCCCAAAAGGCACGATACCACTGCGATGAGAACGAAGCGAATCGCGTCACGAAGCGTGACCGCCTCGAGGGGAGACTTGATCAGAATGCGAATCCCCGCTGCTGCCCCGACATTCTGGAGAGCGTCGAAAACCTCGCAGTGCAATGCGTACACGGTCGGCCAGTGCGCCTGCTGAGTAGCCAGAAAATGTGCGCTCGCGGCCGCGAGAGTATAGGCCCACCACTGTCGAGTGGGAACGAATAGCAGAATGGAAATGAGGACGGCGTGCGGAGGAAAGAAGAGTGAGACTTTGCTGTCGGGGAAAGTAAGCGCCCAGGCGACCTGCGTGGCGACGTAATAACAGACGGAGGTCGCGAGTACATACACCACCGTACGGAGCGATGCCCCGGCGGAGCGTCTTTCGGGTCCGGCGCTTGTCCGAGCCGCGATCTCGCGATTCAGCAGCTGTTCATGACTGAGCATCGATCAGTTGTCGTGGCCGTTTCCTTCCCTGTGCCACGCAAAAACATTGCGAGTTGCCGACCTCACCTGAAAACGAGGGCTGACGACGCGCAACGGCGCGCAAAATCGCGGCCAGCACGTGGGTCACGGAGCCACCATCTTTTTCTGAAGCATTGGCCATCCAAAGACGACGGAACGCTGGGCAACACTCGGGAGTGACAGCCGGCGGTGAGGGCGCTCGGCCCGATCCCCACGGGTTGCCTGAGCCCATCACCGGAGTGGCATGTCTCCGTTCAGGACTCTCATCTGAGACTGGTGCGGTCATCTCGGGAAGCATAGCGGCTCTATAACATCGATGCGGCCTCATGGTTGGACCCGGCAAGTGCGGATCATTTGGCCGCGAAACAATAGACCAACCCTGCTCCCCCCGTCGCAACGAGGTTCTCCTGCGAGCAGCCTTTGGACGGGTGGGCCGAGTTCCAGGGCGATCCAGGTTTTCCGAACGTGAGGCGATCGTGGTGTCCCAGCATCGCGCTCTGATCGCTGGCGCTGCTCGTCCAGTTCTGGCAGGTCATCGTGGTGGCCTGGCCGTCGACCGTTGACCCGGTCAGGATGTCGTGCCGGTTTGGTGCGCCCTGCGAGTTTATCGGCCGGCCCTGCTCGTCGAGCGCAGTGTCGTTATTGATGTTCGCCTTGTCCGAGTGCAGATCCGCAACGTTCGACGCGATCTGCGTCCCCTTGGCGTTGAACCAAGGTCCGCTTCCGATCCGATCGCGAGCGTTGACGTCCGGCATCGAGGTGCTGAGGTAGGCACGCCACGTGCGATTGCCCGCGCCGGCCTTCGCGGCGAGCGTCTGGCAGTGCGTGTCTGCCCCCGCCAATCCGCTGAGATTGCCGCCCATTCCCGAACCGGTGCTGCTCACGAAGAAGCTCATGGACTGGCCTTGCGCTGTTACCCGAGACGATCCCGGTGCCGTCAGCGCCACGCCAATCGCAACCATGACGAGCGTCAGACTCGTACTCATCGTTCTGCCTCCATTTGACTCGGGTCCTTATGCTTCCCGCTGCCCTGCCGATCGATCCACTCGACGACGCGGCGCTCCATATAGTCGAAGAACGGGTTGTACGACAGTCGCATGAGGACGTCCATCGGCACCATCAGCACGGCTCGCTCTCCACGCGCACTGAAGCGGCCGATGCGGATGTGGGGCGCCGCCTCATCGCTCTCGCGTCCGTACAACGGATCGTCGGGCGGAAAGGGAATCGCGACGTGCGACAGCGAGAAGATGTCCTCGGGCCACGCCGTTCCAGTTGGCTGCTCCGTAATCGCGGTCTCGCCGGCAGCGAGGCTTTTCTCCACGACGACGAGCGTATTCGGCGCGGCGTTGGTGACGAGCGACACCCGATAGGTGCGCTGACGCCCGGTGAAGAGCGAGGCCACGATCGTGGCGTCGGAGGGCCGCAGGAACGGCGTCAGTCCGGCCACGCGATTGATGTCGAAGAGCACGAGCTCGGAGGTGGGACGCCTCACGTGCGCGAACAACCCGTCGACCACCGCGGGCGTGCTGACCGTGGCATCGACCAGGGACTGGAACGCCAGCACCTCGGGAAAAGCGGCGAGCTTGCCGGTCGGCTCGAGACGCGCGAACTGCTCGGCGACCGCAGTGGTGAGTTCGTAAGTCTGCTTGCCGGCGTTTGCTGGAAACGAGTTGTATTTGAACGGGTTGTATTCCGGGAGCACATCCAGCCATGCGGACTTCTCGAAGTAAGGGACGGGCGCGAGCAGGCTCATCATCCACGAGAGGCGCGCGAACGGCGTGACGCCCAGCATCGGCGACAACAGCAACAGGCCGTCAGGCCGTGACAGGTCGTCGTCCTCGAGCGCTGCGAGCGCGTAGTGCACGACCAGCGCGCCGCCATTCGAGTAGCCGACGAGCAGGAGCGGCTTCGACGACCCGATGCGCGCGCGGATGTGACGGACGCCAAGGCGTACTGCAGCGGCCCAGTCCTCCCAGTCGGCGGTGACGAGACCCGAGGGAATCGTGCCGTGTCCCGGCATGCGGAGCCCGAGCGCGTAGTAGCCGCGGCTTTCAAACGTGCGCGCGAGCGGCCGCATGCTGTAGGGCCCGTCGGTCAGGCCATGCACCAGCAGCACGCCGCCGATAGGGCTCGGCGGCGCGAACTCGAACGTCCGATTGCCATCGGCCGGGAACCGGCGCGGCGAGGCGCGACTGTCAGCGAAGTAACGATTGGCGACAGTGCGCCGGTCCGCCGGAACGGCGCGCTCGACGCGTGCCTCCAGCTCCTCGAAGAGGCGCTGCTCGCGACGGAGAAAATCGTCCAGCGAGACGGCGCGTCCGAGATCGGCGGCAGTGACTTCCTCACGCAGAGCGATGCGATGCCAGAGCTCCAAATCGGGAGAGCCGCGCGCCTGGACGCCTCGTGCGATGACCACGGTCACGAAGACAAGGGCGCCGAGGCCGGCAAGACGGATCGCCCAGCGGCCGAGTCGAGCTGTGAGGCCCGGTCGTGGCTGCCGTTCCACGGGAGTGGTGTCGTCGTCGCCCATGGTGGGTGAAGCCTATCATCCCGGTGGGCGCATCTTCCTCGAGAGAACGCCGGCGCACGACATGGCGTCGGTGTTGCGACCCGGGCTGTGACTGAGGCTGGAGCTAGGCGAGATCTCCGACCCAGCCTCGTCGTGCCATCCACTTCACGGCTTCGAGCACCGGCACAATCGAGAACGCCAGAGCGACCGTCGTCAGCCAGTCGATCGCTGAAAAACTGAACGTGCCGAAGGCGCGCTGAAGGAAGGGCACATAGGCGATCGCAATCAAGAGCGCCAGTTCCCATGCCACGGCGATGTTGAGCCACCGGTTCGCGAACGGACGATGGAACACGGACAGCCGATCCGAGCGGCAGTTGTACGCGTTGAAGAACTGGATCAGCACGAGCGTGACGAACGTCAGCGCCATCACTTCCTGAAGCGGCCGTCCGGCGCCCAACGCCCACGTGAATAGGGTCAGGTTGACGATCCCAGACCACACTCCGGCTGCCAGAAGCATCGCCACGACCGGCCGAGTGAAGATGCCGAGGCGCGGATTTCGTGGGCTTCCGTCGCATCAGATCGGGCTCCGGAGGATCCACCGCCAGCGCCAGCGCCGGCAGTCCATCCGTCGCGAGATTCACATACAGGATCTGCACGGCCGTCAGCGGCAGCGGAAGGCCGGCGATGACCGCGCCTGCGAGCAGGACGATCTCGCCAACATTGCACGACAACAGATACATCAAGTACTTCTTGATGTTGCCGAAGACGATCCGCCCCTCTTCGACCGCCGCGATGATGGTGGCGAAGTTGTCGTCGAGCAGCGTCATCCCGGCCGCTTCCTTGCTCACATCGGTTCCCGCGATGCCCATGGCGATACCGACGTCGGCCTTCTTTAGCGCCGGTGCGTCGTTCACGCCATCGCCGGTCATAGCGGCCACGTCGCCCCGCTTTTGCCAGGCGGTGACGACGCGCAGCTTGTCGGCCGGCGACACGCGCGCGTACACGGCGATGTCAGCCACATCGCGTTCGAGATCGGCGTCGCTCATCGCCTCGAGGTCGCGGCCGGATACCACGCGGCCGTCGGTCGAGCATCCCAACCTCCCGCGCCACAGTGGCCGCGGTCAGCGGATGATCGCCGGTGATCATCACCGCGCGGATGCCTGCGGCCTTGCAGGTCCGCACGGCCGAGCGTGCCTCGGGCCGCGGTGGATCCATCATCGCGACAAGACCCAGCAGGGTCATACCCGATTCCGCCTCCTCGACCGTCGCGCCCGCTTTTCGTGGCAACGGCTAATACGCGAAGACCGTCGGCCGCCATGCGCTGCTCGACCGCGCCGGCGCGTTCGCGATCGGCTGGCGTCAGCTCGACCTCGCGGCCCGAGCGAAGCTGGCTCGTACAGGCGGCCAGTACCTCCTCGGCCGCTCCCTTCGAGTAGGCGGCGACGCTGCCGTCCGCCGCTTTGTGAAGCGTGGTCATTCGGCGACGTTCCGATGTGAACGGAATTTCCGCGACGCGCGGTTCGGCTTCGTTGAGGGATCCTGGATCGAGGCCGGCTTTCATGGCCGCGACGACGAGCGCGCCTTCGGTGGGGTCACCTTGCACCTGCGGCCGCCCGTCGCGGGTCACCAGCCGCGCGTCTGACGCGAGCACCCCAGCGGCCAGCAGGGCATGTACGCTGTCTGGTGGCGCGATGCCGCGGCCGTCTTCGAGGATCTCGCCGGTCGCATCGTATCCGGTGCCCGTGACTTCGAAGAGCCGACCATCGGCAAAAATCTGCCGAATCGTCATCTCGTTGCGTGTCAAGGTCCCCGTTTTGTCGGAACAGATGACCGATGTACTGCCCAGCGTTTCGACAATCGGCAGACGCCGCACAAGCGCGTTGCGCTTGACCATGCGCCGCACGCCGATCGCCAGCGAGACCGTGACAACGGCTGGCAGCGCCTCGGGGACGACGGCAACAGCCAGGGCGATGCCGAACATGAACATCTCGATCACGGGGAGGCCGCGCAGCAGGCCAATGGCGACGACCAGGCCCACTATCGACCAATGCCGCCTTGCCGAGCGTGGCACCGAGGCGATCGAGGTTCTCCTGCAGTGGTGTTCGGGCGACCTCTACGGTGTCCACCATTCGAGCAATCCGCCCGAACTCGGTCGCCATGCCGGTCGAGGCGACCAGCCCCTGCCCGCGGCCGTGCGCGACCATCGTGCCGGCGTAGGTCATGTTTCGGCGGTCCCCCAATGGGAGCCGCGGATCGTCGAAGGCGCTGATCGTCTTCTGGGCGGCCTGCGATTCACCGGTCAAGGCAGCTTCGTCGACGGCAAGGTTGACAGACTGCGTCAGCCGCGTGTCGGCGGGCACCCGATCGCCCGCGCGCAGCAGCACCACATCGCCGGGGACCAACTCGCGCGCGGGAACGACAGTCTCCTGACCGTCGCGAAGCACGCGTGCGGTCGGCGCCGCCATCTGACGCAAGGCGTCGAGAGCGCGGCTCGCGCGGTATTCCTGAAAGAAGCCGAGCAGCACGGCAAACAGCACGATCACGGTGATGACGACCGCTTCGAGCGTGTGCCCCAGGAATCCGGAAATGACGAGTGGCGCAGAGGAGAATGACGATGAGCGCGTTCTTGAACTGGGCGGCGAACGTGCGCCAGGCAGATTCGCGAGTGAGCGATGTCAGCTCATTCGGGCCATACACCTGAAGGCGGTGCGCCGCCTCGCCGCTCGACAACCCGTGCGAAGCAGTGGCGAGGTGAGTGAGCGCGTCGTCAACGGATACGGTGTGCCAGATCGGCCTCCCGTCCGCGTCAGTTTGCTGTTCGAGCGGGGGCCGCGGCAGCGGCGGTGCAGATGGCAGCTGCGGCATCACGCGCACCCCGCGGCCGCCGCCATCGCCATGCACCAGTCAATCGATTGGCCGACTTCGCCACCTAAGGTCGCGTTGCAGCCGTACCCAATCACGATGAATGCGGCCGCGCTCGAGTTGCTGCCCATCCCAACGCGAGCAGCAGCAGGATCGTGACGGCCAGTCCGACGACGTCTACGAAAAACGGCCAGGCGCTCATTGCGCTCCCCCCTGGCGTTGCTTCGCACGAACGTCAGCATTCGTCGCGCACGGCTTCGGACCCGCCTGCAGGCAAAACAAAAGGCGAGACCCTCGCACTATGGGCTGTTGGCCGCTCGTGCGAAGGTCTCGCCTGTTCTTGGAGAACCGGCCGAACCGTGCGCGTGCCGCGCAGTCTTGACGATTCGGCCGCGCGGGTTACCCCGCGTAGCTACTCCCCTTCGGGTTCAAACATACAAGTTTGGTCGGATCGAATCAAGCCGCCTTAACGGGCGTTTAGGATCAATGCTTTGTCGCGATGAGGTACAACCGGCTCGCGGTGGCCAGATAAAGTGCATCGCCGACCACAGCCGGACGCGAATAGAGCGGGGCATCCATTTCGATCTGCGCCAGCAATTCCTTTCGCCGTCCGGCACGAAGAACGGTCATGAGGCCTCCAGCGTTCCCAACGTAAAGGCGGTCGCCGGCCAGCAGGAGGCATCCCCAGATGGCATCGTTCGTCTCGTGCTTCCATAGGTGGGCACCGGTTGCCGCGTCCAGACAATGAACGGTTCCGCCCAAGTCCCCAACGTACAGCAGACCGTCCTTCACGATGGGCGTTCCCACCACGCGGCCGACCTCACGCGACGTCCACAGGCGCCCGCTCTCAGTAACGTCTTCCTGGCCGTTGGGACTGATCGCATGAATCAACGAAGGTCCGTTGCCGTGCCCAGGAGACTGCCCCATGGCAACGAAGACGCGGCCGTCGGCGAAGATCGGTGAAGCAATGATAGAGCTGCGCGAAAGGACACCGGCGCGCGGAAGCCAGCGGGCATCTTTCGGGTTGCCGTCAAATCGCCAGACTTCGTGACCCGACGCTGCGTCGTAGGCGCGCAGCCAACCATCTCCTCCGCCGAAGAGCACCTGCACGCGCCCGTTGACGTTGGCCGCCACGGGGCTGGACCAGGCGCCGTGCAGCACCCGGTCTCCTGGTCCGATGGCGCGCCAGACCACCTCGCCCGAGTGCTTGTTCACCGCGATCAAACTTGGAGCGAGCGGCGATGGGACGCGCGTATGGCCTTCATTCTGGCCGTTGGAGGTACCGACCATCAGCAGATCACCAAGGGGCAACACGTCGCTATTGCAGGCTTCGTGTGGAAAGACACCCAAGGCGGGCATGTCCAGTTGCCAGACGATGTCTGCTGCACCCTTGTCTTTGAAGACCTCCTCCCGATATGGACCATCGTTCTCACCATCGCCGAAACCCTGCGTGTCGAGGCAACGGAGTTGACACTCGGCGGTGACGTAGTACACCCGGTCGCCTTCAACATAAGGAGCACTTGTCGTCGAAGGCAACAGCCACTCCCTCAGGCCGCGCTCCACCCGCGGGGCCACATCCTGCCAAAGGAACGCGCCATCCGTCGCCCGAAACGCCATGAGCACGCCTGAATGTTCCTGAAAGGCGGGGTTGATTTGCCGGGTATTGTCGGCACCCACATAGACCACATCGCCGGCAACCACGGGACTGCCATACACTTCGTTTCCCAACTCGACGCTCCAGACGATGTTCCGCCGCGTGGTCGTATCCCAGTCAACGGGAGGATTGCCCGTTTGAGCCACAGTCGTCGGGGGTTGGAGCGGGACGGAAGGCTCTGGCAAATGGGGTGAGACAACAGGCTTTCCAGATTCGATGCCTGCGATGCGATTCAACGCCCACTCGGCTTGGTCACGCAATGCGGGATCGTTTGCGGACGCGATCAACGCCTCCCGCGCTGTCTGTGCCTTCGGCCCGATGCTTCCGAGCGCCCCGGCCGCGCAGATGCGAACGTAGAGGAACTCATCCTTCAGAGCTTCGATCAACTGAGGCACAGCCAACTGCGCGGCCGGGCCGATGCCTGCGAGGGCCTCACCCGCCGCCCATCGGACCCCGGGAATCGGATCGCCCAAGGCTCTGGCGAGGTCCTTGAGCCGCCGCGCCCGCCTTCGGACCGATGGACGCCAAGGCCTCCGCCGCGTAAATACGGACGTGTGGCTCACTGTGCGACAGAGCCTCGACTAGAGCGCGTACCGAAGGACTGGCCCTCTCGCCCAAAGCGCCCAGGGCACGTGCGGCATCGGCCGCGACCATCGAATCCTCGTCTCTCAGCGCCCGTCTCAACGCCGGCTGAATCGATTCTGTATCGGGCGCCAGGTCGATCAAGGCATCAGCAGCAAAGCCCCGGAAGGAGACCTCCTCATGCCGAAGCAGCTCGACCAGCAGCGGAATGGCCGGCGGACCGATTTGCCGGATGATTTCAAAAGTTTGCTGATGCAGGTCGTCATCGTCACTCGCGAGGAATCGTCTCAGCAAAGGTAGCGAACGCCCCGCCCCTTTAACCAGGGCGGCTTCGGCGGTTGCGCGGACCTTCCGGTCGTTGGCCAGCAGGCGATTTGCCCAGTCACGTACCAGGGCGGGATTTCTGGAAAGACTCGACTCCGTCTGGGGCGGCGGTGATTGGGACAGCGCGACCCCTTGGCTGAGGCCAGCAGCCAATATTATTGCGAGAGCACGTTTCTTTAGGAATGATCTCACGTAGCCCTTTCGCGAACGCCTAACGTTCCCGCTCACCCGCGGCGGATCGCCGAATTGATCGCTATACGCGGGTCTTCGCCTTCATTGCTCTCATTGCGTCATTATCTCTCCATGGCCGGCACCCCGAGCGTG
>CAVXMP010000007.1:0-186135 GCA_963762925.1 uncultured Acidobacteriota bacterium | reverse complement strand
ATACGGAACGGCGGTGCTCTTCCCGTAGACCTCCGACGTCGAGGCGATGAACACGAGTTTTTTCTTCTTTGCCGCGTGGCGCAGGATCACCTCGGTCCCGTGAACGTTGGTTTCGATCGTGTGCACGGGCTCCTGCACGATGAGCTTGACGCCGACCGCCGCCGCGAGGTGAAAGACGATGTCGGCCCGATCGACGAGTTCGGCGACGAGCGAGTCGTTGAACACCGAGTCGATGGTGTAGTGAAACGCCGGCCGGCCTTTGAGATGCGAGATGTTGTCAATCGATCCCGTTGACAGATCGTCCAGGACATAGACTTCGTGACCGGCCGCAAGCAACGCCTCCGCCAAATGCGAGCCGATGAAGCCGGCGCCGCCCGTCACCAAATGTACGCATGGCAATCAAACCTCAAACGAGTGGACCGCCGCCGCGACCGCCTCAACGTCGCGGTCGGCGAGCGCTGGATAGATCGGCAGCGACAAGACCTGCGCACAGGTGCGCGCCGCAACCGGATACTCTTCCGCGGACACCGCGCCGAGCGCAGGTTGCCGCGGGATCGGTACCGGATAATGAATGAGGGTCTCGATACCCTCGGCGCTCAGATGCTGCTGCAGTCGGTCCCGCTCCTCGCTCAACACCGGAAACAAGTGAAACACGTGTCCCTCATCCACCAACGCCGGCACGCGGAGCGGCGCGCCAACTAATGCGCGTCGATAGGTCGACGCCAACGCCCGGCGTCGTTCGGTCCATGCCGCCAGTCGTGGCAGCCGCACGCGCAGCACCGCCGCCTGCAGTTCATCGAGCCGGCTGTTCGCCCCTGCCTCCTGATGGTGGTAGCGGGACGTCTGTCCTCCGTTTCGCAATCGCTTGATGCGCGCGGCGAGCTGCGCGTCACGCGTGGTCACGGCGCCGCCGTCGCCAAGTGCGCCGAGATTCTTTGTCGGATAAAAACTGAATGCGCCGGCGATGCCGATCGATCCGAGCGGCCGTCTCTGCGACGTGGCGAGATGCGCCTGGCATGCGTCTTCGATCAACGCCAGATGATGACGGGCGGCAATCGCTTCGAACGCGTCCATGTCGGCTGGCTGTCCGTAGAGATGCACCGGCAAGATCGCGCGCGTGCGAGACGTCACTGCCGCCGCCGCTGCCGCTGGATCGAGCGTGAGCCGCTCGGGATCGATGTCGGCGAACACCGGCCGCGCCCCAGCCATCATGATGGCAAGCGCCGAGTAGGCCGCCGAGAGCGGCGTCGTAATCACCTCGTCGCCCGCGCCAATATCCAGCGCGCGCAGCGTCAATGTGATGGCGTCGGTGCCGGTGCCCACGCCCACCGCATGCGCGGTGCCGATCGCGGACGCGAACTCTCGTTCGAACGCGTCCACTTCGGGTCCGAGGATGTACCATCCGCGATCGATCACACGGCGAAGCGCACCATCGATGGCGTCGCGGTCGTCGCCAGGGATCAACACATTGAAGGGCACATGCGTGCCGGACGGAGCTGTCATCGCGCGCGCTCCTCGTGGATGTAGTGCTGCATGTGCTCCCGGTAATAGGCGAGTGTCCGCGCTAACCCTTCGCGCAGTGAAACCGCCGGCGCCCACCCCGTCGCCTCTTTGAAGAGGGTGGAGTCGGCATAAAAGCTGCCGATGTCGATGGCTTTCTTGTCCGGCGGCCATTCGACGAATCGGTAAGCGCCACTCCCAGCCAGCTCCACGAGGAGTGTGACCAGTTCTCGGTGCGCGATGTGCTCGTCCCCGCCGACGTTGAACGTCTCACCGTTGCACGAGTCGCACATGCCCGCCCGCAAAAAGGCATCAACCGCATCGTCGACATACACGAAGTCGCGCACCTGCGAGCCATCACCGAAAACCTGAATCTCTTTGTCTTCGAGCGCCAGGCGGATGAACCACGCAATGAAGCCCTGTCGATTGTGCTTGAGAAGCTGTCGCGGTCCGTAGACGTTGGTCAGGCGCAGGGACGAGGCGCGCACGTGAAACACGTTGTTGTACACAAGGTGGTAATACTCGCCCGCAGCTTTGTTGATGCCATTGACGTCGGTCGGGCGGACCAGGTGCTGTTCGGTCACTGGCAGAAACGCGGGCTTGCCGTAAATCTGCCGCGTGCTCGTGTACACCACCTTGGCGTCCGGATTGTAATGACGGCACGCCTCCAGCAGGGTGAGCTGGCTGCGGCAGTTGATGTCGAGATCGGTATGCGGATCGCGCATGCTGTCGATGTGACTCACCTGGCCCGCGATGTTGAAGATGATCTCCTGCCCCTGCACGAGGTAATTCATCGTGCTCGCCTGGCGGATATCGGCAACATTGACCCGTACGCGATCTTCGATGCCGGCGATGTTGAAGAGATTGCCGCCATAGTCCGGAATGAGTGAATCGACGAGCAGGAGATCGGCGCCAAGCTCCGCCAGCCGGCGTGCGAGGTTACTGCCGATGAAGCCGAGGCCGCCGGTGATCATCACACGACGGCCACGGTAGTAGTCGTGGGTCACGCGACGACGGTCTCCCCGCGGGCCTTGAGGTGCTCCTTACGGACGACGAGTGACCACCACAAGCGAAACACGTCGATGGCGGTCTTGAAGACGCGGCGGAAGTTGAAAAACTGCGATTTCCCGTAGGCGCGATGGTAGTGATGGACGGGAACTTCGGCCACGCGCAACTTGGCGTCGTGGAACTTCTTCACCATCTCGAGGCAGATAACGCCGCTGCTCTTTTCAAGGCGGACGACTTCGAACACGCGCCGCCGAATCAAGCGGAAGTCGCAGTCGACATCACGCAGTTTGAATCCGAAGAGGAGCTTGACCGTGTGGTGGTAGAGACGCCCAATCACCACGCGGTGAAACGGATCAGAACGGCTCATCTTGTAGCCGTTTACCCAGTCGACATCGGGCGCCAGCTTGTCCCAGAGCAGCGCCATCTCCGCCGGGTCGTACTGCGCGTCGCCGTCGGTGTAGAACACGAGATCCTTGGTTGCTGTGCGCGAACCCGCTTCTGAGCGCGCCGCCGTAGCCGCGATTCTGCTGATGATGGACGATGCGCACCTTGCCGGGATAGAGCATCGCAAGCTCGTCGAGGATGAGCGGTGTGGAATCGCGGCTGCCATCGTTGATCACGATGACCTCGAAATCCGGGGTCAGCGTAGCCGCGACCTGCACGGCGCGGATCACCAGACTCGCGATGGTGCCGCTGTCGTTATATGCCGGGAAAAAGACGCTCAGGCTCGCGGCCTTGCTCGCAGTCATCGACGCCGAGATTGTACTACCCGCTTCCGCTCGCGTGGGGTCAGGCCGATCTCGAGACCGGCCTCGATGTACGCGCCGGCCTCTACGTACGCGTCCGCGATCGAATACGTCCGTGACGACGCGCGAGCCGCCACGGCGTCTTGAGAGACTCGAGCAAGACCGCTGAGGAGAGCTTCGAGGCGCCCTGACGCCGCTCGACGAACACGATCGGCACCTCGGCGATGTGCGTGCCGGCGGCCGCGGCCTGAAAAATCACTTCGGTGAGAAACGCGTAGCCCTCCGACCGAATGGCGTCGAGCCGAAGCCTGGCCAGGGCGGTCCGCCTCCAGCACCGGAATCCGCTTGTGCAGTCGTTGACGCGCAGGCCTGTCACCGTGCGGATGTACTTGTTCGCGAAGCCGCTCAACATGACGCGATGGACCGGCCAGTTCTGGACGCTGCCGCCGTCGAGATACCGGGATCCGATGACGAGCTCGGCGCCGGCATCAATGGCCGCGAACATCGAAGGCAGGAACTTCGGATCGTGCGACAGATCGGCGTCCATCTGGCACACGACATCGGCATCGGTTGCAACCGCAACGCGAAAGCCGTCCAGGTAGGAGCGCCCCAACCCTCGCGCCCCGGTACGGTGCATGACCTGCACGCGCCCCGAGTGCTCACGCGCGAGGGTGTCGGCGACGGCACCCGTACCGTCGGGAGACCCATCGTCGATGACGAGCACTTCCACTTCGGGGAGCGCCAACAGGGCGTCGACCAGCAGCGGAAGATTCTCGCGCTCGTTGTACGTGGGCACCAGGACGAGAGCCTTCATGCCGTCACGTTCAGCGGCGGCCCGCGAAGCGGAGTGCAGAAATCTGCTCGGAGATGAGACCCATCAGGAACACCATCACGGCGAACATCAGTAGCAGAACGGCGCCGTTGGGAATCCGGTCGTGCTGAACGACGTTCCAGACCCCGTACGCAACACCGACGGCGAACGTCGCCACGCTCACCGGAACGAAGATCTTGAGTGGACTGAAGATCGTGATGACCTTGAAGAGAATCAAGAAAAACGCAGCGCCGTCCCGGGCCAGTCGAATGTGTGACTGGCCTTCCCGAGCGCGTGCCTCGATCGGCTCGAACCGCACGTTGTAGCCGGCGCGCAGAAACGCCAGCGTCGTGGTCGTCGGCGTCGAAAACCCGTTTGGGAGAAGGTGCAAAAACTCGAGCAGATACTCGCGGCGTGCGGCGCGGAACCCGGAGGTGAGATCCGGAATCCGGCGGTTGGCGAGATGGCCCGCGAGGCGAGCCAACACCGTATTGCCGAGGCGGCGCACCATCGACGCCTGCGTATGCGCCGAGCGCGCGCCGACCACGAGATCGTAGTCACCGAGCCCCGCGATAAGCCGCATCGCATCGTCGGGCCGATGCTGACCATCCCCGTCGATGATGAGTATCCATTCGCCGGCAGCGTGGCGAATACCCGTCTTCACCGAAGAACCGTTCCCCTTATTGTACGGATGGCGAATGACACGCGCGCCCGCAGTGGCGGCGCGTTCGGACGTGTCGTCGCGCGAGCCGTCGTCCACCACGAGGATCTCTTTCCACGTCGCCACGGATCGCAAACCATCAACGACGCCCGCGATTGAGGCGCTCTCGTTGAACGCGGGAATGACCACAGTGGTCGCGGCCGAATCAGCCATGACTGACCAGCCGCTCGATCACGTGATCCCAGGAGATTGTCGACGCGAGCTCGCGACCAGCCCGACCAAGCGATCTGGCGAGGATGTGATCGCCGGCGAGGCGACCGATTGCCTGCGCGATGGCCTGGCTATCCGGGTCGACGACAAAGCCGTTGACCCCGTCTTCGACAAACTCCAGCGTGCCGCCGGAATCGCGAGCGGTGATGACCGGTTTCTCAGCGAGAAACGCTTCCAGTGTCGCCAATCCGTAGTCTTCGTCAAATGGAACATAGACGAGTGCGAGTGCGTCACGATACAGACCGACCAGCGCGTCGTCGCTGACGGCCCCGGCAAAGGAGACGCGGTCGGCGACACCACTTTGTTCGGCCAGCTGCTCGAGCGTGGTGCGACTGGAGCCTTCGCCGACGACAAGCAACCGCAGGTGCGCTGGAAGATGAGCCATTGCCGCGATTGCCAGCTCGATTCGCTTGTTGCGTTCGAGCCGGGCCACTGACAGCACGTACGAACCATATGCTCCCGGTGAAAGGCGCGGTCCAATCAAGGGTGGGTGATAGAGCGGGGTGGACGCGAGCCCATTGTAGGTCTCCAGGCGCGCGGACACGGTCCGCGAGATCGTGTACAGGCCCACACATTCGCGAAGCATGTCCTCGTCGAGCGCCATGATGCGCGCCCGCAACGCGACGTCGAGCTCGGCGTGCTCGAAATCGCCGTACTCGGTGCCGCTGAGTTCGTACGCCGCTCGGTGCTGGTGTACGAGCCAGCACACTTTGGCCGGATGGCGTGCGAAGTAGGTGGGAAATTTCGTCGCAACGAGCAAGTCAATCGGCCGATGACCGCTTTCGCTCAGATCGAGCATCCGCCATGCCGCCGCATGCGGAAGGATCTCTTCTTTGGGATACCACTTGAAGGGCACCGAGACGCGATCGGTGGCGATACCACGGGCGCGCAGCTGCGAGACCAGCTGTCTGACGAGTAACTCGGCGCCGCCGCGCACGAGCGGCACCTGGGTTTCGCAGACAACGGCGGTTTTAACGGCCATGCCCCTACTTTTTCATTTCGAATTTTTCATTTCGCATTGACAGCGGAGTCCCTTATGTCGCGAAGCGGAAATTAATGATGTCCCCGTCCTTCACCACGTACTCCTTGCCTTCGAGCCGCACCTCACCATGCTCCTTGCACGCCGCCATCGAGCCACGCGCGATGAGCGCGTCGTAGGCGACGACTTCGGCGCGAATGAACCCGCGCGCGATGTCGCTGTGAATCTCGGACGCTGCGTCCTGCGCGATGGTGCCGCGCGGAATCGACCAGGCGCGGTTCTCATCTTCACCGACGGTAAAGAAGGAAATGTAGCCGAGCAGGTCGTAGCTGGCGCGAATGACGCGACTGAGGCCGGACTCGCCGAGGCCCAGATCCGCGAGGAAGGCCTGTGCGTCGGCGGGGTCGAGCGCCGCGATCTCGAGTTCGATCTTGGCGCAAACGGGAACGGCCGCGGTCGCCGCGCGCGAGAGGAAGCCACTCAACCCAGTGAGCGCTGCCGCGCCCTCCACGCTGGCTGCGGCGGATACGTCCGCCTCGTCGAGGTTGATGACGACGAGGAGAGGCTTCGCGGACAGCAACTGAAAGCCGCGTAAGCGGCGGAGATCATCGCCGGCAAGCCCGAGTGAGCGAAGCGGCTGGCCATTTTCGAGTGCGCTGGTGCAGCGAACGATCAGATCCTTTTCTCGTTCCAGTTCGGTCGACTTGTTTTTCTTGAGGTCTTTTTCCAGTCGCTCGACACGACGCTCCACCACGCCGAGGTCCGCCAGGATGAGCTCGTCTTCCATGGCTTGGGCGTCACGGGCCGGATCGACCGATCCGGCGGGATGCGGGACCGCCTCGTCGCGGAACGCGCGCACGACATGGACCAAGGCATCGGCCGTCTTGTACCCCGCTACGTCGACCAGCGCCGCGGCGCCCGTCTTCCCGGCTGCAACAAAATCGGTGAATTCAATCGTCGCCGGCACGTGCTTCCGCGGGTTGTATATCGCGGTCAAGCGGTCGAGACGCGGGTCGGGCACTTTAGAAATGCCAATCGCGGTCTCGTTTTTCCCACTCCCGCGAGGCGCCTCTTTGGCGCTCGTCATGAGCTGGAAGAGGGTGGATTTTCCGGTTGACGGGAAGCCGATGAGGGCCGCATGCAGCATGAAAGGGGTGATCGGGAAACGGCAATCGTAGCACGCGAGGTACAGACCGCCGACTACCGTCTACGCCCGCGCCATCTGACGCGCACCTAGCAGGCGTCATGATTTAAAAGGACACCTGCGTCATCTATGGCCGTGTCGATCCGACCTCACCTCGATGTCAGGTTTTTGACGGAGCCAGCAAGGCAATCAGCGAACATAAAGCGTAACTCTTACGGGCTGAGGGGTTTGCACGGAGTTTTCACATTGACAAGTTTCGCCTCGTCTTCTACTATCCGATGGACCTGAGTGGACCGAAATGGAGTAAGACGTGCTTCGGGGGAACGCACCGGCGAAGATCGACGACCGGGGCCGGCTCAAGGTCCCGTCAGCATTTCGCGCCCTGATTCAAGAGGAACACGGGCGCGATCTGTTTGTGACGAGCCTCACCGGCGACTCCGTGCGCATTTATCCGATGGCCGTTTGGGTCGAACTCGAGCAACGACTGGTACAGATGCCGTCCACTCACCCCGCGCGGATGAAGTTTCTCGATCGGGTGAACTTCTATGGCCAAGTGGCGGAACTCGATCCTCAGGGACGGGTGCTCATCCAGCCGCGGCTGCGTGACAGCGCCCAGATGGCCGGCGAAGTCGACGTGCTTGGGCAGCAGCACTTTCTTGAAATCTGGAATCACGAGCGGTTTATCGCGAAGTTGACTCGCGATCCGTTCACGGACGCGGACGCCAAGGCGCTGGCCGATTTCGGGATTTGAGGGCACGGGGTGCATATCCCCGTCTTGCGGGACGAAGTGGTTGGCTTTCTCCAACCGATGTCGGGCGGGTTGTTCGTCGATTGCACGGTCGGCCTTGGCGGTCATACCCGCGCGTTGCTGGAAGCGGGCGCTTCGCGGCTCATTGGACTCGATCGCGATCCGGCGGCGCTCGCGATCGCGCGCGAGAACGTCGCGGACTGGAAGGACCGGGTGGAATTAGTGCACGCCGACTATCGAGAGCTGGGAGCCGTGCTCGACGCACGTGGTGTCGGCGAGGTCGCGGGCGTGCTCGCTGATTTAGGCGTGTCGTCGATGCAGCTGGAGGCCGAAGGTCGCGGCTTCAGCTTTCGCCGTGACGAACCACTCGACATGCGCATGGATCCGACCGCCGGTGAAACCGCCGCCGACCTGCTCGCGAGGGTTGAGGAGGCGGACCTGGCGAACGTGATCTTTCAATTCGGGGAAGAACGTCACTCGCGGCGCATCGCGCGCGCGCTGGTGACGGCGCGCGCGCGCGCCCCGCTCACCAGTACGGGTCAAGTAGCGGAGATCGTTCGCAGGGCGCTGCACAAGAAAGGGTGGCAGCGCATCGATCCCGCGACGCGAACATTTCAGGCGCTCCGCATCTGGGTCAATCGTGAGCTCGACGGTCTGGACGCGTTTCTCGACACCGCGGCGGATCGCTTGACTGTCGGCGGTCGCCTTGTCGTCATCGCCTTTCACTCGCTCGAAGATCGGATCGTCAAACACACCTTCCGCGCCATTGCGAGTCGCCGGCGGTTTGAAATCCTGACCAAGCGACCTTTGACGGCCGCTGACCAGGAACTGGCAGACAACCCTCGGGCGCGCAGCGCGAAGCTGCGCGTTCTTCAGCGGGTGGCGGCGTAGGCCATGCAACGAACCGAATCGTTTGAATACGCCATCCGCAAGGACGTTCGCAACAATCCGATCGTCCGCGAAGTGGACGAAGAGCGCCAGAAGGAGCTTTGGCAATCAGTCGGCACCGTGGTGGTGCTGGTGCTGGTGCTGATGTTTTCGGCGTGGCAACACTTCGAGCTGCTTCGCCACGGCTACCGGCTCGAACAAATGCAGCGGGAGCGCGCGGCTGAAGACGACATCAACCGTCACCTCCGACTCGAGATCGAAACACTTCGCGCCCCCCAGCGAATTGAGAAGCTCGCAATCGAACGCCTCGGCATGGTCGCGCCAGGCGCAGACGACGCGATCGTGCTCGAGCGGGTCACCCCGACCGAACCGGCGGGCAAGGCGCTCGTCGCAACCCGGTAGGGCCTGGGGAGTAATCGTGGCTGAACAGGCTGTCCATTGGCGTCCGGTCGTGACGCAGCGACTTGTGATCGCCGCCGTCGTCTGTGGTCTCTGGACAGCCGCCATCGAGGGGCGGCTCGTCTATCTGCAGACCGTCGCACATAAGGATTTGGCGGCGCGCGCGGACCGGCAACAGCTGCGGACGCTCACCGTGCCGGCCAAGCGCGGAGAGATCTTCGACCGCCGTGGCCGGCTCTTGGCGTTCAGTGTCGATGCGGACACGATCTACGGCGTCCCGGTCGAGATTCCCAAACCCGAGACGACCGCCGCCGCGCTGTGCGCAGCGCTCGAGGGATGCGACGCCAAGGAGCGCCATTCGCTGCTCGAGCGCCTCAGCCGGCCGCGTGCGTTTGTCTACGTCAAACGCCGCGTGTCGCCCGCCGAAGCACGCCGTGTGGCTGACCTCAACCTCGAAGGCGTCGGCTTCATGAAAGAGAGCCGG
This sequence comes from uncultured Acidobacteriota bacterium, assembly GCA_963762925.1. Lineage (GTDB taxonomy): Bacteria > Acidobacteriota > Vicinamibacteria > Vicinamibacterales > UBA2999 > DASPWV01. The sequence goes on along the minus strand of CAVXMP010000007.1, from coordinate 176,497 downwards.
CGCTTCTATCCGAACAAGGAGCTCGCGGCTCACGTGCTCGGCTACGTCGGCCTCGACAACGTCGGACTGCATGGCCTCGAGGCCTCGTACGACAAGATCATTCGCGGCCACGAGGGCACCATCCTCGTCCAGACCGATGCCCGACGCCGCGCGTTCAGCCGTGTTGGTCGCGTGCCCACCAGCGGCGGATCCCTCGAACTCACCATCGACGACCAGTTGCAGTACATGGTCGAACGGGAACTGCGCACTGGCGTCGAATTGAATCACGCCGCCGCCGGCACCGCCGTCGTGATGAACCCGCGCACCGGCGAAGTGCTCGCCATGGCGAACTGGCCGACGTTCAATCCCAACGTCTACAACGGCTCGACTGAGGAGGCGCGGCGGAACCGCGCTGTGCAGGACCTCTACGAGCCGGGCTCGACATTCAAGATCGTCACGGCATCCGCGGCGATCGAAGAGAGAGTGCTGCCCATCGACAGCTACATCGACACCAACCCCGGTGTCATTCGCTTTGGCGGGCGCGTCATTGACGAATACGCCCACCACAACTACGGCGTGTTGTCGTTCACCGACGTTCTCGTGAAATCCAGCAACGTCGGCGCGATCAAGATCGGCTTGAAGATCGGGCCGGAGCGCCTGGGGCTGTTCATCCGCCGCTTCGGATTCGGCCGGCCGACCTCATCGGACTTCCCCTCTGAAAGTCCCGGGATTGTCTGGGACCCGTCCAAACTCAACGACAGTGCACTGGCGTCGATCTCGATGGGTTACCAGGTCGGTGTCACGCCGCTGCAAATGGCCGCGGCCGTCAGTGCGATTGCGAATGGTGGTCAATGGATCGAACCGCGCGTGCTGCAAGCCGTGATCAGGGACGGCGCGCGCACGAAAGTTGCGCCAACCGTCGTGCGCACCGCCATCACACCAAAAACGGCCGCCACGCTCCTGCCCATTCTCGAAGCAGTCGTCAAGGATGGCACTGGCCGATCCGCGCAGATCCCAGGCTTCACCGTAGCGGGTAAGACCGGCACCGCCGACAAACTCGTCGGCGGTCGCTACTCGCAATCACAGCAGAACGTGTCGTTTGTCGGCTTTGTGCCGTCACGTAACCCGGCGATCACCGTCATCGTGATGATTGACTCGCCCCGCGCCCCGTCCAACAGCGGCGGCGCCGTCTCTGCGCCCATCTTCAAGCGCATTGCGGAAGCGACGCTGCGACACCTTGGGGTACCTCCCGACGTCAATGCACCGCCGCCCGTCATGGTTGCGCGGCGCACCGCCAATCCCATCACACAGACCTCTTCCGCCACCGCACCCGTGATCGTGAACCTTGCCGCGGACGCCGAGGCTTCACCGTCGTTTCCTGATCTTCGTGGATTGAGTGCGCGCGACGCGCTACGCACGCTGTCGAAGCTCGGAATTGCGGCGCGGATGGAGGGCACGGGACTTGTCGTCAGTCAGTCGCCGGCGCCAGGCACCCCGTTGGAGCGCGGCACGACCTGCCTTGTCGTACTCGAGCGTGACGCTTCGCGCATTGCCGCGATGTCAGGAGCGCAACGGTGACCATCGCGCATGTGCTTGACACCGTGCAGGCACTGACGACGGACGCTTCAACGTTTGAAGGTGCGGCGCGAGACGCCGCGGTGACGGCCATCGTCTACGACTCGCGTCGAGCGATTGCCGGGTCCCTTTTTGTGGCGCTACGCGGATTGAAAGCTGATGGCGCGGAGTTCGTCACGCAGGCGATGGAGCGGGGCGCGGCGGTGGTGGTTGCTGAAGTCGCGCGTCCGGAAGGGGTTCGCGGACCGTGGCTGGTCGTCAGCGATGCCCGGCTCGCCCTTGCGCTGCTCGCTGACCGTTTCTACGAACACCCCAGCCGGCAACTCGCGACGGTTGGCGTCACTGGCACCAATGGGAAGACGACGACGGCGTATCTCCTTGCCTCGATGCTCGACGCAGCGGGCATGAAAGCCGGGCTCCTTGGAACCGTAACGTATCGGCTCGGGACCGAGGAGCGAGAGGCATCGCGCACGACGCCCGAAGCGCCGGATGTCCAGCACCTGCTCAACGAGATGATTCGGCAGGGATGCAAGGCGGCGGTGATGGAGGTGTCGTCGCACGCGCTTGCCCTCAAGCGCGTCGATGGCATGCAGTTCGCGGCCGGCATTTTCACCAACCTGACGCGCGACCACCTCGATTTTCACGAAGACATGGAGACGTACTTCGTGGCGAAGCGGCGGCTGTTCGAGTTATTGCCGCGCCACGCGCCCGGCGTCATCAACATTGACGACCCCCGCGGCGCCTCGCTGATCGAGGTGTGTGGGACGCCGGTCACCTTTGCCATTTCGAAACCGGCGGACGTCGTGCCGGGGCCCCTCCAGGTGACGCTCGATGGACTGGCGTTCGAGATCAGAACGCCGCGCGGGACGGTCAAGGTGGAATCGACGCTGGTTGGACGCCCCAATGTCTACAACATCCTTGCGGCGTCGGCGACGGCGGTCTCGTTGGGTATTCCGCTCGACGCAATTGGCGAAGGCGTGCGCGCCTTGCCAGGCGTACCCGGTCGCTTCGAGGTCGTCTCCTCGACCGACGACGAAGTGACGATCGTCGTCGACTACGCGCATACCGACGACGCGCTTCGCAATCTTCTCGAGACGGCGCGACCGCTCGCGCCGAAGCGGCTGGTCACCGTATTCGGCTGCGGCGGCGACCGCGATCGCACGAAGCGGCCGCTCATGGGCATGGTTGCCGAGCGGCTCAGCGACGTGGTGGTGATCACGTCGGACAACCCGCGGAGTGAGGACCCGCAACGAATCATTGACGAGATCAAACGCGGCGTGCCCTCGGCCAGTCAGTCGACCGGTCGCACGCCTGATATTCGCAGCGTCGTCGATCGGCGCGAGGCGATCGAACACGCGGTGGAGCTCAGCGAGCCAGGCGACGTCGTTCTCATCGCGGGTAAAGGACACGAAAAGTATCAGCAGATTGGTGACCGCGTGCTGCCGTTCGACGACGTCGAGGTGGCGCGCGCGGCACTCGCGCGCCGTCGTAAGCGCTCGTCGGGGACCGGCTGAGGGCGGCTGTGTCACGAACCGTTCTGAAGCTGACCGCTGCGGAGGTGGCGTGGGCCACCGATGGCCGGCTGCTGTCGGGATCGCCGGAGCTGACGCTCGACGGCTTCGCGATCGACTCGCGAACGCTGGCGGCCGGAGATCTCTTCTTCGCGATCGTCGCCGCGCGGGACGGTCACCAGTTTGTCGCCGATGCGTTCGCGCTCGGCGCAGGCGGGGCCGTGATCGCACGTGGATCGACCGTCGAGATCGATCGCACCCGGCTCCTGATCGAGGTCGAGGACACGACGGTTGCGCTGCAGGCGCTTGGCCAGCACGTGCGTCGGGCATCCGGCGCAACCGTGATCGCCATCACCGGCAGCGCGGGTAAGACGACAACGAAAGAGGCGCTGTCGGCGTTTCTCGCGGTTCGGTATCAAGTGGCGAAGAACAAGGGGAACCTGAACAACCACCTGGGATTGCCGTTGTCGCTCCTCGAATTGAGACATGGCGCAGACGTGGCCGTGATGGAACTCGGGATGAACCACGCCGGCGAAATCCGGTTGCTGGTCGGACTCGCGGAGCCAGAAGTCCGTGTGTGGCTCAACGTCGGCGATGCCCATATCGGACACTTCGAATCCCAGGAACAGATTGCCGACGCAAAGGCCGAGATCATCGAGAGCGCGGGCCCGACTGATCTGCTGGTGGTGAACGCCGACGATCCGCGCGTCATGGAGCGCGCCGCCTCATTCGGCGGACGAACGGTGAGCTTTGGTGTGAGCAAGCGCGCCGACATTCGCGCCCAGGCGATCGAGGATCGCGGCATCCACGGGAGCGGCGTGCGTGTGCGCACCCCGAGCGGGGAGGTCACGATGGACGTCCCGCTCCTAGGCCGCGGCAACGTCGCCAATGTATTGGCCGCCACTGCGGTGGCTCTCGAGCTCGGCGTTTCGCTGAATGAAATTGCGGAGTGCGCCACACGCCTCCAGCCGCCGGACCATCGTGGCACCGTCCTCAAGCTAGCGGCCGGAATCACTGTCGTCGACGACTCGTATAACTCCAGCCCAAGCTCCCTCACGAAGATGCTGGAGGTGATTGCACGCGAGACTCGAGTGTCGCGCAAGGCGGCGGTCCTCGGGGAGATGCTGGAGCTCGGTGACTACGCTGCGAGGCTGCACCAGGAGTCTGGCGCGGCCGCGGCCGCCGCTGGACTTCATCGACTCATCACGGTTGGCGGATCGGCCGCGAAGATCATGGCGGAGGCGGCGGTTGCAGCAGGGATGCCGCCCGACGCGGTGACGGCGAGTGAAACGAGCGCCGCCGCCGCGGAACTCATCGTGTCGTGGTTGGCGCCGGGCGACCTGGTCCTGGTCAAGGGATCGCGTGGAATCAAGACTGACGTTGTTGTGGATCGCATCGCGGCGGAGTTCGCCTGATGCTGTACCACCTGCTCGTCTCGCTCTATCCACAAGTGCCCGTGTTCAACGTGGCGCGATACATCACGTTTCGGACCGCGGCCGCAAGCATCACGGCGCTCATCATCAGTCTGGTGCTGGGTCCGTGGCTGATCCGCCGGCTCCGGGATTTCCAAATCGGCCAGGTGATTCGGCAGGAGGGGCCAGAGAGTCATCACAGCAAAGCCGGCACTCCGACGATGGGTGGGCTTCTCATTCTCGCCGCCGCCCTCGGCCCGACGCTGCTCTGGGCGGACCTGACCAACGTGTATATCTGGATTGCGCTTGGCTCGACCACCGGATTCGGCGCGATCGGCTTCTTCGATGACTACTTGAAAGTGACGCGGCGCTCGTCCGGAGGGCTGCGGCCGCGCTACAAGATCGTGCAGCAGTTTGTCGTGGCACTGCTGGTGGCCCTGGCCGTGATGTGGCTGGCCTCGGCGAACCTGTACAACACACGCGTCATCTTTCCGTTTTTCAAGCAGCTCATCCCCGACCTCGGCTGGTTCTATGTGCCGTTCGCCGTGTTCGTCCTGGTGGCGTGGAGTAACGCCGTCAACCTCACCGACGGCCTCGACGGGCTCGCGATAAGCACGTTTGCTGTCGCGGCCACGACCTTGACGGCACTGGCCTACGTCACGGGTCACGCAAATTTCGCGAGTTACCTGCTGCTGGTGCATTTCGCGCCGGCCGGCGAGCTCACGATCTTCTGCGGCGCGCTGGTCGGGGCGAGCCTCGGGTTCCTCTGGTACAACGCCCATCCCGCGGAAATCTTCATGGGCGACGTTGGGTCGCTCGCGCTCGGCGGCGCGCTGGCGACGGTCGCCATCCTCATCAAGCAGGAAATTCTGCTCGTTGTGGTCGGCGGAGTGTTCGTGGCGGAAGCCGCGTCGGTGGTGCTCCAGGTTGCGTCATTCAAGCTGACCGGAAAACGCATCTTCAGGATGGCGCCGTTGCACCACCACTTCGAGCTGATTGGCTGGGCGGAACCAAAAATCATCGCGCGATTCATCATCGTGGCGATCATCTGCGCGCTGTTCAGCCTGACGACGCTGAAGCTACGGTGACGCAGTGGCGCGGGACTTTGATGTGGCCGGGCAGCGAGTCGTCGTCGTGGGCGCAGCGCGAAGCGGAGTGGCGGCGGCGGAGTTGCTGGTGAGACGAGGAGCGACAGTCACGTTGACCGATGTCAAGAGCACGATTGCTGACGAACAACGACTGCGAGAGCGCGGCATCCAGGTCGAACTCGGTCCGCCACGCGCCGAGACGTTTGAGCGTGCCGACCTGGTCGTCACGAGCCCTGGCGTGCCGCTCGAGTTGCACGAAGTCGCTCGTGCCCAACGGCGGGGTACGACCTGTGATCGGCGAACTGGAGCTCGCGTCACGGTGGTTGAGAGGACGCATCGTGGCTATCACCGGCACGAAAGGAAAGTCGACGACGACGATGCTGGTCGGTCGAATGCTGCAGTCCGCCGGTCACCAGGTGCTGCTCGGCGGCAACATCGGCGTCCCCTTGAGCTCGCAGGTCGAAGCCTCGATGGAAGATACCCTCCACGTGATCGAAGCCAGCAGCTTTCAGCTGGAGGCGACCGACACATTTCATCCGTGGATCGCCGCGCTCCTGAACTTCTCACCCGACCACCTCGATCGACATGTGACAGAAGCCGCGTACGGAGCGGCGAAGGCGCGGATTTTTGCCAATCAGACGGCGGCTGATTGGGCCGTGGTCAATGGCGACAGCGCTGCGGCGATTGCTCTCGCTGGGACGCCGCACGCGCGTCTCGTGACATACGGCATCGACAACACGGACGGCGCCGCGGTTTACGCCGACCGGGGATTCATCTGGCAGCGCACGACTGACGGCGAAACGCCTTTGGTCCCGCTGACCGCCGTTCAGCTGTCCGGACGCCACATGCTGAGCAACGTGACGGCGGCCGCCGCGATCAGCTCACTCGCCGGCGCTCCTGCCGATGCGCTGACACGAGCGCTCGATGGCTTCACCGGTCTCGAGCACGTGATGGAACCCGTGGGAACGATTGCGGGGGTGCGTTTTGTCAACGATTCCAAGGCAACGAATGTGGACGCGGCGGGGCGATCGATCGAGACGTTCGACCACGTCGTCGTGATTCTCGGCGGTCGCTACAAAGGTGGCCGCTTGGAGGATCTCGCGGAGCCGCTCCGAGCACGAGGGCGTGGTGTTGTCGCCATTGGAGAAGCGCGTCCGCGCGTCCGCGCAGCCCTCGCCGGCGTCGTTCCCCTGGTCGAAGCCGACAGCATGGGAGAAGCGGTCCGACGCGGATTCGAGCTGGCGCAACCCGACGGCGTGGTCCTGCTCGCGCCGGCGTGTTCGAGCTTCGACATGTTCGTGGATTACGCCGAGCGCGGGCGCGTGTTCAAAGCGGAAGTCGCTCGGTTGAGAGAGGAACGTCGGTAACGGATGAACCGGTCACGAGCCGTGAGCAGTCGTCAGATCGAAAGGCGGCGAATGGGAGCCTGTCGCTGGGAGCGCAACCCAACCTGGGTTGCGAGACGGGTGTCCCAATCCCCTGATCGACTGACGACTGCTGGCGGCTTTGCGACAACGGTTCGAACCGATGTCACGAACCTACGTTTCGAACCATCGGTGCAAAGACTTTAGGGTGCTGAAGTATGGCGCGGAAGCTGCAATCTGACAAATGGCTGTTCCTGGCAACGCTGGCGCTCGTATCGGTCAGTGTCGTCATGGTCTACAGCGCCTCGGCGCTGGTGGCTCTCGAGCGCTTCCAGCAGCCCTATCTCTTCGTCACCAAACAGGCGATGTGGGCGCTGCTCGGCACGGCCGTGTTGTCCCTCGTGATGCGGGTCGATTACCGCGTCTACCGCCACGACACCGTCGTGTGGTCTCTCGTCGCCGTGGTCGGCCTGCTGCTCGTTGCCGTGCTGTTTTCGCCGAGCCGAAACGGCGCGACGCGATGGTTCGGCATTGGCGGCTTTGGAATTCAGCCGTCGGAGCTCGCCAAGCTGGCCGCGATTGTCTTCACCGCCGTGACACTCGAACGCCGGATGCATCGTGTCAACGACTTGCGCTACGCGTTGCTGCCAATCGCGTTGATCGTTGGCGCGTTCGTCGCCTTGATTCTCGTCGAGCCGGATCTCGGCACCGCCGTATCGCTCGTCGCGGTGGTCGGGATCATGGTATTTGCCGCGGGCATCAGCTATCGCTATCTGGCCGGCGCGGTGCTGCTCTCCTTGCCGGCGCTCTACGTCATTCTGATGTCTGCCGATTACCGCCGCCGGCGGCTTCTGTCGTTTCTCGATCCCTGGGCCGATCCTCTTGGCGACGGCTTTCAGAGCATTCAGTCGCTCATCGCAGTCGGTGCGGGCGGCGTCTTTGGACGCGGGCTGATGCAAGGCGTGCAGAAGCTCTTTTACCTGCCGGAGCCGCACACCGATTTCATCTTCGCCGTGATCGGAGAGGAGATGGGTCTCATCGGTACAACCGTGGTGCTGATGTGCTTTTGCATCATCGCCTGGCGAGGTCTGCGCACGGCGATGCTGGCGCCCGACAGTTTCGGATCCTTTTTGGCCCTCGGACTCACGATGATGATCGTGGTCACCGCGTTCGTGAATATGAGCGTCGTGCTGGGTCTGCTGCCGACCAAAGGCATTCCGCTGCCGCTCGTGAGCTTCGGTGGATCCTCGCTCTTGATCAACCTCCTCGGGCTCGGCGTCCTGCTCAATATCTCGCAACACGCAAGCGCGGAGACAAAGGCGGCGTGATTAGTGCGACTCCTCATTGCCGGCGGAGGCACGGGCGGGCACTTGTACCCAGGCATCGCGCTGGCGCGGGAGGTGGTGCGGCGCGATCCGTCGGCGCAGATCGTGTTCGTCGGCACCGCCACCGGTGTCGAAGTGACCGTCGTACCGCGCGAAGGATTTCCCCTGGAGCTGATTCGCGTCACCGGGCTCAAGGGCAAGTCGCGGCTGCAGTTGGTCAAAGGGTTCCTCCTCCTGCCGATGGCGGCCATCGACGCGTGGCGGTTGGTCTCGCGCTACAGGCCGACGGTCGTCATTGGCGTCGGCGGCTTCGCCTCGGGTCCGGTGCTGATGCTGGCGTCGCTGCGCGGCTACCCCACGCTGCTGCTGGAGCAAAACGCGTTGCCGGGCATTACTAACCGGCTACTCGCACGCGTGGTGCGTGCCGCCGCGGTGACCTTCGAGGAAGCGCTGCGGTTTTTCCCGGGCACGGGATTCATCACCGGCAATCCGGTGCGGCCGGAGTTCTTTACGAGTGGAGAAAAGGACGCGAATGACAACTCTGCGACGCCGCGCGACGCGGCACGGGTCCTGATTTTTGGCGGCTCTCAGGGCGCACACGCGATCAACGTGGCCATGGTGGAGGCAGCGGCGCGGCTGGCCACCGCAGGTGTTCGCCTCGCGATCACGCACCAAACCGGGCAGCGCGACGTGGACATGGTGCGAGACGCGTACCGGCGCGCCGGCGTCGAGGCGCGCGTCGAAGCCTATGTCTACGAAATGGACCAGGAGATGAAGCACGCCGATCTCGTCGTCTGCCGCGCCGGGGCGACGACGCTCTCGGAGCTTGCGGCGGCGGGGCGGCCGGCGATTCTTGTGCCGTTACCGACCGCAGCCGACGACCACCAGCGGAGGAACGCCGAGGTGATCGCACGCGCCGGCGGCGGCGACGTGATTGAAGAACGGGAGCTCACCGGCGAACGGCTTGCGGATGCGATTGTGAAGTTGTCGACGGACAGGGAGCGGCTCGGCGCGATGTCGCAGGCGATCAGAGCGTTTGCGCGGCCCGACGCGGCCGCACGCATCGCCGACAAGGTGTGGGAACTGGCAGGACAGACACAGGGGGTGCATTAGGTGCGCCTCGGCAAAGTTCGTTGTCTGCACTTTGTTGGCGTGGGCGGCAGTGGCATGAGCGGCCTGGCGGAGATTGTCGTCAGTTTGGGCTTCAAGGTGACAGGTTCCGATCTGCGGCGGTCGAGCGTCACCGATCGTCTGTCGACGGTCGGCGTCGCCGTCACGATTGGTCACGCGGCGGAGAACGTGGGCAGTGCTGAGGCCGTGGTGTTCACTTCCGCGGCGCGGCCGGACAACGTCGAGCTCGTCGAAGCACGCGCGCGTCGCATACCAGTCATTGCGCGCGCGGAGCTGCTTGCCGAGCTGATGCGCCTGCGATTTGGAATCGCCATCGCCGGCGCCCACGGAAAGACCACCACGACGTCGATGATTGCGCTCGTGCTGGAGCGAGCCGGACTGGATCCGACGGCTGTGATCGGCGGACGGTTGAGTGCCTTCGGCAGTAACTCGCGACTTGGGCGAGGTGATTACATGGTCGCCGAAGCCGACGAAAGCGACCGCTCGTTTCTGATGTTGTGGCCATCGATCGCCGTCCTCACGAATGTTGATCGCGAGCACATGGAGGCGTATAGCAGCTTTGCCGAACTGCAGCAGTCGTTTGTCGAGTTTGCCAACAAAGTGCCGTTTTACGGCGCCATCGTCGCGTGTGTCGATGATCCGGAGCTGAACACGCTCGTGCCACGGCTGACCCGTCGCGTGATTACGTACGGACTGACCCGCGACGACGCGGAGATTGGCGCTCAGGACGTTGTGCTCGAAGGATTCGGCAGCGTGAGCACGGTCCTGCGCCGCGCCCTCGACCCGCACGGCGCAGCGCCCGAGGTGCTTGGCGAGCTGCGCATGCGCGTCCCCGGACGTCACTCGGTTCAGAACGCGCTGGCCGCCGTCGCCGTTGCCCTCGAGCTCGACGTGCCCTTCGAGAAGATCGCGTCGGCACTCGCGGAGTTTGCCGGCGCGGAGCGGCGATTCGAGCATCGCGGCGAGGTCAACGGCATCACGGTGATTGACGACTATGGACATCACCCGACCGAACTGGCCACCGTGCTCGCCGCGGCGAAGGCCGCGCACCCCAAGCGCGTGCTCGTCGGGTTTCAGCCGCATCGCTTCACCCGCACACGCGATCTGATGCGCGAGTTCGGTATGGCCCTGGCGCAGGCGGACGAGGTTGTGCTCGACCGACATCTACCCGGCGGGCGAGGAGCCCATCCCCGGCATCACGGTGGAGGCGCTTGCGGCGGCCATGAATACCGCCCGCAGCGTGCCGGTGCGGGTCGTCAAGGGCGTCGAGCACGTGGCCGCGGCGCTTGCGGCGCTCGCCGAACCCGGAGATTTGCTGATCACAATGGGCGCGGGATCGATCGGGACCGTGGCCGCCCAAGTCGTCGACGAACTGAGGCAACGGTTTGCGGCAGAAGAGATGCCAGGAAAGGACGTGCGGTAGTGCCGGCCGTTGCGGCTCCCGCCGACAAACGCTTTCGCCGTGCGCGCGTCAAGCCGGCACGCCGGCGGGGCGCTGCGTTTCGGCAGGCCTGGATGGCGGCTCGCGTCGTTTTCGTGTTCGCGGCGGTGGCCTACGGTGGGTGGCGTCTGACCGTGCTCATACTCAGCGCGCCGGCGCTGCAAGTTTCCCGCATCACCGTTCGCGGAAACGAGCGGCTCGCCACCGGCGAAGTGCTCGCGCTCATCGCCGGGCTGCGCGAACGCAACATCCTGACGGTGCGTCTCGACCAGTGGCGTGCGCGACTGCTGTCGTCGCCGTGGGTCGAAGACGCAGTCGTGCGCCGAACGCTTCCGTCGACGATCGACGTGGTCATTCGCGAACGGCGCCCGATCGGGATCGGCCGCCTCCGCAGCGGCTTGTACCTGGTCGACGCGCGCGGCATCGTCATCGACGAGTACGGACCGAACTACGGCGATCTCGACCTTCCGATTATCGACGGGCTCGCGAGCCCGCCACGCGACGGTTCCTCGGCGTTGGACGAGACGCGTGCGTTGCTCGCGGCGCGCTTGATCGGCGACCTGCAGGCGAGACCCGATCTCGGCGCCAAGGTGTCGCAGATCGACGTGTCAAATCCCCGCGACGCCGTCGTGATGCTCGATGGCGACACGACGATGTTGCGCCTGGGAGACGACGATTTCGTCGAACGGCTGCAGGAATACGTCGATCTCGGACCCGCGTTGCGGGAACGTGTGCCCGCGATCGATTCCGTGGATTTGCGCTTCGACGAGCGGTTGTATGTGCGACCGGTCGCGCAAAAAAGTAGCGGCCGCTCTCGCGAAAACAGTAGCGGCCGGTCTTTAGAGCGGCCGAGCGAAGGAAATAGCGACGGCCGGTCAGTCGAATTGGTCGAAGCGACAGCAACCGAAGCGACGGCGCTAGCCGAAGCAATGGACGTAGCGGCCGGTCCTGGACCGGCCGAGGCGAAGAACGCAGCGGCCGGTCTTGAGACCGGCCGACGCCGAAGGAGCACACGTGGGACGACACGAACGGTATGTGGTTGGCCTCGATATCGGGACCTCAAAGGTCTGCACGGTGGTCGGCGAGCTCGTGGAGGAGGGCGGCATCGACATCATCGGCCTCGGCGTGGCCGAGTCGAAGGGTCTGAAGCGCGGCGTCGTCGTCAACCTCGACGCCGCGGTCGAATCGATTAAGAAGTCGGTGGAGGAAGCGGAACTGATGGCCGGTGTCGAAATCGGCTCCGTCCATCTCGGCGTGAGCGGCCCTCACATCAAAGGCTTCAACAGCCGCGGCGTGGTCGCCGTCGCGGGCAAAAACCGCGAAGTGACCCGCGACGACGTGCGGCGCGCGATCGACGCCGCGCGCGCAGTCTCGCTCCCGACCGGGCGCGAGATCCTTCACGTGCTGCCGCAGGACTTCGTCGTCGACGAACAGGAGGGGATCGGCGCGCCCGTCGGTCTCACGGGCGCTCGGCTCGAGGTCAACGTGCACATCGTGACCGGCAGTGCGACCGCGACACAAAACCTGGTCGCCTGCGTCAACCGTGCCGGCCTCGAGGTCACCGACACGGTCATCGGCCAGTTATCCGCGGCTCACGCCGTGTTGACGCCGGACGAAAAGGAACTCGGTGTCGCGATCGTGGATATCGGTGGCGGCACCGACCGACCTTGCCATCTTCGAGCGCGGCAGTCTCTGGCACACCGCCGTGATTGCCGTCGGCGGCGATCACTTCACCAACGACATCGCCGTCGGGCTGCGCACGCCGATTCCCGACGCCGAAAAGATCAAGCGGCGCGCGGGCTGCGCGCTGTCGTCGATGGTCGAGGAAGACGAGACGATCGAAGTTGCCAGTGTCGGCGGACGGCGGCCACGGGTCATGGCGCGCCGCATTCTGAGCGACATTTTGCAGCCGCGTGCGGAAGAGATCTTTCATCTCGTGTGGGATGAAATCAGCAAGGCCGGCTACGAAAAGTCGCTGAACTCCGGCATCGTCCTGACCGGCGGCGGCGCGATTCTCGACGGCATGTCGGAGATCGCCGAACAGATTTTCGACTTGCCAATTCGACGAGGCTGGCCGACGGGTGTCGGCGGCCTTGCCGACCACGTTGCCAACCCGGCCTATGCAACAGCCGTCGGATTGGCCGTCTATGCGGAACGTCATCGCACGCCCGAAGGGGTGCGGGCGGGCGGCGGCGCGATTACCCGGATGGTTGGACGACTGCGCACGGTTTTCAAGGAATTTTTCTGAGGGGAGGCTCGATGTCGGACCTGTACGATCAGATCGCAAGCGATACGCTTCGCTTGACAATTGACGAAGAGCGCACCGGCGCGCGCATCAAGGTGGTCGGCGTCGGCGGCGGCGGCGGCAATGCGGTGGCGCGCATGGTGCAGGCCGGGCTGTCGGGCGTCGAGTTCATCGTCGCAAACACCGACGCGCAGGCGCTGAAGAACAGCCCCGCGCCTCTCAAGATTCAGATCGGCAGCAAGCTTACGAAGGGGCTTGGCGCCGGCGCCGATCCGAATACCGGCCGGCAGGCCGCACTTGAAAACACCGACGCCCTCATTCAAGCCCTGTCGGGTGCGGATATGGTGTTTGTGACAACCGGACTGGGAGGTGGCACCGGCACGGGCGCGGCGCCGGTGATCGCCAGCCTCGCGACGGAGCTTGGCGCGCTCACGATCGCCGTTGTGACCAAGCCGTTCAAGTTCGAAGGCAAGAAGCGCTTGATCCAGGCGGAGGCGGGGCTCGAGGCGCTCTGGGACTGCGTTGATACCGTCATCACGATCCCGAACGAGCGGCTGCTGACCGTGATCGACCGCAACACGTCGATGCTCGACGCATTCTCGACCGCAGACGACGTGCTGCGACAGGCGATCCAGGGCATCTCGGATCTGATCCTGGTGCCTGGGCTCATCAACCTCGACTTCGCGGATGTCAAGACGATCATGTCGGGCATGGGCGTGGCGATGATGGGCACGGCCATGGGCGAGGGCAGCGCCCGCGCTGTGGAGGCGGCGCAACGCGCCATCTCGAGTCCGCTTCTCGAGGACGCATCAGTCAACGGCGCTCGCGGCGTCATCGTCAATGTGACGGGTGGTCCCGACATGTCGCTGATGGAGGTCAACGACGCGCTGACGATCATTCAGGAAGCGGCACACGAAGACGCCAACATCATTTTCGGCGCCGTCGTCGACCCAACGCTCAACGGCCGGATCAAGATCACCGTGATTGCCACCGGATTCGCGCACATCCGGGCCTCGCGTGCCACCCCGGCAGCGCCTCCCGTGACGCCGGTCGACCTGCGTAGTTACACCACGCAGGTGGCGAATGCGAGGCCGGCGGCGACCTCTTCCTCCATGGCGGTGACCGATGCGTTGCTGCAGCCGCGCCTCACGATCGCCCGTCGGCCGGGGCTGGAACTGCCGTCTATGGCTCCTCGGATGGCAACAGCAGCGACGGCAACCGGGGAGAATGCCGGTCACCAGAGCCAGGGCGAGGAGTACCAGTTGAACATGGATCTGGACGTGCCCGCGTTCCTGCGCCGCAGTGAAGGGTAGCCGCGCGGGCACGGGAGCTTCGGCGCGGTGGTAGAGTAGATAGATCCAAGGGACGCGGGCCCTCCGCCTGCGCAGGCAGAGGTCGTGTCCCATTTCGAGCTCTGTTGCAAAGGCCCCTCGTTTGGAAGGGCCTGTCGCCGACTCGTTCTCCGCGGGTGTTCGGACTGACACGTTTCCCCTGAGCGTTGACCTCACGGCGGCTTCTATCGAAGCGTTGGCCGTGCGCGACGAGGCAGCGGGCTTTTCGACCGAATGCTTCGCCACTGGCGGCTCCGAGCCGCCGTTTGTCCATGAAACCGAAGTCTCAGCGCGACGCCGCACGCGACACCCTTTCCCGCGAAGTTGGCTACGTCCAGAAGCCGCACGCCGGGCGTCTTCGCGTCGCGCTCGCGTTCCCCAACACCTATTTCGTCGGCATGTCCAATCTGGGCTTCCAGACGGTGTACCGGCTGTTCAACGACCACCCCGAGATTGTGTGCGAACGCGTCTTCCTGCCACCGAAACAGGAGCTCCAGGCCCTGCTCGAGAGCGGTGCGCGGATCGTTTCGATCGAATCACAGACGCCAATCCGCGACTTCGACGTGTTCGCCTTCTCGGTGTCGTTCGAATGGGACTACACAAACGTCCTCACCCTTCTTCGTCTTGCCGACATTCCGGCGCGCGCCGCCGATCGCACGCCGGAGCACCCGCTGATCATGATTGGCGGCGCCGTGACATTCGTGAACCCTGAGCCGCTGGCGCTCTTCGCCGACGTGATCGCTGCCGGCGAGGGTGAAGCGCTGATTCCACCGTTTGTCGCGGCAACCGCAGACCTCCACCTCGCGCGACGACCTCCTTCGGAAGCTGGTGCACGCGCGCGGCTTTTATGTGCCCTCGTTCTACGATGTCGAATACGGAGCCGACGGCACGATCGCGCGCTATGTGCCGCAGCCGGGAACAGGCGCACCCCCGGTTGTCCGCAAAGCCGCGATCAAAACCACCGACGCTGTTGATCCGCCGTCGACGAGCATCTTCACGCCCGATACCGAATTCGGGTCGCGCTTCCTCATCGAGGTCGTTCGCGGCTGCGCCAACCTGTGTCGCTTCTGCTGGGCCGGCTACAACTACTTGCCGGTCCGGGCCTTTTCGAGCGAGCGGATTCTCGCGCTTGCCCGGGCCGCGCGCCCGCACGCGACGAGGACAGGGCTCGTGTCGATCGCCCTTTGCGATCATCCGGAGATTGAACACATCCTTCGCAGTCTGAAGGACATGGGGTATTCGATCAGTCCGGCGTCGCTGCGTCTCGACGACTTGACGCCCACGATCGTGTCCCTGCTGCGCGAAAGCGGTGAGCGGACACTCACCATCGCGCCGGAAACGGGATCCGACCGCTTGCGCGCCGTGATCAACAAAACGATCACCAACGACGAGATCCTGAACGCCGCGGAGCTGATTTTCTCGAGCGGCTTCGAGAACCTGAAGCTCTATTACATGATCGGCCTCCCCACTGAAACAGACGACGACCTGGTTGCCATCCGCGATCTGACGTTGCAGCTTCGCGACATCATGATGCGGCACGCGCGCACCCGCGGGCGCATCGGACGCATCATCGCGAGCGTGAATCCGCTGGTGCCGAAGCCCGCGACCACGTACCAGTGGCTGCCGATGGAGCGCTCGGACGTGATCGAGCAGAAGATGAAGCGCCTCCGATTCACTCGTGAGTGACATCGACAACGTGTATTTCAACATCAAGAGCGAGCGACACTCCTACTATCAAGCGCTCCTGTCGCTCGGCGATCGACGGGTTGCGCCGGCGATCGAGGCGGCGGAGCGGAATGGTGGTCAATGGCGCCGCGCCGTTGCCGATTCCGGCGTCGACGGCGATTTCTACATCTTCCGCGACCGATCAGCAGACGCGGTTCTCGCCTGGGACATCATCGACGGTGGCATGAAAGACCAGTTCTTCCGCGGTGAGCTCGAGAAGAGCCTGCGCGCGGAGTGGACATTGCCGCCGAAGCGCGCCAAGGAAAACGCGCGTCTGCTCCCGGTGCTCGGGCCGGTCTAACCAGCCTTCGCCAAGGTTCCTGTGGTCCGCCGTAGCTTTAGCGGAGGCGGAAGACCGGGCCCTACGACGCGTTGCGACCGGCCCTTACACGCGCTGCGACCGCCCAACGACTGCTGCAACCATCCCCCAGCGACGCGTTGAACCACCCGCCCTACGTCTCATGTGCGACGCCGCCGCTACCATCCCGTGGCTACACGGCCATGCCCTTGCCACACTCGGCCGCAACGCCTCCAGTACGGCGGTGCGCGCGCGACTACCAGCGCGTCCCGAGCAGCCGGTGTTGAGAGCGGCCGACCCGCGCTTTTCAACTCGCGATGGCGGCTTGCGCTTCGTGCTCGCTGAATGCCTCGAGGATCAGCGTGCGCACGCGCTCCTGCGACTGCGCATCGGCCCCGGCGGGCCGGAGCAGCGCGAACGTCCGCCTATCGCCGTTGACCGTGTAGGTGCGGGCCGGGAACGTGACGTTCCGGCCACCGCCGCCGCGCCGCTCCCACACGGCAAACCCGACCAGCTTGAGGCCCTGCAGCGCCCCGTCGGTGAAATGCAGTTCCGCTTCGGCGAGCTTGCCCGCGGGGTTCCCTTTGTCGTTCGGCGTAATCTTGACGACCATGATTGATGTCCTTCGTCTTGCGCGGCCCGAAAGCCCGCGTATCTCGTGAGTGAGACTGCGGCCTGTGCTGGCCGCTGCGACTCAGCACATCAAGACGAATGCCACGCGGGCAGGCGCATGTTTGCCTGCGATCCTCCTCGAGCACATCGCCACGTGACAACCGCAGTTACCCGTTGTCTCGGGAGACGGCGATGACGCTTCCGACGCCTGATCCCGCATTTGCTTGGACCGCCGAAGCTTGGGGGCACGCGCTACGTGCAAAGTCGCTCTCGGCCCTCGCGCAACACGCGTTCACATCAAAGCAACTGCAGTTGCGCGGTGGTCCCCAGGCGCAGCCGGCCTCGTGGGCGGCGGCGGCGGCGGCGGTTGGTGGCGATCTCGAACACGTGATGCGCGTCAGGCAGGTACACGGCGCAGTCGTACGTGTGCTGAGGAAGGGTCGAACGGCCGCGGCGGAGCTCGCGGAGACGCCGGAGGCTGACGCGATCGTGTCAAATGTCGCGGGCCTGGTGCTATCCGTGCAGGTCGCGGACTGCGTGCCGATACTCGTCGCAGATGCCAGAGACGGATCGGCAGCGGCGATTCATGCCGGGTGGCGCGGCACCTGCGCGGGCCTCGTGCGCGCGGTTACTGAGGCGATGACGAAGGAGTTTGGATGCGATCCCGCGAATCTCGTGGCGGCGATCGGCCCCAGCATCGGGCCCTGCTGCTACGAGGTCGGCGACACGGTGCTCGACGCGTTTCGACGCGCCGGCGCGACCGACGAGCATGTCGCCCGCTGGTTCAGTGCCACTGAGAGCGGCTCGTTTCGGCTGGATCTTGGAAGGCCAATCGTGATCAGCTTCTGGCCGCAGGCCTGAGACCAGACCGGATCTCTGTCTGCAGGCTCTGCACGAAGACCCACCATCATGTCTTCGAGTCTGTACCGCGTCGATGGAGATCAAGCCGGCCGCATGGCGGCGTTGATTGCGGTTCCCTGACGGCACGACAGCACAGTGGGCCGGATCGAAGACCCGGCCCACTGGTGTGTATCGGCCTACTGAGGTTGCCGCACACTCGCCGCTTCGAGCGCGCGCAGCCGTGCTTCCTGCTCGGCAAGCAGGCGCTTGAGAGCATCGTTCTCTGACTTCAACTCACGGACCGACTGGAGGAGCAGCATCGGCAGGCGTTCGTAGTGAACGGCGCGGAAACCGTCGGTGTCCTGCACCACCATCTCCGGCATCACCTTCTCAACCTCCTGGGCGATCAAACCGATGTCCTCGCCGTCGCCGATCCCGCGCGTCGGAAATTCGGCGCCGCGCCACTGATAGTGCATCGGCTGAAGGTTGATGACGCGGTCGAGCACGTTGCCCATCGGTCGCGCGTCGCGTTTGAGGCGCGCGTCTGAAGAGCAGGTGCCGGCAACAACCGCCCCGCCTGTCGTCCGGACGCATCCAGTCGTACCTACGCCAACCCGGATATTGCCGTTGCCATCGACCGCGAACCGTGGACGACCACGCGCGTCGTCCTCGTCGTAGACGCGCAAGAGATCAGGATCGCCCGCGCTGACGATGATGGCGACATCGCCGTCAGCGTAAAAGCCGCCGCACTCGTCCTGAACACTTTCGACAAAGACGCCGTGCACGTCTGGTCCGCCGTCGGTCAAGGGGTCGACTCCGCACATCGAGTTGCGCGACCCGATGTTCACAGGGCCAAACGCAAACGGTCCGGACGCGGGGATCACGATCTCCGGGACGGTCAGCGCGCCGGTCATCCAATCCCCGGCCTTCAAGACGTAGTCTGTATTGTGATTGTGGGTCGCGGCCGCGAACGCTGACGCAAGCATGCCCTGGAGCGAGAGTGCGTTGGCGGCTGTTCCCGAGATGCTGACGTTGACCAGTGACGGCAACGCGAGGGTGACGTCCGGCCCGTTCGATGAGGCGTTAATCTGCCCTGCGGTGCCGGCGACGCTCGTGATCAGCGTACGGTCGCGGCGTGCACGCCCACGCAGCCCCGTTCCAGGTCACGAGTTCTCCAACGTTGCACGAGGCGGTGACGCCCAGTGCGAATACGCTCCAGTCGTCGCCGGCTTCCGGTCGGACGTCTGTGTTGGCGCGCAGCGCGATCCACGCGGTGCCGTCGTCCTGCACCGTGTCATTTGCCGCGTAGCTGGCGGCCGAGTCCCATCCGCCCTTCCACGTCAACCCACGCGCACCTTGTTCGCCGGTGGCGCCGGTCGTGCCTTGTAAACCCTGCGACCCTGGAAAACCCTGCACTCCCTGGAGACCGCGCTCACCCTGCGGCCCCACTGCACCCTGCGCACCCGGCGCGCCCGGCAGTCCTGCAACCCCGAGAACTCCTTGAAGCCCTTGAAGCCCCTGTTCGCCGCGCGCGCCCGGCTCGCCTGGCGCTCCGCGATCGCCCGCTGGTCCAACTGCTCCTGCCGCGCCGGTCTCGCCGGGTTCACCTTGCTCGCCGCGCGGACCTCTCACGCCGACCGCGACGCTGATGGCGGCCGACTTGTTCCGGTTCTGCACCACGAGCGAGTAGGTGCCGGCAGCGCGAGCCGGCAGCGCAACGGTGACGACGGTCGACGTGACGGACACCACCGGCAACAGCTGATACGTGCCGCCTTCGTTTCCGAGAAAGACTTGTGTGTCGCCGTCGAAATTGGCGCCGTCGATGGTCAGATGCGATGCGGCGAGATCGGCGCGTGCGCGTGTGAGGATCGGGGTGTTGCCCGTGCTACAACGGTAGATCTTGGCAAAGCGAGATGAAAAACACGCCAATTGGGAGAAGGCGTCGGAGTGTCATGACGTGCAATCCCTTCATGTGCGCAACCGGGGTTGGCGCGCAGCCAGCTCGACTGCGATTTCCGGACCATGCGAAGGGACGTGCAACGGACGTACACGAGTGAACCGCCGGCGGGGGGGTCTGTTCCGTTTTGACGCAGTGTTATGACGTTTTAGGCGGGAGATTCTGATCCATCCCGAGGTTCGAGAGCCGGTCTGCGTCCTTGTTCTGTTCTCGCCGGACATGCTCGAGGGTGACGTTCCCGACCTTGGCCATCAGGTGGCGCGCCTGTCGGTACAGAGGGATCAATCCTTCGTGTTTAATCCGGTAGACGCCGTTGATCTGTTGGACGAGGAGCAGCGAATCCGACTTGATATGCACGCGGCGGTGGCCATGGGTCAGGCTCCATTCGAGGGCCGCGAGCAGGCCGCGATATTCGGCAACGTTGTTGGTGGCGTGGCCGATGCCTTCGTAGATCTCCGCCAGGATATTTCCCTGATCGTCCACGACGTGGACGCCGTAACCCGCAGGACCTGGGTTGCCCCGAGCCCCGCCGTCGATGTACGCGGTGATCACCTGCGCGAGGCGTCAGGATCGACGTGCTGTTGGCTGGGGGCGTCCGCCGCCGCCTGGCCTGCGGCCGAACGCTCGTGCACGCCGGTAAAGTAGAGAATGCGCTGGCAGCTGTCGCACTGATAGATGGAATCATTGCGCCGGATCGTGTTGTAGACCTGTGGGCGCAGACGAACGCGACACATCGTGCAAATGCCGTCGGCGGCTTCCGCAACGGCGAGCCCTTGACGGCCCTTGAGGACCCGTTCGAATGTGTGGAGCGTGGCGCCGGAAATCTGCGGCACGAGCGCCGCGCGTTCCTCCGAACTTCGTTGCAGGACGCCGTCCATCTCCGCCACCTCGACTTCGATCGCCTTGCGCTCCTTCGCGATGCTGACTTCTTCGTTCTTGAGCGCGGCTTCGGATTTCTTCCGCTGGCTCGCGATTTCGTCAGCCTCCATCAAGTTGACGAGCATGAGCTCCTCGATGCGCGCGACCTCCGTTGTTCCCGCGGCAATCTGACTCTGCATCGCGTGATACTCGTGGTTGGTCTTCACCGCCATGAGCGTCTCTTTGGACTTGCTCAACTGCTGCTGGGCCGCGAGCAGATCCTTCTCGATGGTTCGCCGTCGGGTCTGATTCTCGGCTTCGCCTTGTTTCGCCGATGCGACAGCGTCGCGCGCGCTCGTCAGTTTTGCGTCGAGCGCGGCGATTCGCTCGGGCGCGGCCGTAATCTTGCGGCGGGCGTCGGCAGAACGCGTTTCAACTTCCTGGAGCTGGATGAGGCGTTCGAGTTCGGGCAGCATGGGTGAATAACCGAGAGTTACACGTTCAAAGTTCAAAGTTCAAAGTTGAGAGCGCGGAAACAACTTTGTTATCTTCACTTTGAACTTTGCACTTTGCAACTATCACGTTTACCACTGAGTGGGCCCACCTGGATTCGAACCAGGGACCAACCGATTATGAGCCGGCCGCTCTAACCGCTGAGCTATGGGCCCCAAAAAGAAAAAGCGGTCCGTTAGGACCGCCCCTCCAGAAACGCACGCAGCTTCCGGCTGCGCGACGGGTGACGCAGCTTTCGCAGCGCCTTGGCTTCGATCTGCCGGATACGCTCGCGCGTTACTGCGAAATTCTGTCCGACTTCCTCGAGCGTGTGCTCGCTGCCGTCGCCGACGCCAAACCGCATCTTGATCACTTTCTCTTCGCGCGGCGTCAGCGTCTTCAGCACAGACTCGGTCTGCTCGCGCAGGTCGAGATTGATCACTGCCTCTGACGGCGACACCGCCGAGCGATCCTCGATGAAGTCGCCGAGGTGCGAATCTTCCTCTTCTCCAATCGGCGTCTCGAGCGAGATCGGCTCCTGGGCAATCTTCAGCACCTTGCGCACCTTCGCCACCGGGATGTCCATCCGGCGCGCGATCTCTTCCGACGTGGGCTCGCGCCCGAGCTCCTGCACGAGGGCGCGTGAGGTGCGGATCAACTTGTTGATCGTCTCGATCATGTGGACCGGAATGCGGATGGTGCGCGCCTGGTCGGCGATCGCTCGCGTGATCGCCTGGCGAATCCACCACGTCGCATAGGTCGAGAATTTATACCCGCGGCGATATTCGAACTTATCCACGGCCTTCATCAACCCGATGTTGCCTTCCTGAATCAGATCCAGGAACTGAAGGCCTCGGTTCGTGTACTTTTTCGCGATCGAGACCACAAGGCGAAGGTTGGCCTCAACCAGTTCCTTTTTGGCCTGTTCGGCTTTGGCCTCGCCCGTATAGATGGTCTCGAGCGTATGGCGGAGTGTCTCCGCGCTCTCCTCGAGCTCGTCGGTCATGCGCTTGACTTCGACGCGAAGATCCTTCTGCCGCTTGAGGAGGTTCTTGCGGTCCTCTTCCTTCAGCTTGGGCCGCCGTGTCTTCGCATTGAGCGTCTTGTTGACCGACTCGAGCTCGCGCTGCACTTTGAGCACCGCGTCGACGATGTCCTTGACCTCGTCGATCAGCTTGCGTTTGACCAGCTCCGTGAACTCGATCTTGCGAATGTGCCGGGAGAGCTCCACCTGACCGCGCATCAACTTCCAATGCGCGCGCAGATACTTCCGTTTTTCCTTTTTCGGAATCGTCTCGAGCTTCTCCGCGAACTTTTCGACGTTGAGCCGTGCCTTGCGCACGCCATCGACCTGGCGGCCGAACTGCTGCGCGCGCTCCTCGATGCGATCGTCGGTAATCTCTTCGTCGTTGAAGATCACGAGCTCGCGAATCGTGCGTTCGCCGGCTTTGAGCTGATCGCCCATGCGGATGACGGCCTTGGTGATCGCCGGCATGCGCGAGATCGACTTGATGACCGAGAGCTTCCCCTGTTCGATGCGCTTGGCGATCGAGACCTCGCCCTCGCGGGTGAGAAGCGGTACGGTGCCCATCTCCCGCAGGTACATGCGAACGGGGTCGTTGGTCTTGTCGAGCGCACCGGGCGTCAGGTCAAGTTCGGGCCGATCGGTTTCACCGTCTTCACGTTCAAGTGAGTCGCGCTGGACGTAGGATTTCTCCGCGTCGACGATATCGATGCCTGCGTTGCCGAAGGCGGTGAACAGTTCTTCGAGATCGTCCGGGTTCGAAGTGAGCTCAGGCGGCAGGACGTCGCTGACTTCGTCATACAGCAGGAAGCCCTTTTCCTTGCCAACAATGATCAGTTGGCGCACTTCTTCGAACCTGTCTTCAATCGACAAGGCCGTACTCCTTCCCACGTTCATATAAGAGCGAGCAAGCTAACCATTATACGTACCGTTTCGCGGTCCGCTGGGCTAGGTCCAACTGCGTCCGCAAATCGTTTTTGCGCCGTAACAAACGGTTCATCGCGCCATCGTCATCGGAACTCTTCCGCATCGCGTCGATGCGTTGTTGAATGTCGTCTAATTCGCGCTCGATGCGCGTCGATCGGAGCGTCTGCACGCAGTTTTCGGGTACGAGTTGCAGCGGCTCGCGCTCGATCGCGACGCGCGAGAGCAGTTGGGCCTCATCATCGGTGAGCTGCTCCATGAGGGCGCTGGGGAACTCCTCGGCGGCGAGGCCGCGCAGGGCGCGCGCCTTTTCGAGCACGCTCTGTGCTCTAAGTCCTTCGAAGTCAGCATCTTCGAGCAGGCCGAGCACCGGGATGACGTCCCCAGGCGCATGCATCATGGCCCACAGCAGGCCCTTTTCGACGTCGCGGAGCGGTCCAGACAGCGAACGCGCGCGATCGAGAGAGAGGACGGTCTTTTTCGCCCCCGCAGCCTTACGAATTTCGGCTCTGACCACTTCTTCCGTCACACGGGCCTTGTGCGCCAGGCGATCCGCGAATTGATCGCGGGTCGCCGGATCGGGGATTCGAGCCGCGACGGCGAGCATCTTCTGCAGAAACTCGCGGCGGGGGTCGTCCCGCGACAGGTCGTGGCCGACCGCCCCGCGCTCGAGCAGGAAATCCAGATACGGACGCGATTGCCGAAGCTCCCGAACGTATGCCTCTCGCCCATGGCGCTGTACATACGTATCGGGATCTTCGCCGCCCGGCAGCAGCATCACGTTGACGTCGAAGCCCTCGCCGACGAGCAGCTCACAGCTGCGCTCGGCCGCGCTCTGGCCAGCCGTGTCGGGGTCAAAGGACAGCACGGCTTTCGACGCAAATCGCCGGAGCATGACCGCCTGCGGCGTGGTCAGCGCGGTGCCGCAGGTGGCCACGACAGGCATGCCGCTGGTCTGGTACACCTGCGCGAAATCGAAATACCCCTCGACGATGATCGCAAAGCCGGACTTGCGAAGGTCGCCCTTCGAGAGATTGAGTCCGTAGAGCGTACAGGCTCTTGGCATAGATCGGCGTTTCGGGTGAATTCAGATACTTGGGAAGCTGATCGCGCTCGAGCGCGCGTCCGCCAAACGCGATGACCGAGCCCGTGTCGCGCGCGATCGGAATCATCAAACGATTACGGAACCGGTCGACTTCGGTTCCATCGTCGCGTCGTACGACGAGGCCACTGCGCAGAAGCGAGACCGGCGGGAAGCCATGTTTGACCAGCCGCTGGCGCAGGCCATCGGGGGCAGACGGCGCATACCCGAGGTTGAGTGCGTTGATCGTGTCCGGGGTCAGCGCGCGCGCGCTCAGAAGATAGTCGCGAATGCGGGCCGCGGGTGGTGAGTCGAGTTGCTCGCGAAAATACGCGGCGGCGATCTCGTGCATCTTGAGCAGCGCTTCCCGCTCGGCCGCGTTTTCGCGGCCGGCCTCCGTCTTCTCGAGCTCGGGAACGGGAATGCTGAAGCGTTGCGCGAGCTGTCGGACCGCGTCGGCGAAGCCGACCTTCTCCTGCAGCTCCATGAACTTGAACACGTCCCCTCCAACGCCGCAGCCGAAACAGTGAAAAAAGCCGCGATCGCGATTGACGTGGAACGACGGCGACTTCTCACCGTGAAAAGGACAGAGGCCTTTGTAGCTGTTGCCCGCTTTTCTCAGCGAGACGTAGTCGGAGATGACGGTGACAATATCAGCGGCGTTGCGGACTTCGTCGATGAAGGGTTGAGGAAAAAGTGCCACGGCAGTCGACGGTCGACAGTCAACAGTCTACAGTTCACGGCAATCGTTTGCTGCGAGCCGGCGTTTTGCTGTCGACCGTCGACCGTTGACCGTCACTCCTTCAGTTCCACGATCGTGGCGCCCCCTCCGCCTTGCTCCTGCGGCGCGCTGTAAAACTTCGCCACGAGTGGATGCGTTTTCAGATAGGCCGCCAACCCTTTCCTCAGTTGCCCCGTGCCATGGCCGTGGACGATGCGGACCTCGTGGATGTCGGTCATGAGCGTTTGATCGAAAAACCGCGACACCTTGTCGACGGCTTGATCCACAGTGCAGCCGATGACGTTCAATTCGGTGAGGAGGCCTTCGCGCGGCCTCAGGTCGACGCTCACGCGCACCGTGCTGGCTGCGGGTGGCGACAGCGCCGCGGCGCCGATGGCGCGCACATCTCGCATCGGCGCGCGCAGACGCTTGCCGCGGACATCGATCTCCGCCTGCTGACCATGGATCCCCACGAGGGTGCCTTCCATTCCGAGCGGCCCGACCACCACGCGTGCGCCCACCACCGCAGGGGCTACGTCGACTGAGGGCGGCGCCTGGGATCGTCCCCCGGCTGGTGCCGGTTCCTTGAGACGGTCGATGATCTGATCGATCGCCTGGCGCGCCTCAGATTTGGCCGCACCTGCCACACCGGTGTTCAGCAACGTGTCGGCGCGGTCCTTGAGTTGTTCGATCACCTCGTCGATGTCGCGGCGCGCCTGCCGCACGCGATCCTCGAGTTTTTCGTTCAACCGCTTCGCCACCCGTGCTTCCCGCTCCGCGACCGTGCGCTCACGCTCCGCGAGCGTGGCTGCGGCGTCATCGACCGCGCGCCGCTCGCGATGGAGCCGCGTGCGATCGGAGTCGAGCGCGCGCGCCTGTGCATCGATGCGCTCGAGGTGGGCGGCGACGCGCTTCTGGTCGTCGCTCAGGAAGCCGCGCGCGGCCGCCACCACCGGCAGCGGCATCCCGAGTCGTTGGGCGATTTCGATCGCGAGGCTGCGACCGGGCGCTCCATAAATGAGCTTGTAGGTGGGTGCGAAATTCTGCGGATCGAAGGCAAATGCGGCGGTCATCACGCCGTCGGCGGCGGTGCCCCAGGCCTTCACGGCGTCAAAATGCGTCGTCGCAATCAACAACGCGCCTCGCTGCTTGAAGTGATTGACGATGGCCGTGGCCAGCGCGCCGCCTTCGTTCGGGTCGGTGCCGGTGCCGACCTCGTCGAGCAGCACGAGCGCAGGTGTAGCCAGCTCGCGGTCCATCGCCACGATGTTGGTGATGTGCGCCGAGAACGTGCTCAGGCTCGCCGAAATCGACTGTTCGTCACCAATGTCCGCGAACACCGACTTGAATAGCGGCAGGCGTGCCGATCCTGCCGGGACGAACAGGCCGGCCTGCGTCATGAGCACGAGCAGTCCGGCGGTCTTGATCGCTACCGTCTTCCCGCCGGTATTTGGGCCGGTGATCAGGAGCACACGCGTCGGCGGCTCGAGCAGAATGTCAATCGGTACCGCCTCTTTCAGCAGCGGATGCCGGGCGGCCTTGAACTCCAGGCGATCGTCGGTGACGAGCTCAGGCCTGACGGCGTTGATCCGCGTGCCGAAGCGCGCTTTCGCCTGCAGCACGTCGAGCTCGATGGCGACGTCGACCGATGTCTCCAGCTCGCCAGGCCGCGCCCGAAACGCGTCGGTCAGTTCCAGAAGGATGCGGTAAATCTCCTCGCGCTCCTCATCCTCGAGCTGCACGATGTCGTTGTTGATCTCGACGGTTGCCGAAGGTTCGAGAAAAAGCGAGGCGCCGCTCGCCGAACTTCCGTGCACGATTCCAGGCACATTGCCGCGATGCTCGGCGCGGACCATGAGCACGTAGCGGCCATTGCGCTCGGTGATCACCTCCTCCTGGAGGTACTTCGACGTGTCCTTGCCACGGACGAACTGCTCGAGCGTGGTGCGCAACCGGTTGCGTTTTTGACGTAGACGATCGCGGATCCCACGCAACTGCGCGCTCGCGTCGTCGAGCACCTCCCCTGATACATCGACGGCGCGCCGCACGGCTGCGGTTTCCTCTTTGAAGCTGGCGACGCGGCCGACGATACCGGACAGGATCGGAAATGAGCCGGCAGCGTTTCGCACTGCACTTCGCGCTTGTTCGACCGAATCGACGAAGTCCGCGAGGCTGCGAAGGGCAAGCGGGTCGAGTGGACGGCCTTGTACGTCGAGGGCAGCGAGCGTATCGGGCAGCTCGCTCGAGGCGCGCAGGGGAAACAGAGAGTTCGTCTCGAGGTAGTCGGTCGTCTCGGCCGTCGACTCGAGCGCCAGCGTGACGCTGTCGCGATCGACATCGGGCTCGAGCCGAGACAGGACATGCGTACCGAGCGGGGTCACGGCGAAGTCGGTCAGAAGCTCGACGATGCGATCGAATTCGAGCGTGCGTAGGGCGAGCATGGTTCGGGTGGGTCTACAAGTGATTGATCATACTGGCGATGCATCCGGCGCCGAAGCCGTTGTCGATGTTCACCACCGATACGCCATTCGCGCAGGAGTTGAGCATGCCGAGTAGCGCCGCCACACCACCGAAACTCGCACCGTAGCCGACGCTCGTCGGGACGGCGATCACCGGCACGTCCACCATGCCGGCCACGACGCTCGGCAACGCCCCCTCCATGCCGGCGACAACGACAATGACGCGAGCGGAGGAGAGGCGGTCGCGCTCGCTCAGGACGCGATGAATACCCGCGACGCCGACATCGAACACGCGATCGATATCGTTGCCCATCAATTCCGCTGTGACGGCGGCTTCTTCCGCGACGGCGATATCCGACGTGCCGGCGGAGACGATGGCGATACGGCCTTTGCCGGGCGAAACCTCACGGCAAACAGTAATCGCGCGCGCCGTGGAATGGTAGCGGGCTTCGGGTATGCGCAAATGGACGGCGCTCCACGCGGCCTCATCCGCTCTCGTCACGAGGAGCGGATGGCCGCGTTCGACAATGCGGCTCGCGATCGCCGCGATCTGATCGGGCGATTTCCCAAGTCCCAGGATCACTTCCGGGAAGCCTTGCCGGATCGCACGGTGATGATCGACGCGCGCGAAGCCAAGGTCCTCGTAGGGCAGACTTTTAAGCTCAGCCAAAATGCGTTGGTGCGCGTCGTCAGTTTTGATCCGACCTTCACCGACCGCGGCGAGCAGTGCGTGTAACTCCGAAGGCGTCATGCAGATATCATCCGTATATAATTAGCAATTGTGCATTGCGCGGGAGACCTGACCGTACATGACGCCCGCTGAAACGTTCATTCTCGCCCTGTATTTTTTTGTCCTCGTCATCCTCGCTGTTTACGGGTGGCACCGCTACTACCTTGTGTATCTCTACATGAAGCACAAGGACCAGCAGCCCATGCTGCTCGGGCGCTTCGACCAGTTGCCATCGGTCACGATTCAGCTGCCCCTTTTCAACGAAATGTACGTCGTGGATCGGCTGATCGATTCGGTCTGCGCGATCGACTACCCGCGAGAGTTGCTCGAAATTCAGGTGCTCGACGATTCCACCGACGAAACCCGGGCGATCGCCGAGCTCGCCGTGCGCCGCTACTCGGTGCAGGGCATCGACATCAAGTACATTCACCGGACCGACCGGCATGGCTACAAAGCCGGCGCGCTCGACGAAGCGATGCGGACCGCGAAGGGTGAGTTCATCGCAATCTTCGACGCCGACTTCAGCCCACAGCCCGATTTCCTGATGCGCACGATTCACCATTTTGCCGCCGACAAGGTGGCGATGGTGCAGACACGGTGGGGGCACATCAACGAGGACTATTCGCTCCTCACGAAGATCCAGGCGATCCTCCTCGACGCGCATTTCGTGCTCGAGCATGGTGGGCGTAATCGTGGCGGGTGTTTCTTCAACTTCAATGGGACCGCGGGCGTCTGGCGGCGCGCGGCGATTGTGGATGCCGGCGGGTGGCAACACGACACGTTGACCGAAGATCTCGATCTCAGTTATCGAGCGCAGCTGCGCGGCTGGCAGTTCATCTTCCTGCCCGACCACGTGGCGCCGGCGGAATTGCCGGTGGAGATGAACGCGTTCAAATCGCAGCAGCATCGGTGGGCAAAGGGATCGATTCAGACGTTCCTGAAGCTGATGCCGCGCATCCTGCAGTCGGACCTGCCGCTGCGGGTCAAAGCGGAAGCGTTCTTTCATCTGTCGGCGAATTTCAACTACCCGCTGATGTGCGTGTTGTCGCTGTTGTTAGCGCCCTCGATGGTCATCCGCTACAACATGGGTTGGTACGAGATGCTCCTCATCGACGTACCGCTGTTTTTCGCCGCGACCGCATCAGTCGCGAATTTCTATATGGTGTGTCAGCGCGAGCTGTACCCGCACACATGGACCGACCGGCTGCGCTACCTGCCGTTGCTGATGTCGATTGGCATTGGCCTGGCCGTGAACAATACGAAAGCCGTCTTCGAGGCCCTTTTCCACAAACCCAGCGCCTTCGAGCGCACGCCCAAGTACCACATCGAAGGGCGAAGCGATGAGTGGAAGGGCAAGAAGATACCGCCAGTCGGTTGCGCTGCAACCGATGATCGAAGTGGCGCTCGGGCTCTATTTCACGGCCACCCTGTTTTACGCGATGGCCAACGGCATCTACGCGACCGTGCCGTTCCTGATGCTCTTCCAGGTGGGATTTCTGTATACCGGCCTGCTCTCGATCTTCCAGCAGTACGCCGACGACACGGTGGTCCAGGTCGCCCAGAAGGAAGCCTGATGGCTTACGGCGCACGGCTTACGGCTTACGTAGGCCCTAAGCCCTAAGCCCTAAGCCGAACGGTTCTTTATGAGCGTCGAAGCAAAAGCTGGTCTCCAGGACGTCGTCGCAACAACCTCCGCGATTTGTTTCCTCGACGGAGATCGCGGCGTGCTCGCGTATCGCGGGTACGACATTCACGACCTGGCGCGCTTCGCCACCTTCGAAGAAACCTGCTACCTGCTGTGGCACGGGCGCTTACCGAATCGCGCCGAGCTGGGCGATTTGCAGTCGCAGCTCGCTGCGCATCGCGCGCTTCCCGAATCGGTGATTCGCTTCATGAAAATGCTGCCGGCCGCCGACGGCATGGACGCGCTGCGGACGCTGACGTCGGTCCTCGGTCACTACGATCCGGATGCCAGCGACAACTCACAACCGGCGTCGTATCGCAAGTCGGTGCGTCTGACGGCACAAATCGCGAGCCTGGTCGCCACCTGGGGGCGCATGCAACAGGGCGGCGGTATCGTCCAGCCGGATCCGGCCATGGGCCACGCGGCGAGCTTTCTTTACATGTTGACGGGGCAGCGGCCCAGCCCGATCGAGACGCGTGCGATGGACATCGCCCTCACGCTGCACGCCGATCACGAGCTCAATGCCTCGACGTTTGCCGCGCGCGTCGCCGCGGCGACTCTCACCGACGTTCATTCCGCGGTCGTCGCCGGCATCGGGACGCTCAAAGGGCCGCTGCACGGCGGCGCCAACGCTGACGTGATGAAGATGCTGATCGAGCTTGGGCAGGACGCCACGCCTGAGCGCATCGATCGCTACGTTCGCGACAAGTTTGCGCGCAAGGAAAAGATCTCCGGCTTCGGCCACCGCGTGTACCGCACCGAAGATCCGCGCGCGACGCACCTGCGCCGGATGTCGAAGGAACTCGGCGAGAAGGCCGGTAACACCAAGTGGTTCGAGATGTCGGAACGGATCGAAGGGCTCGTCCGCGGTGAGAAGAAGCTTTTCGCGAACGTCGACTTCTACTCCGCCTCGACGTATTACACGATGGGGATCGCGATTGATCTCTATACGCCGATTTTTGCGGTGAGCCGCGTCTCGGGATGGACCGCCCACATCCTCGAGCAATACGCCAATAACCGCTTGATCCGCCCGCGCGCCGATTACACCGGACCAGCGTACCCTCAGGCCTGGGTAGCGCTCGACCAGCGATAACCAAACCGCATCGGCGACGGTTCGCTATCGGGGCAACGGCTTATCGATCGTGTCCCACTTGTAGGCAGCCGCCACCCGTTCTGTCAGCTCCGCCAGCAACCGCCCGCCCGAATCGCTGTTGGTCATCGCGGCAAAGCCGTACCCTTTGAGCTTGTGAATCGTCAACGTGCACTGGAAGCCCCAGTTGGAGCCGCCATGCTGCAGATACCATCCCTCACCCGACTTGGCGATCTGCATGCCGATCGCGAACGGTCCCACGCCAACCGGCGTCGCCATCTCCATTGCCGTCGCGCGCGTGAGCACCCGATTCGAACGACCCAGCAGCGACTGCTGAAGTTCAAGGCCAAAGCGCGCCAGATCGGGCGCCGTCGTCCACAGACCCGCGGCGGCGAGCTCCGGGTACACGTGCCATTTGACCTCCCGTGCACTGCCGTCGCGACCGTGTCCGCGCGCCGCGTGCTTGTCGCGCGCTGGTGATAACGGCTGCTCGTATGCGCTGCTGCTCATCCCTAAAGGGGTCAACACGGCGTCTCGCATCAGGTCAGGAAACGGACGCTTGAACACATCGGTAAGCAAGAGCTGAACGAGTGTGACCCCGCCCCCCGAGTACTTGAAGGACGTGAGTGGCGTCCGGGTGACGAGCACGGGACCGACGTTCGACGGTTTCTCGCCGTTGAGAATCTGCACGATTGTCGGCCGCGGTGCGTTCGGCTCATAGCCTGGGAATCCGAAGCCGTCGTCGGTTCCCGATGTGTGGCTGAGGAGCCCGCGCAGCGTTACAGGCTGTCGCTTTGTCGCCTCGCTCGCGGGCACCTTCCAGGACGTGAGGAACTGGTTGACGTCCTGCTCGAGGCCAAAGTGACCGTCCTGCACGGCCCTGAGTACGGCCATCGCGGTAACAGGTTTGCTGATCGACGCGGCCTGGAACAACGTGTCCGCCGCGACCATCGCGCCGCTGCTGACATCGGCAATCCCGTAACCTCGCGACCACTCGATCTCGAAGTCTCTGATGACGGCGATGCTCATGCCCGGCACGCCGATGCTCTTCATGGCATCGAGGAGCGTCAGCCGAGCGAGCGCGCTGTCGCGTCCGCTCTGAACGCCTTCAATCGACGCAATGAACGCGTTCGGCCGCTCCTGCGCCTGCCCCGGTTGCAGGAGCAGCAAGGCGGTGAGAACGAGGAGGCCGGCACGCATCACGACCAGACGCATACGGCATAATAAAGGAACCAGCTTGGATCAGCGTTTAATCCGCAATTTCTCGATCATCGCGCACATCGATCACGGCAAATCGACGCTCGCGGACCGTTTTCTCGAGGTCACGGGCGCCCTCGAGATGCGCGAGATGTCGGCGCAGGTGCTCGACACGATGGACCTCGAGCGCGAGCGCGGCATCACGATCAAGGCGCATCCGGTGAGGCTCAATTACACGGCGGAGGACGGTCAGCAGTACGTGCTCAATCTGATCGACACGCCGGGGCACGTCGATTTCAGTTATGAGGTCACACGCTCGCTCGCCGCCTGCGAAGGCGCACTGCTGCTCGTCGACGCGTCGCAGGGCGTTGAGGCGCAAACGCTGGCCAACGCCTACCTCGCAGTCGAACACAACCTCGAGATCATTCCGGTCATCAACAAGATCGATCTGCCGAGCGCGCAACCGGACGAAGCGCGCCGCCAGCTCGAAGAGATCATCGGGCTCGACGGCGATGGCGCCATCCTCGCGAGCGCCAAAGAAGGTCGCGGCGTCAAAGAGATTCTCGAAGCTGTGGTCGCGCGCGTGCATCCGCCGAAGGGTGATGCCGCCGCTCCGCTCAAAGCACTCATCTTCGACTCGTGGTACGACTCGTATCGCGGCGTCGTGATCGTCGTGCGGGTTATCGAAGGCACGCTGCGCCCCGGGATGAAGATCCGCCTGATGGCGACTCTGCAGGACCACGAAGTCGACGAGCTCGGCGTCTTCACGCCCAAGCCCGTGCTGGTCCAGGAACTCGGACCCGGCGAAGTGGGATTTGTCGCCTGCGGCATCAAGATCGTCGGCGACGCACAGATGGGTGACACCGTCACGGAGGCCAACCGTCCGACCGCTGAGCCGTATCCGGGTTTCAAGCCGCTCAAGCCAATGGTGTTCGCGGGCCTCTATCCCGTCGAAGGACATCGCTACTCGGAACTGCGCGAGGCGCTGGAGAAGCTCCGGCTCAACGACTCGGCGTTCTTTTTCGAGCCGGAAACCTCGGCCGCGCTTGGTTTCGGATTCAGGTGCGGATTTCTCGGACTGCTGCACATGGAGATCGTGCAGGAGCGGCTCGAACGCGAGTTCAACATGGAACTCGTGACGACGGCGCCCGGGGTGTTGTACCGCGTGACGACGACCGACGGAGAAACCAGGGAGATTGACAGCCCCGCCAAGCTTCCGGAGCCCGGCCACATCGCCAAGATCGAAGAGCCCGTCATCACGGCCATGGTTCTGACCCCGTCGGAGTTCGTGGGCGGCATCCTCCAGCTGTGCCAGGACAAGCGCGGCGTGCAGAAAGCCCTGGAATACAAGGCCTCCGACCGCGTGCTGATCACCTACGAACTGCCGTTCAACGAAGTGGTCATGGACTTCTACGATCGACTCAAGACGATCTCGCGGGGGTATGCGTCGCTCGACTACCACGTCACCGGCTATTGGGAGTCGCCGCTCGTCAAACTCGATATCCTGGTCAACGGCGAGCCGGTGGACGCCTTGTCGATCATCGTGCATCGCGACCGCGCCTACGACCGCGGACGAGCCCTCGCATCGAAGATGCGCGAGTTGATTCCGCGTCAGATGTTCGAGGTCGCGATTCAGGCGGCGATCGGCGCCCGCGTGATCGCGCGCGAGAGCGTCAAGGCCTTGCGCAAAAACGTGCTCGCCAAGTGCTACGGCGGAGACATTTCGCGAAAGCGCAAGCTCCTCGAGAAGCAGAAGGAAGGAAAGAAGCGTATGAAACGCGTGGGGCAGGTCGACATTCCGCAAGAGGCCTTTCTCGCGGTTCTCAAGGTCGGTGAAGACTGATGGCCGAAGCGACCTTTCACAAATCGACGGTGCGCGAGTACTTCGAATCGATTGTCGTCGCCGTGATTCTCGCGCTGTTCATCCGCACGTTTGTCGTGCAAGCGTTCAAGATCCCAACCGGTTCGATGGAGCCCAATCTGCTCGTGGGCGACCACCTGCTCGTCAACAAGTTCATCTTTGCGCCGACCGCCTCGACCGTCGAGCGGCTGCTCCTGCCGATGCGGCCGTTGCAGCGCGGCGACATCGCCGTGTTCAAGTTTCCCGAAGAGCCAGAACGCGATTTCATCAAGCGTGTGGTGGGCCTGCCCGGCGACACCATCGAGCTCAAACAGCGGCAGGTGTTCATCAACGGCGCAAAGGTCGACGAGCCCTACGCGCACTACCTGTTCCCTCAGGGCGAAGGCGACGAATCGACGGTGTTCGATGTGCGCGAGCGCTACGGCCCGGTCACGGTCCCCGCAGACCACTACTTCATGATGGGCGACAACCGCGACAACTCGCAGGACAGTCGCTACTGGGGCTTTCTCCCGGCACATTACGTCAAAGGCCGTGCTCTGATGATCTACTGGTCGTTCGATGCACCGGTTGGACAGCCGCAAGAGGGGCTCGGCGGCGTGATTTCGTCGCTGGCCAGCGTCGTCACCTCCACCCGCTGGAGCCGGCTCCTGCATCAGATTCATTGAGATCGGTGAGTGATGAAGTCGTCGTTGATATCAGGCTCATCCCGCGGGCCGGCGCGACGGCCGTCGCAGGGACTCGCGACGGAGCGATCCTCATTCGATTGGCGGCCGCGCCGGTCGACGGCGCAGCCAACCTGGCGCTCGTGGCGTTTCTTGCCGAATTGCTCCGCATCCCCAAGCGCAATATCGTCATCGTGTCGGGTGACAGGAGCCGGCGAAAGCGTGTGAAAATCAGCGGCGTCACGGCTGAGACTGTGCAACACGCCCTGCGCGCCAGCTCATCGCTCGACAACGCTCGCACGACGCGTCCGCGACGATGAACGCCGATCTGATTATCGAAAACGCAGATGTGATCTACACCTGCGCCGGGCCGGCGCCGCGCCGCGGCCCCAATCAGCGTGACGCCACGCCTGTTGCCCGTGCGTCGATTGCATCCTGGCAGGGGCGCATCGTCTGTGTGGCTGCAGCGGAACAGTGCCGCGCCAACGTCGCGCTCGTGCCGGACGCCACCGTCATTGACGCACGAGGTGCCACGGTGGTCCCCGGGTTTGTCGATCCCCATACCCATCTCATCTTTGCCGGCGATCGCCGCGACGAGCTGATGCAGCGCCTCTCCGGAGCGACCTACGCTTCCATCGCGGCACGCGGCGGTGGGATTGTCGCAACCGTTGCCGCCACGCGAACGGCCACCGAACAGGCGCTCGTGGAGGGCGCGTTGCCGCGGCTGGCCGCCATGCTGGCGTGCGGAACCACCACCGCCGAAGTGAAAAGCGGTTACGGTCTGGAGACCGCTTCCGAGCTGCGCATGCTGCGTGCCCTTCGCATGCTCACGACGCGGCAGCCGATCGAGCTTGCCGCCACGTTCATGGGTGCGCACGAGGTCCCGGTCGAGTACCGGCACCGGCGCCCGGAGTACGTCGCGCTCGTCATCGAGGAGATGCTGCCCGCGGTCCGGCACGAGCAACTAGCCGAGTGGTGTGATGTGTTCTGCGAATCCGGCGTTTTCACACCCGATGAAACGCGATCGATCTTCCGCGCCGCGAAGCGCCTCGGCTTCAAGTTGCGCGTGCATGCGGACGAACTGGCGCTGAGTGGCGGCGCCGCGCTGGCGGCCGAGATGAGGGCTCACTCGGCCGATCACCTGATCTTTGTGGACGACGCGGGCGCACGTGCGATGGCGGCCGCAGGCGTCGTCGCGACGCTGCTGCCGGCCGCCGCGTTCTATCTCAAACTTGGACGGTTCGCGCCTGCGCGCATGCTCATCGAACACGACGTGGCAGTGGCACTCGCCACCGATGTCAACCCGGGCGGCGGGTTCAGTCCCTCCATGCCGTTTGTGATGACGCTCGCCTGTTTCGGTATGGGCATGACGCTCGAGGAAGCCCTGGTCGGCGCCACGATCAACGCCGCGGCGTCACTCGACCGCGCCGATCGCATCGGGAGTCTGGAATCAGGCAAGCAAATGGATGCCGTGGTCATCGACGGTACCCTGGCCGACGTGGTTCGCGTTGGCGCGCCGGTCATTCGCCATGTCGTCAAGAAGGGTCGAATCACACATGTCTAAATTTGTCGACCAGCCGTTGTCGGGGTTCCTCGATGCGCTGGCGAGCCCGGAACCGACGCCGGGCGGGGGGACGGCCTCAGCGATAGCGGGGGCGATGGGCGTCTCATTGTTGATGATGGTGAGCGGCCTTGCGAAATCGCGCGGCAGTGCAGAGGCCGAGCGCGTTGCCCTGTCCGAAGCGCGGGCGGCGCTCGCAGGCCTCCGCGACCGCTTGGCAGGGCTCGGGGATGCAGACGCGGACGCCTTTAACCAGGTCATGGCCGCGTATCGTCTGCCAAAAGGCACCGATCAGGAAAAGAGTGCCAGGAAGGACGCCATCCAGCAGGCGCTCAAGGCCGCGACGATCGCGCCGCTCGACACGCTGCGCGCTGCCGCTGAGGCTCTGCGTCTCGGCCGCGTTGTCGCGCAGCATGGGAACCGCTCTGCGACGAGCGATGTGGGCGTCGGCATTGGGCTGCTCGAGGCCGCCGCCAAAGGCGCCGCCGCAAATGTGCGGATTAATGTTGGCAGTTTGCTGGATGAAGCGTTCAAGGCCTCTGCGTCAGCAGATGTCGATGCGCTCCAGAAACAAAGCAGCGAAGACGCCGCTGCGGCGAATGCTGCACTCGAGACGGGATGATTAACGCGGTCGCTCGTCGACGATCAGCGCCCGAAGACGGTGGGTGCCGACGCTTGTTTCATACGCCCACGGGCGAATATAGAAACGCGGAATAAAGGCGATGTTGTCGATGTAGCTGAAGCTCACGTCGATGTCTTGCGGCGCGTGTCGATGACTCACCTCGACGTCTGCGTACTCCACGGTGATGCCGCGCTCCGCGGCGAGCTCCGTCACCCGCATATGGAGCTCGGAAAACTTGCTCTGGCGTCCGTGCAGAATTTCCTCGCGGACTTCCTCTTCCAGCCTGTAGAAATTCCAGTACGAATTCGCCGCCTGAAACGAGGCGTTGATGATGAGCCCGGCGATCACCAATTGGATAAAGGTTTTCATCCTTGTGACCGTGCCTCAGGCTGCGCGATGGTGTGCGGGACAGCGGCAGGTGCGTCCGCCTGTCGCGGCCGGTGAAGCGAGGATCTTTTCGTCTCGATGCGCCGCGTCCTGTTCGCGCACGAACAAGATCGTGTTGTTGATGATCGAGATGATGCCTTCGAGGCTCGTCTCCACTTCCCGGCGTTTCATGCGCAGCCCGTCGATCTCGCGCTGCACGTCCTCGAGCCGCGCCTGTGACTTGTTGAGCAGCAGATCCGACCGGCTCTCGGCTTCGCGCAGAATGCGTGCGGCGTCCTGACCGGCGCCCTCGCGGATATCGTCGGCGAGCTTTTGCGCGGTCATCAGGGTGTTGCGCAGGTTGATCTCCTGGCCGCGATGCTCCTTGAGGACGGCTTCGACTTTGGTGAGCTCCTGGCGCAGGCGATCGTTCTCACGGACAGCACCCTCGTAGTCTTCCGCGGCCTCGGCAAGAAACGCGTTGACTTCGCCGCGGTCGTAGCCACGCATGACGGTCCCGAACCGCTGCTGTCGGAGGTCGAGAGGTGTGACTTTCATACGGCTAGCCGTTCTCCAAAAATCGCTGTCCCGACGCGTACCATCGTGGCGCCTTCCTCGATTGCGACCTCGAAATCGTGGCTCATGCCCATCGAGAGCTCCCGAACCAGCGCCGGGGAGACACCTTCGTCCACCAGGCGAGTCGCGAACGTCCCGCAGTTGGCGGAACCAAGGACGGGCCTCTTCAGGGTTTTCGACAAACGGAGGCAGGAGCATCAGCCCTGCAACGTCCACGGCGGTGCATTTCTTTGCTTCGGCGAAAATCACGGGGATTTCGGCCACCGGGGCACCGTGTTTCGTCGGCTCGAGCGCCAAATCCACTTGCACGAGCACCGTAGGCCTGCGGCCAGCGGCTGCCGCCGCGTGATCCAGCCGCCGCAGGAGATCCACGCTGTCGATTGCGTGCACGGCCGTGAAGTTCTCGGCAGCCTTGCGCGTTTTGTTCGACTGAAGGTGACCGATCAGGTGCCACCGCACATCTATCTCGGTAGCCGCCGCGATTTTCTGCAGGGCTTCCTGTACGCGGTTTTCACCGAAATCGCGCTGGCCGGCGTCGAACGCCGCGCGCACAGCGTCAATGGGGAAATTCTTTGAAACGGCGATGAGACGGACGTCGGTGGGTTGACGTGCCGCGCGCACCGCCGCTGTGGCGATGCGCGCGCGAATCTCGGTCAACCGATGGGGAATGCTGGAAAAGGGCAGCGACTACTTCTTCAGCTGCGCGAGCATCCCTTTGGCTTGATCAGCAAACTGACCCGTGGGTGCAAGCGTGAGATATTTCTCGAAAGCCGCGATCGCCTCAGGCACTTTCCCTTCGTTCAGCAGCGCCATGCCAAACTGGAAGTTTGACTCGGGGTGATTGGGATTGGCCGCGAGCGCCTCTTCGAACTTCACTTTGGCTTCGGCGATCTTGCCTTGGTTCCAGAGGATGATGCCCTGGTTGTAGACCGCGTCCGCGCTCCCGCCGGCGCCGCCGGCAGCGGCGGCCTTCGTGCTCATCGCTGTGGCTTCGTCAAACCGCTTCTGGTTGTTGTAGAGCGTTGACAGGCCGTTCAATGCCTCGGTGTAATCCGGCTTGACCTCCAGCGCTTTGAGCCACGAGGCCTCGGCCTGCTTCTCGTCTTTCTTCTGCAGATACGCGTAACCGATGTTGTAGTAGCAGTCGTGGCAATTGGGAACGATCAGCGCGGCGGCGTTGAACTTTTCAATCGCCAGGTCATGGTTGCTCGCGCGGCTCGCGGCGACCCCTTCTTCGAAGAGCTTCTTCAACTCGACGGCTTTTGGGTTGTCGCCGGGGCCGCCGGCGCCGGGCGCGAGGACGAAATTCACTTCCTGGGTCTGGCCGACGCGGACCTGGGCTGGGAACGTCTGGCTCCCGAGCTTGTCGTCGGTGGCGGTGACCTTGTAGGCGCCTGACTGCAGACCGATCTGAATGAACTCGCCCTTCTTGTCGGTCTTCGAGTCCATTTTGCGGTTGATGCCACCGGCGAATTCAATCGTGATCTTGGCGCCGACGACAGGTTTGCCCTGAGCGTCGACCACTTTGCCCTTGATCATTCCCGTTTGGGCGAGGGCGGCGGACGTAAAGACGACCGCGAAGAGGGCGGTCAGAACCGAAGCACGCAACGTTCTGAACATCATGCAAACTCCTGCCCTTCCAGTGTAAATCATCCAGCGAAAAATCGCTCGATTGCGCCAAGATCCTGCGCGATCGGGGCGGGTGGCAACGACTCGAGAAACCGCCGGCCGTAGCCCATTGTCCGCAAGCGCGGATCGAGCACCGCGAGCACGCCACGATCGGTGCGATGGCGGATCAGACGTCCGAGCCCTTGGAGCAGGGCCAGGATCGCCAGCGGCACTTGGTAGTCGTTGAAGGCCTCGCCGCCAAGCGCGGTGACATTTTCGATGCGTGCGGCCGTAATCGGATCGCCAGGCGAGGCGAACGGCAATTTATCGATGATCACACAGCTCAGCTGCTCCCCGGCGACGTCGACACCTTGCCAGAACGAGGAGGTCGCAAACAGAACGGCGTGCGGGGTCGCCCGAAACTGACCGAGCAGCGCGCTTCGCGGGGCTGTGCCTTGCACCAGCAAGGGAAACGGGAGCGTCGCCAGGACCATCTCGTAGACCGCGTGCATCGTCGCGTAACTGGTGAACAGTACGAAGGCACGGCCGCGTGTGCGGGTGAGGATCGCGGTGATTTCGTGCGCCGCCGCCTGGGCGAAGTCCGGCGACCTCGGCGGCGGCATGCGTCGTGGCAAGTACAACAGGGTCTGCGATTTGAAATCGAACTCGGACGGCACGCGGACTTCAGCGGCGTTTTTGATGCCCAGACGCGTCCGCGCGTATTCGAACGATCCGTCGACGGTCAGCGTTGCCGACGTCAGCACCGTCGCGCGCATGCGATCGAAGACCAGCTCCTTGACGAGCGACGAGACGTCGATTGGGGCGGCGCGAAGAAACACGCCGCGGCCGCGCAGCTCGACGAAGTAGACGTAGGCCGCATCCGACGCCGCGAGCATGAAACGCAGATTGTCGCGGAGCTCGCTTGCCCGCCGTGCCATCGTGAGCGCGTCCTCATTGCTCTCACGTCCTGCACCGGGTGATCCGGACTTGCCGCCGGCGAGTGCCATCACCGCCTCGAGACCGTCGAGGGCGCGAACGAGCGCCAGGCCATGATCGACGATGTCGCCGAACCAGTCGGGCCCAATCCGTAATCGTTCCTCACCGGCGTATCCGCGCGTCCGACGTGCCATCGCGACGCCACCGAAGAAGGCGCGGCTGTGATCGGAGACGCGGGCGATGGCGCGCCTGCCATCGCCGTCATCGTCCGCGATCGCGCCGCTGACGAGGAGGCGATCACTGTCGCGTACGAGGTCGTCGAGACGATAGTTGCTGACGGCCAATCCGAAGTACTGCGTGGCGATGTCTTCGAGCTGATGCGCTTCGTCGAGCACCAGATGCCGACAATCGGGAATCACTTCCCCATACGAGCTCTGGCGCACCGCGGCGTCCGCACAGAGGAGATGGTGATTGACAATGACGACGTCGGATTCGGCCGCGCGCTGGCGCATGCGCGTCACGAAGCATTGCTGATACTGCGGGCACTCACTTCCGAGGCAGGTGTCGGCGGTTGCCGAGATCTCACCCCACAGGCCGCTATCTTCAGGTAGATCGTCGAGCTCGGCGCGATCGCCCGTCTCCGTCGAGCGTGCCCAGGCCGCGATCGTTGCCGTGGCAACCGGGCTGCCTGCCTGAAATTGATCGAAACGATGCAGGCAGAGATAATTTGCGCGGCCTTTCATGTAGGTGGCGGTGAATTTGACCGGAAGCGCCTTCCGCAGCGCTGGAAGATCCTTGAAGTAGATCTGTTCCTGCAGATTTTTCGTGCCGGTCGAGACGAGCACCCGTTGGCGGCTGAGGATGGCCGGCACCAGATACGCCATCGTTTTGCCGGTGCCCGTGCCTGCTTCTGCAAGGAGCACACCTCCGTCGGCCAGGACGTCAGCGACGGCGCGCGCCATCTCGAGTTGTCCGTCGCGCGGCTCGTAATGCTCGATCGCGCAGGCGAGCGGACCGTCGTCCGCGAATGCCTCGTCGACGTGGTCTCTTAAGACAGGCGTTCTGGGTAGAGGGGGAACTTCCGGCACAACTGCTCGACTTCGACCTTCACACCCGCTATTGCGGTGTCGTCTTGAGGCGACGCGAGAACGCGCGCGATATATTCGGCGATGACATCCATTTCACGTTCGCCCATGCCGCGCGTGGTTACAGCCGGCGTCCCGAGCCGAATGCCGCTGGCCACCATCGGCGGATTCTGGTCGAAGGGAATCGCGTTCTTGTTGACGGTAATCGCCGCTTTCCCAAGCGCCGCTTCGGCGACCTTACCCGTGAGCCCCTTCGAAAACACATCAACGAGCATCAGGTGATTGTCGGTGCCGCCGCTGACGATGCGGAATCCCGCGGTCGCAAGGTTCGAGGCGAGACGCTTCGCGTTGGCGACCACCTGGCGCTGGTAGGCCGCGAATTCCGCCGTCGCGGCTTCTTTGAAGCACACCGCCTTGGCGGCGATGATGTGCATCAGCGGTCCGCCCTGCACACCGGGGAACACTGTGCGATCGAGATCCTTGGCGAACGTTTGCCGGCACAGGATCAGCCCGCCGCGGGGACCGCGAAGCGTTTTGTGAGTCGTGCTGGTCACGAACTCCGCGTGCGGCACGGGGCTGGGATGGACACCGGCGGCAACCAGACCGGCAATGTGCGCCATGTCAACCATGATCGGTGCGCCGACGCGTTTGGCGACCTCGGCGATCTTCTCGAACTCGATGATCCGCGCATACGCGCTGGCACCGACGACGATCATCTTCGGCTTGTGCTCGTCGGCAAGACGCGCAAGCTCCTCGTAGTCGATGCGCTCGTCGTCGTGGCGAACGCCGTACGGCACGATCGTAAACAGCTTGCCGGAGAAGTTCAGTGGATGCCCGTGCGTCAGATGCCCGCCGTGCGCGAGGTTCATCCCCAGCACCGTGTCGCCCGGCTTCAACAGCGTGAGGTAGACCGCCATGTTGGCCTGGGCGCCGGAATGGGGCTGCACGTTGGCATGTTCGGCGCCGAAGAGCGACTTCGCACGGCTGATGGCGAGTGATTCGGCGACGTCAACGAACTCGCAGCCGCCGTAATACCGCTTGCCTGGATACCCCTCCGCGTACTTGTTCGTGAGCACCGAGCCGGCGGCCTCGAGAATCGCCGAGCTGACGAAGTTTTCCGAGGCGATCAATTCGAGACCCGACGCCTGCCGTTCGGTTTCGTGTTTGATGGCGTTGGCGATCTCAGGATCGATGTCGGCGAGCGTGCGCTGCATCACGGCACTTCGATTCATGGCGATTGTTGAATTATATTGCGCATACCGGAGGTTTCTCATGCGTGTTCTGAAGCTGGCGATGTTGGTCGTTTTTGCGTTCTCGATGACTATCGGCGCGCAGGCGCCACAAAAACCAGGCAACCCCATCAGCGATGCGATGCGGAGTGTGTGGAACGGCGCCAAACGCAACATGCTGGGGGCCGCGAAGGTGATGCCGGACGCAAAGTACGGATTCAAGCCGGCGGAAACTGTTCGGACCTACGGGCAGATCGTCGCGCACGTCGCCGGCGCCAATTACGAGTTTTGTGCCGCGGCACGTGGTGAAAAGCCACCCTTCGCGGAGGATCATTTCGAGAAGACCGCGACGGCGCCTGCGGCAATCGCCAAAGCGTTGCAGGATTCTGTGACCTACTGCGATGCGGCGTATTCCGCGTTGACGGATGCGTCAGCCGTTGAAATCGTCAACGGCCCGTTTGGTGGAGGCAAGCAGGCCCGTGCCGCAGGGTTGATGAGCAACACCAACCACAACACCGAGCACTACGGCAATCTAGTGACGTATCTGCGGATCAACGGCCTCGTGCCGCCGTCGTCGGCGCCTTCGCAATAGGGCCCGGAGGTCTGGTAGGTCTGGTAGGTCTGGTGGGTCTGGTGGGGAATTACGCGGATTGAACAGAATCGGTGTAATAACCGACCCGACCTACCAGACCGACCGTGCGACCCTACGCGACCGCGGCCGAGTACTCCTCGTATGCGCCCTTGAAGTCGGTGATCACGCCGTTGTCGAAATGCCACACGCGCGTGCCGACTTCTTCGATCAAGTCCTGGTCGTGCGTCACCAGGAACACCGTCCCTTCGAACTTCTGCAACGCGATGTTGAGTGCGTTGATCGATTCGAGGTCGAGGTGGTTGGTCGGTTCGTCGAGCACGAGGACGTTCGGCTTGAGCAGCATGATCCGGCAAAACAACAGCCGCGCGGTTTCTCCGCCCGACAGCGCATGCGTCGGCTTCAGCCCTTCTTCTCCGCTGAAGAGCATCTGTCCGAGCAGCCCATGGATATCCTGACGCGAAGCTGCCGGATCGAACTGATGCAGCCACTCGACCGCGGTCATCCCTTTCTGAATCTCTCCAGTGTGGTCCTGCGCGAAGTATCCGATTGACACTTCGTGACCCCAACGGGTCGTGCCTGCATCAAGATCCCCTGGCGCCGCCGGTCGATCAGGCGCGTCGGCGAGGAGCGCCTTGAGCAGCGTCGTCTTTCCCGCGCCATTTCGCCCGACCAACACGATCTTTTCACCGCGATTGACGATCGCGCTGAAGCTATCGACGACGCGATGGTCTTCGTAGCTTTTCGTCACCTTGTCGAACTCGAGCGCCATGCGGCCCGACGGACGGTTCATCGCGAACTTGATGTAGGGCCGCTGGATGTTGGAACGCGCCAGCTCGGTTGTTTGCAGCCGCTCGACTTCCTTGCGGCGTGACGTCACCTGACTTGCGCGCGTGCCGGCGGAGAACCGCGCGATGAAGTCGTTGAGCTGTGCGATCTTCTTCTCCCGCTGGGTGTTCTGCGACTCGACACGGGCGCGAATCTGCGTCTTGGCGACCACCATGTCGTCGTACCCGCCGGCGTAGGTGATGATCGTCTGGTAGTCGATGTCGGCAGTATGCGTGCAGACGCCGTTCAGGAAGTGACGGTCGTGAGAAATCACGATCAGTGTTCCTTCGAAGCGATTGAGGAATTCCTGGAGCCAGTGAATCGAATCGAGGTCGAGGTGGTTGGTCGGCTCGTCGAGGAGGAGCGCCGCCGGGTGGCCGAAGAGGGCCTGCGCGAGCAGCACGCGCACCTTCTGACCGCCCTGGAGCTCGGACATGCGCCGCTCGTGGACCGCATCCGGAATGTCCAGGCCCTGCAGCAGAATGGCGGCGTCGCTTTCCGCGGTATATCCGTCCTCCTCGCCGACGATGGCTTCGAGCTCACCCAGACGCATCCCGTCTTCGTCGGTCAGCGAAGCCTGTGAGTAGAGGCGATCG
The DNA here is from genome assembly GCA_963762925.1 of uncultured Acidobacteriota bacterium. GTDB lineage: Bacteria > Acidobacteriota > Vicinamibacteria > Vicinamibacterales > UBA2999 > DASPWV01. The sequence continues at coordinate 131,884 of CAVXMP010000007.1, read as the reverse complement.
CGCTCTTCGAGAGCGCTCCAGAGACGCGCATTGCCCATGATCACCGTGTCGAGCACCCGGTAGGTGTCGAAGCCGTAGTGGTCCTGACGCAGCACGCCCATCTTCGCCGGCCGCGTGACGCTGCCACGCTGCGGCGGCAGCTCGCCTGTGAGGAGCTTCATGAACGTCGACTTGCCCGACCCGTTGGGTCCCGTCAGTCCGTAGCGGCGGCCGGGGTAGAAATTCGTCGTCACTTCGTCGAAGAGCACCTTCGAGCCGTAGCGCATGGACACGTCGTTCACTGAAATCATGAAGAAGACCTTGTAGCGCGGGCCATCTGGCCAGCGAGTCGGTACTAGACGGTTTTGGGCAATAGAACCAACCCTTTAGTGTAGCAGGTCGGATTGGGCTGGTCGGTCTGGTGGGGCTGGTGGGTCGGGTAGGGGATTACACAGACTCAATCTGCGTAATTCCCCACCAGACCCACCCGACCCACCGACCCAGACCCACCCGACCCACCAGACCCACCCGACCTACCTGACCGTCCGATTGCGCATCTCGGCGACAACTTCTTCCGTGTGTTCGCCAAGCTTCGGCGGACGACGAGTCAGCGTGGGTGGACTGTCTGACAGCTTGATCGGGTTGCCGATGACCTTGAATCCGCCGAGTTCCGGGTCGTCGAGCGGGATCAACATCTGCCTCGGCTCGATCTGCGGATCGTCGAGCGCCTCTGGAACTGTGCGTACGCGTCCGCAAGCAACGCCGTGCCGCTGCAACCGCTCAATGAGGGCATCGACAGAAAACGGCGCGAAGGCCGCCTCCAGTTCTCGCTTGAGCGCGGCACGATTGGCGACGCGGTCGGTGTTGGTCTTGAACCGTGGATCCTCGGTCAGGTGCGAGACACCGACGGCCGCGCACAACTGCGTCCACAGCCGCCCATTGGCCGCGGCGATCATCACCATCCCATCGGCGGCGTTGAGTACTTCGTATGGCGCGATCGCGGAATGGTCGTTGCCCAACCGCACCGGCTTTCGTCCGGTTGCCTGGAAAATGCCAACCGGCATCGACAGCGTCGACAGAATTGAATCAAACAGCGAAATGTCGACATGCTGACCGTGGCCGCTACGATCACGCTCCCGTAGCGCGACCATGATGCCCGAGAAGGCGTAGAGCGCCGCGAGGTAATCCGTCATCGCTATGCCCGTCCGCACCGGCGGTCCATCCGGCATGCCGGTGATGTCCATGAACCCCGACTCCGCCTGCACCACCGGGTCGTAGCCGGTCAGGTTGCGCCGCGGCCCGGTGCGGCCGTAGCCGCTGATCGAGCAGTACACAAGGCGTGGATTCAATCGACGCACCGCGTCGACGCCGAACCCGAGTTTGTCGAGGCTTCCCGGCTTGATGTTCTCGATGAACACGTCGGCGCCGACGAGTAGTTCGCGCAGCAGGCTCTGGCCCGCAGCAGTCTTGAGATCGAGCGCGACGCTGCGTTTGTTGCGGTTCACCCCGAGAAAATACGCACTCCAGGAGCCGACGAACGGGCCCCACATCCGTGCGTCGTCGCCCTCGGTCGGCTCTTCGATCTTGATGACGTCGGCCCCCATGTCGCCGAGGAGCATGGCGCAGAAAGGCCCGGCGAGGACGCGACTCAGATCGATGACTCTCAATCCTTCGAGGGCAGGCATAACCGGTTCAAATGGTAGTATCCCCACCGCCCATCCACAATGACGCTCCTCAGTGAGAACGCGAAGGTCCTGCCGATCCACCGAAAGATCCTCGCCTTCTCGTTTATCGGGTGGGTGTTCGACTTCTACGATCTGCTGCTGCTCAGCTTTCTCGTTGCCTCAACGTCACTCACCAAGGATCTCGGGCTCTCGCAGTACGACGTGTCGGTGCTGCTCGGCACGGCGTTGGCGTTTACGGCCGTAGGCGGCGTGCTCGGCGGCTCACTGGCGGACCGTTACGGGCGCAAACCGCTGCTGATGATCACCATCCTGATCTACTGCGTGGGAACGCTGCTCTCCGGATTCGCGACGGGATTCTGGACGCTGTTGATCTCGCGCGCGATTACCGGGATCGGCGTTGGCGGGGAATGGGCCGTCGCGCATGCGCTGGTTGGCGAAACAGTACCCCCGGCGGTGCGTGGCCGCTACGGCTCCTACCTGCAGAGCGGATCGGCCTTCGCGCGTTTTTTCGCCACGATGGCCGGCAACCTTCTCGCGCCGTGGATCGGATGGCGCGCGACGTTCATGGTCTCGGCGCTACCCGCGCTGATGGTCGTCTTCATTCGATCGCAGATGCCGGAGTCCGACGTTTGGCTGTTGCACAAGAAGACACGGGGGGCCGTGACCTCTCCCTTTCGCGTGATCGGCGAGATGCTCGGTCCAGCCTTGAGGAAGACGACGGCGCTTGCGACCACGGTCACCACCTTCAACATGGCGGCGTACTGGTTCAAGACGATCTGGCTGCCCACGTATTTCGTCCAGGTGCGCGGGCTGTCGCTCGGCGAATCGTCCTGGCTCCTGGTGATGGATCAGATCGGATCGCTCTTCGGTTACGTCGCCTTTGGCTTCGCAAGCGACCGCTTCGGGCGGCGTCCAAGCTTTACCACCTTCTCGATTCTCAAGGCCATCGGCTTGCTGATGGTGACGCTCGGCTGGACGTTTGCCGGCGGTTACTCGTCGATGATGTTTGCGTTCATGCTGCTCGTCGGGTTTGGCGAGGGCAACTGGGGTTGCATCGGGCCGCTCCTCAACGAGGTGTTCCCGACCTCGGTGCGCGCGTCGGCGCTCGGCATCATCTATAACTTCTCACGCGGCGTGCAGTTTCTTGCCCCCGTGGTGATTGCATTCGTCGCGGCGCGCTGGACGTTCGGCGCCGGCATCGCGCTCGCCGCGCCGTTTGCCATCCTTGCAGGCATCAGCGTCTGGGCGCTTCCTGAAACCAAAGGCGTTCGACTGGCGACGAGCGAACGCAAAGACGTAACGATCGATGCCGAACCCAGACCCGCGCGAGTCTGACTTCGGCGATCGCACACGGCAGCGTCATCTTCGCCGCGCCGTCATTGCGTCGACGATCGGTACCACGATCGAGTGGTACGACTTCTTCCTCTACGGATCGGCAGCGGCGCTCGTGTTTCCGAAGCTGTTTTTCCCAAGCTCGGATCCGTTCATCGGGACCATCCTGTCGTTCTCGACGTTCTTCGTGGGATTTGTGGCGCGACCGCTTGGCGCCGCGGTGTTCGGCCACTTCGGCGATCGGATTGGCAGGAAAGCGCTTCTCGTCACCACCATGATTGTGATGGGCCTGGCGACGATGGCCGTGGGGCTCGTGCCATCCTATGCCGCGATCGGCTCGTGGAGCGCGGTCTTGCTCACGCTTTTTCGCGCGCTTCAAGGGCTCGCCGTCGGCGGCGAGTGGAGCGGCTCCGTGCTGATCGCGGGTGAATGGGCGCCGCGGCGGTTCCGCGGATTCATCACCAGCTTTCCGCAACTCGGCGCGCCACTCGGCCTGATGCTTGCCAACTCGGCGCTCGCGGGTATGGGAGGCCTCACCGACGAGGCCGAGTTTATGGCGTGGGGATGGCGGGTGCCGTTTCTCGCGAGCGCAATCCTCGTGCTCGTCGGTCTTTACATCCGCGTCGGTGTCCTCGAGTCGCCAGTCTTCGCGGCGCTCAAGTCGCGCGGGCAAGTCGTCCAGGCGCCGGTCCTCGAAGTGTTCCGACATAACTGGCGGGACGTGGCGCTGACCACGCTCGTCCGTACCGGGCAACTCGCGCCGTACTACATCTTCACCACCTACATTCTGAGCTACGGCACGCAGGTCCTCGGGTTGAGCCGCACCATGCTGCTCAACTGTTTGTCGCTGCGATCGATCACGTCGATTCTCATGCTGCCGCTTGCCGGGTACCTTTCCGACCGCTTTGGGCGTAAGCGAATCGTGGCCGTAGGCTGCATCGGCACCGGCCTCTGGGCCTTCGCCTATTTCGGTCTGCTCAGCACCGGGGTCGTTGCACTGATCTTTTTCGCGATGTTGATCGATGCCTGGTTCCAGGACCTGCAATACGGTCCGCAAGCGGCGCTGATCGCGGAAGCCTTTCCCGCCTCTCGGCGCTACACCGGTTCCGGGCTCGGTACCATCTCGCGGCGATTACCGCCGGCGGTCCCGCGCCGGTGATAGCGACCTACCTCTATAGCCGTTACGAGACCCCGTACGCGATCGCGGTGTTCGCCTTGTCGACGACGGTGATCAGCCTTCTCGCGCTCTATGCCTTGCGCGATCAGGGGGGACAGGACACCGCTTGATGGATGAAGGCCGCAGATGGACGCAGATGGCGCCGATGGAGACGGCCGCAGATGGCGCAGATGACGCCGATGGAGAAGGACGCAGATGGCGCCGATAACGCAGATGGATTCAGCACGCTTCGAAGAGTGCCGCTGCGCCTTGACCGCCGCCCACGCACATCGTGACGACGCCGTATCGCGCCTTGCGCATGGACATTGCATTAGCCAGCGTGCCGACGAGCCGTGAGCCGGTCATGCCGAACGGGTGGCCAATTGCAATCGAACCGCCGTGGATGTTGAGACGGTCCATGGGAATGCCGAGCCTGTCACGGCAATACACGACTTGCGACGCGAACGCCTCGTTCAGCTCCCACAGACCGATGTCCTCGACGCGCAGGCCGTGTTTGCGCAGCAACTTTGGTACGGCGAACACTGGCCCGATGCCCATTTCGTCGGGTTCGCACGCCGCCACCGCGTAGCCGCGGAAGACGTAGGGCCGCTCGCACGCCGAGCGCCTGAGCCCGTTCCGACGACATGACGAGCGTGGCGGATGCGCCGTCTGATAGTTGCGACGAGTTTCCTGCCGTCACGCTGCCGCGGCCGGTCGAGGTGTCGAAGACGGGCCGCAACTTTCGCAGGCCCTCGAGCGTGGTGTCGGCACGGTTGCACTCGTCGCGCTCGAGCCACGCATTCTTCCTCTCCGACCTTCTCTCCGGTCGTCTTGTCCAGCACGGCGCGAGTGACGCGCATGGGAGCAATCTCGCCGCTGAAGAAGCCTTCGTGTTGCGCTCGCGCGACGCGTTGCTGACTGATGAGTGCGAGTTCGTCCTGGGCGTCACGCGAAATGCCGTATCGCTGCGCCACGACTTCCGCTGTTTCGCCCATCGCCATATACAGGCCGGGATATTGCTGCTGCACCCACGGATTGGGGGAGCTGTCGCGCACCATCATCGAGATCGATTCAACGCCGCCGCCGAAGACCGCGTCAGCGCCTTCCTGCACGACCATGTGCGCGGCCTGCACGATCGCCTGCAAGCCCGAGTTGCAGAATCGGTTCACCGTGAGGCCGGGCGTGGTGACCGGCAGTCCGGCGCGAAGCGCCGCCACGCGTGCGATGTTGTGCCCCTGCGGGCCATGCGGCTGGCCGCAGCCGAGGATCACGTCCTCGATTATCGCAGGATCGAGCTCCGGCACTTTGCGCAGGACATCGGCAATGCAATGACCGGCGAGATCATCGGGACGGGTCATGTTGAACGACCCGCGGTGTGCCTTCGTCAGCGGCGTGCGGCTGCTGGCGACCACGACGGCTTCTCTCATGGATGACGCGACGCATTTTAACCCCTCAATTCAGTCGCGTTGACGATGCCATCTGCTCGAACGGCCTCGCTTCGTGCCGGTTGCTACCAATTCACCGAGCTGTCTAACACGACCATGAAAGTGAACTGGGGGGTTATATGATGCCGCGCGTGTCCACAGACGCCCGGCCCGTTCGAGCCACCGAGCAACTCGAATGGGCGCGCGTTGCCGCCTATTTACGCGAGCATCTGCCCACCGATCGGATTGCGGGTCTCGACGTGTCCCGGGCGATGGACGTCGCACAGTTTTACGGCGGACATTCGAATCTCACATATTTAGTGCGCTTTGGTGAGGTCGAGTTGGTTGTGAGGCGCCCGCCATTCGGTCCGCTTCCACCTACGGCTCACGACGTGGCGCGCGAGTACCGCTGGCTTTCTGCCATGCATCCCGTGTTTCCGCTCGCACCCGAGCCGTACGTACTCTGCGAAGACATCGCGGTGGCCGGCGCCGTCTTTTACGTGATGGAACGGCGTCGTGGTGTGGTCGTCCGAACAGAGGAGCCACCCGCGCTGGTGGATCGGCCCGAGGCACGGCGCCGCGTCAGCGCGGCGCTCGTCGATACCTTGGCAGCACTGCACGCCATCGACATCGAACGTGATCGTCTGTCTCATCTTGGTAAGCCGATTGGCTTCGTTGCACGGCAGGTGCGTGGATGGTCCGATCGGTGGGACCGCTCGAAGACCGACGACCTGCCCGAGATGGACGCCATGGTTCAGTGGCTGCCCGCGCATCTACCGCCGGAGCCTGAACACCCTTCGGTCGTCCACGGGGATTTCAAGCTCGATAACGTGATGCTCGACGACTCAGACCTGGGCCGCCTGATCGCCGTTTTCGACTGGGAGATGAGTGCTCTCGGTGATCCGCTCGTCGACCTCGGCATTTTGCTCGCCTATTGGTCGCACGGCACTCGCCTCGAACCGAACGATGCACTGGCGTCGGTGACGGAGCGTCCAGGATGGTTTGCGCGCAACGACGTGATCGAGCGGTATGCGGAAACGAGCGGGCGCGACCTCTCGCGACTCCCGTTCTACGAAGCGTTCGCCCTGTTCAAAGTTGCCGTCGTCATCCAGCAAATCTTCCATCGTTACCGGCGCGGGCAGACCGACGATCCGCGCTTTGCGCGATTTGGTATGCGCGTAACCCACCTCGCGCAGCAGGCGGCGGCGGCAGCCCAGCGCGCCTGAGCACGAACTCGCTCGGTGCGCTTGTCGCGCCCGCGTGACCTGCGGCTGGTCATCCACAGATGACAAAGACTACGCGATCGTTGCTCGACCGAGCCGCGGCCGTCGGCCGTCGTGTTGATCGAGGGCGCCGTCGAAACAAGGCCACTCATCTTGCACACTGGCATTGTTTCGGCGGCGTCCTCGATCAACACACGCCGGGCGAAGCCCGGCGCGGCTCGGTCGAGCAGCAAGCCGCAGCTTTCGGTGCGCGCCTCCTGGTGGCCAGCCGACTGAATCCAATCTGCGTAATCGGCGTAATCTGCGGCTAACCAGGCGCGACAACGGAGTCGCCTCAAGACGGGTAGTAGCGCACCAGCCACTCGGCGACGCAGCACGGCTTGTCCGCGCCTTCGCGTTCGACCGTCGTCGCCCACGTCACTTGCACGGCGCCATCAGCCGCGTCTTCGCTTGCCCTCAGCACAAATCGCCCACGGATGCGCGAGCCGACGGGAACGGGTGAGACGAACCGCACGCGATTGAGTCCGTAGTTGATCGCCATGCGGCACCCGTCGACCGCGACGGCGTCGCGCAGCAAGATGCTGATGAGCGACAACGTCAGGAAGCCGTGTGCGATCGTTGTCTTGAATGGAGACTCGACCGCCGCTCTCGCCGCATCCACGTGGATCCACTGGCGGTCGTCGGTGGCGTCGGCGAAGCCGTCGATGCGCTGTTGTGTCATGTCCAGCCACTCGCTGACACCGAGTTCCTGGCCGACGTACTCGTGGAGCGTGGCGACTGTGATGGTGCGGATCACGAAACGGAGACCGCAGCACTCGAATAGAAGCCGCGCCCTTCCCCCACCAGCTTCTCGACCAGTGGCGCAGGCTCCCAGTAGTCGCCAAACCGGTCGCGATACGCCTTCACACGTGCGAGCACCTTGTCGAGCCCCACGGTATCTGCGTAGAACATCGGCCCGCCGCGGTGCCGCGGAAAGCCGAAGCCGTACGCATAGATGACGTCGATGTCGCTGGCGCGAATGGCGAACCCTTCTTCGAGCACCCGCGCACCTTCGTTGGCGAGCGCCGTCATCACGCGGGCGACGATCTCATCCTCTGAGACCGAGCCGCGTGTGATCCCTCGAATGCGAGCCTCTTCGTCGGCAAGCTCCTCGATCAAGGGATCGGAAATCGGTGTCCGGCTGCCGGATTCGTATCGATACCAGCCCGCGCCGGTCTTCTGCCCGTACCGGCCCATTTCGAACAGACGATCCGGCACTTCCGACTGCGGCCCCGACGCCCGGGTCTTCCCGATCGATGCGAGGTACTGCCGGATGCGCGCACCGACGTCGATGCCGGCGACATCTTGCATCGCGAAGGGACCCATCGGCATGCCGAAATCGGTCAGAGCCTTGTCGATCTGCGCTGGGCTCCCCCCCTTCTTCCAGGAGCAGATACGCCTCACGCATGTAGTACGCGAGCATGCGATTGGCGACGAAGCCGAAGCAGTTGCCGACCACCACTCCGCATCTTGCCGAGTCGTTTGGCGAGCTTGAGCGAAGTGGCGATGGTTTCGCGACTTGTCTCGCGCGCACGCACGATCTCGAGCAGCTTCATGACATGTGCGGGACTGAAGAAATGATGCCCAATCACGAGCTCGGGTCGCCCACTCGCCTGCGCGAATTCATCGATGTCCAGTGTGGAGCTGTTCGACGCGAGGATGCAGTCGGGACGGGTAACGCGGCCAAGCTCGGCGAATGTCGTCTTTTTGAGATCCATGTTCTCGAAAACGGCCTCGATGACGATGTCTATCGTGTCGAAGCCGTCGTAGGTCAGGGTGGGCGTGATCAGCGCCATCCTGCGATCGAGCGCGTCGCTGGTCATCTTGCCTTTCGCAACAGAGGACTCGTAATTCTTCCGGATGGTCGCCATGCCCCGGTCGAGTGCTGCCTGCTCGACTTCCTTGACCAACACCGGGATGCCGGCATTCGCGTAGGTCATCGCGATGCCGCCCCCCATCGTCCCCGCGCCGATCACGGCCGCCCGCGCGATCTCGCGCGTTGGCGTCGCTTTGGGCACGTCGGGAACCTTGGCCGCTTCACGCTCGGCGAAGAACAAATGACGGAGCGCCTTCGATTCGGTCGACACGACACAGTCGGCGAAGAGTTCACGCTCGTGTGCCGAGGCGATGTCGAATGGCTGCTGGAGCCCTGCTTGAATGGCGGCCACAGCCGCGATGGTGCTTTCTGCCCGCGGGCCGTCTTGCCGAGTGTCGCCCTGATATGCGCGCAGGCAGCGAGGCCCGCAGCGACGTCACCGATCTTTTCAGTTTGATCGCGCGTCTTGCGCCTGTCGAGCCGCTCCGATGCGAATGCAATGGCGCTGTCCCGCAGGTTGCCAGCGACGATGCGGTCGACCAGACCGCTGGCCTGGGCCTCGCCCGCCGAAATCGCCTGTCCGTCCGTGCACATTTTGAGGGCAAGCGCAACGCCGACGAGCCGCGGCAGCCTCTGCGTTCCTCCGGCTCCCGGAATAATGCCGAGGAGCACTTCCGGCTGGCCGAGCCTCGCATCGGCGGTGGCGATCCGGTAGTGGCATGCCATCGCGACTTCGTTGCCGCCGCCCAGCGCGTTGCCGTGAATGGCGGCGACGAGCAGCTTGGGGCAATCCTCCAGTCGATTCAGCAGATCATGGCTGCGAGCCGATCGCTCCAACGACTGTTCGCGCGTCGTCAACGTGTCGAACACCTTGATGTCGGCGCCTGCGATAAATGTCGTGCCGGCGCCGATCAGCACCGCTGCGTCGACCGACGGGTCGGCGGCGGCGCGGCCGACGGCCTGATCAATGGCTTCCCAAACCGTCGCGCTCAGGGCGTTGACTGGAGGGTTGTCGATCGTAATGACCGCAACACGATCGACCACGTCATACCGAACCGGACTCGACATCGAGAGCTCCTTCATGGCGAGTTGTCAGCTCACCGAACACAGGCTGCGCGTGCACTATTATCCGCGGCATGGATCGACAGCAACGGCTCACCGCGTTCATGGAAGAGCATATCTACCCGAACGAGGCGGTTTTCCGGCAGCAGATCGCACAGGGTGATCGCTGGCAGCCGACACCTATTGTCCAAGAACTCAAAGCCAAGGCACGCGCCGCGGGCCTGTGGAACCTTTTTCTTCCGGACAGCGAGTACGGCGCCGGCCTGACCAACGCCGAGTACGCGCCGCTCTGCGAGATCATGGGTCGAGCGGCCCGTTTTGCGCCAGAGGTCTTCAACTGCTCCGCGCCGGACACGGGCAACATGGAAGTGCTTGTCCGATACGGCTCGCCGGAGCAGCGGCGGCAATGGCTCGAGCCACTCCTCGCCGGCGAGATCCGGTCGTGTTTCGCCATGACCGAACCTGATGTGGCCTCGTCAGACGCCACCAACATCAAGTCGAGCATTGTCCGAGACGGCGACACCTACGTCATCAACGGGCACAAGTGGTGGATCTCCGGCGCGGGCGATCCGCGCTGCGCGGTCGCGATCTTCATGGGCAAGACCAATCCGCTTGCTGCCCGCCACGAGCAGCAATCCATGGTTCTCGTGCCGATGACGTCAGCAGGCGTGACGATTACGCGCATGTTACCGGTCTACGGGTACGACGACGCGCCGCACGGTCATGCGGAAATTCTGTTCGAGAACGTCCGTGTCCCAGTGTCGAACGTTCTGCTCGGCGAGGGGCGCGGGTTCGAGATCGCACAGGGCCGCCTGGGTCCCGGACGGATTCATCACTGCATGCGCCTCATCGGCTCGGCCGAACGAGCGCTGGAGCGGATGTGCGCGCGCGTCACGTCGCGGGTCGCCTTTGGGAAGCCGCTGGCCGAGCAGGGCATGCTGCGACAGGGCATTGCTGAATCGCGCTTGGAGATCGATCAGGCGCGGCTGCTCACGCTGCACGCTGCACGGCTGATGGACACGGTTGGCAACAAGGTCGCGCGCCGCGAAATCGCGATGATCAAAGTCGTCGTCCCACGCATGGCCGCGCGCGTGATCGATCGCGCGATTCAGGCGCACGGCGCGGGGGGCGTTTCGGATGATTTTGGCCTGGCCGCCGCGTGGGCCTACGCGCGCACGATCAGGCTTGCCGACGGTCCCGACGAGGTGCACCTCGAGGCAATTGCGAAGATGGAGCTCAATTCGCACGGCTGACGAGCCCGCGCGGACGGAGGTCACGGCTTACCCTTCGACTCGCTGCGCTCGCGCAGGGCAGGCGGCTTACGGGCCGGGGCGCTACACGCGACGCGGCCGGCGTCGGGTCGGCTGCGGTTCGATGGCGATCATCGTTGTCGTCCCGTGCGCGTAGAGCTTGCCACGGCTGTCGACGACCCGTCCCTCGGCGGTCCCCACGCGCTTGCCGACATGCAGCGCGCGGGCTTCACACCTGAGCGGTCCGACCTCGTCCGTGATCGGCCTGATGAAATTCACGTTCAATTCGAGCGTGGTGAAGACCCGACCGGGTGGCGACAGCGTGTTGACGGCACACCCGAGCGCCGAATCGAGGAGCGTCGCGACAAGCCCGCCGTGCGCGATGCCCATGGTGTTGTGATGCGCGGCGGTCGCGTGTGCTGCGAACACGACCCGACCCTTCTCTGCTTCGAGCAACTGGAGACCCAGGAGCTCGCCCATGGGCGTCCGCGGAACCTTTCCTGCGGCCATTTTGCGGAAATGAGCGACTCCTCGTGGCAGCTCTTTCTTCGCCGTCATTTCGTCTCCGCGGCGGCGTCGCTCGGATTGGCCTGTTCGTCACGAAGCACCCGGTACAGGATCTTGCCCACGGCGCTCATTGGCAGCGCCTCACGAAATTCGATGTGGCGCGGCCTCTTGTATTCCGCCAGGCTGGCGGCGCAGTGTGCGTGAACATCGTCGACGGTCATCTTCATGTCTTTGTGCAGCACGATGCACGCTTTCACGACTTCGCCGTGGTACGGGTGCGGCAGGCCGATGACGGCGGACAATCGCACCGCGGGATGCTGGTACAACACCCTCTCGACTTCGGAGGGATACACATTGAATCCGTCCACGATGATCATGTCTTTCTTGCGTTGGACGATTGTGGTGAAGCCATCCTCATCGATCCGAGCGACATCGCCCGTATGAAACCAGACGCGTCCATCTGCATCGCGACGGAGCGCCTGAGCGGTTTCTTCCGGCTTGTTCCAGTAGCCCTTCATCACCTGGGGACCAGCGACACACAGCTCGCCGATCTCGCCGAATGGTAGCTCGCGTGTCCCCGTCTCGACGTCCACGACCTTGATGTCGGTGCCCGCCACCGGGAGGCCGATCGTGCCTGGCTTCCTCTCGGCAAGTTGCGGCTGCGTATGCGTAACCGGCGACGTTTCCGATAGGCCGTACCCTTGGTTGATTGGCCGGCCGACGCGTTGCTCGAACTGTTCGAGCACCTCGATCGGACAGGGTGCGCCCCCCGAGTTGTATCGACCGACTGTTTCCAGGCCGTATTCCGTCACGCGCGGGTGCGCGAGGAGCGATACGAAGATGGTCGGCACGGCAGGGAAATACGTGGGGTTGTAGTCGCGTATCGCTCGAAGCACGTGTTCCACATCGTATTTGGGAATCAGGATCTGCTGCGCGCCTATCCACGTGCCGCACATCATCCCGACGGTGAATGCGTAAATGTGGAAGTACGGGATCACGATGAGGTAGCGCGCCTCGCCACGAACCAGCGCGCGGTATACCAAGTCTCGCTCTGCACCACGTTGGCGAAAATATTTCCGTGCGTGAGCATCGCACCTTTCGGCGTACCTGTGGTGCCGCCCGTGTATTGAAGGACGGCGACATCGTCTGTAGCGATCGCGGTATTCGGCAGTACCGCGTTGCGACCCTCGTCCAGCAAATCGGACAGGCTCAGCGCACCTGCGGCGCGAGGTGGGTCAACGGCAGCAGACGAGTACTCGGCGAGCGACGTCACGATGACGAGCCGCACGTCGGATTGGGATGAAATCGCGCGTGCGACCGACGCAAGACTATCGAGCGTCAATAAAACGCAAATACCTGAATCCCTGGCGAGGCCGAGCAGCTCCGGAACCGTATAGGTGGGATTGATGTTGACGACGATCGCGCCGAGCCGCAAGACGCCAAAGGCCGCGATGATGTACTGCGGGCAGTTCGGTAGCATGATGCCGACACGATCGCCTTTCTGGATGGCTCTCGCGGCGAGCGCGGCCGCAAACCGGTCCGATCGCAGCTTGATGTCGCGAAAGGTGAGCTCCGCACCGAGAAACGCAGTGGCGCAGCGATCCGGGATCTCGATGGCTGTCGTATCGAGAATGTCCGACAGCGGCCGTCGTGGCCACCGCAATTCCGTGGGCACCCAGTAGTCGTAGTGCTTGAGCCAGGGACGAAGCCTCACGCGATTGTCCGCCCGCCATCGACCACGATGACCTGCCCGGTGATGTAGTTCGAGGCGTCGGCGGCAAGAAAAACGACAACGCCTTTGAGCTCGCCTTCGGCGCCCACCCGCGGGATCGGGCTCGTGGCCTTGATACCCGGCTCGGCGATCGCAATGGCCGCGTCGGCGAGCCGCGAATGGAAAAATCCTGGCGCGATCGCATTGACGCGGATGCCCTGGCGCCCCCACGAGGCCGCCAGTTCACGCGTCAGGCCCATCAAGCCTGCCTTGCTGGCCGCGTAGGCCGCGTAATGCGGACCATGGACAGACGCGTGCAGGCCCGCCACCGACGCCACATTGACGATCCGGCCGTACTGCTGCTTCAGCATCTCGCGGCCGACTGCCTGCGAACAGAGAAACGCACCGGTCAGATTGATGTCGATCACCTTCCGCCATTTGTCGAGAGGCATGTCCTCGGCCGGTGCGCCCCAACTCACGCCGGCGTTGTTGACCAGAATGTCAAAGCGGCCGAATACCTCGCGCGTTCGTTCGACCACCGCCTGCACATCGGCTTGGCGTGAGACGTCGCACATCATTCCATCGGCCGTGAAGCCGCGGGCGCGTAAACCGTCGATCGCCGGCGTCAGCCAGTCTGCGCGGCGCGCACACAGCATCAACGACGCGCCTGCCTCGGCCAGACCTTCGGCCATTTCGAGGCCGAGTCCTCGAGAGCCGCCGGTGACGATCGCGACGCGACCTGCCAGGTTGAACAATTGGGTAAGAGTTGGCACGACAACGAGGCTTATACTGACCCGCTCGTCGCACTGTCAATTGGAGCATTCATGACCACTCACGCTTCGGACCTGACTGGAGGCGGGCGCTTCCTGGTTCAGCGGCTGCATGCGGACGATCTGTTCACGCGTGAAGACCTGACCGAAGAACAGCAGCTGTTCGGGCAAACCGCCGCCGAGTTCATGCGTAACGAGGTGTTGCCGCGCGAACCGGAATTGTATGCGCACGACTGGAACCTCACGCGTGAGCTGCTGCGCCGAGCGGCGTCGCTCGATCTGACCCGGCTGGAGATTCCGGAGATCTACGGTGGCCTCGGCCTCGACAAGACCAGTGCGGCGTTTGTCGGCGAGCAGATCGCGGCGAATCCGTCGTTTGCCGGTTCGCTCGGCGCACATACCTCGATCGGCACGCTGCCCCTCGTGTACTTCGGCAACGAGGAGCAAAAGGCGCGCTACTTGCCGCGACTTGCGAGCGCCGAGATGATCGGTGTGTACGCGTTGACCGAGCCGCACTCCGGCTCCGACGCGCTGGCGGCGCGCACCACGGCGCGGCTGACCGCCGATGGCCGGCATTACGTGCTCAACGGCCAGAAGATGTGGATTACCAACGGAGCGTTCGCCGATCTGTTCACGATCTTCGCGAAGATTGATGGTGAACAGTTTACGGCGTTTCTCGTCGAGCGCTCGATGGGCGTGGTGAGCGGCCGCGACGAAGTGAAGCTCGGGCTTGACGGTTCCTCGACCACGCCGCTGATGCTCGATGACGTGCACGTGCCGGTCGAGAACGTCCTGGGCACGATTGGCCACGGCCACAAAGTGGCGTTCAACATCCTCAACCTGGGACGCGTCAAGCTCGGCACGCGCAACATCACCGGCGCCAAGCGGGCGTTGAACCACTCCGTTGAGTACGCCAGGAACCGCCGGCAGTTCGGCCGCCCGATCTGTGAGTTCGGCTTGGTGGCTCAGAAGCTCGCGGAGATGGCAGTGCGCAGCTACGTCGGCGACGCCATGGTTTACCGCGCGCTTGGCGAAATCGACCGCGCGCTCGAAGCGGTGCCGTCAGACGATAGCGGTCGCGTCCTCAAGATCATCGAAGGGTTCGCGGCCGAGTGTTCCATCAACAAGGTGTGGACGAGTGAGGCACTCGCGTACGCCGTGGACGAGGCGGTGCAGGTATTTGGCGGCAACGGTACTCGCGTGAGTTTCCCGTCGAACGCGCGTATCGCGACGCGCGCATCACCCGCATCTATGAGGGCACCAACGAGATCAACCGCCTGATCGTGCCGACGAGAATTCTCAAGCAGCCCCAGTCTCCGCTTAACGCCAGTGCCGCGCAACGCCTGTTGTCGGACCGCCAACCGACTCCAGCCGGTGATGAGCGATTCGCTCGCGAGCATGCGCTGATAGACGAGGCGAAGAAGCTGGCGATTGCGAGCCTCGGCTTTGCCGCCGACGCGTACGGCGACGGGCTGAAAGAGGAACAGGAAGTCCTCGCGCATATCGCCGACATCATGATCGAGGTCTATGCCGTCGAGAGCGCGTTGGCGCGCTCCGAGAAACTCGCGACGCGGCAAGCCGGCCGCGCGGCGACTGCGACGGACATCGCGCGCGTGTACGCCAGCGATGCGGCGGATCGAATGGCACATGCGAGCAAGCAGGTGCTGGCCGCGCTTCACGCCCACGGCGCCCCTGCGTCGGGCTTGAGCGAGGCTGTCACGCGTCTTGCCGCGCGTCCGAGCGTCGATACCATCAGTGCGCGGCGTCGCATTGCCGCCGAGGTGATCGAGGCTGGGCGGTATCCCTACTGAAGCCCATGCTGAGACTTTCGCCGTTGTTGGCTGCGCCGCGCTCGGGGCGGACGTAAACTAGCGAGTTCATGACTCCGACGGCGACGGTCACGGCGCGCGGTGAAGAACGCGTCAAACGCGCGCACCCCTGGATCTACCGCAGCGACATCGCCGACGTCGCTGCCGCACCCGGCGATATCGTGGAAGTCCGCAACCAGCGGCAGCGGGTGTTGGGGCGTGCCTTCTTCAGCGATCAATCGCAAATTACGCTCCGCCTGATCGCACGCGGCGAGGTCGGCGTCGACGCCGCGTTCTGGCGCGCGCGGTTGCAGGCGGCGATCGCGTTTCGCGAGTCGCTGAAGATTGACGCATCGGCGTATCGCCTGGTTCACGCCGAAGCCGATCTCATCCCTTCGTTCATCGTCGATCGCTACGGTGATTACCTCGTGGTTCAGGCGCTTGCGCAGTCGACCGATCGACTGCTCCCGACGCTCGTGCCAATCCTCGTGGAACTCACCGGCGCGCGCGGCGTGCTGGCGCGTAATGATCCTCGCGTGCGCGTGCTCGAAGGCTTGGAGCAGCGCGTCGCCGTGCTTCACGGCGACGTCCCTGAGCACATCACCGCGCGCGAGGGGCCGGTGGAATACGAAGTCGACCCGTGGAAGGGCCAGAAGACCGGTCTCTTCCTCGATCAGCGTGAGAATCGTGAGGCCGCCTCGCTTTATGCGCGCGGCCGCGTGCTCGACTGCTTCAGCTACAACGGCGGCTTCGCGCTCCGGTTGGCGCGTCATGCGGAGCGAGTAGAAGCGATCGACAGCTCGGCCGATGCGGTCGCCCATATCGTGAAAAATGCCAGCCGCAACGCGCTCACGAACCTTGACGCGCGCGAGGCCAATGTGTTCGACGAGCTTCGGGTGCTGGAGAAATCGGGAGATCGCTTCGACACCATCGTGCTCGATCCGCCCGCGTTCGCCAAAAACAAAGCGTCGATTCCCAAAGCGCTGGCCGGCTACAAGGACATCAACCTGCGGGCGCTGCGCCTGCTGAATCGAGGCGGGTATCTGATCACCTGCAGTTGCTCGTACAACGTCAACGAAGCGACCTTCGCGGAAATCATCCACGAAGCGTCAGTCGATAGCCACGTGCCGGTTACGGTGGTGGAGAAGCGCATGCAGGGCCGCGATCATCCCGTGCTGCTCGGTGTGCCGGAAACGTATTATTTGAAGTGCTTCATTCTGCGCCGGCTCGCCTGACCTTTAACTTGAGCCTAGGAGTGTGGCAGCCTCGCTCCTCTGCGGCGTGTGTAACTCGCAACCTAGCCTAGGTGCCAGGTATCAGGGATCAGGTGTCAGTAATTACGCCGATTGCGAAACGCAACCTGACACCTGACACCTGACACCTGAGCGAGATGGCGCCCCGCCGCGTGTATGATGAGGCGACCGCCAGGGGTATCGGGCGAATCACCGCACCGATTGAGACAAACCCTTGGAACCTGATCCGGTTCAAACCGGCGGAGGGAGAGCGGACGTGGCCACACCTGTTGTTTCGCGCACGGCTCACGCCGATTACGGCGAAGCCTTTCCAAACTCACGCAAGGTTTACGACGAAAAGACCGTGACCACGCCAGCGGGCGCCGTCACGATTCGCGTGCCCACGCGCGAAGTCAGCTTGTCCGGCGGCGAGGCGCCGGTGCGCTTGTACGACACCAGTGGTCCGCAAGGGCACGCTCCTCGCGCAGGATTGCCGAAGCTGCGGGAATCGTGGATCGCGCCTCGGCGCGGCCAGCCCGTCGTGACACAGCTTCATTACGCCCGCAGCGGCGAGATCACGCCCGAGATGGAGTTCATCGCCTTGCGCGAGGGCCTGCCGGCCGAGTTCGTGCGCGCGGAGGTCGCGCGCGGCCGCGCGATCATTCCTGCGAATATCAACCACCCGGAAGTTGAGCCGATGATCATCGGCCGCAACTTCCTCGTAAAGATCAACGCCAACATCGGCAACTCCGCCGTCTCCTCATCGATCGACGAGGAAGTGGAAAAGGTTCGTTGGGCGACGTTGTGGGGCGCCGATACGGCGATGGACCTCTCAACCGGCAAACAGATTCATGAGACGCGCGAGTGGATTCTACGCAACTGGCGGTGCCCATTGGCACGGTACCCATTTATCAGGCTCTCGAGAAAGCCGGGGGCAAGCCGGAAGACCTCACGTGGGAGATGTATCGCGACACGATCATCGAACAATGCGAACAGGGCGTCGACTATTTCACCGTGCACGCCGGCGTGCTCCTGCGCTTCATTCCGTTAACCGCCGGGCGACTCACCGGAATCGTCTCCCGCGGCGGGTCGATCATCGCCAAGTGGTGTCTGGCACATCACCAGGAGAACTTTCTTTACACGCATTTTCGTGAGCTGTGCGAGATCATGCGGACCTACGACGTGTCGTTCTCGCTCGGCGACGGCTTGCGGCCGGGCTCGATCGCCGACGCCAACGACGAAGCGCAGTTCGGCGAGCTCAAAACACAAGGCGAGCTGACGCGTATCGCGTGGGAGTACGACGTCCAGGTCATGAACGAGGGCCCCGGGCACATTCCGATGCATCTCATTCGCGAGAACATGGAAAAGCAGCTCGAATGGTGCGGTGAGGCGCCGTTTTATACGCTCGGTCCGCTCACCACCGATGTGGCGCCCGGCTACGACCACATCACGTCGGCGATCGGCGCCGCCATGATCGGCTGGTACGGTACCGCGATGCTTTGCTACGTCACGCCCAAGGAGCATCTCGGGCTCCCGAACCGCGACGACGTCAAGACCGGTGTGATCGCTTATAAGATCGCGGCCCACGCCGCCGATCTCGCGAAAGGCCATCCACGCGCACGTCAATGGGACGACGCGCTGTCAAAAGCCCGCTTCGACTTTCGTTGGCGCGATCAGTTCAATCTGTCGATGGACCCGGTTACCGCACTCGCGTTTCATGACGAGACCCTCCCCGCGGATGGCGCGAAGGTCGCGCACTTCTGCTCGATGTGCGGCCCCAAGTTCTGCAGCATGGAGCTCACGCAGCAGGTTCGGCAGATGGCGCAGTCGGGGATGGACGAAAAGTCCGCGGAGTTTCGGAAGGCAGGAGAAATCTACGTAAAGACCTGAATTTGGCGATATGGAGATTTGGGATTTTCCATATCGCCAAATTTAGGGCTCTGCCCCTGGCGGTACGGGGACAACCTGAATCAGCGTCGGAAAGCGCTCCGGTTGCACGCCGCGTTTGGGGTTCGGATAGCCAGCCGAGCCTCCCCACGTATAGTCCTTGATCGTCACGCTGGGGTGAAACGCCATCGTCTCTTCGCGATAACGTCCGATCTCGAATTGATGCGTCGGCGGCGATGCAAAGAGCTCCTCCCCCTTCTGTTTGAGCGCCGTCCGGTAATACAGCACCATCTCGGCAAACGGCGAGGCGACGCCGAACAGGTAGAAGCGTTGCCCGCGCCCGGCGTCGTAGGAGGCGATGAACTGAGCGCCGGGATAAATCGGCACTCCCAAGGTTTCCTGATTTGGCGCGTCACTCGGGTTGCCCTGTGACGGACGCGGCGCTCCGGTCGTTGGCACCGCCGGCTGCGGCGCCGACGGACGCGCGGGTGTTTGCACTGGTTTCGGAAACGGCTGCGGCGTTTGTGCCGCAAGCCAGGCCGTCAAGGTGATCAAACCGACGAAAAGAGCGGCGAACTGCCGGTGGCGCACGAAATTATTATAGAACCGCCTCTATGACACGTGCCGCCGAACTCCGTGATTTTTGCGCGTCGCAGGAGCCATGGCTGCTCGACACGATCGAGTCGCTTGTCCGCATCGAGTCGCCTACCGACGACAAAGCCGCTGTCGATCGCTGCGGGGAGGAACTCGCGGGGCGTCTCACCGCGCTTGGTGCACAGGTGACGCCGATTCGTGCAACGGCCGCAGGTGATCACCTGCGCGCCCAATTTGGCAGCGGCGCCCGTCAGGTGATGCTCCTTGGCCACTTCGACACGGTCTGGAATGTTGGCCAGCTCGAGCGCATGCCGCTGCGCCGGAATGGCGATCGACTGACGGGCCCCGGCACATTCGACATGAAGGCCGGCATTGCGTTGGGCATGTTGGCCACGCGCGCGCTGCTCGCATGCGCGCCGCCGCAAGATGCTCGCATCGTGATGCTCTGGACCACGGACGAAGAGACCGGCAGCGCGACGTCGCGGGCGCTGCTTGAAACCGAGGCCGCACGCAGCGAGGCGGTCCTCGTCCTCGAGCCCGCGCTACCCGGCGGCGCGCTGAAGACGCGCCGCAAAGGATGCGGCGATTACGACCTCATCGTGCACGGCGTGCCCGCGCATGCGGGAGTCGATCCTGGGAAGGGCGCCAGCGCGATTGGCGAGCTTGCGCGTCAGATTCTCGCGATCGAGACGCTGCAGGATCTCGAACGCGGCGTGTCGGTCAACGTCGGTCTTGTGAGCGGGGGCACGCGCACCAACGTCGTCGCCGAGCATGCCCGCGGGCGCATTGACGCTCGGGCGCCAACCGCCGCCGATGCCAAGCGTATAGATACGGCGATCCGCGGGCTGACGCCGCACCTCAAAGGCACGCGACTGGAAATTTCAGGCGGATTTGGCCGGCCGCCGATGGAACGCACGCCCGGAGTCGCCCGCCTCTTCGAGCTTGCGCGGGCGGCCGGGCACGACCTCAATCTGGATATCACCGAAGGAAGCACTGGCGGCGGGTCAGACGGGAACTTCTGCGCGGCGCTCGGCATTCCCACCCTCGACGGCCTTGGCGCGTTGGGCGACGGTGCGCATGCGCTGCACGAGCACGTCCTCATCCCCGAACTGGTGCCGCGCGCGGCGCTGCTGGCCGTGCTCCTGGCGAAACTTACCGGCGACGGCGCGGTGTCGTAGGCCGCGGGGGTGCTTGCTTTGGCACATGACCCGCGCAAAACGTGTCCGGTCTCACGGTTGCGAGTGCCAATCCGTGGCAGGCCCGCGACGCAATTGCCCGCGACTGCACGGCGTCCAAGAGCGCGCAATTTTGGTACCTGGTCATTACACTTCTGTAACCTCGACACAACGGTCCGCAGGAAATCCACCGCCCTTGGGCCGTTCAAGTCGTTGATAACGCGTAGGTTGGCCATTGTCGGGGTTGGCCCCGGAATTGCTCTACGGTTCAGTACCGAAACACGCACAAGGAGTTCTGCGAACCGGTGGAAAATCTTGAACTCGACCTCTCGAAACTGACCGACGCCGCCCAGCGAGTGATTACACGCGCCGAAGACGAAGCGCGTCGGCGCGGCCAGGATTTGCTGACCAGCGAACACCTGTTTATCGCGTTTGCTCAGGTCGAGTGGACCCTGTACGCACGGATCATGCGGGATCTCAATGTGAACCCGGATGACGTGCTCAATAGCGTCGCCGCCGGTCTCCAGACAGTGCCGCAGCTTGCCACGGGCACCCTACGCGCGACCGAGCTCACCCAGGAATTGCTTCGCCGCTCGATACAGTCGGCGGTCAATGCCGGTCGTGAACAGGCGGAATCGTTTGATCTCTTCGTCTCCATCCTCGAAGAACACCAGAGCGGGCCCGTCCTGGTCCTCAAGCGTTATGGGACGGACGGCGTCACGGTCATCGCGCGGCTTCTCACGGTGGTCCGCGACGTCGAACTTCGAGACGAGAAGTTACGCAAACGCTACGAGCTGCCGCCATTCCTCCGCCAGTTTGCCGTCAATCTCAATCTGCTCGCGCGCCAGGACAAGCTGCCGCCGGTGTTCGGCCGCGAGACTGAGCTGCAGCAAATTCTCGAGATCCTCTGCCACCGTGAGCGCGCCAACTCGGTGATGCTGCTTGGTGAGCCCGGCGTGGGTAAAACGGCCGTCGCCGAAGCCCTGGCAAGACGTATCGAGCTCGAGCCAAACAGCGTGCCGGCGCAGCTTCGCGACTGTCAAGTGCTCAACCTGCAGATGAACGCGCTCGTTGCCGGCACCATGCTGCGCGGCATGTTCGAGGATCGCATTCAGAACGTGCTGCGAGAAGTGCGTGAGCGCCCGAATTACCTGCTGTTCATCGACGAAGCGCACACCATGGTCGGCGCGGGCTCGGCCCTGGGCGCACCCTCGGATGCCGCCAACGTGTTCAAGTCGGTGCTCGCACGCGGCGAGGTGCGAATCATCGGCGCCACGACGCGCAGCGAGTACAAGCAGCACATCGCGGAAGACGAAGCACTTGCACGCCGCTTCCGCGTCGTCTCGATTCCCGAGCCGGCGCTGGCCGAGGCGCGCACGATCCTCCAGCGGCTCCGTCCGCGATTCGAGCAGAACTATTCCGTCCAGATTCAAGACGATGCCATCGACATGGCATTGACCCTGTCCGCCCGTTATCAGCGGCACCTCCGTCTTCCCGACAAGGCGATCGGCTGGCTCGATACGGCATCGGTCCGGGCGGAAATCGGCAAGCGACCGAAGGTGGAAGCGGCTGATGTCGTCGCGGTTGTCGCCGACGACGCGCGGATTCCGCAGGATATGGTCTTTCGCGACGTCGGGGCGCGCTTCCGCGAACTCGAAGAAGACCTCGGGCGGCGGGTTATCGGCCAGCGCGAAGCGATTCGCGCCCTGGCGCGACGCATGGTCCTCAACAAGGGTCCGCTGAAAGATGGCTTCGACCGTCCCGACGGTGTCCTGCTGTTCCTCGGACCGACCGGCGTGGGCAAGACGGAGCTGGCCAAAGCACTCGCGGAGTTTCTCTTCGGCGACGACAAGAAGATGATCCGCATCGACATGTCGGAGTTCCAGGAAGGGACTGCCGCTGTCGAAAAGCTGATTGGCATGCCGCGCGGCATTGTCGGATCCGAACGCGGAGGCATTCTCACCAACCAGCTCCGCGACAATCCGTACTCGGTGGTGCTGCTCGACGAAATCGAGAAAGCGAATCCGTCGATCCTCAACTTGTTCCTGCAGGCCTTCGATGAAGGTTGGCTGACCGATGGACGCGGCCGCCGCGCCTACCTGAGCGACGCGGTCGTGATCATGACGTCCAATCTCGGCGCCGAGCACTTCCGCAAGCTATCGAGTCCGCTTGGGTTCCGTGATCAGGCAAGTTCGCATCGAAGACGTGCGCGGCGACGTGATCCGTGAGCTCGAGCGCCGGTTCACACCGGAGTTCCGCAACCGGCTGGACGAAGTGATTGTGTTCTCGCCGCTGACGACCGACGAAGCGGCGCGTATCGCCGAGATTCAGCTCGATCGGCTGTGCGCAACGGCGCTGGCACGCGGCAAGGCGCTCACGATTTCGCCGCTCGCTATCGCCGCGCTGGTTCGCGAAGGACACAGCGTCGCGTATGGGGCGCGCTTTCTCAAGCGTGTGATTGACGACCGCATCAAGATTCCGCTCAGCCAGATCTGGGGCACTGCCGAGGGGTTCTCCGTCGACGTCGTGAACGGCGAAATTGTCGTCACTGCGGCGGTCGGCAACTCGGCGGCAGAGGCAATGCCCGTCGCGGGCACGGCCTAGCTCCAGCGCAGCTCGCCCTGGGACGTCTGGCGCTCAGTGATACATGCTGAGGCCGGCGCCTTGGGTGGGTTGTTGTCCTCGTCTCCCCGCTTCCTATTCCCCAGTCCGTAGCGCGTTTTCAACATGCGCAACGGTCTTCTGCACGCGGTCGCGATAATCCCTTGGCAGATACTTGGCGGCGTACAGACTGATCGTAGTGTTCGACCATCGCCGGAAACTCCTGCTGCAGAAAGCGCATGAAGTGATCGCGCGTGCCGCCTTCGAGGAACATCGGGTTCGAGCCGACGAAGCGCGCTCCGTGATCCGCGATCGCCTTGACGGTGGCTTCGAGTTTTGCAGGCGCGGTTGAGAAACCTGGCACCAGCGGATTCATGAGCACGCCGGCCTCGATGCCGGCGTCGACGAGCGCTCGCACCGCGCGCAGACGCTGCAAGGGCGACGCGGTGCCGGGCTCCAGCGTGCGCCACGCGAAGTCGTCGGTTGTCGGCACGCTGAGGTAGACGGTCGCCCCCGCGACCTTGCCAAGGTCCTGAAGGACATCGATGTCGCGCACGATCATGGGGCCCTTGGTCACGATGCCCACGGGCGTCTTGCCGTCAACGAGCGCCTGAAGTGTCCGGCGCGACAGCTTGTAGTGTCCTTCGATCGGTTGGTACGGATCGGTCGCCGTGCCGAGCGCGGCCTGCTCGCGTGTCCATTTCGGATGGTCGAGTTCCTTGCGCAACACGTCGACGAAGTTGACCTTGACGAAAATGACTGAAGCGAACTCGTCGCCCGCGCCCATTTCCAACTGTTCCTGGTACCTGCGCGCGAAGCAGTAGTGACAGCCGTGCGTGCAGCCGCGGTACGGGTTGAGCGTCCAGTTGAACGGCATGCCTTTGACGCTGTTGAGCGCGGAGCGGCAGCGAATCTCCTGGTAGGAGGCCTGGTCGGCGCGGCGCTCGGCCTCGGTGAGCGCCGCGGCACCGCCCTCCTTTACCGACGCGCGACGTCGCGCGTCGTCATGCAGGCGCGGACCGAGGTCAAACAAAAGCGGTGTTTCTTCCACGGGAAAACGTCCCAGTCTCATTATTTCGCTTTTTGTTCGCCTGTCAATGGCTCTGACGGTGTACCGCGCAACTGGAACGTGCGCGAAGAGTGTCCCGTCCAGCGAGCGATCCACCACACGGCCGCAGCCGCCGCCGCTGCGGTGTTCAGAAAATTCAGCGTGTTGTTGTCGAGGATACCCGGCCGGCTCGAACTTCGATGCCAGTGCGCTTTCGGCGAACGCCCCGAGCGTGCACGCGGCCACGATGAGCGGCAGACGATCCACCGGGTAGCAGCCATAGCACGAATGCGGGCCAGGCGATGAGCGCGGCGGCAGCCATCCCTGAGAGTGTTCCAACGATGCTGACGGCACCGGGCGTTCCTGCCGGCGCCGCCGAAACGTCGGAAAGGCTCGTGGTTGACCACCATACGCTTTGCCGATCTCACTCGCCACCGTGTCGCTTGCGCCGGCGGCGATCGCTGCGACGACCATCAGCGGCGCCCGCCTCGCCCGACCATTCGCTCGACAGCGCGGCATCACACCGGCGATCGCCCCACGCCACAATTGGCGACGACGTTCCCGTGCCGCGCTGCCCGTTCGTTCCTCCGCAATCGCAATGCCTGTTTGCGGCGCGGCCCATCCGCGACGCCGCAATCGTCAGGATGAGCGCGACACCCAACACGGCGATGTCCCGCGAGGATAGCCACCGAGGTATACGAGCACCGCGCAAATAAACCCCGCGGTCTGCGCCACCCCGCGTCACCGCACCGGCGCGCCACGCCATAAGGGCAACCGGCAGGCTGACGACGACGCCGCCCAGCACGTCGCGCCACCGCGAGCGCGGCTTGATCAACCTGTCCCGCTAACCACAGGACGGCGCCGGCGGTTGCGGGCACCGAGATGTTGTCGTCGAGCCGAATGGGAATCGTCTCGACGAACCCCGCGACGATGGCCGCGACGATCGGCGCAACGACCACGAAGGCGTGTGCCGGCATCGGCGAAATCGCCGGTGCAACCCACATCATCAGCGCGACGCCGCCGACTGACCCTGCCACGACAAACGCCAGCAGTCCATTCCACGACTTACGTGGATTCCACGGCAACCGCGCGCCATTCATCGTGGTACCCGCCACCGTCGCGAAGCCGTCGCCGAATGCCATGATGGCCCAGGCTCCAGCAACAATGTCGAGTCTTTCCCGGAAGGTGAGGACCAGCGCGAGCACGGAGACGGGTATAAGAGGATGCCGCTCCTTGCTCCGGGCGCGTCGGTCTCGCGCATGATCCCCGGCGCAACCCTCGGTAAGGCGAACGCGTTGAAGGCCAGTGCCGCGATGGCGAGCGCGGCGGCTTCCGGCCACTGAGCTACAAGAGCACCGCAACCGCCATGGCCGCGTGGACGATTTGACGGCGAGTCGGAATAGCGTCACCGTCGCCGCACGACACCGTGTGGATGTGGCCCGCCAGTAATGGAGGAGATCGTGAACGGTCTGCTCGAAGGGAATACGGGAGTCCAGCCGGTCTCCGCGGTGATGCGGCTGTGGTCGCCGACCAGGAGCGGAGGATCGTTTGGCCGAAAGCGAGCGGATCCTGCTCGATGCGCACTTGTTTCCGCGCGCGAGTGACCAGCGCGTGACGAGCTCGCCGACGGCGATCGCGCGGCCGGAACACACGTTGTACGGCTGCCCGGGCTCGCCGCGATCCAGCAGCGCCGTGTAGGCCCGAACGGTGTCGCGCACGTCCGTCAGGTCTCGCTTCGGCTCGAGATTGCCGAGCGTGAGCACGGGCTCGAACCGGCCGGCTTCGATCAGCGCGATCTGGCGCGCGATGCTTGCCGCCACAAAGGACGGATCCTGTCGCGGTCCGATGTGATTGAAGGCGCGCGCGATGATCACAGGAATACCGTCTTCCTGCCACGCCCGCTCCGCCAACATTTCAACCGCGAGCTTGCTTGTCGCGTACGGGCTCGCCGGCCGGACTTCATCGTTTTCCCGAATCGGCCGCGGTTGCGGTGCGTACACGTAGGCGCTGCAGGCGACCAGGACGCGGGGCCTGGCCTGATTGCCGCGCAGGCCTTCGAACAGATGATGCGTGGCGAGCACGTTGCCTTGGAAGGTGCCAAAGGTATCGTGCCACGACTGTGCGACGTGTGCCGAGCCGGCCAGGTGATAGACGGCCGCGGCGTCGACCTCCTCGAGCGCCCGTGCCACCGCCGAATCGATCGAGCAGGTCGACCCGCATCCAGCGCACACCGTTCGGCGACGCCGGCAGCGCCTTCGGCTCCAGGCGACCATCGGCTCCCTGTCACGCTCCAGCTGTTCAAGCAGATGGCCGCCGGCGAACCCGGCGGCGCCGGTAACGAGGACAGGGCGGGACATGTCAGGTCGCGACGGCTACAGGTCCCGGGCTCGTGCCCGTCCACCGTATTGCGCGTCGTAATAGGCAGTGAACGCGGGATTCCGTTCTTTGATCGGCCGCCACCACCACTCGTTCTCGCGGTACCATCGACGGTTTCCGCTAATGCTTCGCCGAAGGACTCCAGCGTGTGCCAGCCAAGCGCGCGCAGCTTGGTGGTGTCGAGCGCATAGCGGCGATCGTGACCTTGCCGGTCCTGCACCGGTGTGATGAGCGACGTGGGCTTCTGAAGGAGTTCCAGGATTTGGTGGGTCAAATCGACATTTTTCACCTCGTTGCCGCCGCCGATGTTGTACACCTCACCGTTCGTGCCGCGCTCGATCACGCAGTCGAGCGCGCGGCAGTGATCGAGCACGTGCAGCCAGTCGCGCACGTTGCCGCCGTCGCCGTAGAGTGGCACCGGAATGTTGTCGAGAAGATTGGTGACGAAGAGAGGAATAATTTTCTCCGGGAACTGATACGGGCCGTAATTGTTCGGACGCCCGCGTGACGACCACAGGCACGTTGTAGGTAGCGAAATAACTGTAGGCCAGCCGGTCGGCGCCGCACTTGCTCGCGGAATATGGGTTCGCCGGACGCAGTTCGTCGGTCTCCTTGCTCTCGCCTCTCGCGACGCTGCCGTAAACTTCGTCGGTCGAAATCTGCACGAATCGCTCGAGCTGGCTTTGGCACGCCGGGCCGCCTCGAGCAGGACGAACGTCCCTTCGATGTCGGTCCTGAGGAACACCCCGGCGGCCATGAACGAGCGATCGACGTGCGTCTCGGCGGCGAAATGGACGACGATGTTCGATTGCTCGACGAGAGGCGCGGCGACACTGCGTCGCAGATATCGCCGTGCACGAAGAGGTGCCGCGGATGGTCCATCACATCGTGGAGATTCTCGCGCCGCCCGGCGTAGGTCAGTTTGTCGAGTGTGGTCACGCGCCAATCGGCGTGCTGGTGCAGCGCGTGGCGCACGAAGTTACTGCCGATGAAACCGGCGCCGCCTGTGACGAGCACCTCACGCATGTCGCGGCATCCTCACCACCGAATCCACACCTCGGAGTTGTCGCCCAGCATGAAGCGATACGCCGACGGTTTGAGCGGCAGCCTCGTGATCTTGACGTTCTTGCCGATCAGGCTGTCGGCCACCCGTGTGCCGAGATCCTGAATGACCGATCCTTCGAGCACGATGCTGTGCTCGATTTCCGACTCGCGGATGGTGACGTCGTTCATGATCGAGGTAAAGGGGCCGACGTACGCGTGTGTAATCCGCGCGCGCGCGCCGATGATCGCCGGGCCTCGTACCACCGAGTGCTCGATGATCGCGCCGGCTTCGATAATCACTTTCCCCTCGACGCGCGACTCGGCGTCGCAGGTGCCTTCGATACGCCGTTCAAACGTGTCGAGCACGAGTCGGTTGGCTTCGAGCATGTCCTCCAGCTTGCCGGTATCTTTCCACCAGCCATCCACAAGGTGCGGCGTCACGGTGAGGCCGTGGTCGATTAAATCCTGTATCGCGTCGGTGATTTCGAGCTCCTGCCGAAAACTCGGCTTGATGCGCTTCACCGAGTCGAAGATCTGCGGGCCGAACATGTAGACGCCCACGAGCGCCAAATTACTGCGCGGCTGCTTGGGCTTTTCGGTGAGGCGCGTGACTTTGCCGTCGACGAGCTCGGCGACGCCGAACATCTGCGGGTCGGGCACGGCGGTCAAGAGAATCTGAGCCGCCGGCTGTTCCCGCACGAACTGATCGACAAAGGGCACGATGCCTTTGTTGAGCAGGTTGTCGCCAAGGTACATCACGAATGGCTGACCACCGATGAACGGCTCGCTGATCAGGACCGCGTGTGCCAATCCGCGCGGCGCGTCCTGCTCAATGTAGGTAATGTGTGCGCCGAAACGTGACCCGTCACCAAGCGCGGCGCGGATCTCCGCCTGGGTGTCGCCCACCACGACACCGATATCGCGGATACCAGCTTCGACGAGTGCTTCGACACCGTAGAAGAAGATCGGCTTGTTGGCGACGGGAACCAGCTGCTTGGCGCTCGTGTAGGTGAGCGGGCGCAGACGAGTGCCCTTGCCGCCGCTGAGAATCAGACCTTTCATCGAGCAGCCAACAATCTTATCCCGGGCACTGACGGTTCGGCGTCATCACCGTCCACCCATGCCGCCGAACGCACCGAACAGATTTGAGAAACTCCCGACGCCGGCGAGGCTGAACGACAGATTGAAGCGCCGGTCTTTAGGTACGAGAAAGCGCGGATCCCCGCCGGCAAAGTTGTACTCCTGGTACTCGACGACGACCCCGCAGCACTGGGCGTTGTAAAAGCCGGTCCAGCGATGCTGCAACAGACTCGAGCGCTGAATGTCGTAGTTGAACGAGAAGGTGCCGCCAAGCGTGTTGGTCGAGGTGCTCACCGTTGTTGATGACTGGATGAAGCTGGTCGCATTGTTGGCGTCGAACCGCCGATGGCTCCAGCCGCCACTCGCCTGCACGTGCCTGGTATTCACAGTACCGTTGAGCGCGAGTCCCTGGAGGCGATTGATCGCCGACGTCGTGTCGTACTCGAGCCGAAAATCCGTTGACACGATTCGCGCCGGTGCGCCGCGAACCGTCAGCAACCAGGGTGAATAGCGACCCGCACGCGAGAGATAACTCGAGGGGTAGGAGGGATCGAACTGGCTGGCATCGGCATCGGTGTAATAGCTTTGCTGCAGGCCGACGAAGACCAGCTCGCGGGGGGCCGACTGCGCTGCCGACGCACCCTCGCCCTCCGGCGGCGGAGGCCGCATGATGATGCGGTTGTTGAACCCGTAGTTGATCGTGCCGTTCCCGCCGAAGACGTAGTCGTTGCCGCCAGTGATCGGAATCGCATTGCGTTCCGGTGTGTCGGTGATGCGGTGTATGCCCACGAACGGTTCGAACACGTGTTTGATGCGCCGGGCGGACTCGCGGCTGGGCGCGAACACGCGGTTGAACACGGGTCCCGCCACTTCGGCGCCCAGATCGAAGTACTTGCGGTCGACGCCGATCGGAACCTGCACGCCATTGACGAGGCGCTCGGTGAAATGCGTGTAGCGCCAGGACAATGTGCCGTTGACGGTGAGAAAGGGCAGTTTCACCACCGGCGCGCGTAGTGTCGGCCACACCTCCATGCGCCAGAGGCCGCTGTCGGTCGTCACCTCGCCGGCTTTCGTTTCATAAAGCGTGTTCGAAATATCGCTTTGCACCGCCCCGAATAAGGGGAGATTGCCGAATTGGCGGCTCGAGAGCGATGCCGTGACCGACGGCATGGTGCCGCTCACATAGGAGGTCGATTCATCATAAAACGTCTCTGAGCGCGTGGCGATGGCGCTGAGCGAGAGCGTCTTCAACGCGCCGCTCATGCCCACACTCAGCGTGCGCGTGCTGTTCGATGCGGTGTTGAAATCCTGCTGGTACAACTGCTTGGTGGCCACGTTGGAAAAATAATCCAGCCGCCCGTACGCGCGGAAGCTGCCAGGCAGCGGCTGCGTCAGATTTCCACGCAGCTCCAGGCTGCGGCGCGCGTCCTGTGCGACGGTTCCCCCGCCGGTGTCGAGGTTTGTGTCGTTCTCGGACAAGCGATAGACACGGATCTGCCCATCTGAACCCGCGCCCCTCGTGTAACGGTATTCCGTCCCGTACCCCTGTCCCTTGGTAAACATCCAGTCGTGAAACAGCGTGAGATCCTGGCTCCGGTTGATGGCCCAGAAAAATGCGTTGCTGATCGAATGACCCCGGTAACTCGAGTTGCCATAACTCGGCATCAAAAAACCGGTGGCACGGTCATCACTCTGAATCGGGTAGTAGAGGATGGGCAGGTAGAAGACCGGCACGTTCTTGACACGGATCACGGCATTGCGGAGGACTGCGTAATCCTCGAGATCGATCGTCGCCTTCCCGCTGACGATCTCCCAACGCGGCGTGGGCTGCGCGCACGACGTGAAGCCACCGCTGGTGATGCGATACCGATCGTCGCCAATTTTCTCGATGGTCCGGCCGTAGAACATCACGTCGGGCTCGAGCGTCCCGAACATGCTGCGGTCTTGCGCCCCGCGCGCGCCCAGCGATGCCGTGCCCGACGCCGTATAGAACGTCCCGAGGCCGTTCTTCGTGTTGAACACCGCGCGCTCAGAGGCGATGCGGCCGGTCGGCGACACGAGCAGGACGTTGCCTTCGGCGCTGAGCTCGCCCGTGCGGATGTTCCAGAGCAGATCGTCGGCAAAGATCTGCTGCCCGGCATTCGCACCGACACCGGTGACCTCGACCTCACGCATCAAACGCACGCGCTCGGCGTCGAGCCGCTCCATCGCAAACTGTTTCGTTTCCCAGCCCGGAATAGACTGCGCCGTTGCTGTGCCCGCGCACACCATGAGCGACAGCAAAACAAACGGGCCTCGGAGATGTCGCACGTGCATTCAGGAAAACTGCGGACGTTCGCACGAGAATATCATGGGGGTTCGGGTAATCCTCGCGCACCGGCGGTGAGAAGATGCGTGCGGATCGGGCCCACGAGATAGATCGATCCGGCCACGACGATCGCGCGGTGGTTGTGGCGTGCGACATCGATTGCCTCGACGGCATCGCTACATGGCACAACGCGGACGGTCGGCGTCACCGCCTGGATCGCGGCTGCGAGCTCGTCCGGCCTCAGCGCGCGCGCGCCGGCAACAGTGGTGGCGACAAACTCCGACGCGTACGGAGCGAGTGCCCGCACGATACCCGTGACGTCCTTGTCGGACATCACCGCCAGGACGATGGGCAGCGGCGCGACCCCGGCGTCCGCGAGATAGGTCGCGAGGGCTTCTGCGCCGGCGGGATTATGGGCCGCATCGAGAAGGACCGCTCCACCCTGAGCTGCCTGCAACCATTCGAGGCGGGCCGGCCATTCGGCGTCGGTGACGCCGACGCCGATGTCGTCGTTGGTCACGTCGATCCCGGCGGCCGCGGCCGTTTCCAACACGCGAATCGCGATCACGGCGTTGGCAATCTGGTGGGCTCCGCCCAACGCCAGCCGCAGGCCGTCATAGCGGCGAACCGGCGTCGTGACGCCGATGATGGCGCGGCCACGGTCGAGCGACATGGCATGCACGAGGCGCGGCGACGCCTCGATCAATCGCGCGCCCTCTTGTTCCGCGACCGTCTGGATCACGGCGCGTGCCTCACCAGGCAACTCTCCGATGATCACCGGCAGCGCGGATTTCAGGATGCCGGCTTTCTCGTACGCAATACTCGCCAGCGAGTTCCCGAGATGGCGCTCGTGGTCGAACGCAATCGAGGTGATCGCGCCCACAGCGGGCACGATCACATTGGTGGCATCGAAGCGGCCGCCGAGACCGACCTCGACGACCGCCGTGTCGACCTGCGCGCGACGAAAAGTCTCGAAGGCGATCGCGGTCGTGACTTCAAAAAACGTGGGCGAGATCTGGAGCGCTCCGGTCGCGCGCAGCCGCTCGACCGTATCGAGCACATCTGTTGCGGCCGCACGGAACGCGTCACGCGATACCGCGGTGCCGTCGATCGCGACACGTTCCTCAATGTCGGTTAAATGCGGGGAGGTGTATCGGCCGGTGCGGTGTCCTGCGGCGCGCAATCCGCGCTCGACCATCGCGCTGACAGAACCTTTGCCGTTGGTGCCGGCGACATGAATGCACTGGTATGTGCTCTGCGGGTGCTGCAGCGCGCGAAGGAGCGTTCGAATATTGTCGAGGCCGAGTTTGATGCCGAATTGTTCGAGCGCGCGCAGTCGCTCGAGTACGTCGTCACGCGTCACCGGGCCGCTCCGCGGCCTGAGGCGCCACGCCGGTGGCCGCGACTGCCGTCGCTTGCGCCCCCATGAACGTGAGCGCTCGCGCGATGGTCGCTTTGAGCTCACGCCTATCCACCACGAGGTCGAGCATGCCGTGTTCGATCAGAAATTCGCTGCGTTGAAAGCCCTCGGGCAGCTTCTGACGGATGGTCTGCTCGATGACCCGCGGTCCGGCGAAGCCGATGAGCGCTTTCGGCTCCGCGATGTTCAAGTCGCCCAGCATGGCGAAACTTGCGGTGACACCGCCTGTGGTGGGATCGGTGAGGACGGACACGTAGGGCAGCCGCGCCCGATCGAGCCGCGCGAGTGCCGCGGAGATCTTGGCCATCTGCATCAGTGAGAGCGCCCCTTCCATCATGCGCGCGCCGCCGGAGCACGACACGATGACCACGGGGAGCTGACGGGCAAGCGCCACTTCGATTCCGCGAACGATCTTTTCACCCATCACGACGCCCAGGCTTCCGCCGATGAAGGTGTACTCCATGGCGGCGACGACCGTCTCGATGCCGTTGAGCCGCCCCACGCCGGTGATGATCGCGTCGGCGAGGCCAGTGGTGGCCTGACTCGCGGCAAGCCGCTTGCTGTACGGCTTGGTGTCGGTGAAATTGATCGGATCGTTCGAGCGGAGATTCCGATCCATCTCGACGAACTCTTCGTCGTCAAACAGCGACTTGAGCCGCTCCAGGGCGGTCAGGCGGAAGTGGTGTGAGCACTTGGCGCAGACACCGAGATTTTTGACGAGATCCTTCGTGTAGATGATCGCATCGCACTCTGGGCACTTCACCCAGAGCCCCTCGGGCACCCGGCTTGTCTTGTCCGGCGCGGCAATCGGCTTGCGCGCTTTCTTGAACCAAGCCATCTCGTCAGCTTACCTCACCGCGGGTGCGCGGCACGTAATAGCGCGTGCCCTTGGCCATGCCGGCAATCTGGCGCACCAGATCGCCCAACGCGTCGTCATCGTCGGGATCGAACTGTGATGTCTCGACGACCAGGAGCGGCGTCGCGGTGTAGTGAAAGAAGAAGTGTTGATAGGCCTCATTCAATTCGCGCAGGTACTCCGCGTCGGGTTCCGGGACGTCGTGTTCCCGATCTTCGGTCCGCGACCTCGAGGACTTGAGGCGGCGCAGCAGGACGTCGACGGGCGCTTGAAGATAGACGACGAGATCCGGCGACGCGATGTCGCGCGCGAGCAGTTCGTAGAGACGTTGATAGATGAAGAGCTCGTTGTCATCGAGATTGAGGTAGGCGAAGATCTTGTCCTTGTCGAACAGAAAGTCGCAGACCATGGTGTGGCGGAACAGATCCGCTTGCCGCATGTCCATCAACTGACGATGACGGTTGAGCAGATAGAAGAGCTGCGCTTGAAGTGCGGCGCCGGGCCGTTCGTTGTAGAAATCGGATAGAAAGGGGTTATCGGCGTTCTCGAGGAGTGTGGCGCCGTCGATCCGGCTGGCCAGCCGTGCCGCCAGACGCGTTTTGCCCACGGCAATCGGCCCTTCGATGGCGATGTAGCGAAACGGCACGCCTCATTGTAGCGGCGGGGCTTTCGCCAATCCCCGTCCAGCTGCGGGAAGGCGCAAGACCGCGTGGTATCGTTTTGACATTCCTGTGCGTATCGATCGCCTCGAGCTGCGCCTCTGTCGCCTCCCGCTCGTGAGTTTCTTTGAAACCAGCTTTGGGCGGTCCTACGATCGGGCGTTTCTGCTCGTGCGGCTCACCGGCGACGGCCATGAAGGGTGGGGGGAAGCGGTCGCCGAGGCCAATCCGTATTACAGCTCCGAGACAACGGAAACGGCTTGGCACATCATCACGGGATTCATCGCGCCGCGTGTGCTCGGCGTCACCTTCGAGCACCCACGCGACATCTTCCCGGCACTGCGCGGTATTCGCGGCCACAACATGGCGAAGGCCGCTGTCGAAATGGCGGCCTGGGATCTCTATGCGCGATCGCTTGGTCAGCCACTCGCACGCATTCTCGGCGGGACCCGCGCGAGGATTGCATCGGGCGTGTCGATCGGCATTCAGGATTCGCTCGACCAACTCGCGTCAAAAATCGAGCACGAGCTCTCGGCGGGCTATCAGCGGATCAAGATTAAGGTGAAGCCCGGCTGGGATCTCGAAGCGGTGGACATGGTGCGACAGCGATTCGGCGCGGTGCCGCTGATGGTCGATGCGAATGCCGCGTATACGCTTGCGGACGCGCCGCACCTCGCCCGCCTCGACGCGCATGCCCTGATGATGATCGAGCAGCCGCTCGACTACGACGATGTCAGCGACCATGTCGAGTTGCAGCAGGCGATTCGGACGCCGATCTGCCTCGACGAATCGATTCACACAGTGCGGATCGCGCGCGACGCGATTCGCATGGGCGCCTGCAAGATCATCAACATCAAACCGGGCCGCGTCGGCGGTCACCGCGAGTCCATCCAGCTGCACGATTTGTGCGCCGAGCACGGCATCCCGGTGTGGCACGGCGGCATGCTCGAAACCGGCATCGGACGCGCGCACAACATCCACCTCGCGAGCCTGCCAAACTTTTTACTGCCGGGCGACATTGCGGCGAGCAAGCGCTACTACCAGCCCGATTTGATCGAGCCGGCGATCGAGGTGGCGCACGACGGAACGATTGCCGTTCCCGAGGCGCCTGGCATCGGCGTGACCATCGTGTCCGAGCGCGTTGACCGCGCGACGGAGCGGATGGTCGCGCTCGAAACCGCGGACGTGACAATCGCATGAACCGCTCACGCCTTGTCTGTAGCGCGGTGCTGCTGGTGATGCTTCCCGCATGTTCCAGCGCACCTCCGCCTGTGGTGACGCCGCCACGACTCGTGCGCACATTCGACGAGAACATGGCGTGGATTCTCCGGCTGGAGCAGGACCGTGTGTTGCGTCTGCCGGCACCAGAAGCGCCGCCCCCACCTGTCGTGCCGCCCAGCCGCGGACGCGCGCCCGTGGTCGTGGCGCAGCCGCCGTCGCCCGATCTAATCGCGCTCCTCGAGGACGAAGTCCCGCGCATCCGCCGGCGCGCCGCGCTGGCGATCGGACGCGTGCGCCTGGAGGAGGGGATCCCGCCGCTGGCCGCGCTCCTCGGGCGCGAGACCGATCCCGAAGTGCGTCAGATGGCTGCGTTTGCGCTGGGACTTATTGGACGGCCCGCTGCCGCCGACGCGCTCACTGCGGCGCTCGCCGATCCGGACCCACTCGTGCAAGGGCGCGCGGCCGAGGGTCTCGGGCTGATCGTGCATAAGCCGGCCGCCGCGGCGATCGCCGCGATGATCGCACCGCATGTGCGCACCGGTGTGCTCGAGGGTATTGCGCCCGACGACCTCGAATACCCGAAATCAGCGGCGGTTGAAGCCGTGCGCCTCGGGATGTATGCGCTCGTGCGGTTGTCGGCATACGAATCACTCGCGTCTGTCCTCCTCAACGGCGCTGGTCAACCGGTGAGCCGCTGGTGGCCGGTGGCGTACTCGTTTCAGCGAGTCGGCGATCCCAAGGCAGGTCCGGTCCTGCTGACGTTGTTGCAGGGCGATGGAGCGCTCACGCGTGCGTTTGCGGCGCGCGGCCTCGGGGCGATCAAGGAGGAGCGCGCGATCGAACCGCTCACGGCCGTCGTCGCGAAGGCGGACGAACCGACGCCGGTCCGAGTTCAGGCAGCGCGCGCGCTGGGCCTGCTGCGCGCGTCACAAGCCGTCGATCCACTCACGAAGCTGTTGACCTCGGCGAAGACGGACGCGAACCTGCGACTCGAGGCGGTCACCGCGCTTGGCTTGTTGGGCGATGCACGCCTCGCCGATCTGTTTGTCGATCTCCTGACGGAGCGATGGCCCGCGATCCGCGCCGCGGCGTTTGCCGGCCTTGCGCGCGCCGACGCGGACACCTTTGTGACGGCGCTCTCCGGCCTCGATCCGGATCCTCACTGGAGTGTGCGAGCTGCGCTCGCCACAGCTCTCGGTACGCTTGACGTGGCCCGCGCCGCACCGCGGCTCACGCTGATGCTCGATGATTCCGATCACCGTGTCGTTCCGGCCGTGCTGAGCGCGCTGATCGCAACGAAGGCGCCGACCGCCGAGGGCGCCCTCCTCGCGCGGCTCACCGCCGACGATGTCGTCGTGCGCCAGACCGCGGCCGCGGGGTTGGCCCGGATCAAGGCATCCGGTGCGGTGGGTGCACTGGTGCAGGCGTACGAACGGGCGGACAAAGACCCCACCTACCTGGGGCGCGCGGCGATTCTCGCGGCACTCGTCGAACTCGACCCGAAGACGGCGCAGCCGTTGCTCGAACGCGCGCTGGGCGATCGCGACTGGGCCCTGCGCGTCCGCGCGGCCGCCCTGCTCAAAGGGATCGATGCGGCAGCAGACGTGAGCCACATGCGGCCGGCGCCGGATGCGGGCCCGCCCGAGCTGAACGACCTCAAGGCGCTCATCGCGCCGCCGGTCTCGCCGATGGCGTATATCGATACGGAGAAAGGGATGATTCAGATCGAGCTCGCCGTGCTCGATGCGCCGCGCGCGGTGGCGAATTTCGTGTCGCTCGCGCGCCGTAACTTCCTTGGCGCGACGCCGTTTCATCGCGTCGTCGCGGACTTTGTCGTACAGGACGGCGACCCGCGCGGCGACGGCGAAGGCGGCCCGGGCTACACCATCCGCGACGAAATCAATCAGCGACCATATCTGCGCGGCACGGTCGGAATGGCGCTCGATTGGGAAGACACCGGCGGCAGTCAGTTTTTCATCACGCACTCACCACAGCCGCACCTCGACGGCCGCTACACCGTCTTCGGTCGCGTCGTTTCGGGCATGGACGTGGTCGATCGATTGCAGCAGTGGGATCAGATTCGGACGGTCCGTGTGTGGGATGGAACGAACTGGGTGGGACCACGGTGACGGGAGACTTCGACGTTGAGTTTCCAGTTCCCAGTTGCCAGTTCAAAGTCTAGTTATCAGTGATGCGGTTGTCCCGAGAACCCTGATACCCGAAGGCCCTCGTAACTGACCACTCAACTTTGAACCCGCAACTGGGAACTGGAAACTAAAAAGGGGACAGAGTTTCCTCTGCCCCCTTGGGATCTGTCAGCGGTCCGACAGGCCTAGCGCTTCTTCGCCTTCTTGGCCTTCTTCGCCGCTTTCTTTGCCTTCTTCGCCATTGGTCTAATCCCCCCCTTCAGGTTGGGTTGCTGCGGAAGGAGATACCGCGCCACCGCGATGCATCTGCCGCCTGGCACTCCGCTCGCGTGTGCCGGCCCCTTCGCGCTTCGGTGCGCGGCCATCGTGTGTGATGTGGCGCGCGCAATCTTGTGCTCTTGCTCGAGAGCTGGAGAAAAAGCGGGGCAGTTCAACGAGGTGAAACCGCCCCTTTTGAGACGGCCTTACTTCTTCTTTGCTTTCTTGGCCTTCTTGGCCGCCTTCTTTGCCTTCTTCGCCATTGTTCCTCCTGAAGGGGGTCGCGCTCGTGCCAGTGTGGCGACCGCGATGTCGTGAAAACTTAGTCTCAAGCGTTCACAACCCGTGGCCTGAGCCGTCCACCCTCATACCAGATGTAGATTATGGATGAGAAAAATGGGATGTCAAGCACAAACCACCGCTACGAGTCAACTCGAGCATGGATTGCTGGTCATTTTCCCCAGTCCGCGATCACTGGTTCGTGAGTCGTTTCGGATCAGCGCGTGAAAATCTGTAGAGCACGTAGAACACGAAGGTCCCGAAGGGCGCGAAGGGTCACGAAGGGCGCGAAGGGCCACGAAGGCCGCGAAAGATCACGAAGGCCGCGAAAGATCACGGAGCACGCGTCGCGCCCTTCGCGCCCTTCGTAGTTCTTCGTGTCCTTCGTGTCCTTCGTGTCCTTCGTGCCTAGAGGCTGGTGCGGAGTCGTTGCTTCTCGGCGTGACGTTCGAGTGCGAGTTGGATGAGGCGATCGACGAGGGCGGGATACGCGAGACCGGACGCTTCCCACATCTTTGCGTACATGCTGATCGTGGTGAAGCCCGGGATGGTGTTGATCTCGTTGACGTAAACCGTGCCGCTGGTGCGCGACAGCAGAAAGTCCACGCGCGACATGCCGGCGGCGTCGACCGAGCGGAACGCGTCGATCGCCAGCCGTTTGATGTCTGCGGTTTGTTCGACCGAGAGATCCGCGGGAATCACCGTCTGCGAACTCGCGTCGAGATATTTTGCTTCGTAATCGTAGAACTCACGTCCCGTGATGATCTCGCCTGGTAGTGACGCCTCCGGCGTATCGTTGCCGAGAACGGCGCATTCGATCTCGCGCGCATCGGGCACGGCCGCCTCGACGACGACTTTGCGATCGAACTGGAGCGCCACCTCAATCGCGGGTGCGAGCTCGGCCGCCGTTTTCACTTTCGAGATGCCCACGCTCGATCCGAGGTTCGCTGGTTTGACGAAGACGGGGAGACCGAGCACAGCGAGCCGGTCGAGTACCGGCAGAACGTTGCGAATCCCACTCCGTGCGGATGAAGGCCTTCCACTCGCAGACGGGAAGGCCGCGCGCCGTGAACATCACTTTCATGGCCGCCTTGTCCATCCCGACAGCGGACGCGAGGACGCCCGACCCGACGTAGGGCACGTTGGCTAGCTCCAGCAGGCCCTGCACGGTGCCGTCCTCGCCATACGGTCCGTGCAGCACCGGGAACACGACATCGAGGCCCAGGCCTGTCACGGCGGTTTGCTCGACGTCGTGTTGACCTTTGACGGCCGGACGTCGTTCGAACGTGAGCAGCGTCTCTTCGCCCGGGTGCGCGACGGGTACCAGCTTCCCGTCCAGGCCGAATCGTCCGTACACCGTGCACGCGCGCCTGCTCGAGCACCTCCGCCGCGGACGGCGCGGTAGGAGGCCGGTCGGCAATCGTCCACCGGCCGGTTTTTTCAATGCGAATCGCCACCGGCTCGTAGCGCGTGCGATCGAGATGCTTGAAGACCGAGGCGGCCGAAGCGACCGACACTTCGTGTTCTCCCGATCGGCCGCCGTAGATGACGCCGACGCGCAACTTTTTCACGTAGGGATAATAGCAAGCGTTCGGCTCGTAAGCCGTAAGCCAGACCGTGTCCTTCTCCTTCACCGTCTCCCACCGCGACGCGGCTGCTCGCCGCGGCGTCCTCACCACCGCACACGGCGCCATCGAGACGCCGGTGTTCATGCCGGTCGGCACGCAGGGCGCCGTCAAGGCCGTGACCGCCCGCGACTTGGAGGAAATGGGCGCTGCGGTCATTCTGGGCAATACCTACCATCTCTATCTGCGCCCGGGAGACCACCTCATCGGGCGGCGCGGCGGATTGCATCGGTTCATCGGCTGGCCGCATCCGATCCTCACCGATAGCGGCGGCTATCAGGTGTTCAGTCTGGCGGCGCGGCGAAAAGTCGAAGAGCAAGGCGTGCATTTCAGGTCACACCTCGACGGGTCGGCGCACCTTCTCACGCCTGAGAAGGCCGTCGACGTCCAACTGCAACTCGGGTCGGACATCGCGATGGTGCTCGACGAATGTCCGGCGCTCCCAGGGACGGTCGAGACGTTGCGCGAAACGGTCGAGCTCACCGGACGATGGGCGCGGCGCTGCCGGCAGCGGTTTCTTGCGGCGCGATCGGGATGTGTCGATGACGTTCGTGTCAGTAACGCCGGTCAGGCGCAGTTCGGCATCCTTCAGGGCGGCACTTCGCCGGACCTTCGCGCGCGGAGCGCAGAGCTGACGCTCGATGTAGGGTTCGAAGGTTATGCCATTGGCGGCCTCAGTGTCGGTGAGGCCAACGATGAGATGTACAAGGTCGTGGAGGTCACCACGCCGCTCCTGCCGCCGGATCGCCCGCGCTATTTGATGGGCGTCGGCACGCCTCTGGACATTGTCGAAGGCGTCGCCCGCGGTATCGACATGTTTGATTGCGTGCTGCCGACCCGCAATGCCCGCAACGGGCAGCTCTTCACCAGTGAAGGGGTCATGAATATCAAGAACGCTCAGTACGCCGAAGACGACGGGCCAGCCGATCCCGCCTGTGGATGCCCGACGTGCAAGCGCTACTCACGCGCCTACCTGCGGCACCTGTTCCTCGCCGGCGAGATTACCTCGAGCACCCTTAACACGTTGCATAATCTGTACTTTTACCTTGACACCATGCGGCGGATTAGGGAGGCTATATCGTTTGGGACGTTCGAGAAGTTCCGACAGATGTTCCATCGGAGCTTTTCCCGCCGCTCGTTGATTCCATGATGTCGAGGGTAGTAACAGACGCTGGCTTCATGCTGGCCATGGGCGCGCCCAATCAGGGCAACCCGATCATCCAGCTGATTCCCTTTGCGCTGGTACTTGCCATCTTCTACTTCATCATTCTGTTGCCGATGAAACGGCGGCAGAAGAAGGTGCAGGAATTTTTGAGCGCCCTCAAGGTTGGCGATCGGATCGTGACCTCGGGCGG
Source organism: uncultured Acidobacteriota bacterium (assembly GCA_963762925.1). Classification (GTDB taxonomy): domain Bacteria; phylum Acidobacteriota; class Vicinamibacteria; order Vicinamibacterales; family UBA2999; genus DASPWV01. The sequence goes on along the minus strand of CAVXMP010000007.1, from coordinate 90,957 downwards.
GATGTTCGGCGTGATCACGAAATTGAACAACGACCAGTCTGTGCAGTTGCAAATCGCGCAAAACGTCAAAGTTGATCTGGCCCGCACGGCCATAGTCGGCTACCAGGGTCAGGACCCGGTGGTCGAAGGAACGCACGCGTAGCGCACCTTATGGCGAAGAACCTCCGCTGGAAACTCGTTGTCATCGTCGGCGTCGTCGCGCTGGCCATTTTCGCGTTTTACCCGCCGGACCAGAAGATCCGGCTCGGGCTCGATCTCAAAGGCGGCGTGCATCTGGTGCTGCGGGTGCAGACCGAGGATGCCGTACGGCTCGAGACCGAAACGACAGCCGACCGGCTGCGGGAGCAGTTGCGCACCGCGGGTATTCCCGATGCGACGGTCACCATCGTGAGTCCGACCGAGTTTCGCGTCGACAATGTCACGGCCGACAAGGATCAGGCGTTTCGCGGCTTAGTGACCGATATCGAGCCGACTTACAACCGATCCTCTGGCGCGGGCAACTACACCTTCACGATGCGGCCGAACATCGCCGTGCAGCTGCGCGACGAATCGGTGACGCAGGCGCTGCAGACGATCGAGCGGCGCGTCAACGAGCTCGGCGTCGCCGAGCCGATTGTCGCGCGGCATAGCGGTGCCGACCAGATTCTGGTCCAACTTCCAGGCGTGACCGACGTGGCGCGCGCCAAAGAGATCATCCGCTCCACTGCACAGCTCGAGCTCAAACTCGTCGAACAAGGACCGTTCTCCGATGAGGCCGCGGCCCGGCAGGCCTACGCCGGTAACGTGCCGCCCGATCTGCAAATCATGCCGGGGACAAGCGAAGGCGCACCGGGTGACCGCCCGTCCACGGTCTACTACGTCGTCAGACGGGTGCCAGCCGTCACCGGCCGCGATCTTCGCAATGCGCGCTTGTCGATCGACCAGAACAGCCGTCCGGCCGTGGGCTTCTCGATGAAGAGCGACGGCGCGACCAAGTTCGGGCAGTTCACGCAGAACAACATCAACAGAAACCTGGCGATTGTCCTCGACAACCGCGTCGTCTCGGCTCCTCGGATCGAGTCGCGGATTAACGACGAAGGTCAAATCACCGGCAACTACACCCAAGAAGAAGCCGCGGATCTCGCGCTGAAGCTGCGTTCGGGCGCGCTGCCCGCGAACCTGACCTACCTCGAAGAGCGGACCGTTGGCGCGACGCTCGGACAGGAATCAATTCGCGCTGGTGTGCTGGCGTCAATCGGCGGGCTCGTCTTCGTCATGTTGTTTCTGGTCACGTATTACAAGCTGTCGGGCATCAACGCGCTCGTGTCGATTGTGGTCAACCTGATTCTTCTGCTCGGGTTGATGGCCTATATCGGCGCGACGATGACGCTCCCAGGCATCGCGGGGTTCATTCTGACGATTGGTATGGGCGTCGATTCGAACGTCTTGATCTTCGAGCGCATCAAGGAAGAACTCCAGACGGCGAAGGGGCCGCGACAGGCCGTGGCCGCCGGCTTCGATCGTGTGTTCCTCACCATTCTCGACACGCATGTGGCATCGCTCATCGCGGCCGCGTTCCTGTTCCAGTTCGGCACCGGGCCAATCCGCGGCTTTGCGATGACCCTCACCATCGGCCTGCTGTCCAACGTGTTCACCGCCGTCTTTGTGTCGCGCACCCTCTTTGAGCTGGCCCTGGCGCGCCGGCAGCCCACGGCGAAGCTGAGCATCTAATGCAGATTCTTCATAACACCAACTACAACTTCATTCGCTGGCGCTGGCACGCGATTGCTTTCTCGGCGCTCATCATCATCGCCGGAGTTGTCCGGATCGCCACGGGCGGCATGCCGCTCGGCATCGATTTCTCCGGCGGCACGCTGATGGTGATCAAGTTCGAGCAAGACGTCCGCGAGGATGCAGTTCGCTCGGCGCTCTCGAACATTCCAGGCGACAAAGTGATTCAGCCTTACGGCGATCCGTCTGAGCGTTCCTGGCTGATCCGGCTGCCCCAGGCGGGCGCGGCAGAGGAGGGCGCCAGCCTCGAACAAGGTGCGCAAACCGTCGTCAGCGCCATTCAGCAAGCGAACCTCGGCAAGTTCGAGGTGCTGAGTCAGGAGCTCGTTGGCCCAGTCATCGGCCGCGATCTGCAGAAAAAGGGGATTTACGCGACGCTCGCCTCTATTCTCGGCATTACGGCGTACATTGCCTTCCGCTTCCGCTTCGCATTCGCGGTCGGCGCGATCGCGGCGACCCTGCACGATGTGCTCGTGACGATCGCCTTCCTCGCATTTTTCGGGTACGACCTGTCGCTCAACGTGGTGGCGGCGATCCTGACCATCACCGGCTACTCCGTCAACGACACGATCGTGATTTTCGATCGCGTGCGCGAGAATCTCCGAAGCATGCGGCGCGAATCGCTCGAGCACATCGTCAATCTAAGCGTCAACCAGACGCTGGGCCGCACCATCATCACCGCCGGCACCACGTTCCTGGCCGTGCTCGCGCTCTTCGTCTTCGGCGGCGAAGTGCTGCGAGGCTTTGCGTTCACGATGCTGGTCGGCATCATCAGCGGCACCTACTCCACCGTCTTCATTGCGGCGGCTATCGCCATCCTGTTGAGCGGCAAGCAGGCGCGGAGCCGCGCCACAGCAGCGGCGAAAGCCCCTCCCGGCGGGCGCAAGGCGACGACGTAGTCGCGTTGTGAATCTGCTGGATGCGGCGCTGCTTGGCATCGTGCAGGGAGTGACGGAGTTTCTCCCGGTCTCGAGTTCGGGTCATCTCATTCTCGCTCGCGCGTTTTTCGGATGGGACGCGGGCCGTTATGGACTCGCGTTCGATGTTGCGTGCCATGTCGGGACGCTGCTGGCGATCGTCGCGTATTTCCACCGCGATCTCGTGGCGATGGCTCGAGGCGCGGTCGGTGCGGCGACCTTTCGCGACGGCGAATCGGAGCGACTCCTTCGCCTGATCGTCGTGGGAACGCTCCCGGTGGTGGTCGTCGTCCTCGCGTTCGGCGACTCGCTCGAAGGGTTGCGCGATCCAAAGGTTGTCGCTGTGGCGCTGGCTGTAGGGGGTGTGGGGTTGCTGATGGCCGAATGGCTGGGGAGTCACAGTCGCGATGAAAACACGATTGCGTATTGGGAAGCGCTCGCGCTGGGCGCGGCCCAGGCGGCGGCGCTCGTCCCCGGCGTGTCCCGATCCGGGGCAACGCTTACCGTCGCACTTCTTCTCGGCCTCAGGCGCCCCGGAGCGGCGCGCTTCATTTTTTTGATGAGCCTGCCTGCCGTTCTTGCCGCGGCGGCCAAGGAAACGCTGGACGTTGTCGAGATGGGCACCCTTGAGCTCCCCGCGATGCTGTTTGCCGTGGGGTTGATTTTCTCTGGCGTCATCGGCTACTTGACGATCAAATTCTTCCTCAAGTATCTGGCCAACCACTCGCTGACCGTGTTTGCGATCTATCGCTTCGCGCTTGCTGCGGTCGCGGCAGTCTGGTTGATGTCGTGAGTTGGTTGCGGCGAACCTTCATCACCGGCTTTTTCGTGACGGTCCCCCTCGTCATCAGTGTCGCGGCGCTGGTCTGGACATTTCGGTTTATTGACGATGCGACCAGGCCACTCTCGGTGCGACTGCTCGGACGCGAGGTGCCTGGTCTTGGCGTGCTGATCACGGCCGGCATCATCCTCGTCGTGGGAGTGGCGGCAACCAACATAGTCGGCAAGCGCGTCCTGCAACGAACCGAGTACTACCTGCTTCAGGTGCCGGTGTTCAAGACCATATACTCACCGGTCAAGCAGCTTGTGGCCGCGTTTGCACCGGATAATGAGGCAGGCTTCAAGAAAGTCGTGCTCGTCGAAGACCCGCGGCGCGGCATGCTCCTCGGCTTTCTCACCAAGGAGTTCGTGCTCGACCGCGGTCGTGGACCGGAGCACGTCGTGGCCGTCTATGTGCCGACCAACCACTTATATCTCGGCGATATCGTGGTGTTTCCGCGTGAACAAGCGAGCTTTCCCGACCTGTCGGTCGAAGAAGGCATTCGGATTTTTCTGACTGGCGGCATGGCGCTGCCAGACGACGTGCGTAACGTGAGCTGATGATAAATCGAATCCTCCAAATCTGCCTGTTTGTGTTTGCGTTTTCCCCGATGCGTGGCGTCGGCGCTGGCGGCGCAGCCACCGGGCCTTCCTCCCCCTTCCGCCCCCGCGCCTGTCGTCCATCGCCCGGGCGGAGAAGTCAACATCCATTTACCCGATCTGAACCAGGGAGATTTCCTGGGCTTGACCGGCCATCAGATCCTGTTGTCGGGTCTCGTGGTCTGCGTGCTGGGCTTGCTCTTCGGCGCGTGGACCTACTCCAACGTCAAAAAACTTCCCGTGCATCGCTCAATGGCCGAGATCTCCGAGCTGATTTACGAGACGTGCAAGGCCTACCTGGTGCAGCAGGGCAAGTTTCTGCTGATTCTGGAAGTCTTCATCGGGACGGTGATGGTTGCCTACTTCTGGCTGACCGGACTGGAGGCCTACAAGATCGTCATCGTGCTCCTCTTCAGCTTGATCGGCATCGGCGGCAGTTACGGCGTGGCGTGGTATGGCATCCGAATCAACACGCTGGCGAACTCACGGACCGCGTTTGCGAGTCTGCGCGGCAAGGCGTTCCCCGTCTGCGACATTCCGCTGCAGGCCGGCATGAGCGTCGGCATGATGCTCATTTCAGTCGAGCTGCTCTTCATGCTCGCGATCCTGCTGTTTATTCCAGGCGAGTACGCGGGCGTTTGCTTCCTCGGGTTTGCCATTGGCGAATCGCTCGGCGCCGCGGCCCTGCGTATTGCCGGCGGCATCTTTACCAAGATTGCCGATATCGGGTCCGACCTCATGAAGGTCGTGTTCAAGATCAAAGAGGACGACGCGCGCAACCCGGGCGTGATCGCGGACTGCACCGGCGACAACGCCGGCGATTCCGTAGGTCCCACGGCAGACGGCTTCGAAACCTACGGCGTCACCGGCGTGGCGCTGATCACGTTCATCATGCTCGCGGTCACCGATCAGGCGGTGCAGGTCCAGTTGCTCGTCTGGATCTTCATGATGCGCGTCATGATGGTGTTGGCATCCGCCGGTTCATATCTGGTCAACAACGCGATTGCGCGCGGGCGCTACGCGACGGCGGTCAAGATGAACTTCGAGGCGCCGCTGACCTCACTCGTCTGGCTGACCTCGGTCGTGTCCGTGGTCCTGACCTACGTGCTGTCGTATCTGCTGATTCCGACCCTCGGCGGCAATCCGTCCCTGTGGTGGCAATTGTCCACGGTGATCACCTGCGGAACGCTGGCCGGCGCGATCATTCCGGAATTCGTGAAAGTCTTCACGTCGACCCATTCCGCGCACGTGCGCGAGGTCGTGACGTCCTCGCGCGAGGGCGGCGCCTCGCTCAACATTCTGTCGGGCCTCGTCGCCGGCAACTTCAGCGCCTATTGGCTCGGGCTCACGATCATGGGCCTGATGGCGATTGCGTCGTTCGTCTCGACGATGGGACTCGGCGAGACGATGAAAGCGCCGGCGATCTTCGCCTTCGGCCTGGTGGCGTTCGGCTTTCTCGGCATGGGGCCGGTGACCATCGCCGTCGACTCGTACGGCCCGGTCACCGACAACGCGCAATCGGTGTACGAGCTCTCGCAGATTGAGGAGATTCCCGGCATCGAGCAGGAACTGCAGCGCGAGTTCGGGTTCCCGGTCAACTTCGTGGTCGCGAAGGAGCTGCTCGAAGAGAACGACGGTGCGGGCAACACCTTCAAGGCGACGGCAAAACCGGTGCTGATCGGGACGGCGGTTGTCGGCGCGACGACGATGATCTTCGCCATCATCATGGCCCTCACGCAGGGGCTCACGACCGACATGGAGAAGCTGTCGATCCTCCACTCGCCGTTCCTGCTTGGCCTCATCACCGGCGGCTCGATGATCTACTGGTTTACCGGTGCCTCGATGCAGGCGGTGACGACGGGCGCCTACCGTGCCGTCGAATTCATCAAGGCCAACATCAAGCTCGAAGGGTCGACGAAGGCATCGGTCGAAGACAGCCGCAAGGTCGTTGAGATCTGCACCCAGTACGCGCAGAAGGGGATGTTCAACATCTTTCTCGCGATCTTCTTCTCGACGCTCGCCTTCGCGTTTGCCGAACCGTTTTTCTTCATCGGCTACCTCATCTCCATCGCGCTGTTCGGCTTGTTCCAGGCGATCTTCATGGCCAACGCCGGCGGCGCCTGGGACAACGCGAAGAAGATCGTCGAGACCGAGCTCAAGATGAAGGGCACCGAGCTCCACGCGGCCTCGGTCGTGGGCGACACGGTCGGCGATCCCTTCAAGGACACGTCTTCGGTGGCGATGAACCCAGTGATCAAGTTCACCACGCTCTTTGGCGTGCTGGCGGTCGAGCTTGGCGTCTATCTCGCAGCGCAATACGGGGGCACTATGGTTGCGTCGCTGGCCGTCGTGTTTTTCATCATCGGCATGGTCTTCGTGTGGCGCTCGTTCTACGCGATGCGCATCGAAGCGTAGGGGAACACCGCTGCCGACCGGAAGCACAGCGGGAGACTTTAGTCTCCGGATCGGCTTGTAAAAACTCGTCACGACCACGAAGAAAAACTGCGTTCGACCCATACGCGCCGTTGACCTTGCTATATGGGACCAATAGAATGGCGGCCTTGAGCACGGGCACCCCGCTCGTGACGAAGCGGGGCCCGGGTGGATCGATTCACGCAAGTGGCTCAGTGCTTTGTGGCGGGAGCGGCCGGGAGCAGTTTCCGAAATCCGGTGTCTAATCCCGTTTGACAGTATTTTTGGACGCTCGCTATAATCAGCGGCTTGCGCCGCTTAGCGGACGACGCCAGGAGGAGAGCTCGTGCCACGCGACATGTTCGGCGATGTTGTCGATCCTTCCATCAAGTTCGGCAACAAATCAGGGTATACCGTTGCGCTTACGATGGCGATCGAAACGGCCATCGTGGCCGCGCTCGTCATCGTCCCCCTGATGGCCTTCGATGCGCTCCCGACTCCGCCATCGATGATGGCATTTGTCGGCGCGCCTCCACCTCCACCGCCGCCTCCACCACCGCCGCCGCCACCACAGGCGGCGCAGCCGAAGCCGCAGGTTGAGGTCAATCCAGCTGCCGCCCCCGTCGAAGCGCCATCCGAGATCAAGCCCGAAACCGGCATCGAAGCGGGTTTCGAGAAAACCGTCACCGGCGTCGAGGGCGGCATTCCCGGCGGTATCGCCGGAGGTATCGTCGGCGGAATTCCAGAGGCGCCGCCACCACCACCGCCACCACCGAGCCAGCCCGTTCGCGTGGGCGGCAACATCAAGCAGCCGACCAAGACCAAGGACGTGCGGCCGGTCTATCCGCCGATTGCGCAGTCGGCGCGCGTTCAGGGTGTCGTCATCATCGAGGCCACGATCGGTCCCGACGGCGCAGTCCGCGACGCCCGCGTGCTCCGGTCGATTCCCCTGCTGGATGCCGCGGCGCTCGACGCCGTCAAACAATGGGTGTTTACCCCGACACTGCTCAACGGCGTGCCGGTGCCGGTCATCATGACGGTCACGGTGCAGTTCACGCTCCAATAACGGCCCAGGCTCAGGTTTCGGCACACACGTTCTCTTGCTTTTGGAGGATACCGATGGAAGGTGGTCTCGATCTTATTGAAATGTTCCAGACGATGAGTCCGTTAGGAATCGCCGTCGCGGTGATTCTTTTCATCATGTCGTTCTGGTCGGTAGGTGTCGCCATTGAACGGATCTACACGTTCAATCAGGCGAAGAAGCAGTCCAAGATGTACGCGCCGCTCGTGGCGAAGCACCTCAAGGACGGCCGCCTGAAGGAGGCAATCGCGCTCTCCTCGTCGAAGGAATATCGCTACAGCCACCTCGCCAAGGTCGTGCTCGCCGGGTTGCAGGAGTATCAGTTCCAGCAGGAGAGCGGTGGGAATCTCTTCGCGGGAAGACCTGCTCGACACGGTTCGCCGCTCGATTCAGCGCGCCACCGCGCTCACCTCGAACGACCTGAAGAAGGGCATCACCGGGTTGGCGACCATCGGCGCGACGGCGCCGTTCGTCGGTTTGCTCGGCACGGTCATCGGCGTCATCGTGGCGTTCGTCGGTATCGCGTCAACGGGCTCGGGCGGCATCGGCGCCGTCTCGGCCGGTATTGCCGAAGCGCTCGTCGAAACGGCGCTCGGACTCTTCGTTGCGATCCCGGCTGTGTGGTTCTACAACTACCTGTCCACGCGTCTCGAATACTTCAACGTCGAGATGGACAACTCGTCTTCGGAAATGGTCGACTACTTCATCAAGAAGACCGCTTAGGGAAAAGGGGTCTGACCCCTTTTCCGGTGTCGGCGATGGGTGGAGGGTCAGACCCTCTTCCCCGGACCGCGAAGGACTGGAGAACCGCGATGTCAATGAATGTGGGCGGCGCAAAAGGCGGGATCAACTCCGAGATTAACGTCACACCTCTGGTGGACGTCATGCTCGTGCTGTTGATCATCATGATGATCGTTGCGCCGCTCTTGCAGCAGGGTGTCAACGTCAGGCTGCCGGTCGCCGCGAACAGCACGGAGAAGCCCGACACGCAGGAGAACACGGTCATTGGTATCGACGCCAAGGGCGAGTTCTTCCTTCAATCGATCCCGGTGCCCGCCAGCGACCTGCGGCGCCGCGTCGAGGACCTCCTCGAAGACAAGAGCGAGCGCATCGTTCTGATCAAGGCCGACGAGGACACGGCGTACAGTGCCGTCATGGATGCGATGGACGAGCTGCGCGCCGCGGGTATCGAGGATATGGGCCTCATCACCGAACGGCGTGCGCGGCCGGGACAGCCCGGAGGGAGTAACTAAGATGGCTCACGCCCACATGCACCACGGCGCGGATCGGATCATCTCGGCCAAGAAGCTCGAGGCGAGCTCCGACATGAACATCACGCCGATGATCGACGTGCTGCTCGTCCTGCTCGTCATCTTCATGGCCGCCCTGCCGCTGTCGCAGCGAGGTCTGGACGTCAACCTGCCGGCGGAAACCAAAACACCGGACCAGCCGCAGCCCGACATCTCGCAGATCGTGGTCGAGTACACCGCCGACCGGAAGATCGCGATCAACAAGCAGGACGTCACGATTGGCGAGCTCGAAGAGCGCCTCCGCAAGATCTTCGAGGAGCGGAAGGACAAAACGATGTTCATCAACGGCGCGGGCACCCTGCGCTACGGGGATATCGTCGAGGTCATCGACGCGGCCAAGGGCGCTGGCGTCGAGAAGGTCGGCATCGTCACCGAGGGCATGCGAAGGGCCGCGTCCTCGGGCACGCAGTAAGCCGCTCGACGGTAGCGATCGTTTCGACATGGGCCGCCCTCGAGGCGGCCCATGCTTTGTACAGCGTAGAATCCCCGCGTGGCGATTACCCTCCTCGGTCTACCTTGGGACGGTTCGTCGTCCTTTCAGCGCGGTGCAGCCGAGGCGCCTGATCGTATTCGCCAGGCGCTTCGTTCGCCGTCCAGTAACACCTACAACGAGCGCGGCGATGACGTGAGTGCCCTTCTCACCGACGCGGGCGATGTCGCACTGCCGGTCGATGCCGGTGAGGCGCGCGCCGTCATCGAGGACCGTGTGCGGCAGATCGTCGATGGCGGGGACAAGCCGCTCCTGCTTGGAGGCGACCATTCGGTGACGTATCCGATCCTGCGCGGCTTCGGCAAGCGCGGGGCGGCGCTCACCATCCTGCATCTCGACGCTCACGGCGACCTCTACGACAACTACGAAGGAGACCGCTACTCGCACGCGTGTCCGTTCGCCCGCATCTTGGAGGAGCGACTCGCGGCTCGGCTCGTGCAAGTCGGCGTGCGCACGCTCTCCGCGCATCAGCGATCACAGGCAGGCAAGTTCGGCGTCGAGGTGCTCGGCGCCGACCGCTGGCGCGATGCGCTGCCGCTTATCGGTCGATTCAAGGCGCCCGTCTACGTTTCTCTTGATATCGACGTGCTGGAGCCGATGCTCGCGCCCGGGATGTCGCATCCGGAGCCAGGGGGATTGGCTGTCCGTGACGTGCTCGAGATTCTGGCCTCGCTGCGCGTCCCGCTCGCCGGCGCAGACATCGTGGAGTACAACCCGCGCAACGATGTGCGGGACCTCACGGCGCGTGTCGCCGCGAAGTTTGTGAAAGAGATTGCGGGTCTGATGAAGGGATAGAGAGGGCAGGTAAGCAGGGTCGCCTGGTGGGTCGGTGGGTCTGGTGGAGTCCGGTGATTGGGTTGCAGACCCCACCAGACTTACCCGACCCACCAGACCTACCGCCCTAGTTGAACGAATATCGGAAACTGATCATGAACTGATACACGTCGCTCAGGGTTGACGATCGTTGGAACGATGTCGTCGCGAGCTGACTGTTGACAACCGCCAACCTGTAGCTCGCGCGGCCCTGCGCGTCGGCCGCCCCATTGGTCAGGATTTGCGCGCCGTTGGCACCGGTGACCGGTACGATCAATCGCTGTCCGACACCCCATTTCGAATTCAGCATGTTGCCGAAATTGGTGATGTCGAGGCGAATCTGGCCGGCGTTCCGCTGTCCGCGAATGTCTCTGAATACTTCCTGCACGAGGCTGAGATCCATTCGGTTGAACATCGGGAGGAACAAGCCACCACGCTCTGCGTACTGTCCCCTGTGATCGCGGAGGTACGGGTCCTGATTGATGTACGTCTCGAACGCCTGCGCTTGCTGGTCGGCAGTGAACGTGATGCTGGTCGAGCAGGTGGGCGGCGCGCAGGTAAATGTCACAAAGTTCATCTCTGCGACATCACGCGGAATGTAGATGAGGTCGTTGCCCGAGTAGCTGTCCCCGTTCATGTCGCCATTGAAGACATAGCTCGCGTTGTTGGAGAAGTTCTGCACCGATGGTCTCGCTTCCCAGAACGCGGAGATCGTCGTTGACCCGAAGTTGAAGTACGTATTCGTGTAAGAGGTTTGTACGAACACGCGATGACCCTGTGCGTAGGCCGAACGGCCGACGCCGGGATTGTTCGGATCGTTCACGTGTTGGTTGTTGGCGAACGACGAGAATGCGGTTGAGCCGGGATCGATGGTGTTCTTGGCGTCGCCGTAGCTGTAAGCGCCGCGAAGCGACAGTCCGTGGAACAGGTTCTTCGCAAGACTGGCCGAGAGATTCCACGACGACCCGACGCTTTGGTTCTTGATCACGAACGCATTCGTCACCTGATTGCCGGAGGCGTTATTGAGCCGGGTGACACAAGGCGTGGCCGTCGCTGCGCTACAGGACGTCCCGACCCATCGCGGGCGGTTGTCCACACCGACGAAACTGCCCTGTGCCGAGGGCAGGTTCGCGTTGATGTAGTAAATGCCGTTTACGTCTTTGTTGTAAATGAACTCCAGAGTGCCGGTGATTGCCCACGGCAACCGATGGTCTACCGCGAGGTTCGTGCGCCAGACTTGGGGGAACTTGAAATTGGGATCGGTGACATCGAGCTCGTAGCTTGCTGCCCCCTCGCCCGTCACGTTCCCTGGCTTGTAACGATCCAATTCGGGACTGAATGGAAACGCATTGGTGTTCGCGGCCGAGACCTCGCCGATCAGCACACCGGTGTTGCCGAGCTGGTTGGAGATCCAGACATAGAGCGGCGGCCCGGTGAACAGGCCCGTACCCGCGCGCACCTGGGTGCGCAGATTGCCGTTCACGTCCCAATTTGCGGCAACACGCGGGGACCAAAGAATCTTCGTGTCGGGCAGCTCGCCCGTCTGATACTGCACGTTAGACCCATCCTCATCGCGGAATGTGAGCGCGTCGGCCTTTGCGTTTTGATAGGCGGTGTTTGAAAAAACGGACGCGTCGAGCCTGATCCCTGCGGTCAGTGTGAGATTCGTCTTGGGGCGCCACTCATCCTGCGCGTAACCGCCGCTGTACCAAACCCTCAACGGCTGCAACGGTTTGTCGAGGCCGGGCAGATTCGAGTAACGGACCTTGAAGAGTCGTTGTGAGACAGGGGAAGTGGTCCTGTTGGGATTCGCCAGGTAACCCGCGGCGTCAGCGTAGAAGTCAGCCAGGGAATTGTAGGTGTAGTTGCTCTGCGGGCAGCAACTCCAGAAGACGTTCTCCGACTCATACCGCTGCGTCGTCGCGCCGAACGTCAGCGTGTGCCGATTACTGAATTTCGTGAGGCTGTCCTGGAGTTGGAATGTCTTGTATCGCAACTCGTTCTGGACGCTGAACGGCTCCGATCCGAACGACGTGTAGGCACTACCGTCCAACAAGATGTCAACAAACGGGAACAACGTGCCGATATCGCCGCGGCTTTCATCGTTCGACGTGAAGCCGACGATCAGGTTGTTGGACATGCTTGTGCCAACAATCGAGTTCCATTCGCCGATCCCGGACTTGATGTTCTCGAGAATCGAATACGTGGATCGTCCAAAGGCGAGATAGCTGTTGGTGAATGTCGACCGGCCGATGCCCGCCGACGACGAGCTCGAGGGGTAGCTATCGGTACTCGAATCCAGCTGTGTGTAGCGGAAACTGAATTTCTGTGTGTTCGTAATGTTGTAGTCGGTCCTCAGCAAGTAGCGCTTCGCCGGAGTGAGGTCCTGAAGGTCTTCGAACGGGCCAGTATCGTACCTGAAGTTCTGCGACAGGAACGCGCTGAGTGCGGTGAGGTCGGACGAGAGCACACGCGTGACGTTGCCTGTAGCCGCCTCGCCTCCCGCGTTGGCACGGAAGGTTGTGAGAGGTCGCTCCTCTTCTTCGTTCTCGTAATTGCCGAAGACGAACAGTTTGTTCTTGATGATGGGCCCGCTACCCAAAATGCCTGTGTCGCGGAACGTGAATGTCCCGGGATTGACGGCCAGGCCGCGCGCCTCAGTGCCCACGAAGTCTTCGTTACGCATCCGGTGGTAGACCGACGCGGTGAAACGGTTCGTCCCGCTTCGCGTCACGCTATTGACTGCGGCGCCAATGAAGCTTCCTTGGCGCACATCGAACGGAGCGATGCTGACTTGCACTTGCTCGATCGCTTCGAGCGAGATCGGTGCGACGCCGGTTCTGTCGCCCGGCTGGCCGCCGAGACCAAAGGAGTTGTTGAAGTAAGACCCGTCAACCATGATGTTGTTGAGACGATTGTCCTGGCCGGCGAACGAATTACCACTGGCTTGAGGCGTCAAGCGCGTGATGTCGCCAATGCGACCGGAAACGGTGGGCAGCGTCGCAATGGTCTCGCGGTCGACCGATGTCGCCGCGCCGGTTCGCGCCGAACTGAACACCGTGTCGGACTGCGCGGTGACGGTGACCATCACCTCGACGCTGAGCGGCTTCACCTCGAACACGAGATCCGACGCGACCCCGAGGTTGACCGAGATATTCTCCTGGGTCGTCGGCTCGAACGCCGCGCCGGTACCGCCGTGCGCGACCGTGATCGTGTAGGGCCCGCCGACGCGCATCGCGGGAATTGAGAATCGCCCATCCGCCCGGCTCGTCGCCTCGTACGTGGTCCCGGACGGCAGGTGTATGGCAATAACCTGCGCACCCGAGACAGGCTGCTTCTGTTCATTCGTGACCACGCCGCTAATCGCGCCGGTCGTTACGCCTTGTGCTGCCAGGTGGTTCGCCGGCCACAACAGCCCGACGATGACGAACATCGCCGACCATTTCGTCAGGTGCCTCATTGCAAGTCCTCTCTGGGAAAAAACAACGGTTCGTCACAACCCTTCGTGCCGAGGGTTCGAACCAACGTCCGAAGATACCATCTAGGCGCGGCCACGGAGAAAACAAAGCTGTAAAAAAAGGGCCGCCCCGCCAGCGGCGGAACGGCCCTTCCTTTTTTCTCGCCAGGCTCATTCGAGGCAGGCCTGACTCGCTCTCTTGGCGCTGGCTCGAGGGTCCAGCCCAGTTGTGTGTGCCTAGCTGACGCCGGCGGCCTTCTGCTTGCGCAGTTCCGTGGCTTTGTCGCGCAACTGGTCGGCTTCACGCAGCAGCGCCTGCTGCTTGGCCGGATCCTTTTCCAGGTTGGCCTGGAGACGGAGCAGCAGATTCTTGTAGGCAATGGCCTCCATGTAATCAGGCCTGATCTCGACGGCTTTGTTTACGGCATCGATGCCACTGAGGACGTAATCCAGCTTCTGCTTGTCGTTGAGCCGGAAATCGCGGTACGCCTCGTCCCAGTAGTAGGTCGAAAGGGTGTAATAGGCTTCGGGATTGTTCGGCTCGACCTTGATGCGTTCGTTGAGCGATTCAATCGTCTTGTCGAAGTTGCCTTGGCGGCTGTAGTAGCCCGCCAGCTGCAGAAATACCGCCGGGTCGTTGGGCTTGGCGTCCCTTGCCTGCAAGAAGGTCTGCTCGGCCAGTTCGTACTCGCCGGAATCCTCGTAAATCTTCGCGAGGGCGAAATAGTTGGTCGGGTCCTTTGGATCGAGCTCGATCATGTTCTTGACGACAGGTTCGGCCTGCGTCGGATCGTTCAGCTTGTCGGGGCCGTAGGTGGCGACCAGATACTGGAGGGACAGGCCCTTGAGTTTCGGATCGGCAATCTTTTCCGAGGCAAGCTTGTAGTTCGCGATAGCCTTCTCGAGCGTCTGATCGTTGGCCGGCTCGCCCTTGCGGGTCGGGCGATACATGTTGTCGTAGGAATTGGCGAGGTAAAAGTAGATGGTGGAGTTGTCCGGGTCGAGACGAATCGCCTCTTCGTATTTATCTGCGGCCTCTTTCCAGTGGCTACCGGCATAGAGCTTGTTGCCGTCCTTGAAGGCCTTCATCGCCCGCACGTCGTTGATCTTGCCACACCCGGCAAGCGCGAGCCCTAACCCGGCAATGAGCGCCAGACTGGCGGCCGTAGACCGAATCTTCATCATCTCCCCCTCACGTTGTGCAAAAACCGCTGCCGGAAAAAGCCGAGTATACCCAGCTTTCTTGACCCCCTGCAACCCCGTCGTGAACCGCGGCAGTCGCAGGGGCGGCCGGCATTCACGGGCTGCTATTCTTGCTTAGACACCAGTTTCGATGATTCGCTTCGAGGACCTGCTTGACAAGGTCAGGGGCTACAGTCCCGATGCCGACCTTGAGCTGCTCCGGCGGGCCTACGTGTTTTCGGCCTTGGAGCACAAGGGACAGGTGCGCCATTCGGGCGAGCCGTATCTGGTGCATCCGATGGAGGTCGCCGACATCCTCGCCGACATGAAGCTCGACGCGGTGTGCGTCGCGGCCGGCCTCCTCCACGACGTTGTCGAAGACACGCTGACGACGATCGAACGCATCCGCGAGACCTTTGGCGAAGACGTCGCGCACATCGTCGAAGGCGTGACGAAGATCAGCGCGATCACGTTTTCGAGCAGCGAAGAGCGGCAGGTCGAGAACTTCCGCAAGATGCTCCTCGCCATGGTCGACGACATTCGGGTCATTGTCGTCAAGCTCGCTGACCGCCTCCACAATATGCGGACGCTGCAGTTCATGTCGGAGGAACGGCGCGTCCGCACGGCGCAGGAGACGATCGACATCTACGCACCGATCGCCAATCGCCTCGGCATGGCCAAGATCAAGAACGAGCTGGAAGAGCTCTCGTTCAAGTACCTCGAGCCCTCTGCTTACGCATCACTGCGCGCGCGTGTCGAAGCCAAGCGCCGGGTCACCGAAGGCGTGATCGACGCGCTGGTGGCCGAGGTCAGGGGGAAGCTGCAGGACGCGCAGATTTCGGTTATCCGGGTTGACGGCCGGATCAAGCGCCTCTACAGCATCTGGCTCAAGCTGAAACGACAGAAAATCGATCTCGAGCAGGTTTACGACTTCGTTGCGCTGCGTGTCGTCACCCCGTCGATAAAGGACTGCTACGCCGCCCTTGGCACCATTCATCAGACCTGGTCGCCCGTGCCCGGCCGCATCAAAGACTTCATCGCGATGCCACGGCCCAATGGCTACCAATCGCTGCACACGTCCGTGATCAGCGAGCATGGATTTCCCTTCGAGGTGCAGCTTCGCACCGAGGAAATGGATCGGCGCGCCGAAGAGGGCATCGCGGCGCATTGGAAGTACAAGGAAGGCCGCGTCGGCGCCGGACGCGACGAACAGTATTTCCAGTGGCTGCGACAGTTGCTCGAATGGCAACAGGAAGTTCGCGATCCACAGGAGTTCCTGCAGAACCTGAAGATCGATCTCTACCCCGAAGAGGTCTACACTTTCACGCCACGCGGGCAGGTCAAGGTGCTGCCAAAGGGGTCGACAGCTGTCGACTTCGCCTACGCGATCCATACCGACGTCGGTCACCGGTGTGTCGGCGCACGCGTCAACGGTCGCATGGTGCCACTGCGCACGCGTCTGAAGAACGGCGACATCGTCGAGATCGTCACCAATCCCACGCACAAGCCGAGCCGCGACTGGCTCAATTTCGTCGCGACCGCCCGTGCGCGGAACAAGATCAAACACCTGATTCAGGAGGAGGAGAAGCAGCGCGCCATCGACGTTGGACGCAAGCTCCTGGAAAAGGAAGCGCGGCGCTTTCAGGTCAATCTGGAGAAGCTGCTGCACGGCGAGGCCTTCGTGAAGGCGGCGCCGGCGCTTGCTGTCCAGAAGGTGGACGAGCTCTTCGCACAGCTTGGTTACGGCAAGCTGTCACCACGATTCGTCCTCGATCAGCTCGTGCCTCAGGGAGAACTCAAGGAGCGCGCCCCGGAAAACGCCGTTGTCTCCGCAGTCAGGCGCGTCCTGAAATCGGGCGGGGCGACCAACGATCGGATCAAAGTGAGCGGCGCCGAAGACCTGATGGTCTTCCGCGCGCGTTGCTGCAATCCGATCCGCGGCGAGAAGATTGTCGGCTACGTCACGCGCGGCAAAGGTGTGTCCGTGCACTCGGCGATCTGCCCGAACGTCATCAACCTCCAGTACGACCCGGAGCGTCGAATCGACGTCGAATGGGACAAGGGCACCGACGTGGCGCCCTACACCGTGCGGCTGACGATGGAAGTGGAAAACCGGAAGGGGATGCTGGCGGAGCTGAGTTCGCGGATCGCGGACATCAACACCAACATCGTGACGCTTGAAGCCACGACCGGCGCGGACCCGCACGCGCGAATCGATATGACGGTGGAGATTCAGGATCTCAAGCACCTCGAAAAGGTGCTGAAGTCGATTCGCGGGGTTGAGGGGGTGTTGGGGGTGGAGAGAGCAGCGAGGTAAGTTTCCAGTTGCTAGTTTCCAGTTCAAAGTTGAGTTCTAAAAAGTCTTTGGAGTTGCCAGTTGGCAATCTGCCGCCGAGAACTGACCAATCCACGACTTGCCACTTAACTTTGAACTGGCAACTGGAAACGGCAAACTATTGAGCGAAGTGAGTGTTAGTCCAACACCGCGATGGCATCAATCTCCACCCTCGCGTCACGCGGCAGTCGTGCGACCTGCACCGTCGCGCGCGCCGGGTAGGGAGCTGAGAAATACGTCGCGTAGATCTCGTTGACGACCGCGAAGTCGGAGAGGTCGCAAAGGAAGATCGTCGTGCGCACGACGTTCGAGAAATCGCCGCCGCCAGCGCGCAGAAGCGCGCCGAGGTTTTCCAGCACCCGCGTCGTCTGTGCCCGAATGTCGCCGTCGACGATCTGGCCAGACGCGGGATCGAGCGGAATCTGGCCGGAGAGGAAGAGGAGATTGCCGACCAGAACGGCGGGTGAGTAGGGACCGATCGCCGGAGCGGCGGTCGGCGACGTGATTAGCTGCTTCACGACTCGCGGCTACGTGGTCGACCTCAAGCCCGCTTTCACGATTTTCTGCGACCGGATACAGCGTGTGCACACGCGCATCCGCTTGACGCCGCCGTTGACCAGCGCACGGACGGATTGCAGGTTCGGCTCAAACCGGCGTGGTCGGACATTGTGGGCGTGCGATACGCGACGTCCCACGACCGGGCCTTTGTCACACACTTCACAGCGCTTCGCCATAACTAATGATCTCTGAAGGGTTTATCGCGGAATACGAAAACGCCAATCGTATCACACGGAAAGGTCCGTCCGAAGACCAGCCAGCCGCAATTTTGCACGCGCGAATACGAAACTGTAATCAGTTAGTGAACCGCCTTGGCGCTACGAACGAGCGATTCGTTAGGGACAATGCCCTTTTCGACGAGGAGGTCGCCGTTTCGGCGGCTGCCAGTGCGGAGCCACTTCTCGTAGATGCGGAGCAGATCGCTGTCGCTGGTAAGTGAGGTCCGCTCGCTGACGTCGTTGAGCACGTCGACGAAGGAGGAGAATTTCTCGGCGAGTTCGGCGAAGATCGGCGAGAGGATGTCCGACGTCGACCCCAGCGACCCATACGCGTAGCCACCGAGCGTGGCGTAGTAGTCGACGTCGACGAGACGTCGGCGCAGGCTATCGGAGAAAAACCCCGAGATAAACAGCGACAGGTCACCGACCTGTTTGAGACCGGTGCGCTGGTCGACGCCGCCACTCTGCAAGGCTCTGGTAAGGCGGACCCCAAGGGGTTCGTTGCAAAGCATCGCTTCTGCCGACCGGCCGCGACCCAGATGGGTGAATTCGTCAAGCAGCGAGACGATGTAATACGAGGTGAGGGGTTGCGGCGCCAGCTTTTGGCGTTCGCATGCGGCTTCGACGCGTTCTTTGAAGAACTCGAGAGACGACTGCGTTTGAAGCAGTGGCTCGGCCACGGTGACACCTCGAATCGCAATTGGGGCTCGTCGCCCCTGACTTTGCACGGGCTTGTGCAAGCCGCGTTCCGAATGCTGGTGCAGATTTGCCGGTGATTATACGAGGTCAGGTAAGCTGAAACAATGATTTGTCCTCTGTGTCGTCAGCGGAAGGCAAAACGTGCGTGTCCGGCCGTGGGGCAGGACATTTGTGCCGTTTGCTGTGGCACCAAACGGATCGTGGAGCTCGCGTGTCCGGCGACGTGCATCTATCTTGAACACGCGCATCGCCACCCGGCAGCGTCGGTCAAACGGCAACAGGAGTCCGATCTCGCCGTCCTGGTGGCCGCGTTGGGCCGCGTGTCTGAAGCACAGTTGCAGTTGTTCTTTTTAATACAGGCGTCCATCCTCAAGTTCCACGCGACGACCCGGACGGCGGGCACCACCGGTATGGTCGACGCTGATGTAGCGGAAGCGGTGGGCGCGGTCGCCGCCACGTTCGAGACGGCGGCGCGCGGAGTCGTCTATGAGCACCACGCGCAATCGATGACCGCCGAAGCCCTGCGCCGCGAGTTGACCACGGTCCTGCAGGAGGTCGGACGCGGTGGCGGATCGCGGTTTGAGCGTGAGGCGGCCGAGGTTCTTCGCGGGATTGAGCGTGGTGCGGCGCACGAGACGCTGCCCCCCGGTGCGGGGCCGCTCGATTACGTGTCGCTCGTTGCGCGCGTACTCCAGACGCCCTCACCACCCGCCGTGACCACGTCGTCAATTATCCGGCCGTGAGTAGTCGCGCGCGGGACACGGCGGGTGTGTCCAGGTTGCCAATCGACGGTCCTCGTGCTACCTTTTGCCGGTTTGTCCTGTCCGCGCTAGGCGACAGTACGTCCACCGAACCCAAATCTCGTGAGCGGCGTCTAATGCAGTGAACGGTGTTCGGACCGGCTGAGCTTTAACGGACAACAGGCGTGTAACACCTTGAATAAACGACGGTTACCTGCGTCAGGCGGGGGAGGTGGATAGGTTCGACGATGTGTCGGGTCGGTCCACGGCTTCCAATCTTTCCCTTCCCACCAACGCAGTGTCACGGTTCATCATCGTTCCAGCATCAACCGGTGCTGGTTTTCATAGGCATCGCTCTTGCAATAAGGGCGGGCAATCATCAAGTCTTCCGTGGGGAAGACAGCGGAGAGGAGCGGCAGGAATCATGGCGAAGGCAGCGAAGCGCACGACCGCGGTCGCGGCACCCGAGAGTACCCGGTACGACGAGCTCAAGCGCATGCTCCAGGAGCGTCAGCGCGAGCTCACGCAAGAAGTGCAGGGGCGTATTCGAAGCGTTCGCGCCGACGGCGCGGAGAAACCGCACGAAGTGATGGATCAGGGCGAAACGTCGGAAGTCGATATCCAGGAAGATATCGAGCTCGCGCTGATTCAGATGAAGGCGGAAACGCTCAACAAGATTAACGAAGCGCTCGCGCGTCTCGAAACCGGCCGCTACGGCCACTGCTTCGAGTGCGGCGACGAAATCACGGAAGCGCGCCTCCGGGCGCTTCCCTTCGCAGTGCGCTGCAAGGACTGCGAAGAGGCACGCGAGAACGCCGCGAATCGTGAGCGCATGCTCACCCAGCGCCGCGGATCGTCCAGCCTCTTCTACGACCTGCAGGGGTAAGTTCGGCGCCCTATCAACAGGCTCCGCCGATGGTGGAGCCTCACCCGCTTCCCATCGGCCCCAGCCTGAGACACGAAAGTCTCGGCTGGGGTCTTTTGGTCTCAGCCCTAAAAAGAGGAAGACATGAGCGACGAACGCGATCAGTTCGAAGGCTCGACTACCGAAAATCAGGAAACGCCAGCCTACCGGCTGCCCAGTGAGCTGGCCGTGCTGCCTCTGCGCGACACGGTGCTGTTCCCGAACTCATTCATGCCGTTAGCGGTGGCGCGGGAAAGTTCGGTCAAGCTCATTGACGAAGCGGTGTCGAGCGGCAGCCTCATTGCGGTGTTCACGCAGCGCGAAGCGACCGAAGACGAGCCGCTCAAGGACGACCTGCACGCGATCGGCACGGCGAGCCATATTCACAAGATGTTCAAGTTGCCGGATGGGAGCCTCCGGATCATTGTGCAGGGGTTGACGCGCGTCAAGCTGACCGAATTGGTCAACGTGCGTCCGTATCTGCGTGCACGCATCGAAGAAGCCGGCGAAGTACTCGGCGACAAAGACAAGCTCGAAATCGATGCGCTGCAGCGAAACATCAAAACCAACTTTCAGCAGATCGTCTCGCTGTCGCCGCTCCTGTCCGATGACCTGCAGACACTGGCGATGAACATCGCCGAGGCCGGCCGCCTTGCCGACTTCATAGCCTCCAGCCTGGGCTCGATTTCGACCGAGACGCGCCAGGAAGTGCTCGAAACGCTGGACGTGCGCCAGCGGCTCGACTTGTTGAATCGATTGCTGATCAAGGAGCTGGAAGTCCTCGAGCTCGGTTCCAAGATTCAATCGCAGGTGCAGTCGGAAGTCGGAAAAAATCAGCGCGACTACTTCTTACGCGAGCAGCTCAAAGCGATTCAACGCGAGCTCGGCGAAGGCGACGACCAGACGAAAGAAATCGAGGAGCTGCGCACGAAGATCGAGGCGGCCGGTATGCCCGAAACGGTGAAGAAGGAGGCGTTGCGCGAGCTCGATCGTCTCTCGAAGATGCCGCCTGCGGCCGCTGAATACACGGTGTCGCGCACGTATCTCGATTGGGTCGTGGCGTTGCCCTGGTCGAAACGCACCGAAGAGGTGATCGATCTCAAGAAGACCCGTGAGGTGCTCGACAAGGAGCATTCCGGCCTCGACAAAGCGAAAGAGCGGATCCTCGAATATCTGGCCGTGCGGAAGCTCAATCCAGCCGTGAAGGGGCCGATTCTGTGCTTTGTCGGTCCTCCCGGGGTGGGTAAGACGTCTCTGGCGCGATCGATTGCGACGTCGCTGGGACGCAAATTCGTCCGTGTTTCTCTAGGCGGGATGCGAGACGAAGCAGAGATTCGCGGGCACCGCCGCACCTATATCGGCGCCTTGCCGGGGCAGGTGATTCAGGGCCTTCGGCGGGCGGAATCCAAAAATCCGCTGTTCATCCTCGACGAGATCGACAAACTCGGCTCGGATTTCCGCGGTGATCCAGCCTCCGCGCTCCTCGAGGTGCTCGATCCGGAACAGAACTCGACGTTCCGCGATCATTACCTCGACGTGCCGTTCGATCTCTCGGAGGTGTTGTTTATTACCACGGCCAACATCCTCGATCCGGTCCCCGCGGCATTGCGCGACCGCATGGAGGTGCTCGAGCTCGCCGGCTACACCGAAGTCGAGAAGCTCGCCATCGCGCGCGATCACCTGGTGGGCCGTCAAGTGCCCAATAACGGTCTCACCGAGAAACAGGTGACGTTTACCGACGCGGGGCTGCGCACGATCATCCGCGGCTACACGCGCGAAGCGGGTGTCAGAAATCTGGAGCGCGAGATCGGCGCAATCTGCCGCAAGGTGGCGAGAAAGCGCGCCGAAGGGCATCAAGCCCGTGTCAAAGTGACGCCGGAGCTTGTGCACCAGTTCCTGGGCGCGCCGCGATTCCTCGACGAGGAGATGGAGGAACGCACCAAGAATCCGGGCGTCGCCATCGGCCTCGCGTGGACGCCGGTCGGCGGCGAAGTGCTGCTCGTCGAGTCGACCCGCATGGCGGGTACGGGATCGTTGACGCTTACCGGTCAGCTTGGCGACGTGATGAAAGAGTCGGCGCGGGCCGCGCTCTCGTGGGTGCGGGCGCACGCCACCGAGTGGGCGATCGATCCCGAATTCTTCAAAGGTTCGGAAATCCACATCCACGTGCCGTCGGGGGCGATACCCAAGGACGGTCCGTCGGCCGGGGTCACCATGGCGACGGCGCTCGTGTCGGAGCTGACCCGCCGACCGGTGCGCGGTGACGTGGCCATGACCGGGGAGATCACGCTCTCGGGACGTGTGCTGCCAGTAGGCGGCATCAAGGAAAAGGTCCTTGCCGCCAAGCGCGCAGGGATGCGCGAGATCATCCTGCCGCGGCAGAACGAGAAGAACGTGAAGGAGGACCTCAACGACGACTTGAGGGAGGGCCTCACAATTCATCTCGTCAACACCATCGACGAAGTGTTGCTGCTGGCACTACTGCCGGTCGTGCGGCCAGGCCAAAATGCTCGAAAGGGCAAGGGCCGGGCGCATCACGCGCACGTCCAGTAAGCACGGAAGCACGGAAGGCACGGAAGGCACGGAAATCCCCCTGAATCTCCTCAATCCGCGCACGCCTTTTAAAAAAATGCGCGGATTTACGGGATAACGGGGATTAGCCTTCTGTGATGCTGTGATTCCGTGATCGTTTTCTACTCCCCCGCCTACCACGTCGACATCGGCGCCCACGTTTTCCCGACACTGAAATACCCGCGCGTCGCCGAGCGGCTTCAGCGCGACCCGATTCAGTTCGTCGAGCCCGAGGCGGCCTCCTGGGCCGATATCGCTCTCGTGCACTCACCCGCTTACATCCAAAAGCTCCAGACCGGGGCATTGACGGCCGATGAACTCGCCCAACTCGAGTTGCCCTGGTCGCCGGACATCGTCGAAGGGTTTCGCATCATGACCGGCGGCACCATCGCCGCTGGGCGACTCGCGGTGTCAGGATCGGGCGGCGCGGCGGTCGCACACATCGGGGGCGGGCTGCACCACGCCTTTCCCAATCACGGCGAGGGGTTTTGCGTGTTCCATGACGTCGCCGTCGCCATCCACGTGCTGTTTCGTGACGGCCTCGCGTCAAAAGCCGCCGTGGTTGATCTCGACGTGCATCACGGCAACGGGACATCGTTCATCTTCGAACGGGACCCGCGAGTTTTCACCTTCTCGATGCACCAGCAGCACAACTATCCGATGCACAAACCTCGGAGCTCACTCGACATCGGCCTGCCGGACGGCACGGGCGACCGCGCGTATCTCGAGCAGTTGGAGGCCGGTCTTCCGAAGGTGTTCGACGCGCAGCCCGACGTGGTGTTCTATCTCGCTGGCGCCGATCCCTTCGAGCAGGATCAGCTCGGAGGATTGTCGTTGACGAAGAGAGGCTTGTTGGCGCGCGATCGGATGGTCGTCGACGGGTGTCGCGCTCGGCGCGTGCCGGCAGTGGTGCTGCTCGCGGGCGGCTATGCCCGCAGGCTGGACGACACGGTTGACATCCATTGCGCCACGATTTCAGCGGCGGCCGGCCTTCTTGCGTCCCCGACGTAGCTGCGGGCCTCAGATCAGCGTAAGACCGACCGCCGTCTTGAGATCGACAATCTCACCCTCGACGACGAGCCGTTTGGCTTCTTCCAGGGTGAAGGTGCGCGGCTCGAGGTCCTCATCCTCGTCTTTTTTGGTCGTCGAATCCGGTGCGGGCGGCTGCAGATCGGTGCAGCGGAAGAAGATCATTTCCTCGTCACAGAACCCCGGGGTCGGGTAGAAGGAGCGCATCCGCCGTACGCTGCGGGGCACGAGGACAATTTCTTCTTCGCACTCCCGCGCCGCCGCCGCGGCGGGATCTTCTCCCGCTTGCAGACTTCCGGCTGGCAGTTCCCAGATCCATCGATCGATGGTGTAGCGGTACTGACGCACGAGAATGACGCGATCCGGAGCGGGCATCGCAACGATGACGACAGATCCGGGATGGCGAACGATATCCATCGTGACCGTGTGCCCAGACGGAAGTTGCACGCGGTCCCGCTCGACTTTGAAGATACGGCCCTCGAACACCACCGCGCGTTGCTCAAACCTCGGCTTCGTCGTCTCGTTCGGCATCGATAGGCTCCAGGTTCTCCAGCATTTCACGCAGTGCCGGCTCGATGGCATCGAGCACGTTCTTTAGATCGTCGGGCAGGGGGGCGGTGAAGACGAGTGGCTCTTTGGTGCGCGGCTGCGCAAAGGCGAGGCGCTCGGCATGAAGAAACGGCCGCTCGAGACGCAGGACCGCGCGGAGGTCCTGCGGAACCCGGCGATGAACGCCGCCGTACAGCGCGTCGCCCACAATCGGATGGCCGATGGCGTTGAGATGGACGCGAATCTGGTGCGTGCGCCCGGTCGCTATCGCCACCCGCAATAACGATAACCCCGGAACACTTCGGGCCCATGTCACACGGGTGACCGCCGAGCGCGCGCGCCGTGCGCGCGTGGAAATCTTCTCGCGATGAACCGGATCGCGTCCGATCGGCGCGTCGATCCGCTTGCGCTGCTGGACCAGACCCCAGACGAGCGCGATGTATTGCTTGTCGACTTCGCGGTCGTGGAACTGGCGAGCCAACTCCTGGTGCGCCGCATCGTGTTTGGCCACGACCATGACGCCCGACGTCCCCTTGTCGAGACGATGGACGATGCCGGGCCGAAGCTCGCCGCCGATGCCGCTCAGGTCGGTGAGGTGATGGAGCAGCGCATTGACCAGTGTGCCGCTGGCGTGTCCCGCACCCGGATGCACGACCATCCCAGCCGGCTTATTTACCACGGCCACGTCACTGTCTTGGTAGAGAACCTCGAGTGGCAGCGCCTCGGGAAGGACGTCGGTCTCCACCGGCGTTGGGAGATCGATGCTGACGATATCTCCATCGCGGACCACGCTGTTGGATTTGACTTTTCGTACTCGCGGCAGGGTGACCTGGCCGTCCTCGATCAGCCGCTGAATCTGCGAGCGCGAATGGCCGGCGATTTCGTCGGCGAGAAACTTGTCAATGCGCAGGCCTTCCTGTTCGGCCTCCACGATGAGCTGCACCCTGGCCACAGATTACACAGAGGCGGAAAGCCGCCGATGGACGCCGATACGACGACGCCGCAGATAACGCCGATAGACACAGAGGGGCTCTTGGCTCGTGGCCTTCGTCGATCTACCACGGCACGGCCGGGCGCCTTGGCGGGGCAACCCGCCCATCACGATCCAAACCGTATCTGCGTCATCTGCGGCCCGTTCCTATCGGCGCAATCTGCGGCTCGGCGACGCGTGGCTTTCGTCGGTCACAGAACGGCTCGGCGTGTTCGAGGGGCAACCCGCCCATCACGATCCAAACTGTATCTGCGTCATCTGCGGCCATCTGCGACCCGTTCCTATCGGCGCAATCTGCGGCTACGCGAAGCGCGGCTTGCGCGGACGCGCCGGTGTCTCCGCTGCCGGCGGCCGTGATGGGCGGCTCAGATACCACAGCATCACGATGCTCAGCGGCGCGAGCACGATCGAGATGAACTGTGAGGTCGACACCATGTCGAAGACCAGGCCGCGGTCGTCGCCGCGGTAGAACTCGATGACGAAGCGGAACACCGAATAGAGCAGCACGAACAGCCAGAACGTGCGGCCGGGGAACGTGCGCCCGCGGCGCTCCACAAACAGCAGCACCCCGAGGATGATGAGGCCCGCCAGCGACTCGTAGATCTGCGTCGGGTGAAGCGGCACGTTGAGCGGCGTGCCGACATTCAGGTTGGCGGCCGGGTCGGTGAACGTGATCGCCCATGCCACGGCGGTCGGCTTGCCGTAGCAGCAGCCCGCCATCAGACATCCCAGTCGACCGACCATGTAGCCCAGCGCGATACCTGGCGCAAACAAATCGCCGGATGTCCACAGCGGCAGCTTGTGCTTGCGCAACTGGTAGATGCACACCACGACTGCGGCGATCAGGCCGCCGTAAAACACACCGCCTGAGCGGAGGAGCGTCGTGAACTCCTGCCAACTGCTCGTGAAGTGACGAAAATCGATGATGAACAGCAGCAGCTTCGCGCCAACAAGCGCCGCGATGATGACCCAGATGCCCAGGTCGAGCACCTTGTTGCCGTCGAGGCCCGCCTGCCGGGCGCGCCGCGCCGCCAGCCAGAGGCCGAGCAGATAGGCGGCCGCCAGCAGGACGCCGTAGGTGTAGATCGTGACCGGTCCGAGGTCAAACAGGATTGGATGCACGACGTCCCATCCCCAGCAGATCGAGAATCATCAAGACCACACCAATCGAAATGGCGGCGTCGGCGACGTTGAACGCCCAGAAGTGCCAGCCGTTGTAGAACGCATCGACAAAGTCCAGGACGTATCCGACGGTCGCGCGGTCGATCAGATTGCCGATCGCCCCCCCGAGAATGGTGGCGACGCCAATTCGCGCGAGCCGGTCGGTGGCCGGAACCGTCGCCGCATACCACGCAACACCTGCGAGCGCGACCGTGGCGACGAGGGTCAGCACGCCTGTCTTGTAGGGAAACTCCATCCCGTTGAACATGCCGAATGCCGCGCCCGTGTTGTGCACCCGCGTCAGATTGAGAAAACCCGGAATCACGTCCATCGTATCGTGCAACTCGAGCGACCGGCGCACCAGCGCTTTGGTCACCTGGTCGAAGACGACGATCGCAATCACGAGAAAAAGCTCGAGGCGGCGCGAGACCGCTGCTGAAGTCACGTTACGGGTTGACCATTTCCCGCCAGCGCCTCAACACAACGCTCGCACAAGCCTCTGAACTCCGGTGAGTCGCTCACCACGGGCACGTAGCGCCAGCAGCGCTCGCACTTGATACCCTCCGCCTTCTCAACCAGGACTCGAGCTCCCGCCGCGGAGTCGATGACATCCGCGTCCACGACAACTTCCGAGACACCAAACAGCGTCGGCAGATCGTCGCGATAGTCGCCGAGAAGACTGGCTAAGGCACCCGACGCGGAGATGCTCACACGCGCGGACAGGTTCGACTTGATGGTCTTGTCCTGGCGTCGCTCCTCGAGCGCCGCGTTGACCTGGTTGCGCACGCCGTTCAACTGCGTCCAGCGGTCGAGCAGGGCATCGTCTTCCCAATCCTCCAGCTCGGATGGAAACGTGGCAAGGTGCACCGAGGCCTCGCGCGTCGCCGGCAGACTTCGCCACAATTCGTCCGTCGTAAAAGGAAGAATCGGCGACAAGAGCCGCGCAAGCCCATCCGCCATCAGGTACATCGCGGTCTGTCCGGAGCGCCGCGCTTCCGATTTTGCGCCGAACGTATACATGCGGTCCTTCGCAACATCGACATAGAACGAGCTGAGATCCACCGTCACAAAGCTGCTCACCGCCTGGTAAACGCTGGGATAGGCGTAATTGTCGTAGCCCTCGATCATGCGTTCGGCAACGTTGGCGTAGCGCGCCATGGCCCAGCGATCGATCTCGCGCATGTGGCTGCGCGACACCATATCGGTCGCGGGATCGAAATCATAAAGGTTCGCGACCAGCACGCGCAGGACGTTGCGGATCTTTCGGTACGAGTCGACGACGCGCGTCA
Source organism: uncultured Acidobacteriota bacterium (assembly GCA_963762925.1). GTDB lineage: Bacteria > Acidobacteriota > Vicinamibacteria > Vicinamibacterales > UBA2999 > DASPWV01. Next base: position 63,062 of record CAVXMP010000007.1, on the reverse strand, counting down.
GGATCTCTTTGCTGACGCGCAGCTCCTCGCTGTAGTCGCTCATCGCGACCCAGAGCCGCAGGATCTCGGCCCCGCTTTCTTTCATCACGTCTTGCGGCAGGATGGTGTTGCCGACCGACTTCGACATCTTGCGGCCTTCGAGATCGATTAAAAAGCCGTGCGTCAGCACCTGGTCGAACGGCGCCCGACCGCGGGTGCCAATGCCCACGAGGAGCGAACTGTGGAACCAGCCGCGGTGCTGGTCGCTGCCTTCGAGGTAGATGTCGGCAGGCCATCGCAGGTCAGGCGTGGACGGCAGGACCGCTTCATGACTCGACCCCGAGTCGAACCACACGTCGAGGATGTTCGCCTCGCGCTCGAACTCGTGGCCGCCACACGACGTGCAGGCGAGGCCGTCGGGCACGAATTCCTCGAGCGGCCGTTCGTACCATGCGTCGGCGCTGTGCTCTTCAAAGACCGCTGCGGCTCGATCGGTCAGGTCCTTCGTCAAGACGGGTTGGCCGCACGTGGTGCAATCGAGCGCCGGGATCGGCACACCCCAGACGCGCTGCCGGGAGATGCACCAGTCCGGCCGGTGGGCGATCATGTTGTAGATGCGGTCGTGCCCCCACGCGGGGATCCACCGCGTGTCGTCGATCGCCTTGAGTGCGCGCTCTCGCAGGTTCTGCGCGTCCATGGCGATGAACCACTGCGAGGTCGCCAGAAAGATCACCGGGTTGTGGCAGCGCCAGCAGTGCGGATATGAGTGGTCGTAGTTCTCACGGTGCCAGAGCCGGCCGCGCTCGACGAGCGCCGCTTCGATCTTAGGATTCGCGTCAAACACCTGCAGGCCCGCAAACAGTTCGACCGTCTCGAGGAAGTGGCCGCCGGCATCGAGCGGTCCATAGATATCGAGTCCGGTACTTGACGCCGGTGTGGTAATCGTCCGCACCGTGCCCGGGAGCTGTGTGTACCACGCCCGTTCCGGCTTCGAGCGTCACGTAGTCGCCCAGGACCGCTAGAGAGTCGCGGGAGTACAGGGGATGGCGGAACACGAGTCGCTCCATCTCACGACCGTGAAAAGCCACAAGCGGTGCGCCGAAGGAACGGCCTGTCGCGGTTGCCACCGCCTCGGCCCGATCTTTCGCCACGATCACCACTGTGGGGGTCCCCTCAACGGGGTACGCGGCGTATTCGAACTCGGGGTGAAAGGCGACGGCCAGATTCGAGGGGATCGTCCAAGGCGTCGTCGTCCAGATGAGCACCGAGACACGGCGGTTCGCCAGTGCTGGCAGACGCACAGCCAGCTCAGCCGCATGCTCCTCGGCCAACGGGAACTCGACATAGATCGAGGGCGAGGTGTGGGGCTCGTACTCGACCTCAGCCTCCGCCAGGGCGGTGCGGCAGTGCATGCACCAATGCACTGGCTTTTTCCCCTTGTAGACCATGTCTTTCTCGACAAATTGCCCCAGCGCGCGGACGATGGCCGCCTGGTAGCTGGGGCGCATGGTCAGGTACGGCGTGTCCCAGGTGCCAAAAACCCCCAGGCGTTTGAAGTCGCGGCGCTGGAGGTCGACATATTTTTCAGCGTAGGCCCGGCACGCCCGGCGAAAATCCGCCGTCGACATCTGGCGTTTCCGTGGGCCGAGTTCGCGGTCGACCTTCAGCTCGATGGGCAGGCCGTGGCAATCCCAACCGGGCACGTAGGGCGCGTCGAATCCCGCCATGTTCCGCGATTTGACGACGAAATCCTTAAGGATTTTGTTGAGGGCCGTCCCCAAGTGAATCTCGCCATTCGCGTACGGCGGTCCGTCGTGGAGGACAAATTTGGGCGCGCCTTTCCGGACAAGGCGGAGCTGGCCATAGAGATCCATGCCCTCCCAGCGAGCAATAGCTTCCGGCTCAGCCGTAGCCAGGTTGGCTTTCATCGAGAAAGCCGTTCGCGGCAAGTTACAAGTGTCCTTCCAGTCCGGCATGACAGTCTGTCTATTGTAATAATGGCCCTATGGCCGTGTCGCGCGTCGAACTGATTACGCCGGAAGTGCGCGAAACCGTCATGGATAACGGGCTCAAGGTGCTCGTGCAGGAGGTCCACACCGCGCCGCTCGCGTCGGTCTGGTGCTGGTACAAGGTCGGCTCGAAAGACGAAGGCCCCGGCCTCACCGGTGTGTCGCACTGGGTCGAGCACATGAACTTCAAAGGCACGCGCAACATCCCGCGCGACCAGGTGAAGGGCATCATCGAGCAGTTTGGCGGCACGTGGAACGGATACACGTGGGTTGATCAAACCACATATCTCGAAACCGCATCGTCCGACGCGCTCGATCGAATGCTGTTCATCGAAGCCGAGCGCATGCACGCCTGCCTCTACGAACCCGACGACTGCGAGTCGGAGCGCACCGTCATCATCTCCGAGCTGAAGGGCGGAGAAAACGATCCTGAGCAACTGCTCGACATCGAGCTCACGGCGGCAGCATTTCGCGTCCACCCCTATCAACATCCGACCATCGGCTGGTTGCCCGATCTGGAAACGATGACGCGCGACGATCTGTATGGCCACTATCAGCGTTACTACGTGCCGAACAACGCGACGCTGGTCGTGGTGGGCGACGTCGACACCGACGATGTGTTACGGCGGATTGAGCATCATTTCGGGTCGATTCCCGCCGGCGGTGTTCTCCCGCGCGTGCGGCCTGTCGAGCCAGTGCAGCAGGCCGAGCGCCGCGTCCACTTTCGAAAAGAGGGAACGACGGCGTATTGGCGCGCGGCCTTTCATGCGCCCGCCGTCGGGGACGTCGATTTTTTCCCGATGCTGTTCCTTGACGCGGCGTTGAGCGGCGCCTCGGGACTGAACATCTGGTCGGGCCACAAAGTGCCGACGCCCCAGCGCAGCGCGCGTCTCTATCGCGCCACCGTTGATACCGGTCTTGCAGCCGCGGTCGGCGGCGCCGTGCTGCCCACGGAACACCCGTTTCTCTATTACCTCTGGGCCACTGTCGCCGACGGCAAGACACTGCAGGCGGTGGAGGAGGCAGTCCTCGGCGAGCTGGATCGCATCCGGCGCGAAGGGATTACCGAGGCCGAGTTGGCAAAGGTGCGGGCCCAGTTGCGGGCGCGCTTCGTGTACGACGGCGACAGCGTCACTGATATTGCCCACCAATTGGGTTACTTCGAAACGATCGGTTCGTGGGTCCAGTATCGCGACCTCATCCCGCGCCTGGCCTACGTGACAACCGATCAGGTCAATGCCGCTGCCCGCAAGTATCTGTCGACCGACAACATGACAATCGGATGGTTCGAGCCCACCCTTCGGCCGGGCTCAGGGCAGGCCAATGTCACTTGATCCCCTACGCCTGACGCTCGCCAATGGCATGACGGTGCTGGCCAAGGAAACCCGCACCACGCCCGCCGTGACCATGCTCGTGGGCATCCGAGCAGGCACCTTCTACGATCCCGATGGGCAGGAAGGGACCGCCGCGCTCGTTGCCCGTGTGCTCGATCGCGGCACACGGACGCGCACCGGCGCCGCGATCGCGGATGAACTCGACGGCCGCGGTGCGTCGCTCTCGGTGATCGCCGGGCGGCATCAGGTGACGGTCAGCGCCACATGCCTCTCCGAAGATTTTCCGACGATCTTCGCCCTCATGGCCGACATCATTCAGCAGCCCGCCTTCGATGAACGCGATGTCATCACCAAGCGCGGCGACCTCCTGACCTCAATCCTTCAGGACGAAGACGATCCGGCCGCCGTCGCCGTCGACAGCTTCATGGCGCGGTTGTACCCGGAGCATCCTTACGGCCGCCGCGCGCGTGGCACCGCAGCGACCGTCGAGCAACTCAAGCGCACCGATCTTGTGGAGTTCCACCGGCGCTGGTTCACGCCAGAAACCGCGATTCTCTCCGTCGTCGGTGACGTCGACGCACAGGACGTCGTGGTGGCAGCGGCCCGCGAATTCGAATCGTGGAATACCGATCGATCGCGAGAGCCGGTTCTGCCGTCACCGCCGCCGACACGCGCGCGCGAGTTGGCCGTTGTTCCGATGATGAACAAGGCGCAGTCGGATGTCGCGTATGGCTTTCTCGGACTGCGGCGCAGCGATCCGGATTACTACGCCGGCTGGGTCATGAACAACGCGCTCGGCCAGTACGCGCTTGGCGGCCGGCTCGGCGACAGTATTCGTGAGCGTCAAGGAATGGCGTATTACGTCTACAGCACGCTCGACTCCAGCCTCGCGGAAGGGCCGATGATGGTGCGGGCGGGTGTGTCGGCCGCTAACGTCGAGCGGACGCTGACATCGATCGACAAGGAACTGGAAGCCGTGCTCGCCGACGGCCTCACGGCTAAAGAGTTCAACGAATCCAAGCGCTATCTCATCGGCTCGATTCCGCGTCAACTCGAGACCAACGCGGCCATCGCCGGGTTTTTGTTGAGCAGTGAGTTCTATCGTCTCGGTGCGGACTACGACGTCCGGTTGCCCGGACTGCTGAGCGCCGTCACCCTCGATGATGCGAATGCCGTCGCACGCCGCTTGATGGATCCGCAAAAGGCGCTGATTGTTGTGGCTGGCCCGTGGGCCGGTCCGGCGGTGGGTGACGCGATCATCCTCAGCGCCTCGGATACGGCGGCCGCGCCCGTCATCGGCCACTCCAAGGACCTGCCCTGACGATTCGTGCGGTCTTTTTCGACGTCGACTTCACGTTGATCTTCCCCGGTCCGACCTTTCAAGGCGAAGGTTACGCCCGTTTTTGCGCCGAGGCGGACGTCGCCATCGACGCGGCGCGGTTTGACGAGGCCGTTGCCGCTGCGTCGTTCATTCTCGACGAAGTGGAGGAGCCGGTCTATGACGATGGGTTGTTCATTCACTATACGGCGACGATCATCGAGCAGATGGGCGGGCGCGGCCCCGGGGTCACCGTAGCCGCGAGGCGGATTTACCAGCAGTGGGCGGGCAATCATCATTTCGAGATGTACGAAGATGTGGCGCCGGTGCTGACCGCGCTCGCCGCCCGCGGGCTGAAAATCGGGGCGATTTCCAACTCACACCGAAGCCTGGACGCGTTCAGAGAGCATTTTCAGTTATCCGGGATTATCACCACCGCCGTTTCGTCCGCCGAGCACGGCTACATGAAGCCGCATCGCAGCATCTTCGACACCGCTCTCGAACAGGCGGGCGTGGCGGCCGGTGAATCGCTCATGGTTGGCGACAGCGTCAAGGCGGATATCGAGGGTGCGCTTGCGATCGGTATGCGCGCGGTGTTGCTGCGGCGGTCAGGCGATCTGCCGCCGGTGGTGCCGGCAGGCGTCGAGGTCATTCGCAGCCTGACGGAGCTGTCGCCGCTGATTGCGGCCGCCGATGACGCAGATGAGAATGGCCGCAGATGACGCAGATGAAGGTGGGGCCGCAGATGACGCAGATGAAGGTGGGGCCGCAGATGACGCAGATGGACGCAGATGCAGTTTTTAATCGGTCGGGTTGGCGTCGACCTCGAGGGCGTTGAGCGGCGATGATCTCTCTTCGCGACCTGCACAGCATTCCAGAGTACCAACAGGTCGTCGCGCTCGAGCGCAAGATCTGGGGCTACACCGACGATGCGGATGTGATTACGGTGCCTGTGTTCATCATCACCGTCAAACGAGGCGCGATTCTCATCGGCGCCTTTGACGACGGCCAGATGATCGGGTTCGTCTACTCACTCGTCGGCGTGAAAAACAGCAAAGCGATGCAGTGGTCGCACATGGCGGGCGTGCTGCCGGAGTACCGCGCCAAGGGACTCGGACGCGACTTGAAACTGGCGCAGCGTGAGCGCGCGCTCGCCGGCGGGTTCGACCTGATCGAATGGACGTTCGATCCGTTGCAGGCTGTGAATGCACATCTGAACTTCGCCCGGCTTGGAGTGGTCGCCGACGAATATGCCATCAACATCTACGGCGATTCCAGCAGCGCGCTTCACCGAGGCACGCCCACCGATCGCCTTGTCGTCCAGTGGAACATCGGCGAACCGCACGTCGTCCGACGGATCTCACGCAGTGACGCGGGCATGGTGATCCGATCGGAGGATGCCGGCCAGGCGCCGGCCGTCAATGGGACGCGACTATCGGGCATCTGGCGCGTCAACCAGGCCATCGATCTGTCGATTGCGGACCGCCGCGTCTGGGTGGAGATTCCGGTTGGCTTTACCGAGATGCAGCAGCAGGCCCCCGACGCCGCGCTCGAGTGGCGCATGCAGACGCGCGAGATCTTTCAAACGTATTTCGCACGCGGCTATCGCGCCGTCGACTTCGAGTTGCAACGCGATCAATCACGCGGACGGTATCTGCTCGCTAACGCCTAACCGAAGGGGTGTGGTCAGGTGTCAGGCGTCAGTCAGCATCGGCTCAGGCATCAGGCATCGATCAGGCATCAGGCATCAGGTATCAGGTTCAGGTGTCAGGTTCAGGATCAGGTCGGGTATCAGGTTCAGTGTCAGTTATCAGGTATCGGGTAGGGCTTACGACTTAGGGTCTACGGAGTAAAGGTGCAGATCCGGGAATTGGTCGGACAGGCGCGACAAACCCTTGAAGACGCTGGCGTTCCCGCATCCGAAGCCGCGCTCGATGCCGAGCTCCTCGCGCGCGACACGCTTGGATGGGACCGCGCCGCATGGGTCGCGCGGCAGCACGAGGATCCGCCGCCGGCCTTCCCCGCAAAGTACGACACCGTCGTCGAGCGCCGTCGACGTCGCGAGCCGGTCGCCTACATTCGCGGGCATCAGGAATTCTACGGCCGCGAGTTCATCGTCTCGCCAGACGTGCTGATTCCTCGCCCAGAAACCGAGCTGCTGATTGACGAAGCGCTGCTGCTCCTTCCCGCGCTCGGCTTCAGCCGTCCGCTAACGGTGGTCGACGTAGGCACTGGAAGCGGCTGTATCGTCGTCACGCTCGCTAGCGAATACCCGTCGGCGCAATACATCGCTACTGACATCTCGCAAGGAGCGTTAACCATCGCGCGGGCAAACGCGCAACGATACGGCGTCGCCGACCGCATCGAGTTTGTGTGCGCGCCGTATTTCGCCGCTCGGCCGGGTCCGTTCAATGTCGTGGTGACCAATCCCCCCTATGTTGCCGCCGTCGATCGCGAGTCCCTGGCGCCGGAGGTCGTGCGGCATGAACCGGAGCTGGCGCTCTTTGGCGGGGACGACGGTCTTCGCGAAATTCGCGAGATCGTGCGACAGGCGAGTGACGTCCTTGATGAGGACGGCTCACTCTTGACGGAGATCGGGTTTGGTCAGCTCGAGCGGGTGGCAGCGGTCGTCAGCGAGACCGAACATCTCGCGCTCGTCCGGACTCGTCGCGACCTTCAGGGCATCCCACGCGTCGCCGTCGTTCGGAGATGTCGGTAACGGCAATGGGCGGTTGCCGGTCGATGGTCGGAAAGCCGATAACCGACCCGTAAGCCGTAAGCCGAAGTCGTTTTATACTCCGCCGATGTCGTGCTTGTTTTGCAAAATCGCCGCAGGTGAGATCCCTTCGAAGAAGGTGTACGAAGACGACGAGCTCTTCGCCTTCGAAGACATCAATCCTCAGGCGCCGTTGCACGCGCTGGTGATACCGCGCCGGCACATCGCGACGCTGAACGATCTCACAGCGTCAGACCATGCGCTTGTCGGTTCGATGGTTCGCCGCGCCGCGGCCATCGCCAAGGAGCGTGGATTTGACAGCAGCGGCTATCGCACCGTGCTCAACTGCAACCGCGATGCAGGCCAGTCGGTGTTTCACATCCACCTGCACGTGCTCGCCGGCCGTCTGCTGACCTGGCCCCCGGGCTAGACTCCGGACACAGTTTGGTGAGGCTGGTGGGTTGTGGGTTTTCCGGTGAAGGAATGGCCTCGCCCGGCGTCGAAACTGCCGTCCAACGCGATTCGCGACGCACCGCTGATCCTCAGTGCGGCTTTGGCTGGCGCTCCGCCGGCTTCTGTGGCGGTTCCGCGGGCTCCTCGATCTCGGTTGCGCCCTTCATGCGTTGGGCCGTGTAGTACGTCGACAACGCGTCGAGCAGTTCGGCGAGATTCCCGTCGAGGACGCCCTGTAATTGGTGCGTCGTAAAGTTGATGCGGTGGTCGGTGATGCGGCTCTGGGGAAAGTTGTAGGTGCGAATCTTTTCCGATCGATCGCCGGACCCGACCTGCCCGCGGCGCTCAGTGGCAATCGCGTCCTGCTGCTTGCGCATTTCAATCTCGTAGAGCCGCGAGCGCAGTACCTTGAGTGCCTTTGCGCGATTCTTGATCTGGGACTTCTCGTCCTGCTGCGAGACCACGAGGCCAGTGGGGATGTGCGTGATGCGCACCGCCGAATACGTGGTGTTCACACTCTGTCCGCCAGGGCCGCTCGAACAAAAGGTGTCGATCCGCAGATCCTTTTGATTGATTTCGATATCGATCTCATCGGCCTCGGGCAACACGGCCACCGTCGCAGTCGAGGTGTGGATCCGGCCGCTGGCTTCCGTGTCGGGCACCCGCTGCACGCGGTGGACGCCGCTTTCATATTTGAGCCGGCTGTAGGCGCCTTTACCCTCGATATTGACGATGACCTCTTTGACACCCCCCTGGCCGGCCTCGCTGAGCGACATGATCTCGAGCTTCCATTTCTGACGTTCGGCATAGCGCGAGTACATCCGGTACAGATCGCCGGCGAAGAGTGCCGCCTCTTCGCCGCCAGTCCCCGCGCGAATTTCGACGATGACGTTTTTATCGTCGTTGGGATCTTTGGGAAGGAGCAGGACCTTGAGATCGGCCATCAACCGATCGCGGTGTGTGACCAGCTCGCTCAACTCTTCTTCGGCAAGCGTGCGCATCTCCGGATCGCTGCTCTTGGTCAACTCTTCGGCGTGCGCGATCTGTTCGGCGATGCCCTTGTACTCGCGAAATCTCTCAACCAGCGGCTCCAGATCGGAGAGCGCCTTGGCTTGTTTCCGGTACTCAGCCGGGTCGTTCTGCACGGCGGACGTGCCGAGCGACGCCGTCAGCTCCTCGTACTTGCGCTCAACCGATACCAACTTCTCGAACATCGCTCCTCAACCACCTGAAACCGGCGGCAGAAACGCCACCTCGTCGCCGTCATGCAGCGTCGTCGTCATGCGTGCGTAATCGATGTTCACGGCGCAGGACATCGAGGCTGCGTAGGCCGCAATGGCGGGGTAATCACCAACCAGGCTATCCCACACGGTGCTCACCGTCGCTCCCGGCGGCACCTCGCGCTCCAACTCGTTGACCCCGACGAGTTCACGGAGACGCGCGAACAAGCGCACGGTTACGCGCACGCCATTCGTCTCGCAGTCTCGCGCGCCGCGGCATCATCCGGGTCGGCCGTGGCGCCCTCAATCCACACATCGCCGCCCTCGAAGTACTCGTGCTTCCAGATCGGCACGATCTGTTTGACACGCTCGATGGCATAACGGCATACGGCAAACGCGTCCGCGCGATGGGGCGACGCCACGGCGATGGCCACGCTTGCTTCGCCGATTTCCAGACGGCCGATCCGATGATGCACGGCCAACGTCGCTGTTGGCCACACGTCGCGAGCTTCGTGGACGATGCGCGACAGCGCACGATCGGCCAGTGGCTCGTAGGCCTCATAGACCAGATGTTGCACGCGGCGGCCTTGATTGTGATCGCGGACCAGACCGAGAAACGTCGTGATCGCACCCACCTTGTCAGCGCCCACCGCGCGCACAAGAGCCATGATGTCGAGGCGCTCCGCCGTGATCAGCGTGATCGGTGCCATGAAAGATCGCGGGCATTCGACGGAATCGAAGGCAGGCCCGCGATCAGTATACCTACGGCATCCCGACGGTTCTCCAAGCTGCAGTCGCTGCTCCAACCGGGCGAGATTGCCGGCGCCTACCATTTGTGCGATGAGCATATAAGGCCATCACCGGGAGCGACGGGCCGGGTAACGAGGAACCCAATCGAGTAGATGAGGCCGTCGAAGCCCGACAGTGCAACCAGGCCGGCGATACCGAGAAAGCTCGCGGCGCTCATGTAATCGCCCGCGAGCGCCATTCCGTTTTGAAATCCGGTGATGCTGCGGCCGGCAGCGTAGAAGTGTTCGGTCGTTTTCGTCCTATGCGATGCCCAGTACGTGATGAGCAGCGTCGCTGAGACGAACGACAGAAACCCGGCAATGGCCGTAAGGTTGGGCTCGCCGAGTGGCAGGTCGGCGCAAAGGATCGTCTAGCGGTCAGGTCACGCAGAAACGGCCCTGCGCTGTCCGTTTGTCTACTGACCCCTTGTCCGAATGGTGGCTAGTGCTTCCGCGCCCACCGCGCCCGTGCACCGAGCCGGGCGATTTCTTTCCGCCGCGATGCGCTCAGCATTCTGGCGCGTGCCGGACCACCTTTGAGGCCGCCGAGACGCCCCAGAGCGGCGGCATGCGGATTTGGCGCTTCGAGCACGGAGCGGCGCCCGAGGAATTCGAGCCGTTCCGTGGGGGCATGGCACTGCGTGCAGAGCGGACCGATCTCGTCGGTCGCTTCGGGCTCTTCCCGCTCATCTTCGAACTCACAGACGAGGCAGCGACGCCGGACCCGGGAGAGGATAGTTTTTGGTCTGCTTGACCGCACAAGAACATTTTACAGCACCATGCTTGAGCGGTCAACAACAAACGGCAGGGGATTTGTAGTTCACCGCGGTATGGACCGTCGGGTGGAGTGGGCGATACAGGAAATGGAACGACGCATCAGTGAGCCACTGAGAGTTGCCGATCTCGCTGTCGGAGTTAACCTGTCAGTGTCGCGATTCACACTGGTCTTTCGCGCCAGCACCGGTCAATCTCCTGCTCAGCACCTGCGCCAACTGCGATTGGAACGCGCGCGTGTGCTCCTCGAAACAACGTTCCTGAGCGTCAAGGAAGTCCGCGCGTTGGTTGGCGTCAACGACGCCAGTCATTTCACACGCGACTTCGCGCGCGCCTATGGTGCAGCGCCGCGCGTCTGGCGTGAGCGTGTCTCGCGTCCGCCACCAGTTGCGGCTTCAGCGCTCGTGTGCTGAGTTGCGATTCGTAACCTCGACTTTAGCTTTAGCCAACGAACCGCAACTCACGCCAGAGATCGCGAGTTCTCGCTCGCACGAAGCGTCCTATCCTCAAAACGATGCCGCCGCGTTGTGTAGCCCCCCGCCGCAGTTGGTACATATAAGGAGACGACACAATGAAACGACTAGCACTCATCGCCGCCCTCGCCGTCATGTCCCTGATATCGGTCGGCTCGGCTCCCGCTGCCGCACAAAATAGTCTTGCGGTTCCCGTTGTTGGAACGGGCCCCCTCGGCTCATTTGCCGGCACGTTTACGGTCAAGCGATTCGTCTCCACCGCCGATGGCATCGGCGCGGTTGGCACGCTCTCGGGAACGGTGACCAACGCCGCGGGCCTAGCGACCGGTGTTTTGACCAACATCACACTGCCCGTCGTCATCGGCACGACGACGTGCGAGATCCTGCACTTGGATCTCGGACCGTTGCACCTCGATCTGCTCGGACTACAGATTGATCTCAGCCGCGTCGTGCTCGACATTACCGCACAGGCGGGTGCCGGGAACCTCCTGGGCAATCTGCTGTGCGCCGTTGCCGGACTGCTCGACAATCCGTCCGGCCTCGTCAAACTGTTGAATCAGATTCTTTCGATTCTCGGCGTAACGTCGGTCACAGGCGCTCACGACGCAGGCGTACCACGCCTGCGTCGTAGTTCGCCCAACACACGTAGACATAGATCAACGCCCGCGCTATTCATTCGCATGCGTGCTCCGCCAGAAATGCCCGAGTGGACGGTGTCCAGCACCGAGATCGATGCCGTGCAACATCGCGCCGGCGACATAGGCCTTCGCGCCGCGCGCCGCACGTTCCAGTGTTTCGCCTTGGGCAAGCCTCGCGGCAAGGGCCGCCGCCAGCGTGCAGCCGGTGCCGTGCGTGTGGCGCCCCTCCACCCGCGGACCGCTGATCTCGATCGCGCCGGACGCGTCGACGAGGACGTCAGTCACCGTGTCGCCTCCGAGATGACCGCCTTTGACAAGGACCGCTGTGGACCCGAACGTGAGGATGCGGCGTGCGGCGGCGTGCATATCACTCACCGATCGCACCGGACGTTCGGCCAGCGCTTCCGCCTCGGGCACGTTAGGGGTGACGATGCGCGCCAGCCGAAAGAGCACGGTTCGCATCGCGTGCACCGCATCATCGGTGAGCAGGCGATCGCCCCCCTTGGCGACCATCACGGGATCGACGACAAGATTCGGTAAGTCAAGCGCTTCGATGGCCGCGGCCACCGCTTCAACGATGGCGGCGGTCGCCAGCATGCCCGTTTTCACCGCATCGCACCCGAGATCCGCGGCGACCGCCTCGATTTGCGCCGTGACGAACTCCGCCGGCACCGTGTGGACGCCGGTCACTCCGAGCGTGTTCTGCGCCGTGACGGCGGTGATGGCCGAGGTGCCGTAAACCCCATGCGCGGCGAAGGTTTTGAGGTCGGCCTGGATCCCCGCCCCACCGCCCGAGTCGCTCCCCGCAATGGTCAAGGCCGTTTTCATTTGGGATACAATCGCCCCGCTATGCCCACTTCGCGAACACCCTTCGTGACCTACGACTCGACGCTGCTCGAACACGTGAGCGGCGGCGCGACATCGGCGGCGGCGTGGACGAGCATTCGCGTGGCCTCAGTTCTCTTCCTGACGGCGTTGACCGCCGCAGCCGCGCAATTCAGCATCCACTTGCCGTTCACCCCTGTTCCTTTCACCCTGCAGCCGATGGTGGTGCTCGTCGGGGCGGCCGCCTTGGGACCGCGTCTCGGCTTCGCGAGTCAGGGTCCTGTATCTCGGCTTAGGCGTCGCGGGGTTGCCCGTGTTTGCCGCGTCACCGTTTCTGCCGCAAGGGGCCGCACGTCTTATGGGTCCCACCGGCGGCTATCTCCTCGCCTATCCCATCGCCGCGTTCATCACAGGCTGGCTCGCCTCGCGCGGATTCGATCGGCGTTATCTGACATCGACGGTCGCGATGTTGCCGGGCCTGGTCACTATTTTCGCCGGCGGCGTGCTGTGGCTCGCCTACTTCGCGCCGGGGACGGCAGGTCAGCCTGCGGCTGGCCTACGCGCAGCCCTCGCCGCCGGCCTTTATCCGTTCCTCCTCGCCGACCTCGTCAAAGTGTCGCTGGCTAGCATCCTGCTCCCGAGTGTCTGGAGACTGATGCGCCACTCGTAGGTGTTAGTTCTTCGCGCCCTTCGCCTGGCGCACGAAGATCAACAAGTATTGGAAGGGGAGAGACGACTCCTGCGCAACCAGCCGCAGCCCTGCGAGGCCTGCGTCCTGCACAATGATCTGCGGGTCGACGCGCTCCTTGATGTCGGGCCCTGGCCCGCCGGCGCCGTTCAAGCGGAACTCCATCACTCCGAGGCGCCCCTGTGGCTTGAGTGCCGTGCCGAGATTCTTGAGCATCGTCACGCGATCGTCGATCTCGTGGTAGACGCCGACCATGAGAATCGCGTCGAGCTTTCCGCGGGGCAGATGCGGATCGCTGCCCAGTCCGAGCACGGGACGTACGTTGGTGAGGCCTTCACGCTGCACGCGCCGCGTGATCGCCGCGAGCATTTCCTGCTGGACATCCTGCGCGTAGACAATGCCGTTCGGACCGACGCGTCGCGCCAGCCGCACGGTGAACCATCCGCTGCCGGCGCCCACATCCGCCACCAACGAAGCATCAGCAACGCCGAGCGCGTCCATGATCTGATCGGGCCGTTGCCAGAGATCGCGATCAGGCGCCTCCAGTAAACCGAGGTCCTTCGGCGAAAACAGTCGTCCGTGCTGCTGAGCGCGTGGCGGTTGTTGCGCGTCACTGGAGCGGATGGCGCCGATGCCGATCATCAGCACGACGACGGTCCATGCGCGAGACCGCGTCATCGCTTCGCACCCGGGATGCCGGGCTCGGTCATCGCCCCGGCGCTGAGTATGCGATCGAGATCCTCAGGTGTCAGCAGCCCGCGCTCGAGCACCAAATCGCGAATCGAGCGTCCGCTGGCGACGGCTGCCTTGGCGATATCGGCGGTGGCTGCGTAGCCGATGTATGAGCTCAGCGCCGTCGCGACCGCCGTACTGCGGTCCATCAACTCGCGCGCCCGCTCCTTATCCGCTTCCAGCCCGTCGACGGTGCGTTCCTGTAACACCCGCATCGCATTGGTGAGAATGGTCTGCGCGTGCAACGCGTTCCACGCAATCACCGGCATCATCACATTCAGTTCCAGCTGACCAGCCTCGGCCGCGGCCGACACCGTGACGTCACAGCCGAAGACTTGATAACAGACTTGATTGACCATCTCCGGGACGGATGGATTGACCTTGCCCGGCATGATCGACGAGCCGGGCTGGACCGCGGGCAGTTTGAGTTCGCTGATCCCCGCACGCGGGCCCATCGAGAGGAGTCGCAGATCGCTCGCGATCTTCCCGAGTTCGATCGCGAGCCGGCGCATCGCGGCGGAGTAGGTGACGACGTCGCCCATGCTCTGGGTGACGCGAAACCGGTTGCGTGCGGGCCTCAGCGGGAGATTGGTGCGCCGCGCCAGCGCTTCGATCGCCAGTCGCGTGTAATCGTCGCCGGCGTTAATTCCGGTACCTACGGCCGTGGCTCCGAGGTTGAGCTCGGCGAGGGCGACGGCCGCATACTCGAGTGCGTCGATGGCGCTGGCGATGCACGCCGCGTATCCGCCGAGTTCCTGCCCGAGCGTGATCGGCACGGCGTCCTGCAGATGCGTGCGCCCCACCTTGAGCACATCTGCAAATTGCTTCGCCTTCCGCTCGAACCCGTTCTGGAGCGCGCGCGCCGCGGCGACGAGCGCTGCGTGCTCGACGAGCAGTGCCACGCGCGTAGCCGTGGGGAACACGTCGTTGGTCGACTGGCCCATATTGACGTGATCGTTCGGATGCACCACGTCGTAGGTGCCACGGGCGCCCCCGAGCATTTCCGAAGCGCGATTCGCCAACACCTCGTTGGTATTCATGTTGTGCGACGTCCCGGCGCCGGCTTGATACACATCGACGACGAATTGATCGCGTAACCCACCCGCGAGGATTTCGTCGGCGGCTGCGAGGATGGCATCCGCAAGCCGCGGCTCGAGTCGACCCAGTGCGCGATTTGCCTCGGCGGCCGAGCGCTTGGTCAGGACGGTCGCCGTCACGAGGCTTGCGGGAGCCTTGAGCCCGCTGATGGGGAAATTCTGCAGCGCCCGAGTCGTCTGCACGCCGTAGTAAGCGTCGGCGGGAACCTGGAACTCGCCCAGCGGATCTCGTTCGGTGCGGAAAGACATGACGCGGCGCCTGACTGTCGACGGTCGACGGTCAACAGTTGACGGTCGACGGTCTGATACTGAGCCGATCCCTGATCCCTGATCCCTAATACCTGACCCCTGATAGCTTACTCGCCTCGCAGCGCGATTGCCGGATCGATCACCGTCGCCTGCCTCGCGGGGAGCCATGTCGCCACAAGCGCGACCGTTCCAAGGGCGACGACGACGACGGCGTAAGTGAGCGGGTCGAAGGGGCTCACCTCGAACAGAATCGAGGTGAGGAGCCGCGTGAGCGCAGCCGCGGCGCAGACACCGGCGGCGAGACCGATACTCGTGACCAGCATGCCGCGCGTGACGAACAACCGCTGCACCTGCGCGGCGCGGGCACCAAGCGCCATGCGAATGCCGACCTCGCGCCGGCGCTGCGCGACGACATACGCGATCACCCCGTAAATGCCCACGATGCCCAGCAGAAGCGTCACGCTCGCGGCGATGCCGAGGATGACCAGCATAAAGGAGGTTTGCGCCATAGAAGCGTCGTACATCTCGCGTAGCGTCCGGACGCGCGCCACCGGCAGATTTGGATTGACAGACCAGACCGCCTTTTGCACCTCTCGCAGGAAATCGGGTGATTGCAGGCGCGTGGTGCGCAGCGCATAGCCGAGGCCGCGCTGGACAAACACCGGGATGTCCCAGAAGTCCTTGATGACCAGCGGCCAATAGACAATCGTTGGCGCCGCCTGAGTCACGCCTTCCTGGCGTTCGTTACCGACGACGCCAACGATCTCGCGCCAGGGATTCTTCGGATTCTGTCGGATACGCCGGCCGATCGCTTTACTCGGTTCACCCCAGAACTCACGCGCAAAGTTCTCGCTCACCATCACGACGGGCAGCGCGTTGTGGACGTCCGCCCACGTGATCGAGCGCCCCGCGACGACCGGATTGCCCATCGTTTCGAAGTAGCGCGCCCCAATCCATTTGAAGCGGCGTAAAGGCGGCAATGCGCCGTCGGGTCGCGGGAAGTCCTCGACGAAAATCGGGTCGTTGCTGCTACCGCCGTCCATGGTGAGCGATGACGACACGCCTACCGAGTCGACGCCGGCGATCTCTTCGAGGCGCCGCACAATTTGCTCGTGCGTGCGCGCCACCTGTGCGGGATCCTTGATCACGGCGCCAGGGATGGTGATGCGCATCGTCAGCACGTTCTCGGGCTGGACGAAACCCGGCGCGACGTCACGCATGGCCAGAAATGTACGGATCATCAGCCCCGACCCGACGAGGAGCACGACAGCGAGTGCGACTTGTGCCACGACCAGCGTGTTGCGAACGCGATGACGGTCGCGGCTCTCGCTCGATCCGCGGCTGCTGTCCTTGAGGGTGTGCGCGAGACGAGGCCGCGCGTACTTCAATACCGGAGTGAGGCCGAAGAGCAGTCCCGCGATAAGGGAGAGTGTCAGCGTGAAGAGCAACACGATTGGATCGAGGGTGATGTCCTCTAGTCGCGGCAAGCGCGCGGGCTGCAGAGTACACGAGCAGCCGGATGCCACCGAACGCGAGCAGAAGGCCAACGATCCCCCCGATGACGGCGAGGAGCACCGATTCAGTCAGCAATTCGCGGGCGACCCGCGTGGTGCCCGCGCCGAGCGCCATGCGGACAGCGAGCTCCTGCTGACGACCTTCCGCGCGGACGAGGAAAAGGTTGGCGACGTTTGCGCACGCGACCAGCAGGACGAGGGCGACGGTTCCGAGCAGAATCCACAACATCGGACCGATGTCACCAACCACGTCCACGTCGAGGGGACGCACCAGTGGTCCGAGTTTGACGTCGTAAAACATCTGCGGTGTGAACCCGGGCGGCAGCCGAAACCGATCGACCATCGTTGGAATCAACCGCGCGATATCGGCGTTGGCCTGTTCAATCGTGACACCCGGCTTGAGACGCGCGACGCCCTGGTAGCTGAAGTTGCCGAGGAAGACTTCGGCGCGGTTGAAACGAAAGGGCATGACGATCGCCGGGTTGTAGCGGAGGAACCGGAAGCCCTCGGGCAACACACCGATGACCTCGCGCGCCACCCCGTTGACCATCAACTGTTTGCCGATGGCACTGGGATCTCGATTGAACAGCCGCTGCCAATACTCGTGACTGAGCATCACCGTGTCTGCTGGGCCGGGGGCGTCATCCTCCTTCGTGAACGCCCTCCCCAGGGCCGGCCTGACGCCGAGAAGCGGAAACGTGCCGTCGGTCACCATCAGGGCGTCCACCTGTTGCGGCTCGCCACGCCCGGTGATCGTTGCCGAGGTGTCGTCCCACAGGCCGATGTCCTCAAACACGCGGCCATCGTCGCGATAGGTGAGGTAGGTGGACGGTGCCTGGTTGATTGGACCAGGTGCGATCCCCCGGCGCCACGTGCCAGACGCCGACGAGGCGCTCGGGATCGGCGAACGGCAGCGGCTTGAGCAGGACGCCGTTGACGACACTGAATATCAGCGCGTTAGCACCGATGGCGGCACCGAGCGTGATGATGGCGGTCAGCGAAAAAACAGGCGTGTGCCGTAAGCGGCGCAGGGCGTGACGCATTCTGGTAGAGACGAGGGGCAGGACAGGATGTTCAGCTGTCAGCTGTCAGGTATCAGGTATCAGGTATCAGGTATCGCGGTGTCAGGTACCAGACCGTCGACAGCTGTGAGCCCAGCAAAAAGTAAACTAGAAGGCTCTATGGACGCATTTTTCGATTCGATCGTCACGCTCATCATCAAGACGTCGACAGACCTGCCGCCCGACGTGCGCGCCGCGATGCGCATTGCCATGAACGAGGAGCCCGAAGGCTCGCGTGGGGCGCAGGCGCTCGCGATCATCGGTCAGAACATCGATCAGGCGGCTGACGGTGAAGGCGCGATCTGCCAGGACACCGGCATGCCCACCTTCGAGATCAAGACGCCGGTGGGCGCGAATCAGATCTGGATGAAGAACCAGATTCGCAATGCGATCGCCGAAGCCACGCGTCGCGGAAAGCTCCGGCCGAATTCCGTCGATTCGCTCACTGGCGAAAACTCGCGGCAATAACCTTGGGCCGGGGACGCCCATCCTCCACTTCGAGCAGTGGGAGCGGGACGAAGTCGAGGTCAAGCTGATTCTCAAGGGCGGCGGCTGCGAAAACATGAACGCGCAGTACTCGCTGCCTTCCGAGCTCGCCGCATCTGGGCCGCGCCGATCGAACACTCGAAGGCGTACGCAAATGCATCCTGCATGCGGTGTGGAACGCGCAAGGCAAAGGGTGCGCACCCGGCGCGGTCGGCGTCTGCATTGGCGGAGATCGGACGTCGGGTTACGTCAACGCGAAAGAGCAGTTGTTCCGCAGTATCGACGATGTCAATCCGGACCCGCGGCTTGCGGACGTCGAAGCGGAAGTGATGCGCACCGTCAACACCCTCGGCGTGGGCCCGATGGGATTCGGCGGTCGCGTGTCGCTGATTGGCTGCAAAGTCGGCACGCTCAATCGGCTTCCGGCCAGCTTCTTCGTGTCGGTCGCCTACGATTGCTGGGCGTTTCGCCGACTCGGCGTGGTCCTCGACGCGCAGACGGGCGCCATCGAAGAATGGCTGTATCGGGATCCGGCGGTCGCGACGCTTCCGATGATGGACCAGGCCGGATTTCGGCGCACGGGCAGGGAAGTGGCGCTCACCACACCGCTCGATGAAGCCACCGTTCGCTCGCTCGCAGTCGGTGATGTGGTGATGATCAGCGGCCGCGTCTACACGGGCCGCGATGCCGTGCATCATCATCTCGTCAGTCACGCGCCGCCGGTGGACCTCCGCGGCGGACTCATCTATCACTGCGGACCGGTGGTGGCAAAACAAGGCGACGGCTGGAAAGTGACGGCCGCGGGCCCGACCACCAGCATCCGCGAGGAACCTTTTCAGGGCGACATCATCAAAAAGTACGGTGTCCGCGCGGTCATGGGTAAGGGCGGCATGGGTCCGAAGACGCTTGCCGCGCTCAAAGAGGCCGGCGCCGTCTACCTGAACGCGATTGGCGGGGCCGCGCAGTTCTATGCACGGTGCATCGAGCGGGTGGATGGGGTTTCGCTCATGGAATTCGGCAGCCCCGAAGCCATGTGGCACCTCGAATTGCGCGATTTTCCGGCGATTGTGACCATGGATGCCCACGGCAACAGCCTGCACAGAGACCTGGAGCAGGAATCCGGCGAGCGGTTGGCCGGACTCGCCGCTGCGAGGTTTTAGGCCGAGTTTGATAAACTAAGAGCGAAAGAGCCAATCACATGCAGACAGAGACTCAGACGGCAACGCAGAGCTTCGTGCCGCCCGCCACGCCCAACATCACGGTAACGGAATCGGCTGCGGGCAAAATCAAGGAGCTGCTCTCCGAAGAGGGCAAGGTCGACAGCGGCCTGCGCGTATTTGTGCAGGGTGGCGGCTGCTCGGGCTTCCAGTACGGGTTGATGATCGAGGAGGGCGGGGTCGGCGTCGGCGACCAGGCGTTCGAATCGAATGGCATCCGGCTGTTCGTCGACCCGGTCAGCGTCAGCTATCTCAAAGGCGCTGAGGTCGACTTCGTCGACACCATCACCGGTGGCGGGTTCACGATCAAGAACCCGAACGCGACATCGACGTGCGGGTGCGGCCAGTCGTTCAACGTCTAGACTCAGCCAGGCCCTGGCGGGCAGCGGAAGGTCGGACTGGCCAGCAACTGGCTGTACCGGACATCGATCGGCTGCGTCCCGCCGGCACCAAGCGCTCGAGCAAGCGCGACCAGATCGTCAACGTGTTCCTCCGCCAGGAGGGACATCTGAGTGCCGACGATCTGGTCGATCTGATCAAACGCGAAGATCACCGCATCAGCAGGGCGACCGTGTATCGCACGCTGCAGTGGATGGTCGATGCGGGCATCGCACGCAAAGTCGATTTCGGCGAGGGCCGCTTCCGCTTCGAGCACTCCTATCGGCACCCGCGCCACTTCCACCTGATCTGCAAGACCTGCAACCGCTCGTACGAGTTTCTCAGCTCGGACATCGAAGCGCTGGTCGAGGAAATCGCCGCGGCGCGCGGCTTTACCGCGCGGCAGAGCGTCGTGCAGATCTATGGCACGTGCGAGTCGTGCCGCACCGGCAAGCCGCCGGCGGAAGAAGGCGCGACAAGCGAACTGCTGTTCGCGCGCGACGCGCTGCGCATCGCGATTGCCACCGAACGCAGCGGTCTCGAGTTTTACGCCCGCGCCGCGCGCATCACCAAGGATCCGCGCGGCCGGCAGGTGTTTCAGAATCTCGCCGAGGAAGAGAAGCACCATCTCGGGCACGCTGGAGCAGCGTTACAGACGTGCTGCTCGAGCAGGATCCGCAACTCGAGTCGCGTCCCACGTTCCTGTTTTTCAAAGGCGCGGCAAACGGACTGTTTTCGCGTGGCGCCGACGAGCTGCAGCAGAACGGCGTCAACGATCTCGAGGCCTACCGCATCGGCATCCGCTGCGAGCGCGGCTCTCACCGCTTTTTCAAACGCTACGGCGAGCGCTTCGAGGATTCCGAAGGGGAAACAGATCTTCCTCGAGTTTGCCGAGGAGGAGCGCGACCATCTCGAGCTGCTCATTCGCGAATATCGCGCGCTCACCCGGCGGCAGCGCAAGAACAAGGCAAAGCCCACGCGACGGACCACCAGGCGTCACGCCGCGTCTCGCCCTTCGACAGGCTCAGGGCGACCCTGAGCAGAGTCGAAGGGTCGTTGATCGACCTTCACATGCACACCACGGCGTCGGACGGACGATTGTCGCCGTCCGCCCTGGTGGCGCGCGCTCGCGCCGTCGGCCTTACCACCATCAGCGTGACCGATCACGACACCGTCGCCGCCCTTGCCGAGGCGAGGCGGCATACGGCCGCCGCCGGCATGACGCTCGTACCGGGCATCGAAGTCACGTCGGTGCATCACAAGCGCGACGTCCACATCCTCGGCTACTTTTTTGATGAATCGGACGCGGAGTTCGAGGAATTTCTCACCGCGCAGCGATTGCAGCGCATCGAACGCCTGCGCCAGATCGGCGCAATGCTCGCACGGCTCGGCAAGCACGTTGACGTCGAGACGTTGATCAGCAATGTGGCGCGCACGCCTGGCGCATCGGTAGGACGGCCGGCGATTGGACGCGCGCTCGTTCAATTAGGACACGTCACGTCGTTGCAGGACGCATTCGATCGCTATCTCGGATCCGGCAGGCCCGCGTTTGTGCCCCGCGTCGGGCCGAGCCCGGCCGAGGTGATCGCTGCCATTCACGCGGCAGGCGGCATTGCGTCGATGGCGCATCCGGGGTTGACCAATCAGCCGGCTCTGGTTGGGCCCATGGCGAAGGCCGGCCTCGATGCGATCGAGGTCTATCACACCGATCACACGTCCGAGATGCGCGACGCCGCGCTCGCGCTGGCCAAGCGCTTCAACCTCCTGGTGTCGGGCGGCTCCGATTACCACGGAGAAGATGAGCGTCGTCCGATTGGAGTGATCAGGTTGCCGCCGGCCGATTTTGAGGCGTTGGCGGCGCGCGCCAACCGATGACGCCGCTCGTTTCAGTTCAACGTCTGGTAAAAAATTATCAGGCGCTCCGCCCGCTCCGGATTCAGCAGCTCACCGTCGACGAAGCAGAGCGTCGTTAGCGTGGTCGGCCTCGATGCGCCCGCCGCCGAGGTGTTCGTCGGCCTTCTCACCGGGTGCGCTCCTGCCCGACGAGGGCGACGTGCGCTTGTTCGGCCGGTCCACGGCGCAGATTGAAGACAGCGACGCGTGGCTGGCCATGCTCGACGGCGTCGGCATCGTTACCGAGCGCGCGGTGCTGATCGAATCCTTCACGGTGGAGCAGAACATTGCGATGCCCTTTACGCTCGAGGTCGATCCGGTCAGCGCCGATGTGAAGCCATCCGTCGAGGCCCTCGCCAGAGAAGTCGGCCTGAGCCCCGCGGTGCTGCAGGTGCCGGTCGCCAGTGCCGGAGACGAAGCGAAGGTGCGTGTGCGGCTCGCGCGCGCGCTCGCGTTGGGGCCGAAGCTCCTGCTGGCGGAGCATCCCTCCGCCTCGTTGCCTCGTGAGCTGGTCACAATCTTTGCTGCCGATCTCGCACGTATCGCGACAAGCCGCGCGGCTTGCGGTCCTGACGATGACCGCCGATAATGCCTTCGCCAGCGCGCTTGGGCGGCGAGCTTCTGATGCACGAGCCTGCAACCGGAGCGCTCAAGTCTCCGAGCAAGTGGCGTAAGCTGTTTGGGTAACCTTGCCATGCCACACGGACATATCGCACGCCTCGTCCCTGAACACGGTTTCGGTTTTCTCGTTGATGATTCGGGTGTCGACTGGTTCTTCGTCCGCGAGGGCATCCGCGGTGGCGACTTCGCGCAGATCTGGCTCGACGAGCGCGTCCTGTTCTCACCGGAGTGGACGGCGAACGGCCCTCGCGCCACAGACATTCATTTCGAGCTCGTCGGAGTGAGTGCGCTCGTTCTCTTCGACATTGACGGGACATTGTTGTTGAGCGGTGGCGCGGGCGTCCGCGCGATGACCATCGCATTCGAGCGGGTGTTTGGCGTCGCCGACGCGTTCGAGGGCATCCCGATTGCGGGTTACACCGATACCTTCCTGGTCTCGCGTGCACTCGCGCGCGCCAACCTACCCGACACGGCCGACGCGCACACGCTATTCCGCACCGCCTATCTCGAGCTCCTTCCGGACGAGATCTTGAAGCCAGGCACCGGTCGCAAAGGGTTGATGCCCGGAGTTCGCGAGCTTCTCAACGAGCTGTCGGTCGACCCGGCGAATGCACCCGGCGCTCTTGACCGGCAATTACAAAGTGGCCGCGCACATCAAGCTGGCGCATTTCGGCGTGGGCGACTATTTCTCGTGGGGCGCGTTTGGCGAGGACTCGCCGAATCGCGCTGAGCTGGCGCAAGTGGCGCTGCGGCGCGCCGAAGCGCGAACCGTTCCTCGCGCTCGCGCGCGACAACGCCGTGGTGATCGGGGATACGCCGCACGATGTGGCGTGCGCGCGCGCAATCGGCGCGCGGGTGATCGCGGTTGCGACGGGAAGCTCATCGGTCGACGAGCTCGCGCAACGGGCGCGGATGAGGTTGTGGCGACCCTCGCCGACACCGCCGACGTGATGAATCGCCTCCGTCGCGCATAGCCTTTTCCGCTGGCTTCCGTCTCCTTCGCAGCTTCGGTGCTTCCGATGGCTCGTACTTCCGTGTCTCCGTGTTCGTGTTGGCGGAAGCGCCTGGGAGTCGAACCCAGCCTGCCCCCTAGGGGCAGCGACCGATTTTGAAGACCGGGAGGGCCACCGGGCCCCGTTCGCTTCCAATAACACGAAGGTCACGAAGGAGTCGCGAAGGAATGCGAAGGTACACCTCCGATGATACATGCTTTCTGGTTTTCGTGATTTTGTGGGTTTTCGTGGGGAGACGACTTCGCGACCTTCGTGACGCCCTTCGTGTTCTTCGTGCTAACGGACCCGGCCCCGTTCTCGGGGGCCGGGAGAGGGGAAGCAGTACCCGCTAGTTTTCGATCAATCGCACATCACCAGCCCGCGGCCCCTTTTGCGAGTCTTCGATCGTGAACTCGACACGCTGTCCTTCCCGCAGCAATTCAAACACCGCTCCGCGCACGGAACTGCGGTGGAAGAAATGCTCCAGGCCGGATTCGTCACGAATGAACCCGAATCCTTTATCTATCAGGAGCCTTGCAATCGTCACCGGTCGGCATACCCGTATCCTCCGATTCAGAACCCCCGGGCGCCCCGGGAAGCTGCCGCATCACGATACCGGTCGTATCTGAGCATGAGGCCGACGGATGCCTGGTGGCGTGGCTGGGGTAGCCCGAAATCGCGGCCAGTGTAGGCAGGGACCGATGGGGAAGTCAAGTATACGGCGCGGATCGTACCAGCGTTTACCTGGCCCGGCCGTGCGCATCAGCGCCCGACGTGCAATGATTTTGAAAACGTGGTTCGAGCGATCATCCTGGCGGCGGGGGCATCGTCCCGAATGGGACGACCGAAGCCAACTCTTCCACTCACGGCAGACGGCGATACCTTTCTTTGGCGCATCGTTCGCACGCTATTTGCGGCGCGGCTGCCCGAGGTCATCGTCGTTGCTGGAGCCGCGCCCGATGCGGTGCGAGCCGCATTGCGCCTGCAAGATCGTCGGGTACAGGTTGTCGATAATCACCACTGGAAGACCGGACAACTCTCGTCGCTGCTCGCGGCGCTCGACGCGCCCTCACGCGCGCCGCTCGAGGCGGTGCTGGTGACGCTCGTCGACGTGCCGTTTGTTGCGATCAGGACCGTCGAGCGTTTGCTGCGCGTGTGGCGTGAGACGCGCGCTCCCATTGTGCGGCCGGCGCGCGGCGACGAACACGGCCATCCCGTCGTCTTCGACTGTGCGACCTTCGACGCACTTCGAAACGCCGATCCAAATGCGGGCGCCAAGGCGGTGGTGCGTGCGTACGAACAGAACATCGTCAATGTGCCGGTCGACGATGATGGCGCGTTTCGGGACTTCGACACGCCGGACGAGTACGCCAGCTTCTGGGCTAGCCGCTGAGACCGAGCCACTGTGTGGCGACTTCCGGCTGATCGTCAAACGTCAGTGGCTGGCGGCCGCGTTGCACCCACAGATCAAGCACGCGGAGAAGCCCCACCGCAATGGCGAGGCTCGCGAGCAAGATCGCGCTACCGTCGAGGGTATCGAGCGCGGCTCGCTCGATGCGCACAAACGCATTGAGGAATAGGACGAACGCGACGAACGCCAGGGGTCCCAGGGTTTTCACGTTGCCCGCCGGCGTGTAACTTGCGGCAAAGGGGATGTTCCGGAAACCCACGAAAAGCGCTTCGACGACAACCACGCTGAATACCGCGCCGATCGCAAAATGCGTGATGGCCGTGTCTCTCGAGAGCAGCCACAGATGAAGCGGGAGCAGCAGGATGAGCACGGGCCCACCCACACAGACTAGTGCCGCGCGTTTGACCCCCGGAGAAAGCGCCGCTCGCCGCCTCGCCACGCCATCTGCATGATCCAATTTGCTCTGAGCTCAGCTGGTTATCGCACCGCGCGACGGAACCCGGACAACACGATAATCAAGGCTCCCGTCTGGACGGCTAGCAGCGAGAGCGGCGGCGCGACGGCCACGAACGGCTCACTCAAGTCGATGCGCCCAAGCAGGACGAATGAGAACGCGATCGCAAGCGCTCCGGCCGCGGCCATGGTGAGGCGGTGCGAGGTGCTGCGCAAGAGTGCCTGAATCGCAAATGTGAAGCCTGCGCGCGTAACCGAATCTCCGACGCTGAATGCTGCGCCCGCTCGTGCGAGAACGCGTCCTTTCCTCGGCGACGACGCGATCGGCTGTGGCAAATGCCGCGCATTCCATGCGTACGCGGCGACGGCGACGACAGTGACCACCGCAAGAGAGAGGAGCGCAAGTTGTGCGAGCTCGCGAAAGACCGGCTCATTGGCGCGGTACACGGCCAACCACCGCTCGTTGTCCGCGACCATGCGTAGCGGAACGCGGACACCGACGACGTTGGCAATCATTCCTCCGCCCATGACCTCTGCCAGTGAGACGAACCACAACGGAGGCAGGAAGTAGCGCCCGGGAAAGCCGGCCGCGGCCATACCCTGCTCCGGTCCGCCCGGCAACAAGAGCAGCGCGCTAATCAAGAACAGGACAAAGAGCGCCTGGGTCAGTGTCGACACGCGTGCGAACCACGTGGCTCCAAGAATCGCGCGCAGCAGTTCCTTCAACGCGATGACCGCAAGAAAGCCGAACGCGCTTGCCAGGACGGAGGCCACTGCGTGGACCGCGATCGATCGAACGAGTCCAATCAAGCCGACAGGTATCTTCGTGAGGAGCAGCGTCTGATAGACGGTGCTCGGCACAAGGTTGAGCGCCACCGCAAATGCCGTCGCAAAGATGACGAGCGCCGTCAGCTTGGCGCGGACCATCGCCTGGCGCGCGATGGGGAGCGGCCCCAGATTGGACGTGTCCCGAGCGTCCAGCGATAACGCCT
Source organism: uncultured Acidobacteriota bacterium (assembly GCA_963762925.1). GTDB lineage: Bacteria > Acidobacteriota > Vicinamibacteria > Vicinamibacterales > UBA2999 > DASPWV01. The sequence continues at coordinate 36,751 of CAVXMP010000007.1, read as the reverse complement.
CCCACTGCATGGCGGCGACGAGCGCCATGACGATCATCGAGGCGCCGATGAGAAAAAATCGATCCGTCAGCGCGAGGATAGCCGTTGGCCCAGGCATGAGCATGCCGACGATGAACTTGGCGCCCAAGCCGACGCTGAAAAACAGGCTGGTCGAGACAATCGCGGCGCAAATGAGCGTCGTGTTTTCGTGAAGATCGATGTGCGGCGAAATCAGGTCGTTGTCGAGGAACCGGCGAAGAAAGTGCCGCGTGAGTAGCCGCGTCGCCGTGGTGGTGCGCATGCTCGTGAACTCAGGCGCGACTGGTCACGACGTCGGCGATATCGCGCGCGGTACTCTCCGGATCGTTTCGAAGCACGAGCTGCGCAAACACGTCCTCCAGAGAATGGCTGGCGACGACACTCCGCAGTGCGTCGACCGACGCATCGGCAACGACCTTGCCGCGATGCAGGACGATCACCTTGGTGCAGAGTTTTTCAACCACCTCCAGAACATGAGAGCTGTACAGAACAGCCTTCCCCTCCTCGGCGAACCGATGCACCAGATGCCGCATCACCAGCATGGTGGTGACGTCGAGACCGGAATCCGGTTCGTCGAAGATGAGCACATCGGGATTGTGAAGGAGCGCCGCGCTGATCAGAATCTTTTGCTTCATTCCCTTCGAATACGAGCTGATGCTCTGATCGGCAGCCAGGGCGATGCCGAGCAGTTCGAGCAGCGCGGGAATCTTGCGTTGGATGACGCGCTCCGGCAGCTCCCGCAGCCGGCCGACCAGTTCGAGATACTCGCGTCCGGACAGAAAGGGATAGAGCTGCGGTTCTTCGGGGACGTATCCCAGGCGGCTGCGGTAGCCCAGGAGATCCCGGGCGATGTCGCGCCCATCAAACCAGACGCTGCCGCCCGAAGGCTCGAGCAGACCGGTCAGCATTTTCACCGTGGTCGTCTTGCCAGAGCCGTTCGGACCGAGGTAGCCGATGACTTCCCCCGGACGCACCACGAAGTTCGCATCTTCGACTGCGGTGACGCCGTAAAACCGTTTCGCGAGATGCCGCGCTTCGAGCATGACTCGTTAGACACCGTTACTCGGTCTTCAGGCGGGCGGCCAGCCGTGAGGGGTCAGGGGTCAGGGATCAGGGATCAGGGATCAGGGATCAGGGATCAGGGATCAGGGATCAGGGATCAGGGATCAGGGATCAGGGATCAGGGATCAGGGGTCAGGGACATGTCGAGTTTCCAGTGCAAAGTTGAGTTACTGACTTTGCACTGGCAACTGACAACTGAAAACTGCGACGACGCCGAGCTCAGGGCGTCGCCGCTCAGTTTCCCTTCACGTCCACGAAGGCGACGCGATTGACGCCGCTGCAGGCCAGCAGGACGTCGCCGTTCGGAGTGGCCATCATGTGACGCACCACGCCGCCACCGGATGGGATGATCCACGTCTGGAATTTCTCGCCCTCCGGATCGAATCGCACCAGCGTGTTCGGTCGTACCCGGACTTCGCTGTACCACAGGATGTTGCCAGTCGCCGCGATGCCGTACGGCTCCGATTGCTCACCGCCGGGCGAGCGCCATTCCTGCACGGCTCCGGTCGCCGGATCGAGCCGGCCGATATACCCGCGCGGGTAATCGGTGTACCAGATCGCGTCGTCCGGCGTAATCGCGATGCGGCGTGGACGCGCGGCCGCATTCGGCAACGTGAACTCCTTGATCTCCATCGTGTCCGGATCGACGCGCGCGACGCGATTCCCGCGGAAGTCCACGTACCACGGGATACCTTTCGAGTTGATCTGAATGCCGTACGGATAGGTGGGCGTGCTTGGCGGCTTCGCGAGCTTCATCTCGCCGGTCTTGGGGTTGAGTCGGCCGACGGCGCCCGATTGGACGGTGAACCACACCATGCCCTTCGGATCGATGATCGGCGTGTGCGGGCCGCGGAATCCTTCAGGCACTGCGTGTTCGGTGACCTTGCCTGTCTTCGGATCGAGCATACCGACGTAGTTCTTCCCCATGCCCGTGAACCAGACGTTGCCATCTTTGTCGTCAATCAGCCCGTGCGGGCCCGAACCATCGGGCAGTGGGAACTCCTTCATGTCACCCGTCTTCAAATCGAGCCGCCCGAGCCGGTGTCCGTACATGCCGGCCCACCAGAACGACCCATCTTTCGCGGAGAGCGGATCGCGTGGCCGGGACCCGAGCGTCGGCACAATCCACTCCTTGATCGTCACCTCGACGGGTCCTTTGATGACCACGGCCTGCGGCGCCGGTTTTACTGGGAAATGGGTGGCGAGGTAGGTGGTGGCTGTGTCGGCTTGATCCTTTGGCAACGCGACCATCGTTCCGATCAGCTGATGCCAGCCTTCCTTGGTGTAACCCCAGGAATTGCCGATGAGATTGAGGCCATGGCATTTGGCACACGTCGTCTGCACCAGTTCCTTGCCCGGGCCGTCGGGTAATTGCACCGGTTGGTTCCCGCGCTGCCCACGAGTCTCAGAGGGGAGAAGCGCGAACCAGAACGTGGCGGCTGCCAGAAAGGTGACGAGTGTTCGGTGTTGCATGGGCGGGTACTCTACCAAACTGGAGGCGTCAGGCGAAGCGCAGTTGCAAGGGGGTTCTGTGGCAGAATCCGGCCGAGGCGCTATGAGATTCCAGGCACTCGTGACCGCGATCGTGGTGGCCGCCGTTCAGAGTGGCGCTGCGCAAACGGGCAAGGATCGACAGCGTTTGTTGTCGATCGATCACTATGTGCGCGTGAAGTCGACGGTGCCGTCCATCGCCGGACAGCTGGCGCAGATCTACGTGCGCGAGCGCGTCGACGCCGAAACCGTTCTTCGCGGTGCCAGCCTCGCCGATCGCGTCGTTCTGTTCGTGCACGGTGCGGGCACGCCGGCGGAAGTCGCGTTCGATGCTCCCGTCGGCGACTACAGCTGGATGGCCTACCTCGCCAATGCCGGCTTCGACGCCTTCGCCATGGACACGACGGGCTACGGTCGCTCGACGCGTCCGGCGCCGATGAACGATCCCTGCAACCTCTCAGCCGAGCAACAAGCCGCCTTCGTGCCGGGTCTCATCGACGCGCCGTGCAAGCCGTCCTATCCAGGTCAGCTCACGACCATCGCGTCCGATTGGAACGACATCGACGCCGTCGTCGATCACATCCGCAAGCTCCGGCACGTCGACAGAGTCAGCCTGGTGGCGTGGTCGTTGGGTGGGCCGCGCGCTGGTGGCTATGCCGCGCAGCACCCGGAGAAGGTCAACAAACTGGTGTTGCTTGCGCCTGCCTACACGCGCGATTCGCCGGCGGCAGCGCCGGCCGTGCTGCCACGACCCGGCGTGGTCTTCAATACGCAGTCGCGCAGTGAATTCATCGCCAACTGGGATCGCCAGGTCGCGTGTCCGAACCAGTACGACCCGGCCGTGCGCGACGTGATCTGGGCGGACCTGCTCGCGTCGGATTCCGTCGGCGCGACGTGGGGAAGCGGCGTGCGCCGCGCGCCGTCGACGACGACGTGGGGGTGGAATGCGGCCGCGACGGGGAGCACGCGCGTCCCGGCGATGATCGTGGCTGCCGCGCACGACAAACAGGTGCTTCCCGAGCGCGTGCGCACAGTCTTTGACGATCTCGGATCGCCGGACAAGGTGCTCGTCGATCTTGCGTGCTCGTCGCACAGTGCGATGTGGGAGAAGAATCACTTGCTGCTGTTTGCGGCCTCGCTGAGTGGCTCACCAGGGGATCGATCGGAGAAACGAAGAACGGCGTCGTCCGGCTCGGTTATTGAACGCACACCTGCGCCGATGGGCCTCCGGCGTCATTCAATCACCCAGCGATGTTCTGTTAGGATTTCAGCGTCGATGCCTGTGACGAGTCAGCGGAAACCGCTGCGGAACGGGACGAGAAAAGAGAGGTGACTCATGCGAGGACGCTCGCTGCTCATGGCAACTGCCATGGTCTTTAGTCTTGCAGCCTGTTCTTCGAGCCAGGCGCCCCCATTCGGGAAGCCCGAGACCGATGCCATTAATCAGCTCATCGCCGAGTTCATCGCCGCCTACAACGCGAAGGACGCGGCGAAGTTGTCGACTCTCTTTACCGACACCGGAGCCGTGATGCCCCCCAACGCTTCGACCACGCGCGGAAGGGAGGGCGTCCGCGTGTACTACGTGGAGAGGTTCAAGCAGGGCGCGTCGGACCTTGTGCTCGAAGCCCAGACGATCGCCGGCTCAGGCCCGCTCGCGTTTGCGAGTGGTGACTATCGCTTGAACATGGCCCCGCCCGGTGGCGTCGCGCGGCGCGATAGAGGCAAGTTTATTTTTATCTTGCGCCATCAGAACCGACGATGGGTCATGGACCATCTGATGTTCAGCAGTGATTTCGGTCCGACTGTGCCGACCAGCAGCTGACGGAACGCCGGCCTCTACGATGAGTTTCGCGCTGCGCGCCGGATCGTCACCGGTTGGATGGTCCGCTGCGCGCGCGATGTTATGATTGAAGATCCTCACCCGGGGGGCCAGTAGCGCAGTTGGGAGCGCGCATGAATGGCATTCATGAGGTCGCCGGTTCGATCCCGGCCTGGTCCACCATCCTTCGCTCATGAATGCAGGCGAAGGATGCGGCGCCGTAGCGTTGCGACTCGTCGCGCCCTAGCGCGAAGCGCGACGGCGGAAGCAACGCGAAGGCGGGCCCGTCCTAGTCACCGAACGAGCTTCGGCTCGGTAAACCCTGACCGCTGCGAACTCGGCGAAAGCCAGCAAGTACCCTACCAGCATCGGAAATTGCCAGGCGTCGGGTTCTCTTAGCTCTCAGGAATTGCTACCCCGATCCATTATTCGACAGGATCGTGGCCCAATAGAGCGCTCTCCCTTGCGGCACTCCGCTTGCTGCCGATGCACCGTGTGGTCGGCCCCAAACACTTCGTCTATGTCCTCAGAAACGCGGACCACGTTCCGCGCTTCTACGTCGGTCTGACGTCAGACGTGGGCGGGAGAGTAAACGATCACAATGCCGGCTGGTGCCCGCACACAGCGAGGTATCGGCCGTGGCAACTTCACGTCTCGATTGAGTTCCCGGACGAGAAGAGGGCTATCCGTTTCGAACGCTATTTGAAGTCGGGCTCTGGCCGTGCGTTCGCGAAAAGACATTTCGAACCGTAACCGTGGGCTCTATGGAAGGTGTCTTTGCTGATCAGTGGCTCGAAGTCCTGCACTTGCCGCGAACGCCGTACTCGGCGACGTCCACGATGCCCGCATAAAGCTGATTGCGGAGAAGCATGTCGATCGCCTGCGCGCTGAGGGCGTGGCCGCGGCGGTTCCCCAACCCCTGCCGTTACCTGCTGCAGAAGCTGCTGCTTCGTGAACCGCGCAGTGACGTACTCGTCGAACGCGCGACGCACCAGCGGTGCGCGTTCTGGATCGGGCATCAGGCTCTTGCCCGTCGCACGCGGCGCATTGATGTAGCCGAGCGGCGCGAGGAACACCCAGCGCCCGAGTTCCAATGCAGCGCGCATGCCTGCACGCGTGCGATCCGAGCGCACATCGTTGTCGAACTGCGCGAAGGCGGCTAACACGCCTTCCATCAGCTTGCCGGTGGAGGTGTCGTCGATCGGCTCGGTCGCCGACCGTAGCGAGATACCCAGCGATTGCAGGTGCGAGCGCAGCGCGAAGTGGTCGTACTTGTCCGGCGCGAACCGCGTGAGATTGAACACGATCACGAAATGCACGCGACCCTTGTTCAAGCGGCAGAACGTGAGCAGGCTCTGAAGCTGGCTGCGGTCCGTCGTCTTTGCGCTCTCACCTTCCTCGTGAAAGCGTTCGAGCACCTCGTAACCGTGGCGGCGACAGTACTCCTCGCACGCGCGCAGTTGGGTTGGCAGGCTGAGGTTCTCGGTCTGCTCTTTCGTGCTCACGCGAACGTAGATCACCGCGCCGACCATGGTTGGCAGCGTAGATCCATTCGCGGGCTCCGACAAGTGGCGTTTCCGAGGCACGACTTCTACTCGGAAATCCTGCGACTTTCCAGATACATCTCGACTACCACGTACGCCATCGTCTCGGCATGACGGCGGACTAGCGCTATCTCGTGATCGGTCATCGATTCCGCTTCCTCGCCGAGCAGTTCGCGGCAGCGTGGAATCGAAATCGGCTCCGGCTGTTCACTCGCACGTTCGACGAACTCCATGGGCGCTCCCTTGCGAACGCGATGCATGACGATTCGTGTGTGTGTGCTGGGGTGCTCGCTCGATACCCGCCGACATGATTGCCGGCGCGTCGATGTCGATGAGCGCAAATGCAGGCGTGACGCCGATAGCAAATACGCGTGACGCGTGGCCAGGCGCGGTGATCGCGCGAGACTATCAATTGCGCGATCGATTCAAGTTGTTATTGAGGGAGCTGCAACGTAGCTCTGAGAGCGGTGGCTGCAGCGCTCCGCGTCTAATGCGACTGCGGAGAGGCTGCATGATGGCACCGGCGAGATCTTCAACATATGTCTGGCGTGTGCTCGCGTCAATACGAAAAAATTGCGACGAGCTTCCACGGCCATCACATAAGTGCTACCTTCGAGCTGCGCGCAGGCTCCGGGGTCCCCGACGCGCGTATTCCAGCGCGTTGGGGTGGAGGAGTCGTCAAGGCCCGAAGGCCCGCGCACCCGGGGCCCCCCGACGCGCGTTTTGTGCGCGTTGGGGTGGGCGTAGCGGGTCGGAGCGCAGCGAAGAGCCTTGACGATGCCGAGCACAGCTCGACCCTGACGATGTGATGGCCGAAGCAGCGCGAGTACCTTCGCCGATGTGTGTTGAAAGTGCCGTGCGATCCGCGCGCGATTTGCAGTGCGTACGCACGTGACAATGCATCTGCGAACGGCGCGAACATCACCGGAGCATTCCACGAGTGATCGCGGCAGTGACACCGGGGCGTGAGCGACCCTCCGGGACGGCCTCGGGGCGACCAGGGCCCAGAAACCGGGGGGTCGCTCACGCCCCCGCTCAATCAGCGACACGGCCTAAGTGCTTCCAATGCGCGGCACAAAGCGCCGCGCTTGTTGTTGGAGCTCTCAACTTGTAAGTCGTCGGTGTGGAGAGACTTGCAGGAGAAGGCTTCGCGGACACGAGTTGATCGAACGCCGTTTTCGACTGACAACTTAGCGTTCTCCAGCCGGGCCAACCACCGCGGATCGTCGTGGCCCCCCTCGCGGCCTCAGCCGTTTCCGAGTAGCAACTTGAGAACGAGGGTGAGCAGGCGCTCTGGAACCGTGCTGGCCGCCTCCGAAATGCCATCAGGGTCTAAGGGTCTACTGGTGCAGTCTGCACGCGGCGGCGGAGGCGACGACACCCTGCAAGCGTGGCGTGGGAGCGACCCCGGCTGGAAGGAACTACGGGCGAGGAAGCCCGGTTTTGTCGTCCAGAATAGTGATCGCCAGCCGGCGCGTCCACGGAGCGGTAGGAAGTCCGTGTCCATCGTCAGAAGATGCGCGTCGGCTGCGTGCGCGGCGGCACCGACCCATAGATCATTCTTGCCGTGAAACATCGACCAGCCGGACGATTGCGCCAGGGTTGACAGCTCGGCGTACGCCTGCCTGACTCCAGGATCGGAAATGTGCACGACCACAACGTGACGCTCGAGCTCTGACAAGCGCCGCAGCTTCTGCGCGCCCCAGGTGCGGCTTAAGCTAAACGCGAGCATCTCTCCGAGAGATACCTCGCACGACCAGCGGCCTCATCGCCGATGATGAGAGTTGAAAGTTCGCGTCGATCGCTTGTGCCTGGGGTGAGTTGCGCGTCCAGTGCAGGAGAACGGTTGTATCGAGCAGGTACGGTGCCGGCATCTCCTAGCGCAATGCAACCACCGCAGCGTTGAATTCCTCGTCTGACTCATCGCCTGGAAGCCAGCCGCGGAGCTGAGCGTACGCCGATTTCTCGCCAGCCTTTAGCCGCGTGAGCTTGTGGTAATCGCGCTGAGCGACGCCTGATGGAACCCGACGGAAGAACTCGTCTTGAGACGAGGCGGGAGCGATCGCATCTGCATCGACACGCAGCAGCGAACCCGAAGGACGGAAGACCCCAACGCCTTCTACAACGACGTCTCTGTTGAAGAATTCCCGGAGGGTTTCGACCGGCTCTTCACCCTCCCAGAGCGCCGTCACGATCTCGCCAGGGCGAACGTCGAGCTTGAGAACTCCCTGGCTTGCGCCCATGACATCAAGGCGACCAGTCACCCGGACGCGTCTGGCCTGCGGAGTAACCGCATAAAGCTCGGAGGCAGCGGTCACGACATCGGCGTCGATCTGTCCGCGCCGCTCGACGACGGTGTCGGGCATGGTGATTCGATCGATTCCGCGACCGAGCACGCGCCGGTAGGTGTGGATTCGACGGAGCATTCCAGGGTCGAAACGATTGCTTTCGGTACGCCGAACTGCCACATCGTGCAAAGCTGCACCAAATAGCTCGAACGCAGTTTCCTCCGGCTTGGGGCCGTCGTCCCAGAGGACCCGTTGCTCAAAGAGCTCCGAGGCGACGCTTCCAAAGGTCGGCACTTCGAAGTGAAGCAGCGTCGCACCGCTCTCCCCGCTGTGGCCAATAAAACGAACTTCGGATGCCGCCCTCAACGAAGTCGGTACACGACCACGCGCGCGGCTGGAATGAAGAAATCCCATCCGCACGGCGTCGAGCAGCGTTCCTTCCAGGCTGCCGAGGACCGGTCCGATTAGCTCGGGCCGTGGGCGGGCGCCAAGCCCCTCTGGACCAGCCAGTCGAAATGAGCGTTCAACTGCGTTCAGGAGTCACCTCTGCATCGAGTAGCATCGCACAGCTAGGAAATTTATTGTCCGAGAAGCGGACAACTGGCGCCCGTCTGGTCCACCATCCTTCGCTCGCCCGGAGCCAGTGCGACTCGGATGGCGAGCCATCCTTCGTCAGTGGTGAAGCGAAATTCATCGTAGCGCCCGCGAGCGAGAGCGACGGACTCGCGAAGGATGCCCACTGTAGCGGCGAAGCCGCGAAGGGCGGCGGTTGGCAAGCCATCCTTCGCCAGTGATCCCCTGGCATTTTCTGCACACATTGAGGCCGGTTCGTGTCGCTAAACTTGCGATCGTTCAGTGTGAGACGATCCATTTCATCTCGGTTTCGTTACATTCCCAGGCGGCGGCGTCCTTGCACCAAACGCCGGACCATGCCCAATCTCAAACGCACTGTGTACGTCTTGCGCAGTGTGTGTGACCCCGCTCGGTCCTACACTGGCGTCACCTCGGATGTGAACGCGAGATTGGCCGCGCACAATGCGGGCCGCTGCGCGCACACATCCGATGCCCGACCTTGGCACGTCGACGTTGTGGTGCAATTTTCCGACGAGCCGCGTGCCGTGGCATTTGAGCAATACCTGAAGTCCGGTTCTGGCGTCGCGCTCGCACGGCGCCATCTCAGATGAGTACCAATGACAAGGCGACCGCATGACCGTACGCCTTCGATCGTGCACATCGTTGTCGAACTGCGCGAGGGCGGCAAAGACGCCTTCCATCAGCTTGCCCGTGGAGGTGTCGTCGATCGGCTCGGTCGCGGAGCGCAGCGAAATGCCCCAGCGATTCCAGGGTGCGAGCGCAGCGCGAAGTCATCGTACTTGTCGCGTGCGAAGCGCGTCAGGTTGAACACGACCACGAAATGCACGCGGTCAACCGCCAGTACGTGAGCAGGTTCTGAAGCTGGCTGCGATCCGTGGAGTTGGCGCTCTCGCCTTCCTCATGGAACCGCTCGAGGACTTCTTAGCCTTGGCGGTGGCAGTATCCTTCACACGCGCGAAGCCGGCAGACTGATGTTTCGGCTACTCCTTCGTGCTGACGCAACCTAGATCACCGCGCCGACCATAGGCGGCAGCTTAAATCCATCCGCATCCAGTGGAAGGCGCGGTGTCGAGGCACGGGTTCTACTCGGAAATCGTGCGGCTTTCCAGGTACATCTCGACCACCACGTACGCCATCGTCTCGGCCTGACGGCGGACTAACGCGATCTCCTGATCGGTTATCGATTCCGCCTCATCGCCGACCAGTTCGCGGCAGCGCGCGATCGAGATCGGCTGAGGCCTATCATCCGTACGCTCGATGAACTCCAGGGCGCTCCCCAGCGGACGCGAGTCATGGCGGGACTCGCGCGGCCCCTCAGCGGCTGCCGTCTCATTCAGCCGTGGCGGGTACAAAGAATCGGCTCGTCGACGAATTGCCGATCCGGCTACATCAGGAGACCGCAAACGGTACAGAGGTCAGCTACAGGGAGGCGGAGACCGGTTCGCCGTAGCGACGAACCGGTCTTACCTGGGTTCCGGCGAGAAGGCCCCGCGCGTTAGGGAGTTCGCGCTCGATACATCACGAAACCGCGCGTCGCGCCTAGGTGGGTGTACTGCCCGACGATGTCGCCAGGGGCGTTGATGCCGATCGCCAGAGTGCTGGAAGCGGGCGTCGGCGTCGGTGCGTCGAGCGACTCATAATTCCCGTGACGATCACGTCTGAACGCCACCTGACGGCCGCTCACCGTATAGAAACCGACAATATCCCCCCGGTCGTTCAAGCCCGGCGCATTCGTGTTGATCGCGCCCGCAAAGGGCACGTCGAGCTGCGTCACTATGTCGCCGGACATGAGGAACCCGTGGACGGCACCGTCGAAGAAGGTGCCCACCATATCGCCGCGAGCGTTGATCCACTGAGCAAAGGTGCCGTTTGGCGTCGGGCCCTGCGCGCCATCGATGTCGATCGTGCGGAAGACACCGCGGCGGCTCAGCGCAAAGCCGTGACGCTTGTGTGCCGTGTCATAGTAACCGGTGATATCCCCAGCGGCGTTGATTCCTTTGGCGAGCGTGCGGATCGTCGGCCCATCGTCCGTGCTGGACGGCCCGTCGATAACCATGAAGGCCCCATAAGCCGGCAAGAGGAATCCGTGCTGGACGAGGTCCTTGTCTCCAAAGGCGCCCACGATGTCGCCGCGGGCGTTGATCCCGAAGATATTGGTCCAACGCGCACCTGGGACAGGCACATCGATCGTAGTGAAGGTCCCATCGGTAAAGAGGAACCCGTGTTGGGGGCCGTTCACCACGCCGTAGAAACCAACGATGCGGCTGTCCGCCGTGATTGCGCGGGCCACCGTGAATGACGCCCCCGGCACCTCGATGGAAACGAACGTGCCGGTCACATCCTGAGCAAGACTCCTCGTACCGGCAAGAACCGTCAATGCCAGGGCGGCGGTCAACCACGTGAGGGCCGGCGGAAACGGTCGCTGTTTGCTTGAAACGCGACGGCGAATCGAATCGAGGCCAGAAGTCATCCAAAGCATCGTCCTTCTCCTTGTGAGTGCTTTCCGTGATCTAGCAAGCTGGCCTGGATCTGCGCTCGTGATCCGGCCTCGCCATAGATCGCGTAAACGGAGAACGAATTACCTCACCGACGCTATTTAAGGCGGCCCGCGCCTGACCTTTCGAATGAGGATGATCTTTGGAAGAACACCGGCGTGGAGGGATTACCGTCGGAGTGGGATCTGGAACAAGTTGGTGTGGAACTCCGCCTTCGTGAAGACGTACGTGCTCGCGTCCGATCCGATCGACACGTCACCCTGCTGGAGCGTGCGGACGCCGGGTCGCTTCGCCAGGGCGCGCGTACTCGAAAATCGCGTGCACGCCTGGCGCGGGCAACTCAGGGATGGGCGAAGGCTCGTCGGCGACCGGAACGACAAGGGTCCTGCTCGGGACGCCCGTCGCCAGGTCGAGAGCGACGCCTAGCGTGAAGAAGCGGCCGTTGGCCGACCAGCGCACTCCGCAGTAAGGTATGCAAATCCGGCGAGCCGGCCCGCCATCGAGCGGCACGGCGAAGGTGGCTACGGGTTCCGTCAGGCCAGACCCAGGTGAGTAGACGATCACCCACCGGCCATCAGCCGAGACCGCACCCTTCTCATGCACCGCTGGTCCGTCGATCGGCTGCCGCCGCGCAGCATCCTTGCTGATGCGCACCAGGGTGTTCGCCTGCCCCTGAATCGATCGGAAAATCAGATCATCCGCGGGACCGAAGGACACTTGATCCGCACTCGAGGCAATCCGCCGTGGCGGACTGCGTCGATCCAAGGCGGCGATCCAGATGTGCGACTCTCCGCCCTCCCGAGTGGTGAAGGCGACCTCGGATTCGTCTCTCGAGATGTCGTAGTCAACGATCGAAACGCCGGGGATCAGCGTTTGCGCGGCGCCCGTTGCGAGCTCGAGCGCGCGCAGTTCAGAAGTGTCGGAGTCGGCGGCCGCCCGCAGTAGGAAGAACACGCGCGTGCCGTCCTCGGACAGCCGCGGAAGCCTCGCGAACCCTTCCGCCACGACGGCCCGCTCGCCGGTCGCGTCGTGAATCCAGATGGAGCTCCGACGAATCCCAAGCGCAGTAATGAGCGCGCGCCCATCGGGTGTCACCGTCACGCCTTCCTCTTCCGTCGGCCCCATCGTGATCTGCTCTGGTTCTCCATCGGGGAATCGTTGGCGCCACAGATGCGAACGGCCACCGACGCTTGCGCCGAAGTACATCCACTGTCCGTCCGGAGACCAGGCCGCGGCGGTGCACGTGCCGCGTGGGCCAACCTGGCGGCCAGCAGAGCGGCCGTCGGCCGGTACCAGCCGACAGGGCAAGCCGAAGGCGTGCGTCTGGTCCATCTCCACCATGAGAATCGATTGGCCATCCGGTGAGGCATGCGCGAAATGCGCCATTCCCAGCTGGTGCGGCGGGAAGTAGACGTCGCGCGCCTCGGAGCGGCGTTCGGTGGCGGAGACAATGCCCATGTGCAGGCCATCTCGAATTTCTGCGAACAACACTCGCCCACTTCGGAGGAAAGTGAGCCCGGAAGCGTTGGGCAGCAGCCGTGTGGGCTCGCCGCCCAGCGTTGGCACGGTGAACGTGTCCCACGACAGGCCGTCACCCGTCGTCTCCAGCTGCGTATACGCCACCCGCGAACCGTCAGGCGTGAAGACGGGGCCGTACTTGCCCTGTGGACCTCGTGTGAGCTGCACGGACTCGCCGCTTGGCAGGAGCTTGACGTAAATCTGCCCCCTTCCAAGGAAATAGTTCTCGCCGACTTTAAAGGCGAGCATGCGCCCGTCGGGGGACAGGCTGGGAGCGACAGCGGATTCGGCCAGGTCGGTGATTTGAATGTAGTCCGAGGTTGACGTGACGGGGTCGGAGCGGCTGGTGTTGCGAAACACCGTCCATCCCGCGATGGACACGAGCACGGCCGCCGCGGCTGCTGCGATTGCCGCGGCTCGCCATCGGTTCCATCCCCGCTGCGTTTGTTCGATCGTGTCGTGCGCCTCCTCGATGTTCTGCAAGCGGAGGGCAAGGTCCCTCTCCAAACAACGACGCAAGAGCTCCCGGAGACGCACCGGCGTTGAGGACGGTAACGCTTTCCAATCGGGATCCCGCTCGAGAACCGCTGCCAATATCTCGGCCACGGTCCGGCCCTTAAAGGGCGGGCGCCCGGTGAGCATTTGTACAGGACGCAGCCGAAGGCCCAGATGTCGGCGCGCGTATCCACCGGCAGGCCGCGCGCCTGCTCGGGGCTCATGTAGGCCGCGGTGCCGAGAATCACACCCACGCGTGTGGCGTCCATCGCGGCCGTCGGCGACTGTGAAATGTCCGCGGTCGCTGTGATCTCACTCGCGGCCGCTTTGGCCAGGCCGAAGTCAGTACCTTCACGACGCCTTGGGGCGTAATCTTAATGTTCGCTGGCTTCAAGTCGCGATGGATGATGCTCTTCCGATGCGCGGCATCGAGCGCCACCGCGATCTGTCGGGCGATCGCCGCTGCATCGGGCGGCGAGATGGGCCCCCGGCGTAATCGATCGGCGAGGGTTTCGCCGTCGACGAGCTCCAGCACGAGCGCCGGCACCCCGTCCGCGTCCTCGAGGCCGTAAATGGCGCCTATATGCGGATGATTAAGCGCGGCGAGCATACGCGCTTCGCTCTCGAAACGGGCCAGACGCTCGGCATCCTCCGTGAACCTCGTTGGCAGCACCTTGATCGCAACATCGCGTCCCAGCCGCGAATCGTGCGCCCGATACACTTCGCCCATGCCGCCGCGTCCGAGAAGCGACAGCACGCGGTAGCTGCCAAGCTGCCGGCCGGTCAGATCGTTGCTGGCAACACTGGTGACCTGCGCAAGGGGTGGGCCGCCGAGGAAATCAATGAAGCCGCCGGTGGACACGGGCTGATCCAGCAGCGCCTGCACCTCCTGCCTGAGCATGGCGTCGCCTGCGCACGCATCACCCAGGAACTGAGCTCGGTCGCTGTCCGCATGGGCGCGGGCGGCGTGATACAGCCCCTGGATCCGTTCCCAGCGCTCCGCTGTCATGTTACGTGCTCCATCCGCAATTCGGATCGAGTTAGGCTACGTGCGAGAAAACACGCGTGGGTTTGCCGCTTGCAATTGGCGCGATTCTACCGCGTCTCTGCTCGGGTTCGATGGGCAGATCAGAAATTTACGCCACCTTCGGTTCACGTCACTCTCCGTCCCACTCTCGGTCCACTTGCTGAACCCGCAAGACCTGACCTATTCTCTCGCCCATAGGGATATGAGCCATAGTGCCCCGGACACGACCAGGATCACGGAGCTGCTCCTCGCGGTCAGCGATGGCGGACGAGAGGCGTTTGACCAGCTGGTCCCGGTTGTCTACGACCATCTCCGACGCATCGCAGGCGCGCAGCTGCGGCGCGAGGCGTCGGGCTATTCGCTGCAGCCCACCGCCCTCGTGCACGAAGCCTACGTCCGCCTGATCGATCAGCGGCACCTCAAATGGCGCAACCGAGCGCACTTCTTTGGCGTGGCAGCGAGTCTGATGCGGCGCATTCTCGTTGATCACGCCCGAGCGCGTGTCGCGGATAAGCGCGGAGGCGGGCTCGAACGTGTCACCCTGAACGGTGACGAGGCAGCGGCGGGCATTCCTCGCGCCATTGACGTCCTCGCACTTCACGAATCACTGAGCCGTATGGCCGCCTTCAACCCCCGTCAGGAGCGCGTCGTCGAATTGCGGTACTTCGGAGGGTTGACGATCGAGGAAGCGGCCGAGGTCATCGGCATCTCAGAGGCGACGCTTGTGCGCGAGTGGACGATTGCGAAAGCCTGGCTCCGAGCCGATCTATCTGGCTTGCGGCATGAGGACACCGCAACGAAGGGGGAACCGCTGACCATCGTGCGCAGTCGGGAGTAAGTTGCCCGCCACGCGTCGGTCGTCAGCTGGGTTGCTCCGGCTGTGCGGTCAGACCGATTGCCTGCAGACATCCAACCGATTGAGCCATTCGCTCATTCGGTTCCAACTGGCGACGGTCTGGTCCAAGTTGTTGATTCTAAACGGCTGAAATCGCGACCCCACTTTGTAGATCGAACCGGTCCTCGGTATCGATGGAGTCGGGAGCGACTACGTTCATTTCAAGCGCCGCAACCGTACGCGCCGGCGCGCGGATCGAGAACTGCACAGAATCTACTGCTTGGCCGACCCGGCTCCGGCGATCACCGGCATTAACGCGAAGGCGTCCAGCCCGCAATGATCGTCATGCTCGCTGCTGATTCAGAGACCTGACGATTGATCAGAAAACGCGTGCCGTCGGCATTGACATCGTACTGGTACGCGGCAAAGTTGGCCCGGTCGGGGTGCGCGACGAGTTTCACTTCGAAGAGTGGCTCCGGTCGCCCGATGACAAGTGGATTCCCCGGCGTGATGGCCACGGCCATAAGGCGCGAGCTGGCCGATAAGAAGTACACCTCTCGGCCGTCGGCACGCCACCGCGGATACCCGCCACCGTCCACGGAAATCGAATACTTGGCGCTCTGGTACGGGAAAGCTTTGCACTTCGATTTCAAACCTCCCGGAATGGTCAGTCGCGTAGGCAATCCACTTGTCGTCAGGCGACAGCCGCGCTTCGAGGATCTGTCCGCGCTCCTGCAGATACGGTGACGCCTTGCCCGGATCATCCAGTGGCATCTTCCAGATGGCGCGCTCGATACTCTTGTCCACAGTCTGGGTAAAGACCAGAATTGTCCCATCGCCGGTCCAACCAATGGGCTTGACGTTCGCGGTTGTTCCTTCAATCAACGTCTTGACCTGTCCGGTGCTCGTGTCGACCACCTGGAGGTCGAAACTGCCTATTGCTCGCGTGTGCATCGAAGCGATCCGCTTCCCGTCCCGAGACCAGATTGGATGTACGTTGCGTTCCCGAGTTACACGGCTGGGCACCGGGCGCGCGAGATCCAGCGTCCAGATACTGCCTAAGCGGAGGGTAGCGAGACGTCCCCCCTCAGGTGACAACTCGACGCCCAATTGGCTTTCCGGTGTCCCGATCGTTTCGAGCACGCGACCGTCGCGACTGATCCAGGTGAACTGACCCATCGCATCGAATTCGCCGACAAATGCGATGACGCCTGAGGGCGCGGTGGACATGGCACTGCGCCCGAAGGTCTCAGAGGAGCGAACTGTCCCTACCTCAATGGGTTCCCCATGCAGCTGACCTGATGACAACGTAATTTGCTGCGCGAGCATGCTTGTCGAGCTCAGTAAACGCACAAACACGATGAACCCATCCACGTAACCGGCAACAGACATCCCCTCAAAGAAGTTCACTGCCCGTTCGGGAGCGTCGATCGAGATCAGCCGCGTGCCGCTCTTAGCCGGTGTGCGATTCGCGGAGTAATACAGGAGCTGACGCCCGGGCAGACGTTGCGGAAAGCGGTGACTGGTTTCCCCCTCAGCCAGTGTGGTTATCGGCGCTGGCTGGCCGCCAGCCGCACTGACGCGCATCAAGGGCGAAAACTGACTGGGCGCGAAAATAATCGAGTTGTCGTCCAGCCACAAGCCACCGCGGCCAGCTGCGGCTTCGCAAATGACAATCGGGGCGCCGGTTGGCACCGCCAATCGTTTCAACGTGCCGCTGGCGAAGAACGCCAGCGATCGACCATCCGATGACCAGAAGGGAAAACTGGCTCCGTCAGTACCTGCTAGCTGAGTCGGAACAGGGGCGGCCAGCGAACGCAGCCACAGCGTCGTCGGGCCGCCAGCATCCGGAACCGCCACGAATGCGACCTGTCGTCCATCCGGCGAAACCGCGGGCGCGCTGACGAAATGAGTGCCGGGGGGCGGCGGCATCTGCAGACGCACTTCCGTGACGGCCGAACTGCCGCGGATGCCGCCCAGGTACGCAGCAGTGGCTATCGCCGCAACGACGATCAGCCCGGCCATCGAGTACAGAACTCGCCACAATTGGTGCCTGCGGTCAGCCATCGGATCCGGCGACGTTGCCGCCGGAGCTCCGGTTGCGCCGGGACTAAGCGCTTTCTCGGCATCCTCGATCTCGAGCCGTGCGTCGCCGATGTCGCGGACGCGTGCCTTCGAATCGCGTGCGAGACAGCGCTGCACCAGGCGCCGGATGGTGGAGGGCGTTTCGGGAGGCAGTGCGCCCCAGTCGGGCACCGTTTGCAGAATAGCGGCGAGTACGTCCGAGCTCGCTTGTGCCGTCGAACGGCCGCTTGCCCGTGAGCATCTCGAAGAGAATCACACCGAAGGCCCACACATCGGAACGACGCGTCACCTCGGCACCACGAGTCTGCTCCGGACTCATGTAGGCCGCACTTCCGAGCAGCATCCCTTGGCGGGTCATCACCACGTCCGTCGGCGTGTCGTGCATCGGGGACTCGACGCCTTCACGCGCAAGTGCCTTCGCGATACCGAAATCA
This sequence comes from uncultured Acidobacteriota bacterium, assembly GCA_963762925.1. Lineage (GTDB taxonomy): Bacteria > Acidobacteriota > Vicinamibacteria > Vicinamibacterales > UBA2999 > DASPWV01. Next base: position 19,046 of record CAVXMP010000007.1, on the reverse strand, counting down.
AGAACCTTCACCGTCCCGTCCGGCCGCACCTTGATGTTGGCTGGCTTCAAGTCCCGGTGAACAATGCCCTGTTCATGGGCGGCCTCAAGCGCTTCGGCGATCTGCCTTGCGATCGGCAAGGCTTCGTGGAGCGGGATCGCGCCACGCGCAATCCGCTGCGAGAGATCGTGGCCCTCAACTAGTTCCATCACGAGCGCACGGACACCGTTCGATTCTTCGAGCCCGTAGATAGCCGCGATGTGCGGGTGATTCAGCGAGGCAAGCGTCTTCGCTTCACGTTGGAAGCGAGCGAGCCGATCCGCGTCCTGCGCGAACGCCTCCGCCACAACCTTGATAGCGACGGCGCGATCCAGCTTCGTGTCGCGCGCGCGATAGACCTGGCCCATCCCGCCTTGCCCGATCACCGCAGTGATTTCGTAGGCGCCGAGACGGGTCCCGGGGTAAGAGCCAAAGTGGTCTGGATTATACGGCCGCGATCGAGAGTGTTGACGCGTTTGCTGCCGTGTAACGCCGCAGTGTCGACTGAGGTGGTTATTAATGCCGTGCGGGGAATCGCAGCCTCTGGGTTCCTGCACCTATGCCGCGCGCCTGAGCGCCTCAAGTTGCCGCAGCCAGCTTAACAATGGGTTCGAACTGGTGAAAATCTGGGCCACCAACTCCGGTCGCTGACTCTAAAGACCTCCATCGGCAACCCACTCCGTTAGTCGAACCCTGACAACGCTTGAAGACTGTCTTTACTCGCCGCGGTCAACGCCGCCGTGTTCTTGGAGCGGTTTGGTGGCGAAATGTGGGCCCCGGCGCCCCGAGGTCTTAACTCCGGGACTGGCACGCCACGGTCAGGGCGCGGTTCTGCCAAGCGGGACTCGCCTGCGCAGTGCACGGCGAGCTACGCCGGCACAGCTTCGACGATGCTGACGACCGAGGTCGTGGGTACGACCCGCTGCAGGCGGAAGCCGGCCTTCTCGAGCAGCGTCCCGTACTCGCGCTCGGTCCGCTCCTGCCCTCCAGGGAACAGCAGCATCACCAGATCCTGCAGCTTGCCTTGGTGCGGCGTGTCGCCCTCGGGCAGGACGGTTTCGATGATTAACAAGCGCCCGTTCGCTCCCATAGCGCGCCGGCAATGCCCGAGAATCGTCAGGCACTGTTCCTCGCTCCAGTCGTGGATGATGTGCGACAGGAGGTACGCGTCGCCGCCCGCCGGCACCCCTTCGAAGAAGCTGCCGGTTTCGATCTTGACCCGCGTCTCCACGCCGCGTTCCTTCAGCAGCGCCGGTGCGGCGCCGACCACGTGCGGCAGGTCAAAGAGGACCCCGCGCAGCCCGGGATGGCGCGCGAGGAGCGCCGCCAGCATGTTGCCCGTCGCCCCTCCGACGTCGACCACCGTGCCGATGCCGGAGAAGTCATACGCCTCGGCAACGGTCGGCGGCTCCGATCCGTGGAAGCCGATCATCGCCTCGCTGAAGTGTGCCGCCGCTTCGGGCCGCTTCGCCAGGTAATCGAAGAAGGGCGTGCCCCACACGTGATCGAATGCCGGCTTTCCGGTCTCGAGCGAATACCCGATCTCCTCCCACGTGCGCCAGAACGCTGGCCCGCCGAACGCGAGTAGCGTAGAGCGTGCCGCGCCGGGGGCATTAGTCTTGAGCGCCTCACCCAGAGGCGTTAGCGCGAACGACTGTGCAGTCGATCTCGGTGACGATGCCGAAACCGGCCATGGTGCGCAGGAAACGATAGAGGCTCGGCGCGTGCGTGCCGGTTCTCGCCGCGAGTTCGTCGGCCGTTCGTGGACCGCCGGATAGGTGATCGGCCAATCCCAGCTTGGCAGTGGCGTACACGGCGGCGGCCACCCAGCCGCCCGCGCACATCTGAATCAGCTGCACGTGCGCGGGCACGATCGAGGCGGCCGTTCCGGTATCCGTCATCAAGTCCTCCTGTCGGCGCGGTCATCAGCGACCTCCACCTCCACCCCAACGGTGCGGCGCAGTATAACCGAGCCGAGTCACGGCGCCTCGCCACGCTGTGGAGGACGTGCCCAGACTTATGTGATGCGCATCACTTTCCAACGGGTTAATCGGCTTGGCGCAACGCGTCGAGCCAATGCAACCAGCTAATCAGCGGGTTCCAACTGGCGCTGTTCTGGTCCATAACCCCGCCATTCCCTTCGGTGGTACGTCCGCTTCGGCTCGCCGGGCCAGGTGACGGTTACCACGCCGACGCCGCAACAGACGAAGGCGGGCCCTTGGCCCGGTTGAATAGGCGACCGAGCTGGAGCACACGGCCGCTCACGCGACCTCAGTTTGTGATCTCGGGGGTCTTGCTCAGGCGCTCTACCTTTCCCGCCAGATCGCGGACGAGGTGCCGCTGCATCACGCTCCGGGTTTCGGGATTGGCGGCCAGATACTTCTCCAGCGTCACCAGCTCCCAGCGCAGCGCCCGGACCGGCTCAGTCGTCACGGCATCCACGTCAGGCGCGATGCCGCTGAGAATCAAGCCCGAGCCAACGAATTCCCCGGCATGCATTTCCCCAAGGATTTGTCCGTTCCTCGCCACCTGAACCGTTCCGCGGAGGATGAGCAGGATCGCATCGGGGAGCGTCCCGCGGACGATGAGTCTGTCCCCCGTCGCGGCCGTCGTCCAGGATCCAATGTTCAGAACCTGCAGGACCTTTCGGTGGGGCAGGTCGCTGAACACCAGCCGACGGACTTCCTCCTCCTCCGGCGAGAGCTGGACCGGACGCCGCTCGATAAAGAGCCGCCACGACTGGAGCAGGTTGATTCCGGCAAAGACCACGGTCCAGACGAGCGGCGCCCGCAGCACCGTGGGCTGCAGCAGGAAATACGGGATCGAGATCACCGACGCCCCCACGGCGAACAGGCGCAGCCACAGGATGTCGCGCACGCTGTAGGCCACGAGCAGCAGGACGTTTGCGACATGGATGAAGTAGTCCGGGCTGAAGGCGCTCATAGTGCCTTCATACTGCCTCCTGACGATGGGAGTTGCCAGATCGTACGGCGTTGTCGCGCAGGGAGAACGGCCGCTGGACTCGAATTACACGCCACTCATCAGGGCCTCGATCTTCCGCAACCAGTTCGTCAGCCGGTTCCAACTAGCGCGCTTCTGGTCCACCACCCTTCGCTCGCCCCACTTCGCAGGGCGAGCTACGGGTGGCAAGCCAACCTTCGCCAGCATTGAAGCGAAGGTTCATGCCACGAACGCGAGCGCACTAATGGTGGCGAAGGGTGTCCACCGAAGCAGCGGAGCTGCGAAGGTGGACGGTTGGCAAGCCCCACTTCGCCAGTGATCACGTGGCAGTTTCTCCGCGCCATCAACCCTTTCGCATTGCCAGACTTGCGATCTCTTGCTGTCGCTCGAAGCATGCCGGGCCGGTTTAGTTGACGCTCCTGGGAGCGGCGCAAGAATGAGTTCGCGCGTCCCATCGACACGTCCTGGGCGCCACGGTTCGGGAAAGTGCTGAGCCCGCCAACCGCTTTCGTGATGTCGTGAGCCACGCGCCGAGCGGCACCTGGACGATCGCCGCCGATGTAGTCGCAGATCTGCTCGAGGTCGTCGGCCGCATCCGTCGTCCAGCGGACGCGCATTAATCGCGATATCGCCGATTCATGCGGGCAGCGATGTCATCGTGATCGAGCAACCTGCCTTCGCCGCCTGCAACGCGCTTTGAACGCGACGAGGTGACGGGCGAGTGCGGCCGCCACCATCTGCACGATCGGTCCTCCAACCGCGGTCAAGGACGCCGTGACGCGTGCCGGAATGGCGAAGGCAGGCGAGCTGTCAGACCCTCAGACGCTCCTTCGCCACGCATTTGCTGCAGTCTCGTTTTGACATCCGAACGAATTCAGGAAGTGCTGTCGCATTGTGACCTCCGCCACCACGATGATCGACACCCACGTGCTAAAGCGCGGAGGTCGCGGAGTTACGAGCCCGCTCCACCAGGGGTGATCTGGGTTGCCGTGCTCGCGGTGTTCTGCGCTTACGCCGGTCTGTCTAGTGCGCGGCGGTACGTCGTCGTACAGCGACGTAACGGAGGCCGGCAAACCGCTCGGGCGCGCCGACGGTAAGGAAATGTTTTTCGTCAGCGACGACCGTAAGTTCTACGCCGTCGACGTATCCGAGAAGGCGGGCACCTTCGAATACGGCGTCCCTCAATTTCTCTTCGACATGCCGGCCAACGTCTTCCCCCGCGACAGCCAGAGCGTTTGACGACTTTGTGCGTTGATTGAAGCACTGCCCGACTACGCGGGTCCTCGAGCGGCCCGATAGGCGGCTGTGTCTCGTAGGCGCATTGATGTATTTGCATCACGGCCGCGTTTCGAGGCGGCGCTGGCAACACGCACGCCGACCTCGTGCTCGGGACGAGCCGCCATCGCACATTACTTACAGCGACGCGGAACTGCCGACGCCAGCAACGTTCTCACGAGAAAATTGAATCGCTATACTCTGTCGAGGCCTATGAGGGTCACTCCTGGAACTCGATTCGGACCATTCGAGATCCTTGCACCGCTTGGCGCCGGTGGGATGGGTGAAGTCTATCGTGCGCGCGATACCCGACTGGATCGGACCGTCGCCATCAAGCTACTTCCGAGCGAGCTGGTGAACGCGCCAGGCCGCAGGATCGAACGGTTCCGCCACGAAGCGCGCGCCATCGCCCGCATCACGCACCCGAATATCTGCACACTCCATGACGTCGGTGAAGGCGACTCGGCCATCTTCCTGGTGATGGAGTATGTCGAGGGCGTGACCCTCGCGCAGCGATTGGAGGACGGCCCGTTGCCGCTCGCCAATGGCGCTACGCACCGCCATCGGGATTGCAGATGCATTGGATCACGCGCATCGAAACGGCGTCGTGCACAGAGATTTGAAGCCCGGCAACATCATGCTGACGCGCGACAGCGTGAAGCTTCTCGACTTTGGCCTGGCCAAGTTGAAGGAGCGCGATGAGCAGATGCCCACTGATGCGACCGCAAGCTCACTGACAGACATGGGCACCATTGTTGGGACCGTTCCCTACATGGCGCCCGAGCAGATAGAAGGACACGAGGTGGACGCGCGCACCGACATCTTCTCATTCGGCATCGTCCTCTATGAGATGCTCTGTGGGCGCCGACCGTTCGTGGGCGACAGCCGCGCGTCGCTCATGGCGGCCATCGTCGCCGCAGAACCGCCGACGCTTTCGTCGCTGCAGCCGCGGATCACCGCCTCCCTCGAACGGCTGATCCTTCGTTGCCTCGCGAAAGACCCTGACGATCGATGGCAAACGGCGCGTGACTTGGCCGCCGAGTTGCGGTGGATTGCCGGAGCGGATTCGGGCGCCTCGATCGCGGCGCCTCGCCCGACTCGCCGGTCTCGTCGCGCCGTTCTCTGGGGCGCCGTTGCGGCCGCTGTCCTGACAGCCGCGGTGCTTGTGGCAACGGTGACGTGGCTGTGGCCCAGACCTGCAGCGCCACAGTATCGACAGGTGACATTCCGGAGGGGCGCCGTGTCAACTGCCCGATTCACTCCCGATGGTCAGAGCTTCGTTTATAGCGCAGCTGGGAACACCAGCCTTACGCAGCCTTCCTCGGTCGCGCGGAAAGCCCCGATGTGCGCGACCTCCAGTTGGAACACGCGCGCATCCTGTCGATCTCTCGAGCGGGCGACATGGCCGTGCTGTTCGGCCCGCAGAGCATCTCGAGGGCGTTCGGTGTGCGCACGCTGGCGCGTATTCCGATGGCAGGGGGCGCCCGCCGCGACGTGCTCAACGGCGTCGTAGACGCCGATTGGATTCCCGGAACCGACGCGCTCGCCGTCATCCGGGACCCCGGGGGCGGCCGTCCGTGGAGCGTTGAGTTTCCCGTTGGGACGACAGTCCATGAAGCCCGCGCCGCATGGTCGCTGCGGGTCTCGCCGGACGGCACTCGCGTGGCGTTTTTCGAAGGTCCGGGGGAAGTTTTCGACGGTGCGCCCGAATCGACAATCACCGTGATCGACAAGTCAGGCCAAAAATCAACCCTCGCGGCGGACTTGTCAGGCATTGGGTTGGCATGGGCGCCGTCGGGGACCGAGGTCTGGTTCACCGCCGCGCGCCCGCGCCAGACCTCGGTCGGACCGCAACTGCATGCCGTCTCGCTCGCTGGGGTCGAACGCACGGTCTACAGTGCCCCTGATTGGCTCGTCTTACACGACATCTCAGCGGACGGCCGAGTTCTGCTGTCTCGAAACTCGATTCGAGTCAACGTTGCCTGCCAGGCCCCAGGGGAAGCGAGCGAGCGCGATATGGGTTGGCTGGTCCAGTCCATCGTCAACGGATTGTCATCCGATGGTCGGACGCTGATCTTTTTTGATGGACTGACGGGCCGGACACTCGCAGGGAACGCCACGCTGTTTCGACGAAGCACAGATGGCTCCCCCCCGGTCTCCCTCGGAGAGGGTCGCGGAAGTGCAGCGTTGTCGCCGGACGGCCGATGGGTCCTGACCCAGTTGGAAGGGAATCTGATTCTCCTGCCGGCAGGGGCGGGTTCGTCTGTGAAGTTGCCGAAGGGCGAAGTTGTGCAGTTCGGCCGCGGCGCGTGGCTCGCCGACTCGAGGCGCATTGTCTTTACCGGAGATTCTGGAGACGGGAAGCCCAGAGGCTACATCCAGGAAATCCCGGCCGGTCTCCCTCGTGCGATTACACCCGTTGGTGTCTCTCTCGCTGGTAAAGCGGCGGTGCGCGGCGACCACTCCGTCCTCGGCCGCGTCGGCCCCACGTGGAAACTCTTTCCGATCGATGGCGGCGAAGCGGAGAATGTGGCGGCGCTCAGGCCTGGAGATATCCCGGTTCAGTGGAGTCACGACGGCCGATTCGTGTATACAGTCGGCGACGCCGGGGATGTCACGTCGCCAGCTTTCGACGTTTTTCGCGTGGAGCTCACGACCGGCGCCCGGGTGCTTTGGAAAACGCTCTCACCCTTGGACCCCGTGGGCGTGCAAGGCCTGAGAGCCACCGTGGTCATCACGCCGGACGCGCGGTCGTACTGCTACTCCTACATGCGACGGCTCGGGGACCTATTCGTCGTCAACGGGCTCAAGTGACGCCGCCAAACAGGCGCGCACGTCAAGGCAGGTCGAGCTTGATCCGCTCTCCCGTGTTGGTCACGCTGACCGAGAACAGCAGATTGCCGTCGGTATCAACGATCTCCGCGAAAGAAGTCCCGGTGAACTCATCTCCGGATTCCGACACCGTGTAGACGCCTCTTACCTTGAGGTACCCCACGAGGTTTCCACTAAGGTCCGAAATCAGCTCGCGAGAGGTGTACGCGAATGTGCGCTGTTCCAGGTGAGCCCAAACGCCATGGCACGAGCTGAATACCGATGGCGGTTCCGTAGTTACGGCGCCCTGATCGCTACACCCCATGGTTCCGTCATCGTGAAAGGTGCCGAGCGACTTGATGGGCGGCCGGCCACTCTCGGGCGGGAACGTCACGGTTTCCAACCAACTGCCAACCAGGGCTTTCTTGGTCGGGCCTCCGTGTTGGCCGGCTTCGGCAAAAGCGCGGCTGGCTCCGGCGGTTAGAAAAGAAACGACGACGACGGTCGCGATGGTCGCCGACGCGCGACGGTGCATCTGAGCTGAGTGAAACATGGTGATCCTCCTGGGTTCGCGTACACAGACGCAAGGTAGCGCTCGCGGGCACGGCAAGTCGCAGGCGCTTGGCAGGATTTCGTCACCCTTCTTTCAGGGTACAGTGCGCGGATGCGGGTCCGGTTCGGCAGATTCGTGCTCGATTGTGAAAGCCGCGAACTGCTCAGTCGTGGCGAGCCTGTGGCGCTGTCACCCAAAGCGTTCGACCTGCTGAGCCTGCTGGTAACCCACCGGCCGAAAGCGATGTCCAAGAGCGATCTCTTGGAGTGCCTGTGGCCGGGCACGTTTGTGGTCGAGAAGAACCTCGCCAACCTCGTGGGCGAAATTCGTGAGGCGATCGGCGACGATCCCTCGGATCCGCGTTTCATTCGGACCGTCCACAGGTTTGGCTACGCGTTTCGGGATTTGGACCCGCGCCTCGACGCGGACGCGCCAGCCCGCCCCGACGGCGCACTCTCCTTCCGCCTGAAATGGCCGGATGGCCGCGCGACGCTCGAAGAAGGCGAACACCTGATCGGCCGCGACCCTGACGCGGAGATCTTCCTGAACTCCGCAGGAGTCTCGAGGCGTCATGCGCGAATCGGGATTTCGGCGGGCCGGGCGAGGATCGAAGACCTCGGGAGCAAGAACGGGACGTTTGTCGGGGATCAGCGGCTGGAGGCCGCGCGATCACTTGGCGACGGGGACATCATCGGCGTCGGCTCAGTGAAGTTGACGCTGCGAATCTTCCAGACGCCGAGCTCGACGAAGACCGAGCGGGAATGAAAGACCTTCAGATGACATTCGAATAGCCGCAGGAATGCCGCGCGACAGTTCGCGTTCGTCCGCGCAACTCCCATCGCCACGGACATCATTCTAGAACTCGCACCGCATTGGTCGGTGCCAGTTACTAGGGAACTAGGCCGCCTGCCTAAGGCAGGGTCGACGAGACCCAACCAACGCGTCAGCTGGTTCCAACTGGCGCTGTTCTGGTCCACCATCTCCAAGTCGTTGATTCTAAATGACTGAAATTGCTACCCACTCCGTAGATCGAACGGTGTTGATTAACGTCCTCTATCCAGCGGTCTCCTGAACCGCTGAACACCGGGACGACGCCAGTTCAGTGTACAGGGATCGAGCGCATCGGCGATCTGTACGGCGAGCTGCAGCAGCGTGTCGATTTCAACCGGCCTGCCGCCGATGGCGTACTTGAGCGTCTTTCCCTGCATCAGCTCGAGCGCGATGAAGAACTGCCCCGCGTGCTCGCCGATTTCGTGGATGGTGCAGATGTTCGGATGGTTGAGCGCGGACGCGGCGCGCGCTTCGCGACGGAAGCGCTCTACGGAGGAAGGATCCTGCGAGAGGTCTTCGGGCAGGAACTTGAGCGCGACGCCACGACCAAGGCTGGTGTCTTCGGCCTCGTAGACCACACCCATCCCACCGCCGCCGAGCTTGCGCAGGATGCGATAGTGCGAAATCAGCTGGTCGACTTCCGGGACCAATGGCGTCGGCGCATGCTAGGAGGATTCAGCGTGAGAGTCAATCACGGTCGAGACGACGGTTCGGAGTGCGCCGACGGTGCGCACCCAGTTGACCAACGGGTTCCCGAATCGTCGGTGCCTAGGGCGTGTCGAGGGGACGCGCGAACTCATCCTTGCGCCGCTCGCGTTGATCGCGGTGTGCGAAGTCCAGTTAGCGCAGGGACCTCGTCCTGCGCATACTGCACAGCGCACAACGGTGGCCGTCGCCGCTTTGGTGAGCAAGATCAAGGAGGCACTCGACGCGGCTCCTCGGAGACGCCGCGTCTAGTGTCGTGTTGCCACGTACGCCGCCCTCTTGTCTCGGATGCGGAGGAACCGTGCATCTCGCAGCAATGTTAAAATCACACTATGTCGACGGACGAGCTGCTTGCGGAGGCCCTGCGCCTCACTCGCGTTGATCGCGCTCGTGTCGCAGAGGAACTGCTTTCCGGCCTGGAGGAGTCTGACGATGAGGTCGCCACGGCATGGGCGACCGAGCTGGAACGGCGTTCACGGGACGTCGCCGAAGGTCGCGTGCAGACGACCAGCTGGGAGACCGCACGGACCGAGATCCTGAAGGAACTCGAACAGCGGCGTGCGTCTCGAACTACATCCTGAGGCGCAGGCCGAGCTTCGCAGGGCCGCACTCTGGTACGACGAGCGACGTCCAGGACTAGGCGACGAGTTCATCGGCGAGGTTTCCGCTACCGCTCGAATCGGCGACGCCCCAGAATCCTACCCGCCATGGCCGCGCACGCGGGCCGCAGACCCGGTGAGCCGCAAGGCCATCATCCAACGATTCCCCTACGTGATCGCGTTCGAAGCGCACGAGCGACATTTGCTCGTGTTAGCCGTCGCCCACTCCAAACGCCGGCCACTGTACTGGCTCAGGCGAAGCAGCTAACACACGAATCTAATTGCGAGATGGTATCGCAACCATTGGAGGAGCTGGTTCGAACTGGCGCGGTTCTGGTCCACCACCCTTTCGTTTCCACTCGCAATCGGCTGCAAGTAGCTGAAGGCCGGTGGAACTCGCCGGTGCGATCCAGTAGAGCCGAAATGCTCGGGACGCAGTAGGTGCGGTACAGCGCCAGTTCGAGTGCGCGAATCGAGTCCCAGGAAAAATCGTAGCCGAACGACAGGTGCATGATGCGCTGATGACCACGAATCGGATCGAGCGCCTCGATCTGCCGCAGCACCTCTAACCGCGATGAGCGCATGACTTGGAATCTTATTATGCGATTCCAACTGTCACGCGTCTGGTCGATCGCGAAATCGGCTGCCGCTCATCATCGCGACGCGCAGCCCCGTGGGTGCGCATGGTGCGTCCACTCAGCGGGGCCGCGACATGATCGGCGCAACCTACTGCACGGCACGCAGCGTATTGAGGCGTCCCTTACTGAACAGACCATCTGTGCCCACCTCTCCCAAATCGTCGGCGGACTTGACCAATGTGGCTTTCACCTGCTGGGGATTGCCTTTGACACGAGGGTTGCTGGCGATCACGAGTGCGGCGGCGCCCGATACCATGGGCGCGGCGAAGCTCGTGCCTGCCGCCAGAAAGTAGGTCGTCGTGCCGCACGGCCCTTCGAGGGCGTGCACGCTGCAGGCGACGATCACGTGCGTGTTCAAGAGCGTGTCTGGTAACGGGTCGGTCGGCACACCGCCGCCCGGCGCCACCATGGTGACGGCGCTCACGCCATGATTCGATAGACGCGAGCGCATCGCTCGCGGTTGTCGCACCGATAGACATGCCGTTCGTGCTTTCGGCCGGCACGGCAATGGCGTTGCCGGCGTGATCCAGATCGACGCCATCATTGCCTGCGCCGAACACGAGCAGCGCGCCCTGTCGCGCGGCATAGGCGAACATTCGCTGCAACAATGCCATGCCGCGCGGAAACTCCGGAATCGGATGCACACCAAAACCCCGACTGATATTGATCACGTCGCTGCCCACATCCGCCGCATAGACGACACCGCGAATCAGGGTCGACACTGATCCAATGTCCTGGTGGTTTGCCACCTTGATGGCCACGAGGCGTATGTTGGGAGCGACGCCGGCAATGCCGAAGTTGTTCGTGGAGACGATGCTTGCGACCCACGTGCCGTGACCGTGCCGGTCCTCCCATTGCGGGCAGCCGATGCACGCGGGCTCCACCCAGTCAGCAGGTTCTTCTGTGGGCGGAACGAACGACCTGCTCAGCTTCTGATCGATCTTGCCTGCGAGATCCGCGTGATGCATGCAGATGCCGGTATCCACGATCGCCACCTTGACGCTGGGGTCGCCCCGGGTGATAGCCCAGGCTTTGTGGGTGTTTGTCTGGAACATATTCCACTGCTTGGGCAGCAACAGTGCGTTGAATGGGCTCGACAACACGCTCGAGCCGTGCCCGCTCCGTGAAGTGTCCAGCGTTCCTCGAGCGGCGATTTGAGGTACGGACCGACCGATCCAACGATCGACAAGCACCTCTGTGAACCCCGCGGCGCGGCTCAGTCTGGATGCGAAATTCGAAGGAGCTGACCGAACGATCAGGATGCCTGCCCTGGGGTGATTGAAAACCACGTCGCCGCCTTCGCGCTGCGCTGCCCGGGCCGCCGCCTCGCCATTGCCGCCGTACAGCGCGATATAGCTGCCCGGGACCACCGCGCCGTCAACCTGGGCTCGCGCCGCACTCGCAACCCCGACGATTAAGACGATGACGAACGTGATTCGATACATGGTTCACACCTTTCCGGCTGGCGACGTTCCGCCACGGCAGCACACTCGACGCTATGCAGAGTTGTGGTACGCCGCGGCGAAACGTGACAGGCCGATAGGGTGACGCTTGCACCGTTACTGGCCGATGTGGCGCCTCGTCGTTTCGGGGTTCGACCGACCAGGCCGCTGCCCCAATCGATCAGTAGACGAAACCAGATGACGATTCGGTTCCAACTGGCGACGGTCTGGTCCACCATCCTTCGCTCGCGATTCTTCGCAGGGCGAGCTACGGATGGCAAGCCACCCTTCGCTCTGGCGCCGGGCGAAATCGGATTCACCGTGGCGAGCTGAAATAAGCGAGGGCGAAGGATGTCCACCATCGCGGCGTTCCGGTGCCGGCAAGCCGCGACGGTGCACGGTTGGCAAGCCACCCTTCGCCAGTGATGGCCGGCATTTTCTCGTGCCATTCAACGCTTCGCATCGCCAGACTTGCGGTCCCTAACGGTGGCTCGATCCATTTCGGGCCGGTTTAGTTGACGCTGCTGCGCGGCGGCGTGTTTGCACCACACGCGCACGATGTCCAATCCGAAGCGCATCGTTTACGTTTTGCGCAGCGTGTGTGATTCGTCGCGTTACTACACGGGCGTAGCCGCGGATGTGAACGCGAGACTGGCTGCACACAATGCAGGACGTTGTCTGCACACATCCGAATCCTGCACGCACGCCGACGGAGAAGTCCGGCTCACGTTCGATGTCACCGACGAACACGTGCGTCGCTCGGCGCGCGAAGGCCCGGGTCGACTATGTTCGGCAAAGATGTCGCCCCGGGGTCTGCGGGATTCGCGTTCAACACGCTGCCGGTCCGGCCGACGAACTCGGACGCTTGTGCGAGGTGGAGTGAAGCACACGTCGTGAGTTTCCAGTTGCGGTGTGTGGTTCAAGACAGCATTCTATGGCTCCAAGGTGAACGCGTCTCCGCGCGTCGTCTGGCTGATCGAGCACAGCGTGGAAGAGCGCGCGAACACATTCCCAGTTCGGGTTCACGCCCGCGGCCTGCTATGGGCCCGCGCGACCGATGGCCCGACTTCTGGCGAGAATGATCGTTGAGAAGTACAGCGTTCCGCGAGGGATCTGCAGCGCGTTCGAACGTGACAACACGCGTGCATTCGGCGCGCAGATCACAGCGAGAATCCGCGAGCATTCCGGCAGGGGCATCGGGGCGTGAAATACGGTACTTAAGGTTGGACCCTTCGCCTGACCGGCCATAATCGCCGGTCCGGCAAGGAGGGTCAGCAGCATGAGCGACAGTATTCCGGTGCGGTACCAGTTGCGGGTGAAGCAGCGGCGACGGGTCGTGCGGTATGCCGAGACGCACGGACTCCGGGCCGCCAGCCGACATTTGGGCTCGCGCGCCGCACCGTGCGCGCCTGGTTCCGCCACACGTCACGCTCGACGATGAGGCCTTGGCCCCACGAAGCCGTTGGCACCAGGGGAGCCGGAGGTGTGCCCCCGACGTGATGCACGGCTCGCGCGAGGGCCCGTCTGCGCTCGATCACCCGTGGCCCTGCTCCAATAGGTGTGTGCCCCCGGCAAATCTGTGCTGTGCAAATCTATGCTCCGGCACTCTGTGGCGGAGCCGAATTCAGCCCCAAGGTCGTATAAGGGGCCTTCCGTGAACGGCGGAAACCCTCTAATATCACCTACCGTCGCCATGGACTACTGATGCTGGCGTCAGGACTCGTCGGGGTGATGGCGTGTACCAGGGCTGACGGCCCGACACTGGCAATCTCATCGGACTGCACGAACTTCCGTCGCTTCGAGGTCACCGTCGAGCAGCGACTCGAGCTGCCGGATGTAGACGGGCACCTGATCGCGATCGGCGTTGTTGCGACAGTCGTCTGCTCATTCGATCCGAGGTGCGCAATGGGTTGGTTGGAAGACGCGGGGGACTCTGCCGCCGGCGCGGCGAACACCTTTGTCGAAACTGCTGAAGGCGTTGTCGATGCAGTATCGGGTGCGGCGGCCGGAGCTGCCGCTGGCGCCCAAGGCACCGCTGCCGGAGGTGCTGGCGCTGCGGGAACTGCCGCTGGCGCTCAGGGCGCGGCCGCTGGAGCTGCTGCTGGCGCTGCCGGAGCCGCCGCGGGAGCCGCTGCCGGAGGTGCTGCTGGCGCTGCCGGAGGTGCTGCTGGCGCTGCCGGAGGTGCTGCTGGCGCTGCCGGAGGCGCCGCCGGAGCCGCTGCCGGAGGCGCCGCCGGAGCCGCTGCGGCCGCCCAAGGCGCGGCGATCGGCGCAATCGGTGGTGGGGCGTCCAAAATCATTGACGCTATTGCCGCAGGCGCGACCAGCATGAGCTCCGCCGGAGCCGACGCCACGCTTCGCGTCCTCGGGGCCACGACGGCCGCCATGATGGCAATCTCATCTGCCGTCGCCGATGGCGTGAGCCTTCGAGGTCTGCGGACGAAGCATGAGCTCGAGCGGCTCAGGCAGCAGCTCACTGCGACAGGGCTCCAGAACGTTTGCATGCTGCTGATGCAGGTCCAGGATCTGGCGGGACGAGACGTTGCGCGGGCGCTACAAACGATGAAGCAGATCATCGACGCTCTCGAAGCGGCAGTTCACGAGGTGACGCGCCGCGGCGGTAACGCGACGAAGACGATTCCAAAGACCCTGCAGGCGAAGACGTTTCGCGATACCGGCGTGCCGCCACGTGTTCACGATGACATGCTCCGCTTCAAGCAGCGATTGATTCACCTCGAAAACGCGCTCATGCGGCGACGGGGGCCGTCGATGGCGGGACGGGCACTGCAAGGAGTGCGTGTCACGATCGGCCGTAGCGCCGTGCCCGCTGCCCCGGTCCGGCCCATCACGCTGCCGGCATCTCGCAAGGGACCCTTGTAATCGGCGGGACACGGAGACCTTGATTGCATCATGCGCCCCTCATCATGCGCCCCTTATGAGACACACGCCGATCGGATGCGTCGTTCTTGCCGCCTGCCTGCGGCAGCGCGGCAATGGCCAATGACCGGCGAACCTACCTTTGTACGGTTCTGACAATTGAGGGCGGCATGTCGCATCGCGGCACCCCTCCTAGCGAAGCTTTGCGGCTTCTGCTTGCGCCTGCTTCAAGAGCGGAGAACGGGCGCTCTGTGAACTCCAGAGTGCCCTAATCTGGCACGCCATCCTTCGCCAGTAATGAAGCGAAGTTCATCGCAGTGCGTACGCGAGCTAGAGTAACCAACTCGCGAAGGATGCCCACCTTAGCGTCGCGGATATTTCAGGCGACGTGAAGGTGGCCCCCACTCAGGACTCTTCCGAAGCGACGGTTGCCAAACCATCCTTGGCAAAACCGCGATCTTCCGGGTGCTGGCAGGACACAGCGGCGACAGGCACGTGGCTGTCCCCGAACCCTACGGGCAGGGAGAGCCGCTGCAGACGTTGCCGCTGACCTGTACGCCACTGCCGGAGGTACTGCCGCCAAGATTGCCGAACATGAGGTTGTTCCCGTATGCGCCGGTTGCGGCGAAGTTGATCCCGACTCCGCCGTTCAGTCCGATTTGATTCTCGAGGACAGTGATCGGTTGTCCAGTGGAGACGATGCCGTCGCCCCCGTTCCGGGTGATTTGGTTGCTCCTCACGACGCCCTGATTGAGCGTCACGCCATGGCCGCCGTTTCTCGTCACTTGACTGTTCGTGAGATTAGCACTACTGATGAACAAACCGCCGAGACTGTTGTCGCGTACTTGCACGTGGTCAACGATCACCACCGGCGCACCACCAACGACGGCCACCCCGAAACGGCCCATACCGCGAATGGTCCCATTACGAACGGTGAGGGTCCCGTTCAAGAAGCTCCTGATCCCCGTCCCTGGACCAGAAGTTGTGGTCGGGTCGGCAGCGCTGAGCGTGCAAATCGGAGGGATCGACACGTCACACGTGACGGGTCCAATAATGGCGAAGCCATTCAAATCGACAGTGACCGCATTTGCTGTCGACGTAATGTCAATCGCCGTCGTGTTCTCGTTTGGAACCGTCAAGTTGCTGGAGAGTCGATAGCTGCCAGGCAACGAGATCGTCACTGGAAATCCTGGCGCATCTCCGGGGTTGACGCCTCCGGCGAGTGCACGATTCTGATCAATCAAGACCACGCCATCGACGGCCCCCACTGACGCCGTGCCCGCGATGAGTAACCCCGCCACTAGTAAACGAACAACACTCTTTGTGTCACGTGCCATGTTCTCTCCTCCGTTAGAGCGGAGACAGCGCTCCGGCGAATCGAGGCGTGCCGTCCACGTTTGAAGTCGTAAAAGCAAATGGGAGATGCGACTATTTCCCGCGTCGTACGAGTCGTCGGGTCCCGAACGCTCCAAGGGCAAGCGCGACGAGGATCCCCGCGACGGGCTCGGGGACAGGAGTACGGGGTCGCAGCCGCTGGTGCAGTCCAATGAGGTGATAGTGCCGTTGAGGTCGACTTGATTTCCCGAAACGAGGTCGGTGAAAAACAGTTCGGTAAAGAGACCTGCAAGGGCAGGTGGCAAGGCTGGCAGGTCGTCCCCACCGAACATCGCCTCCGAGAAATCGGTGAAGCGTAGTGAGAGGACCGTCGGCCCAGAGGCGAATCCGACGAGATACTGATCGCCGGGTCCAAAGGAACTGAATCCGTCGGTTACAGCGATCGATACGCTCGGGTAGTCGAACACCAGACCGCCGAGTGTGAGCGTCAGGCCGAAGGACCCGCCGGATGATACGTAAGAACCCGCAGTCGGATCGGCAATTGAGTCCAGGGCGCCAGAGTCGAAGGTGTAGGTGCCCGTGAAAGGTGTACCAAACTCCGGTTCAATCGGGAAAGGGTTGGAGGGGTCTAGCGTCCCGACGGAGACAACGTGGCCAGCGTAGGCAAACGTAATAGGCGCGCCCTGCGCAACGCTCGCGCAAACCGTCATGATCAGGGCGAGCGAGAGGCATACTCGTGTCATTGGTCTCCTGACATTGGTGCCGACGTAGCCCCGCTAACGCAAACGGTGTGCCCTGCCGATCACGAGCTAATAGGTTCAAAACGAGTGGGAGAGGTACCCGCTAGCTCAACCCTCGGAGGGAAGTCGTCGTTCGCCCCGACTTTTATCGGGTCGACGTCGAGTCCACCTGGCCCCGCCCTGCGCCAGACGCACCGCGTGCGCGGCGCGAGTCCGGGTACTCTCAAGACTTCGGCCGGCTGATAGGCGGGACAACACCGTTGGCGCGGTACGCGGTCACGAGCTTGCCGTAGTGTTCGCCCTGGTGCTCGAGCCAACCAATGAGCTGCGGCCGCGGCTTCGACTTGACGAGGGGATACGACGCGGCAATCGCCGCTTCCATTTCTGCGACCACTGACGCCCGGGTCTTCGGCTTACTGGCGTCGGCCTTCTCCCGCGCGTCAAAATCGAACTTCTCGCCCCTGGCTTCCGCCGTCGTCATTTCCAGGCCGATGGTCACGTGCCGCAGCTCCTCCATCACGCTGCGCGCGTCGGGATGCGGCTTCCACGCGAGCTTGTCGTCCGGATACACCGTGTCTTTGGCCATCGTCAGAATCTTGTTGTGGACGGCCTCCCACGATCGCGCGAGCGCGGCCTCGTAGGTGGGGGTTGGCTTGTCCTGCTCGACGATCACGGCTGCGGCAGAGCCTGAGGCGAGGAGGGCGATCGAGACGGCGAGGGACAGTCGGTTCATGGCAGACCTCTCCGGGCTTCGACGAGCGAGCGGGATCCTCCCGGCCGTGCCGAAGCCCGACAGATGCTGTATATCCGCCAGGCTTCGATCTATTCCAGGGAATAGAATTGCCGTGCCGGGACATCTACGATCGCGGCGCGCGATGTTCGGCATCCCTCATCAGCGGCGGGAAGAATTCGACCGGGCGGCCCTGGTGCACGTACCGGAACTGCTCCGCGTCGCATCGCGCCTCTGCAGCAGCGCCGACGCCGGCGAGGACCTGTTGCAGGAAACGTATCTGCAGGCGTGGCGGTCGTTCCATCGCTTCGAAGCCGGCACCAACTGCCGCGCCTGGCTCTACAAGATCCTGCTCTTCACGTATTCCGCGCAGAACCGCAAACGCGCGCGCCAACCGTTTCTCGTCAACCTCGATGCCGCCGACGAGACGGCGTTGCTCGTCGACGCACCAACGCCCGACACCCTGACCGCCGAGGCCGTGAAGGCAGCGTTCGACCGCCTGCCGGAACACTTCCGGACGCTGGTCCTGCTGGTGGATGTCGAGGGGCTCACCTATCGCGAAGCAGCGGAGGCGCTGGACGTCCCGATCGGGACCGTGATGTCCCGCCTGAGCCGCGGTCGTGCCACGCTGCGCCTGGAGCTGGCGCGATATGCACCGGAATCGTCCGGAGCGCGAAGCGGAATGGACCTGTCTGCACAGCGGAGGGTGCGGTCGTGAATCCGGACTGCCAGTACGTACGCGAGGTGATGGACTCGTATCTCTCCGAGGAACTCTCGGTCGAGACCAACCATGGCGTTCTGCACCACATGGCCCAGTGCCGCGCCTGCGCGGCGGAACTGGAGCGCCGGCGGCGGTTGCGCGCGCTGCTGTCACACACGCTCGACGTTGCCGTGGACGCCGATCGCGTGAGGGCGCGCATCACGCACGCCGTGGATCGCGAGCAGCGCTCGTGGGCACGCGTCGCACGTCTCGGGGCCGTTGCCGCGACGCTCATCGCCGCAGTTGCCGTCGCCTACTGGGCGGGCAGGCCCGTTGACGCGGCCGCCTATGACGACTCGGCCGAGGATCACATCGCCTGTGCGCTCGCTTACCCTGAGGGTACCGCGTACGATCCTGATCGCGCGGCGCAGAGCCTCGTGTCACCGTTCGAGCATATCGTCGATGCCGTCGGTCTGGCGCACGGCATCTACCACGTGATCGACGCGCACATGTGCCCGTACAAAGGTCGCAACTACGCACATGTCGTCATCCACGGCGATAGACAGACACTGTCGCTCTTCGCCGAGCGCGCCGCGCGCGGGGCGTTGCCCGACACTCCCATGGCCGTGCTTGCCGGAGACACGCTCGACGTTCACGCGACGATGCGATTGGGCTATCGGATTTCGGCGGTGGCGACGCGCGACTACCGGCTCTTTCTCGTCTCCGAACGGCCGACCGATCCGCCCGAACTCGCGCAGGACATCCTTCGTTCGGCGGTGCGCTTCATTCGCGGTCTCGAGAAGTAAGCGGACTTCTGCGCGGCACGCCGGA
>CAVXMP010000006.1:0-321145 GCA_963762925.1 uncultured Acidobacteriota bacterium | reverse complement strand
GTTTCTTCAAGCGTCGGGACATTTGGCGGCGGGGGGGGGGCGGCGAGCCGAGACGAACTTCCATCGCCCACTTGCCGCGCATCACCGGCGACGTCCGATCGGCCACTGAGGTGAGCATGAGCACGCTGCCATGGCCGAGAATGCCCGCGCCGGTAATCGGGCAGGTGACCGCGCGGAATCCGTGCCCATCACGTTCGGGATGCCGTAGTGCTTGGCGATCCGCTCGTTGACGAACGTGTAGTCGGCCGTGAGCAGCTCGAGCACGCTGCGATCCTCGCCTACCAGGCTCTCGAAGAAGAGCTCGGTTTCGCGACGGAATGCCTTCCCAGCGTGTTGTCGTAATACGGATAGAGGAGCGCGTCGGGCAGGATCTCGTCGATGTCCTGCAGACGCAGCCACTGCGACGCAAACCGTGACGCCAGCGCCTCGGCGCGGCTGTCGCGCAACATCCGCCGCGTCTGGCGGTCGATTCTCACCGGCAACCCGCAGCGAGCGGTCAGTCGCGCGCGCGCGCAACTCGGTATCTGGCGAGGTGCCCCACAAGAAAAACGAGAGCCGCGAGGCGAGCTCCGCATCACCAATCCGATGCGTACCCGACGGGCTGACCGTCGTCGGCACCGGTTCGAGCCGGAACAGGAACTGCGGGCTCGTGAGAATCGCTTCGAGCGTAGCCGCAACACCGGCCTCGAAGCCGCCTTCCTCACGCGCCGCATCGTAGAACTTCATCAGCGATGTCAAATCACGACTCGCCACCGGCCGGCGGAACGCGTCGGTCGCTAACCGCTTGATGATGCTCGCCGCGCACGTCGCCTCCTCGCTGGACGACGTCGGGCGGCAGGAGAAGAGCTTCCGGCGGCTCGCCGTATCCGACACACCGCTCACGCGATACGGTCCGACGATGCTCATGTCCTTGAGATGCGGCACCGTCGTGATCCCGAAATCGACGCCGATTTGCGTATCGGCGAGGGTATGTTCGATGGGAGCGATGAGGTCAATCACCGGACCTTCGGCTTGCTGCACGAAGGCGGCGGTCACCCGCTTGGAGCCTGCTGTGAGATGAATCGGCTCGGTCTTGAGCGTCACACCAGTCGTCGATTCAATCATCTTGGGATTGATAACGATCAACGCGACCCGCTCGCCATCAACCGACACCTCGAGCTGCTCACCGTCCGCCGTGCCGCCAAACAGCACGCCGCATGCGTTGGACATGAGGTCCATGCGGAAGATGTAATCGCCGTCGGCGGGGAACGTGTGCATCACCGAGATGCCGCCGCGGGTTCCTACGGGCGCGCCTTCGACGCGTCGCAACTGCGAGGCCGTCTTGGGCGGTTTGTAGTTGCTTTCGCTCGCCGGCGCCGTCGCGTCGCCCGCGGCCAGTGCGGTGATGCGGCTCGCCGCGCGCAGATAGCCTTCCATCAGCGTCGGCGAAAAACTCTGTGCGTCGGCGACGTTGTCGAAGCCGTTACTGATGCTGTCGGCGGGCAGGAACGGCGTCACATCGACGTTGAGGTCGAGCAGGTCGCGAACCGCGCGCTGGTACTCGGCTCGATTGAGCCGCTGGAAGGGACGCGATCCCGGATCGAGATTGCCTTCGACCGCCGCATCAACACGCGTTTCGAGGTCCGCCACGAGCGCCGCCAAGGTGGCCTCGTCGGGACGCCGCGCGCCTGCGGGCGGCATCATTCCCGCGCGCAGCTTGCGAATCATCTTCTCGGCGATGTCCGTGTGGCTGCTGGCCTTCGCGACGTCGAAGTCGACGAGCGAGAGCCCGCCGGCCTTCCCGCGCTCGCTATGGCAGCCAATGCAGTACCGCTTGAGCAGCGCCGTGTGTTCCTGCGCCTTGAGCGCCCCTGCAGGGGGCGGCGAGGGTCGAACGGCCGCCGGCGGTTGCGGTTGCGGTGATTGCCGCGCAGGTGTTGCCGCGCGAGGCGCTTTCGCGGGCGCCTGCGGCGCGGTCGCTTGTGCCTGGAGCACAATGCTCAACACCAGCCCCATCGCCACCGCCGAGAGGAGTCCGGGAAAGAGGGTTCGCTTCACTGGAGTCTGTGAGCAATGATCTCACAACTTGAAGCCGCTGGCCCTTTTATGACAACTAGTTACAAAGCCAGCACAACCGCACGGATGATATGGTCGAGTCTGGGAAATTCGCGCTCCAGGAAGGCATTGCCACCTGAGAAAAGGGGATCCTGCTTGCCTGCCCGGATCCCTCCGCCGGCCGACTCGCCGTACTCCCGATAGAGACGATCCGCAGCCTCCATCCCCTCGACGACGTGCGCGAACGGGACGAACGGTTCGTCATCGAACGGTTGCGCGTTGTTTTGCAGGTTGATGAACACCTGTGTCGTTCGCCCGTTCGGCACCGCAAAGGCAAACGACACCGCGCCGCGTAGATTCGAGGCGAGCCGCGGATCGTCCGGAATCGTGCGGTCGCGCCAGGCCTGCGCGATCGCCGGATCGCCGTTGATCCCGAATTGCGCGAAACGCGGCGAGACGACGCGGAAGAATTTCGCGCCGTCGTAGAACCCGTGGCGCACGAGGTTGTAGAAGCGATCGACGCCGTGCGGCGCAAGCCTCCGCTCGACGTCGAGCAGCATCGGCCCCTTGCTGGTCTCGAAGCGGACGGAAAACCGGGCCGGCGCGGTGACGAGAAACACGGCATCGGCGGGACGACTAAGGGGTGATGGTGTCGGTGATTGCGCGCTGAGAATCGTGGCCAACGCGGCAACGAGCGCGACGTTCATCTGCGTCATCTGCGGCCGCTTCTTGCGTAATTATTTCCCGAGCTGGTCCACCGCCGTTCGGACGGCGCGCGCGAGTTCGTCCGCCGCCCCCTTTCCCCAATAATGCAGAAAGTACACAGTCGGCGCGCCGGTCATGTGGTGATGCAGCGCGACAACCTGAATGCCGGCGCCACGCAGCGCCTTGAGCACCGGCGTCACCTCGGCCGCCATCATCGCAACATCACCGGCAACGACCGCGTCCGCATCTGATCCTGCAAACGCTGCCCAGGTATTGAGACCCATGCGCGCGTCGATCCGTGCCCCGTGCTCACGCACGTCGATGTCGTCTCGTCCGATAGTGATCTTGTAGACCGGTCCGTTCTGCTCGCCTTCGTGCCCGACAATCGCAGCAAGCTTCGGCGTCGTCAGACCGGTCGGCAGCGCAGTGCCGGTGCCTTTGGCAATGGACGCTGAGGTCTTGCCGATCAGATCGATCGCGGGTTTGATTTTCGCCGCGAGCTCCGACGCCGCTCCGATGCCGTGCACATGCATGTAGAAGATGCGCGGTGTCTCGTAGAAGAAGTGGTTGTGAAGAGCCGTGACGTCGAGACCCGCGTCGAGCACGGCTGACATCACGGGGTTCACCTCGCTCTCGGCGAGCACCAAGTCCCCCATCATCACGTGCATGTTGTGATCGCCCTTGGTCAGCGCAATCCAGCCACCGAATCCAAGGGGTGTGGGCATCAGCGCACCGTCGATCGCCACCGTCAAATCAGTGCGCGGGATGTTGACCTTGAGCACACCGCCTTTGAAATCCCCGGTCTTGCCGAGTGTCTTCATCACGGCGGCGTAGTCGGCCGGCATTTCCTGTGCCGGCGCGGCGGCGACACTGCACAGGAGCAGTACCAAGCTCATGAAACAGGTGCGCAGATGCATGGTCCACAGCTTACACGTGCCGCGCGTTATTCTTTGGGCGCGTGCCTGCCACGCTGTTGCGCTTGTCGCTCGCCGCCGGCCTTGCCTACACCGCCTATGCGATGTGTCGGGCGCCAATGTTGCCGCTCTTTGCACGGCAGCTCGGCGCGGGGCCGGAGTTGGTCGGCGTGGTCGTCGGTGCATCGACCCTTACCGGCGTCCTGCTCAAGCTGCCCGCCGGAGTCATTTCGGACGCGGTCGGTCGTCGCGTCATCCTGCTCGGCGCCGGTGCCGTATTTGCGCTGATGCCGCTGATCTATCCCTGGACGACGACGATCGGCATGTTGATCGCGTTGCGCATGATCCATGGCAGCGCCACCGCGTTGTTTGGTCCGACGGCGTCTGCGGCGCTGTCGGATATCGCGCCGGCAACCGAACGCGGCCGATGGCTCGGCACGTACCGCGGCGATCCAGGGTTCGGGCCAGGCGGCGGGACCCGTGGTCGCCGGGTGGTTGCTCACCCGGGCCGGATTCACGGAGACGTTTTTCGTGGCCGCGGGGTTCGGCGGTCTCGCATTCGTGCTGCTCGCGTCGTGGAAGGGATCAAGCGATCGCCGTGTGCCGCTCGCGTGGGCCGATGTCGTGTTCTCGGTGCGCGAAGTGGCGCGTGACAGCCGAATCCTCCTCACGAGTCTGGCGCAAGCCGGGCAGTTTGTGCTCCACGGCATGATGAACGCGTTTCTGCCGATCTACGCGGTCGAACAGGTTGGCCTTTCGGCGGCGCAGGCGGGGCTGCTGTTTGGCGCGCAGATGACCACAACCATATTGGCCCGTCCTGTATTCGGGCGCGTGTCGGACAGCGTCGGCCGGCGTCCGATGATCGTTGGCGGGCTGGTCATCTGCTCCGGGGCCGTTGCACTCTTTGCGTCGAGCAGCGGCTTTGCTGCACTCCTCGGCTGCTCCGCGGTGTACGGCACGGGCCTCGCGATCACCACGTCGAGCACAGCCGCGCTCATCACCGATCTGACGGATCGTTCACGCTACGGCGCCGCCCACGGTCTGTTCGGCACCATCTTCGACGTCGGCGACGGGCTCGGGCCGCTCGCGGGAGGCGTGGTGGCCGCGCGGTATGGCTACCAGACGCTGTTCTACGCGTCGGCCGCGCTGGTCGTCTGTTTAGCCGCGACCTTCGGCGTGCTGTCCCGCCGCTGGCAACCGTAAGGACTACGGATTGATGGCGCCGAAAAGCACCAGGCGGGCTGCCTCGCGCAATCCGCGCGCATTGAACGGCTTGTCAAGGAACGCCGAGCCTTCTTCGAGTTCCTCGCGAGTCTCGAATAAGAGGTCGCTGAACCCCGTCTGGTAGAGCACCTTGATTTTGGGATAGCGCTGGCGGAGTTTCTCCGCTACCTGCCGTCCATGCATCGCCGGCATCACGTAGTCGGTGACGAGCAGTTCGATGACTCCGGAATGGCGCTCGGCCACGGCGAGCGCTTCTGCACCACTCAACGCCTTGAGCAACTTGTAATTCTCGCGCTGCAGAATTCTCACCAGCACGTCGAGCATCATCGCGTCGTCGTCGACCACAAGCACGGTCCGTCGTTCGGCCAAGGGTTTGAGCTCGGGCTGCGGCGCCGGGGGCCGCGCGGCCGCCGCTTGGGATCCACCGGGGACACGCAAATCAGGGGATGAGGTGTCGGTGCCCGTGGAAGTCGATTCGAGGACGTGGTCCGCTGGGGCTGCGGCCGCGCTGGGCCGAGCCGCCAGCTCAATCTCAGAGGCGTCCGGGGTCGGGCCCTGCGCAGCGACGGTCCGCAGTCGATCGAGGAGCGGCTCCGGAAGCCCGATTTCGAGGGCGGCAACGTAGACCTGTGAGCAAAGCTTTTCAAGCTCTTGCACACGTGCGTGGAGCATCTCGGCGTCGGGCGGCGAGGCGCGGCTATCCGGCATCTCGCCATGTTAGACGGACGCAAACCTCGGACATCCGACCGGCGCATCTGTAGGGGAATGTCCACGCGGTGATCAGGTATCAGGCGTCTGGTGTCAGGTGTCAGGTGTTGGACCGGCTGACGCGTTCGCGTGCTTGATGGCTTTGGCCGATGGTGGATGTGGATGGTATAATGGTACCAAGTTACCAATGTCACCAAAGACGTCAGAGAGGGTCGTCGTCGAACGCGTGCAGACCGGTGTGCGGATGGAGAAGCGGCTGCTCAAGGTGTTGAAGGCCTTCGCCGATCTGCACGATTTATCGCTCGGCGATTTGCTCGAAGGGATCGTGCTGCACGCCTTCGAGGGGAAGCAGCCGTTCAACGACGAGAGCCGCGCGCGCATTGCGGACTTGAAAAAGGTCTTCGGTCTGGACCTCGACGCCAGCCACGCGCATCGTCTCAAGGAGTCGCGGCATGGACGACGCTAGTCTTCTTGCGGCGTTCCAGGACACGTCGCTTCCCACCGACGCGTTTCATCATCGCGAGCACGTGCGCGTGGCGTGGATGTATGTGATGCGCTACGGGGTTGCCGCCGCGCTCACCTCATACGGTGAAGGCCTCAGACGGTTTGCCGCGGCGAAAGGTAAGCCGCAGCTCTATCACGAAACCATCACATGGGCGTACCTGCTGCTCATCGGTGAACGCGTCGCGCGACGCCGCGCCGCGACGTGGGAGGAGTTCGCCGCGGCAGAGTCTGATCTGCTGGCGTGGAAGCCGTCGGTGCTCGATCGTTATTACACGACCGAGCTACTGTGGTCAGACCTCGCGCGCGCGAGGTTTGTGATGCCGGACCGCGTGAAAGCCGCAGAGGACGCGGCTGGTCATTAGCCGCAGATGGGACGCCGAGCGCGCCGATCCGAATGGTGGCAGGCCTCAGCGTTCAAAACGCGTAGCCACGAAAGCGCGAAAAGGCGAAAGCACGAAACAAGGAGAATTTTCGTGTTTTCGCACTTATCTTTGGGCGCAGATGGACGCAGATAGCGCAGATGGTTCCTGATCCCTGAAACCTGATGCCTGACACCTGACCCCTGATGCTTACAGCGAAGCACGCGAACGCGTCCCTGCATAGACGAGCGACGCCGCGGCCAGGCATACGGCGAAGCCAAGCCACTCACCCCTGGTCAGCCCAGTGAGCAGCCACACAATCACGCCGCAAGCCAGCAACGGCACCACGCCCGCAGCGCGGTGCCAAAGTGAGCGGCCAAGCCCGACGCCGAACGACGCGCCCTCGCCTTCGATGCCTATCCGGCGGAGCCGCCACGCCGCCAGCGCGCACCCGAAGTAGAGTGCCAAGGCGGAGACGTTCGCGAGAATCGCCAGCCTCTCGAACGTGCCCGACACCGCAAGTGCGAGCGCGACAAGCGATTGCACAACGATGGCGGTCTGAGGCGCGCGGTGGACGGGATGGACTGTCGCCAGCGCGCGCGGCAGGAAGCCGTCCCGCGCGAGCGCAAACAGCATCCGCGGCATCGACAACGTCATGCCACCGAGATAGCCGAACATCGATACCGTGGCGCCGATCAGGAGCAGCGAGCGCGCCCAACCGCCAAGCGAAGCGCCGGCGGCATCGGCGAGCGGAGAGACTGTGGCTTGCGCCAGGCTGCTTCCCATAATCCCCTGCGCCACCACCTGCAACGCGATGTAGAGGAGGGTGATGCCCACCATGGCGAGGGCGATCGCCCGCGGCACGGTGCGCGCCGTGTCGCGCACTTCGCCGCTCGGCACCAGGGCACACTCGATGCCGGCAAACGCGAAAATCAGCAGCAGAGACGTGCGTGCCACGTCTTCTGCCGCCGGCGTGGTGGCCAGGCTGAGGTTGCCCGGGTCGATGAAGAACGCGCCGCCGATGGCGACCATCAACAGCGGGAGGAGCTTGGCCACGGTTGCGATGGAATTGAGTCGCACGCCGAGCGTCACACCGCGCATGTTGACGATCGACCAGAACGCAAATGCGGCAACGAGGATGCCGATCTCCATGCGGCGGCCACCGAGCGTCGACACCAACAGGCCGAGGCTCGATGCGAAGACCGTGGACACAGCAGCGGTCGCAAACGTGCCAAGCATCCACAGCAGGATGCCGGAGATGAAACCCACGTAGCGTCCGAACGCTATCTCGACATACGCGTAGGGGCCGCCTGTCAGGGACACGCGGCTCCCGGCATCCGCGATGCACAGGACGATGAGGCCCATCGCAACGGCGCACACGAGATATGCGAGTGGTGCTGCAGGGCCGAGTGAGGCCGCGACGATGGCCGGCAGCCGAAAGATCCCACCGCCAATCGTGATGTTGATGATGGCCGCGGCCAGCCCCATCGTGCCGATCACGCGGACGAGCGACTCGCGCTGCGAAGGCGGTGCGACCGCCGCGTTCGAAGAAAGCATGGCGCGTAGGCTAAGCTATTTTCTGGTGAAGAATTGCCCCCGAAGAATTGTGGACCTGATACCTGTTACCTGTTACCTGATACTGAACGGCCGGAGACATAGGTAACACATTAGTCCGGGGACATGGGTAACAGTTGATCGAGAATTTTGGTCATAGTTTTTTTCGTGAGGCGCGAGCCGGCGTAGCCGGCGAGCGCCCTGCAGAGATCGAAGCGATCGGATGAATGCGGCGAGACCGTTCATCGAAGCGTCCCAGCGCGACACCAGCAAATCGGATCGTCCAGAGCCCGTCGGCGTGTTCTTCAAACGCGACGTTCTCGCCGGCGAGCGGGGTGCTGAGGAAGAGGGCGTCGCTGCGCCACGAGACGCAGCCGTTGCTCGAGACGCGGCGGACGTCCCAGTGACCGGGATAGTCCAACGCGGGGAGGCGCGCGGGCAGCGGGCGCGGCGACCGGTCGTAGCAACTAGCCGGCGGTCGGTCGCGCAGCGCTTCATGCGGTCGCACGTGGTTATATTCCTGGACGAAGCGAGCAAAGCGGCGTTGTTGGGCGGCCGCATGCGCGGCGGGTGGGCGGGTGGTTTCAGCTTTGAGCACCGAATGAAACTGCTCGTGCGAGCCATTTTGCTCCGGATGGCCGGGCGCGATCCGCTCCAGGCCGATCCCCAGACGCATCCACCAGATCGCGAGTTGCGACAGGCCGCCCAATCCCGGACTCGCAAACGGTCCACCGTTGTCACTGCGGATGCGTGCGGGCAGTCCGAACTCGGCAAAGGCGCGGGCGAACTGGCGCCGCGTGGCCGCGCACGTCGGCCCCAGCAACGCGTCGCACCGCAACACAAATCGGCTAAAGCCATCGCGCAGCGTCAAGGGGTAGCAGTAGCAGCCATCGCCGGTGCGAAACTCGCCTTTGAAATCGGTGGTCCAGACCTCATTCACTGCGGTGATCGGCGCCAGCGGCGACCGACTCGCGGGAGACGGCGATCGGCGACGCCGCCGTTTCACCAAGCCGCGCGCTTTCAGCAAGTCGCACACCGTCGACCGACTGGGCCAGTCCGCGTGGGGCTTCTGTGGGCGGGCAAGGGCGAGCAGCTTCTTTGCCCCCCATCGCGGATGCCGTCGCCGCAGGGCGACCAGGATGTCGATCAGCGCGGGGTCCGTCGCGTGCGAACTGACATCCGGACGCCGCGACTGATCATGCAACCCGCGCGGACCGCTCGCCTCGAAACGGTCGATCCATTTGTAACCGGTCTTGCGACTGATCCGGTAATCGGCGCAGAGCTCAGTCATGGTCCAGGCGCCGGCCTGCCAATCGGTCACGAAGTGCATTCGAAGATTCACGGGCGAGAACTCCTGCCACGGCATCGCATCCTCCAGCGAAACAGTGGCGAAAAGTGTTACCCATGTCGTCGGACTGTTTTGTTACCTATGTCTCCGGACTGAACCTACCTGATACCTGACACCTGACACCTGATACCTCGTCTGTGACACCAGTCGCCGCTGTCGCAGTCATGTCCAGAAGGCGCAGGTGTTGCGAGGGATGGGCTCGCGCCGACAAACCGCGTCGGCCGGCCGACCCGCCTTCGCGTTGCACGCTTCGGCGGGCAAGCAAACCGCGCTGCGGCCGGACGTGACAGCTGTTCCCTCACACGACTCACTCGTTATGTCCTGCGCTGATTCGCTCGTCGTGCGATCGCGACGGCCGCAGGCGGTTTGTCCGCTGCGCGTGTACGGCCAGCCTCCGACCCTTCGACAAGCTCAGGGTCGCCCCGAGCGTAGTCGAGGGGCGACGGTTTTCGGCGCGAGCCGCATCCCTCGCAACGGGGTCCGCGCCCGCGGTCATGGCGCGCGCGTGGTTCTCGCGACGGACCGATGCCGGCCTCAAAGGGCGTCTGTGACATCAGTCACTCCCCGTGCAATCCGGCGGCCCGCCGCGGCGGGGCTGACACCTGACACCTGAGACCTGACACCTGATGCTATCGTGGCGGCGATATGAAGCGCGTCTGGGACATCTCGCCTCCGATCTCGCCCGCCACGCCGGCCTTTCCCGGCGATACGGTCTACACACAGCGGTGGAACGCGCAGATCGGCCCTGGCTGTCCGGTGAACGTGAGTGCGATCACGATGTCGCCGCATCTCGGCGCGCACGCGGATGCCCCGCTTCACTACGCACGCGATCAGGCCGCGATTGGCTGCGTCGATCTCCATCCGTTCCTGGGGCGCTGCCGCGTGATTCACGCGATCGAACGCGGCGCCCTGATTACGCCCGAGCATCTGGCTCACGCCGCCGATGAGATTCCCCCTCGCGTGCTGGTCCGCACCTGCACGCGCGCGCCGCAGGCGTGGTCGTCGGCCTTCGCCGCCTTCGCCCCGGAGACGATTACCTGGCTCGCGGATTTGGGCGTGCGTCTGGTCGGCATCGATTCTCAATCGGTCGATCCCGCCGATAGCAAGACGCTCGACAGTCACCAGCAACTACTGGCCCGCGACATGCGCGTACTCGAGAATCTCGTGCTCGATGACGTGGCAGCCGGAGATTACGAGCTCATCGCGCTGCCCCTCAAGCTGGTCGACGCCGACGCATCGCCCGTGCGGGCGGTCCTCCGATCATTGTGACCGTGACCAGAGAAGAGTGCCTGGCGCGCGATGCCGCGGACCCTCTAGCGCCGCTGCGTGATCGCTTCGCGCTCGAACGGATCGACGAGCAGGGCACCATCTACCTCGATGGCAACTCGCTCGGCGTGTTGCCCAAGGCCACAGTCAATCGGGTGCGGCAAGTCGTCGAAGACGAGTGGGGCCTCGGTTTGATCCGCAGCTGGAACAGCGCCGGATGGATCACGCTGTCGCAGCGCGTCGGCGACAAAATTGCGCGCCTGATCGGCGCGGCACCTGGCGAGGTCGTCGTGGCCGACTCGACGTCGGTCAATCTCTACAAGGTCCTCAGCGCCGCGCTCGCCATGGTCGAAGCCGACGCGCCCGACCGTTGCACGATCGTCTCCGAGCGCACCAACTTTCCCACCGATCTGTATATCGCGGATACATTGGCGCGCGCGCGCGGGTTTGAACTCGTGCTCGTCGACGCCGCTGACCTGTCGGCTCACCTCGATGATCGGCTCGCGATCCTGCTGCTGACCCACGTCAACTACCGGACCGGCCGCATGTACCCGATGACGCAGGTCACGCGCGCGGCGCACGCCGCCGGCGCCCTCATGATCTGGGATCTGGCGCACTCCGCGGGCGCGATGCCGTTGCACGTGAACGACCACGATGTCACCGAGGAAATCGCCGACTTCGCCGTGGGCTGCGGCTATAAGTATCTGAACGGGGGTCCTGGCGCGCCGGCGTTTGCCTGGGCCCATCCTCGACTCACCGCGCGGATGGATCACGAACAGTGGCGACAACCGCTGGCCGGTTGGTTCGGTCATGCTGCGCCATTCGACTTCACGCCCGACTACAAGCCGGGCACCGGCATGTCGCGCTTCCTCTGCGGCACGCCGCCCGTTCTGTCGCTGGCAGCCCTCGAATGCGGTGTCGATACGGTGTTGGCAGCGGATGACCATGGCGGCCTCGCGGCTCTCCGCGAAAAGTCGATCGCACTCACAGACGTGTTTATCGCGCTCGTCGAATCGCGCTGCGCTGGACACGGCCTCACCCTTGCAACGCCGCGCGCCGCCGGCGAGCGTGGCAGTCAGGTGTCGTTCGCGCACGCGGCAGGTGGCTACGCCATCATGCAGGCGCTGATCGCAAGAGGAGTGATCGGCGACTTCCGCGCACCCGATATTCTCCGCTTCGGATTCACCCCGCTTTATACACGCTTCGTGGATGTGTGGGACGCCGTCGAACGTCTGCAACAAGTGCTCGCGAGCGGCGAGTGGCGCGAGTCGCGGTTCAGTGTGCGGGCGGCGGTCACGTGAGCTGGCGTCGGATCTGCCGCGCGTTCTTCGACGTCACGGGCGAAGGGCGGCATCCGCGGCCGCCAGCGTCTCCTTGACCGCCTCCATCGCCTGCGTCGTCAGAGGAGTGTCGCTGCCCTCCACCAGCCCGAACAACTGAATGAGTTGCCCCTGCACGCGTGCGAGTGCGTCCTGCGAGCCGCGCTTGGCGGCAAGCGCCTCGCTGACCGAGCGCAGTTTGGCGTCGAGGGCTCGCGAGGTGTCGTATTGCCGCTTGAGATCGGCAGCGCTGGTCTTCACGCGGGGATCGAGCCGTACCGGTCAACGGTGCGACGAGCACCTTTCCAGCGACTGTGAGCCGCACTGTGTAGGTCCCCGGCAATGCCCACGACCCGAACGGCGTTCGCGGCGTGTTGTTGAGGATGGCCGAGATCGGATAGCTGAAGGACGACACCGCCGGTCGTTCATGGTGCACGTCCCACACGAATCGGTGGAAACCCGCCTTGGCTGAGAGCGGCTGGTGCGGCCGAATCCAGTAGTCGGGCGTGTTCCGGCCCTCGACGAGGGGTTCAGCCGGATCGCTACTCGAATAGCGCCGCACAAGCGTTTGTGATCCGTCGAGAATCTCGAGTGTGACGGGCGCCGGGGCATCTGTCTTGAGCCAGTAATGAATCAGCGCGCCGTCGGGCGGGTTCTCCCCCGCCGGCTCCTCGGGCGGCAGCGGCGTGTCGGTGTTCTTGTTCCAGCGGAAACGCCATGCCGGCTGCGGCGCGAACAAATGCGCGTCGGCTGCACGACGTGTCGGGCGACATCTGACGCAGCGGCGTGATGTCGTCGAGAATCCAGAACGAGCGGCCGTGCGTGCCGACCACGAGGTCGTCGTCCTTGATCACGAGATCGCGGATCGAGGTCGCCGGCATGTTCAGGCGCAGCGACTGCCAGTGATCGCCGTCGTCGAACGACACGTACACCGGCTGTTCTGTGCCGGCAAAGAGCAGCCCCTTCCGCTGAGGGTCTTCGCGCACCACGTTGATGATGCCGCCGTCGGGAATGCCGTCGGTGATGTGCTGTCCAGGTCTTGCCGCCGTCGCGCGTGCGGTAGATGTGCGGCCGCAGATCGTCGAGCCGGATCGTGTTGACGGCGGCGTAGGCGGTGTGCGGATCGAAATGCGACGCGTCCATGATCGACACTTTCGCCCACGGCGTCATCGCCGGCGGCGTGACGTCGTTCCAGGTACTGCCCGCCGTCGCGCGTCACGTGGATCAGGCCGTCGTCAGTGCCGACCCAGATGCTGTTGTTCGTCGACGATAGGACGGAGCGATGGTGTAGATGACGCCGCGCTGCGTCGGTCGCCGCGGCGTTCGCTGCCAGGTACTTGCCCGACATTCGCCGGCACCTCCCACGTCTTGCCGCGTCAGGTCCGGGCTGATCTGCTGTCCAGCTGCGCCCGCCGGTGGTCGTCTTCCACAGCACGTTCGACGCGAAGTACAGCGTGCGCGGATCGACGGGCGAGAACAGCACGGGCATCGGTGCGCACGACGCGGTAGTCGGCCGTGCGCCGACGCTCGCGGGCCGACGTTCTGCACCTGGCCGGTCCGGCGGTCGTACCGCGACACCTTGCCGCCGTACACGATGTCGGGGTCGAGCGG
Source organism: uncultured Acidobacteriota bacterium (assembly GCA_963762925.1). Lineage (GTDB taxonomy): Bacteria > Acidobacteriota > Vicinamibacteria > Vicinamibacterales > UBA2999 > DASPWV01. Next base: position 307,599 of record CAVXMP010000006.1, on the reverse strand, counting down.
ATCGGGCGCGACGTATCCGTACTCCTCGACGCCGACCGGATGCCACTCACGGAACGTGATCTGCCCGTCGTCGCCGCGGCTCGAGATGCACGACCGATCCGCTCTCCTGCTGTCCGCTGCAGACGCGGTAGGGAAACGCGTTGTCGGTGGTGACGTGATAGAACTGCGCGGTCGGCTGGTTGTACCAGGAGCTCCACGTCTCCCCGCCGTTGACCGTGATGATGGCGCCCTGATCGGCAGCGACAGATCATGATGTCGGGGTTGTCGGGATTGATCCAGATCCGGTGGTAGTCGTCGCCGCCCGGCGCGCCGCGAAACGCGCGTGAACGTCTTGCCGCCGTCGGTGGATTTCCACGCCACGATGTCGGCACGTAAGACGATGTCGGGATTCTTCGGGTGCACGCTGCACCTCGGCGAAATCCGTCGCCGCGGCGACGACGCGCGGATCGCCGTTGACGCGGTACCAGCTCTCGCCGGCATCGTCAGACCGGTACAGCCCGCCGTCGTGAACGCCGCCTCGACCGTCGCGAACATCGCGTCGGATTGCTGGGCGCGACGGTGATGCCGATGCGTCCGAGGCCGCTCGCGTTCCAATGTCGGCAGTCCCTTGCGTCAGCGGCTTCCAGGTTGTGCCGCCGTCGGTGGACTTGAACAGGCCGCTGCCCGGCCCGGTGAACGCGCCGTTTTCCCACGGGCCCTGCCGCGCTTCCCAGAGCACCGCGTAGACGATGTTGGCATTGGACGGATCGAACGCGACGTCGACGCCGCCGGTGTTCTCGTCCTTGTAGAGCACTTTCTGGAACGTCTGCCCGCCGTCGGTCGAGCGAAAGATGCCGCGCTCCTCGTTCGGGCCGTAGGGATGGCCGAGCACGGCGACGAACAGCCGATCGGGATTCTTCGGGTCGACGATGATCTGCGGAATCTGCTGCGCCGTCGCGCAGCCCGAGGTGCGTCCAGGTCCTGCCGGCGTCAGTGGACTTGTAGATGCCGTCGCCGGTGGACGAGATCCGGCCGCTGCAGCCCTTCGCCGCTGCCGACGTAGATGATGTTCGGATTGGATGGCGCGACGGCGATGCGCTCCGATCGATCCGGTCGGCTGCTTGTCGAAGATCGGCGTCCAGTGCGGCCGTAGTCGGTCGTCTTCCAGACGCCGCCGTTCACGACGCCCATATAAAACGTGTGCGGCTGCTCCGGGAATGCCGGCGGTGGCTTTCGTGCGGCTCGCCCGATGCGGTCCGATCATGCGCCACCGCATTTCGCCCAACCCGGACGTTTCGATTGGCGCGGCGGGCTGCTGAGCGCCAGGAGCGGTCCACGAGCCGCCGACGACGAGCGCGAGGGCGGCGGCACGAATCAACTGCAGCTTCATCTGGGTTCTCCTAGCGCGCGCCGCAGCCACTCGCGCGCAAGCGCATGCTGTGAGGCGTATGCCGTCCACACATTCTCTGCCCACGCGCGCACGCGCCGCGCGTGTTCGTCCGGCGAGCCTGCTCCGCGCACGTCAGCAACCGTCAAGCGGCCCGATCCGGCAACACGGGGGGTTTCACAAGGGCGCGTGGCGTGTTGAGCCATTTCGGAATCGCCCAGTAGGTGAGCGGCACCGCATGGCGTTCGAGGCCGTGACACAGGCCCATCAGATGCGCCGCATACGACTTCGCCGACACACACTGGCGCTCCGGATGCTGCATGCAGAAGCAATCGAAGGCGAGCCGATAGAGACCCGCGTATTGCGCATCAGCCTGAGCCCGGACGAGAAGCTCGTTGATCGCCGCCACACACCCGTCCACGCCGCCCAACGCCGCACCGCACTCGTGGCATACGTGCTCTGGCATTTGCCTCTCCATCATCGCCAATATCGCGGATCGCGGAAACCCTTCTGGGACCAAACGCCTGCTGGAGCGATTCATCCCGCTGCAGCATGTTGGGCTGGCCGCCAGTCGAGGTTCGCGCGCTTGACTTTCGCCGTCTGACATCGCAGAGTGCTGCGATTCCGACTCGCGCGCGAGTGATCTTCTCGATGTCGTTGTCACCTTTGGCGACGGTTGTCGCCGTTGCACTTGGAGGAGGCGAGAGATGAAACGGATCTTTATCGGTCTCGTGCTGGCCACGCTGTTCTGTGTGTCCAATGCTTCTGCGCAACAAGGTACGGGCGATCTTCGCGGACAGGTTGTCGATCAGCAGAACGCTGCGCTGCCCGGTGTCGCGATTGTGCTGCGGCATCAGGAGAGCGGCCTGTTCCGCGAAACGGTCAGCGGCGGCGACGGCACGTTTTTCTTCAGCGGCATGACACCGGGCATGTACGAGGTGACCGCCGAGCTGCAGCGGCTTCAAGAAAGCGTCACAGCGCGATGTCCGGCTTGAAGTCGGCAAGACCGCGCAGCTCGACGATGCAGCTCGAAGTTGGCGGGCTCACCGAATCGGTCACCGGTTCGGCCGAGTCACCGCTCGTCGACACCACGTCGAAGGAAATCGGCGGCACATCAGCGCGCAGGAGTTCGTCGACACGCCGTCCTTCAATCGCAATTTCGCCGGCTATCTCGGCATGTTGCCGGGCGTCGTCGCGACGATTTCGGCGACGACCTTTGGCGCCGATTCGATCAGCGTCGCGGGACAGAACGTGCGCAATGTCAACTACACCATGGACGGGTCGAACAACAACGACACGTTCAATGGCGGCAACGGCGGCGCGCAGGCGCGCGTGCCGGTCGAAGCGGTGCAGGAGTTCCAGCTGCTGAGCAGCCAGTTCGACGCCGAGTACGGCCTCGCGTCGGGCGGCATCGTCAACTCCGTGTCCAAGCAGGGGACGAACCAGTCCACGGCAGCGCCTTCCTGTTCTACCAGGACGAGTAGCTGTCAGCCATCGAATATTTCGCGACGCGGGAAGGGCTCGAAGAGGCGCCAGCGAGCAGCAACAGTGGGGCGGTACGTTCGGAGGACCGATCGTCCGGGACAAGGCGCACTACTTCGCGCAGCGTCGAACGCGTGCTGCTCGATGCGCGGTTCACGACCAACATCCCGACCCGGCCGGATTTGAACCGCACCGATGTTGAATTCTCACGCGTGTGGAACACCTATCGTCCGTGGCGACCATCAGCTCAACGCCGGCAATACCTGGGGGCTGCGCTGGTTGCGCGAAACGTCGCCGCAGCCGCTGCAGATTCAGGACACCAATCACACCGTCTCCCGGCACGAGGCCGAGACCGACGTCGACTGGACCCTCGTGGGTAACCTCAGCTCCGTCATCGGATCGAGCAAAGTCAATACGTTCCGAGTCTCGGCGGTGAGCGAGGACGTGTTCTTCGGCAATCCGAATTTCAATTCAAATGGCCACGATCAGAAGATTCTGCTGCCGATGCTCGATCAGCTGTCCTTCGAAGACCAGCAGAGCAACCGCGCCAACCGGCGGCTCGATGTCGCGTATGGCGCCGACAACGTGTTTGCGTGGTTCCTGCCAAACAAGAACGGCGACCACGACCTGAAGTTCGGCGTCAATTACCTCTATTCGTCGCTGCGCGTTCAGGATCACGGCAACATGAACGGCACCTTCGTGATCAACTCCGATCTGCCGTTCGACCGCAACAACCCGCGCACCTATCCCGAACGGCTCATGATTCGCGTGCCCGGCGCTCTCAACTTCCTGATGAAGGGGCACTTCATCGGGATGTTTGCGCAGGACAAATGGAAGATGGGCAACAAGCTCACCTCGAGCCTTGGCGCGCGCTACGACCTCGAGGTGCTGCCGACGCCGAATCAGGACAACCCGATGTTCGAGGACAATCCCGACGGGTATCCGACGGATTTGAACAACTTCTCGCCGCGCGTTGGGCTTCTCCGTCGCGCTCGACGACGAGGCGCGGTCGGCGGTGCGGGGCGGGTTCGGTGTGTTCTATCAACGCACGTCCTATACGTTCCTCACGAACATGTACGGACAGGGCGCGAGGTTCTCGAATTCGTTCATCGTGAACTTCCCGACCAACAGCTTCGACCCGGACCGCGTAAAGGGACCTTGCCAACCGACCCGCGGCTGATCAACGGTCCGGTCGTCGACCATGCGGCGATCGACGCGTTGTATCCGGCCAGGTACTCTGCGTGCGTAACGGCGGCACGGTGCGATTCGACAACCCGGATCGCAAGAACGCCTACGCCCGTCAGTACAGCCTCGGCTACGAACGTCAGCTCGGCGCCACCTATCGGGCTGAGCATCGACTTCATTCGCTCCGAGCAGCGCGCGCAGTACGTCCTCAAGGAACTGAATCCGCTGGTTCGCGACCGACGCTCGCAACGGCGCCCGTCAGCCGCACCAACCCCCTCATCGGCGTGCAAGGCGACTGGGCGGCAAGTGTGCTGACGCTCGTCAACGACGGCTGGATCGACTACAACACGATTCAGTTTTCCGGCACCAAGCGCTTGTCCAACGGGTGGCACGCGCGCGCGTCGTACGCGTTTTCGCGTGGTCGGGGCAATGCCGCCACCGGCCAGGCCGAGGTCGCTGATTCTCAGTTCATCGACAATTTGAATATGGACAAGGAAATCGGTCCCACCAGCGTCGACCGCCCACATATTTTGACGCTGACGGCCAGCTACGACGTGCCCAAGACGGGCGGTTTGAAGCTGAGCGCCGTTTACCGTGCGCGAAGCGGGACGCCGTTCTCACTGCGCAACACGACGTTCGATCACGATAGCAACGGTTCGACCCAAAACGAATATCTGGCCCCTGGCACCTATGTGGGGGCGGCGCCAGACAGCTCGGCGCCGCATGCGATTCCCTACGAAGTGGACTACAAAGGCGGTCGCGCCGGCGCGCGTGGGCCCGACTTTCAGCAAGTGGATCTGCGTGCGGGCTATCGGATTCGGCTGCCCGGAACCCGCACCCTCGATGCGTTCCTCGATATCTTCAATCTGACCAACCGCACGAATTTCGCGAATCCCGCCGCTGCGGGTATGGACCAGCGGTTGCCCGCGACGTTCCTGCGGTTACTGTCGGTCAGCGACGAAGGGCCGACGCGAACCGCGCAGATCAATTTGCGCTACGGGTTCTAGGTCACGCGTTTCTTCGCCGTTAGTGACCAGTGGCCAGTTTGCCAGTTCAAAGTTCTGGTGCAATCCCGGCGCCCACACGCTGAATGGGCCCGACGGCACTGCAAGATTTTTGAACTGGCAACTGGCAACTGGAAACGCTCACTTCTTTAGATCCCCGTAGTCGGGCATGTACGCCTTCAACCCGCGATTCGGCTGCGTCTTCGAGTACCCGGCGACAAGCTGCGCGTTCCACTGATCGACGGAGAAGTCAAAGGGATCGCGCGGATCGAGATCGATCAGCTCCAGATCGGTGTCGGTCATCGTCAACTTGCCGAACGACAACTCGCCGCCTCGCCAATAGATGTGATTCGGCGACAGGGCGCGCGACTCCACGGGCTTTGTGGGCGCGGCGCCGAACGTCTGGACGAGGCGATCGCCCTCGACGCGTACCGCGGTCAGGCGACCGCGAATCGCCGGTGGAGGAACGAGCGCGGCCGGATCGAGGATCAAGTCGTTGTCGACGACGACCACGCCGCGTCCCGGCTTGACCTTGACCAGGTTGTCCATCTCGACGCTGAACAGTTTCATCAGCGGGTTGATCGGCACACCAAAGCCCTTCACGGATTTGGTGCTGATGCGAATGCGGCCATCGGCGGTCACAGACACGCTGCTTTTGGCGTTGAAGGGGATGTTGATGGCCGAATCGATGACGCCTTTCTGGCGAAGCGTCCCATCTTCGCCGATGGAGACCTGCAGCTTTTCGACGTTCGAGTTGTCCCCTCCAAGTGAACGCGCCATCAACGCGTTCAACGTGGCAACATCGAGCGCGATCTCGCCACTGTCAATGGCGACGGCGTACGACTGCTTGTTGTCGAGATACGGGCTCCGCGTTCCGGTGGGCACAAATTGGCCACCCAAACGACGGATGTGGAGCGTCACGTCGGGCAAGACGTGCAAGTCGACATTGCTCATGTCAACTTGCACCGGTTGACGACTGGCTTCAGCGCTGGCGCATGCGCTCACGAGTCCTGTGAGAAGAACGAGGCTCAGAGTACGCATGGAGCGAAAACTGCACATCCCGAGCCATTCGTCCCTCATCCGTTCTTTCTGCTTGAGCCCCACGTCCCATCGTGGCGAAGCTGCGCAGCTGATGCAGTGACGGAGGCGGCAGGCATACTTCCTGCACCGTGCGTGCTCATGCATACCGCGGTCGTTCGCGAGTCCACGAGCCCTGCGCCGCGTTCCTCATCGCCTCGTGATGCCAAGGCGGCAGCGCGGTGCCGGCGCAAATTCCTGCGGGCGTTTCCCAGCGGATTTCAGGATGAGACCTATCTCGAGTGGGAGCGTAACTATAAGTGGGAGGCACACGAACAGTGGCGGTCGGCGCTCGACGAACCATCGTTCCGCGCACTGCTAGCCGCCAAGCGGTTCGACGAGGCGGCGGGCACCGCCGTGCGGATTGAGTCGCGGACCAACTTGCTGTTTTCCTTCGAGAAGATGGCGCTGCGCGACGCCATCACAGGGGACGGCGCGCAGCTTTTTGCCGAGGGTCTCTACGAGTGGCTGCACGGCCGCGGGACTCTTCCAGCGAAGTTCGCGCGCTGGTGTGAGGTCGTCGCCGCGCTGCCCCGGCGTCAAACGCGAGTGCTGACCTGGCCGCTGGTCACGGTCTTCGGGTTCATCGCGCAGCCCGACATCCACATCTTCCTCAAGCCGATCGTGACACGCGTCGCGGCGCGGAAATACGGCTTCGACTTTCAGTACACGTCGCGGCCGAACTGGGACACCTACGCGAGCCTGCTGGAATTTGCGGAGACGGTCCGCCGCGACGTTCGCGACCTGAAGCCGCGCGACATGATCGATCTGCAGTCGTTCATCTGGGTGCAAGGCTCGGACGGTACTGAACGGGGCGGGGGGTCAGCTGAACGGGGGTCAGGTCGACCCGGGTCTCGACCGGGGTCATCTCGACCGGGGCATCTCGACCGGGGTCATCTCGACCGGGGTCATCTCGACCGGGGTCAGGTCACGAAAAACGATTGTTGGTACTTTTTGCCAACGCCGCGCAACCTGTTGTTACGACGGGCTTAGCGGGCGCGCCTGGCGCCTGACGACCGGCCGGCGTGCACCGCGGGAGGTGCAGCGTACGCAGTTGTTGCGTAAACCGTGAATCCGCACCGGGCCAAATTCGTTTTTCGTGACCTGACCCCGCGCCGCACCCTCGGCGCCGCCCGGCCTCATTCCCAGACGCGGCGAATCCATGGCAGTGCCGCGCTCAGCGGTTCGATATACGCGGTCATATCGCGATGTGGCGCCTCGTCCAACGCCGCCAAGGTGACGTTGGCGCCCTGCTCCTCGAGCGCCCGCACCGCCTTTTCAGTGGATTCGAAGGCGTTCGATTCGTCCTTGCGGCTGTGAATCACATAGACCGGCACCGCCGGTTTGAGGTCCGCCGGAGGCGGCGCAGCGGCGACGGGGATGGCGCCACGAAACAGCTCCGGGTGTTTGGCCGCCATCGCCCACGTCCCCACCCCACCCATGCTGAAGCCGGTGACCAGCGTGCGCCGCGGATCGATCGCGCTCTCCTTCTTCAGTTCGGCAAGGACTGCCAGAATCAGCCGCTCGCTGATCGCGCTGGTCCACGTCGCGTCGGGCGCATCGGGGGCGACGAGGATCGCGTTGAGTTCTTGCAGCGCTGGTAGCACGAGCTGGCCGACATACCCCAAGCCAAAGTACGGCGAGAGGCCCGGTGTCGGCGAGGCGTAATGGAGCCCGAGGATCATCGGGTAACCCGCGGCGTCGGGCGCCGCTTTCGGGATCAACAAGCCGTAGGTCTGCCCTCGCCCATCAACCGTGATCTCGCGCTGATCGATGCGAACGGGTAAGTCCGCAAACCGCTGCCTACGCCTCATGCCTGTCTCCGGTGATGCCGCCCGATTCTGAATAGATATTAACGTCGTACGGCGCCGGCGTCGTTGCGCCTACAGCGTCACGGCATTCCAGGCGAGGACCTCGAGATGACGGGCGAAGTGGACGAGCGGCGGATCGGCAGGCAATTGAATGCCGGCGGCTGCCGCCAGCGTGTTGACATCGATGCGAGCCGTCGCGGGCTGCAGCGGCCAGGGAAGATGATGGACGTCGAGATACGCGATCTCCCCAGTGCGGCTCTTTGTGAAGAGACAATAGCGCTCGACGAGGAAGTAGTCGAGCGTGCCCCGTTCGGCCTGATACACCGGACCGGCCGGTGCGTACGACGCGACAAAGTTCGCGGGGGGTGCGCCAGGGTGCACGCGTCGGCTTTCGTAGCGAATGCCGTCGCCCTCCGCGTGCGCCGACATCTTCGCGTCGTAATACGGGAGGTTGTAGAGAAACCGGGCGCCGCGCACGGCGAGCGGATTCGCCGCATCCAAACTGAAGAACCACACACCGAATCGCTCACCGACACGGACATAGGTGCGCACGTTGAGTTCGGGAAACTCACTCGTGCCGGGAATCGCCGGCGTAAAACGCAGCCGCACGTCTTCCATCTTGAACGGCACCACGCCAATCCACGCCGCCTCGTCGAATGTTTCGAGCGTGAGACCCGCCGGGATGAGCGGGCGAATCATGTCGGGATCGACGCGCCAGTGCATGAAGGCGAGATCGACCCAGCGCATGTGGCCGGCCCAGGGCCGTCCGGGCAGGGGCCATGGTCGATGCGACACGCGGTCGAGTACGGGAGAGGCGAGGTCAGTCATCGCGTCGCCAGCGGCGTTCCTACCGCCATGCGGGTTGCGGCTGGTGGTACTTACGCCGCGTGTGTTCCGGCAGGATCGTCTTCACCAAGCCTGGATCAACCTCCGTCCCCTCGCGACCACGATCGGCGGAAATATTGTCGGCCGGCCGCGGCAGCAGCGTACTGTCAACCGTCGCGTTCAACGACGCGAGGAGATTCGGCGCGAGGGCATTGAGAAGAATGGCCAGCCGGGCCTGCACACCTGGTGTCAGCGTCGCGCGGCCCTGGCGGCAACCCTCGACGATGATCCGGGCGGCGCGGTCTGCGCGCATCGAGGTCAGAGGCGTGGCGCTCATGGCGGTAAACCACCTGAGCTCGTCGGTATGGCGGCCGCGCAGCTTGACGTTGACATACGATCCCGTTCGCATCAGGCCAGGCGTGACGGTCGTGACCAGCACGCCCTCCTTCATCAACTCCGCCCGCAGCGACTCGGATAATCCGACGAGCGCGAATTTGCTCGCGGAGTAAGCGGCGAGATGCGGAACCGCCACGCGTCCGCCAATCGAGGAGATATTGAGGATCCGGCCTTCCCCATTGCGTCGCAGGTGCGGCAGGCTCGCGCGAATCAAATCCAGCGGTCCCCAGAAATGCGTGGCGAGCGCGTCTTCGAAATCGGCGCGCGTCGTGTGCTCCACCGGACTCATTTCGATGATCCCGGCGTTGTTCACCAGAACGTCAATGGGATCACCCTTCGCGACCACGGTATCGACGATGCGGCCAATGTGATCGGGGCGCCGAATATCGGCGGCGATGGTACGAACCCATCCTCCGCGCGCCGCGAGCTCGTCCGCAGCTTGCGTGAGCTCTTCCGTCGAGCGGGCGACGAGCCACACTCGGGCACCCTCGTCCGCAAAGCGCCGCGCCATAGCCAACCCAAGGCCGCGTGTGCCCCCGGTGATGATGACGGTGCGGTCACGAAACGAGTAATCACGACGGCTCAAGCGACGCGCGGCAAAACACGCGGCCGTGAGCGCCGATACACCGGCCAGCAGACGAGCGGACGAAGAGTCGAGACGAATCATGGAACGCGCCTCCATAGGACCTTCCCGTCGTGCAAGTGGCGGTCCATGGCTTGGTCGGGTAGGTCTGGTAGGTCTGTGGGTCTGGTAAGGCTGGTGTGGTCCGGCCCCACCCCTTACCAGACCCACCCGCCCTACCCGCCCTACCCGCCCTACCCGCCCTACCCGACCTACCAGCCCGACCAGCCCGACCAGCCCGACCAGACCCACCGACCTACTGTCACTCCCGCAGAAACGCAAATCGGCCGCGGTGCGTCGCGGCGTGTGCCTCAGCGACCAAGAGAAATGCCTTGGCCGAATGCGACAGCGTGCCGCCGCTTCGATAGACCAGCCGCACCGGCCGCTCAAAGGCGAGTTCCGGCACCAGAACGCGCATCAAGTCGCCGCGCGCAAGCTCACTCTCGACCGCGATCGCAGGCAGCAGGGCGACGCCGTTGCCAATCGCGACGAACTTCTTAATCGCATCAATCGTCGGCATCTCGACAGGCATCTGCAGCGTCACTCGCCGCTTGCGGAACGTCTCGAGCACCTTGGCGCGATACGGCGACGTCACGTGATGCGCGACAAAGTGCTCGTCGCCGAGCTCCTTGATGCTCACTTTCTTGCGCTTGGCAAACGGATGTGTCGGCGGCACCACGAACGCGAGCTCGTCGTGATAGACCACGACCGATTCGAGCCCAGGGTCGGAGGGTCGATAGGTGACCACGCCGATCTCCGCGGCGTAATCCCGCACGTCGGCGGGAATGCGGCTGGCGAGCGCCCGGCGGATCGACAGTCGAACCGCGCCATGACGTCGGCGGTATTCGTGCAGGACAGGCAGCAGATACAGGCACGTGAGCTCGTTGCTCGCGATAATCAACTGCCCTCGTTTCAAATGCCGCACATCGTTGAGCGCGGCGACCGTTTGCGTCCGGTAGTTCAGCAGCCGCTCCGCATGTTCGAAGAGCACCTGGCCGGCGTCGGTGAGCACCCCGCTGCGACTCGAGCGGTCGAACAGGGGCTGGCCGATCTCCCCTTCGAGCCGTTTGATAATCTGGCTGACCGCCGGCTGCGTGCGGAAAAGCGCCTTGGCCGCCTTGGAAAAGCTGCCTTCGCGCACGATCGCGACAAACGCTTCGAGCTGGAATAGGTCCACGTCGCATAAGATAAACTAATTACGTCAGAATGTTTATCAATTTGCTTTATGAGCCGGATCCCCACACACTAACCACGCATGAACAATGCGACGCGCGTACGCGTCTTCGACACGTCATTGCGCGACGGCGAGCAGGCCCCCGGCTTCAGCATGACGGCCAGCGAGAAGCTGCGCCTGGCACGCCAACTCGATCGGCTCGGCGTTGACATCATCGAGGCCGGGTTTCCGATTGCCTCAGACGGCGATTTCGACGCCGTCTGCACCATCGCCCGCGAAATACGCCGCCCGGTGATCGCCGGCCTCGCTCGCGCGTGCCGCGGCGACGTTGAGCGCGCCGCGCTGGCGGTCGGTGCGGCCGCGCATCCACGCATTCACGTGTTCCTCGCCACCTCAGACATTCACCTTCGCCACAAACTCCGCATCGATCGTGCGCAGTGCCTGGCGCAAGCCGTGGAGGCGGTCGTCCTCGCGCGCACGTTCGTTGACGATGTCGAATTTTCCGCCGAGGACGCCACGCGCACCGATCTGACGTTTCTGTGCGACGTCGCCGCCGCTGTCGTCGACGCAGGCGCGACGACGGTGAATCTGCCCGACACCGTCGGCTACGCGCTGCCCGAGGATATCGGGCGCATGTTCACGGCCGTCGGCGAACGCGTACGAGGCCGTGCCATCCTGTCGGCGCATTGTCACGATGACCTCGGCATGGCGGTGGCCAATTCGATCGCGGCCGTGCAGGCAGGGGCGCGCCAGGTCGAGTGCACCATCAACGGCATCGGTGAGCGCGCGGGGAACGCCGCGCTCGAAGAAATCGTCATGACGCTGCACGTGCGCCGCGATCGTCTCGCATTCGAGACGGGAATTGAGACGACGGAACTGCATGCGACCAGCCGCCTGCTGAGCGAGCTCGTCTCTGTACCCGTGCCGCCAAACAAAGCCATTGTCGGTGCCAATGCGTTCGCGCACGAAGCGGGCATCCATCAGGACGGCGTGCTGAAGAACCCGCTCACCTATGAAATTCTTGAACCAGAACGCGTCGGCGCTCCCGGTACGCGCATCGTCCTCGGGAAACATTCCGGCACCCGCGGCGTCGATGCCCGCTGTCGCGCTCTCGGGTATCGGTTACGCCCGGAGACGCTCGCGAACGTGTACGCGCGCCTGGTCACATTGGCCGACTCCGTCAAGATGATTGAGGACCATCATGTGACCCAGGCCGTGCTCGCCGCAACCAACGACGCGGTGTTGGTCAAGCTGGCGCAGCCGAGATCCGAGGACGCACCCGCAGTGGCTCTGAAGATCGCCGTCTTACCTGGCGATGGGATTGGTCCGGAAGTTACTCGCCACGCCGTTCGCATTCTCAGCACAGTGCTCGACGCCGGGCGTCATGAGGTCCGGTTCGAGGAGTTTCCGATCGGCGCTGCCGCCATTCGTCGGCACGGCACGCCCCTGCCCGACGAAACGCTGACCGGATGCCTGCAGAGCCACGCGGTGTTGCTGGGCGCCGTCGGGGATCCCGCCTTCGAGAAGACGCCGCCTGCGGAGCGTCCCGAGGCAGGACTGCTGAAGCTCAGACGCGAGCTCGGCGTGTTTGCCAACCTGCGTCCGGCGCGATGCGAAGAGGCGCTGGTGGGTGCCACGCCCTATCGGCCCGAGATCGTACGTGGCGCGGATATCTTGATTGTGCGCGAGCTGTTGGGCGGCTTGTATTTTGGCGAGCCGCGGGGATGGACCGGCGACCACGCCTTCAACACCATGCGCTATTCGCGCCCCGAGATCGAGCGGGTGGCTCGGATCGCCTTCGCGGAAGCGCGCTCACGTCGCGGGCTGCTCACGTCGGTCGATAAAGCCAACGTCATCGAGACGTCGCAGCTGTGGCGAGCGATCGTCACTGAGGTCAGCCGCAACTACCCTGAGGTGCGGCTCGAGCACATGTATGTCGATGCCTGCGCGATGCGACTCGCGGTCGATCCGCTTCATTTCGACGTGATCCTGACCGAGAATCTGTTCGGCGACATTCTCAGCGATCAGGCAGCGGCGGTCGCCGGTTCAATCGGGATGCTGCCATCCGCTTCAATCGGCGGCACTGTCGATCTCTACGAACCCGTCCACGGCTCGGCGCCCGACATCGCCGGCCGCAATCGCGCCAATCCGCTCGGCGCGATCCAGTGCGTCGCGATGCTGCTGCGCTACACTGCCGGTCTCTCGCGTGAAGCGGCGCTCGTTGACGAAGCCGTTCAGCACGTTCTCAGCGTCGGCTTTCGCACCGCCGATCTGCCGGGCGGCGGCAAGGTCTCTTCGACGAGTGAAGTGGGCGAAGCCGTCGAGCACGCACTTGCCGAACTGATCGATTACCGCCGGTCGTATCACGCCGTCTAACCGTGGCGCCCCAGACCCTGCTCGATCGCCTCTGGACGTCGCACGTGGTCCGCGAATGTGACGACGGCCAGTCGTTGCTGTACGTCGACCTGCACCTCGTACACGAGGTCACGTCGCCGCAGGCGTTCAGCGGCCTGCGCGCCGCCGGACGCACCGTGCGCCGACCCGAGCGTACCTTCGCCACCGTCGATCACAACGTCCCGACGACGGCACGGCACCTGCCGATTGCCGACGCGCTCGCTGCCGGGATGATCCAGGCTCTCCGGAGCAACTGCGAGACCTACGGCGTCCCGTTCTACGACTTGAACTCCCCCGATCAGGGCATCGTGCACGTGATCGCTCCTGAGCTTGGTTTGACGCAGCCCGGTATGACGATCGTGTGTGGCGACAGCCATACGACCACGCATGGCGCATTTGGCGCACTGGCGTTTGGGATCGGCACGACCGAGGTGGAACAGGTCCTCGCGACGCAGTGCTTGCTGCGGCGCAAACCCAAATCGCTGCTGGTGAAATTGGACGGTGTGCTGCCGACCGACGTCAGCGCCAAAGACGTGGCCCTCGCGGTCGTATCAAGTCTTGGCATGGCGGGCGGCACGGGTCACATCATCGAATTTGCCGGCACGCTCGTGTCATCGCTGTCGATGGAGCAGCGGATGACACTGTGCAACATGAGCATCGAGGCGGGTGCGACCGCCGCGCTCATCGCGCCAGACGAAGTCACGTTCAGTTATCTCGCGGGGCGGCGTTTTGCGCCCGCCGATGTGCAGTGGCCTGCTGCGGTCACCCGGTGGCGCACGCTCGCCAGCGACCCCGGCGCACGGTTCGACGCGGTCGTGGAGATGGACGTTGCCGACCTGGTGCCGCTCGTCACGTGGGGCACGCGACCCGATATGGTCGTGCCGATCGGCGGCACCGTTCCGGATCCGAGGCGCACCACCAATGCGATCGAGCGCGAGGCGATGGAGCGCGCGCTCGAATACATGGCGCTCGAACCGGGGACGCCGATTAGCGAAGTCTCGATCGACCGCGTCTTCATCGGCTCGTGCACGAACGCGCGGATCGAGGATCTTCGAGCGGCGGCGCGCATCGCCCGCGGACATCACGTCAGCACGAGTGTCCAGGCCCTCGTCGTTCCGGGCTCACAGCGCGTGAAGGCGGCGGCGGAGAAAGAGGGGCTCGATCGCATCTTCCGTGACGCCGGATTCGAGTGGCGCGAGCCGGGATGTTCGATGTGCCTCGGGATGAACGCGGATGTCCTGAAACCGGGCGAACGATCGGCGTCGACGAGCAATCGCAACTTCGAGGGACGCCAGGGTCGCGGCGGACGCACGCATCTGGTCAGTCCGGCAATGGCGGCGGCGGCGGCGATCCGCGGGCACTTTGCCGACGTGCGCGGCTGGGAGTATCGCTGATGCAACCGTTCCGGCGACATACCGGCATCGTCGCCCCGCTCCTGCACCGCGATATCGACACCGATCAGATCGTGCCGAAACAGTTTCTGAAGCGGCTCGAACGTACGGGGTTCGGGCAGTTTCTGTTCCACGACTGGCGCACTGGTGCGGACGGTGCGGCGAACCAGACCTTCGTTCTCAACCAACCTCGCTACGCCGGCGCTTCGGTTCTGCTCGCGGGTGCCAACTTCGGCTGCGGATCCTCGCGTGAACACGCCGCGTGGGCGCTGCACGACTTCGGCTTCGCTGCCGTGATTGCGGAATCCTTTGCCGACATCTTCCGCGCCAATGCCGTCGCCAACGGACTGTTGCCGCTCGCAGTGCCCGACGCGATCGTGTCGACGATTGCGAGCCGTAGCGAATCGATTGAGGGGTACGCCGTTGAGATCGACCTCGAGAACTGCCGCCTGGCGGACAAGTACGATCTCGATTATGCCTTCACGTACGAAGCAGGCGCGCGCCAGCGACTGCTCGAAGGCCTGGACGACATCGCGCTGATTCTGAAGTACGAGCAAGACATCACACGTTACGAAGCCGCCACAAATAGACACTGATCCCTGCGGGCGTACGGCTTGCGGCTTACGGCTTACGGGCATGTCGCGGGGGCCGGGGTTCCCAACGGACGTTGTTGGCGCGTTGGGGTGGCTGTGGGCCGCGTTCCGTTGCCGATCGAGACAGCCGATCGCCGCTCTACTCGTCGCGCAGCGTCAACGCCGGATCGAGCGCCGCCGCACGACGTGCGGGCAGCGCGCAGGCCACGAGCGCTACGGCGATCAACAAACCCGCGACGCTGGCGTACGTGACCGGATCAACGGGTTGCACGCCAATCAGCAGGCCGCGCAAACCGAAACCTGCGCCAACCGACAGCAGCAATCCGATCGCCGCCCCAGCGCCGATGACCTTCGCACCGCTCGTCACAATCAAGGCAAACACGCTGCCGCGCGTCGCGCCGACCGCCAGGCGAATCCCGATCTCGCGCCGGCGCTGCCCGACCAGGTACGACAACACACCGTAGGAACCGACCGCGGCGAGCAGGAGCGCGAGCCCGCCAAAGACCATCAGCAGGTTCGCCGCCATGCGTTGCTGGAACGTTGCGGCCTTGACGTGCTCAGCGAGCAGGCTCACGTTGTAGAACGTCACGTTGGAATCGAGCTCACGCACCGCCTTCGGCAATTCCGTGAGCAGTGACGCGGGCGAGCCGGTCGACCGCACGTGGAGGATGACGCTTGTCTGTGACGCTTGCTGGGCCGGGAGCCAGACCGCGGGCTGTGGCCGTTCCGTCATGGTGCGCTGCTTGATGTCCTTTGCGACGCCAACGACGGTGATCCAGCGTTTCTCATCAGGCTGCACGCGTCCGAACACAAATCGCCGCCCGACCGGATCAGCGTCCGGCCAGTAGACGCGCGCGAATGCTTGCGTGACAATCGCAACTGGCTGCTGACCCACGACATCACTCGCGCTGAAGTCGCGGCCGCCCGCGAGCCCAATCTTCATGGTCTGCAGGTACGCGGGACCAACGTAGTTGACGTTGACGAACCGCGGTTCGTCGTTGCCCGGGCTCACGCCCTCGACCGTGACACCCGACGAGCTCATGCCGGTAAACCCCAGAGGGATCCGCCGCGCCAGCGATGCCGACTCCACCCCCGGCATCGCGCGGACCCGATCGAGGACTCGGGTGTAAAAGGGCCGCGCCGTATCGGTAGTGTAGTTTCCAGGAACCAAGTCGAGCCAGCCGATGACGACGCCGTCGGCGTCGAAGCCGGGCGTCATCGCTTGGGCCATCGAGAGGCTGCGAATGCACAGGCCGGCGCCGACGAGCAGAATCGTCGAGAGCGCCACCTGCGCGGCGACCAGACTGCGGCGCAGCCGATGACGTGAACTGCTGCGCGCCGCGGAGCCCGCATCCCGGAGATTGCCGGCGAGGTCGGCCAGCGTCGCCTGCAGCGCCGGCACGAGCGCGAACAGAATCAGCGTCGTAAACGCGATCGTGGCGGTGAAGATGACCACAGGTGCGTCCAGCGCGACGTCGAGGTGAATCGGCAGTTCCGATGGCGGCGCGAAGCCGAGGAGAAGTCCGCTGGTCCAGCGCAGTGCAAGGAGCGCAGCTGCAGTGCCCAAGAGAGCGAGCATCGACGCCTCGATGAGCAGTTGCTGCACGATTCTCGCCCGCCCAGCGCCGACCGACAGCCGAATCGCCATCTCGCGTTGGCGCGCGGCCGCCCGCGCGAGCAGCAGACCCGCCAGGTTCGCGCAGGCGATCAGCAATACGATGGCGGCAACTGTCATGAGCACCAGCAACACCGGCCGAAGCACGCTCATGCCGCCGTTGGCCGGCGAATCCAGCAGCGTGTAAACGGTGCCGGTGGTCTCGGTGTAGCCCGGATACGAGGTGGCGAGATGCGCCACGAACGCGCCAACATCGGCGCGCGCTTGCTCTATCGTCACTGCTGAATGTTTGCGCGCGAGCACGCTCAGCCAGCGGCTGCCGCGCGCCTCGAGACGGTCGCCTCCGGCTGATACCTTCGGGTGCGTCCCGACCGGAACCCACATGTCGAACTGCAGCGCCGACGCGCCGCCGAGAAATCCTGGCTCAGCCACACCCACGATCGTGAACGGCTGCGCGTTGATCAGAACCTGCCGGCCCAGCACCTGCTCGCTTGCGCCGAAGCGCCGCACCCAATAGGCGTGACTGAGCACCACAACCGGCGGCGCTCCCGGTACGTCGTCTGACGCCTGCAGCGCTCGACCGCGCGACGTGCGCACGCCGAGCACGTCAAAGTAGTTGCTCGTGACGATTTCCGCCCACGCACGCTCAGCTTCTCGGTCGATCACGATACCGACCGGAAGATCGTCACGCCCGGCCACGCCGCTGAACGCGCGCACGGAGTCGCGCATGTCGCGGTAATCGGGGTACGAAAAGCTCGGCAATGGCGATCCGCGAAACAAGTAAGACGGCTGCACGAGTTCTTCGGGATGCGAGGCCCCGGGCATCGGATTGAGGACGACGGCGTTGATCCAGCTGAAGACCGTGGCATTGGCGCCAATGCCGAGCGCAAGCATCAGTACCGCGGTGGCAGTGAAGCCGGGCTGCTTGCGCAGCATGCGGATTCCGTAGCGAATATCTTGAGCAATCGTTTGCATCGTGGAGTCCCCACGCGCGTGCTGTCGCCGCGCGCGCCCGCTGAGAGTGGTTTCGAGAATCGAGCGCCAGACTTGCCGCACATACCAGCGCCGCGCGAGCCGAAGACCATCGCGCTGGCACCGCACGCGGAAGAGCTCCTCGAGATCCCCCGCGAGCTGTTCGTAGGCGCCGGCGGGAACCAGCAGTTTGAGAAACGAAGCAGCGAGCCGCGGTGTCATGTCGGCTCACCCAAGAGGCCCTCGAGGCCCTTGGTCATTTTTTGCAACGCGCGCATCGAGTGCTGGAGCGCGCGGATGCCTGCGGGTGTGACCTCGTAATGACGCTTGCGCTTGCCGCCGCGTTGGGGCGTCGGGTCGCCGAGGCGCGATTTGGTGAGACCTTTGTGCTCCAGTCGATCGAGCGTGGTGTGGACGGCGGCGACCGAGACGACTCGCCCGCCCTCCGCTTCGAGCTCAAGGGTGACCGACGCGCCGTATGCATCGCGTCCCAACCGGAGCAGGGCCAGGAGCACGAGCTGCTCGAATTCGCCTAGGGCGGCGGCGCTCGGCATTTCTGTCCGACTAATATCTACATTGTTTACTTAATTGTCAAGCACGGGGGGCACTGAAGCACGGAAAAAGATGGAAGCACGGAGAAGCTGGAAGCGCGGAAAGGTGGGATCCTCGAACCGCGAGACTCTAGCCGATGCAAGCCTGCGAGCGTAACCGAGTCTCAAGCTGTTCGCCCGAGTCTCAAGCCGCTCGCCCGAAGCCCAAGCCCCAAGACGTGTCCACGCATGCCGTACGCAACAACCGCTGCGGCGAGGCTCGACGCAGCGGTTGACGTTCGATCGGTTGGCGCGATTACCAGCGCGGCTCACGACGGGGGCCGCGGCCGCCGTTGCCGGCACCACCTCCACCGCCATAGCCACCACCGCCGCCACCCGTGCGCGCCGGCTGCGGCCGCGCTTCGTTGACCGTTAGGTTGCGACCGCCGTAGGACTGATCGTGAAGCGTATTGACGGCATTCTCGGCGTCCGCTTCTGTTGCCATCTCCACGAAGGCAAAGCCGCGCGCACGGCCAGTGGCCTGGTCGCGCATTACACGCACGGTGTCTACTGCTCCGGCTTGCGAGAACAGTTGCTCGAGGTCCTGTTCGGTGGTTTGGTAAGGGAGGTTCCCAACATACAACTTTCGGTTCATGACTCTGACTCTCCTGAGGCGTCGCATGCATGATGCGGTCCCGCCTGATTACGGATACGGATACGGAAACACGACCCGGAGCACATTGCTCCGGCTCTACTGGCGCAGGACGAGTCAGAACGGAAAGAGCTGATCGGTCGCTGACGTGCAAAGCGGAGGGCGTGGTCTTCCTAACTCATGAAATTCTAGCATGGGCTACTTCGATTCTTTGAATCCGGCCGGCACTGCGACGGCTTCGGCAGCGACCTCGGTCGAGAGGTTCAGGACTTCCAGGTTGGTCGTCATGAAGGTCGTGCGTTGCTGCGGCTTGTCCGCGTCATTCTTCTTCACTCGCTTTGCGAACCCGCCGAGCATGCCACCCAACCCGCCACTCGGCTTGGATTCGGAGTCGCCCTGCTTGGCTTCGGCCGTCATCTGTTCCGCCGACTTCACTGCGTCGAAGGTGATGGTCGTCGCAATGGGCGTCCCGTCGATCTTCGAGCCCTCGGTCGTCATGCGGCTGAGTGCCTGACGCAGCATCGGATAAAACGCCACGGCCATTGCCATCTGGTTGGCCGACATCCCGGTTAAGCCGCTGTACAGCTTTTCCGCATACCGCCGATCGAACTCTGCAACTTCCTTCATCGCCGCCTGGGTGGGAGCGAGCCACATGTCCGAAGTCATCACTAGTCCACCACCCTGTTCGAGCGTCTTGCCTTTTTCGCGAACGGTGATGGTCATGATCGACTGGCTGGTGTTGAAGCCATGGATCGACTTCGACTGACCGGTGCTCTTGAGATCGAAGTCGACCTCCACTTCTTTTTCGTTGCCCGCCGGTGTGTCGGACGGCTTCGATTCCGTGTCCTGTTTGCGCGCATCCTCGGCTGCCTTGCGCTGCGCCTCTTCCATCTGGCGGCGGATCTCGTCGAACGTGGTCACCTTGTAGGACTTTTTCCTGAAGGTCGAGATCGTAGATTTTCTCCTCACTGAGGTCGACGATTTGGCTGGTGGTCTCGGTTGAGGTGACTTTGCGATTGCCCTTGACGACGACAGTAGACGTGATCCCCTCGCGAGCGGATTTCCCACCGAAGAGGTTGAAGACGCGCCCGAGAGCGCCGGCAAACTGAACCTGGGATTTCTGTTCCGTCCGAACATCAGCAAGAACGGCGTAAGACGAAAGAGAGATGAGAGCGGTGATAAACAGTACGCGGCTGTGCATGGTTTCAAATCCTCCGGAGCTGGCAAATCCAGTTTACCGGAGGCAGGTGAAGTGCTGGGTGCGGGCAGGAAGCACCGTGCCCGCATCGCGGAGAGCCAACAGTCGACAGCCGACAGCTGATCTAGAAGTCGTAGGTCACGCCGAAACGCAACGTGCGTGGCGGCAGAATGTCGGTCACTCTCCCGAAGCTCGGTCCCGACACATACGTCACCGCGGTGATCCCATTGGTGTTGGTCACGTTGAGCACATCGAAGCTGAAATTGAAGAACCCCTTGGGCAGCTGCACTCGCTTCGACACGCGCGCGTTGAAGGTCGTCTGCTTGCCCTCACGCTGCGAGCCAAACGGCTCGAGTCGGATCGTCGCTGACGGGAGCTGACGCAAAGGCGGGCCGCTGGCGTCGGTCGCTCAGTTGCTGGACCTGCAGCGCAGGACTCGTCACGGTGACCGTGACGCCTGGGAGCGCACCGCCCGACTGGTCAGTGACGATCCCGTCGATGCTGGACGAACTGACGTTCTGCGCGGCCGCCGGCGTCGCGATCGCGACAAGCGCTGCAAGCAGCAAGGCAAGCGTTCGAACAATAGACATGACCTCTCCTTTACGGCTGGCTCTGGGTCGCGCTACCGAGGTCGACGAAGCCCACACCATTGCGGATGGTGATCTTCGTACCCATCTCTGCGGATAGCTTGGTGATGTCGCCAAGAATTTTCTGTCCCAACTCACCTTCGGCAAACTGCGGGCGCCCGCGCACGCTACGGCTCTTGCCAAAGCCGAGTGTGATCGGATGCAGCGAGAGCTCCGTGAGGCGGTCGCCGCGGAACTTGGGCAAGGCGACGACCGCCTCCCAGATGAGGCGATCCGCAGGAAAACCGCTCTTATCGAAATTGAACCGTGCATCGTTGAAGTCGTTGACCCCGGCGCTGGCGGGCATGTTCGACGACTCGTAATTTTCGCTCGGTAACCGGAGCAGCGTCTCGTTCTGGAAGATGAAGTCGCCGAGGCTGTAGAGAATCGGCTTACCTTTGTAGATCTCAACGCCGCGCAGCACGTGGGGCCCGTGTCCGACGAACATGTCGGCACCGGCGTCGACCATCGCGCGCGCGAAGGTGACGAGAAAATCCGCCGGCAGCGTGCGCTCGCGGCCACCCTCGTGCGCGTGAATCGTCACGATGGTGTACCCGGCGAGGCCGGCGGCGTTTTTGACCACCGCGGCAATGTCGTCGACATCCTCCTTGAGTGGCTCCGTGCGTACTCCGGGAGTGGCGCCGGCGACGATGCGGCGACCGAAAAAGTTGAGGGCATCGTTGTCACCACCCGGTGCGGGGGGACGGCCATTAATCTCCGCTTGAATCTGACGCAGATCGGCGAGCCGTTGCGGTGTGACGGTGGTAATGGTGTTGAAACGCAGCGGATTGAGCCCGGGGCGTGCGGGCATGTCACCGCGGGTACGGCCGGCACGCGACGAGTCGGGGAACGTTGACGCCACGGAAATCAGCGCCACGCGACCCTTCGCCGTTTCGAGAAACTTAGCTTCGCGCGCTTCGGTGAGGCTCTGGCCGACGCCCGCCTGCACGAGCCCGGCCTCGGCCACGTACTTCGTCGTCAAGTTCATGCCCAGCACGCCGTAGTCGCCCGTGTGGTTGTTCGCGCGCGACACCATGTCGAAGCCGGCCCAGACCAGATCCTTGACGAGCGCCGGCTCGGCGCGCATGTAGGTGCCGCCACTGGCGGCCGATGCTACGGCTCGTAGTCGTGAAAGAGCATCTCGAGGTTGGTGAATCCAACGTCGGCGCTGCGAATCAGCTCGATGATCCGCGTAAAGGCCGGCTCGGATACACGGATAACTTGCGCGTGATGATGGAGTCACCGGTCAACGCAAACGAGAAATCCGAGGGTTGTTGGGCGACACCGGGCAGGACGGATACGAGACACAGGCTGAAAGCGACTGCGAACATCCTGACGCGCGTTTTACTCATCGAAAGCCTCCGCATAGCGGACTCTAATGGGTTGCAGGCAGACCAGCAAGGGGCGCGGTCAGGGCTCAGGTATCAGGGATCAGGTGCCAGGTCAGGAGTCAGGAATCAGGGATCAGGGTCAGGGCAGATCGTTGCTAGTCTGATTCAACCGAGTCGAAGGCGGTCCGCGATCGCGGCACACCCACGGTTCGCTGGACCGATCACGGGCGGTGCCCTATAATCGAAGATTCCTGCCCAGGTCGGTGTTACTTCAGTGCGGAAGTGGCGGAATTGGCAGACGCGCAAGCCTCAGGAGCTTGTGCCCGCAAGGGCGTGAAGGTTCGAGTCCTTTCTTCCGCACCAACCTTCGCTCGCGCCTGACTTGTTGCGCGCAAGCTTCGGTTGGCAGCCCCTTCGCGCGCGCCCACCTGCTGCGCGCGCGCGCTCGGCGCTGCAAGCCGGCATCCTCCACGCCTTTCGAGTCCAGCTGTCAGCTCCGACGCGCGTCAGGGCGCTAGCGCTGAAGTTCACGGAACAACCACGCTCGTGCGACCCGCCACTCGCGCTTGACGGTTCGGGGCGAACACGCAATCACGTGCGCCGTTTCCTCGACCGTCAGGCCGGCGAAAAACCGGAGTTCGACGATGCGGGCCTGGGCCGGATTGAGCTCACCGAGCCGAACAAGGGCCTGGTCGATGGCGAGCACTTCCTGAGCGCCGGCCGGGTCGGCCTTGTCGAGGGCATGCTCGATCGACACACGCGTCGCTGATCCGCCGCGCTTGCCGGCGTGACGCGCGCGTGCGTGGTCGACGAGGATGCGTCGCATGAGCTGGGCGGTCAGCCCGAAGAAATGCGCCCGGTTCTCCCAGGTTGCGCGCCGCTGATCGACGAGTCGAAAATACAGCTCATGAACGAGCGCGGTCGGTGCGAGCGTGTGATCGCCACGCTCACCACGGAGCTGCCGCGCCGCGATGCGCCGTAGTTCGTCATACACGAGCGGGAGCAGCTGCTCGAGCGCGACCCGATCGCCGTCGGACCAGCGCACCAGCAACTGCGTGACATTGACCGAATCGGTCGCTGCCGCATTTGGCACCGTCGGCATTCGACTCAATCAAGACCTACGCGGTGGAGAATCGACTGGAACCGTGGATGCGAGCGCAGCTTGCGATCATTGCCGATGTAGGCCAGGATGTTCGACCGCTCATCGTAGGCGCGCTCGAGCCAGTCCAACGCCGTTTCCGATTCGCCGAGCGCGTAATAGACGGTATAGAACGTCGCGGGCGGCACATACTGCCGGCGGGCAATCGCTTGGAGTTCGCCGAGCGCCGCGCGCGCTTCTGCGGTTCTTCCCGCCATCGCAGACATCCTGGTGAGCATGCCCACGCTGTTCACCGATCGTTTGCTAAGACGGAGCACTTCCGCGACCTGAACGAAGACTTCGTCGAAGCGGCCGGCTTGCGCCAGTGCGCCCGCCAGCCGGGTGCGCGCTTGAGGATACGCGGGGTCGAGCGCCACCGTCCGCGTCAGCTGCTCGATGGCCTCGTCGGTACGGCCCGCCTCGTCCAGCATCCAGCCGAGGTTCGTGTTGACAACGAGCGAGAAGGGGTCGAGTTCTCGGGCCGCAAACAGCTGGTTGAGCGACTCGTCGTGGCGACCCAGCGACATGAGGAGGTTGCCGTAATACATCCGCGCCAGCGCGTGGTTTGGATTGAGCTCGATGGCACGCAGGAACGCCTTTTCGGCGTCCACCCATTGCCACTCGTAGTGCCGGGTGTATCCAAGCGCGGCATGCGCGTCGGCCAAAGCCCGGATCGATCTGCAACGCCTTGATCGCTTCGGCGGCCGCCTTCGGACGATACTCACGGGGCGAGCCGCCGCCGATCATCACCGTACCAAACTGGTTGTAACAATCCGCCAGCCCCGCGTGTGCCGGCGCGTATGTCGGATCGAGCGAGATGGCACGCGTGAACTCGTTGATGGCCGTCTGCAGCGATGTCTGTGTGCGATGGTTCCATGCATACCGCCCTTTCAGATCCGCGTTGTACACTTCGGGGCTTATTGCCGGCACCATCGTCAGACGTTTGATCGCGTTGGGTCTGAGCGTCGCCCGAATTCCCGCCGCCACGGCGCGAATGGTGTCTGCCTGCAAGAACCAGGACGTCCGAGCGCCCCGCGTGAGCGTGTCAGACCATAGTACGGCACCCGTGGCCACGTCGATCACGCGGAGGGTCATGCGAATCTGGTCCGACGAGCGCTCCACGGTGCCTTCAACGACGGCCTCGGCGCTGAGCGCGCGTCCCATGTCTCTGGACGTCTTGCCGAGTCCTGCCACATGCATCGCAGACGTAGGCGAGATCACATGTACCTGGGCGGCCGCGCCAAGCTGCGCGTTGAGCGCTTCGGTTATTCCAGCGGCGAACACTTCGTCGGCGCTGTTGCCGGACCCGTGGTCGAGCGGTAACACCGCAAGCGTCTTGATGGGCGGACCTTCCGCGGCCCCGACTGGCGGAGCGCCATCGCCGCCAGCACGCCGAGCGCCACGACGGTCACTGTTGCGGCGATCTGCATCGCCCTCCGTCCCCGCGGAATCAGCAGGCGTCTGATAATCGGCCATGTTTGTTGTGCCTGGATACCTTTCAACGCCGCACGCACGTCTGATGCCGTTTGGTAGCGGGCCTCGGACGCTTCTCGATGCAGCGCTCGATGACCAGGCGAACCGCGAGGGGAACGGAGCGCGGCATGCGCTTGGGCTGCTCGCCCAGAATCGCCGAGCTCGTCTCAAACGCCGTGCGCCCACTGAACGGCAACTCGCCGGTCATCAGCTCGTAGAGAAGCACGCCCATCGACCACACGTCCGAGCGCGCGTCGATGCGGCCTCCCAACAACACTTCGGGCGCCATGTGGCTCAAGGTGCCGGCGGGCGCGAGCTGCGTCTCGGTCATCGATGGTGCCGACCGTGAGTCGCCGGCTTGTTTGATCCTCTTCGCGAGCCCGAAGTCGAGCACAATCGCGGGTCCGCTGCGATCGATCATGACGTTGAGCTCTTGAGATCGCGATGAATGATGCCACGCCCGTGGGCATGATCGAGCGCATCGGCGACATCGATGGCGTAGCCGAGCGCGACATCGAACGGCGGCGTCCCTTCGCGTTGTATGTCGCTCAGTGACCGGCCGTCGATGAGCTCCATCACGATGAACGGCAGACCGTCGGTCTCGCCGACTTCGTGGATCGTACAGATGCTCGGGTGCTTGAGGCTGGACGCGTGTCGTGCTTCGGTGACCAGCCGGGAGGTCGCGCGAGGGTCGGTCACGTCACCGGCGACACGTTTGATGGCGACCTCACGTCCCAGGCGGGTGTCGCGCGCGCGATAGACCTCGCCCATTCCGCCCGCCGCCAGAAAACCGATGATCTCGTAGGTGCCAAGGCGTGTACCGATCGGCAGGCGTGGCGGTGGCGGCGCTTGCGCGAGCGCGTCAATTCCGATGAGGACCGCTGCAGGCGTTTCGCAAAGACTGGCGGCCCTCTCGTCGCTGTCGAGAAGCGATTGAACTTCGCCTTGCAGGTCCTCGTCGCCGGCGCAGGCATCGCGGAGAAAGACGGGCCGTTCAGCCGCGGCAACGTCTGTGGCGGCGAGGAATACCGCCTTGACGCGGGTCCACTTGCTGTTTGCCAAGACGCCGTGAGGATAGCGCTGATCGACCCCCGGACTGTCTCGTTTGGAACATTTCAGGCTGAATTGGCCCTCTTTCTCGCCCGTTTTCGCGTACAGAAACAGGAGAACACACATGTTGCTATCGCGAACCACCGGCACGAGGTTTTTGGTCACCGCACTCGCCACGGCGTCCCTGACGCTCTTCCCGATCTTCCAGACCTCCCCGGCTCTCGCCGGCGGCGGCGGTCGGGCGGAGATCACCTTCATCAAATGGGTCACCACGCCTCCAGCGATGCAAGGTCGCGTCGGCGGCGACGCTGTCGGCACATTCGTCGGTTCGGTTCTGCATGGAAATCCGATTGCGGGTGGACAGCAAGACATTGCTGGACGCGCTGTACGAAGTCCGCGCGGGCGAAAAGTCGTTCACCGCGCACATCTACGGCAAACAGGACAACATCGCCGGGACGGCGGTCCTCGACGGAACGATCGTTGACGGCTGGATGGAAGGTGCGCGCGTGCATGTGACGTTCGTCATCGTCAATGGATGCGGCGAACCGGGAGTGTTCAACAATCGTTGCTTTCAAGGCACGATTCGCATCCTTGGCAGCGGCTATCCGGACTAGCCTGTCTTCGGCGCCAGGTGTAACGCGGGCCTTCCGGTCCGCGTTACCTTCTTGATTGAAGCGGCGCTACCAATCCCTTACTCACGCGGCGCGCGTCTCGCCGCCGAGGAGCGTGAGCACTTCGCCGGTGATGTAACTCGAGTCGGCCTGCGATGCGAAGAAGACGAACGCCGGCGCGATTTCGTCTGGCTGCGCCGGCCGCCCCATCGGCGTGTCCTCACCGTGCTTCGCCAGCCTCCTCCGCCGGCTTGTCGACGACGTTGAGCGGCGTCCAGACAGGACCGGGCGAGACGCAGTTGACGCGGATGCCGCGGTCGACGAGGTTCTGCGCCAGCGACTTCGTGAAGGCGTGAATCGCGCCTTTGGTCGAGGAGTAGTCGAGCAGCGCTTTATTGCCTTCGAGACCCGTGATCGAGCCGCAGTTGACGATCGCGTCGCCACGCGTCATATGCGTGACCGCCGCGCGCGCCATGTAGAAGTAGCCGTAGATGTTGGTGCGGAACGTGCGGTCCCACTCCTCGTCGGTGATGTCCTCGAGTGTCTTCTTCCGCTGCTGATACGCGGCGTTGTTCACGAGAATATTCGACCGTGCCGAACGTTTCGACCGTCTGCCTGACGGCACGCGCGCAGAACTCGGAATCGGACACATCGCCGTGAATCATCAGCACGCGCCGTCCCAGCTTGCGGATCTCGTCGCGGATCGCGAGCGCATCGGGATGCTCTTCGGCGAGGCAGACGATGGCGATGTCCGCGCCTTCGCGCGCGAAGAGATATGAAACGGATCGCCCGATCCCCGAGTCCCCTCCGGTGACGATCGCCACCTTTCCTTCGAGCTTGCCGGCGGCTTTATATCGCGCGCCGTGGTATTCGGGCCGAGGTTGCATCTGCCCCTCGAGCCCGGGCCGCTCCTGATGCTGTGGCGGAAACGGCGGCTGTGGCTTATCGTCGGCGCGCTCTTTCGACTGCTCGGGTCCGTGTTTCTGCTCGGCCATCGGACCTACCTCTCAGCTGGCGTTGGTGCTCGTCACCGGTGTCCACGACGGGGGGTCGCTTGCCGGGAACGATTGATCGATTTGGTCGTCGACCATCGGTTGCTGCGCACGCACATGACGCCTCGTGCGAATGCGCGAGATCGCCTGGCCCTCGGCCGGGGCATACAAGGCAGCGACAGCGGCGCCAAGAAAGCCACCGACGAGCAGGCCGGTAACGAAGGTTTGTGAACTGATTCTCATGCGTTGGGTCTCCCGGTCGGGCTGCTTGCAACTGATCTGCCAGCAAGGACGCCGGCAGTGGTCCGCCTCTCCAGCTCGGCGATGAGGCGGGCGGCGTCAGTCACAGCGAAGCCATTTATATCGTTGTTGAAATACACGTACGCATCGCGTCCCCCGTCGAGCACGCGCTCGAGCCACGTCGCCCACTCGGACAGAACCGCGTCGGGGTAGCTCCCTCCGTACTTCGCACGGTAACCGTGCAGACGGACGTACACAACCGGCCCGACCGCGAGGAGCGGAGACGCTGATCCAGGCATGTCGTGCACGCACAGGGTCACGTTGTACTCACGCAGCAAATCAATCACCCAGGGCTCATAGCCGAGCGGATCACGGAACTCGAGCACATGATAGAGCCGCTGGCGCGACCCCGGGGCGATATACGCCGGCAAGGATTCCAGAAAAAGACGCAAGCGATCCGGTTCGGGGAACCAGCGCGGCGGCAACTGGTAGAGGAGAGGGCCAAGCGTCGGGCCGAGCGATTTCGCATGGGTCAGCAGGCGTTCGAGAGGCTCCTCCGGCTCCCGCAGTCGTTTGATATGGGTCAGAAAACGGCTGGCTTTGACCGAAAATAAGAACCGGCGCGGCACTCGCGCACGCCATCCCGCAAACGTCTCTTCCGATGGCAGTCGATAAAAGCTGTTGTTGATCTCGACAGTCGAGAAGTGCTTGGTGTATTCGCGCAGCCACGCGGTGGTCGGAAGAGCCTCGGGGTAGACGCACCCACGCCAGTGCTTGTAGTGCCAGCCCGAGCAGCCAATGTGCGCCACTCCGCGTGGCAGTGGTGGCAATCGGGCTAGACAGGCGGTCGGATATCGAGGTCGTTGGCGACATCGGTCACACCCGGGACTCCGCGAATGAGCTCGGTCACGCGCGCTTTTTCGTCCGAGCTCCACACGTCGCCCATGACGCTGACCGTGCCATCCACCAAGTGCAGGCGAATGTTCCGGTTGCGCAATGACCGGTCGAGCTCGAGGCGATCGAGGAGGCGAACGGCCATTTCGGTATCGAAGGCGTGAACGACGCTGTCGTCTTCGCTGATCGGCGTGACTGCCCGCGGCGCGATCGGTTCGTGAGCGCGCGCAGTGCGTCCGCACCCGACTGAGGTCATCGCGCACGCGACGAGGAAGCCGACGGTCCAACGCGTGAGCCGGAAGAACATGGCTTCTGGTGAGAGGCAAGAAAAGTGCCCGGCGGCACGTCACTGAAGCTGCCGCAAATCCTTAGGAGGCGCCGAGGCATGGACATCCGGGGGTCGAAATACGCACGTCGTTCACTACTAAGTGGTGGCACCGCGGGCACCGGTCGCGGAGAATCCTCCCCGCGCGCGTAGATACGCGCTGGCCGCGCACCCTTCAGCGTTGAGTCTGTCGATTTTGCAGCCACTTTCAGGCGAACAGACCATGGCCGCAACTTTGCTCTGTTCAGGACCGGAGTCATACGATGCGGTCAGCAGAGGCATCCCGGAGCCATACGTTGGTCACAGCGCTGACAGCTACCGTTGGGCTTGCCGCTGTGCTCAACACCGGCATCGCCGCCACCGACGCCGAGGACGGTAGCGGGACGGCGCTGATTCGAAGTGTCGTGGCCCAAACCACTCGCTCGGGCGTCACGCTCCTCGCCACGCGGCACCTCGAGGCGGGGACCGTCGCTGGAAGCCACCGTGGCTGGATGGACGTCGAGACCAGCCTCTCGCCGTCTGGCGCCTTCTCGTGGAACGTTCTCGGTGAAGGCGGATCCGAACGCACGCGGCAAAAAGTGTTCCGGGCGGTGCTCGCGGCGGAAGCGGAAGCGTGGCGCGCCGGCGCTCGAGACGGCGCCGCACTCTCACTCGCGAATTACGAGTTCATCACCGAGGCGGCCGCCGGGAACGGCGACAGGCGGCTGCGGCTGAAGCCACGCCGCGCCGATCCGAAGTTGGTCGAAGGTACGCTCACAGTGAGCGCCGACGGTCATCCGCTGCTACTCGAAGGGCGCCTGGTGAAGCCGCCATCGTTCTGGGTGAAGTCGGTCACCGTCGTCAAGAGGTACCGGCGGATTGGAGGCGTGTCACTGCCGGTTGCGATCGAGTCGCTCGCCGACGTCAGAATGGTCGGCAAATCGAGTTTCTCGATGCGGTATACCTACTCCGCCGTCAACGGACGCACCGTCGGACACACGGCGTCAGCGGCACCAGGGTTTGGACCCTCGCCGCAACTGCTCGCACTGCACGCGCAGTTGAACGTCACCCAGTAAGTTATTTGCAATCAGGGGCGAGGTGATGGACATCCGTCACACGAACCTGCAGTTGCGTGTTCGCACTCTTCGCGGCCTGCTTGTCGTTGCTGGCATCGGTTTGCGATCCCGTGATCGTCACGCGGTGACCGACGTGCTCGGCGAGGTTCACGCCTGCCGCAACGGGCATCAATCGATAAACTTTGCTCGCCGTGGTGGTGCCCGCAGCAGCCACGTTCGTGACCGTCAGCGCGTATTCATTTGCACCCATCGAGCTCTTTGCGAGGCAGCCCGTAAACGTCGTGCCCGGGAGCGGCTTGACGGGAGCGGCCGCTTTCGGTGGCCGCACTGTTTGCGCGGCCATGGTCGCCGAGACGAAAACGACGAGAAGCTGTGTGAGCAGAATCGCTCTCATGGTGGCCTCCGGCTGTCCATTATCTGCGCCAACTTTGTAATTGAGAAATTTGCCTGTTGAATCTCACGCCTGAAGACATTAGACCCCTGCAGCCTGAAGACATTAGACCCCTGCAAAGGAGAATACGCTCGAGGTCGCTGTTGACGGAATCGTAGTACGTACGTGGCGGAAGACGGCTCCTCCTCGCGGCCAGGCCACTTCACAGCCGCCGGGCCAGAGTCGGCAAAGCCCTTGCAGTATCGGACGCCAGGAGCGTGAGCGTTATGACTTCGATCTCCATTCGGATTGCGGAGCCCAGAAGCCTTCGAACCGAGCGACTGGCAAGACATGTTTTGCCCGCCCAAGTGGTGTGGGGTCGAACGATCAGCTGGCTTCGCACCACCTTGTGCGTGGTCAACGGCGGTCATTACAAGGTCTTGCACACCGAGCCTGAGAAGCTTGCCCTACGCTGCGTCGCGTGTGGTCACACGTCACCGGGCTGGGAAGTCGGCACTCCACGCGTTGTCAGACGCGTGACGGCCGATTCGGACCGTGTTCACGTGCGTCGAGCGGTCGCGGCATAAGGTCGTCGCGCGGCAGACTTTCCTCGCGGCCGGGTCAGCCGTATCGCAAAGCACCGTGAGGTGGCGCACAGAGCGCCGCCTCCCTCACACGCCGCAGCCGCTGCACACGATTGCACAACAAGCCACATGATAGAGTCGACGGTCGATTCCATTCATGCGGGAGATTCCCCTATCCGCCATTCAGGACGCGGCGAAGTCCGTCTACCAGGCTGCGATTCGCACCCCGCTCGTTCGGCTGGATCTTCCATTTGATCGATCCGGCTCCGCACCAGAAGTGTTCCTGAAGCTGGAATCCCTGCAGCCGATCGGGTCGTTCAAAATACGCGGCGCGTGGAATGCGGTGCGTGCGTTATCCCGCGATGCCCTCGCGCAAGGCGTATGGACGGTGAGCGCCGGCAACGCCGCGCAAGGCGTCGCCTTCGCCGCGCGTAAAGCGGGTACGCCGTGCTCAGTCATGGTGATGGACTCAGCGCCCGCCACCAAGCTGCGCGCCATCGAGCGGCTTGGCGCAACCATCGTCACGGCCACGTACGACGAGTGCTGGAAAACCGTCGAGCAGCACGCGTCGGACCGCATGACAGGCCACTTTGTCCACCCGTTTGACGATGACCTGTTCATTGCAGGAAACGGAACGGCGGGTCTGGAAATTCTGGAAGATTTGCCCGACGTTGATACAGTCATCGCGCCGCTCGGCGGGGGCGGACTCCTCGCGGGCATCGGCGCGGCGCTGCGGCCGCTCCGCCCGGGGATCAAGATTTTCGCCGCCGAACCTGAAACTGCTGCGCCCCTTGCCACGTCGCTCGCGCGGGGTCAGGCGAGCTACTTCGATGGCTGGACTCCGTCATTTGTCGACGGTGCCGGTGGCAAGTCGGTGCTGACGACGATGTGGCCATTACTCCACGCACTGGTGGATGATTCGATCATCGTGTCGCTCGCCGAGGCGCGCGAGGCGATGCGCCGTACGGCGGAACGTGTGCATGTAGTCACCGAGGGCGCCGCGGCGTGCGCGGTTGCCGCTGCGCTCAGCGGCCGCGCGGGGTCTGGCAAGATCGTGGCGGTGGTCTCCGGCGGTAACATCGATTTGACGCGATTCGCAGAACTGACGGGCGCCTGCGTATGACCTGGCGGATATCCTGATGGAACGTTTCTCGACCTCGGCTCCTCTTCCAAGCCGCATTCATCGTCTGCACGAACTCGCGCTCGACCTGTGGTGGAGCTGGCGCCCCACCGCGCGACACGTCTTTCGACGGCTCGACTACCCGCTGTGGCGCGCGACCGCGCACAACCCGGTCCGCATGCTGCGTGCAATCGACCAGGCGCGGCTTGCCGCGGCGGCACAGGACGACACATTCCTCGCCCTCTACGACGAAGCTGTGGCGGGACTCGATGAAGCGCGCGCCGCAAAGGGGACGTGGTGGGCGGCAAACGGACCCGCATCTCAACGGCAAAGTCATCGCCTACTTCTCGGCGGAGTTCGCGCTGCACCAGTCGTTGCCGATCTACGCGGGCGGCCTCGGTGTCCTCGCCGGCGATCACTGCAAAGAAGCCAGTGATCTGGGCGTGCCGCTGGTCGGTGTCGGGTTCATGTACCCGCAGGGGTATTTCCATCAGCGGTTGTCGAATGAAGGCTGGCAGGAAGAGCACTACGAGCGCCTGAATTGGACCGACGCGCCGATCGCCGCCGCCGTGACCCGCGACGGCAAGCCAGCGCTCACTGCGGTGCCGCTCGGCGATCGCACCGTGCTTGCAGCGGTGTGGCGGGTGCGCGTCGGACGCGTGCGGCTGTTCCTGCTCGACACCGATCTCGAAGAAAACGCGCCATGGGATCGTGAGCTCTCGGCACGGCTGTACGGCGGAGACCGCGAAACGCGCATTCAGCAGGAGATCATTCTCGGGATTGGCGGCGTTCGGGTGCTGCGCGGCCTCGGAATCGACGCGGCCGTGTGGCATCTCAACGAGGGACATGCGGCGTTTGTCGCGCTCCAGCGCATCCGCGAGTTGATCGAGAAGGGCTCGTCGTTCGACGACGCACTCGAGGAGGTGCGGCGGACGACGGTGTTTACCACGCACACACCGGTGCCCGCGGGCCACGATGCGTTTCCGTTTCATCTTGTGGAGAAGCATCTGGCAGGGTCGTGGGGTGAGATCGGCCAATACCGCGAGCGTTTTCTCGCGCTCGGCGACTACGACAACGGAAACGGCGCGCAGTTCAATATGACGGCTTTGGCTCTGCGCACTTCCGCCAACGTCAACGGCGTGAGCGCGCTGCATGGCGAGGTGACACGCACGATGTGGCAACCGATCTGGCCGGATCGCGGCGCGCACGACGTGCCGATCAAGTCGATCACCAACGGTGTGCACGTCCCGACATGGATCGCCAGCCCCGTGCTCGACCTGTTCAATCGTTTTCTCGGGTCGTCGTGGCTCGACGCCCACGACGATCCCGCGTTTTGGGATCGGCTGCAGGACATCCCTGATCAGGAGATGTGGGCCGCGCGCCGCGCGCTGCGCGCTGATCTCTTCATTTTCGTCCGCGAACGGCTTCGCCTTCGATGGACGACGGAGCGAATCGGCGCCCAACGCATCTTGGCTGGCGGCGCATTACTCGATCCGGAGGCGTTGACGATCGGCTACGCACGCCGATTCACCGCCTACAAGCGGCCCGAGTTGATCTTCCACGACGTCGAGCGTTTGGCGCGTATTCTGACCTCCGCCCGCCGTCCGGTGCAGATCGTCTTTGCCGGCAAAGCGCACCCGGCCGACGACCCCGCCAAGCATCATCTGCAGCAGGTCTTTCGACGCGCGGTCGACCCGATCTTTCACGGACGCATTGCGTTCATCGACGACTACGACATGCACGTCGCGCATTGCCTGGTGGCTGGCTGCGATGTCTGGTTGAACAATCCGCGCAAACCACTCGAGGCGAGTGGCACCAGCGGGATGAAGGCGTCGCTCAACGGCGTCCCGCATCTGAGCATCGGAGACGGCTGGTGGGCCGAGGGCTTCAACGGACGGAATGGCTGGCTGATCGACAGCCAGACCAATGCCGACGATCAGGATGCCACCGACGCGGCGGATGCGGAGTCGCTCTACCGATTGCTCGAAGAGCAGGTGGTGCCGGCCTTTTACGAACGGGACGATCGACAGGTACCGATTCGATGGGCCCAGATCGTCCGCGAAGCTATGCGATCGAATCTGCCGCGCTTCTCGGCGCGCCGCATGGTCAAGCAGTACGTGAACGAGATGTATGCGCCCGCGGCTCAGGGGATGGTGCGGACGTAACGTCCGACGCTCGCCCGAGCCTCGTCGTACCACTTTTTCCACGCCGCAACGATGTCGGCCGGCGCATCGTTTATCTGTTCGGTCTCGGTTCGCGCGCGTTCCGCCTCGTTCACCAGATTCATCAACGGTCGTTCATCGCTCGCATCCGCCGATCGCGAGGAAGAGCGCCGTCGTCGCTACTGCCGTCGCAACGTTGCCCATCGTCTCGGCGCTGGTCTTATCGGGCGTGTCGAGATTGGTGTGGTAGTAGCGATCGGTGAAGTGCCAATTGAGGAGCGCGGGCACGCCGGCACGCGTAAACACGGTGTGATCGCTGCCACCTTCGTAGGGATTGGTTCGGACCACCCATCCGGAGTCGCGCGCGTGGCGCAGGCACACAGCGAGGTGGAGGTCGTTGAGGAAATGCCCGCGCACCAGCTCGCGCGGCACTTGGCCAGCTCCCCATTCGGAGTGCGGATCAGACGGCCGCGGCCACACCGCCGATGGGTCGGGACTTTTCTCGATGAGGAACGTGCCACCAGTTTTTGCCGTGTCCTCGCCGGTCATGTCGAGCGACATCATGGCGACGACTGCTGCCGCCTGTTCCGGGTGGTCCTTGATCCACCTCTCGCTCCCACGGATTTCGTCGAGCCACAGGAAGGTGAGCGTTCGCGCGGGAGGCGGCACCAGGCCGCGCGCGACGCCGCTAGCGATCGCGAGCGCCGCGGACAGCAGCGTGCCAGACCCACTTGCGTTATCGCTCGCGCCCGGTTCCTGCACGTGCGCAACCAGCACGACGCGCTCGGCGGCGCGCGCGGCCCCCGGGATCTCGGCGATCAGTGTGCGGTTGGGCCCGCGATGAAACCGCGTCGCGATGTCCACGTGCACACGAAGGTCTGCGGTGGCGAGCGCCTGGCGCAGCCGCCGCGCGGCACGGGGCGTCGCCTTGAACGCAAACGACTGCAGACCCTCGTCATAGGGGATGCTGCCCCACTGCAGCACGTCGGGCGTTTGGTCTGGTCTGGTATACGGAGCAAGATCGCTCGACACGACGCCAGCCGCGCCGCGCTCGCGAACGGCACGCGTCCAGAGCGCTCCGACCGCGCCTGTTCCGAGGACGAGCGCGCCCTTGACGTCCTTGCCTTCGTAATCCGCCGGCGTGGTACCCGCACCCGCGTCGACCACGCGCAGCACCAGTCCGCCGGCGGGCGTTGAAAAGGAGTTGATGCACAACGCGAGTCGATCCTGCTCGCGTGAGAGGAGAATCTCTCGCGGCGACGCGTCGATCGCGAGCGTGCCGCGCTCTTGTTCCCAACCGTGAGCGGTGTTCTCGAAGGTCTCAACACGCACCGAAGGACCGCGTCCGTTTGAGGTAAACCCTCCCTGCGTCAAGCGATGGCGGATGAACTCGATCGAGCGGTCGTAGCCAGGGTTGCCCGCGAGGCGCCAGAACTCACTCATGAATTGGACGGTGTCGGTGGCGGCGCGTCGGTCGACGCGCGGCGCAATCGCCGTGTAGATGCGCTCGGCTCGCGGCGGCAACACCCGATCGAGCGGCGGCAGATGCTGCGTGCGCGGCTGGGCGGTGGCACCGCCAAGTGCCGCGAAGACGAGGAGCGCCGTGAAGAGTCCTTTCACATGTTTAAAGTACAATGTTGGTGCGATGTCACGAAAGTCGATTGCCAACAAGGCCCGTTGCGCGCTGTGCGGCGCAAAGGAAGTCTCCGAGCCGCGCGGCGAGGAGCGGTACTGCCGCGACTGCTGGGACAAGAAAATCGCCGTCGAGGAAATCGTCGCCCGCGAGTTCGCGCTCAAGCGTTACATCCGCGCGCACAGCGCAGAAAAATACCTGGTCTATCACTCCACGCAAAAGCGTCCGTGCGGTCAGTTGATTGTCGTCGACGACGGTTATGACTTGTTTCTCACGATGACGCTGTATCCCAACTTCGCGTGGGACGATCCGGCGTATCACCTGGAAGGTGACCCCGAGGGCCGCACCTTCGCGGAGCTGCTGGTCGATGTCGTCGCCACTGAAGTGATCGAGCCGTGGGGCGGCGGCAAGTGGCATCTTGAAGTGTTCCGGTCCACGGCAGCCGAGCCCGAGGACTGGAACGGCGAAATGTAGGGCTGGTATACTTCCGGTCGGAGGTCGTCATGAAGCGCCTTGGTTCTCTGATTCTGATTGCGGCCGTGACCACGGCGATGAGCGCGGGCCCCTCGTTCGCCGGACAAGCCGCCACGGCCAAGAAACTCGTCGCCCCAGTCCGCGGTGAGGCGAACGTGGAAATCACCAAGCCCGACACCAAAGTGATCGGCAACGACGTAGTCACGATCATTCGCGTGAAGAACATGG
Organism: uncultured Acidobacteriota bacterium; assembly: GCA_963762925.1. Classification (GTDB taxonomy): domain Bacteria; phylum Acidobacteriota; class Vicinamibacteria; order Vicinamibacterales; family UBA2999; genus DASPWV01. The sequence goes on along the minus strand of CAVXMP010000006.1, from coordinate 271,006 downwards.
CGAGTGCGCCCATTGCGGGTTTCAAAATCGAAGAAAACTGGTACAAGGGTTCTGATGCGATGGGCGGTGACGTCTATCGCCACCCCCGGCCGCTGCAAGTCGGCGAAGTGATTGAGATCAAGCTGACGACACCGCGCTCGCGTGTGGTGGGCCGCACCAATCAGTACCAGTTTTCCCACGCCAACGGCGTCGTCAAACCGAAAGCCGTGGCGAAGTTGGATGTGCCGAAGCCAACGGCAGACTAGGCTGCGCACTGTCAGTTCTCAGTTCAAAGTTCCAAGTTCAAAGTTAAGAAGGGCGGCCTTGCAATGCCTGGCCGCCCTTTCCTTTGCGCCGAGGCGCGTTTCTCAACTTTGAACTTTTGAACTTTGAACTGGCAACTCCGCGCGGTCGGCGTCCAACAACCACGCGGCTCAGCGTCCAGCAATCCGCGCGGCGAGGTTGCCCGCGTACGGCACTCGCCAGCTCTCGCCGCGAAACACCTTCAGCATCACGAACAGCCAGAGCGCGACGGCGCCGAGCGACAGCAGCCACGACAACATGTAGATCGCCTGAAACGCAGCCGGCGAGATGAACAGCACCCCCAGGCTCGCCATCGCCATCAGCAGGATCAGCAGCGAGAGACCGCCGAAGAGCACGATCGACTGCGCCGCGTGAAAGCGGACGGCGCGGTGCTCCTGTTCGATGACCAAGAACACCAGACCCGACACCCACCAGGCCAGATAGCAGAGCAAGGCCGAGAGCCGCGGGTCGACGCCGGTGCTGGTGGGGCCAGTCAACTCTTCCGCCGGGTCCGGCGGATCAGTCACCGCCACCCTTTTGGAATCGGACCGGGCCGTCGAAGCGCGGCACCGCGACGATGTGTGCCGGTGCGGTCATGACCTGCGCGGCCATTTGATCCCGGCCGGGTTGACGTTCGGTCCAGGTGACGACGAGCGCGTCGCCGGCGCGCTCGGCACCGGTGATTTGCACGCCGAAGCCGCTCGACGGTCGGCTGCCGAGGAACACCGCCACGACGATGTTCTTGGCAAAATCCACCGCTGGCGTCGGGCGGCCCGGCGCATGCGCGCGCCAGAGCGCGTCGAATTCGGCGGCGGTTTTGATCACGGCTTGTCGCGGGCTGTCGATTGCGCTCATCGAATCGTTGGAGATGGGAATCATGGGAACGGGTGCCGCAGGTGCCGAAGGTGCCGGAGGTGCTGCAGGTGCTGCAGGTGCTGCAGGTGCCGAGGGTGCCGAAGGTGCTGCAGGTGGCGGTGCGATCGTTCCAAGAGTCCCGACAGGTGCGGCGGGCATCACACGAAACACGGTTTCGCGTGCGACCATCGGGCGATCGCCGAGCCGCGACTGCGCTTCGACGCGAAGCACATAAAGGCCTGGCTCGAATTTCTCCAGCCTGAAGCGGCTGGTCACGCCATAGCCACCGGCATTGCCCGACAGCTCTGAACTGTCACGCTCCTCGCGCGTTTGAAAGACCGTCGTTCCGCCCTCGGCTTTGACCGTGAGACTGACGTCAACCTTATGCGGCTGCCCCGCATTCGCGTCGTACACCTCGACAAACATCGCGAGCTCGTCGTTCTGCGGAAACTCGCGATACGTCGTGAGCGGCGCCGGCAGCAGTTTGGCGAGGGGATCTTTCGGCCGCGCCGTCGGCGCCAGCGCGCTCGAGCCCGACGTGATCGCCACGCTGCTCATCAGGAGCGGCGCCTTCGAAAAGTCTGGCACCTCGAGGTCGTACAACACCGATCCGGCGCGCTTGCCGTTGGCTTCCCGCGCGGCGACGCGCAATTGATAGCGGCCCGGCGGCAGATCGATCGCACTCACCACACGGAATCCGGCGGCGCGCATGCGCGCCACCGAGTCGGGTTTGAGCGTCAGCGACACGGTGTTGCGACCGCCGCCGGCGACCTTGCCGTCAGCGCTCGTTGCCGTCATCGCGATCTCGAGCTCGTTATGAAAGATGCCGTCCTTTTCGAGGAGCGGCAAATCGCGACCGCCGATGAGCGTTGACACAACCACCGACGCATTCGGCGCCGTGCCCTTGAACATCGCCGCCGTTGCCGCCAGCGGGAGCGACGAAACCGGCACCGGGCTGGTCAGCGCCTCGCGCAGTTCCGGTGTGGCATCCTTCGGGCCCGCCAGTTTGGCATCGGTGACGCGACCGCGGGCGGCGACATAGCCGCGCCGGGCGCGTACCGTGACGCCGGGGCGATTCACCTTCACTTCGATTTTGCGGAAGCGCCCATCGCGCCGGTCGTTGGCCGGGTAGTAGCCCAGGACGTAGTACGAACTGTTGTCGTCGACGAGCCGTTGAAACGCGCCCGCGATGTCGTTGGTATTGACCGCGGCAAAGCCGCCGGTTTCGTCGGCGAGCACGCGCAGGCTGTCCTGCCCGAGGCGCTGCTCGTTGAGCAGCGCGCTCGAGTTGAGGCCGAGCGTGGGATCGTCGGGAAACGAGCCGATTTCGATCGAATCGTCGCCACCGGTCAATAGGCCGCGTGCATCGATCCCGTACACCGACACGTTGGCGCGGGTGGCCGCCGCAATCGCATCGCGCGTGGCGTCCATGATCGTGGTCGCGTCACGATTGTTGAACACGTCGTTGATGTCGTAGTCGATGCCTTCGCTGAAGAAGACGAGGGCCTTGCGCCGTCCGCGCACGTGTTCGAGATATTCGGCCAGGTTCTTGATGGTGGTGAGCGTGTTCCTGGCCTGATGGCCGCGCTCGAAGTCCGACGGATCGTCGATGCGCTCGCCCGATTGGCGCATGCCGCGCGTCCTCGCCTCCTGATCGATCCGCTCCATCACCGACGAGCGGACCTTCCGTCCCATGAACTTGTCGACGGCCTGCAGCAGCAGACGTGAACTGGTCGTGAACTCCTGCGACGGCGTCGGCGCGCCCGCCGGTCGTGACCACCGCCGCCATGTCGTTGGCGCCGACGTAGCGTTCGATGAACTGGCGCGCCGCGCGCCGAACCTGAATCGACCGCTGCGGATGGACATGCAGATCATCGAGCACGATCAGATACACGCGGCCTTCGGCCGTGCGGAGATTGGTCTGCACGTCAGGCTCGATCGGCTTGCTGGCGAAGAGCGGCCGCTCAGCCCGTTCGACCGGGCAGGTGGACAAGTGAAAAGACGGTCACCTTCTGCGGCTTGCCATCTTCGAAGAGCTGAAAGTCGCCGGGCGCGAGCCCGGTCACGAATCGGCCTTGGGCGTCGAGCACGCGCGCATCGACTTCGACGTAATTGACTTCGGTTCTGAACGTGATCGCCGGTTGCTGATTCGGGTCCGTGTCCGGCGTGACGGGGGGCGCCTGCGCCGCTTGGCCGAGCCAGGCCGACGACCGCAACGACCAGCGAGGGCGAGTGCAGACGAAAGGTTTCGCTTCATACAGATCTCTTCAGCAGCGCACATCGATTATATGACTCCGCACAGCGTTCGATGTTGGATGACGCGGATGGGGTTATCCGCGTCATCTTGAGTTATCCCTTAATCACGCCGAGGGGACGCAGTTGCGCCACTCGCCGGGCGATGCCGGCTTCGTGGACGACGTGCACCACGTCGGCGACGTCCTTGTAGGCCTCGGGCATTTCTTCGGCGACCGTGGCAGCGCCTGCCGCCATCACGATCACGCCGCGGGCTTCGAGCTCTTTGAAGACCTGCAGGCCCTTTGCCTGGCGCTTCGCGTGACCTCGACTCCACCTCCGGCCCGCACCGTGGCACGACGACCCGAACGTCTCGCGATACGCGCGATCGGTCCCCGCCAGCACGTACGAGTAGCGACCCATGTCGCCGGGAATCAGCACCGGTTGCCCGACCTCGCGGTACGCCGCCGGCGTCTGGGGATGGCCCGGAGGATAGGCGCGCGTCGCGCCTTTCCGGTGCACGCACACCCGGTGGCCGGCAAACTCTTCGAGCTTGGCAATGTTGTGGCACACGTCGTAGATGGTGCGGATGCCGGTTTGATCGGGCGTGATGCCGAGCGCGGTCGCGATCGACTCGCGGACCCAGTGCGCCATCACCTGACGATTCGCGAACGCGTAATTTGCCGCCGCGCCCATCGCCTCGAGATAGGCCGTGCCCTCCGGCGAACGAAGCGGCGCACAACACAGCTGTCGGTCGGGAAGATCGATGCCGTATTTCGCCGAGGCCTTGATCATCACGCGCAAGTGATCCTCGCAGACCTGATGGCCAAGTCCGCGCGAGCCGCTGTGGATCATCACGGTGATCTGGTCGCGCCGCAGACCAAACGCGCTCGCCACCTCTTCGTCGTAGATCTCCGCGACGTACTGCAGCTCGGCGAAATGGTTGCCCGAGCCAAGCGTGCCCAGCTGCGTCGCACCGCGCTCCAGCGCCCGATCCGAGACACGCGCAGGATCGGCGCCCGGCAAACATCCGCCCTCTTCGATGTATTCGAGCTCGCCCGGATGGCCGAAGCCGCGCTCCACCGCCCATGTCGCGCCGCCCTCGAGCACGCCGCGAAGTTCCGGCCGCGAGAGTTTGAGGTCGCGCCGATGCGCGCCGACGCCGGTCGGCACGCGCGCGTACATCTCCTTGACGATGTCGCGCAATCGCGGGAGGACGTCGCCTCGGCTGAGCCGGGAGCCGACGAGCCGCACGCCGCAGTTGATGTCGTATCCCACGCCACCCGGCGACACCACGCCCTCGTCTGCATCCATCGCTGCCACGCCGCCGATGGGAAAGCCGTAGCCCCAGTGAATATCGGGCATCGCCAGCGAGGCCGAGACGATGCCCGGCAGATGCGCGACGTTGGCGACCTGCTGGAGCGACTGGTCCTGGCGAATGTCGGCCATCATGCGCTCGTCGGCGTACACGATCCCGTCAACGCGCATGTTGCCGTGACGCGGAATCCGCCAGCGATAGGGATCGATCGGTTCCAGTTCCATCATTCGTCAGTTCGTAAGCCGTCAGCCGCAAGCCGCAAACCGACCAGCGTCAGATATCGAACACCACCTTGGCCGTCCACTCCCCGTCGGCCCGGCGCACGTGGAGCCCGTGATACGTCACCGCCTTGATGAGCAGCTTCACCTCATGCCGCGCCGGGTCGAGCCGCTCGCCTCGCAGCGTGCCTTGCAAACTCCAGCCCCCGTCCTTCTCCGTGAGGTCGAGCTCGGCGTATCGCGACAGCCAGCCGCGAGTATCGAATCGGTACAACAGTTCGCTGAGGAAATCGACGAGCAGCAGATCGAGTTCGGGCGCGTCGATCTCCACCTCTTCCGGCCGCTTGGGCTCGACGCTCTGGATCGTGGTGACACTGTCGGTGACCGCCGCCGCCGCTGCCTCAAACAGCTCCGCCAGCGTCGAGCCGCGCAAGGAAACGGCGATATCACCGGTGTGGTCGAAGAACTCGTAGGGCACGAGATTTGCGACGTGGCGCGAGGGGGAAACTTTGCCGTCGAGGCGCGCGTCCTAACAGTAGGGGTCAGGTTTCAGGGTTGGGTTCAGATCAGGAAGAAATACGAAAACCTGTAGCGCCGACCCTACGTCCGCACCTGAAACCTGACACCTGAAACCTGATCGCTGACCACTGGCACAGTTATACTCGAACTTCTATGCCCATCGATGTCCGCGCCGTCCAACAGGCGCTTCGCGAACAAGGTCTTGATGGGTGGTTGCTGTACGATTTTCAAGGGGCAAACCCGATCGCGCAGCGTCTCGCCGGCATCGGCCGCGACGGCGGACATCTCGCCTCGCGACGCTGGTTCTATCTCATTCCTGTCGCCGGAGAGCCGCGTGGCCTCGTGCACAAAATCGAACGCCACAATCTCGATCGGTTACCCGGCGCCAAGACCCCGTATGCCGGTCGCCTCGAGCTCGAGGCCGGCTTGAAGGATCTGCTCTCAGGCACGCACAAAGTGGCGATGGAATACTCGCCCAACGGCGCGATTCCGTACGTGTCGCGCGTCGACGCTGGCACGCTCGAAATGGTACGTGGTCAGGGGATCGACGTGGTGTCGTCGGGCGACCTGGTGCAGCAATTTGAGGCGCATTGGAGCACGGAGGCCATCGCCAGCCACACGGCGGCCGCCGAGCGCCTCTATCGCATCAAGGATCGCGCCTTCGAAACGGCCGCCGCCCGCACACGCGACAGTGTGCCGACGACCGAGTACGACCTGCAGCAGTTGATGTGGCAGTGGTTCGCGGACGAAGGGCTGGTCAGCGATTCCGCCCCGAACGTCTCGGCGCAGGAGAACGCGGGCGATCCCCACTATTTGCCCACTCAACATCGCAGCCGCCCCATTCGACCCAATGAGCTCCTGCTCCTCGACTTGTGGGGCAAGCTCAAGGCGCCGGGTGCGGTCTTTGCCGATATCACGTGGGTGGGCTTTACCGGCACGAAGGTGCCGGTCGACATGCGCAACGCCTTTGCCGCCATTCGCGACGCGCGCGATGCGGCCATCCGAGTCGTCGAAGATGCGGCCGGTGCGGGCCGCGAGGTGCGCGGCTTTGAAGTCGATCGCGCCGCCAGGGCGGTCATCGAGCAGGCGGGATATGCGGCGCATATTCTGCATCGCACGGGACACAGCCTCGGCGAAACCGTGCACGGCAATGGCGCGCACCTCGATGATTACGAAACGCACGATGAACGTCGGTTGCTGCCCGGAACCGGCTTCACGATCGAACCGGGCCTCTATTTCGACGAATTCGGCGTACGGACGGAAATCAACATGGTGTGGGGTCCCACCGGTCCCGAAGTGACCGGCCCCCGCCAGCAGGAAATCGTGGCGTTGGTGTAGGAGGTGGAGGAGTCAATGTCTACCCGGAAAACTACGGTGTTTTACGTAATGCTCATTGCGGTCGCGTCCATTGCGGTCGGAATGGTGATCGCTTCGCGGCTTGATTTGTCGCCGCCGTCGGCCGCCCAGACCATTGGCGTCCCGCCGACCAACAGCGCACCGCTCGGAGGGGCCATCGATGCGTCGACCTTCCGCAACATTGCCAAGGTGGTCACGCCGTCGGTTGTCAACATCCGAACCGAGTCGCGTCAGAAGACGCAGGAGCTCACCGACTTCTTCGGTGGGGGCGGCGGAGGTGACGATTTGCTGGAGCGCTTCTTTGGCGGCGGAGGTCAGGGCCAGGGACGTCAACGGCAGCAGCCGCGTGACCAGGTCTCAGTGGCCGCGGGCACAGGGTTTGTCATCAGCAAAGACGGCCTCATCCTCACCAACAATCACGTCGTCGAAGGCGCGACCAAGATTGAGGTCGGTTTCTACGGTGACGAGACCGACGTGACGTACAACGCGAAAGTCGTCGGTCGCGACCCGCTCACCGACAGCGCGCTCATCGAGCTCACCGAACGGCCCAAGCGCGATCTCACGGAAGTGAAGTTTGGCGATTCCGGACAGATGCAGCCGGGCGACTGGGTGATGGCGATCGGCAACCCGTTTGGACTTGCCCATACGGTCAGCGTCGGCGTGATCAGCGCGACCGAGCGGCCCTTCCCAATCGCCGACAGTCGTTGGCAAAACGTGCTGCAGACCGATGCGGCCATCAACCCGGGTAACTCGGGCGGTCCGCTGCTCAACGTCCGTGGCGAGGTGGTCGGCATCAACTCCGCGATCTATGCGGATTCGCGGCAGGCCGGCAACATCGGCATCGGCTTCGCGATACCCATCAACGTCGTTCGCGATCTGCTGCCGCAACTGCGTGGCGGAAAGGTGACGCGCGGTGTGATCGGCATCACCGTCGGCGACGTTCCGGCCGAGGCTCTTGCGGAGTTCGGCCTCACGGAGCGACGCGGCGCGCTGGTGCAGAGCGTGAATCCCGGCGGTCCGGCTTCAAAGGGCGGCCTCGAGCCCGGCGACGTGATTGTGGAATACAACGGCAAGCCGATTCGAAAGCGCGACGAGCTCGTGTCGGCAGTGGTCGCCACCAAGCCAGGCACGACCGTGCCTGTCAGAGTGCTCCGCGACAAGTCCGAGAAGATGCTCAACATCACGATCGATGAGCTCGATCTGGAGCAAGAAGGCCAGCGGCAGTCGCGGCGCGAAACGACCGAGCCTGGTGATGAGGAGTTGCACGGCTTCGGTATAACGCTGAGCCCGCTCACCGCGGACGTGGCTCGGCGCCTGCGCCTGCCATCCGACGTCGAAGGCGTGCTCGTCTCCGACGTCGATCCCACCAGCACGTCGGCGCGCGCGGGGATCTCCCGCGGCGATGTGATTCTCGAGATCAATCGCCGACCGGTACGCACGCCCCAGGAGGCCAGCCGCGCGCTCGATGCCGTGCCGTCACGCGGCACGGCGTTCGTGCTGGTGATGCGCAACGGGCAGCAGACGTTCGTCACGGTCCGTAAAGAGTAGCGGCGCGCTATTTTCTTCTGTTGTCAAAGGCGGGTCCTTTTCGGGCCCGCCTTTCTGTTTTTTTGGCTATGATGAGCGCCGCATGGCACTAGAGCGCGAAATCAAGCTCCGGTTCGAGAGCGTCGAGCAGGCACGGGAGCGCGTGCTGTCGATCGGAGCCACGCCGTTGCGCGGACGACGCCTGCAGGAGGATTGCCTGCTCGACACCCAGCACGATGCGCTCTATCGGCGTCGCTGTGTGCTGCGCGTCCGCAGCGAATGCGGCCGGAGTCTTCTCACGTTCAAAGGGCCAGTACAGCCGGGTCCGATGAAGCTGCGGGAAGAATACGAGACCGTGGCCGCCGACGGAAACACGTTATTGAAAATTCTCGAGGAGCTCGGGTTGCGTGCCTGGTTCCGGTACGAGAAGTATCGCGAGGAGTTCTCGGCCGAAGATGTCGTGATCGCGATCGACGAAACGCCGGTCGGGACGTTTGTCGAGATTGAAGGCGGCGAGGAGCACATTCACGCCACCGCACGCGCGCTCGGTAAAGCGCCGAGCGACTACATCACCGATTCCTATCGCACGCTGTTCCTGCAACATCGCGCCGCGCACGGCCTGCCGAACGGCGACATGGTGTTTGCGGCTATCGGGTGAATGATCGACCTGTCGGGCTGGCCTGCGCTGGTCCTCACGGCCGGTCTCGCGACACGCCTCCGACCGCTCTCAGACGTGCGTGCAAAAGCGGCCCTTCCGGTCGCGGGCGAGCCGATCATCAGTCGGATTCTCGGCTGGCTGCGTCACGCGGGCGTCCGCCGTGTCGTCCTCAACCTTCACCACCGTCCCGAGACGATCACGCGGATCGTCGGCGACGGCACGGATTGGAATCTCGCAGTCCGCTACTCCTGGGAAGTGCCAGTGCTTGGATCGGCGGGGGGTCCACGACGTGCGCTTCCGCTCCTCGAGGCAGACCGTTTTCTCATCGTCAACGGCGATACCTTGACCAATTGCGATCTTCGCGCGCTCGCCGAGCAGCATGTTCACACAGGCGCCCTCGTCACGATGGCCCTGGTGCAGAAAGCTGTCGACCGATCGGCCATCGTCGACGAGGACGGCATCGTCCGCGGGTTCACAGACCAGAACACCGCGACGCCGGCGGATCTTCCGTGGCACTTCATCGGCGCGCAAGCCGTCGAGGCGCGGGCGTTCGCGGATGTGCCCGATCATCAACCGTTTGAAACCGTCAAACAGCTGTACCCCGCGCTGATCGCACAACACCCTGGTTCGGTGCGCGCGTTCCGCTCAGACGCCGAATTCCTCGACGTCGGAACCATTGCCGACTACTTCGACACGGTTGACGTGGTCGCGGGACGCGAAGGGCGCGCGCTCGACCGCGGCAGTAACATCACCATCGCCCCGGACGCGGCGGTCCGGCATTCGATCCTCTGGGACCGTGTGCGGGTGGAGAGCGGCGCCGAGTTGACCGATTGCGTGATCGCAGACGACGTCGTGATCCCGGCGGGTGCGCGCTACGCGCGCTGTGCCGTCGTTGCTGACCCAGCTGGCCTGATCGTGAGTCCGTTCTAATTCGCACGCGCACTTCAAATTGATGATCCGCATCCGGAGTTAGCGCTGCCAGACTTCGATCGCATCGAACGGTTTGTCGAGCGAAGTGAGGGGATCCTCGCGGCGATTCTGGAAGCGCTGCTCCCAAAACAGCGGAGCCCACAGGGGCGGACCGGCGGCGCTGCGAAACGCGAGGCGATACCCGAGCTCGCCGGATTTGAGGCTGCGCAGGAAACGCGCGCCTGAGTCGAAGGCGAGTAACCGCTGTGAGTAGCTGTCGCTAAGCACAAAGTAGTCGGGCCACCGGGCAACCCCATCAAACCGGGTCGGGAGAAATTGCCAGACGTCGTAGCAACCCAGCGGCGGAACGTATCCGGCGTCGATCGCGACGCCGACGGGCGCGCCGCACGGAACATGACGCGTCAGCCACTCCGCCGCGGCATAGCGCGCGTCACCACGGAATGCGGCGTTCTGGGCAAGGGCATTCAGCAGTCCGACGCTGAAGAGGATGGCGGGCACACCATATCGCAGCATGCGCGGCAGCGTTTGCCGCCGAACGACCCACGCCAGGAACGTTCCGCCGATAAACGCGGCAATCGGCAACCAGCCAATCAGGAAGCGGTCATACACGTAGAGCACGACCGCAAGAAAGCCCACGATGTAGGTGACGAGCGGCAGGAATAGGCTGGCGAGTCGAGCCCAGCGACGCTGCACCACCTGCACGATGGTCCCGGCGGCCGCCGCCGCGGCGAGCGGAGCGCCTGCCGCCCAGGTCAATGTGATCCCGACCGCCCACAACAATTGCAGGTATCCGTCTGGCGAACGCGGATACATCTGAAAGCGCGAGACACTCCTCGAGGTCATGAAGGCGAGATGGCTCATGAACCGATCCGGAGCCCACAGCACCCCTTGCCCGATCGCAAACGCCATGAGGGTTGCCACGCCAATCGCCAACACGCGTCGATCAACAAGCGCGTGGAGCCAACCGGATGCAGTGCCGCGGTACTCGCGGTGCCACAACAGCACGGGCACAGCAACCGGTGCTGCGAGGTAGAAGCCGTAGGCCTGATCTTTGACGGCGAGGCTCATCCCGACGGCGGCGCCAAACATCACGCCTGCCAACAGATCGCGGCGCCGGAGAAACGTGATCCACGTCCACCAGCTTGCCGTCATCCAGAAGAGATGCGCCATTTCCAGATTCGCCAATGGTCCGAAGTACACAATCAAGGGAGATAGAGCGAGCAGCGCCACGGCCAGACGCGCCGTCACCCGATCGGCGAGTGTGCGTGCGACGTCGAAGGTCATGACAAACGTCAAAAAGAGCAAGACGGTGCTGAACGCGCGCATCACGAGCAGCATCAGGGGCGACACGAGCGGATCGACAAGTGGCAGACCGAACATCATCTCCGCTGCGCGAAAAGGCAGCAGCAGCAGTGCAATCAACGCGGGTTGCCCGGACGGCCATCGTAAATTCCAGTCGCGAAACAAATCGTCGCTTGCACCAAGGGTGTCGATCGGCAGGAGCTCGTCGCCGGAGAAGTCGCCATAGACGCGCATGCCGTAGTCGACGTGAAGAAGCGCAACCGCCACACCCACCCCTGCAATCGCGAGAAACCAACGGTCTCGGCAGATGGCGGCGAGAGGCGGCAGATATTCTGAGCGCGGTCGGCGTTGGATGAGCGCGATGATGATGGTCAGGAGCGTCAGATACGCGAGTGCGACAAGGCCCAGCGGCCACAATTCGCGCGCACGCAGTTCACCGTAGCTGATGTCGTCGGCGACGAGCGGTTGCGGATGGATAATCCGGCCGCGACCCGTCCACTGCCCCAATGTCAGCAGAGATCCCCCACCGGCCTCGAGATAGCGAACGCGAAAGGTGTGGACGCCGCGCTCGAGGAATACCTCGGCGGTGACGTTGTGCGGCCCGTGCACGCCGCCGTTGTCGATGACGAGACGATCATCAATCCACAGCCAACTGCCGTCGTCTGATTTCGTTGCAAAGCGATGAAGGTTTGGGTAGTGCGCCACGAGCACGCCGCTCCACTCAGCCGTGAACTGTGTCAGGGCGCGCAGTTCTGGGTGGCCGGCAAGCGTTGCTGTCGAAATTTCCGATTCGACCTGCTCGAGGATCGGCGGACCCGACCACGAATCGTTGGCGTAATACCGGGCGAGGACACCCTTAGCGGGTGGGGAGGGCGCTGCGAGTTGCGCAACGACGAGCGCGAGGAGCAAAACTGCGCTCAGTACAAGCGCGAGACGACCCGCCGGAAGCATCGGATAGTACAATAGTCGGGATGGTTCGCTTTTCGGCCACGCGTACATGCGTGGCTGCAGTAACAGTCGCCCTTATGGCGGCGTGCACGACAACCCCTACCAGCCCCTCGCAGACCTCGGCAGCCACGGAGATGGCGGCGCTGCAGCAACTGGCCGTGCCCGTTCCTGCCGGTATTGTCGCGCCAACGCCGACGGCGCTCGGTGCGTCTCGGTTCGTCGCATTCGGCGACAGCATAACCCAGGGCACCCAGTCGTCGTACGACGGTCGCGTGCTGTACGACGCATTACCAGGCGCCTATCCGGAGCGATTGCAACTCGGCTTGAACACGTACCATGCCCCGCAGCGCTTTACCGTTATCAACCGCGGGATTGGCGGCGAAGGCGTCGCCGATGGTGGGATACGCCGAATTCGCTCGGTCCTCGACATCGACCGTCCGCAGGCGCTGCTCTTGCTCGAAGGGATCAACGACCTTCACAACGAAACGCCGATCTCGGACACCGTAGGCGCCTTGCAGAGCGTGATCGACATCTCGCTGCAACGGAACGTCCCTGTCCTGATCGCGACGATGTTCCAGACCTACCCGACGGTGAGGCCTGGCGGAGAGGAGCGCACGAACGCTGCCGATCTGGTCCCCGAGTTCAATCGGCGCATCCGCCAACTCGTCGCGGCCCGCCAGGCCCTCCGCCAAAACGTCACGCTCGTCGATATCGAGGCGGCCTTCGGCAACAACCGTGGTCTCGTCGGCGGCGATGGTCTCCATCCAAATCCGGACGGCTACGACCGCCTGGCAAGTGAGTTTCTGCGGGCTGTCCAGCGAACGTTTCCGATCCGTGGTTCTTTTCAGTGAGCCAGGACGACGCCGGGACCCGAGTTTGGAAGTACCTCGACGAACAAGGCCTGACGAAGAAGCTGCGCCAGCTGTTGCCGCTGACCGGCGACGCATCCGATCGCCGTTATTACCGAGTCATCCTGCGCAACGCCGATTCGATGGTGCTCGCGGTCCACGGCGGACCGATTGAGTTCGATCGGATGCCCTTTGTCAGCGTCGCGCGGCTGCTCGCCGCGATTCCGTTGCCCGTCCCGCGCATCCTGCATCACTCCGACGACCTCGGCATCATCGGCTTGCAGGACCTCGGCGACGTCACCTTGCAAGCGCACCTTGGTGCGGCAACACCCGACGAGCACGACGCACTCTACCGCCAGGCGGTCTCGCTCATCGCGCGCTTGCAGTCCCGCGGTGCAGAGCTTGTCTCCGAAGAATACCCGCCCTACGGCATGGCGTTCGATACCGACAAGCTCGCGTGGGAGTTCGAATTCTTCTACAAGTATTTTCTGAAGGCGTACCGCGGCGTCTCGCCCTCGGTCGCGGTTCAAAAGGGCCTTTCGAAAGAATGGTCGGCAATCGTCGAAGAGCTTGCGGGCGAGCCACGCGTGCTGTGCCATCGCGACTATCACAGCCGCAATCTGATGCTGCGTGGCGGCGAACTGTTCATCATCGATTTTCAGGACGCGCGGATGGGGCCCGATACCTACGACTTGGTGTCGCTGCTGCGCGACTCCTACGTCGATCTCACCTCCCGCCAGGTCGATGAGCTGATCGCGTATTTTCTGGCGCTCAAGGATGGCGCCGCCGGCGTCTCTGCCGAGCAGGCAGGCGAATTCCGCCGGAGATTCGACGTGATGGCACTGCAGCGCAACTTCAAGGCCCTGGGCACCTTCGGCTACCAGACGGTGAGCCGGGGCAACGCCGGTCTACATTCAGTACATCCCTCGGACGCTCAACTACGTACGGGCCAACCTCGCGAAATACCCACGGTTCGGCCCTTGCAGGAGCTTCTAGCGCCGCCTGATCGAAGAATTGCGATAAATGACGGTTTGCGCATTCTGCAAAGGAGTCCGGCCGTGAACAGCCCTCTCTTCGGCGTCTCCACGCATCTGTTCCATGATCAGCGACTCGACCGCGACCATCTGGTCGAGATTGCAGCGCATGGCTTCGACTGTGTCGAGTTGTTTGCGACGCGCACGCATTTCGATTACCACGACGGCGCCGCCGTGCGTGCGCTTGCGGAATGGCTCGAAGACACCCGCCTGATCTTGAATTCGGTCCACGCACCGATCCACGCCAGCCTGGTTGACGGTAAATGGGGTGAGCCGTTCTCAAATGCGTTGCCTGACGAGACGCACGCCGCGCGCTGTCAGAAGCGCAAGCCGCTCTCGCCATCGCGCTGACGATTCCCTATCGCCACCTTGTGGTTCACCTTGGCGTTCCGGACTGCGCGAAACCCGGCCCGGCCGACAATGTCGCGACGCCGCACGGCGGAGCGTTCAAGACCTGCTCGAGATGGCGCAAAGGCCGGGGTCAAGGTGGCGCTGGAAGTCATTCCCGAACCGCTCTCGAGCGCGGAAGCGCTGGTCTCGCTTATCGAAAACGACCTCGACGGGCGCCAATGTCGGCATCTGCATGGACGTCGGCCACGCATTCATGATGGGCGACCTCGCGGACGCGATTGAAACGTCTCGCGGAACATCTCATCACGACGCATCTTCACGACAACAACGGCAAGTCGGACGATCATCTCACGTCCGGGCAGGGCACGATTGATTGGCCGGCCGCACTGATGTCGCTGCAGAAGATTGGGTATGACGGCATGTGGACTGTTCGAAGTCGCCAACACCTCGACGCGCCAAGAGCGTGCTCGAGAAATCCGAGAGAGCGCGGCGCGTGTTCGAGAAGATCCTGGCGAGCATTCGAACTTAGCGGCGCCAGGGACCTCGAATTCACCGAGAACCGATGAATCACGTTACATTGCAAACATTGGCGAGCATGTCGGCGAATCCGTCACCATCGAGGGTGGCTGCACAACCGGCGGTCGAGCGGCAAGATCCATTTTCTCGTGGTCCGCGACGGCACCGGCTTTCTCCAGGTCGTCATGGGCAAGAACGACGTGCCGAGGAAACGTTCAAGGCCGCGGACCACCTGTCGCAAGAAACGTCGATCGTCGTCACCGGCACGGTGCGCGAGGACAAGCGGGCCAAAGGCGGCTACGAGATTGACCGCGACACGCGCTGGATCTGTGGCACCGGCACAGGACTACCCCATCACGCCCAAGGAGCACGGCGTCGACTACCTGATCGATCGCCGGCATCTCTGGATCCGTGCCGAACGGCAGACTGCGATTCTCAAATGCGGCACGAAGTCATCAACGCCGTCCGCGATTTTTCAACAGCAATGGATTCATCCTCGCCGATACGCCGATTTTCACGCCAGCGGCGTGCGAGGGCACGACAACGCTGTTCCCGGTGCAGTACTTCGACGACGCCACGGCGTATCTGACACAGAGCGGTCAGCTGTACAACGAAGCCAATGCCATGGCGCTTGGAAAGGTGTACTCGCTTCGGGCCCACCTTCCGCGCGGAGAAAAGCAAGACGCGCCGCCACCTCACGGAGTTCTGGATGGTCGAGCCTGAGATGGCCTATGCCGATCTCAACGATGTCATCGCGCTTGCGGAGGGATTGATCGTCTCAGTTGTCGGGCGCGTCCTCGACAAGCGCCGCGAGCGAGTTGAAGCTCCTCGAACGCGATACGTCGAAGCTCGAAGCCATCAAGGCGCCGTTTCCGCGCTCACTACGACGAGGCGGCACAGCTGCTGCATCGACAAGGGTCTGCCGTTTCAGCACGGCGGCGACCTCGGCGGCACCGACGAAACCGTCTTGTCGCAACAGTTCGACAAGCCGGTCGCGTGACCCACTATCCAGCGTCGATCAAGGCGTTTTACATGAAGCCCGACCCGGTCACAGCCCGATCGCGCGCTCTGCGTCGACGTTCTCGCGCCCGAAGGCTACGGCGAGATCATCGGCGGCGGCCAGCGCCTGGACGATTACGATCTGCTGGTGCAGCGGATCAAGGAGCACAACCTGCCGATGGAAGCGTTCGAGTGGTATCTCGACCTCCGCCGCTTCGGCACGTGCCGCATGGCGGCTTCGGCATGGGGATCGAACGCTCGTGACATGGATCTGCGGGCTGGAACACGTCCGGGAAACCATCCCCTATCCGCGGATGCTTTACCGGATATATCCGTGAAAGTTCCAGTTGCCAGTTCCAGTTCAAAGGTCTGCAGATCACTGGTCACTAGAACTTTGAACTGGAAACTGGGAACTGGAAGCTGCCAGCGAAAAACATCATGAAAATTGGCTTCGTCTCCCTCGGCTGTCCTAAGAACCTCGTCGACGCCGAAGTGATGCTCGGTCTCGCCGAAGCAGCGGGACATCGAATCACGTCCGACGCCGAAGGCGCCGACGTGCTCGTGGTCAACACCTGCGCGTTTATCGACCGGGCCAAGCAGGAGTCGATCGACACCATTCTCGAGATGGCCGCAGCTGAAACAAGCAGTGCCCCGGGCCGGCGCCTGGTGGTGACCGGCTGCCTCGCGGAGCGTTACCGCGACGAGTTGCAGCGAACGAGATCCCGGAGATCGATGCGGTGCTCGGCACCGGCGAGGTCGCCGACAATTCTCGACGCGCTTGCCGGCGACGCTTCACCGACTCCGGTCGCCCGTCGACGCTCGCACTTCCTACCGGGATCCGAAGCCGCTCACCTTCCATCGCATTCGCGCGTTTCGGCATCGACCTTCCCGACCTATCTTTACGACGCCGACACGCCGCGCCGGCTCGCGACGCCGGACCATTACGCCTACGTCAAGATCGCCGAAGGCTGCGACTACAAGTGCGCGTTCTGCATCATCCCGAAGATGCGCGGGCATTACCGCAGCCGTACCGACCGAGTCGATCATGAACGAAGCGCGAGCGCTCGCGGCTCGGGGCGTCAGGGAGCTGCTGCTGATCTCGCAGGACACCACGCTTCTTCGGCATCGATCGCAAGGAGCGCGGCGCGCTGCCGCGGCTGCTGCGCGAGCTGAACAGGATCGACGGGCTCGAGTGGATTCGCCTGCTCTACCTGTACCCGACGACGATCTCCGACGACGTCATCGAGGCCATCGCCGAGTGCGACAAGGTCTGCAAGTACATCGACCTGCCGCTGCAGCATGCGGCCGACCCCGTGCTCAAGCGCATGAAGCGGCCCGGCACCCGCGCGGGCTACGAGAAGCTGCTGCGACGCATCCGCGAGCGGATCCCCGGCGTCACGCTGCGCACCACCTTCATCGTCGGCTTCCCGGGCGAAACGGAGCAGGACTTCGATGAGCTCATGACGTTCGTCGACGACCGTGAGATTCGACCACGTCGGCGTCTTCACCTACTCGCACGAAGAAGGCACTACGGCCTACGACTTCAAGGACGACGTGCCTGCGGCGACGAAAAAACGGCGCCAGTCACGGCTGATGGCGCGCCAGCGGCAGCTCGTGCGCGACCGTCAGAAGGCGCGCATTGGGTCGCAACGCGTCCGCCTGGTCGTCGATGGCCCTTCGCACGAGCACGAGCTTGTTCTTCGCGGACGCCTGCAGGGTCAGGCGCCTGACGATCGATTCGTTGGTCTACCTGACCGATTGCGACCGTCGACCATCGCGCCAGGGAACTTCATCGACGTGGAGATCGTCGACGCCCAGGGCTACGACCTGATCGCCAGGCCGGTGTAGTCAGCCGGTCGGTGTCATCAGTCGGCCGGTCTAAAGACCGGCCGCTACCAGAGCGCGGTCGCCTCGACACCACCGTAGGGGGCCCGGCCTTGCGACCGGCCCGACGTGTGCGCGGGCCTGCCAGCCTTCGACACCTCACCGAATCAAGAGCGTTCCGCAGCCCAGCGAGGGCGCGTGCCCCCGTGCTAAACTAAGCAGTCCGGTCGAAGTCTGGGACACCAGAGTGGGCCTTTTGCCCACTCTTTTTCGTTTAGGGAGGCACTTTGACCCCGCTCGAGCGGATCCGGGACATCGCCGCCCGAGTCGCGGCAGCCAACGGGCTGGAAATCTTCGACGTGTCGATGCGCCGCGAAGCCGGCGGCGAGAACTCTCCGCGTCATGATCGACCGGCCGGGCTCCGGCGGCGACGGCCGAGGAATAGCGTCAGCATTGTGGACTGTCGAGCGCGTCAGCCAGGAACTGAGCACGATTCTCGACGTCGAAGACCTCGTGCCCAACGCTTACACGCTGGAAGTCTCCTCGCCGGGGCTCGATCGCCCGCTGCGTCACGCCGACGACTATCGGCGGTTCGCAGGACGGCTCGGCGAAAATCGTGACCCGTGAACCGATCGACCGGCAAACGGCGTTTGCCGGGCGCCTGCGTGGCTGGAGGGAGACGAAGTGCTGTTCGAAGCGGAAGGCGGCAAGCAAGTGCGGGTGCCGCTCGCGCTCATCCGCCGCGCGCGATTAGATGTGGAGTTCTGAAACGTATGACAAGCAGCAATCCACTTCAGCAGACGATTGAAGCACTCGCCAAGGAAAAAGGCATCGAACCCGATGTCGTCATCCAGGCGATGGAAGAGGCCGTCCTCACTGCGTCGCGTAAGTATTACAAGACCGACGAAGACCTGCAGCGCCAAGTTCAATCCCGAGAACGGTCAGATCGAGCTCTTCGCCATCAAGACGATCGTCGACGAGGTGACCAACCCTTCCACGGAGATCTCGATCAGCGAAGCCAAAGACATCTACGGCGAAGATGCGGAAGTCGAAGTCGGCTATCAGATCGAGTTTCCCGAAGCGCACCGATGTGCTCGGGCGGATTGCCGCGCAGACAGCCAAGCAGGTGATCTTTCAAAAGGTGCGCGAGGCCGAGCGCGAAATCATCTACGCCGAATACAACAAGCGCGTCGGCGAAGTCATCAACGGCATCGTCAAGCGGTTCGAGCAGGGCGACATCATCGTCGAGGTGGGCCGCGTCGAAGCGATCCTGCCGCGCAAAGAACAGTCGCGTGCGGAAAGTTACACGCAGGGCGACCGCCTGCGCGCCGTGATCCGCGGGGTCAGCAAGAGTGCCAAGGGGCCGCAAATCGTGCTCTCCCGGACCGATCCGGCGTTGCTGATCAAACTGTTCGAGCAGGAAGTGCCTGAGATCTACGACGGCACCGTGATGATTCGCGGAGCCGTCCGCGAAGCCGGCGATCGCGCAAAAGTTGCCGTGTTCTCACGCGAGCGCGACATCGATCCGGTGGGCGCATGCGTGGGCATGAAGGGGACGCGCGTGCAGGCGATCATCCGCGAACTACGCGGCGAAAAGATCGACATCGTCGAGTGGTCGGAGGACCCGGTGCAGTTCGTGATGAACGGTCTGTCGCCGGCCAAGGTTCAGCGGGTCACGATCGTCGACGACCGCGACAAGGTCATGGAAGTCGTGGTCGAGGACAAGCAGCTCTCCCTGGCGATTGGCAAGAAGGGGCAGAACGTTCGGCTTGCGGCCAAGCTCACCGGATGGCGCATCGACATCAAGAGTGAGGAAGAGAAACGCAAGGAAGTCGAGGCGCAGCTCGGCGCTCTCGACATACCGATGGACGACACGGGGGGCGCCGACACGGAGGGCGCCGACACGTCGAGCGAGACTGTCGTCGAGACTGCCGACGCAGTGCAGTCCACCGACGAAGCGGTCGAAACCGCCGCAGCCGACGGCGAGGTCGAGGCCGAAGCGAAATCGTAGGTCCGCGGGTTTTTCAAAGAGGAAGATCGTTTGTCAACAGTCCGGGTTTACAAAGTCGCCGAGTTGCTGGGAGCCGAGCAGCGCCGAAGTGCTGCAGCTGCTCAAGAAAAACCACGGCATCGAACTCAAAAGCGCGTCGAGCACGCTCGAAGAGATCGTCGCGCGCCAGTTTGTCGAGCGACTCGCGCGCCAGCGCGGGATCGAGTTGCCCAAAGGCGACATCTTCTCGGAGGGGGCTGCGAAGACGGTCAAGAAGCCGGGCGCCGGCGCGAAAAAAGGTGCCGCACCCGAGCCGCTGAAGCCCGCCGCCCCGACGCTGCCACCCCCCCGACTGATCAAGACCATTCGGCCCCCGGTGCCCGTGGCCACGACCGAGGTGTTGCCTGTTCCCGAGATCGCTCCCATGGAGCCGGTGGAGATTCCGGCACCGGTGGCCGCGATCGAAGCGGAACCGGCGGTGGAGATTCCGGAGCCGGAGCCGGTCGCGCCGCCCGTCGAAGCGCCGTCGCCCCTGCCGCTCGCGGCCGCGACAACCGAACCAGTGGCGCCGATCGAGGAACCGGTGGCGGACGGCGAGACGTCCCCGCAGAGACCGGCTATACCTGGCCGCTTCGTGCCGCCGAGTCTGCGGCTTCGCATCGAAGAACCGGGCAAAGCACCGCCAAAAGCACCGCCGCTGCAGCCGCGCCGTTCCGTTGTGCCTCAAGCGCCGAAACCGGCGCCTCCGCCCGCGAAACCGGTCGCGCCACCGCCGCCGACGCGCCCTGGCCCGCCACGTCCGAGTTATCCATCCGGCGCGCGTCCCGCGTCGGGCACCACGCCGGCGATGATGGGCGGCCCACGACCGCTGCCCTCACAGCCCGTCCGTCCGACGCAGCAGATGCGGCCAGGTGGCTTGCCCGGACAGCGCCCGGGAGGGTCGTACCAGCAGCGGCCGCCGCAGCGGCCATCGGGACCGCGAACACAGCATCGACGCGAATCGCCGGTGTCGCGGCCGATGCCCACGGCACCCGAGCCGCCGCCCATCAGTCGCACGATCACGCTCGCCGAAGGCATGACCGTCAAGGACCTCGCCGACAAGCTCGACACGCGCGTCAAGGACGTGCTCAAGGCACTGCTCGATCGCCGCATGATGATGACCATCAACTCGACGATCGATATCGAGACCGCCCGCGAGATCGCGCGCCAGTTCGGGGCCGAGGTCGAGACGCGCAGCTTCGAACAGGAGCTCAGTCAGGTGGAGTCGGAAGCCGTCGACGTCAAGGATCAGGTTGCACGTGCGCCGGTCGTGACCGTCATGGGTCACGTCGATCACGGCAAGACGACGCTCCTCGACTCGATCCGGACGACCCGCGTCGCCGAACGCGAGGCCGGCGGGATTACTCAGCATATCGGCGCCTACCACGTGCCGGTGGGCGAAAAAGGCGACAAGCATATCGTCTTCCTCGACACACCGGGTCATGAGGCGTTTACGCTGATGCGCGCCCGCGGCTCGAAGGTCACCGACGTCGTCATTCTCGTCGTCGCCGCAGACGATGGCGTCATGCCGCAGACGAGAGAGGCGATTGATCACGCGCGCGCGGCAAACGTGCCCATCATTGTCGCCGTCAATAAGATCGACAAGCCGGGTGCGAATCCGGAAACGGTCAAGCGACAGCTCGCCGACCTCAATCTCATTCCCGAGGAGTGGGGCGGCACAACCGTCTTCGTCGAGGTCTCGGCGAAGAAGAAGCAGGGGCTCGACCTGCTGCTCGAAATGATTCTGCTCGTCACGGACATCGGCGAGCACAAGGCGAACCCGAAGCGTGCCGCGATCGGAACCGTGCTTGAAACCAAGCTCGATCGCGGGCGTGGCCCGGTCGCAACCGTGCTCGTCCAGGACGGTTCGTTGCGCGTCGGCGACAACATCATCGCCGGTCCTGTCGTCGGACGCGTGCGCGCACTGATCGACGATCGCGGGCGGCCGGTCAAAGTGGCCGGTCCGTCGACGCCGGTTGAGGTGCTCGGTCTCGAGAATCTGCCGTCGCCCGGCGATTCGTTCCAGTCGGTGGCCGATCCGGCGAAGGCGCGGCAAATCGCGCAGTTCCGACAGACACAGGCGAAGGAGCGCGCGCTCGGCGCCAAGGGCGGACGTCTCACGCTCGAATCGCTCCAGCAGCAACTCGCAGCCGGGGACGCGAAGGATCTGCCGATCATCATCAAGGCCGACGTGCAGGGCTCGGCCGAGGTGCTCGCCGATACGCTGAGCAAGTTGTCAGACGACAAGACGAAGATCAAGATCATCCACTCGGCGGTGGGGGCGATCAACGAGTCGGACGTCCTGCTCGCCGCCGCGTCAAACGCGATCGTCATCGGCTTCAACGTCCGTCCCGATCGCAACGCCGCGGATGTCGCGGACCGCGAAAAGGTCGACATCCGCTTGCACTCGGTGATTTACAACGTCACCGACGAAATCAAGAAGGCGATGGCCGGCATGCTGGCGCCCACCTTCAAGGAACAGCGAATGGGGAGCGCGCAAGTGCGCGATACCTTCAAGGTGCCGAAGGTCGGCACGATCGCCGGCTGTATGGTGCTCGACGGCCGTGTCAGCCGCAGCGGCGATGCCCAGGCGCGCCTCCTACGCGACAACGTCGTCGTTTGGGAAGGCAAGCTCGCCTCACTCCGCCGCTTCAAGGACGACGTCTCGGAGGTGAAGGCCGGCTTTGAATGCGGCATCGGCCTCCAGAATTACAACGATTTGAAGGTCGGCGACGTGATTGAAGTGTTCACGATGGAACGCGTCGCCGTGCCGGTTTAAGAACGGCTGGTAGGTCTCATGGCCCTCTCTCATCGTATCGAACGCGTCGCCGAGCAGATCCGGGAAGAAGTGAGCCAAATCCTCGCATCAGAGGTGGCCGATCCGGCCGTCGGGCTGGTGACCGTTTCGCGTGTCAAGGTCACACCCGACCTTTCGCTCGCCCGCATCTATTGGACCTCGATGGCCGAGACCGCCGAGCGCAAGAAGACCGAGAAGGCGCTCGCGCGAGCGGCCGGGTATGTCCGCCATTTGCTGAGCACACGGATGACGCTGCGGCGATCACCGGAAGTGGTGTTCATCTTCGATCAGTCGGTGACGGCGCAAGATCGCGTGGAACAGATCCTTCAGGACCTCAAGCAGGAAGAGGAAGCGCGCCGTTCCGACACCGATGAGTGAGCTCGACACCGTCGTCGATCGCCTCCGTTCCGGACAGCGTTTCATCATCTCCTCGCACCAGAGGCCCGACGGCGACGCCATCGGATCGGCAATGGCAGCAGCGTTTGCGCTGCGCGCCCTTGGCAAGCACGTCGACGTGGTGTTCGACGCGCCACCGCCTCACTTTCTTCAACCGTTCCCCGGGGTCGATCAGCTTCGCATTGCGACACGTGTCGACCATACCTACGACGCCGCGCTCATCATGGAATGCGGCGATCTCGATCGCACGGGGGTCGCGGGGTTGGACCGTTCCCCGGTGCTCAACATCGATCACCATCTTGGCAATACGCGCTACGGGCAGGTCAACTGGGTGGACGAATCAGCGGCGGCGTGTACCGAACTGGTCTTCACACTGGTCGAGCGACTCGGTGCGCCGCTGACGAGAGAGGTTGCCACGCACGTTTACCTCGGCATCCTGACTGACACCGGGTCATTTCACTTCTCTCACATCACACCGCGCACCTTCGAGATCGCGCGGCGATGCGTCGAGGCCGGCGCCGACCCTCAATGGATCGCGCGGACCCACTACGACAGCAGCACCATCGGTCGCGTCAAGATTTTCGGCGCCGTGTTGAATGGTATGGAGCTCGACCCGTCAGGCCGGGTGGCAATGTTGACCATCACCGACGCGCTTGCCGCTGCGGCGGGCGCGACCTCTGACGACACCGAGGGGCTCATCAACTTCCCGCTCACGGTCGAAGATATTCAAGCAGTGGCGTTCTTCAAGGAGGTGGCGAATGGGGAGTGGCGAGTGAGCCTGCGCTCGAAGGGCAACGTGGATGTGCGGGCGATCGCGAGTCAGTACGGAGGCGGCGGGCACGTCAACGCCGCTGGCTGTTCGGTCAGCGGTGAGCTAAGCGCCTTGCGTGACACGTTCACGGAGTTGCTGGTGCGGGCCGCCGAGTCGGCACAAGAGAGCGGCCGCCCGTCAGACAAGGAGCGGTAGCTGTCGGTCGGTCACGGTTGAGCTCACCTGCTTCAGGAATCTCCGTGAGTAATATGGTGACAAGAACATGGCTGATCCCGTCGTCGTGTGCGCCGTCGATCTCGGCCCCCTCACCAGTCGCGTGCTCTTCCACGCCGCCGGGTTTGCGCGGGCACTGCACGCGCGGTTGCGCATCATGCACGTGGCGGAACGTGGTACGAGCGAAGATGCCGAGACGCGACTGAGAGCCGCCTACGCGGCCGCAATCCCCTACGATGTGAGCGGCGACGATCCGGATTACGTGGTACGGGCCGGCGATGCCGCGGGCCGCATCGTGGAGGAGGGCGCCGATCCTCGCGTCGAGTTGATCGTCATCGGCACCCGCGCTCGAGGACCGCTGGCGCGCCTCGTATTGGGATCGACAAGCGAAGGGGTGTTAGGCGCAGTTACCGTCCCAGTGCTCCTCGTGCCGCCGGGCGATCTGGACATCGTCGCGCTCGGGTCTGGGATCGCGTCGCTCATCACCGGCACCGTGCTGGCCGCGGTCGACCTGATGGAAGCGAACGTCCGCCAACTGAATCTGGCCAGCCAGATCGCTCACACCGCCGGGCAACCGCTCGCGATGCTGGCGGTTGGCGATGCCAATCTCAATGAGCACGACACTGCCGCTCGCCTGCGGGAACGCGCGCATGGCATCGCGCCGCTCAAGCCGCATTCGCTGATCGTGCGACACGGAAACATCGCCGAAGAGATAACGCGGTGTGCCGCCGCCGAGCGCGCCGGCCTGGTGGTGATGGGACTGCGCAGCCGCGAACGCGGCAAGCCGGGCGCGATCGCCGCCCGCGTGTTGCATACGGGCCACACGTTTGTGCTCGCGGTGCCCGACGCGAAGGACTAAACGCGCCGACCCCTCGCCGCGAGCCCGCGCGCGAGGGCTTCCTTCACGAGCGCCTTGTTGATCGCAAACGCTGCCTGTGCTCCTTCGGCAGCCGCCACGATGGCGAGCTGCACAAAACGGGAAGCGTCTCCTGCGACGTAGAGACCGGGGATGTTCGTCGCCTCGTAGGTGCCTGTGTTGACGGCGCCTTTGCGCGTGAAGGTGCATCCAAGCGCTGCCGGGAGATCACACCCCTGACGCTGCCCGGTGCTGAAGAACAAATACCGGCATGGCATGCGTTCGCCGCTCCGGAACTCAATTGCGCGCAGCTGACCGCGGCTGCCGTGGAGCCTCGCGATCGGTTCACGGCGCAGATCGACGCGGTGCCGCTGCAGACGATCGCGATCCTTCGCGGCGAGGCGTTTTCCGTCCGTACAGACAACCAGGTCGCGCGTCCAGACGAGGAGCTCCAAGGCCAGACCGGCCGCATTGGCGCCACCGTAGACCGCGACGCGCTGGTCGCGGCATTCCCAACCGTCGCAATACGGGCAATGAAACACACTTCGTCCATAGAGAGGTGCGAGGCCCTCGACCTCCGGCACGTCATCGACCACGCCGGTCGCGAGCAGCAGTTTGCGGCACCGGGCCCCGCTGCCATCGCTGAGCGCGACTCGAAATCCATTGGCCAGCGCCCGCGCCCGGGTGGCGGTGACGCGCTCCACCTTGACCGAATCGTACGGCGCCAGCTGTTCGAGTCCGATGCGCCGCAACTCGTGGGGCGACGTGCCGTCGCGCGTGAGGAAGCCGTGCAGCGCATGCGACGCGGCATTGCGCGGGCGATCGGCGTCGACGAGCAACACGCGGCGGCGGCAGCGGCCGAGGATGAGCGCCGCACTCAGCCCGGCAGGTCCGGCGCCGATAATCATGACTTCGTAATCTGTCGGGCGAGGAGGCATGATGACTATTCTGCCTTGCCCTGAGCGACACAGGGTCAACCGGAGTCGAAGGGAATGCGAGATGCTGTTGACGGTGTCCTGGTCGTCCATAAACCAGCCGGCCCGACGTCTCACGACATCGTTGCCGTGGTGCGCCGGGCGCTTGGGCTGACTCGTGTCGGACACACCGGGACCCTCGACCCGAACGCGTCCGGTGTCCTGCCGCTGGTGTTGGGCCACGCCACGCGGCTCGCCCAGTACCTCACCGCGTCCGACAAGGAATACGAAGCGATCTTGCGCTTTGGCGTCGAGACCGATACCTACGACAGTGCCGGCCGGGTGGTCGCGGAAAGCAGTCGGGTGCCCGCTCGCGACGATCTGATCGCCGCGCTCGAGCGCTTTCGCGGCCCATATCGCCAGTTGCCGCCGCTGTATTCAGCAAAGAAAATCGACGGGGATCGGGCCTGACCATCTGGCGCGGCGCGCGAAGCCTGTCACGCTTTCCGCGGTGCCGGTCGTGGCGCATGCGCTCGACCTTGTGAGCTTCGACCCCCCTCTGGCGCGGCTGCGTCTGGTCTGCTCAGCCGGGTTCTACGTCCGCTCCCTCGCCCATGATCTGGGCAAGGCATTGGGCACTGGTGCGATCCTTCAGGAGCTGGTGCGCACACGCGCCGGCACCTTCGGGTTGCACATGGCGGTGCCATTGGCTGACGTGATTGCGGGGCCGGTCGAACGGGTGCGGGCCCGCGTGATCGCCATGGAGGTGCTGCTCCCGCATCTGCCTGCGATTTGTCTCACCGCCGACGGCATGCGGCGGGTGTTGCACGGGCAGGATCTTCGCCCCCAGGATTGGGGCGGCGAAGCGCTCGCAGAGGCGCAGGTCGAGACCCTGGTGCGCCTGCTGTCTCCGGAAGGCACGCTGCTAGGGCTGGCTGAACCCGCGAAGATCTCCGGATTCTTACACCCGGCGGTCGTCTTCCCGCGCCGGCCGGCGCCGTAGCTTTCGCGCAGCCGGTCCGGTAAGATAAAGGATCTTTTGGCGAGCGTCGATCGCCACATACGGCGGCTTGGAAGCGAACGTTCGAAGTGAACGTTCGTGACGAAACGTTGCTGACCAACGTTCGTTTCTCAGCCGTGCGTGGAGGGTTCAGTAGTGCCACTAACGAAAGACAAGAAGACCGATCTCATCAGCTCGTATCGCAAGCACGATAGCGACACCGGCTCCCCCGAGGTTCAAGTCGCTCTGCTGAGCGAGCGCATCAACTACCTCACGGAACATTTCAAATCGCACGCGAAAGATCACCACTCGCGGCGCGGTCTGCTCAAGCTCGTGGGCCAGCGCCGGCGGCTGCTCGATTATCTCAAGAGCAAAGACACCGCGCGCTACGCCGAGCTGATTAAGCGATTAGGAATCCGGAAGTAAACTCGAAAACCGAAGTTTCCAGTTGCCAGTTACCAGTTCAAAGTTCAGTTGTCAGTTTGAGCGTGCGCGGTTGTCCGCTGGACCTTCAACTCGTAACTCAACTTTGAACTGGCAACTGGAAACCGGAAACTTTCATCACGCACCGGGGAACGTGACCCCAACGAGGCTGTATGCATAAGCGAGAGATTCAAGTCGGCCAGCACACGTTGTCATTCGAGAGCGGCAAGCTGGCCAAGCAGGCGGATGGGTCGGTCGTCGTGCGCATGGGCGACACGATGGTGCTGGTCACCGCCTGCCGCGCCGCCAGCGCACGCGAGGGCATCGATTTTCTGCCGCTCACGGTCGATTACCGCGAATACACCTACGCGTCCGGCCGCATTCCCGGCGGATTCTTCAAGCGCGAAGGCAAGGCGACCGAGAAAGAGATCCTGACGAGCCGCTGTATCGATCGCCCGATTCGGCCGCTGTTTCCGCCGGGATGGCGCTACGAGACGCAGATCATCGCGTTTGTGATCTCGGCCGACAACGAAAACGACGGCGATGTGCTCGCCATCACGGGTGCCTCGGCGGCGCTGGCGCTCTCCGGCATGCCATTCCAGAAGACGATTGCGGGCGTCCGCGTCGGTCTCCTCGACGGGCAATACGTCATCAATCCCACCTTTGCGCAGCGCAAGCAAAGCCGCTTGGATCTTGTCGTGGCAGGGACCAAGGACGGCATCGTCATGGTCGAAGCCGGCGCCAGGGAAGTGTCCGAGGAAGAAGCGGTGCTGGCGCTCGAAGCCGGACACGCGGCCATCCGTGACCTGTGTGATGCCATCGATGCGCTCGCAAAGGAGGCCGGCCGGAAGAAACTGGCCAAGCCCGAGCTCACGGTCGATGCCGAGTTCCAGAGCATGGTCGAGGGCAAGGCGCTGGAGCCGCTGACCAACGCCATGCGCATCAAGGACAAACTGGAGAATTACGGCACGGTCGATGCCGTCCTCAAAGACTTCCTGGCGTCGCTCCCGGAGGACTACCTCGAACGCAAGGCCGAAGCGAAGGGCATGTTCAAAGACCTGCAGGAAAAGGTTCTTCGCGATGAAGTCCTCGAGCGCGGCGTGCGGCTCGACGGCCGGAAGTTCGACGAGATCCGGCCGATCTGGGTCGAGACCAGCGTGCTTCCCCGCGTGCACGGCTCCGCTGTCTTCACCCGCGGCGAAACTCAGGCCCTGGTCACAGCCACGCTCGGCACGGCCGACGATCAGCAGAAGATCGAAACGGTCGATGGTGAGACCTGGCGTCGCTTCATGCTGCACTACAACTTCCCGCCCTTCTCGGTCGGGGAAGTGCAGTTTCTCCGCGGGCCGGGCCGGCGTGAGATCGGCCACGGGGCGTTGGCGGAGCGCGCGTTGGCGGCCGTCATGCCCTCAGAAGAGGAGTTCGCCTACACCGTTCGAGTGGTGTCGGACATTCTCGAATCGAACGGCAGCTCCTCGATGGCGTCGGTGTGCGGCGGGGCGCTGGCGATGATGGATGCTGGCGTGCCAATCAAGGCTCCGGTGGCCGGCGTCGCCATGGGGCTCATCCTCGACGAGAAGACCGGCAAGTACGCGGTGCTGAGCGATATCGCCGGCGCCGAAGATCATTACGGGGACATGGACTTCAAGGTCGCCGGCACCGCGCAGGGCATCACGGCGCTGCAGATGGACATCAAGGTCACCGGCATCTCGCAGGAGATCATGCGCGCGGCGTTGACGCAGGCGCGTCAGGGCCGCCTGTACATCCTCGACAAGATGCTCGAATCACTCCCCGCCACGCGCGCGAAGATGTCGGCGTACGCACCGCGCATCGTCAGCATCAAGATTCCGGTCGATAAGATTCGCGATGTGATCGGGCCCGGCGGCAAGATGATCCGCAGCATCATCGAAAAAACCGGCGTCAAGATCGACGTCGAAGACGACGGCCGCGTCAACGTGGCGTCGGCTGATGAGGCCGCCGCGGCGAAGGCGATCGGCATGATCCAGGAGCTGACCGCGACGGCCGAGCTCAACAAGACGTATCTCGGCAAGGTCCAGCGCATCACCGATTTCGGCGCCTTCGTCGAGATCATGCCCGGCACCGACGGCCTCCTGCACGTTTCCGAGATCGCGAATTACCGCGTCAAGGATGTGCGCGATGAGCTAAAGGAGGGCCAGCAGGTATTGGTCAAGGTGATCAACATCGATCCCACTGGCAAGATCCGGCTATCGCGCAAGGCCCTGCTGACGCCCGAAGAAGGAAACGCGCCGCCAGCCCAGGGCACGGGTGAAGCGGTCGAAGAAGCCGGCGCCGCCGCTGGGGGTAATCGCGAAGGGGGCGGCCCACGCGAAAGTGGTCAGCGCGAAGGCGGTTCACGTGGTGGACGGGATCGTGGTCCACGCGACCGTGGTCCGCGGCGGGAATAGCACAACAGTCGACGGTCAACAGTCGACGGCCAACAGTAGAGAGTCGACGGTCGACCGTCGACTCCTATCGGGCGGCGGCCGACTGTTGATCTTTAACTGGCGACTGTCGACCGAAGACCGTCGACCGTCGTGGCCTGTTAAGCTTTCTTCGTGCCGCGTGGTTTCTCGCTGTTGCTGGTGCTGATCGGCGTGGCGCTTCCGGTGTACGCGGGCCAAGATCAGACACCCACCCGTCGCGACATCACTATCGTCGCGCACGACCGCGCGTTCGAACCAAACCGCATCGCCGTTACCAAAGACGACCTCGTCCGCATCACGCTCACAAGCGACAAGCAGCCGCGCTCGTTCGCGATTGATGCCTACCGCATTTCCAAGCGCGTTGCCGCCGGCGGCTCCATCACCTTCGAGTTCCACGCCAATCAGCCGGGAACCTTCACGTTCTACTGCAACCTCACGAGCGTGGAGGCGTGTGCGGAGATGAAGGGAACACTGGTGGTGAGCCCGAAATAGTTCAAAGTTCCAAGTTCAAAGTTCAAAGTTAAGACCGGCCCTCAGCTTCGCTACGCCCGAATTTTCCAACGACGCCGAGCTGACCCAACACGACTCTTAACTTTGAACTTTGAACTTTGAACTGAACTTCGTTACTTCCTCGGGAATAGATCGGGATTATTCGTGAACAGGCCGTCCACGCCGAGCGTGTAGAGGAAGTACTCCATCTCCGCCTTTACGTTCGGGTACGTGCCGGGGTTGTCGGCGCGGAACGTGTACGGCGTGACCGTCATCTTCTCCGCGTGCGCCCACTTCACGAACTCAGGATTGCCCGAGACGATCTCCTTCGCGGGTCCGAAGCCGTCGACGATGCCTTTCCAGCTCCGGACCCTGTCCGGCGAGTTCCAGCCAGACCCGTTGCTGATGAGCAGCACCACCGGCACGCCGACTTTCATCGCCGCCAGCTTGCGCGCGCTTTGTTCGCTGAAGGTCTGGACGATGAGCGGCGTCTTCGGGTCGGCTTTTGGACCGCGCAGCGCGTGCTTATCGAGGGCCGCGGCAACGAGCTGCTCGAAATCAACCGTGCGGCCGGCGTAGACCTCTGGAGTTTTCAACTCCGGGTACAGACCGGCCTTGCCTTTCACGAGCGCCACCATCTCGTCGAACGTGGGAATCCGCTCGCCCTTGAATTTGGCGTCGAACCACGATCCGGCGTCGAGCTGCTTGATCTCGGCGAGCGTGAAGTCGTTGGCGAGCCACGACGTCACGGTTTTTCCCTCCCACGTGACGGTGCTCGATCGCCCGGGAAACAGCTCCTCGACGTTCGTGGTGCGATCGAGCGTGGGATCGTGCAGGCAGATCAACACGCCGTCTTTGGTGACCGCAAGGTCCGGCTCAACGAAGTCGGCACCCATCTGCAGCGCCAGTTGGTATGCCACGAGCGTGTGCTCCGGCGCGTAGCCGGATGCGCCGCGGTGGGCGATGTTCATCTTGCGCGCGTTCTGCGCGTCGACCGACATGGCTCCCAGCATCAACACCACCAGCACCGACGCCACCCGCGCGACGTTGCCTGCCGACCACCGGCGCGCGGCGTCAATCCGCTGCCGAATCGGCGGGTGCGAGTAGAAGAACCACTGCACGACTCGTGAGGGATCGTCTTCGGCGAGATTCTGGTGCGACAAGCGTTTCATGGCGCTGATGAACGCCCCTGGGTGCCGTGTCATGTCGAGCGCATAGCGATCGGCGCGCCGCTCCTGGGCCCGCGACGCGGCGTTGGCGATGGGCGCGAAGAGGAACGCGCAGGCGCCGCCGGCGAGGAGGAGCAGCGGCAGGCCGGCTGGATCGTCGAGACCGCGCAGCGCGAGCGGTTCCGCAAAGCGACGAAGCGCCAGGTGCGCGGCATAGAACGCGACAACGAGAAGCGCGGCCTGCACCGCGACGGCGCGCCACAAATCATGGTGCACGTGGTGCGACAGTTCGTGCGCCAGTACGACCTCGATCTCGTCGTCCGAATAGTCGGCCAGCAGCGTGTCCGACAGGAGGATCCGCCGCGTGTGGCCGATTCCGGTCAGCGCCGCGTTGGCCTTCTTGGTATGCGCACTGAGCGTCCACTCGAATACACCGCGAATGCGCGTCTTGGCGCGCGCGGCCAGAGCAAACAGGCGCTCGGCGAGCGCGGGCCGATCGAGCGGCTTGAAGCGATAAAACAACGGGAGGAGCAGAACCGGCGCGACCTGCGCGAGCACGACTGTCAGGACAACGAAGATCGCCGCCGACTGCAGCCACCACCAGTCCGGCGATCGCCGGAGCAGCGCGAAGACAATCGAGCCGCCGGCCACCGACAGGACCAACGCAAGTACGCCCGCCTTGGCCTGGTCAGCCACCCAATGCGCCAGGCGCTGGTTGGACAACTCATAGCGGTGTTCGAGGACGTAGCCCTGGTAAAACGCAAACGGCAGTTCGATGAGATAGAGCAGGAGCGCCAGGGCGATCGTGAAGCCGACGACGGTTCCCGCATCCTCGAATCCCGGCGGCAAGAAATTGCCGGCGATCGACGCCAATTCCCGCAGTAACAGCGATCCATTTGTGACGAGGAGCGTGAGCAGGACGACGCCCGCACTCACGGTGCCGGCGAGGTCAGCACGGCGGCGGAGACGATGATAGCGGCTGGCTTTGTCTTCGTTCACGGCAGGCAACAGGTGTCAGGTGTTTCAGGCTACCACCTGATCCGTGATGCGTGACCCCTAATACTGATACGTGGCACCTGATCCCTGATACCTGACACCTGGCACCTGGCACCTGATACCTGGCACCTGACCCCTGATACCTAGGTTGTCGCCTTATTCAGCCGGACTCCGCCGTTGGTCGTGTCGAGCACCACTCGCGTGCCGCCGCCGTTTAGCTTGCCTTCGACCTTCTTGCGCGTTTGCTCGCCGGTGATGTCGAGGCTCAAGCCGTTGATGCTGACACCGCCGTTGACGCATCGGGCCGTGACGTCGGCCTTGCTGTCGCCTGGCAGCGTCAGACTCACGCCGCCGTTGACGCTCTCGAGCTCGATCGACCCGAGACGGCGGGCACGCCGGCAAGCTCGATTTCCACGCCGCCGTTGGTGACGGCCGCATCGACGTTGGAGGTCATGATGCCTTCGCCGGTAATGCCTCCGTTGGTCGATCGGGCGCGGACGTCGCCGGTGAGGCCGATAAGCTTTACGCCGCCGTTGACGGTTCTGAGGTCAACCGCCATGCCTTTCGGCACGCGAATGGTCCACTTAATTTCGTGTCCACCCGAACCGCGCCGCTGCGGCGGCCGCACCTCGATGCGCACACGCGCGTCGCCGGCTTCTTCTCGCATTTCAATTTTGCTGAGTAAATCCTTGGCCGCTTCGTCTGAGCTGCCCTTCGCGGTCCGCTCGCCGGTGACTTCGAGTGTGTCCCCATCGCTCGCTTCCGCCGTAATGCGGCCGTTGACGTTGATTAACTCCACCCGCGCCCCCGGTGCGAGCTTGTAGCTCCGCGTCCATTGATCTCGCGCCTGCGCGCCGACGTCAAAATGCAGGCCACCGTCGCCATTGCCCTGGACGGCAATGTCGCACCCGGCGAAGCCTGCAGCTCCTACCAGGATGGCCGCGGCTGCCACAAGCGATCGGAATCGTCGGTACATCGAACCCCCCACCTGTGTTGACTATACGGCGGGAGGGCCGCCGGAGTTCAGCGTCGGCCGCCGGAAGTCGACGGTCGACGGTCAGTTCAGCTGAATCGAAATCAGCTTCGACACTCCCGGTTCTTCCATCGTGACGCCGTAGAGCCGATTGGCGATCTCCATGGTTTTCCGGTTGTGCGTGATGATGATGAACTGCGTCCGATCCATCATGCTGCGCAGCATTTCGACGAAGCGGCCGATGTTGGCGTCATCGAGGGGCGCGTCGATCTCGTCCAGCAGGCAAAATGGGCTCGGCTTGTAGCGGAAGATCGCAAACATCAGGGCAATCGCGGTCAGCGCTTTCTCCCCACCCGATAACAGCTGCACGCTTTGCAGCCGCTTACCCGGCGGCGAGGCGATGATGTCGATGCCGCTTTCGAGCGGGTCATTTTCGTCGAGCAGCGTGAGGCCCGCGCGTCCGCCTCCGAAGAGCGTCGAGAAGGTCTGCTGGAAGTTGATGTTGATCGCATGGAACGCGTCCTTGAAGCGGGCATGCGTCGTTTCGTCAATCCGCTTGATCGCCTCGTTGGTCTGCGCGATCGAATCAACCAGGTCCTTCCGCTGTGTTGTCAGGAAGGTGTGACGCGTGTCGAGCTCATCGAACTGCTCGATCGCCATCATGTTGACCGGACCAAGCTTGTCGATCTTGCTGCGCAACTCCGCGATCGCTTCATCCGCCGTCATGCGGAGCGGGACCTGTGCCTCGGATGGATCCAAAGACTCGCCAGCCGCTTCGGTATCGTGGGCCGACTGGTCGTCGAGCTCGTCGGCGTCGAGTGCCTCCGCGGCGCGAATGGCTCGCACATCGGGCTCGACATCACCCGCGGCCTCCATTCGTTCCACTTCGACGCGGACGTCGTCCAAGGGAGCGGCAACCGCATCGAGGCACTGCTGTGCAAGGTGGGTGAGCTCGGTTTCTGCGGTCGCGCGCGTCACATCGAGCTCGGCGGCAAGGGCGCGAATCGCATCGAGAGCCCGGCGCGCATCGCGGATGACGTCGTCCTGCTGGTCGGCCCGCGTCCGGAGCTCCGCCGCCTTCTCGTCGGCGCGACGCATATCGTGGCGCAAGTCTTCGAGCGCGCTCACATCGGCGTCCATGAGTCGCTGCCCTTCGGCGACCGCACTCAACAAACGTTCACGCTGATCGCGCATGAGCGCCAGATCGGTCTGGCAGGTCTCGACACGGCGCTCCAGCTCCTGAGCCGCGCGTTCGAGGCGTTCGACGTCGGCCGCGACCGCCCCACTCCGTTCGACGAGAGCGGCATGGCTCGCACGTGCTTCTGCCGCCCGCTGCGAGAGGGCTTCAGCCGTGTCACGCGCTCCTGACAGCTTCCGCTGCGCATCGCTCAGCACCGTTTCGGCGGCGCGTTTCTCCTCGGACAACCGTGTGATGGATTCGCGGGCCTCGGCCTGTCGCGCGTCGAGCGCGGCAATCTCGTCACGCGCGCGCGACATCTCCACCGCGACGACGCTGGCGCGTTGGGCAAGACGCGAGGCGTCTTCCGTTGAGCGCTGGAGTTGCCCCTCCACGGCGACGATGCCCTTCTCCTGCCGGTGCAGCTCGGATGACAACGCGGCAATCGCAGCGGACGCATGCGCGATCGTTCGCTCGAATTCGGCGGTCTCGTTTGCAAGCCGCTCGAGTGCCACGCCTTCCTCCGCCAGTCTCTCCCGCAGCTCTTTGATTTCGCGTTTGGTGCCGAGAATGCCGCGCGCTTCGACCTTGCCGCCGCCGGCGACGAGATGGGCGCCGCGCAGGACGTCTCCGGCAATCGTCGCGACGGGGAGCGACTGGGTCGCGGCCAGGCCGCGTGCGGTGTCGAAGTCTTCGACGATGACGGCCTCGCCGATGGCTGTGCGGACGGCGGTTTCGAACTCGCCCTCGATGTGGACGATGGTCGACAGCAGCACCGCACCGGCCGGCAGCAGGGCGCCCTGCTGACCCGACCCCGCACCCGCATCGCCGTCCGCCGCACCGGAACCGTCGGCATCCACCACGATGAAGCCACATCGACCGGCGTCTTGCTCCCGCACCAGCGCCAAGCCTGCAGCGGCCTGGTCGTGCCTGCGCACCAGCACGTGCTGCAACAGATCGCCGAGGCACGCTTCGACGGCGCGCTCATACCGCGGCTGCACGGCCACGATGTCTGCCACGGCTCCCATCTGCCCGACGCGGCCGTTGGCCTGCACCAGCACGATTCGCGCGGCGTCGCTGAAGCCGGCGCGGTGAGCGTCAAGCTCCTCCAGCGAGCGCAGCCTCGCGCTCAGCGAGGCGAGCTCGTGCTCGCGCGTGCGCACGTCGCGTGCGCGCCATTCGTGCTCGGTGCGCGCGCTCGCCAGCTCCGACTCACGCGCCGCGCGGGCGATTTTCGTCGTGTCAAGCGTCTCGTGCGCCTGGGCGAGCGCGTTGGAGGCCAGCGTTCGCGCGGTGATGGCCCGCTCGTGCTCAGTGGCGAGGTCGGTGGCCTCGACCTCGAGTCGCGTCAGCATTTCGGCCGCGCGTTCGCGCTGCGCCGCCGCCGCGTGGACAGCCGCCGTCAGCGCGGTCACTGTGTTGACGAGCGCGTACACCTCCGCTCGCGCGCGCTCGACGTCCTGCTCCGCGGCTTCGATTGCCTGCTGCGCGCGCGCGTGCTCAGCAGCCGCGTCCGACGCAACGGCCGCCGCATCATCGCGGGCCGCTTCGGCTTCGCGCGCCGTGCGGCGTCGCTCCTCGAGGGCGAGGCGTTCGGGGTCGCGTCGGGTTTCGAGCGTTGTGCGCTCGAGCTCGAGCTCTCCCCGACGTGTCTGCAGCATCTCTGCCTGCTGCGTATCGAGCGCAATCTGCCGCTGGCGCCGGTTGATCTCGAGCTCGCCGGCGTGCGCCGCTTCGCGCACCTCGGTTGCCGCCGATTCCGCTTCGGCAAGCTCGATGCGCAGCCGACCGAGCTCGTTTTCGCGCTCGGCAAGCCGCGCGTCGGCGCTCGCCTGCTGCTCACGCGCATCTGCCAGCCGTGCGCGTGCCGAGTCGATCAGCTCGGCGAGCGAGCGATAGCGGCGCGCAAACAGCACCTTCTCCCAGCGCCGCATTTCGTCGCGGAGTCGCAGGTAGCGTCGCGCCTTTGCCGCCTGACGCTTGAGCGAGCCACGCTGCTTCTCGACTTCGAAGACGATGTCGTCGATACGCGTGAGGTTCTGCTGCGCGGCTTCGAGTTTGAGCTCGGCGGCGCGGCGGCGGGCCTTGTACTTCGTGATGCCAGCGGCTTCTTCGATCAGCTGGCGGCGATCCGTCGGCCGCGAACTGAGGATCATCCCGATCTTGCCCTGCTCGATGATGGCGTAGGCTTTGGCGCCGAGCCCGGTGTCCATGAGCAGTTCGTGGACATCTCGGAGGCGGCAGGTATGGCCGTCGATGAGGTATTCGCTTTCGCCCGATCGGTAGAGCCGGCGCGTGACCTCGATTTCGCGTACCGCCTCCATCAGATCGGCAACGTGGTGCCCATTCCCGCTGCCGTTGCCGTGGCCGTTGCCGGTCGCGTGCGCGCCGGAATACTCGGGGAGTGCCGACGCGCGCCACAGCGACGCCGCTGAGTCTGAGACGCACTTCGGCCGTGCCAGTCGGTTTGCGCGCATCAGAGCCGCTGAAGATGACGTCTTCCATCTTCTCGCCGCGCAAGCTCTTCGCGCTTTGCTCCCCCATGACCCAAGTCAGGGCGTCGGCCACGTTGCTCTTGCCGCACCCATTCGGGCCAACGATCGCGGTCACGCCACGATCGAACGCGAGTTCCGCGCGATCCGAAAAGGATTTGAAACCAGCGATTTCGAGTCGTTCAAGACGCATAAGCGGCAGGCCTGCCTGGAAGCGTTGTGCTGCGTTTTCGGGGGGCGTTGAGCCGCGCTCAGTCTAGCAAGCCCTGCCCATTGTGGCAAGACGGAAAGGCAGCGCAATATTTAGGGGTCTGGCGCCCTAAGAGCAGGTATCAGGTGTCAGGTGGCAGGTGTCAGGTGCCGGTATCAGGGCTCAGTGTCGGGTATCAGGTATCAGAAGGAACGGGGCGGATTCCGCGGATGTGGGGAGATTGGCGCAGGTCCTGAGCTACTAGGCGCGGGGCAAGAAGGAGAGGATCAGACCCTTGGGTCTGGTCCCCCGTCTGATCGCGTGGTTCCCTGATCCTGAAACCTGACTACTGACCCCTGATCCCTGATCCCTGATCCCTGATCCCTGAACCTGAAACCTGAAACCTGAAACCTGACTACTGCCCTGCCTTAGAGTTCCGGTTCCGCGTCAACTCTGTCAGCTTGTTCGCCTCTGAAAACTGGGTCAGCGCGAACTTGGTCTGCGGGTCGGTCTCGATGAGGTGCTGCTGCGCAACCGCGACCGAGAAGAGCGGCACGTCGATCTCGTAGCGAATCATCGCGCGGATGAAGTCTTTGTCCTTGGCCCACGACTCTTCGTCAATCGTCATCTTGCGACCGATGGCGAACTGCTTGAAATCCTCGAGCATCGCATCGTCGACGGTGAAGTTCTTCTTGACCACTCTGCGGTTCTTGCCCTGTGCGCCTGGGCGCGCATCGCCGTCGGCGGTGAACTGCTCGGCGTAACTGGCGAAGAGCTGACGGGCAAAGAGCGAGCGGCCAAACCTCGTCGGATTGAAGCCTTCGATTGGACCATCGAAGCGTTTGTCGGGTTCGATGCCACCACCGCTATATACTCGGCGCCCGCCGAGCGTGTACTTCAATTGGTCGTCGGTGTGCGGGCGGTCGGCCTGATCGCGCAGCGTGTAGGTGAGATATTCGTCGAAGGTGCCATCCCACGGGCGCTGAATCATGCGGCCGCTTGGCGTGAAGTATCGTGCGGTCGTGAGCGCGAGCCCGGCGCCCGCGCTGACGCGATACACCGACTGCACCAGCGCCTTGCCGAACGTGGTTTCGCCAATGACGTAGCCGCGGTCGTGATCCTGCAGTGCGCCCGAGACGATTTCCGATGCGCTCGCGCTGTTGCGGTTGACGAGCACCACCATCGGCAAATCCAAATAGTCCCCATTGTCGGTGGCGCGATAGTCCTGATCCGAGTTGGCGACGCGACCGCGTGTGTAGACGATCATCGAACCCTTCGGGACGAAGCGGTTGACGATGCGAATCGCCTGATCGAGTTGGCCACCAGGATTGCCGCGGAGGTCGAGCACGAGCCGCTTCATCCCTTTTGACGACATCTGGTCGAGCGCCTTGCCGAGATCTTCGTCAGTGTGCTCGGCGAAATCCTCAACCTTCACATACCCGGTCTGCGCGTCGATCATGAACGCCGCTTTGATGCTCGGGATGTTGATCTCGTCGCGCATCACGCGCATCGGGATCAGCTCCTCGAGCCCTTTGCGGCGAATGCCGATATTGACGTAGGTGCCCTTGGGGCCACGGAGTTTTCGCACCGCTTCGTCGGTGGTCCAGCCCTTGGCGCTTTCTCCGAGAATCTCTGCGATCACGTCCCCGCGGCGGATCCCCTGCTGATACGACGGCGAGCCTTCGAACACACGCGACACGGTGATATCACCGTCGATGGTGACGATGGACAGCCCGAGGCCGTAGTAGCGCCCCTCCTGCTGCTCGCGCATGCGAGCGTAGGCCTTCGGATCCATGAAGCTCGAATGGGGATCGAGCGTCTGCAGCATGCCGTTGATTGCGCCGTACACGATGCGGTCGGATTCGACCGGTTCTGCGTAGTTGGCCTGAATCGCGCTCAGCGCTGCGGTAAACGTCTTGTAGTGATCAGGCAGGCGATCTTCGGTCGCTAGTGCGCTGCGTCCGAACAGACCGCCGGCCAAGGCCGACAACAAGATCGCGAGCGTGGCCGCCGTCAGGGACTGATACTTGCGCATGATCGGATGCTAACAGACTAAAGCCTGCACTCGCAATGATTTCCGGCGATTTTTGCGGGTCGAATGCCTTGACCGGCCGCGGGCGGGATTCCTATACTGGATCTTTGGCTGGACCATGCCCCTCTGGGCCGGGAGATCACAATGTTTGGTTCCATCGGCATGCCCGAGCTGATCATCATCCTGGTGATTGCGCTCATCATCTTCGGCCCCCGCAAGCTGCCCGAGCTCGGTAAATCGCTCGGCAAGAGCATCAACGAGTTCAAGCGGGCCTCCGCTGATTTGCAGAACACCCTGGAGCAGGAGATCAAGCTCGAGGAGCAAAAAGAACGCGTGACGCCTCCCCCGCCGGCACCGCAGCCTGCGCCGATGGTGGACGAAGCGCCGTCGGTGTCCCGAAGCGCCGACGTTCGTCAGTAGCTGGCGGCGCTGAAGCGATGGCGCTTGTGCCATTTCCCGGAACCGAACCGCGCAGAGACGACGAACTCGAGCCGTTCGACGACGACCGCGTTCGATCGCCCTTTGTCGGCGAGAACGGCGCCGAACTCGAGGAACCGCCCGAATCCCGGATGACGTTTCTCGAGCACCTCGACGAGCTCAGAAAGCGCATCACGCACGCGGTCGCTGCTCTCCTCGTGGGATTCGTGATCGCGTTTGCCTTCGTGGAACGCATCTGGATCTTCGTCTTCGCGCGACTCACCGCCGACGTGCCGGGACACGCGTTGATCTACACGGAGCCGGGCGAGGCCTTTTTTCTCTACATCAAGCTGGCGGCGATCGCCGGGCTCCTGATCGCGTCCCCTTACGTGATGCTGCAGGTCTGGCTGTTCATCGCGCCGGGCCTCTACGCCAACGAAAAGAAGCTCGCCATCCCCTTCGTGTTCTTCGCCACGACGCTGTTCATTTCCGGCGCCGCCTTCTCGCATTACATCCTTTTTCCACTGGCGTGGCGCTTCTTCGCGAGCTTCACGAATGAGTACATCGCGTTTACGCCGCGGGTCGCGCCGGTGTTCGATCTCTACGTGCGACTCGTGCTCGCCCTGGGCGTGATCTTTCAGTTGCCGATGCTTATTTTCGCGCTGGCGCGCTTTGGCATCGTCACCGCCCGCTTTCTGATCAAGAACATCAAATACGCGGTGCTGATCATGTTCATCGTGGCCGCCATCGCCACGCCGGACGGGAGCATCGTCAACCAGGTCGTCATGACGGCGCCGATGATTGTCCTCTACCTGGTCAGCATCGTCGTGGCGTGGATCTTCGGAAAAAAACGCGATGCCGAGGCCGAAATCTAACGGCTGAGGTCGTCGGTTCTGCTCACTATCTGTAAGGCGAAGATTGACTTAGTGGCGGTAGCGGTCCTACCATGGGTGCGTGCGACCTATGTGTGCGACCGCTCCGGCTTTTTCTCTTGTGGAGGTTGGCCCTATATGAGTGCTTTATGCCGGCTGGCCACGGGCATGGCGCTCTGCGCCTGCATCTCGTCCCCAGCGTGGGCGCAGACCCAAGCTAGTCAGAGTTCTCCCCCGGCGTCGGATAGTGAAACGCGTCCGGCCACCACGACTGTGCTTGGAGATACTGGACTTTGGTACGTCCCAACGGGCGAGGTCTTGCCGAAAGGTAAATGGTCCTTCAGTCTGTACCGGACGAACTGGGATCGGAAGGAAGCCTTCTCGGACATCTCGAATTTCCGCGCCACCGTCGGCTACGGTGTCTCGGATCGATTCGAATTCTTTACGTCGATGGACCTGCAGCGGCGGATCGACGCCGACCGGCGCCCCGTTCGTGCCGGTGGCACACCGATGGACGACCCCTTCATCAATGACTGGTGGCAAACCGGCTTTGGCGACGTGCGAATCGGCGGCAAGATCAATGTGACCGCACCGTGGCGGCAACAGCGCGCCGCGTTTGCTCTGCGCGCGGGCCTGAAGATTCCCACCTCCGACACCGACAACGGGATCGGCACGGGCAAGCTCGACTTCTTCTTCGACGGCATCGTCAGTGGCGAAGCAGCCCAAAAGGTTGAACTTTCCGCCTTCGGCGGGTTCCAGCATCGCGGCGATCCCGATGAGTTCGATCTGAGCAACGGCCTGCGTTGGGGGTTCGGCGCCGGGTTCCCGAGTCGTGGGAAGTTCCGCGTCACCACGGAGCTCACTGGCGAGAATTACTTCGACGACCAGATCACGTCCAACAGCCTGGCGCTGGGCCCGGCGGTGTGGGACGTTCAGCACCCCGTCGACTTCATTGTTGGCTTCACTTACCAGGCCGACAGTGGGTTCTTTATCGGATGGGGGGCCTCCTACGGTCTCAACACGACAAACCGCAGCGATGTTGAGGGCGCCAGCTTCTCGAAACCGAAGAAATTTGACCGGTGGGGCAACCAGGTTCGACTCGGCTGGCATCCGGGCGTGCGCATTTATGTGCCGCCGCCACCGCCACCTCCGCCGCCGCCACCGCCGCCTACGGCAGAACAGAATCGCCCGCCCACGGTCAAGGCGCGTTGCGAACCCTGTGTGGTTGAAGTGGGCCGGACCTCAACGGTCACCGCCGACGCCAACGACCCGGATGGCGATGTGCTCGCCTACAAGTGGAGTGCGCCGTCGGGTACTTTTGCCAATCCGGCAGAGCGACAGACAATCTTCACCTGCCCGGCGACCCCCGGATCGATTCCGGTCACCGTGACGGTCAACGACGGGAAGGGCGGCACTGCCAGCGATACCATCACGATTCAGTGCGTCGCGCCGCCACGTCGTGAGTACACGTTCGAGGATGTCCACTTCGACTTCGACCGCTACACGCTGCGGCCCGAAGCGACGCGCATTCTGGATGAAGCGGTCAAGGCGATGCAGGCCGACAACACCCTGCGCCTCACGCTCGAAGGCCACACGTGCAACATCGGCACGGCGGAGTACAACCTGGCGCTCGGCGAGCGCCGCGCCAACGCGGTGCGCGACTACCTCGCGAGCCGCGGAATTGGCGGCGACCGGCTCAACACCGTGAGCTACGGTGAAGAGCGGCCGAAGCACGATAACTCGCGCGAAGAGACCCGTCGTCTCAACCGTCGCGCGGCGTTGACGGTGCGGCTGCAGTAGGGGCGACAGCCAGCAAGACGCAAAAAGGGCGGAGTCTTCGGACCCCGCCCTTCTTTGGACGTTGTCGCGACTGGCGGGTAGGGCTGGTGGGGCTGGTGGGGCTGGTGGGGCTGGTAGGGAATAACGCAGATTGCTAGCGATCGGGCACGTCTAGAATCTGTGTAATTCCCTACCCGACCTACCCGACCTACCCGCCCTCAATACGCTTTCGCAAACCAGCCCTCAATACGCTTTCGCAAACCAGGCGTACACCGTTCCCGGCTTGCCGCACTTCAGGCACGGTTCGCTCGGCACGTCCTGTCCGAACGGGATGTTGCGCACGGTGGCCTGCGTCTCCGCTTTGATTTCTGCCTCGCACTGCGCCGACTCACACCACGGTGAGATCACGAAGCCTGGACGACCGTCCATGATCGCCTTGAACTCGTCGTACGAGGCGGTGCGGCTGGTGTGCTCGTCGCGGAACGTGCGCGCTCGTGCGAGGAGCGCCGCCTGTATCTCGTCGAGGAGTGCGCGGATGCGAACCGCAAGGCCCTCAATGGGGATGGACTGCTTTTCGCGCGTGTCACGGCGCGCCGCAAATACGGCGTTCTTTTCAATGTCCTTGGGTCCGATTTCAAGGCGAAG
Organism: uncultured Acidobacteriota bacterium; assembly: GCA_963762925.1. GTDB lineage: Bacteria > Acidobacteriota > Vicinamibacteria > Vicinamibacterales > UBA2999 > DASPWV01. The sequence continues at coordinate 228,214 of CAVXMP010000006.1, read as the reverse complement.
CGGCACGCCGCGCATCTCGTACTCGGCAAACTTCCATCCGGGTGTCTGGCTTTCGTCGGCATCGAGGCGAACGCGAATGCCGGCGGCGACCAGATCGTCGCGAATCTGCTCGCACTTGGGCAGAACCGTTTCCTTCCAGTTGCCGCGCGGAATCGGCACGATCACGACCTGCCACGGCGCAATCATCGGCGGGACGATCAAACCGCTGTCGTCTCCGTGGGTCATGATCACGGCACCGATCAACCTCGTCGTGACCCCCCAGGAGGTCGTCCACACGTACTGCAGGGTTTTGTCGCGGCCCTGAAACTGAATCTCGAACGCCTTCGCGAAGTTCTGCCCCAGATTGTGCGACGTGCCGGCCTGCAACGCACGACCATCGCCCATCAACGCTTCGATCGAATACGTCTTCGACGCGCCGGCGAATTTTTCGCTATCACTCTTCTGACCGTCGATGACGGGGATGGCGAGGACGTTTTCGCAAACGTCCTTGTAGAGCGCGAGAATCTTGAGTGTTTCTTCCTGCGCTTCCTCTTCGGTTTCGTGCGCGGTGTGGCCTTCCTGCCAGAGGAATTCCGTGGTGCGAAGAAACGGCCGCGTCACTTTTTCCCAGCGGACGACGTTCGCCCATTGGTTGATCAGTAGGGGCAAATCACGCCAGGACTGGATCCATTTCTGGTACATGACGCCAAAGATCGTCTCCGACGTCGGCCGGACGACGAGTCGCTCCTCCAGTTCCTCGGTTCCGCCTCGTGTGACCCACGCCACTTGCGGAGCGAAGCCCTCGACGTGCTGCGCCTCTCGCATGAGCAGGCTCTCAGGAATGAGCAACGGGAAATACGCGTTCACGTGGCCGGTCGCTTTGATACGCGTGTCGAGCTCTCGTTGGACGTGCTCCCACATGGCGTAGCCGTACGGCCGGATGACCATAAAGCCTTTGACCGGGGAATAATCAGCGAGCTCGGCGCGGCGAACGACGTCGAGATACCAGCGGGAGAAATCAGTGGACTGCGGCGTGATTTCGGTGACGAAGCCGGCGTCCTTCTTCTGTTGTTTATCAGCCATGGATCCGTTGGGCGCTGTGAAACCTCCAGTGTACATCGTCCTTCGCGGGGAAATCGGTCCGGTGGTGCCCGCCACGGGACTCTTCGCGGTAAAGGGCGGCGCGCGCGATGAGCCACGCTACCGTGGCGAGCGACGATGCATCACGCTCGATCTGGAGCTGATCGATCGCTTCTTGCAGAGCGACCGCTGTCCGTGAGAGGCCGACGTGTGTCCACATGAGCGCGCGGATGTCGGTCGCGCCAACAGCGGTATGTAGAGGCGGGTCTTCAGACCGGCCATCGGCGTTCTCGCGCACGTTTTCCATCGCCCCGGCCTTCGGCGGCTCGAGCATCGCCTTTGCCGCGCGCGCGCCGAACACGAGCCCCTCGAGCAATGAATTGCTCGCAAGACGGTTCGCGCCGTGCACGCCGGTGCAGGCGACCTCGCCGGCGGCAAACAAACCCGGCAGTGTGGTTCGCGCCCACACGTCGGTTTCAACGCCGCCCATCATGTAATGCGCGGCGGGCCCAACCGGAATGAGATCGCGCGCAAGATCGAGGCCTGCGGATCGGCACGCGGCAGCGATCGTCGGGAACCGCGCATGGATCCATTCGGGGTCGAGATGCTGCAGGGAGAGGCAAACGCCGGCGCCGGTGCGTGCGACTTCGCGCACGATCGCACGCGACACGAGATCGCGCGACGCGAGCTCCCCCGCTGCCTCGTACCGGGTCATGAATCGCTCGCCCTGGTGGTTGACGAGCCACGCCCCTTCGCCGCGCAGCGCCTCGGACAACAGGAAACGTGGCGCGCCGGGGACCGACAGCGCGGTCGGGTGGAACTGCACGAATTCGAGATCCGCGACTCGAGCGCCCGCCCGCCACGCGAGCGCGATGCCGTCACCGGTCGCGATCGGTGGATTCGTCGTTTCGCTAAACACCTGACCTGCGCCGCCCGTCGCCACAAGCGTGGCGCCGGCCGTGATACCCCGCTCATCGTGGTCGTCGATGAATCGCGCACCGACACATCGGCCGTGCTCGACCGTCAACGCCGTCGCTTTGGTGTTATTGAGCACGGTCACAGCCGGACTGGCGGACACGCGCGCCCACAACAATCGGCTGATCTCGCGTCCCGTGGCGTCGCGCGCGTGCAATACGCGACGCACCCGATGCGCGGCCTCGCGGCCGAGCGCCAGCACGCCGGTCGCATCCCGATCGAACTGCACGCCCCACGACACGAGCTCCTCGACGTACGCAACGCCGTCCTCGACAAGGACGCGCACTGCCCCTTCCTCGCAGAGCCCGTCGCCGGCGGCAATCGTGTCGGCGAAGTGTTCTTCGGGGGAATCTTCCGGCCCAATCGCAACGGCGATGCCGCCCTGCGCATAGCCGGTGTTGCTTTCGGTAGGAGCCGCTTTGGTGAGCACGACGACGCGACCATGCGTCGCGAGGTCGAGGGCGGCGCGGAGACCAGCGATGCCGCCGCCGATGACGAGGAAATCGGGCTGCACGCGTCGACTCGTCTGCTCGCCTGGGAGCCGGTCCAGGCGCGCCAGAGTGCTATCCTACCATCCGCATAATGCCGCCCACCCGCATCGACGTGGCTGCCGCCGCCGGTGCGTACCCGGTCTTCATCGGTGCGGGCACGCTGGCGACGCTGCCACGCCTGCTCGATGATTCAGGTCTTGGGCCGCGCCGCATCGTCGTTTCGAGCCCGGTCGTCTGGGGTCTCCACGGCGACGCTCTCCGGCACGCGTCGACCGACGCGGAACCGATTCTGATTCCCGACGGCGAACGATTCAAGAACAACGTCACGGTTGGACGTGTCTACGAAGGGCTGATCGAAAGAGGGGCGGATCGATCGACGGTGATTCTTGCCGTGGGCGGCGGCGTCGTCGGCGATCTCGTCGGTTTTGCGGCGGCAACGTATCTGCGCGGCGTCCGTCTGGTGCAAGTTCCGACGACGCTGATGGCACAGGTCGACAGCGCCGTCGGCGGCAAGGTCGGGATCAATCATCCGCTCGGAAAAAACCTCATCGGCGCATTTCACCCGCCGCGCCTGGTGATTGCCGATCCCGTTGTGTTGTCGACCTTACCGCGACGCGAGTTTCGCGCGGGTTTGTACAGAGTCGTCAAGTACGGCGTGATTGCGAGCCCGACGCTCTTCACGGACGTCACGGCGATGCTGCCGGCGCTGTTTGCACGCCACGACGATCCGCTGGCCCGTGTGATCGCGGAGTCGTGTCGTATCAAGGCGACGATTGTCGCCGCCGACGAACGAGAGGGCGGACTGCGACGGGTCCTGAACTTCGGCCACACGATCGGACATGCGCTTGAAGCGGTCACCAAATACCGCCGCTTCCGTCACGGCGAGGCGGTGGCCTACGGGATGCTCGCGGCAGCCCACCTCGGAACCGCGCGTGGGGTGACGCCCACCGCCGTGCGCGACCGACTCGCGGAGACGATCGCCAAGCTCGGTCCGTTGCCGCCCGTTGCCGATCTCGTCTGCAGCGAGATCGTCGGCGCCATCGCCCGCGACAAAAAGATCGTCGCCGGCACGCTGCACTTTGTCGCGGCGACAGACATCGGCGCCACCACGACGCTCACTGATGTGACGGAGAAGGAATTGAAAGCGGCGGTGAAAGCGCTCGGCGTCAAGAAAGCCTGAGCCACGGTCGGCGGTCGGCTCGGGTCGGCTCGGCGGTCGGCGGTCGGCGGTCGGCGGTCGGCGGTCGGCGGTCGGCGGTCGGCGGTCGGCGGATAAACGCCAATCCACCTTATCCCCGTAGTCCGCGCATTCTTTAAAAAGCGGACGCGGATTAAAGAGATTTAAGGGGATTTTTTTTGATGTTTCCGTGCTTCCGTGTTTCCGTGTCCGTGCTTCCGTGTTCACAGGCCGTACTGGCGGATCTTCTGTGTCAACTGTTTGAATCCGAGCTGGAGCCGATCGGCGGCGCGCGCGACGTCGCCATTGGCATCACGCATGGCCCGGGTGATCGCTTGACGTTCGACCGCTTCGGTCGCGCGGGCGGTCACATCGGCCAACGTGCCGGAGAAATCGAGATTGGCCAGCGAGTCCTCCGCGGGACCCACGTGCAACTCCGCCGTGAGGTTGAGATGTTTCGGGTAGATCGTATCGCCGTCGATCAGAATCACCGCGCGCTCGAGGCAGTTCTGCAATTCGCGCACGTTACCAGGCCACTGATATGCCATGAGGGCTTCGAGTGCGGCCGGCGAGACCATCGGCGGCCGCTTGCCTAACTCCCGGGAGCCGCGCTCGATGAAATGACGAGTGAGAATCGGAATGTCCTCGGGCCGGTCGCGCAGCGGCGGAATGGTGATGGGAAAGACAGAGAGCCGGAAGTAGAGGTCCTCGCGAAATTGCCGCGCGGCGACGGCTCGCTTCAACACGCGATTGGTTGCCGCAACCACGCGCACGTCGACCTTGACCGAACCGGTGGCGCCGAGCCGCTCGAAGGTTCGCTCTTCGAGCGCACGCAGAATCTTGCCTTGCAGCGCCAGCGGGAGCTCGCCGATCTCGTCGAGGAACAAGGTGCCGCGGTTGGCGATCTCGAACTTGCCAAGCTTGCGCTGGGTCGCTCCGGTAAAGGCGCCACGTTCGTAGCCAAAGAGCTCGGCCTCGAGGAGGTTTTCGGGAATCGCCGCGCAGTTGATCGCGACAAACGGACCATTGGCACGCAAGCTGAGCGCGTGCACGGCCCGTGCAAACAGCTCTTTACCCGTGCCGCTTTCGCCTTCGAGCAACACCGTGGTGTCGGTGCCCGCGGCGCGTTGAATCGCCTGCGACACGACCTTCATCACCGCCGCTTCGCCAATGATGGTTGGGGCGCCGCGGCGCTGCGCCAGTTCTTCCTTGAGCAGTGCGTACTCGGTGACCAGCCGCCGCTGCGCGAGGGCACGGTCGACGAGGAGTAGAAGATGATCGGGGTCGACGGGCTTGGCGAGGAAATCGAGGGCGCCGGCCTTCATCGCCTCGACGGCTTCCTGAATGCCCCCGAAGGCGGTCATCACGATCACCGGGAGCTCGGGATCGAGCTCCTTGGCGGCCTTTAGAACGCCCAGACCGTCGCCTACCGGCAACCGCAGATCCGACAGCACCAGGGCGGGGGGCGTCTGCCGCAGGCGCTCGACCGCTTCGGTCTGGTCGCGCGCTTCGATGACGAGATGGTTGTGCGACTCGAGTGCGTGCCGCATCATCGCACGCAACGAATCTTTGTCTTCGACCAGGAGGATAGGAGCCGGAATGACGACGTTGGCGGTCGGCGCTCGTGACGCAGCGTCGTCACGAACGTTCGGAGCGAGCCTCGTCATCGAACCCAACCAGGTGGGACGCCCGCCTTACGCGCTTCCTCCTGAATGTCCGCAATCGCCTTCGTCTGGTCCGCGATCTCTTTCTTCACGCGATCGAGCTCCGCAACCGATCGCTGTCGGTCGCGCTCAATCACTGCGCGCTGGGCCGGGTCGTCGCGGTTCGTAAAATCGGTGGTGAGCGCGTTGATCCGACTTTGCAGCGCGTCGGCGAACACCTTGCTGCGATCGAGGGCGGCACGCGCGGCGTTGATACGCGCGCTCCAGTACGCCTGATCTTTTTCGGGCGCCACGGGCTCGGCCTTGCCCCCAGGCAAGTTGACCGACGGCACCTGCGTGGGGTCGGGCGCGGCAGGGGTCGCATTCTCGCTGCGCGAGGCCGTGATGTCCGGGTTGAGATCGGTGTTGGTATAGACCTTTCCCGGTCGCGTCACCGTTTTACGACGCGCCTGCTCGGCGCGAGCAACCTCCGCGAGGCCTTGCGCGCCGGCGAGGAATGGCACCGCGAGCAGCAGCGCAGCGATCAGCAGGTAGTATTTTTTCATCATAGTTGGCGGCTTACATTCGCCGAGTTGATCGTACGACCTCATACGGAAGAGGTCAAGGAATGGACGCCGCAGGAACGCGCCATGATTGCACACGAATGCCCCCTTCCTGTCGCACGAGGTCGGCTTCGATCGCGCGACGCGAACCGCCTGCACCAAACGACTCGGCTCGCGCGCGCACGATGTCGCGCCCCTCGCCTCTTTCACCACCACCATCGACCAGCGGATTCCCATCCACTTCGCGCGCGTCGTCTCCAATCCAGACGACGACGTAGGCGTCTGTGAGCGGGTGTGGCGACGGGGCAAACTCGCGCAACGGTCCGTAGACGAAGAGTTGCCATCGCGCATTGTTCGTTCCCCATGGTCGATCCGCGGTACTCAGCCACACGCGCGCGTCCGGGCAGTCCGTCGGTACGACCGCACGTCAGCTGGTTCGTCAACGTCGTCAAGTTGAAGGCAAATGCGGCGATGCTGCGGGTTCCTCCGGCCACACCGTCGGTGAAAGCCGATCGAACGGTGCCGGCGAGCACCTGGTCCCAATCAGTGATTCGCGAGAGCTCGCGCGCCGCGAGCTCCAGCGCGGCGTCTGCGGCATTGAGTGCCTCGACGCTATCGACGTAGTTGGCGCTCGTGAGACGCTCGGACGCGGTCGCAAGCAGCAGCCCGAGACCGATCGCGGACAGGAGCGAGACCACCAGCACGGTGACCAGGAGCGCCATGCCGCGCTCAGACACGTTACTGAGCCCTCAGCAGCACCGATGCACGCAGCTCGAAATCCGGCACGGCAGCGCCGGGAGGCTGCGTGGGCGATGCGGCGGCGACGCGCAGGGTGATATCCGTCCCCTGCGCGTCCGCGCCACTCCAGGGTGCAACATCGAAGCCGACCACGTGATCGACCACCGGCTGCTCTGCGCCGCCTGGTGACACTCGCATCAGCCGCCCGCTCTCTCCCGAGGCCCGCAGCATGTAGGTCACGCGCTCGACGGCCACCACCGCGGCGCCGGCATCAAACGGTCCGACGATCCTGGACGCGAAGGTCAGCACGGCCGTCGCGGGATCAACACCAGAAATCGTGACCACCTCCGCGCGCGCCGCATCGAACACCACCGCCATGGTGTCGGGGCGGAAGCCGCACGTAGGGTCCTGCATGAAGCAGGATCCTGTGACCTCGAGCTGCGCCACTGTATCGTCCGCCGCAACCGCGTTTCGCAACGTGCCCTGCGCTGCGGCAGCGGGTATGCGCGTCATCGTGACCGACCCGGCGGCCGTGCTGATCACCGGCATCACGTCGCTGAGCGCCGTGAGCGGCGGACCGATCGCTGCGCCGCTGCCCGCGTCGGCGAGGTCTCCGAGGAGCGCCGCGATCCCCGTGCGGCCCCGCGCCTCCATGTCGCTCGAGGTAAGAACGCGCTCGAACACCACGTGCGCGGGGGCGACAAGCATGCTCGCGGCGCCGGCGATCACCAGGAACACGGCGCTCGCGACGAGCAATTCGATCAACGTAAAGCCGCGCGCCGTCATGGCCGCCTCGCACGGACCGTCCCGACACACGCATCCGGCATCGCGTGACGTTCGGTCGGGCGGAAGACGCACACCTGCACGACAAATGTGTCGGGATCGAGCGGATCACGCCGCGAGATCGACCAGCGCCGGACATAGGGCTCGGGGTAATCGACACACCCGGCGGTGTCCTCGAGCAGCGATCGGAGCGGTGAGGCGGTGAGGCCATCGACGGTGGCCGTCCAGCGGACCGCCCGCAGCTGCTGGAGCTTGCTTTGCGCCGCTGTCGTGGCGGTGAGCGCATGGCGATTGCGCGCGCTTTGCTCGCTCGCCGTCGCGAGAAGCTGCGCGAGCGCGGCCGCCGCGCTCGCGAGAATCGCGGCGGCGACGACGACTTCGATCAGCGTGAACCCGTCTCGATTGTGAAGCGACGATCGCACTGACATGCACGTGCACAGGTGCAACGCACGCGCCGTGCACGAAACCAACCCGAATCAGCGATCGATCACCGAAATCGACGGGGCTCGTTTGGCACGAAGTTGGTGAGTCGCAACAATCGCCATGCTTCCCGAACCCTGCTGCAGAAGTTTCTGCGCGCCTAATTCTGACCCGGGTTGCTGAGGGCTTCGATCAAGGTCTTGACCCGGGGTGCCTCTGGAGCGTTGGGCTCGAGCTCGAGAAACCGCTGGAACACCTCCCTCGCGCGGGACCGGCTGCAGGGCCTCAACGTACGCCGTTCCCAGCGTAATGAGAAAGCTCGCCTCGCCTGGCGCCTGCGCGACGGCCTGGCTCAACTCGTCGACTGCGGCCGGGTAGTCCTTCATTTTCATCAACGCGAGACCCAGGTTGTAGTGGGTCGCGTAGTCGGTCGGAAAAATCTGCGACGCGACGCGATACTCCGTGACCGCGTCGGCCCAGCGATCGAGTTCCCCGTAGGCGCGCGCGCGATTGAAGCGATAGGCCCACTTGCGCGGATCGCTGGCGACGGCGGCGTCAAAGTGTGGCAGCGCTTCTGCCGCGCGGTTTTCGCGCACGAGCACCTGACCGAAGTTGTTACGCGCCTCCGGGTCGTCCGGCTTCGCCGCAGCGGCCTCCTCAAAGTGCGTCGAGGCCGTTGTGAGATCGCCTCTCGTATACGCGGCATAACCGGCACGTCCCGCATCCGCGCTTTTATGCTGAGCGCGGACGGCGGCATCCACCGCGCGGCGTTGAGCGACCTGCCGCGGCGCCAGCTGGTCTGGCGGCTGTGACGACGAGGCCGCCGAGATGGTGCCGGGCGAATCCCATCCGGCGACCCCGACGACCACGGCAACGAGGGCCAGAACCGCCAGTGTCACGCCCTGCCAGACGCGGCTGGGTGCCGAGGCGGCGGCCGCCGCCGACGGGGCGGCCGCCTCGACACGCTTGTCCGTCAACATCTGCCGGCAACGGGGGCATCGATGCCACCCGTCCCGGAGACGCTGCCCGCAGTTCAAACATTCTGTGTTCATTTCACCAGCCGCCATGACAGGATGCGCACGCCGGCCTGGCCGACGCCATTGTTGAAGTCGTTCGCGTCGCCAAACATCTCGAGTTTGTTGCCCGCGGCGAACACGAGATGCTGATCGGAAATGAACGGCGAGCTCGCGCGGGCGTTGGCAACGGAGAACACTTTGGTGCTATCGGCGCTGCTCAGACTGCCCGACGCGTTGGTATCGTACGCCGGGCCGCCGGTAAACGTCGTCGCATACAGGTTCGCGGTAAAAGGCGAACAGGGCGCGGCGGGATTGATCGTCTGGGTGGCGAAGAAGACGATGTCGCCGGCGACGGCTGGAAACGCCGTGATCTTCTCGTCGGGGTTGACCAGGTCGGTTTTTGCCAGGAGAACCTCGGCTGTTTTCGATGCGGAACCACCGTTGTCGAGCAGGACGAGCATCGAATACGAGTGGTTGACGCCATTCGAGGGCAACAGGTCGCTGCCTGTGCCGATGAAGATGTACTGCTTCGAACCGCCGACGTTGACGGTCGCCATCGAAGAAAAGAGCGGATGCTGGGCACCGGCGCTATAGAGCGCCGTTGGCGCCGGCATCGTCAGTGTCGTCCCGCTCATCGACAAGCTGAACCGCCAGACCTTGCCATCCAGATCCCCGATGTACGCCGTGCTGATGAAGCGTGAATCCGAGGCGCCGGTCGCGACCGGATCCATCTGCAGCGCATTTTTGATGCGCGAGCAGTTGTTGGCGGTTCGACAGCTGTCGTCGTCTTCGCCGTTGGTGTCGGCACCGACATCGCGAGACGCCAGGACGCTGCCATCCTCGACATCGAGCGCGTAGAACGTGCGGCCGCCGCGCGCGCCGGCGCGATTGGCCAACAGCTCCACCGATCGCCTGAGGAAGCCCGAACCCGCGAGCATGACATACGGACCGGTTTCGCTGAGCCAACCTGGCCAACGGCCGGGTCCGACCAGGTTTCGCCGACGCTCTTTTCGAGCGCGCTCGCCGTGGACTTCAATTCGCCGAACGTCCCGAGGCAAGCAGGAACCGCTGCGGAACACGCCGTCGACGTCTCGAACGAGGTCGTGCCCCGCACGGTGGCGTCGAACTCCGAGTTACGCGGGAAACTCCACTTCCCATTCGATTCGGTCCGGCGTCGAGAAATAATCGAGCAATCCGCGATGTGCTCACCTCGTCCTCGTCGACAAAATCCGCAATCGTCGGCATGGTGACGTCGAACGTGTTGTAGTAGGTGCCACCGGGCCCCTCGCCGATGAACAGGTAAGTTCGCCATTCATCCGCCACTTTGACGTCGGCGATTTTCGGCGAGCTGTCGACGAAGTACTTGAACGCGTCGAGCGACTGGCCGTAGCGCAGCGCTTTCAGCTTGGGCAGCAGGTTGAAGGGAATGAATGCCCAGACTTCCACGCCGGTGCGGGCATCGAGCGCGTGCAACATGCCGTCGTTGGCGCCGACCATGATTAGCGAGCGGCGCTTTTCGTTGTCCATGACAAACCCCGGATAGTCGGAGTCGGGCGGCGGATCGAGTGACGGCGGATCGAGAAATGCCGGTGTCGAGCCCACCACCGCGCCGAGGGGCTGCGATCGAATCCAGTCGATGAGCGCGTCGGTATCATTGACGCCAAGGTAGCTGGCGAGCGTGCTCGCGTTATCAAGGTCGAATTTGATCGTCGCCGTCGATCCTGGAACGACGGTGTAAATGTTTCGTACGCCCGCGGACGGCGTCGACGCCACCCAAATGCGCGAACCATCTTGTGAAAAGCGATAGCCGGACGGTTTCGTGGTGTCTACAACGGGCTTGTAGACCCTGAGCGCACGCAGGCGGCCGTCGAAGTTCGGCAGTGCAAACGCGGACGTGACCATCACGTTCGACCGCAGCGGAATGAGTGCAGCCGTGACAACGTGCTTGATTTCGGTTTCGCTGGTCGGGAACGTGTCGAGAGCGCCCGTGTCGGTGCGGTAATACTGGGCGCCCTTCAGGTTGACGGTGCCGACGATCGGGCTCGTCACCTGGAATTCGGTCGACGGCCCAAAGGGCAGCGCGACGGTGGGCGCCGTGTTGAAGTCGGTAGACGAGGCAAATGTGTGCTGCACCGCGAGGTTGACCGCGCGTGTGACTTCCGGCACCGGCAGACCTTGTCCGACGTCGCGCCGATGAGCGACTTGGTGATCTCGAAATACTGACCGCCGCTATTTGCGGCGACCTCCTGCAGCGACGCCACATCCGCAGCGGCGGGTGCCAGCGCCACTACGTAGATGGGCACGCGTCGGCCGGACACGCTGACGAAGGTGCTCGCCTTGGTGGCGAGATTCTGGCTGTTGATGTTGCCTTCACCGCCACCGACCACGAGCACGACCACGGTGTTGCGGCAGCCGGTCGTATCCGCGGCGATCAGTCGCACCGCTTCCGCGCGGGCGTCGTCCATCATCAAGCCGACGGGCGCGTCCACGCTGTTCATGTCGTCTCTACCGGCAGGGATGAGCCCGCCAGCCGTCGCGAAGTCTTTCGCGAGCACCGCGAGGACGCTGGCGCTTGCGCCGACAGCGTCGGGCGCGACAAGCTTGCCTGACGTTCCGACCGTGCTGTTGCTCTGCGAGACGGTTGGCCGCGTGATTGACCACTTACCAGTGCCCAACTCGTTAGGCGTCTGCTGCGATAGAGAGGTGACCTTGACCGGACCCTCGTTGCCGTACGCGGGACCCGCCGGCATCGCCGGGCTCGCCTGCCGCATCTTGATCAAGCCGAAGCGTGCGCTCGCGCTGTTGTCGTTGATCGCCTGGATGAGCCCGCGCCGTGCAATAAACAATCGCGTCCGCTCATAAAAAACCGCATATGGCGCCAGTATTCTTGTCGCCTACGGCCCCCACTCTCGGACCCGCAAACCTGTCACCGCCGCTTGGATCGGTATGCAACAGCGATGGGAAGAATCGGCGATACGACGTCGTCACACCATTCGTGCCCAACAAACTGAGCGCTGCTTCATACGTGACGTTCTTCGGATAGGTGCCCGGATCGTAATACGTGGAATCCGCATCGCGCTGCATGCGATTCCCGGTATCAACGACCAGGATGATGTTGTGCTGCTGATTTTTCAAAAACAGCAGCGGATCGAGCTGGGCGAAAGCCGGCGACGACGCGAGCGTCACCGCGATGAGGACGGCGACGCGAAAGAATGCTTGTGATGTTCGCATAATAATCTGCCTTAGCGGCTGACAAAGCCGCCGGTGGTGGTACCCAAATCGACATCCGCGCGCCCGAGAGCCTTACCCGGAGTCTGCACGGCGGCTTTACGCGCCCGCCGGTTCTGTTCGTCCTGCCCGCGCTGTCCGGTGTAGCCGCGTTCGAGCTCTGTCGTGTCCGTCTTCGGCCACCGTGACCTCGACATCGATTTCGCGCCATTGGGCCGAACGACTCGGCACGCATCGGAGAATGCCGCGCCCGAGGTTCTCAGGGGTAGCCCACGGGCGGCGCCGCCTTCGATCAGCGGGTTGTTGTCGGTCTCGCCGATGTCGTCGGCGACCCACACGACGACATACATCGGCGACGACATGGTGCCGGTCTCGATGATGTCGGCCAGCGGGGCGTAGGCGACGAGGCTCCATCCCGGGTTGTTCTGGCCGTACGGTCGCTCGGCCGTCCAGGCAGTCAGGTCAGCCGCGCTGCACGTCGCAGCTTTGCGCAATTGATCATGTTGGTCGCCTGCGTCAAATCGATCGTGCTGCCGTCTGGCAACGTGCGCGTGCCGATCGACGCGCCGTCGACAAAGGACGACTGTCGCGAGGCCGGCAAGGATGCGGTTCCAGTCGGGGACCGTCAGCAGGTCCTGCATGACGCGTTCGACCCCGGCATCGGCGGCATACATCGACTCGGAGCCCTCGCGGTAGTTGTTGGCGATCATGGTCTCGGTGATGGTCGTCATCATCAGCGCGAGGCCGAGAGCAGTCAACAGCAGCATGCTCATGAGCGCGACGATGAGCGCCATGCCGCGCTCATTGCGGACAGGGTCGAGCGGCGATGACGGAGAAGTCGGGGTGCATCATTATCGTCCCAGATTGAAATTCGCGCGGCGTCATCTCGAAACGGATTTCCTGATCCGGCACCATCATGCGGCCGGCCGTCGACGTGCCGCCGCGCGTGAACAGCGTCCCGACCGGACCACGCAGCGAATCGGACGTCGTCTGCACGCGCACGCGACACCGACCTTGCGGAGCCGCAAGCAGATCAGCATCATAGCGCATCGGAAAGCCGGCAGTCCGGACACCACGGACCATCGGTCAGCTCCGCTTGCGTCAGCTTGACCAGCGCCTTGATCGCCGCCGGCGAGCTCCGGCAATCGGCCGCATGTGCAGCCGGTCACCGCATCGACGGTGAAGGCGCAGTTCTCGCCTGCGGGCCAGGTCGTTCCGTTTGACGACGCCAAGGGCCGGCGGCCGCGGACCATACGTCGTCCATTTGGCCCGCGGTCGGCACCGGTCATCATCACCGGCGGGCGCGGCTTCAGCCAAAGTACTCGAACTTCGAGATCGACGACGTTATCGACGATCGCCTCATCTCGCTGGTCGCCGTCGTACAACATCAATTGGCGCGTCGCGGCGTTGAGATAGTAGGTGTGCTGCGTGATCTGGCAATCTGCGCCCCTGGCTGGTATCTCTTCGACAGTCGTTGCCCGGGATACTCTTGTTGTGCTGCAGGTGGAGCGCGGCGTCCTGCACTTGCGTCAGTGTCATATCGTCGTAGGCGCCGGTTTCGTCGAAGATGATGATGCGCATGCCGTCCCGAAACCCACAGACCAGGGTCAGACCCGTGCTGGCGCAGTTCGGCTCCGCGTTCGACCTTGAGCTCCGACGATGGCTGCGGCATGGCATCGCTGAGCGTCGTCTGCGGCGAGCCCACCGGCACGGAGAATGATCGTGATCGCATTCGTCGCGGTAGAACACCCCATGTCCGCGGATCCGAAGCGATCAGGCCCATGCGATATGGCTGGACCGGCGCGAAGTAGTTGCATCAACGAGCCCGTCAGCAGTCCTCCCGCCGGCGAGCCGGCACCCGCCATCACCAGATCGTTCGCGAAGAGCATTGGTGCCGACGCGCAGGCGCTGCTGCAGGTCCGACACTTCCGGCTGCGTGCGATAGGTGCCATGCGACGGATCGACCAGCGAGAAAATCACACCGGTCACGCCCACCATGATGGCCATCGAGATCAGCATCTCGACGACGGTGAAGCCGCGTTCGTTGTGGCGCAGATGCTGGCCTCATCGCGATTTCCTTGTCTTCACGCTGACCAACCGCGCTTCGTCCCTCCGTCCGATCGAGCACGGCGCCTGTCCCGGTGTTTGCACGATCGCGCACGCTGAAGACACAACCTGCAGAATCAGCGTGTTGTTCGGATTGGTTGGCAACGGCTCTACCGACCAACGACGGACGTAAGCCGCATTGGCTGGTGGCGCAGCCCCGGCCCCCACGGCTTTGCCGTCACGATCGAGATAATCGACGTACCCGACGATGTTCGACGACAGGGTGTCGCGCTGGCGACGGCGACAGCCCAACGCCGGCATCGGGTGCGGTGGAATCAACAGCGATGTTGGTCGCGAAATCGGTGATCGGCAAGCCAAGTTCGTCGAAGCCCCAGGTCAGGCCGCGCAGCTGCTCCATCTTTTCCTGCGCGAGCGTCGCCGGTATATGTCCCGCGCTGCGCATTTTGGTTCGCGGTGGTCGCAAGTCACCATCAGCTGCGCCGTCGCCACCAAGGCGATGGCGAGCAGCATGGTCGCGACCATGGTCTCGATCAGCGAGAAGCCGGCTTCGCGAGTGATACTGGACTTGAATTCTGCCAAGACCATTCACCGTGATAGTCGCTGTCTTTGCGGGACTTCGTCATCGTGAGCGATGTCCCTGCCGCGGGAATCATCGGCCATGGGCTCACGCCGCCGTTGTTGTAATGCGCGGTACCATCGGGCCAGAACTCGATTGTCTGCACTGCGCCGAATGTCACTGTGCGATCGAGAAACCGCGCACGGCCCGTCGAGGTTCGGCAGCGTCAGCGGATCCCTGTCGGCTGGCGGAAATCTATACAGACCTGCGTGCTGCACCGCGTCGCGTCTCCGGTATCCGCACCGACCGGTGCTGAGGTCGTGCCAATCGAGCTCTACCGAGCGGTAGTCGCGCGCGGCCGGGCAATTGAATGCACGCGCACCACACTCCCTTTGCCGACGGCGCGCGACTTCGCTTTCTGCAGTTCGCGTTCGACTTCACGCGCTGATTGGCCGAGTCGTGTCCGATCGATGGCCGACATGATCGGCATGGCAATCGCCGAGACGATGCCTATGATCGCCACGACGACGATGAGATCGACCAGTGAGAATCCCGCGTCGGAGATATGCCGTGCTTTCTTCATCGCCATGGCTTGGCTGCAAGGGACGGCCAAGCCCATCCGGGCGCTGCAGAGGGAACTCTTCCCAGTCGATACAGAGTGCGTATTGGTGTGAAACGGAACAAACGATTACAGATTGGCAGCTGCCGTGGACGAGGCGGCGAGCGGGAAAGGTCAAACGGAAGTTCGCGCCACCTTCTGGATTGTTCCCGCCACGAAATCAGGCCGTTGTGGCTCACCATGACCTTCTGCACGATGGCCAGACCGAGGCCGGTCCCTCCCGCGCGGGTGGTAAAAAACGGCTGAAAGATTTTCGGGATGGCGCCAGCCGAAATGCCCGGGCCGTTGTCGCCACTGACATCGACGCGGCCATCTGTGCGGCCGATCGCGCGGCCTCGACGATGACTTGCGCGGAACTCACCCTGCACTGCAACCGCTTCGACGCTGTTGCGAAAGAGATTGTTGAACGCCTGTCGCAACAGCACATCGTCGCCTCATCGTGCCGAACTCGCCCTGCATGTCCACCCGTGCGGCGGGCACATCTTCGGCCGCACGCTCGAGGATGCAACGGCAGCGACACGGGGCCAATGTGAGCGGCTCTGGCCGCGCGAAATTGAGAAAGTTCGTGACCATCTCGCCGAGCGCCTGCGTTTCGCTGCGAATGCCTTGAACGTAATCGCGCTGCGGGTGCGGCAGGTCGGCGGGGTTGATCAATCGGCCGTAACCGTGAATCGTCGCCAGGCCATTGCGAAACTCGTGTGCGAGCCCTGCAGTGAGCTCACCGAGCCGCGCCAGTGCCTCCTTCAAACGCAGTTGCTCTTCGAGCGCGACCACCGCGGTCAGATCGCTGAACAGGCAAATGGCGCCTGACGGTTCGCCATGCGTCGAGTGGTGAAACGCTGACGCCGAGGTGCATCGTGTCGTCGCCATGCGATGGCGATTCCACGGCGAACGACCGGCACTTTCCCTTCCAGGCACTCCGCGATCACGTCCAGCAGCGCCGGCACCTGCGTCAGGAGCTGCTCGGGTGGCTCCGCATCTTCGTCGACCTCGCCGAGTGACAGCATGCGTCGGGCCGCCGGATTGATGATCTTCACGCGATTGTCGCCGTCGACGACGATCAGGCCGGAGGTGAGGCTGGCGACGATTTGCTCGCTCAACCGCTCGGAGGCTTCGGCGCGCGCCGCGGTGGCGCGTTCCTGGGCCTTCAACGTCGCGATGCGTCCTCGAGCGCCGACGACAGCAACGCTCTCCATCGGACCCTCGCCGCGGGTACTTCGCTGAGCGATCGCGTATGGAGGCGCGGGCAGCGGCCGGCAAAGCTCGAGCACCGCGATACACCACCAGCGCATAGCCCGAGACGTACCGCGACGCTCATCGCGGTGACACCGAGCAGAGCGTAGGCGTTGGCGTTCTATCACGCTGCGAAGAACGCCAGATACCAATGGAGAGCCGCTCACCCGCGAGCATGGCGGCCAACGCGCCGAGAGAGAGAAACGTCCCGAAGGGAAGCGCGTAGCGCATGCCGCTTCGCGCTGGACTCAGCATCATCGCGACGCCGATGACCGCGCCGGCAAAAGGACGACAGGACGAGTGTGACGAGCACAGCGCGCCAACCCAGGAAAGCGCCGATCATCGCAAGCATCTTCACGTCTCCCATCCCCATCCCCTCTTCCTTGCGCGAGAGGTAATAGGCCGCCGCGATGCCGTACAACATCCCCCTCCGAGCACGGTCACCGACCAACGCATCAACCGGTCCGGGCGGCGCGAGAAGGCTGAAGGCGATATCCCACGGCGATGCCGGGAAGTGTGATGCGTTGGGAAGAATCTGATGCTCGAGATCAATGACGAAGAGCACGATGAGTATGGTCGCCAGCATCGAGGCGGCTCGCAAGAAGCGCAGCCCGGCGGCGTCAGCAGACCACAAGCACCACCATCAAAGCGGTCACCGCTTCGATGACCGGGTACGCGCCGCGATCGGTGCATGGCATTGGCGGCACTTGCCGCGCAGCGCGAGCCAGCTGACCAGGGAAGTTGTGGTACCAGCGCAGCGCTTGCCGCAGTTGGACAGCGCGACGGCGGCCACATCAGCGATTCGCCGCGCGGCAGCGCGGTAGATGCAGACGTTGAGAAAGCTGCCGACCGCGAGCCCAATCAGGCCGCTCAAAATCAGGAGCTGTGGCGTGGGCGTCATGGTGCGGCGCACCCATAGCCGTCGGGCAGCGGCAACAGCGGGATTGTTTCGAGAGGCGCACGTCCTGTTGATCGCTGTTCGAGCTCGAACGGCTCGCGTGCGGGATCGAGCGGACGTCGAACGAATCGCGCGCGCCGCGACGAGCTCGTCCCACGAGCGCGGAATTCGTCCAGTCGACGCTTTGTAGCGCCACACGATCGCATTGAACTGGTCGATCGCGTCGAACGCGTCGAACTGCGCCAGATGGACGAGTCCGCGCTTTTGTGAACTTCAGACTTCGTCGCTGTGATCGCGCAACTGCTGCCACACACGACGCGCATTGTCTCGGTCTCCGCCGCGCAAAGACATGGAGGCCGCGGTCGATCGTGTTCAGCCAGAGCGGCGCGCCGGGCAGCTGCGCTGCGCGCTCGAACCACATCGCCGCGGTGCCGTAGTCACGAAGGCTGAAGGCGTAGACGAAGCCGATGTCGTGCGGGAATTCCCACCGCTCGGGCGTCCGCTCCAGCCGCGTTCGAGCAGCTTGATCGCCAGGTCGGGCCGGTTCGGTCCGCCGGGCGCGGCTCGACGAGAAAGAACGCGCCAAAACGGTACGCGGCCAGGAAGCGCGGGTCGAGGGCGGTGACCAGGCTGAGGAGCGGGTACAGCAAATCGTAGTTCTTGTCCTCGCCGTCGAGAGCCGCTGCCGCCCGTAATAGACAACGGCCCGTATCCAGTAGAGATCGGCGACGAGCGCGTGGTAAGCCGAGCGCCGCGCGAACCAGGGCACATCGCTCAGCCACAGGAGCGACGTCGCCGGCTCGTACGGCGTCCAGCCGCTGATCGCGCCAGACTTGCATGCGATGGCGACCGCGAGGAGGGGCGCGAGCAGGCCCGACGTAGATATCGCGCGTCGCCCACTACTTGAAATCCCTCCGCGCGGAAAACCGCCATCGCGGCCAGGAGCAGCACGGTGATATACACCGCCGCATAGGCGAGCGTCAGTGCCACGTGCGAGCGCCGACACGGCAACGCCGTGTACGACCTCGGCCTTGACGTTGAACGGCGCGAGATTTGGGAGCACGTAGTACAGCCGCGGCGCCGAGTACCGGCGCGACCGGCGAATCGACGACCTCTCGAACTGCCGCAGGTCCGCGTTGAAGTGTCCCGCGATCCACAAGCCGAGCGTCAGAAGGAACGCGAGCATGGACTGGTGAACGTCGAAAAGAACAGCGCGAGGGCAGTCACGATCTCGAGCTCGCCGAACATCAACACCACCGCAATCATCAGCCGCGGATCGAGCGCCGGGCGGGCCAGCGGCGCGCTGCGCAGCGCTGGCGGCGTAGATCCTGATACGAACAGCACAGCGTAATAGGGCCGGCACCATGGCACCGAGGTTGACCGCAAGCGTCATCACCAGGCCGAAATACTTGCCGAGCACGAACTGCTCGCGCGTCAACGGCTTGCTCAACAGACTGTAGATGCTTCTCCGCTCCAGCTCCTTGGCGACCAGCCCGACGCCGATGAACACCGCGATGAGAAGTCCCATGAGTCGAGCGCCGCCAATGCCGAGATCCTTGATGATCTTGACGTCCTGCCCTGCGGTCATCTGGCTGATCAGATACGAGCCGCAGACGAGCAGCACGCCGAACCCGGCGATCATCATCGGCACGCGGTCGCGCACCGATTCACGTAGACGGCGAGCGCCACCAGAGAACGGGTCTCAGATGGGCCTTCAGAACCCCGTATCGCGTGGCGCAGCCGCCCCGACCTTCGACACAAAAAAGTCTTCGAGGGTGCGTCGGCATTGGGTTCAGCGACACCACCTCCACTCCTGTGCGGCCAACTCGTGAATGAAGCGCGCAGGAGGTTCGGCGGGCGGGCAGCTCCAGCGTGTAGCGATTGTTCGACAACGGCGTGATCGACTGCACGCGTCCGGCCAGCCAGGGCATCGCCGATTCTGAAACGTTCGCGACGACCAGCTCCCATCCGCGCAGTTCGAACGCCACCATCTCGCGAGCACCCGGCCCTGGGCGACCAGCCGCCCCTGGGCGAGAATCGCGACCCGGCTGCACATCGCCTCGGCGTCGGACAGGATATGCGAGCTGAAAAACACCGTGCATCCGCGATCGCGCAGGCGCAACATCAGCTGCCGCATCGCGTCGCCCGAGCGGATCGAGACCGGACATCGGCTCGTCGAGAAACACGACCTCCGGATCGCCAACCAGCGCCTGCGCCACGCCGACGCGCTGAATCATGCCCTTCGAATACGAGCGCAGCTTGCAGGCGCCGCTCGGCGCCGATGCCCACCTCGTCGAGCGTTTCGACGCTCGCGCGGCGCGGCGCTCTTCGCCCTCAGCCCGCGCAGGCTGGCGAAGTAGGTGAGCAGTTCCTCGGCGGTCAGATGGTCGTAGAACGACGGGTTTTCTGGAAGGAAGCCGAGCGCCGGCGCGCGGCCACTCCCCGACAGGGCGGCCGAGGATGCGGGCCGAGCCGCTCGTCGGGAAAATCAGGCCCATGAGCAGCTTGAGCGTGGTGCTCTTGCCGGCGCCGTTCGGGCCGAGAAAACCGAAGACCTCGCCCTGCTCGACCGTATCGACAGCCGATCCAGCGCCCGGTACGGCTTCGGGCGCCAGAAGCCGACGGAGTAGTCTTTGGTGAGTTCCTCTGCTTCAATCGCTGCCATGTGGGGCTATTGTGCGGCGCCGACGCGGCGCAGCTCCCACAGCACAGCGGACTCGAAGAACTCACCACGTAGGTTCGGGAGACGCAGCCCGTTCATGAAGAACGTCGGAGTGCCCGTCACCTTGAGCTGCCCACCCTGACTGACGTCGCCTTTCACCACTTCCAGTGTGCCCGCAGTATCGCGCGTCGAAGTCGGTGACACCGGCGATGGTCTGGACGCCTGTCTTGACGAGCGCCGGCGTCAATTGTGACTGGTTCGCGAAGAGCCACTCTTCCATCGCGTCTGCTTTGCCCTTTTCCCGCGCGAGACGAACGGCCACCGCAGCTTCGCAGGCGGCTTGGTGTGGGCCGCCCAACGCGTTGCATTCCGCTTCCAGGGGGAAGTCGCGGGTGACAAATGCAATCTTCCCTCGGGTACTGCTGCTGAAGCTTCGCCAGAATCGGCTTGTACTCTCTGAACGTCTGTCCGCATGGCGGGCACTGATAGTCGTTGAACTTGACGATCACTACTGGCGCGGCCACTCCGGCCACAAGCAACGGAACGCGCGGCTGGCTCGTCAGATATTGCTCGAGCTGCTGTTGGCCGGTTGGACTGCGGCGGGGCTGCAGGAGTCTGGGTGGCTACCCCGGGCGCCGGCGTCGCTGTCGACGCGGAGGCTGAGATCGGCTGGCTGGGGAAAAACACCACCGCAAAAACAGCTGCGGCGATGAAGCCGAGAACCGCCGTAAGAGCCGCGGGTGATCAAACAGCGTCCGCATATCACCGGCGGCACGTCGAGGAAGCTCGTCATGGGGTACTGGTCGCCGCTCCCGAAATCAAGAACAGCGCGATGATGGCGGCATAGCTTCCGAAAGCAGAGAAGGCACACCGTCCCGAGAACGAAAAACGACACGTAGCCAAGATAGAGAACGCCCGCCAAACCGAGCGTCGAGATCGCGAACACATACGCGGGGAGATTTTGCGCCGCGTTCTGGGGACTGCCGGCAGATCGCGACCAGCGCAATCACGAAAGCAAAGTAGACGACACCTATCAACGCAAGCGGGACACCGCCGACCGATCCAAAGCGGCTGGTGTAAGCCTCGGTGCAGCTGAATGTGGAATTCACGTCGCACACGCTCGAATACAACGGGTCGTGAAGGGCCTGGTAGTGCACCCATGTGGACCACGAGGCGAAGACGCAGACCCGGCAAACGCCGCCACCAACAACCCGGTCACCGGGCGTGGCGCTGGCTGTGCAGCAACGTGTTTACGGGAGGGAGCCATACGCCAGATTCTACGGGATCTTGAACCGCTCTAAGGTGTTCAAGGCGACCGCCAAGCCGAAGGGTCCCATGTCGGTCTCGCGCGGGGGCACGCCGTCGAAGAACACAAACACGCGCGCACTCGACCTCATGGCGAATGCGCGCCGGCCATCAACACCGTTGACGCGAGGTCTCGCCGACGCGTAGTAGTCGCTGACGCTTTGTCGCCCATGACAGTCGGTGGCGACGACGCGGGAACCTTCGGCGGGCCGCACGGCGAAGGCGTAGCGCAGTGTGTGAATGTGTGAAGCGCTGATTGGCTCGTGTAACGCGGATGGTACGGGGCTTGTGCAAGGGTTCATCAGACTGTCGAGATCACTGGCGTAGCCACCGTATCCGCCGGTGGAGCGAAACGCCGTTTGCGCGCGGGCAACCGCGTCGAGCACGGCTGCGGCGGCATCTTCGGCACGCACGACGCCGCTCCTGGTCGACGACCGGTATCGCCACCCCGATGAGAATTCCTGCGAGGCCAACTGCCGCGATCCAACGATGAATGTCCATCTGCACCGTAAAAGAGCGAAGGGCCGGCCATTGCTGGCCGACCCTTCGAGGAGCGTGAAACCGATAGAGCTTAGCGGCCGAGCGGCTTGACGAGCGGCGTCGGAGGCGCGGCCATCTGCACCATGGTGGGGGGCACGCCCGCGGGCACGCCGATGTTCTCCCACACCGACATGTTCTGACTCGTCGCAAAGCCGCGATTACCAGTAGAGGTGACCGCTTCCGGTGTACCGGTCGCCCAGAAGCCGAGGGCAGTGGGGTTGGCGCATGAGTCAGGATTCGGTCCCGCGCCAGCTCCGCCGTTCGTCATGGTGAAGATGTAGCCGCTCTTGACGACACCGTTCGCGTCGAGGTCGGCCGAGATGAAGGGCGTAGTAACCGCGGGGCAGATGGCCGCCAAGAAGGCGAGGTCGGCCGCGTAAGCGCGGTTCAGACCGTTGTAGTCGGCCTGCGCTGAGACGACAGCGCGGAGCGAGCCAATGGCCGACGCTTCGTTACCCGCGATACGAGCGCGCAGCAGCCCAGGAATCGCAATCGCCGCGATGATTCCGATAATCGCCACGACGATAAGCAGTTCGATGAGCGTGAAGCCCTTGTTGTTACGAATACGCATTTTGAATACTCCCAAGAATCGAGTTGCCGTGTGTGAGTTGTCTTTCGGTCAGTGACGCCGCCGTCTTGTGGCGGCGTCCCCGCCACCCTCTTGAGCAACCGGCGTGCCACGAACAGCTGAGGTGGTAAACGTGACCGTAAAATGCCTGAAATCAACCGCTTGAGATGCGCGCAAACTCGACCGTTGGCATACCCAGGCGCGGTGTGACATCAATCGTCATTGTCACTAACACGGCTCGTCACCTTAGACGTTCGGTACGGTCCTCCGGCTGGCACCCAACCCCAACCGGAACCGTAATAACCTTGTTCATAAAAGTTTACCGCACCTACCAAGGACCGCAAGCGCCGCCGGCGTGCATCCGTGCAGCCGGTCTGTGCAGGGCGGCAGCTCACGCCCGGACCCCGTATTTCTTCACCAAGTAGCGAAACTGCCGAAAGCTCAAGCCGAGGAGCTCGGCCGCGCGCACCTGGACGCCGCCCGTTTGCTTGAGGGCTCGCTCGACGTGTGAGCGTTCCAAGTCCTGCAGATAGTGTTCGAGGTTAAACCCCGTGCCGGGCAATTGCTCGATGACCAGACTCCCCACGGCGTTCGCGACAGGGGTCGCAGGTCGACCCTCCTGGAGGTGAGCTGGCAACGCCTGCAACTGAATGCGCTCGGATGCTTCCAACGCAACCGCGCGCTCGATGGCGTTTTCGAGCTCGCGCACATTGCCGGGCCACGGATACTCTTTCAGCGCCAAGGCGGCTTCTGGCGTGATGCCAGAGATACTCTTCCCCATCTCCTGCGTATATTTCGTCAGAAAATGGTCCGCAATCAGCGGAATGTCGTCAACGCGTTCCCTCAAAGACGGCAGACGGATGGGAATGACGCTCAAGCGATAAAACAGGTCCTCGCGAAACTTGCCTTCCGGAACCAGCTTGGCGAGATCCTGATTGGTCGCCGCGATGACACGGATATTGACCGCGGTCTCCTCGGTGCCCCCAACCCGCCGATACTTTCGCTCCTGCAGCACCCGCAGCAGCTTGACCTGCATCGCCGGGGTCATTTCGGCAATCTCGTCGAGAAAGACCGTGCCCTGGTCCGCGACTTCGATGAGCCCTTTTTTATTGGTGTCGGCGCCGGTGAACGCGCCGCGCACATGCCCGAACAGCTCCGATTCGAGGAGGTTCTCGGGGAGCGCCCCGCAGTTGACCGCAACAAACGGCTTGTCGCGGCGCAGGGACTGCTGGTGAATAGCCCGGGCAACCAGCTCCTTGCCCGTGCCTGACTCGCCGGTCACCAGAATCGTGCTGTTGGTGCGGCAAACGGTCTCGACCATGCTGAAGACGTCGAGCATTGGCCCGCTGCGCCCGATGATGCCCGCGAAGCCCTGGGTGGTGATCGCTTGCCGCAGCACGTCGCGTTCGTGACGGACGACGCGCGCGTCGATCAACTGACGCACCTGGAGCGTCACCATCTTTACGTCGCGGAAGGGCTTTTCCAGGAGCGCGGCCGCGCCTTCTTCGCGCGCCCGGCGCCACTCGTCGGAGTCGCGCGTGAAGTGGGCCGTCATCATGATGACGATGGCATCGGGCGCGAGAGCACGAGCACTTCTCAGCAGCTCGACGCCGTCAACGCGCGGCATGCGAATGTCGGTGAGCACGACGTCGAAGTATTCGCGGCCAATGAGGTCGCGCGCCACGAGTCCGTCCTCGGCAACCACGACTTCAAACCCATCACGCTGAAAGAGGATTCGCATCCATTCACGCATCGACTGCTCATCGTCGACGATGAGAATGCGCGGAACGGTACCCGGTGTGGTGCCGTTTCGCTGCGCGTGACCGTCGGGGCTGTGCTCATGACGCGTGCTCGGCCGCGCGCGGCTCGGCGACACGGCGCCCGCTTTGCCGCGAGCTGCGGACGGGCGCGAAGATGACTCGAAAGGTGGTGCCCTGGCCCCGCACTGATTTGACGTCAACCCGAGCGTTGTAGTCGCTGGTGATGCGGTGCACGATGGCCAGCCCGAGCCCGGTGCCCTTCCCAAACGATCCGCGGAAGGGCTGGAAGATGCCGTCGATCTCGTCGGCGGGGATGCCAACGCCGTGATCGGTGACGGTGAGAACGCCACGGAGTCGCCCATCGATGGTTTCTTCGCTCGCGCGCAAATCCAGCGCGCCTCCATCGGGCATGGCACGGAGACCGTTGGTCGCGAGGTTCCACACCACCTGGCGGACCTGGTTCTCGTCCGCCTCGACGAGGACGTTTTCCGGCGGCAGTTCCACCGTGATGGTATGCCGCTCGCCGATTTCCGTGCTGTTACGGAGAATCGTCGCCGTGTCCTGAATGACACCCCGCAGATCCAGTTGCTCCACTTCAAATCGCTGCGGCCGCGCATAGGCGAGAAAGGATCGAATCGTTTCGTTGAGGCGCTCGGACTCGCGGAGGACGATGTCCATCAGTAAGGCCTGGTCACCGGAAAGGGGAAGCTCTTGCCGCAGAATCTGCATCGATCCCGACATGGCCGCCAGCGGATTCCGGATCTCGTGTGCAATACCGGCCGCCATTTCGCCTACGACCGCGAGGCGTTTCTGGAGCTGCGCTTCGCGCTCCAAGCGCCTGACTTCCGTGACATCCTGAAACGTATACAGGTAGCCGACACGCCCGTTTGGCATCGGCAGCTGCGCTACGGTCAATCCCAAATCGATCAGCCGATCGTCCGGCCGTTGAAACTGCTGGTCGGCGCGTTTACTTCGCGCCCGCTGAATGTCTTCGGCGAGCGAGGCTTCGAAGACCGCGGGCAACTGCAGGACGTCGGCGGCGTGCTTGCCGATGACGCTGGCGATCGAATGCCCGGTGATCAGCACCGCGGACCGATTGAAGGTCAACAGACGATTCTCCTCATCTGCCGTGGCCAGACCGCTAACGAGATTGTCAATGACATACTGGTTGAAGAACTGAAGATCAGCGAGCTGCTCGGACGCTTTCTCCAGATTGACGTCGGCCCGGCGTGCGCGCTCGGCCAACGATCCGGACAGTATCGCCACCGCGAACAACCCAAAGACGTTCAGACCGACGGTGTATTGCGCAACGCCGCTGTTGGGCAGGTCACCGCCGATCGTCAATCCGAATATCGGCTCGACGGCACCGACGGATTGGGCATATTGCGTGAATACGATGGTCGTGTAGAGGAGCGCGCCCAGGATTGCCACCTGGAGCGCGCCTCGGCGGAACTGCACGGTCTCGCGGCGACGATCGGCAACACGTACAACGACGTAAATAGGCTGACCAGCCCACCGGTCAGCGCGACCGCCACCGAGATGATGAGGACGTCCACCGCGAAGTGGACGTCCGTGAGCCATGGGAAGCGATCGACGAAGCGCACCGACGCGATAAAGACGAGGCTCACCGCGTACACGGCGGCGATGAGCGTAAAGAACGGATCGACGGCGACAATACCGGGCGAGCGAACTTCCAGGACAAATGCGGCGCCGAGCAGCACCGTCGCGGCCATCAGCCGCAACGCGATGTGTGCGAGCAGGCGCCGCGCCACGAGTCCAGGCACGAGCTAAGAGAGCTCGCCAATCAGGCCGAAGATCGGCAGATACATCGCGATGACGATGCCACCGACGACAACGCCGAGAAACGCGATCATCACCGGCTCGAGGAGCGTGAGCATGCCGGCGACCGCGGTATCGACTTCGTCTTCGTAGAAGTCGGCAATCTTCGACAACATCGTGTCGAGTGCGCCCGTCGCCTCGCCGACACTTATCATCTGGACCACCATCGGCGGAAACACACCCGTCTGCTTCAACGGCGCGGCGATGGTTTCGCCGCGCTCGATGCTTTTGCGCGTGACCTGAATCGCGTCTTCCACGATGACGTTGCCGGCGGTCTTCGCGGTGATGTCGAGCCCGTCGAGAATCGGCACGCCCGAAGCGATGAGCGTCGACAACGTGCGGCAGAATCGCGCCACGGCTATCTTGCGCATGATCGCCCCTAAAATCGGCAGCGCGAGCGTGAATCTGTCAATCACGTGCTTGCCGCCGTCCGTGGCGTAGTAGCGCTTGAATGCATAACCTGCCGCCACGCCCGCGACCAGATAGAACGGCAGGAACCGGACCATGTATTCCGAGATCTTCATGACGATGATGGTCGGCAGCGGCAACTGCGCGCCCAAGCCGTCGAACAGGCTCTTGAACGTCGGAATCACGAAGATCATGATCGCGCCCACCACCACGCCGGCAATGACGATGACGGCGACCGGGTAGATCATCGCCGACTTGACCTGGCCCTTGAGCTTGACGGCTTTTTCGATGTAGGTCGAGAGCCGCTTGAGAATGCCGTCGAGAATGCCGCCGGCTTCGCCCGCCGCCACCATGTTGCTGTAGAGGGCGTCGAAGGTTTTCGGGTGCTTCTTCATTGCGTCGGCAAGCGACGCCCCGCCTTCGACGTCGGCGCGCACCGCCAAAATCACCCCGCTGAAGTTCTTGTCCTCCTCTTGCGTCCCTAGGATCTCGAGGCACTGCACGAGCGGCAACCCCGCGTCGATCATTACCGAGAACTGTCTCGTGAACACGGCGAGGCTCTTGGCCGACGGCGCCTTGCTCCGGATCTTTATCGCCTTGACGGCCTTGACCTGCGACGGCGTGATGCGCGTGACCATGATCTGCTCGCGGCGCAGCGCGGACACGACCGCGTCCATCGTGTCGCCGGCACGCTCGCCGTTGACTGATTCGCCCGCCCGCGTTCGTCCGGTGAATGCAAACGTCGCCATAACCTGTTGTCCTTAGCTGGGGGTGATTGTCAACGCTACGACGGGCGCGGGCCTGCCGTCGATCCACCTGGCCGATTCAACCCGGCCCCTGCGACAACGCCGACGCCGCGGTTGATCATTTCCTGCAACTCCTCGCGATGCGACGACGAAGCAATCGCCATGTCGAGCGAAATCTGTTTCCTGAAATACAGCGTCGCCAGTGACTGGTTCATGGTCTGCATCCCGATCTTTTCCTGACCGGTCTGCATCGCGGAATAAATCTGATGCACCTTGTCTTCGCGAATCAGGTTGCGGATGCCAGGCGTCGGCACCATGATTTCGAGCGCCACGACGCGCCCCTGCCCGTTGGCTTTCGGCAACAGCGCCTGACAGACAATGCCTTCGAGCACCAGCGACAGCTGGGTCCGGATCTGCGACTGCTGGTGCGCCGGAAACACGTCGATGATGCGGTTGATGGTCTGGGCCGCTGAGTTCGTGTGCAGCGTGCCAAACGTGAGATGGCCCGTCTCGGCGATCTTGAGCGCCGATTCGACGGTTTCCAAATCACGCATTTCGCCGATGAGAACGATGTCCGGGTCTTCGCGGAGCGCCGAACGCAGGGCGTTGGAAAAGCTTTGCGTGTCGCTGTGGACCTCGCGCTGGTTCACCAGACACTTCTTGTGCGAGTGCAGGTATTCGATCGGGTCCTCGATCGTGAGGATGTGATCGGCGCGCTCGATGTTGATCTTGTCAATCATCGCGGCGAGCGTCGTCGATTTGCCACTGCCGGTCGGGCCGGTGACGAGCACGAGGCCGCGCGGCCGCTCCGAGAGCTTGGCGACGATCGACGGGAGACCGAGCTCATCGAAGGGACGGATACGCTCCGGAATCTGCCGGTAGACCGCGCCCACCGCGCCCTTCTGGTTGAACATGTTGCAGCGGAAACGGGCGATCCCGCGGATGCCGAACGAGAAGTCGAGCTCCTGGCTTTCTTCGAATCGCTTCTTCTGCGCGTCGGTCAGCACACTGTAGGCCAGCGCCTTGGTATCGGCCGGCGCAAGGTCGGGAAACTGCAGTCGCCGCAGATGCCCGTGCACGCGTACCTGCGGCGGACTGTTGATACTGAGGTGGAGATCCGATCCGTCCAATTCGACCGTCGACTTGAGTAACTCTGGAAGTGTTGGCATAACTACCGCACCGTTTCTCTCAAAACCTCTTCGATCGATGTGATTCCCGCGGCCACCTTCCGCAGACCGCTGCCGCGCAGCGTGATCATCCCGTCTTCGATGGCCTTCCGGCGCAGTTCGAGCGACGACGCGCCCACGAGAATCAACTCGCGTAGCTCGTCGGTGATCTCCATGACCTCGTACAATCCGAGACGGCCCTTGTATCCGGTCTTGTTGCACTTGTCGCACCCCGATCCCCTGTACGCCTTGACCGTGCGAGCTTCTTCGGCGCTAAACCCGATTTGCTCGAAGGCCTGCGGCTGGTGCTCCTCCGCCACTTTGCAGGCGGTACAGACCCTACGTATCAGCCGCTGGGCGCAGACCAGATTGAGCGAGCTCGCCACGAGGAAGGGCTCGATGCCCATGTTCATCAGGCGATTGATCGTGCTCGGCGCATCGTTGGTGTGCAGCGTCGACAACACCAAGTGGCCGGTCAACGCAGCCTTGACCGCAATCTCGGCCGTCTCGAAGTCGCGAATCTCACCGACCAGGATGATGTTGGGGTCCTGCCGCAGAAAGCTGCGCAGCGCGGAGGCGAAATTGAGGCCGATGTTCTCGCGCACCTGGACCTGATTGACGCCGAGCAGGTTGAACTCGACTGGATCCTCGGCGGTCATGATGTTGGTTTCGACCGAGTTGATTTTCGAGATCGCCGAATAGAGCGTGTTGGTCTTGCCGCTGCCCGTCGGCCCGGTCACGAGCACCATCCCCCACGGCTTCAGGATCGCGACTTCGAGCTTCTTGAGCGACTCTTCCTCAAACCCCAGCTTCGTCATGTCGAGCATCAGCTTGGTCTTGTCGAGCAAGCGCATGACGATCTTTTCGCCGAACAGCGTTGGCAGCACCGAGACGCGGAAGTCGATGTCCTTGGTCACGCCGTTGTCCTGGAAGCGAATCTTGATGCGCCCGTCCTGGGGCAGCCGCTTCTCGGCGATGTCGAGCTTGGCCATGATCTTGACGCGGGAGGTGATCGCATCCCGCATCTTCAACGGCGGCGACATCACGTTGGAGAGAATGCCGTCGATCCGGTAGCGGATGCGGTATTCCTTTTCGTATGGCTCGATGTGAATGTCGCTCGCGCCCTTGGAAATCGCCGACATGAGCACGACGTTGACGAGCTTGATGACGGGTGCTTCTTCGCCGTGCTTGGCCAGCGTCTCGGCGCTGATTTCCTCCAGATCTTCGATGAGCTCGACATCGTCGTCGCTCAGGTCCATCTCGCCCATGGTGCGGGCGGCGAGTTCGAGCGCGCTCTCGCCGGGCAGTGCGCCACCAGCCGAGGAGCTGCCCTTCGTGACGGCGGCGCCGGCGCTGCCGGCGCCGTAGTACTTCTCAATCGCGTCGAGGACCGCGGTTTCCGACGCAACCACCGGCTCCACGTTGTAGCCGGTCATGAACTTCACGTCGTCCATGGCGAACACGTTGGTGGGATCGGTCATCGCGATCGTCAACGTCGCGCCGGCGCGGCTCAGAGGGACGATCTGGTACTTGCGGACGGTCTCGGCGGGGACGAGCTTGATCACCGCCGGACTGATCTCAAATTGGCTGAGCGCGATCGAGGGCACACCGGTACTGCTTGGACAGCAGCGCGGTAATCTCCTCGTCTTTCACATATCCCAGCTTTACGAGGTTGGCGCCAAGCTTCCCTCCGTGCTTACGCTGGTAGGTCAGCGCCTCCTGGAGCTGTTCCGCAGATATGCGCTTCTCTTTGAGAAGCAGCTCACCAATGCGAACTGGCATTTCGGTTGGTTCTTTGCAACGTCAAAACGTTAATCGGCCGGCGATACCCCATCGCCATTCGTCGGTCCCGCGCGCTCCGAAGATCTCGATGTAAGTACCCGCACGCAGCGCGTACGATCCGCCAACCGACGCGACCGGCCGCGGCCGCGCAGTTGTACTTGCACGCACGCCACCGCGCAGACCGATGGTCTGCGCGCGAAACCAGCGTTCGGCGCCGGCCGCGATGTCGCGCCTCTCACCCGCGAGATGCGGCACGCGCGTCACATCGGCATCGATCGAGACAATCGTCATCGGCGTTGCGGGCCATCGATCGCCCCACGCGACGCCGATGCGGACGTGACGGTCGAGCGTCATCCCGTCGCACAACTCCGCGCAGTTGGAGCCCTCCGGCGCTTTACCAAACGACGGCGCGGCAAGGTTGCGTGCGACGATGCCAACCCGCAGCCGACCGATCGCGCCGAGAGCACCGACGTCCACGTCCGCAGTCGTACGAGCGTGTTCGGGCAACGTTTCGCCATTTTCAAAGCCAGCCTGCCAGGAACTCACCGACGTCACCCCTGAAGCGAAGCTCCCGCGCACCAGTCTTGCGGTCGCGCCAACTGTGAAGCCTTCTGCCAATGACTGCAGCACTGTGACCCCCAGATGGCTCGTAACCAGCGAGCGGAATGCGACTTGCCTTTCTTGTCGGCTTGAACTCGGCGTTCCAGCAGGGCTTAAGCCGGTTTGCCGCAGCCGATAGTAGGAAATGCCGAGCGGCGGCACGCCGACCACGAATAAGGTGGCACTGGAGCGCGCCGCTGGCTCGTTCGACGTCAGCACATCGCCGGGTTCGACCGTCGCGCGTGAGAGATCGAGCAGAATGTTGAAAAACGGGCCACTCGCCAAGCCGGCGGGGTTCCACCCCACCGCCGAGGCGTCGTCGGCGACCGCTACAAAGGCGCCGAGCGCTGCCGCGCGATTCCCGAACTGGTCGAGCGGCTGGGCGCCGGCGAGGCTTGGCATCGTCGAGGCAAGGAGTAGAAATGCTGGAATGCGCAACCTGCTGGAAATTTTTAGTGCCATAAGAAAATATTTTGAGTAATCTAAATCAAGGAGTGGCAGACGGCGAAAGCCATGGTATTCAGCGATTTGCCGGGGTGTCAAGGAACTGAACCATGGTCAATTGTCGTATTGTCATTGTTGGGGGGAAGGGTTGATCCGGCGCATCGCGGGTACGGTCGTGCGCCCGCGCCAGACAATGGCTGAGCTCGCGCGTCAGCCGGTCTGGGTAGACACCTGGCTATTCATTCTCCTAGTGGTCGTCGCCTGCGCGTCGATTCTCCTCTTTACCGAGGTGGGCCGGCAGGCAGTAATCGACGAGCGCGTGCGTGTCATCGAACTGTTCGGAGGCACGGTCGACGACACGCGCTATGCGGCGTTGCAGGCCGCACCGCCATGGTGGGTCTACTTCACGAGCGGCGGCCGGGTTCTCCTGACGCCCGCCGTCACCGCGCTGGTGGCACTCGGGTGCTGGGCGGTGGCGCGCCGCGATGGAGCGCCCGCACGGTTTCGGCAGGTGCTTGCGATTGTCGTACACGCCAGCGTCGCGCTCGCCGTAGGACAACTCATCACCACGCCGATCGGCTACGTTCGCGAATCGCTCTCGAACCCACTGACCCTTGCCGCGGTTTTGCCGGGCATGCAGGAAGGGACCGTGCCGGCGCGGTTCTTTGGGACGCTTGATCTGTTCGCCCTCTGGTGGCTGGTGCTTGTCGCGATGGGCGTGGCCGCCCTCACCAAACGCCGTGCCGGCCGCTACGTGGGGATGTTTCTGTCGGTGTATCTCGCGTTTGCAGCAATGCTGGCCGGGACTATTGCGGCCACAGGAGGAATTTGAACGTGTTTCGCAGGAAATCGCTCCTGATAGTCGTGGCGCTCGTGGTGATCGGCGGCGGCGTCGGTGCGTATCTTTCGCGCCGAGGTGACGAAGGCGTCACGGTCGCATCCGAAAGCATCTACAAACGCGACCTCGAGTCGATCGTGTCGGCATCAGGGAAGATTGATCCGAAGAAAACCGTCAACATCAGTGCCCAGTCGATGGGCCGCGTGACGCGCCTGGCGGTCAAAGAGGGCGACCGGGTCAAGGCGGGACAGTTTCTGCTGCAAATCGATCCGATCAACGCGCAAAGCGCGGTTCGACGTGACGAAGCCGGGGTCGCGCAAGCGCGCTCCGCGCTCGAGCAATCGCGCGTGTCGCTCAAGAGTGCACAAGCCAGCCTCGATCTCGCACGTCAGAACATGAAACGGCAGAAGGAACTCTGGGAGAGCGGTCTCACGACGCGCGAGTCGCTGGAACGGGCACAGGCCGAAGTCGACGTGCGGGAGAGCGACCTCAGCGCCCGTGAGCAGGACATTCAAGGACGTCAGGAGAACCTGCGCCAGCAGGAAGCCGGCCTCACGAGCAGCCAGCACAACCTGTCACAGGCCCGATTCGAATCACCCTTCGATGGCATCGTCACACGGCGCAACGTCGAAGAAGGCGAGAACGTGGTCACCGGCACGATGAATAACGCAGGCACCGTATTGCTGACGATCGCCGACATGTCGGTCATTGAAGCCGAGGTGGAAGTCGACGAAACCGACATCCCTCTCGTGCGCATCGGGCAGCCCGCGAAAGTCACGATCGACGCCATCGATGGCAAGACCTTCCAGGGGCACGTATCGGAGATTGGCAACAGCCCGATTCAAGCGGCAGGCGCCGCACCCGGTGGCGCCCGGACGGCGACCAACTTCAAAGTGGTGGTGACGCTCGACAGCCAGATTCCGGACGTCCGACCCGGTTTTACCTGCACGGCGGAGATCACCACCGATAAACGTTCGCAAGTGGTTGCGGTTCCGATCCAGGCACTCACCGTGCGGGAACTGTTGTACGACGACAAAGGCAACGTCATTCGCGAGCCGCGCCCCACACCGCCATCACGTTTCCGATTCGGACCCACGGTGACGCCTCCTGTGTCGGCGTCAACGTCGACGGAGCTCAAGCCGGGTCAGAAGCGTGAGGAAACCGAAGGCGTCTTCGTCGTGCGCGATGGGAAGGCGATCTTCGTGCCGGTCGTGGTCGGTATCGCCGGCGAACGCTACTTTGAAGTGACATCCGGCCTCGCGGACGGCGACCGCGTCGTCACCGGGCCGTTTGATTCGGTGCGGAATCTGTACGACGGCGACTTGGTGAAGGTGAACGTGCCGCCCGCTGCCGCGAAATGAACCAGATCTACGAGTCGATCAAACTTGCGCTCGCGTCCATCTGGGCGAACAAGCTTCGTTCCCTGTTGACGCTGCTGGGGAACATCGTCGCGGTGTCGTCGATCATCACCGTCGTGTCGCTCATCCAGGGCGTGAATGGCGCGGTGACCAATGCCATCGTGTCGGACCTTGGCGCCGATTCGTTCACCATCCAACGCGTCGGCATCATCCGCAACGAGGACGAAGCCGAACGCCAGCGCGGGAACCCGCGTGTCACGGTTCAAGACGCGCAAGCCATCCGAAAGTTCGCCACCACCATCACCGCGGTGATGGCGCAAGCGCAAACGTCCACGACGCTCGCGTACGGCGAGGAAGAACTCCAATCGGTTCAGGTGCAAGGCGTGAGCGAGGACTACATCGAGTTCGCCACGTTCAATGCCGAACGCGGGCGCATGATCAATCCCATAGAGATTGAACGCGGGCGATCGGTCGCCATTCTCGGGTGGCAGGCGGCCGAGCGGTTGTTCGGCGCCGCCGATCCGATCGAGAAGATGGTGAGGATCGCCGGCATTCCGTTTACGGTCGTGGGCGTGAGTGCGAAGAAGGGGACATTCTTCGGGCAGTCGATGGACGAATTCGCGGTGATCCCGCTGGGGCAGTACCAAAAGCTGTTTGGTTCGCGTCAATCGCTCGCGCTCATGGTCAAGCCGCGGACCACGGAGCTCAACGCACTGGCGCGAGACGAAGCGCGTATCGCGCTGCGCATCGAACGGCGGCTCAACGCCCGCGACCCGGACAACTTCGGGATCGTCGGATCGGACGCAGTGCTGGATATCTACAAACAGGCCACCGCCGGCATCTTCGCACTGCTCGTCGGCATCGTCGCCTTGTCGCTTGTCGTCGGCGGAATCGTGATCATGAACATCATGCTGATGGTGGTCAGCGAGCGGACACGCGAAATCGGCCTGCGCAAGGCGCTGGGAGCCAAGCGCCGCGACATCATGTCGCAAGTGCTCACCGAGTCGATCACGCTGTCGCTCACCGGTGGCGTGGTGGGCATCGCGCTCGGGGCGCTGTTTGCTCGCGGTCTGGCCGCCGCGACGCCGCTGCCGGCGACCTTGGAGCTGTGGTCGGTCCTCATCGGCATCGTGATCACAGCGTTCGTTGGCCTCTTTTTCGGCTGGTATCCTGCGCGCCGCGCGGCGATGCTCGATCCCATTGAAGCCTTACGGCGCGAATAATGGGACGCTTCACTTCGCAGTTTGCGCTCTTCCGCGAAACCGCCTTCATGGCGCTCGACACGCTGCGCGCCAACAAGATGCGTTCCGCGCTGACGATCCTCGGCGTCGTCATCGGCATCACCTCGATCGTCGGCATGACGTCGCTGATTCGCGGCTTCGACGAGTCGCTGCGCAACACCATCAGGTCGCTCGGCCCCAAAACGATCTTCGTCCAGAAATTTGGCGCCATCAGCTTTTCCTCGGGGGCGTCCTTCCTCGACCTTGTGCGACGGCCCAATCTCACGGTAGACGACGGCGAAGCGATCAAGCGGCTGTCAACGAAGGTGGCGCTGGTCGACACCTGGCTTGGCGCCGGCGGTCAGCCGACCGTCCAGCGCGTCTTCTATCGAAACGAACGCACCGGGGCAGTCCCGATCATGGGCACCAGCGAGCTCTTCGTCGACGTGAACTTCGCGAAGATCATCGCTGGCCGCAGCTTCACCGAGCAGGAGGTGCAGCGCCGCCGCAATGTCGCGGTGATCGGCCATGGGCCCTATGAAGCACTTTTTGAAAAGAAGGGCACGGATCCGATCGGCAAGCGCGTCCGCCTCGGCGCGGTCGAGTACACGGTCATTGGCGTGATCGGAAAGCGCCCGGGGCTCGGCTTCGGTCCGAGCTCGGACGATTTCGTGATCATCCCCTACACGTCGTGGCGGCGGCAGTTTGGTTCCGAGCGGATTCGGACCGGCCCGATGGGCGGTCGAAGTGCCATGATCGCCGTCGTTCCGCACGAGTCGGCAACGGTCGAGGAGACGATTCGCGAGGTCGAGGAGATCATGCGCATCCGGCATGGTCTCACCCTCGACAAGCCGAACGACTTCGATCTGGTGACACAGGACGCGGCCCTGAAGGTGTGGGAACAGGTTTCGCAAGCTGTGCTGCTGTCTCTCGTGGTGATCTCCTCGATTGCGCTCATGGTCGGCGGCATCGGGGTGATGGCGATCATGACAATTTCGGTCACCGAACGGACGCGCGAGATCGGCGTGCGTATGGCGATCGGCGCCCGCCGCCGCGAGATCCTAGTGCAGTTCCTTATCGAGGCGGCAGTGTTGACGAGCCTGGGCGGCATCATTGGGATCGCCTGCGGCAGCGGCATCGGCCTCCTGGTCAACGTCTTATCAGGATTTCCCATCTCGCTGCCGTGGTGGTCGTTCGCGCTCGGCCTCGGGTTCTCCGCAACCGTCGGCCTGTTCTTCGGCATCTTTCCCGCGTGGCGCGCCGCGCGCCTGGACCCGATAGAAGCGCTCAGGTACGAATAGCGTCAGTTCAACTTGCAGTTGGAACTCCTGCGGAGCGGGTTATATGATGCGGCTTAGCAGCCGTCATTTCATCTCCGCTGAAGGCTTCGAGCTTCGACAGGCTCAGGGCGCTCTGAGCACGTCGAAGGCGGCGAGATACGCCGTGGCCTTGCCGCAGGTGGCCGGCTCGCGGGAGGGATAGCGCTATGAAGGTGTACGACAGTGCCAGCATCCGAAACGTGGCTCTCGTCGGTCACGGCGGTTGTGGCAAAACGCAGCTGGTCTCGGCTCTCCTGTTCTCCTCCGGCATGATCAACCGGTTGGGACGCGTGGACGATGGGACCACGACGACCGACTACGACGACGAAGAAATCGCCCGCAAACATACCCTCTCCGCCAGTCTCGCGCACACCGAGTGGAACAAGACCAAAATCAACTTCATTGATGCCCCCGGCTTCGGCAACTTCTTCAGTGATGCCCGCGCCGCGCTGCGCGTCGCTGATGCCGCGCTTGTGGTCGTCGACGCCGTCGGCGGTGTCGAGGTGCAGACCGAAAAGGCGTGGGCCGCTGCCGACGAACTAGAGCTGCCGCGGATCGTCGTGCTCAATCGCCTCGACCGCGAGCGCGCGTCGCTCGAACGGACGCTCGAATCGCTCCGGCAAACCTGCGGGCGCACGATCGTGCCGATTCAACTTCCGATCGGCGACGAAAAGGATTTCTCGGGCGTCGTCGACCTCGTCTCGCTCAAGGCGTACACGTTCGCGGCCGACGGTTCCGGGAAAATGACTGAGGGCGCGGTGCCCGCGGACATGGCGGATGCGGTCAACGCCGCGCGCGAGGCGCTCGTCGAGATGGTCGCCGAAGCCGACGAAGCGCTCATGGAGAAATTCTTCGAGGCCGGCACACTCAGCGAAGAGGAGCTGCGGAGCGGCCTCAAGACGGCAACCCATGCCGCCAAGCTCTTTCCGCTGGTGTGCACGTCGGGGTTGTCGAACATCGGGGCGCAGACGCTGCTCGACGCCATTCTCGCCTTTGCTCCGTCACCGCTCGATCGTCCGTTCAAGGCGCTCGACGCGTCCGGCGCCGTTGTGTCGCCCATGGCGGACGACAAGGCACCCTACGCGGCATTCGTCTGGAAGACGGTGGCCGACCAGTTTGCCGGCCGCATCACGATGTTCCGTGTGTACCAAGGGTGCCTCAAGGCCGATACCACCGTACATAACCTGACGCAGGGCGGGCCTGAGCGGCTCGGGCATCTCGTGGTGTTGCAAGGCAAGACACAGACCACCGTGCCGGAACTGCACGCCGGCGACCTTGGCGCGGTGGCCAAGCTCAAAGACACGCGCACGAACGACACCATCGCCGACAAGGCTGCAGGAATCAAATTCGCGCCGATGACATTCCCTGAGGCGGTGCTGTCCTACGCCATCGAGCCGAAGAGCCGTGGAGACGAGGACAAGATCAGCACGTCGATGCACCGCCTCGAAGAGGAAGACCCGTCGATCCGATACTCACGCGATCCGCAGACACACGAACTGCTGCTGGCCGGGCAGGGGCAACTGCACATCGAGGTGACCGTCGCGAAGCTGAAACGCCGGTTCGGTGTCGAAGTGCTGCTGAAGCCGCCACGCATCCCCTACCGTGAAACGATCACCGCGCGTGCTGAAGCGCATGGTCGCCACAAGAAGCAGAGCGGCGGCCACGGACAGTTCGGCGATTGCAAGATCCGGATGGAGCCGCTGCCCCGAGGCACCGAATTCGAATTCGTCGACGAAATCTTCGGCGGCTCGATTCCGCGGCAGTTCATTCCGGCCGTGGAAAAAGGTATCCAGGAATCACGGTTGCGCGGCTTCCTCGCCGGTTACCCCGTCGTCGATTTCCGCGTCGTCCTCTACGACGGGCAGTACCACGACGTCGATTCGAATGAGCTCTCCTTCAAGACGGCGGGATGGCTGGCGTTCAAGGACGGTATGGCCAAAGCGCGGCCAACGCTGCTCGAGCCGGTGATGAACGTCGAGGTGTATGCGCCGAGCGATTACGCGGGCGACCTGATGGGCGATCTCAACAGCCGTCGCGGCCGGATCAGCGGCATGGAACCACGCGGGCAGATGACGGTGATCAAGGCGCAGGTGCCGATGGCTGAGATGCTGACTTATGAGCAGCACCTCACGTCGGTCACCGGTGGCCGCGGGTCGTACCACATGGAGTTCTCGCACTACGACGAGGTGCCCTCGCATCAGCAGACGAAGATCATCGCGGCGGCGAGGGCGGAGCGGGGACAGGAAGCGGTGGAACCGGCGTAGCGCGCGTGGCCTCAGCACTTCCGCACTGCTGCAGGTGCGTCGCGTCCGCTGCATAGAGACGGACGCGCCTGCAGGTGCGCCACGCCCGCGGTGTTCCCTGCAGCCACGAGCGCCAGCGAGCGGCGCACCCGCGGACGCGCGCTCAGTGAAGGTGGGCGCGCGGCGTACCTTGGCACCTGCGCGCTTCGACGAAAAGTGAGCGCGCGCGCACTTGCAGTCGCGCGCTTCAGCGCAGCGTGAGCGCGCGGCGCACCTACTGACCTGGCCGCGCGGGCCGTTCCCAGTCGAAAATTGCGTTGCGCGTTTCGAAGTGCTCCACGATCCGATTGCGGCGCTTGAGCAGTGCCTCGATCTCGTCCGGGCTCAAGTAATTCTTCATCGTCGTCTTGAGTGTCGACAGATCGAGGGTTTTGAGACGCTCGATGACTCGTCGATCGCAGAGCGACAGGTTGCCGGGCGACTTGATGAGGTCGAGTAAGCGGAAGGCCCGCGTGTGGTCGATCATCCAGATCGTCCAGTCTTTGTCGATCACCAGGTTTCCCAGGTTGCGATCGACGTTGAAAATCAGCTGATCGAACATCCGGACGTGCCACATTTGCTCATTCCAACGCCGCGGATCCGGGGCGGTGACCTTCTTCTTGAGCCGCGCCGCTTCATCCATGATCACGTCGTCGACCCACCAGGTGAACGAGCCGTGCTTGCCGTTGTACATGCGTTCGACGCTCGGCGGGATCATGTCCAATTCGAGGAGCCGATCGAGGCGGTAGGCGGCGACGTTGTAGCGCCACGAGTCGCGAAAGTTGAACTCGGTACCTTGCGTGCCCTCGAATCGCTGCTTGTACTCGTCGACGCTCTGGATACTGGCATCGTGGGAAATGCGCCCATCGGTCAGCGTCGCGCGCAGTGTGCCGGTTATCCCGGTACTCACGCCGCGGGTTCGCACAACTTTCGCTTTGAGAAGAAACTGCTCCTGTTCGGCGCGGGTGAGCGCCGCCAGCCCCGTCTGGGCCTCCGGGGCCGTAGGGGTCTGGGCAAGCAGGCCGACGTGAGCGTTAGCGACGACAGCAAACGCAAGAAGCGCAACGCGCATGGTCGGCATCATTCCCCCTCGGTTGACGGATGCGGAATGCTAACTCAAAGCAGGTCGACTGTGATCGCTCGAATCACGACGCGCTCCTGGCGAAAGCGCTCCTCGAGCTGCGACCGGTAAGCCTTCCACCAACCGGCATCGACATGTTCGGTCATCACTTCATATATGACGATGTCGTCGCGGGTGGTGTTCTGGGCGGCCGACGGTTTCCACAGGCCGGTGGCGGGTGCCCGGGTGTGCGCCGTGAGCCCGCCAAACCTCTCCGCCAGCTCGCTCGCCACTTGACGATGATGGGCCCGATCGAGCTGCCGGCCGTCGTTGTCGTAGAGCGGGAGGAGCAGCTCGATGAGCACCATTTGGGGTGATCCAAAAGAAAAGCCCGGGGATCGCCCGGGCTTTCGAGTCTACGATCGCGGCCTTGAAGCCACCCCAACGGGGGTCCCGCCGCGCCTAGAACCCGCGCCGAGGACCCCGGCAAGGCCCGCTACATGCCTTACCTGATCCCTGACCCCCTGATACCTGGCACCTGGCACCTGATCCCTGATCCCCTGATCCCTGGCACCTGACACCTGATCCCTGACACCTGACCTGACACCTGACCCCTGCCTAGCTCCCGCCGGCCTTTCGCGGGGTGGTGCTTTTCTTCGCCGCCCCTCGCGCGGGCTTTGAGGCCTTGCCGCGCGTCTGATCGTCTTTGGCCGCATCCTTTTTCCCGGCGCCGCGGAGGCTTTGCGCAGCCGCCTTGAGGCGCTCGCCGACGCTCTTTTGTTTGGCGCCTTCGGCGGGTTGTTCCTGTGCGGCCTTCTCGGCCTCCGCCTTCTTCGGATCGAACTCACTGCCCACGAGCTCGATTTGGGCGACATCCGCGGCGTCGCCGCGGCGGTGACCGAGCTTGAGAATGCGCGTGTAGCCGCCGGGTCGGTCCATGAAGCGGGGCGCGAGCTGATCGAACAGCTTCGCCACGACATCCTCATTGACGATGTCGCGCATCACCAGCCGGCGCGCGGACAGGGTGCGGCCCTTCGGGTCGGCCGCCTTTACCCCGCGTTTGGCGATGGTGATGATCTTTTCGACAAACG
Organism: uncultured Acidobacteriota bacterium; assembly: GCA_963762925.1. Classification (GTDB taxonomy): domain Bacteria; phylum Acidobacteriota; class Vicinamibacteria; order Vicinamibacterales; family UBA2999; genus DASPWV01. The sequence goes on along the minus strand of CAVXMP010000006.1, from coordinate 187,760 downwards.
GGCGCAGCTCTTTGGCCTTCGGCACCGTCGTTTCGATGCGTTCGTGCCGCAGCAACGCCTCGGCCTGATTGCGCAGCAACGCCATGCGGTGCTCAGTGGTTCGACCGAGCTTACGATGTGCAACTCTGTGTCTCATAGTGTCTAGCGGGTGGAACGGGGCCGGTTTTGCGACCGGCCCACAAACGGCCGCTACTCCTGCGCGAGTCCCGCGGGTTGATCGAGCTTCATGCCGAGGCCGAGACCCATCGAAGAGAGGATCTCCTTGATCTCGTTGAGCGACTTGCGCCCGAAGTTCTTCGTCTTCAGCATCTCGGGCTCCGTCTTCTGGACGAGCTCGCGGATGGTCCGGATGTTGGCGTTCTTCAGGCAGTTGTACGAACGCACCGAGAGCTCCAGCTCCTCGACGCTCTTGTCGAGATGTTCGTTGGTGGCGCCGGTGTGTACCGGCTCCATCCCGCCTTCGGTCGGTTGATCGTCGGCTTCATCGAGGTTGATGAAGATGTTCAAGTGATCGCGCACGAGTTTGGCCGCCAGCGAGACGCTGTCGGAGGGCGTCACCGAGCCGTTGGTCCAGACATCGAGCGTCAGCTTGTCGTAGTCGGTCGTCTGGCCGAGGCGCGCCGCCTCGATCAGATAGTTGACCTTCTTCACCGGCGAATGGACGGAGTCGATCGGAATCCAGCCGATGCCGAGATCCTCGTCGAAGTTCTTGTCCGCCGACACATAGCCGCGGCCACGCTTGATGCGCAGTTCCATGTGCAGCTTGCCGCTCTCGGCGACGGTCGCGATGTGAGCATCGGGCTCGAGGATTTCGACGTCCTGATCGACTTCGATATCGCGGGCGCGCACTTCGCCGCCCTTGTCGACGCGAAGATACAACGTCTTCGTGTAGTCGACGTGGCAGGTCAGCGGGATCTGCTTGAGATTGAGGATGATGTCGGTGGCATCCTCAACGACCCCCTGAATGGGCGAGAACTCGTGCAGCACGCCGTCGATCTTGACCGCAGTGATCGCGGCACCCTCGATCGAGGAGAGCAGCACACGCCGGAGCGCGTTGCCGATGGTCGTGCCGAAGCCGCGTTCGAACGGCTGTGCGTAAAAACGGCCGTATCGATCGGTAAGCGTTTCACGCTCGACGTCGAGCCGCTTGGGTCGTTGAAAACCTTTCCAGAGCATTGAACTGTCCTTTCGCTTACGGGCCGGCAGACCGGCCTCCAGACCTGCGGGTAAATCCGCCCTTCGCTCGCTGCAGGCCTGACAAGCTGCTGGAAGGGCGGGTGCGATTTGGTCAGGTGGGTCTGGTGAGTCTGGAAGGTCGGGTAGGTCTGTGGGTCTGGTCGGTCTGGTAGGGGATTACGCAGATGCATCTGTGTAATCACCACCCGACCTACCCGACCTACCAGCCCGACCCGACCTACCAGCCCTACCAGACCCACCAGCCCTACTTCGAATACAACTCGACGATCAGCTGTTCCTGTACCGGGAGATTGATCTGCTCACGCGTCGGCACCGAGACGACTCGGCCGCCCATGGCGCCATCGAGCGACAACCACTCCGGGACGCCGCGACCCTTGACCTCTTCGACTGCGTGCAGGATGGATGCGTTACTACGGCTGCTCTCGCGCACCGTCACGACATCGCCTACCTTCACGGAGTACGACGGGATATCCACCTTGCGCCCGTTCACCTGGAAGTGGCCGTGCCGCACCAGTTGACGCGCCTGCGGCCGGGACGTCGCAAACCCGAGCCGGTAGACCGCATTATCGAGACGACGCTCGAGCAGCTGGAGCAGGGTCTCGCCCGTGATGCCGCGCGTGTTCTCGGCCTGCTGGAAGTAGAGCCGGAACTGGTCTTCCAGGACGCCGTAAATACGCTTGACCTTCTGCTTCTCGCGCAGCTGCACACCGTAGCCCACGAGCTTCTGCTTGCGCGAGCGCCCATGCTGCCCAGGCGGCACGTTGCGCTTTTCAATCGCGCACTTTTCGGTGTAGCAGCGCTCGCCCTTGAGGAAGAGTTTCATGCCTTCCCGGCGGCACAGTCTGCAAACAGGTCCGTTGTATCGAGCCATTCTGTTGTGATCCTTGTGAGTTCAAAGTTCCAAGTTCCAAGTTCAAAGTTAAGTCACCGTTCAAAGTGAGGAGCACGTCTTCACTTTGAACTCTGAACTTTGAACTGAAGAACTTATACGCGTCTCCGCTTCGGCGGCCGGCATCCGTTATGCGGGATCGGCGTGACGTCGCGGATTGATTTCACTTCGAGGCCCGCGGTCGACAGCGCGCGGATCGCCGACTCGCGACCCGAGCCCGGCCCTTTGACCAGCACTTCGCACGAGCGCATGCCGAAGGTCTTGGCCGCGTTGGTCGCGTTGAGCGCCGCTTGGGTGGCCGCAAACGGCGTCCCCTTGCGCGAGCCCTTGAAGCCGATGGCGCCGGCGCTCGACCATGCCACGACGGCCCCTTCGGCGTCGGTGATGGTCACCAGCGTGTTGTTGAACGACGCTTGAACATGCACGAAACCGTGATGAACGACGCGCTTTTCGCCGCGCTTCTTGAACGCCTTCTTTTTCTTGGTCGGCTTCTCGGGTACGCCGGTCGCGCTCTGTGCTTCGCTCTTTGCCATAACTTATTGCTCGCTTTGCTCGCCACGGAATCACGGAATCACGGAAAACTTCAGAAAGTCTTTCGCCCGTTGTGAGGAATCCCTCGTGGTTCCGTGTCCCGTGTTTCCGTCTTTCCGTGTTCAGTGTTCCCGTGCTAAACGGTCTTTTTCTTCGCCACCGCACCCTTGCGCGGGCCCTTGCGCGTGCGCGCATTCGTGCGTGTACGCTGCCCACGTACCGGCAGATTGCGGCGATGCCGTGCACCGCGGTAGCTGCCAATCTCGATGAGCCGCTTGATGTTCATCGAGATTTCCTTCCGCAGGTCGCCCTCGACGCCGCCCTGCTCCTCGAGCACGCGGCTGATCTTGCGGACGTCGTCTTCGCTCAAGTCCTTGACGCGAATGTCGCGACCGACGCCGGCGGCCTCGAGAATCAAGTTCGAGCGGTGACGACCGATCCCGTAGATGTAAGTCAGCCCAATCTCGACGCGCTTGGTTCGCGGCAGGTCAACACCAGAAATACGTGCCATATGTTCCTTCGCTCCAGAAATTCGAAATTAGAAATTCGAAATGCAAAAACTCAGCGGCAGGTTTTTCATTTCGCATTTCGCATTTCGCATTCTTGCTAGCCTTGCCTCTGCTTGTGCTTCTGATTCGTGCAGATCACGCGCACCACGCCGGCACGGCGGACGATCTTGCACTTGTCGCAGATTTTCTTAACGGACGCTCGAACCTTCATCGCCGCTCGCCTCCACTTCGCACCACTCGCGAAGTTCTCCAGTTCCCAGTTCCAAGTCCCACGCTCAGTCGCCTTCTTTGAACTGGCAACTGAAAACTGGAAACTTCGTTCTTACAGCTTCTCTACCACCCGCCCGCGCGTCCGATCCCCGGCCAGAAGCGCCACTCGCACCCGATCGCCGACCAGCACGCGAATGAAGTTGCGGTGCACGGGCTCGCGCAAATGCGCGATCACCTGATGTCGCCCCTCGAGCTCCACCTTCACCAGTTGGCTCGGCAGCAGCTCAATCACCACACCCTCGGCTTCAGCCATAACGAACGCGCGCCTGGACGTCGCCCGCACGCGTCAGAATGCTGCAGCCTGTCGCCGTCACCACGACCGTGTGCTCGAAGTGCGCCGACAGGCTTCCGTCCTTGGTCACCGCCGTCCAGCCGTCTCCCAACACCTTGACCGCCGGTTTCCCAACGTTCACCATCGGTTCGATCGCCAGCACCATACCCTCGGCGAGGCGTGGCCCGCGGCCCGGCGCGCCGTAGTTCGGAATCTGCGGCTCCTCGTGCAGCTTGGCCCCGATTCCGTGGCCGACGAATTCGCGCACGACCGAAAAGCCGTTGGCTTCGACATGCTGCTGCACCGCGGCGCCAATGTCCGACACACGCGCGCCGGTTCTCACCGCCGCGAGCGCGCGATACAGCGACTCCTCCGTCACCTTCAGGAGCTGCCCCGCCTGCGGGCTGATCGCCCCAACCGGAACCGTCACCGCCGAATCGCCGAAAAACCCGTCCATCTTGGCGCCCATATCGATGGAGATAATGTCTCCGTCGACGAGCGCGCGGTCGGATGGAATCCCGTGCACCACCTGCTCGTTTATCGATGCGCAGATCGTCGCCGGGTACCCGTGGTACCCCTTGAACGCGGGTTCCGCGCCGGCTTCCTGCAGTCGCCGCTCCGCGAGCGCATCGAGCTCCGCCGTCGTCACACCCGCTCGCACCATCGCCTTGAGCTCAGCGAGCACGCGCGCGACAAGCGCGTTGACTCTGGCGAGCCTTTCGATCTCTCCGGCAGAGCGACAGACGATCACGCCGTTGGCCCCGGGATCCACATGTTGCCGCGGGGCAAGTCACCGGGCCGCCTGCCCAGTGCCGAGGCCACCGCCGCCACCAGCGCGTCTCGCACCCGCTCCGGCTCCTGCATGCCGTCGACGACGCGATAGGTCGGACGGGCATGGTAGTGAGCAATCATCGGCTGCGTCTCGCGCCAGTACAACTTCAGACGATCGCGCACGACGTTCTCGCTGTCGTCGGATCGCGCCACCAGCTCGCCGCCACAGGTCTCGCATGTCGCCGACAGCCCAGGCTCGTCGCCGAAGGCTGACACGGTGCGGCCGCACGACGCGCAAATGCGCCGGCTGCGGACCCGGCGGACGAGTTCATCGTCCGGCACTTGAAACTCCACGACAATCAGCGGCCCGCGTCCGTTGAGCAGTTCGTCGAGGGCATCGGCCTGCGGGACTGTCCGCGGAAATCCATCGAGCACGAATCCGCGGGACGTGTCCGGGCGCGAGAGCCGATCCCGCACAATCCCAATGATCAAATCGTCGCCCACGAGCCTGCCGCTGTTCATCAGCTCGCTCACCTGCTGGCCGAGTGGGGTGCCCTCCAGCACCGCTTCGCGCAGGATGTCGCCGGTCGAGATCTTCGGGATCCCATGATCACGCGCGAAGCGCTCGGCCTGCGTACCCTTCCCCGCGCCGGGGGGGCCCATCACCACGAGGTTCAGCGACACGTCACCCGCGCCGTCCACGGATTCGGGTCTTCTTCATGAACCCGTCGTAATGTCGCATGATCAGCTGCGACTCGACCTGGTTGACCGTGTCCATCGCGACGCCCACCACGATCAGGAGGGAGGTGCCACCGAAATAAAACGGCACCCCGAGCCCCTGCGTGAACCACTGCGGCAGGTTGGCATCGAGCGAGTCGCCGATGAACGGAATCGGCGCCACCCTGAACCCGCTGATCAGGAACGTCGGCAGCATCGCGACCATGGCGAGATACACCGCGCCGACGAGCGTGACCCGCGCCAGGATCGTATCGATGTATTCGGCGGTGCGCTTGCCCGGCCGAATTCCCGGAATGAACCCGCCGTACTTGCGCATGTTCTCGGCGACATCATCCGGGTTGAAGATGATCGCCGTGTAGAAATACGCGAAGAAGATGATCCCGACGACATACAACAGGGCGTAGAGCGGCATGCCGGGATCCAGCTGCCGCACCACGCGATCGCCGAACGATCCCGGTCCGAACGCCGGTCCAAGTGTCGCGGGGAACGCCAGGATGGACGAGGCGAAGATCACCGGAATGACGCCGCCGGTGTTGACCTTGAGCGGGATGTGCGTGCTCGTGCCACCGTACTGCCGGCGCCCGACCACGCGCTTTGCATATTTACCGTGATTCGTCGATGGCCGCGTTCAACGTAGATGATCGCCGCGACGACGCCGATCATCAGGGCCGTGAGGATGATGATCTGAAACAGGCTGATCTGACCGGTGCGCATCAGATCGAGCGTCTGCAGGAACGCGCGCGGCAGGCCCACCACGATGCCGGCAAAGATGATGAGCGACATGCCGTTGCCGATGCCCCGCTCGGTAATCTGTTCGCCGAGCCACATGATGAACATCGTGCCGGTCGTGAGCGTCAGCATGCACAGCAGACGGAAGCCCCAGCCGGGTTCGTATACCAGCGGCAGGCCGCCGGCGATCTGGGTGTTGCGCTCGAGCCAGATGGCAATCCCCATCGACTGGACGATCGCCAGCACCAGCGTCAAGTAGCGCGTGTACTGCGTGATTTTCCGGCGGCCGAGCTCGCCTTCTTTCGACAAACGCTCCAGGTACGGCCACACCACAGTGAGGAGCTGCAGAATGATCGACGCGCTGATGTACGGCATCACGCCGAGCGCGAAGATCTGAATCCGCGAGAGGCTGCCTCCCGTGAACATGTCGTACAAGCCGAACATCGTGCCCTGGAGCTGACGCGACAGCTCGGCGAGGGCGGCCGGGTTCACCCCGGGGGTCGGAATGTGGCTCCCGATGCGGTACACCGCGAGCATGCCGAGCGTGAAGAGCACTCGGTTGCGCAGGTCCGAAATCGAAAACAGGTTTCTGAGCGAATCGATCACGTCGTTGCCTCTGGCAGCCCGCGAGGGCTGTTAAGCGATCGCCTCGGCCGTCCCGCCGGCCGCCGCAAGTTTCTCGGCCGCTTTCCCACTGAATTTGTGCGCCTGGACAGTCAGCGCTTTGGTCACCTCACCGCGGCCAAGCACTTTGATTGGCAGCCGCTTGCCGCGAATCAGACCCGTCTCGCGGAGCGTCTCCGGTGAGATCGTCGCGCCCTTCTCGAACTGCGCGTCGAGCTGGTCGAGATTCACGACCGCATATTCGATGCGGAAGATGTTGTTGAAACCGCGCTTGGGCACGCGGCGATGGAGCGGCATCTGCCCGCCCTCGAAGCCGCGCTTGTACGAATAGCCCGAGCGCGACTGCGCACCCTTGTGGCCGCGCCCAGCCGTCTTGCCGTTGCCGGAGCCCGGACCGCGCCCGACGCGCTTCTTGGAGTGCTTCGAGCCCTGTGCGGGTTTGAGGTTACTGAGATCCATAAAACTCTCTCTTCGCTGCTAGTTCGCTTTCACTTCCACCAAGTGCCGCACTTTGAGCAGCATGCCACGTGTGGCGGTCGTATCGGCCACCTCAATCGTGTGACGGATCCGCCGCAGCCCGAGGCTTTCGACAATCTTGGCCTGTTTCTCGTTGAACCCGATCGGGCTCTTGACGAGCGTGACCTTCAGCGTTTTCTTTTCGGCCATGTCACATCACCGTTCTAGATCGCGGGCAGCACCGGCGTCGCCGTGCGCGCCGGACGTTCACGACCGGTTGAGAAGATCTCGTCCGCATCCTTACCGCGCAGCCGCGCGATGCGGATGGGGTCGCGCAGCATCTGCAGCGCGGTGAAGGCCGCACGCACGACGTTATGCGCGTTGGCGCTGCCAAGCGACTTGGTCAGCACGTTGGTCACGCCACACGATTCGACCACCGCGCGCACCGCCGCGCCGGCGATGATGCCCGTGCCATCTGGCGCGGGCTTGAGCAGCACTCTGCCGGCGCCGAAGTTGCCCGTCACCGGATGCGGGATCGTCGATCCCTTGAGCGGCACGCGAATCAAGTTCTTCTTCGCCGCTTCAATGCCCTTCTTGATCGCCGACGGCACTTCCTTGGCTTTGCCAACCCCGTAGCCCACAACGCCGTGGCCATCGCCGACGACGACCAGCGCGCTGAAGCTCAGGTTCTTGCCGCCCTTGACGACCTTGGTGACGCGATTGATGGACACCACGGTGTCTTTGATGTCGAGCTGCGCCGCGTCGATTTTTTCGCGAGTGCGAATCATAATTTTGAAAAGGGGTCAGACCCCTTTTTCCTCAATTGCAACCAAAAAGGGGTCTGACCCCTTTTCAAAACTCGAGACCGGCGGTACGCGCGGCCTCGGCCACGGCGCGCACGCGTCCGTGATAAAGGAACCCATTGCGATCGAAGATCACGCGCGTGATGCCTTTTTCCTTCAACCGCTCGGCGATCGTCTGACCGACGACTTCGGCGCCCTTGCGATTGCCGCCGCGCAGCTCGCCACTCAGTTTGGCTTTGACGGTCGGTTCCACGCTCGAGGCGGCAGCGATCGTGGTCCCGGCCATGTCGTCGATCACCTGAACATAGATGTGCGACACGCTGCGGAACACCGACAATCGCGGGCGCTCTGAGGTTCCACGCATTCGCTTGCGGATGCGGAACTTGATGCGGTCGCGGCGATCTTCCTTCGTCTTTATCTGCATGCTGTTACATCTCCAGATCACCAGATCCGGAAATCTCCCAATTACGCGCCTGTCTTCCCAGCCTTCTTCTTCAACACTTCACCGGTGTAGCGAACACCCTTCTGCTGATACGGATCCGGCTCGCGGAGCCGTCGCAGGTTCGCGGCGACCTGTCCGACCAATTGGCGGTCGACACCGGTTACCGTGAGATGCGTCTGTTTCTCGACCGCGACCTCGATGCCTTTCGGCACGTCGAACAGAATCGGATGCGAGTACCCGAGAGCCAGGACGACTTGCTGTCCTTTCAACTCGGCGCGGTAGCCGACGCCGACGATGTCGAGCTCGCGTTTCCAGCCGTCGGTGACACCCTGCACGGCGTTGTTCATCAGGCTGCGCGCGAGGCCGTGGAATTTACCCAGCTCGCGAGCGTCGCTGTCGCGCTTGGCCAGGAGCTGTCCATCCTCGAGGGCCGCGGTCACACCCGGCGGCAGCGCCTGACGCATCTGACCCTTCGGGCCTTTCACGTCGATGACGTTGCCGTCGACCTTGACCGTGACGCCCTTGGGAATCGCGATCGGTTTCTTACCAATTCTTGACATAACGCGTATCCATTAAAAAGCGCGGTCGCTTCGGTGCACTTCCGTGCTTCCGTCTTTTCGGTGCTTCCGTGCTTCCGTGCTTACCAGACATTGCAAAGAATCTCGCCGCCGACGCCCGCCTTCTGCGCCGCGCGGCCCGTCATCACGCCTCGCGACGTGGTGAGGATGTTGACGCCCAGCCCGCCGAGGACGGGCGGCACGCCGTCGCGGCCGGCGTAAACACGGCGCCCGGGACGGCTCACGCGCTCGATGCCGGAGATGACCTTCTCACCTCCGGGCCCGTACTTGAGCTGCAGACGAATCACCTGGCGGGCCGACTTGCCGGCGCGTTCGGCGGGTTCCTCGACCATCTTGAAGGTCGCGATGTATCCCTCGTCTTGAAGAATACGCGCGATTTCCACCTTCAGCTTTGACGCAGGCAGATCCACACGGGTGTGGCGCGAGCCCACCGCGTTACGAATCCTCGTCAGCATGTCCGCAATCGGATCAGTCATAGTCCTCTCTTCTTCGCTCTCGCTACGGGCTTGGGACGTGCGGCTTGGGTCTTGAGACCGGCGCGCGGGCAGGCCTCAACGCTCAAGCCTCAAGCCGGTCCTACCAGCTACTCTTGGTGACGCCCGCGACGTCGCCCCTGAGCGCCAACTCGCGGAAACACAAACGGCAGAGCGCAAACTTCCGGAGAAACGCGCGCGGCCTGCCACAGCGTCGGCACCGATTGCGGTGACGCACCTTGAACTTCAGCGTCTTCTTCTCACGAGCCACTTTGGCAGTCGTCGCCATCTGTCTCCTTCGCTCCTGTCGACCGTCGACGGTCGACGGTCGACTGTAGTTTCCTAGCTCTGTCGAAATGGCATCCCGAGAAACTGCAGCAGCTTCCGGGCCTCTTCGTCGGACTTCGCGCTGGTCACGACGTTGACATTCATCCCGCGCGCCTTGTCCACCTTCAAGTAGTCGATCTCGAGAAAAATCAGCTGATCGCGCAGACCGAGCGTGAAATTCCCGCGCCCGTCAAACCCCTTGGGTGACACGCCGCGGAAGTCGCGGACGCGCGGCAGGCTGATGTTCATCAACCGATCGAGGAACTCATACATCCGTTCCCCGCGCAGCGTGACCATGGCGCCGACCGGCATCCCCTCACGCAGCTTGAACTGCGCAATCGATTTCTTCGCGCGGCGCACCGCTGCCTTCTGGCCGGTGATGCGCGAGAGCTCGTCGGTGCCCGTGTCGATCACCTTGGCGTTCTGTGTCGCCTCGCCGAGGCCCATGTTGACCACCACCTTGGTGATCTTCGGAACCGCGTTGAGGTTCTTGTAGCCGAATTCCTTCTGCAGCGCGGGCACGACGTCTTTGACGTAGCGCTCGCGCAGCCGCACGGGTCCGGACGGCTTTTCCTGTTTGCCGACCGTCGCCAGGGCCGCTTCGGCTGGCTCGGTCTTGGGCGTCTTCGTCTTCGCCTTCGCCGGTGCCGCGCCGGCGTGTGCGGTTTTGGGTGTCTTCGCCATTACTTGTCCACCACTGTGCCGCTCTTGCGGCTGATTCTCACGCGCCGCCCGTCGGGCAGCGTCTGAATGCCGACGCGGCTCGGCTCGTTCGTGTCGGGATCGACGAGCATGACGTTCGACGCATGGATCGGGGCTTCACGTTCGACGATGCCGCCCTTGATGTTTTTCTGCGGATTAGGACGCGTGTGGCGTTTGATGATGTTCACGCCTTCGACCACCACTCGGTTGTCGGCGGCGACCACACGCAGCACGCGGCCCCGCTTGCCGCGGTCTTTGCCCGCGCGCACCAGCACGGTGTCGTTCTTCCGAATCGGCGACTGCAGTCTTGCCATGACCCTAGAGAACCTCCGGCGCGAGCGAGATGATCTTCATGAACTTGCGCTCGCGCAGCTCGCGGGCGACCGGACCGAACACGCGCGTCCCGATTGGCTCGCCCTGATCGTTGATGAGCACGACCGCATTGCGGTCGAAGCGGATGTAGCTGCCATCCTTGCGGCGCTGTTCCTTGCGCACGCGCACGACGACGGCCTTGACCACCTGGCCCTTCTTGATGTTCGACTCCGGGCGCGGCCTCTTTGACGTTGGCCGTGATGATGTCGCCGAGGCGTGCATAGCGCCCGGTCGACCCACCGAGCGGATTGATCATCGACACGCGGCGCGCGCCCGAGTTGTCGGCGACGTCGAGAATCGATCGCATCTGAATCATGACTGTTTACTCCCCACACGCCTCGAGCCTCACGACTCAAGCCATCAGCGAAGCCCCTAAACCTGCGGCGCCTTGGTGATGACGCGCGTCACCGCCCAGCGCTTGCGCCGGCTCATCGGCCGGGTCTCGGCAATCGCGACCTTGTCGCCCACCTTCGCTTCGTCGTTCTCATCGTGCGCGAGAAACTTCGACGTGCGCTTCTGGAATTTCCCGTAGAGCTCGTGCTGCACGCGCCGCTCGACCGCCACGACGACGCTCTTCTGCATCTTGTCGCTGATGACAACGCCCTCGACTTCCGCTTTCACGCCCATGACTACTTCGCCTTCTCTTGGAGAACGGTCTTCAGGCGGGCCAGCTCGCGACGCACGTTGCGAATCTTGCCCGGCGCTTCGAGCTGCCCCATCGATTTCTGAATCCGCATCCGAAACACCTGATCGTCGAGCTCGCGGACTTTTGCCTCGATCGACTCGACATCCATGTCCCGCATTTCGATCGCCTTCATACCGCCGTCTCCTGCGCGAAGCGCGTCGCAAACTTGGTCTTGATCGGCAGTTTGGCCGCCGCGAGTTCCATCGCCCGCCGTGCGTCGACCACCGTGACGCCTTCCATCTCGAACAGGATCCGGCCCGGCCGGATCACGGCGACCCAGCCTTCCGGCGCGCCTTTGCCCTTGCCCATGCGCGTTTCCTGCGGCTTCTTCGTGATCGGCTTGTCCGGGAAGACGCGCACCCAGATCTTGCCGCCGCGTTTGATGAAGCGCGTCATCGCGACACGCGCCGCCTCGATTTGCCGATCGGTCAGCCAGCACGGCTCGAGGGCCTTGAGACCAAAGTCGCCAAACGACACGGCGCTCCCGCGCCACGACTTGCCCCGCATGCGCCCGCGCTGCTGCTTCCGATACTTGACCTTCTTCGGCATCAACATAGTTGCTACTCGCTCGCTTCGCTCGCTCGGGACTGTCGACCGTCGACAGTCGACCGTCGACCGTTATCTCATCTCCGGCCGCGGGCGCCGCGGCCCACGATCCCGATCGCGATCGCCACGATCCTGGCGGCCGCCGTAGCCTTCGTCTTCGCGACCAACCTTCGGCGTCAGGCGCTCACCCTTGTAGAGCCACACCTTTACGCCAATCTGGCCGTACGTCGTGTTGGCTTCCGCGAAGCCGTAATCGATGTCGGCGCGCAGCGTCTGCAGCGGCAGCTGACCGTGCAGGTACCACTCGGAGCGCGCGATTTCCGCGCCGTTGAGCCGCCCGGATACGCGCACCTTGATGCCGCGGGCGCCGAAGCGCAGCGCGGACTCGACGGCCTTGCGCATCGCGCGGCGGAATGCCACGCGCTTTTCCAGCTGCATCGCGACCGATTCGCCGATCAACTGCGCATCGAGCTCCGGCTTCTGGATCTCCTGGATGTTGATGAAGACCTCGCGGTTGGTCCGCTTCTGGATCTCCTGCTTCAACTTGTCGACTTCCTGTCCCTTGCGGCCGATGATGATGCCGGGCCGCGAGGTGTGGATGTCGATCTTCAGCTTGTTGGCCGCCCGCTCGATCTCGACCTTCGAGACGCCCGCATGCTGAAAGCGCTTCTTGAGGTCGCGCTTGAGCCCGAGGTCCTCGTGGAGGAGCGCGGCGTAGTCTTTGTCGGCGTACCAACGCGACTTCCAGGTCTTGTTGAATCCGATGCGAAACCCGTACGGGTGGACTTTCTGGCCCATATATCCTTATGCCTTCGCGGCGGTCTTCGCCTTCTTCGCGCGCTTCGCGCCCTTCGATACCTTCGTGCCCTTCGTGCTGACGGCTCCGCGCGGCCGCTTCGGACCGGCAGCCTCGTCGGTGCCCACGGCCTTGATGATCTGCGGCTTCTCGGTCACTTCCACCGTGAGATGCGTCGTCCGTTTGACGACGCGGAACGCGCGCCCCATCGGCGCCGGCCGCACCCGCTTCATCGAGGGGCCGTTGTCGGCGTGGCACTTCGAGACGAAGAGTCGCTCGACGTCGCCGCCGAAGCCGTCTTTCTGCTGCACGTTGGCGACCGCCGACCGCAGCACCTTGGCGACGTCGCGGGCGACCGACTTATTGCTGAACTGAAGCGCGGTCAGCGCCCGGTTGATGTCCTTGCCACGAATCAAATCGAGCACCAGTCCCGCTTTCTGGGCCGAGCTGCGGATGTATTTCGCTGTCGCCTGTGCGCGAACCATCGCTTAGGCCTTTCCACCCGCGGCCGGAGCGGCGCCCTGGGCAGGCGATGCCGACGCAGCCTTGTCGGATTTCGCGGAGTGGCCCTTGAACTGGCGCGTTGGTGAAAATTCGCCCAGCTTGTGGCCGACCATGTTCTCGGTCACGTACACGGGCACGAACTTGCGGCCGTTGTGCACGGCGAGCGTGTGCCCGACCATTTCGGGAATCACCGTCGACCGGCGTGACCACGTCTTGATGACCTTCTTGTCGCCCGCCCGATTCATCCCCTCGACTTTCTCGAGGAGGTGGGTATCGACGAACGGTCCTTTTTTCAGTGAACGGCTCATAAACTCTCTCGCTGACGTCTACGGTCGACCGTCGACTGTCGACAGTCGACGGCGCACGCGCCGGTCTTACTTCGGCCGGCGCTGAACAATGAACTTGTCGCTGTTCTTCCGATTACGCGTCTTGTAACCCTTCGTCGGAACGCCCCACGGTGTCACTGGGTGACGGCCGCCGGACGTCTTGCCTTCACCGCCGCCGAGCGGGTGATCCACCGGGTTCATTGCGACGCCGCGCACGTGTGGCTTCTTACCCAGCCAGCGGCTGCGACCCGCCTTTCCGATCGACACATTCTCGTGGTCGATGTTGCCGACCTGGCCGACCGTGGCGATGCATTCGTGAAACACCTTGCGAATCTCGCCGGAGGGCGTCTTCACCGAGACGTAGTCGCCTTCTTTGGCGACGACCTGCACGGCGGCGCCCGCGCTGCGCGCCATCTGTCCGCCGCGGCCCGGCTTCAACTCCACGTTGTGCACCATCGTGCCCTGCGGAATGTTCTTGAGCGGCAGCGCGTTCCCCGGAAGAATGTCGACCACGTCGCCGGAGATCACGCTGTCGCCGACCTTGAGCCCGAGCGGCTGCAGAATGTAGCGCTTCTCACCGTCGGCATAGGTGACGAGCGCGATGCGCGCCGAACGATTCGGGTCGTACTCGATCGTCGACACCTTGCCAGGAATGTTCTTCTTGTCGCGCTTGAAGTCGATGATCCGGTAGAGCCGCCGATGGCCCCCGCCGCGCCACCACATCGTCACCTCGCCGGTGCTGTTACGCCCGCCGGAGCGATGCAGATTTTCGGTGAGCGGCTTGTACGGCTCGCTCGTGGTGATCTCGTCGAACGTCAGCACGGTCATCTGTCGACGGCCGGGGGAGGTTGGCTTGTATTTTCTGATGGGCATAAACGATTCCCTGTCAGTTCAAAGTTCCAAGTTCAAAGTTCAAAGTGAAGACTTGAGTTTTCAACTTTGCACTTTGAACTTTGAACTGAAAACTTTTAGGCTCCCTCCAGGAAATCCGGGAGCTTCGCCCCTTCTTGCAGCTTCACGTACGCCTTCTTCCAATCGGAGCGGCGTCCCTGAAACTTGCCTTGGCGCTTCATCTTTCCATGCGCGTTGGCCGTGCGAACAGCCGAGACCTTGGCGCCGAGGAGCTTCTCGACCGCCTGCTTGATCTCGATCTTGTTGGCGTCGCGCGCCACTTCGAACACCACCGTGCGGCCGTCTTCACGCATGACGGTGGTCTTCTCGGTAATCAGCGGGCGGCGGATAACGTCTGTGAGCTTCATAGAGAACCTATCAATGCGAAATGATCGCAGTTCGCATTTCTACGCCAGCGCTTCCTGCAGCTTTTCGAGCGCAGCCTGCGTGAGCACGACTTTGCGCGTGTCCATGACGTCGCGCGCGGTGATGCGGTTGCTGGGCAGGAGCCGGACACCCGCGATGTTGCGAACCGACAATGCAAACTTCTCTTCCGGCTTGACCGCCACCAGCAGCACTTTGCCGTTGATGCCGAGGCCCTTGAGCAATCCGGCAGCGACTTTGGTCTTGATCGCTTCGGCAGCCAGCGCCTCGACGACGATCACGTCGCCGCCCTGGAACTTGGCCGCGAGCGCCTGACGCAGCGCGCCTTTCTCGACTTTCTTGGGCAACTGATAGTCGTAGCTCCGCGGCTGTGGTCCGAACACCGTGCCGCCCTTACGCCACAACGGATTGCGGATTTCGCCGACGCGCGCGCGCCCGGTACCCTTTTGCCGCCACGGCTTCTTGCCGGAGCCGCTGACGAGTCCGCGGGTCTTGGTGGCGTGCGTCCCGCGCCGCTCCGCGGCGTTCGCGCGAATGACCGATTCGTGAATCAGATCAATCTTGACGCGGCCGCCGAACAGGTCGTCGCTGACGTCGACGCTGCCGACCTTCTTGTTCTCTACGTTGACGACATCAACAGTCATGACCATCTCTTAATTCGGCTGCCTGATACCTGACACCTGATACCTGGCACCTGATACCTGACACCCGACACCTGATCCCTACTTCTTCGCGCCCTTCTTCGGCTTCTCTTGCAGCTGGGGCTTCGGCTCGGGCTTGGCCGCGACGGCTTTGCGAATGAGCACGTAGCCGCCGTTGGCGCCCGGGACGTTCCCGCGCACGACGATCACGTTGTTCTCGGCGTCCACTCTGAGCACTTTGAGATTGCGCACCGTGATGCGCTCATCGCCCATGTGCCCATGCATGCGCATGCCGGGAAAGACGCGCGACGGATACGACGAGGCGCCGATGGATCCGGGAGCGCGGTGGAACATCGAACCGTGCGACGCGTCGCCACCGGCGAAATGATGGCGCTTGACGGTGCCCTGAAACCCCTTACCCTTGCTCGTCCCGATCACGTCGACGCGTTCACCCTGGTTGAAGATCGAGCACAGCACCTGATCGCCGGCCTTCGGCGCGTCGGCACCTTTCTGAAGCTTCACCTCTCGCTGCACCCGCGTCGGCGGGACGTTCGCTTTCTTGAAGTGGCCGGCAATCGCTTTATTCGCGCGCAGCGGATACTTCTCGACCAAGCCGATTTGCACCGACTCGTAGCCGTCGTTCTGCGCCGTCTTTGGCTGCACCACGATGCAGGGCCCTGCCTGGAGGACCGTGGCTGGAGCCACCGTGCCATCCTCGAGGAACAGCTGCGTCATGCCGACTTTCTTACCGATGATTCCGTTCACCATGGTTCGTTCCCTGTAGGCGTCAGGTTTCAGGTGTCAGGTATCGGGCTGATACCTGAGCCCTGCTACCTACTTGTGGTCCTTACCGAACGCCTTGATCTCGACGTCGACGCCGGCCGGCAGGTCGAGCTTCATCAGCGCATCCACCGTTTGCGGCGTCGGTTCAAAGATGTCGATCAAGCGCTTATGCGTGCGGACTTCGAACTGCTCGCGCGACTTCTTGTCGACGTGCGGCGATCGGAGCACCGTCCACTTGTTGATCTCGGTTGGCAGCGGAATCGGTCCCGCCAGCCGCGCGCCGGTGCGCTTGGCCGTCTCGACGATTTCACCCGTGCTCTGATCGAGCACACGCGCATCGTAGGCCTTCAAGCGAATGCGAATCTTGTCACCTAACATTTATTTAGTCCCTTGGACGCGAGCAATCACTTCTTCGCTGACATTCGATGGCGCTTGCTCGTACCGATCGAAGTGCATCGAATACGTGGCACGGCCCTGTGTGCGCGAGCGCAATTCGGTGGCGTAGCCAAACATGTCGCTCAGCGGCACGCGCGCCGAGATGATCTGTGTGCCGCCGCGATCTTCCTGCGACTGGATGCGGCCGCGCCGTGAGGCCAGGTCGCCCATCACTTCGCCCAGGTAATCCTTCGGCACCACAACTTCGACGCGCATGACCGGCTCCATCAACACCGGTCGCGCCCGCTTGGCTGCGTCCTGGAACGCCATCGAGCCGGCGATCTTGAACGCCATTTCCGACGAGTCGACGTCGTGATACGAGCCGTCGTAGAGCTCGATCCGGACGTCGTCAATCGGATAGCCCGCAAGAATGCCGCGCGTGAGCGCTTCCTGAATGCCCTGATCGATCGGCTTGATGTATTCGCGTGGCACCGAGCCGCCGACGATCTTGTTCTCGAACTCGTAGCCCGACCCGGGCGCCAGCGGGATGAGATGAATCTTGGCGTGGCCGTATTGACCGCGGCCGCCCGTTTGCCGCACGAATCGACCCTCGCCCTCCGCCGGCGCGGTGAGCGTTTCCTTGTAGGCGACCTGCGGCTTGCCGACGCTCGCCTCGACGTTGAACTCGCGCTTGAGGCGATCGACGATGATCTCGAGATGCAGCTCGCCCATACCGGCGATCACGACCTGGCCGGTCTGCTCGTCGGTGCGCACCCGGAACGTCGGATCCTCCGCCATCAGCTTCGACATACCCTGACCGAGCTTTTCCTGATCGGCCTTGGTCTTGGGCTCGATGGCGAGCGAAATCACCGGCTCGGGGAAATCCATCGACTCGAGCAGAATCGGCTTCTTCTCGTCTGACAGCGTGTCGCCGGTGGTGACCGACTTGAGCCCCACGGCAGCGGCGATGTCTCCGGCGAAGACTTCCTTGATCTCTTCCCGCTTGTTGGCGTGCATCTTCAGCAGGCGGCCGATGCGCTCCGTCTTGCCTTTGGTGGCATTGAGCACCGAGGTGCCGGTCGAGAGCCTGCCCGAATAGACGCGGAAGAATGTGAGCTGACCGACGAACGGGTCGGTCATGATCTTGAACGCGAGCGCCGCGAAGGGTTCGGTGTCGTCGGCCTTGCGCTCGATCTGCGTGCCTTCTTCCTTCGAGTTGAGGTCGATCCCCATCACCGGCGGAATATCGAGGGGCGAGGGCAGGTAGTCGACGACCGCGTCGAGGAGCGGCTGCACGCCCTTGTTCTTGAAGGCGGTGCCGCAGATTACCGGAACAAAAGGGGCCTCTTCCTTGCGCACCGATTCAATGGTGCGCTTACGGAGCGCCGCCTTGATTTCGTCTTCGGTGATGGCCTCGCCGTGCAGGTACTTCTCGAGGAGTTTGTCGTCCACTTCGCTGACCTTTTCGATCAGCTTCTCGCGAAAGTGCTTGGCCTCTTCGAGCATGTCCGCCGGAATCTCGCCGACGACGTAGTCGGCGCCCATGGTCTCGTCCTGATAGGTCAGCGCCTTCATGCGGACGAGGTCGATGACACCGCTGAACTTGTCTTCGGCGCCGATCGGAATCTGAATGGCCACAGGATTACCCTGCAACTTGCTTTCGATCTGCGAAAGCGTCTCTTTGAAGTCCGCGCCGATGCGGTCCATCTTGTTGACGAAGCAAATCCGGGGGACGCGGTATTTATCAGCTTGGCGCCAGACCGTTTCGGACTGCGGCTCGACGCCCGAGACCGCGTCAAACACTGCACACGCGCCGTCGAGCACGCGCAGCGAGCGCTCGACTTCGACAGTGAAGTCGACGTGGCCTGGAGTGTCGATGATGTTGATGCGGTGATCGCGCCAGAAGCAGGTCGTCGCGGCGGACGTGATCGTGATGCCGCGTTCCTGTTCCTGCTCCATCCAGTCCATGACGGCCGTGCCTTCGTGGACTTCACCGACCTTGTACGTAATCCCGGTATAGAAGAGGATCCGCTCAGTGGTGGTCGTCTTCCCGGCATCAATGTGGGCCATGATGCCGATGTTCCGGGTTTTTTCTAACGAAGCTTCTCTCGCCATTTGTTTCACGTAGCGCGGACCGTCAGGTCCGCGACCATTGCCTTACCAGCGGTAATGAGCGAACGCCTTGTTCGCTTCCGCCATCCGGTGCGTGTCTTCCCGCTTCTTTACGGCGCCGCCGCGAAGATTGGCCGCATCGAGGAGCTCGTTGGCGAGCTTCTCGTGCATCGTCTTGCCGTCGCCGCGCGAGCGCGCGTAGCTCACGACCCACCGGATGCTCAACGACAGACGACGATTCGGATTCACTTCGATGGGCACCTGATAGTTGGAGCCACCGACGCGCCGGGACTTCACTTCCAGACTGGGCTTGACGTTGTCGAGCGCCTTCTTGAAGACCTTGACCGGGTCGTCACCACTGCGCTCCTTGATGATGTCGAAGCTCTTGTAGAGGATGCGTTCCGCCGTGGAGCGCTTCCCCTGAGTCATGAGTGTGTTGATGAACTTCGTCACCAGCGCGCTGTTGTAGATCGCGTCGGGCGGCAGTTCTCGCTTCGGGATTTCTCGTCTGCGTGGCATATGTTTCTTCGCTACCGGCTTGCGGCTTGCGGCTTGCGGCTCGCGGCCTGCGGAAGAACATCGTTCTTCCCCAAGCCCCAAGGCTCAAGTCCCGAGCCTAGTTCACTGCTTCGGTCTCTTCGCCCCATACTTCGAACGACCCTGTTTGCGGCCCTGGACGCCGACCGCATCGAGTGTGCCGCGCACGACGTGATAGCGCACACCCGGAAGATCTTTGACACGGCCGCCACGAATGAGTACCAGCGAGTGCTCCTGCAAGTTATGACCGACGCCTGGAATGTAGGTGGTCACTTCGATCCCGTTGGTCAGCCGCACGCGCGCGACTTTACGCAGCGCCGAGTTCGGCTTCTTGGGGGTCTGCGTGAACACGCGGACGCACACGCCACGCTTCTGCGGGCTGTCCTGCAGCGCTGGACTCTTGGTCTTCCACTTCACCTGGTCGCGTCCTTGTCGGACAAGCTGACTGATCGTCGGCACGAAAGCGCTCCACTAACGGAGAAAAAGCACGCGCACGCGGGAACTGCGGACCACATGGTCCGCGCGAGATCCTCGCGCGCCGCGGTGCTGCGGGCCTGAAAGCGCGCTCACTGACGGTCCCCAAAGCGGAAGCCGCGTTGGGATGCCTTGAGCGAGCTTGGCACCCGAAGCTGTTGACCCTAGTCGTTGTGTGTTAACAGCGCCGGCGGACGCAGTCCCGCTTCTAAAACGCACTCGAAGCGGGCCGTCACGGCACGTGAGGGGCTAGATAGGGTGTCCCAGCCCCTGGCAGAACCTGACAAATATAGCATTCCTTTGGTCGGACCCGCAACTGCACGTCCGCTCCGGTCGTGCAACTGCGCGGGTCCCACGGAGCCCCAGGGGTCAGGTAGGATCACCCGGATGCGCTATCTGATCGTGATGATTGTCGTTTTGCTCGGCTCCGTCACTCAACCTGCGGTTGCCCAGGACCCGGCTCCCCCAAAAATCGGCATGGCCGAGAGTCCCGGCATCAAGGTGCTCACCGGCTTGACGGTTCCTGAATTCGAACAGGAAATGCAATTGATGGTGCAGGCGCTCGGCGTCAACTGCGGCTTCTGTCACGTCAGGAACAACTACGCGAGCGAGGCGAACGAGCACAAACTCACCGCCCGCCGCATGGTTGAGATGACCAAGCTCATCAATAAGCAGTTCTTCCCCGACCACACCGTCTCGGAAAGCGAATCCAAACTCGGCAAGGTCACGTGTATGACGTGCCATCAGGGGAGCGAGAAACCGAAAAGCGGAAACTGATCAGGTGTCAGGCATCAGGTATCAGGTATCAGGTATCAGGGGTGTCCCTATCGCCTGTTCGCCAGATACTGTGCGAGCGCGTCGATCTGAGACGCACTGAGCCGCTCGCCGAACGTTGGCATCATCGTGTCCGGATACTCCACCGTCGGATCGGTGATGATCTTCCGGATCGACGCGGCATCGCGATGCGCACCGACCTTCGACAGGTCCGGACCGCTCGTGCCGCCCTCGCCCGCGATCTTGTGACAGCCCACACAGGTTCCCGCAAACGTCGTCGCGGCCAGCTTTTGCTCCGCGCCCAAGGTCGGCGGTGACGCCCCGGCGCGGATGCGGCGTAAGTAGGCCACAACCGACTGCGCTTGAAAGCGCGTCATCTGCGGTGGGGGCGCCGGGTCCGTATCGGAGCGCACGCCTGGCGCAATCGCGACGGGATCGGCCATGTGCGCCAGCAGCCACTCATCGGGTTTGCTCAACCGCGTGATCGCCAGGTCCGGCGCGGGTCCTCCGGTGACGTGGCATTTCGCACACGCGTTGTTCGGTTGGGTCACGATGGCGTGACCGGCGATGGAGCGCGGTCCCCAGTCGTTCACATCGCCGCGCTCAGGCGTGTCCTTCAACCCGAGGGTCGTAAGCGCCACTGTCGCCACGCCAATCAGCATCATCACCGTCGTCCAAAGCAATCGCGATCGATGGAACGGGTGACGTTCGGGATGCCAATCGAGAAACGGCAGCGCCAACAGGAAGCCGACGATGAGGCCAGGAATGACCATCGTCCCGACGGGTTCAAGCGGGCCCGGGAAGTACTTGAGGAGTTGAAACAGTCCAAGGAAGTACCACTCCGGCCTCGGCACGTACGCGGCGTCGGCAGGATTGGCGACGTCATCGAGCGCCGCCGGTAGGTTGATCGCAAACATGAGGAGCAGCGCGAACACGGCCGCGACGATGAGCGTGTCTTTGATCGCATGCCACGGGTAAAACGCGCGTGGAAGGTCCCGCCTGTGGGCGAATCGGACCGGAGATACCGTGTCGGCGCATGAGTGCGAGATGCGCCACGACGAACAGCACCATTGCCGCGGGAAGCAGAAACACATGGGCGGCGTACCACCGCCCGAGCGTCAAGGCGCCGAGCACGGTTCCGCCCCGCAGCACGTCGGCAACGTACTCACCGACGATCGGCGTGCCGCGTGCGATGTTGATGGTGACTGTCGTCGCCCAATACGCCTTCTGGTCCCACGGCAAGAGATAGCCGCTCAACGAGAACGCCAGGATGAGCAGCAGCATCACTACGCCGGTGAGCCACGTCACTTCCCTCGGCGCCTTGTACGAACCGTACAAGAACACCCGCACCATGTGGACGATGGAGGCGATCACGATGAAGCTCGCGCCCCAGAAATGCAGACCCCGGATGATGAATCCGTAGGTCAGCTCACTCGTGATGTAACGAACGCTCTCGTAGGCGAGCGCGGGCGCCGGCACGTAGTACATCGACAGGACGATGCCGGTGAGCACCTGCACTCCGATCAAGAACATCGCGATGCTGCCTGTCGTAAACGCCCAGCCCGTGCCCTTCGGCAGGGGCTCCTCGAAGACGTGGTGGAGCCCGGCACGATAACCGGTGCGGTCGTCGAGCCAGTCGAACAGACGCTTCACTAGATCTGCACCATGACGTTGCCGTTATCGTCGATGCGAGTCGGCAGCGGGGGAGCGACGCCGGCGGTGGTCCGGCAACCACGTTGCCTTGAACGTCGTAGACGCCGCCGTGGCACGGGCAGAGGATCTGCTTGGCCTGGCGATCGTAGCTTGTCCGGCACCCGAGATGCGTGCAGGTCGACTGCATCGCGCGCACCTGGTTCTCGCCGGTTTTGACGAGGTAGACGACCGTGTGATCGACGATCTGCGTGTAGCCGTCCTGGCGCGCGACACGGAGTGTGACGGCCAGCGGCTCGTCGTCGGGCAGCGCCTCGAAGGCTGCTGCACGCAGCCACGACTCGGAACGACGCGAGAAGGCGGGGGCCAGCACCGCGCCGCCGAGAATGAACGCGAGCGCCGCGCCGATGGCGGCATGAATGCCGACAATTGAGCGAACAAGAAAGCCCCGACGCCCCACGGCATCGACTTCAGGCGTATCGTCCGACATGTGATCACCGACGAAAAGAGCGGGCTTCCGGTCCCCAACGCGCCAGAGTCGGCGCGTCGAGAACCCCGCCTCGCCGGCGCAGGCGTGGTGGTCCCCAACCGCTCGGGGTCTACGGCTGCATTATACGTTGTCGATGCTGCTCCAACGTCTTTCGTTGTCTCGCCATTTCCACGCTTGTCATTGCGCCCTTACACTTGGAATGTGACCATTCCCCCGGCGGTCGAGTGGCCATTCCTTCATCCACTTGTCGTGGCGCTTCCGCGTGGTCCGGTCGCCATTCCCATCGCGCGCATCGACGACGCGTTCGTGAATCGGCAAACCGCGAATACACGGCTGGTGACGACGCAGGCCAGCTACCTGTTGCAATCGTGGCTCCACGCCATGAGCGACCGCGACGACGTGCGGATCATCGCAACCGCCGATCGCGACGTGCTTGCCGAACATGCGCCGGAAGTCCTTGCGCGTCGGGGACCGTTCGCGGATTCGCGCATCACGATCGAGCTCACTCCCGCAGCCGCACCTTCGGCACCCTCGGCACCTCGCACCTTCGGCACCTTCGGCACCCTCGGCACCTTCGAACGTGCTCCTGCTGGCCCGTGCGGTGCGCGCAACCGACCCAGCCGAGCGCCTTCGTCTGTGCATCGAAGCGTTGGACCTCGCCCGCACGGCACCGGCGCTGCTGGTGGCCGCGAGCACGTGCATGGAAGTGAACGATCTCGACGGTGCGGCGCGCGATTTGGACGCAGCGCTACTACTGGCGCCGGGCTGGGCGGCTGCGCATTTCGAACACGGCAAGCTGTGGCTGCGGCGCGACGACATGGAGCGCGCCTGCGCGGCGTTCGGCCGCGCCGCGGAGCTCTTGCCGACGTTCACGGCAGCGTGGTCGAACCTCGGTGCGACACTCGGCGAGCTTGACCGGCCGGCAGAAGCGCTCGCCGCGTTCGAAAAGGCCCTCGCGCACGATGCACTGAATCCGCAGGCGCTCAATAATGTGGGCGTGGTGCGGCGCGAGCTCGGGCGTTTGGATGCGTCCGAGGCCGCTTTTCGGCAGGTCACGGAGCTCGTACCGGAGCTCGCCTTCGGCTATTACAATCTCGGGCATACCCTGTTTCTGCAGGGACGCTATCAGGCGGCGTTATCGGCGTATGTTGAAGGGCAGCGGCGGGATGTGGAGCGCAATGCGGTTCAAGCGACGCGCCTCGCGATGTGTCGGTTGGCGACCGGGGACGCCGACGGCGCTCTCCGGGATCTTCGCGTGGCGACGACGCCCTTGCCGACGCCGTATCGACGGCAGTTGCTCGCGGATACGCAAGCAATTGCATGGGCGCTACTGACCGATCGCCCCGGGCTTGCCGGTTGGAAGCAGGTCAGCGACTGGATCGCCGCGGAATTAGCGAAGCTGACGTAAACACATGACGAGTCGCCTCGTGATCAGAGGGGATGATGCCTGAAGCCGCCGAACACAAGTCGCCGACTCGACCGAGCGCGGTGACGCCGTTTTTTTACGACCGTGCCGTACGGTTTGCGGCAGGTCTTGCGGTGGTCGTCGCCATTCCGATGGCCGTCCTGTTCTACTTTCAATTCCGGTCTCTGGACGACCTCGAAGACACGTCGGCTGTCGTGCTCCGTCAGTTGAGCGGGGATACGGTCGACGTCGTGTCGAAGTCGATTGAAGAAGCACTCAAGCGGCCGCACATCAATGTCCTGCTGCGGACGCCGCCTCCCCGCATCGAACCGTTGGATCTCGCGTGGATCGATCCCGTGTTCGCCGGAGGTTTGAAGGAGAGCCCTTTCATCGACGAGTTCTGGGTGTGGTCGAGCAACGCCGGCACAAACGCGAACCGTTGGCTGGTCTTCGACCGCGCGAGTCTGGAGGAACCACCCGGTGCGATTGAGCGGCGCTTCCGCGACTCGCCGGAGCGCGCCGCAACCCTCATGCCCAAGCTGCAAGCGCTCGTCTCGGAGCGCCGAGCCATCGTCGCGTTTAGCGCGGTTCTCGACGGACGCCAGAAGCATGTGCAGGTACAGATGCGGTTTTTCGGCTCGAGTCGCGATCGGTTCACCAGCTTCGTCGGGTTTGCGGTCGACGCCGAGCGCTTGAAGACGACGCACCTGCCGGCGCTGGTCAATCAGCGGATGATCGCGGTGCAACAGCCCACGGGATTTCCGCCGCTGCACGCGACGTTATTGGACGATACGGGTAAGGCGCTCGTCGGGGACGCGGCCGGCCCGTTCGTCGACGAACGTACGTTCCCGGTGGTCTTTTTCGACAAAGAACTGCTCGAGTACGCCGCGCCGTATGAGGAGAAGCGGGAAACGTTTGCGCTCCGTACCAGCTACGGCGCGCAGTCGATTGAGGAAATCGTCAACGCGAGCACCCGGCCGCAGATGGCATTGATGGTCGTCCTCGCGCTCGTGATGGGCGGAGGCGTCTTCTTTGTCGCCGGTGCGGCCGCGCGCGAAGTACGCGTCGCCGAGCTCAAGTCCAACTTCGTGGCATCGGTCTCTCACGATCTGAAGACCCCGCTGGCCCTCATTCAGCTCTTCGCGGAAACGCTCGAACTCGGGCGCGTACGCAATGCCGAGCGCGCGCAGGAGTACTACCGTGTCATCAACGGCGAGGCACGCAAGCTGACGCGCTTGATCGAAAATATTCTGGATTTCTCAAAGATGGAAGCCGGCCTTCGCCCGTACCGGGTCGCGCCGTGTGATGTCGGCGAGCTGACGCGGCAGGTGGTCGAGTCGATGGGAAGCCAGTTCACGCAAGGGAATTTTCAGGTCCACACGTCGGTTGACGCGGCGCTGCCGCGCGTGCTCGTCGACTGCGATGCCGCAGAGCAGGCGTTGGAGAACGTATTGACCAATGCCATCAAATATTCGGGCGATGCCCGCGACATCGCGGTCAAGGTCGGCCGCCAAGGCCGGCACGTCTGCGTGAGCGTCACCGACCATGGCATCGGCATCTCGCGCCGGGAACAAAAGCGGATCTTTCGAAAGTTCTATCGCGTCAACAGCGGCCTGAGCGGAGGTCCGCAGGGATGCGGTCTCGGCCTGGCCATCGTCGACCACACGATGCGCGGTCACGGCGGGTTCGTCAATGTCGAGAGCGAGCCGGATCGCGGCAGCACGTTCACGCTGCACTTCCCCATCCCCGCGGGCGCCTCCGCGGAGGGAGCGGTTCATGAAGCGGATTCTGGTGATCGAGGACGAGCCGCAGATGCTGCTCGGCCTGCGTGACAACCTCGAGCTCGAGGGATACGAAGTTCAAACCGCCGCCGACGGCGAGGAGGGGCTGAACAAGGCAGGGTTGTTCAATCCGGATCTCGTCATCCTCGACGTGATGCTGCCGAAGAAGAACGGATTCGACGTGTGCCGCGAGCTGCGTCTCCGCTCGAGTTCGCTGCCGATTGTCATGCTCACGGCGCGATCGGCGGAAACCGACAAGGTGCTCGGCCTCGAGCTTGGCGCCGACGATTACGTCACCAAGCCGTTTTCGCATCACCGAGCTCCTGGCCCGTGTGCGTGCGGTGCTGCGGCGGGCGAGCACGCAGAAGCAGACCCCGGGTGGCGACCTCGTGCGCATCGGGGACATCGAGATCGACTTCAAACTGCATCAGGCGCGCCGCGGCCGCGCCCGGATCGAATTCACGGCGCGCGAGTTCGACTTGCTGCGATATTTCGTGCTGCACATCGGACAGGTGGTCACGCGCGAGCAGATTCTCAACGAGGTCTGGGGCTACGAGGAGTTCCCGACCACCAGAACGATCGACAACTTTGTCGCCAAGCTGCGGCAGAAGATCGAACGCGCGCCGCACGCGCCGGAGCACATTCTCACGATTCACGGCTCGGGCTATAAATTCGTCGGGTAGACTAGGCCGGGCATCAGGCATCAGGCATCAGGGGTCAGGTGTCAGGTGTCAGGTGTCAGAAGAGATCAGGGATCAGGGATCAGGGATCAGGGATCAGGGATCAGGGTGTTAGATGGACGCTAAGCTGATTTTGATTGCGGCGCTCGTGGCCATCACGATCGTCTATCTCGTGTTCTGGTATGCGCAGGCGCGGGCAAAGTATGCGGCTGGCGAACATGGGACCCACGAGCCGGTCCGGCCGACACCGCTCATGCTCGGCATCGGTTTCATCTCCAACTTTTTCGACACGCTTGGCATCGGCTCGTTCGCGACGACGACTGCGATGTTTCGCGCCTGGAAACTGGTGCCCGACGAGCAGATTCCGGGCACGCTCAACGTCGGTCACATTCTGCCCACCGTGATCCAGGCGATCATCTACACGCAGATCGTCGAAGTCGAGTTCGCGACCATGGCTCTGCTGATCGCCGCCGCATGCGCGGGCGCATGGCTTGGCGCCGGCATCGTCGGGGGCTGGCCACGTCGCAACGTGCAGATCGGGATGGGCACCGCGCTCCTCGGTGCGGCGACGATCATGCTCCTGCAGGTGCTCAACCTGTTCCCCGGCGGTGGTACCGCACTGGCGCTCACCGGTCCCAAACTGGTCGTCGGCATCGGCGGCAACTTCGTGCTCGGGGCGCTGATGACGCTCGGCATCGGCCTCTATGCGCCCTGCATGATCCTCATCAGCCTGCTCGGCATGAATCCCACAGCCGCCTTTCCGATCATGATGGGATCGTGCGCGTTCCTGATGCCGGTAGGGAGTCTCCAGTTCATTCGCAAGAACGCCTACAACCTGCGCGCGTCGCTCGGGCTGATGCTCGGGGGGCCGCTTGCCGTCTTGATTGCCGCGTTCATCGTGAAATCGCTGCCGCTCTTCTACGTCCGCTGGCTGGTGGTGTTCGTGGTGATCTACACGGCAACGACGATGTTGCGGGCCGCCGCAACTGAGCGCAAGGCCGCGGCGGCGCGCGCGCGGATGACGCAGCCGGCATAGCGGCCGGATAACCTCGCGTCATTCAGTCCGCAGCAGCTCCGCCGGCGACCTCTTCATCGCGGGCGCGAGCGTCACACCGACCGCCAGGAGGGTGGCTGCCGCGACCGCAGCGGTTGCGCCAGTGAGTGCTGGTAACAGCCCGGAGGCGTCCGCGACACCCATTAACGCAAGAAGGCGCAATGCGGCCGGCGCCGCAATACCTCCCGCGACAGTGCCGATCAGCAATGCGGTGAGAAGTGAACGGAGTGGCGCGCGCGCCGCGCTGAACGGCGTCGCGCCGATCGCCTGACGGATCGCGACCTCGCGTCGTGCGCCGCGTAATACCGTTCCCGCCGCGCCGAAGATGCCGAGGGCGAGCAGCAGTACCCCTGTGGCGCCGACAATCGTCATGGTGGTCGTGAGAAGCCGCGACGGCGCGAGCACGGCGTCGACAACCGCCTTCGTGGTTTGCGTACGCCCAAGTACTAGATCAGGATCGACGGCGGTAAGCGCGGCGCGCAGTGCCGTGGCGGTGATCGCCGGTTGGCCGGCGTGTTTGATGACGTAGCTGCCGAGCGGCAGCCCTCCGCGTCCGTGCGGCACGTAGAGTTCGAGCGCGAACCGATCGATCACGCGCGACCGCACGTCGTCAGCCACGCCCACGATTTCATGCGGCTGCCAGCCCCTGGTCAGCGTGTAGAACTCGATTTGCTTGCCGAGTGGTGATGCCTCCCCCCACAGCACCCGTGCGAGACCTCTGCTGACGACCGCGACAGACCGTGATGACAGGCGATCGAAGTCGGTAAACGCCCGCCCTGCGACCAGCATGATTCCCATGGCGTCGAAGTAGCGCGGTGTGACGATGACGCGGCTGGCAGCGACCGTCGCGTCCGGCGCGGTGGCCACGTCTTCGGGTCGACGCACGTGGATGCCGTCCGCAATTTCGCCGAAACGAAATGGCCTGACAGACACACCGGCGGCAGCCGACGTCCCGGGAAGCTGCTCCAGCGCTGTAAGCAAACGTTCGTCGAGTCGCGTCCGCTCGCCTTCGGACGGATATTTCCAGTCGGGCACTGAGATGTCGAGCGTGGTCACACCGGCGGTGGCGAAGCCCACGTCAAGCGCCGAGAGCCGGATGAACGTTTGAAAGGCACCGGTTGCCATCGCGACAAGACACATCGCAAGAGCCGCCTGCGTCACGAGCACCGCATGGGTCGAGCGCGAGCCGCTAATCACCGAGCGAGACGCGGTCGCGCGATCGTCGCGTGCTCCGCCACGTCATGAGCGCGGGGACAATGGAGATGACGACGCCCGCCACGAAGCCGAGGACGGCGACAGCGATCGCGGCTGTGGCGCGAAATTCAGTAAGCACCAGACCGCTCGCCGAGATTGCCGGAACCTCCCCAAGCCAAGCTTCGAGGCCACGCGCGAGGATGAACGCGGCGACGAGAGAAATCGCGACAAGAGGCACCGTTTCAGACAGCAACTGGGTCGCCAGCGTGCCCCGCGACGCGCCAAGGCACAGCCGAACAGCCAGTTCCCCCGCTCGCCCGCGAAGTTGCGCGGCACGGAGCGAGGCGACATTGAAGCAGGCGAAGAGCAATACCGCGGCCGTCATGACCACAGCGATCCACAAGCGGGCGCCGAGCCGGCCCACCACAACCTCCGCAAACGGGGTCAAGACGGGCGTCAAGGGCGCGCCGGACAGCTTGTGCTCCTGTGCGATCGCGTGCTCGATCATCGTGAGCTCCGCTAACGCTGCCGTGCGAGACACCCCCTGCCGCATGCGCCCGATCGCTTGGAGCACGCCGAGCGCGCGCTGCTGATCCGGCGGCATGGCATTTTCGCGAAAGACATCGCCGAGCGCACGTTCCACGAGAATCCAGACATCCGGCGCCTCTGGAAACGCGAACCCGCGTGGCATCACCCCGATCACCCGATGCTCTTTGTTGTCGATGAACATCGTTCGACCGACGGCATCTGGTGATGCGTTGAATCGCGCGGCCCACAGCGCGTGGCTGAGCATGACGGGTGCGATCGTGGACTCGAGCAAGTCGTGCTCGCTGAAGTCGCGGCCCGCGAGCGGTTGCCGTCCGAGCGTCTGAAAGAACCGTCGCGACACGGCTCTTGGTGCAATGGCAAACGACTCACCTCCGGCGCGTGCGATGCCCGGCCAATGAGACGAGCCAAACGCCGCCATCGAGTCGAACGACTGTGCGCGTTCGGCCCAATCCCGAAAATTCGGCAGCGACATCTCGATGAGATCCTGAGACCGGGCGAGATCGGATTGCCAGAGCACGACGAGCGATCCCGCGCCTCGGATGCCATACGGGCGGAGCACCGCTGCGTCGGTGAGGGTAAGGGCGGCCGCGGTCGCCGCGATACCTGCGGCGAGGCAGGCTATCGACACGAAAGACGCAACCGGCTGCTCGAGAAGGAGGCGCAGGCCGAGCCTGACAGATGCAAACATTCCGGCCTATTCTGGCGCAACTGACGGCGGTTTCGGCAGGCTCACGGCCAAAAACGCGTTACTCTTGATGCATGCAGCGCAGCCGGTCTCGTCGCGGCGGTATGCCGCTGGCGCCGCTCCTCGCGATCGCTCTGTGCGCGGTGTCTTCCGTCCCCGCGCAAGCCCAGGATCCAGCGCCCACGCCGGCGCCGCAACCAGCACCGATCGTTGGTGGAGCGCCGGACTTTCTGTTCGGCACTCCGCATGGCTCGATTGGCGTTCGTGGCGTCTGGTCGTTCGCGCGCGCCGGCAGCGATCTCTTCGACTTCGTGCAGCAGCAACTGACCCTCGACAAGAAGGACTTCAACACGCCGATGATCGGCATCGACGGCGCGATCACTCTGACACCTCGACTCGACGTCGTGTTTGGCGTCGAGTTCGGGAAGGCCGAGAAAGACTCGGAGTATCGCGACTTCGTCGACAATCTGTTGCTTCCGATCACCCAGTCGACGACGCTGAAGCAAAGCACCGTCAGTGGAAGTGTGCGATTCAATCTGCTTCCGCGAGGCCAAAGCGTCAGCCGCTTCGCGTGGATTCCGCGGTCAGTGACGCCCTACGTTGGCGCCGGCGGCGGCGCAATTTGGTACAAGTTTCAACAGAACGGAGATTTCGTCGACTTCGTCGACCTCTCCGTCTTCACCGACTCGTTCGTATCCTCGGGCTTTACGCCGAGCGCACACGTCTTCGGTGGCACCGACGTGCATCTCTACAGGATTCTGTTTCTGACTGCAGAGGGCCGCTACGTGTGGGCAAACGCGAAGCTCGGGAGAGACTTCGTCGATTTCGACCCGATCGATCTTTCCGGGTTTCGGCTGTCGACGGGTATTCACCTGATGTTCTGATCGCTCCGTCATGCTGGAGGCACGACCGATGAAGAAGATATCCCTGGTTCTCACCTTTGCCCTCCTGCTCGGCGCCTCTCCGGCGTTCGCGCAGACCGGGGCCCCCGGTGCCGCGACCGACACTCGCTGGGAGCCGTGGATCGGATGCTGGCAGCTGCAGGATGAGCGTGTCCGCAACGACGGCATGTGGCGACAGGGGACCGACATTACCGCTGACGAAGTGGCCGCAGCGCTCGCGCCGGCACGCATGCAGCGCAGCGACGCAAACACGCGGGTGTGCGTGGCGCCCGCCGCCCAAGGCGTCACCATCACGACGTTGATCGGCACACAGCGCGTGCTCGAGGACACGATCGTCGCCGACGCGGCGTCGCATCCGATGACCGATGCGGAATGCCGGGGCAGCAAGCGCAGCGAGTGGTCGAGTACCGGGCGGCGGCTCTACACCACCGCGGAAATTACGTGTGCCGATCAAGCGCCGCGGAAGGTCTCGGGCCTCACCATGATGTTGCCCGGGCCGACATGGATGGACATTCAATTGATCGACATCGAGGGACGCCGAAACATCCGCGTGCGCAAGTTCGAACGCGCGCCGGGGCAGCCGTCGTCGGCGCGGTCCGGTGTGGTGGCGCCGCTTGTCGGCGAAACGTCGTGGAGCGTCGCCGATGTCAAGGAAGCAAGCGCGAGGCTCATGCCCGAAGCGGTGCAGGCGGCGATCGTCGAGCTTGGCACCGGCTTTCATCTCAAGAGCAAACAGCTCGCCGAACTGAAGGAGGCGGGGATCCCGGGCAACGTCATCGATCTGATGATTGCGCTCTCCTATCCGAAACACTTTGTCGTCGACCGCATGGCGAACCGATCGCCGTCGCCCGGGTACGGCGGCGGCTACGGTGGCTTTGGCGACCCCGATGAATACGGCGGCGGGTGGCCGTGGATTGCCGACGCGATGTTCTGGCCCAGTTACTACTCCCCCTTCGCGTATCGCTACTGGGGATCGTACGACCCGTATTACGTGCCGAGCTCGGGGTACGTGGTGATCGATCCACCACGTCCCGGCGCGCCGCCGACGCCTGAGCCCTCCGGCGACGGTCGAGTGGTCGACGGCCGCGGCTACACACGCGTCAGCAGCCGCACTCCCGAGCCCGGGCGTACGAACAATGGCGGCGGCGACAGCAACGGAACCTCGTCGTCGAGCGGCTCATCGTCCAGTGGATCGAGCGGGGCGTGTCAACCGGGGGCTACTCCGGCGGCGGGGGTGGCGATGGCGGACGCACCGCAGTGCCGCGGCCGCCGGGGCACTGATAAGCCACGGAGGCACCGAGACGCGGAGGCCGGAGAATGATCTTCGACCGGCGAACGAATCGATCGGGATCCAATCTTCTACTCCATGTCTCCGTGTCTCCGTGCTCCGTGTCTCCGTGTCTCCGTGTTTCCGTGCTTCCGTGCTCCGCTTCCTGCCCGTGCTTCAAAAGCGGAAGAGCCTCGTGATCTTGACCACGAATGCTCGATTACGCAGGCGGGTGTCCGGCCTCGCTTGAAACGTGTCGTGCTCGTCGGTCCAGACGAGGAAGAACTCGCTACCGGGACGGTACT
Source organism: uncultured Acidobacteriota bacterium (assembly GCA_963762925.1). GTDB lineage: Bacteria > Acidobacteriota > Vicinamibacteria > Vicinamibacterales > UBA2999 > DASPWV01. Next base: position 155,288 of record CAVXMP010000006.1, on the reverse strand, counting down.
CCCACCGATAACGAAGGTTGCTGCTAAAGGTGCGGTCGCTCGAGCTGTACTGCAGGAGCGCACTCGCAAACATGCGCGGCGAGAAGCCGTAGTCGACGCGCGACCCGTACAATTTCGTCGTGAACTCACTGGTCGGCAACTGCACGTGGTTGATCGACACGCGCGGCTCGAGCGAGAACTGTTTGAGAATCGCGACCCGCGCGCCTGAAAAACCGAACGTCGTGATATCGCCGTCGTAGAACTGTCCCCGCTGCAGCAAGACGTTGCCCGAGACGCGGCGCTGCTGCCCGAAGTTGTAGCCGATCGCGAAATCATTGAAGCTGTACGACCCGGGCGCGATGACGTGGCCGCGCTGCACGATGAACGGATCCAACAACAGCTCGTAATTGCGGTTGACCTCGGCGGAAAAGACATCGCTGTTGTTGAACTCGGTATTGAAACGACCGGCCAGTTGACGGCTCTCGACTTGCCCCGCGCCGTTCTCGTAGTAGTCGACGGTGCCTTCCCACGTGAATTTCCGCACCGCCGGCATGTTCGCCGGTCGCGGGCTGAAGCGCGCGGCAGCAAACGACTTGGTGAAATCGGCGCGGCGGATGAACCCGACCTCAGGGTTGAAGTTCCGTCCGACCTTCAAGACTTCGGCTCGCACACCGTAGCGATCGGGGACGTAATCGAACTTCACCTGGTAGCTGTCGTCGGCACCGCTCCGTTCGGGCGTGGTGGTCTTGGCGTAGTAGGCCCCGGCACTGAGGTTCTCGTAAAACGCAAACGCCGCATCCACCCCGTAGGCCTGGTTCGAGCCGCTGACGACCGTTGAATCCGACCGGTTGGTGAACATCGCGCCGATCGTGCTGCGCCGGAGGATGTCGCGCTTGACGCGAAGCACGGTGAAATTCGTCGACGGCAATGCGGCTTGCGTCAACGTCGACTCCACGTCGCTGGCCTGGATGTTGAGGATGCCCACACCAAACGCGCCTACCTTGCCTGTCAGTCGAGCGCCGGCATCGATCGGGACGACGCGGTTGCCGACGATGCCGATGCGGCGGCTGTAAAAGAGAAAGGGCGTATCGCTGCTCGTGCCCATATTCGCCCCGCCGGTGCCAGTTCCGCCGCGGCCGAAGTCGAACACGCCGCGCCCCTCGAGGAAGAAGTCGCGCTTCTCGGGAAAGAGCAGGTTGAAGCGCGTGAGGTTGACCTGCTGCTCGTCGATCTCGACCTGCGCGAAGTCGGTGTTGATGGTGAAATCGGCGGTCAGATTCGCCGTCACACCGATCTTGACGTCACCGCCGATGTCTGGATCGAACTCATTCGAGATTGGCGGGTTGCGCAGCGGGTCGCTCTCGACACGCGAAATGGCGTACGGCTTCAATTCGATGTTCTTGCTCGCCGGCGGCAGATCGAGGCCGATGAGCGTTGCCGCCGCGGAGACGCGGTTGAGCGCCTGCGGGCCGGCCATGTTCTGCGGCACCGGCGTGAGATACGTCCACTCGTTCTTGTGACGAATGGAGCGTCGCAGCTGAATCCCCCAGACCTGATTGTTTCCAGACTTATAGCGCAGCGTCTTCAATGGGATGGCCATCTCCACCGTCCAGCCGCCGTCGAATCGGCCTGTGCGTGATTCCCAGACCGGATTCCAGTCGGTGTTCGGCGCCCCTTCGTCGATGACCGAGTAGTCGGCAAGCGCTCCGAGTGGGTTGGTGTAGAACATGAACCCGCTGCGACGATCGTAAAAGGTATCGAACATCACGCCGAGATGATCGTTTTGGCGGAGCTGATTCGTATCCCGCCGCAGCTCGTTCGCGATCCACTTCTCCGGCGGCGCCGAGTCCCACACCCGCGCGCCGACGTACACGTTGTCGGCGTCGTACATCACCCACACGTCTGTCTTCTCGGTCGACGGCGCCTTATACGTGGGGGCGACCTGGAGGAACCCGCCGAACGGCTGATACTCGATGTACACCGCTTCGTCCAGCTTGCCGTCGACCTGGAGCGGCGTGCGCAGCTTGATCGACTGCACGGTCGCCCGGCCCTCGGCGTCGCGGCTGATCATCGCCGGCGCTTCGGGCGGTGGCGGACCGTCGATGACGACCCCGTCTGACAAGGCACCGGTCTGCAGCTGGCCCATCTGCGCGGAAAGCGACGTCCCGAGAACCATCAGACTCGTCGCGATAATGAAGCAAGGACAGCGCATGCAACCAATCTTCGCCGGCATCCGGGTGACCCATCCTGAGCGCGTGATTTACCCCGCCGAGGGGCTCACCAAGCTCGATCTTGTTCGTTACTACGATACCGTCGGCGACTGGATGCTTCCGCACCTGCGCGGACGCCCCCTGACGCTCAAACAGTGCGCGCCCGACGCCGATCACTGCCGCTATCTGCGGCACTCCGGCGAGCGCGCGCCGGTGCAGGTGCGCGTCATCAACATTCGCGAGAAAACCAAGATCGGCGACTACATGATCGTCGACGATCGTCCCGCGCTCATCGCCCTTGCCCAGCGCAACATCGTCGAGTTCCACACCTGGAACTCGACCGATACACGCATCGAGCAGCCGGATCGCATCGTGTTCGATCTCGATCCAGGACCAACTGTGGCCTGGCGCGAAATGGTTGACGCCGCGCGGCTCCTGCGCCGCGCACTCCAGGCGCTCAGCCTCGAGTCGTGGATCAAGACGACCGGTGGCAAAGGCCTGCACATCGTGGTGCCGGTCGTCCCGGCGCGCGATTGGTCGGCCTGCCTTGGCTTCGCCCGTGCGGTCGCAACCCAGATCGTCGAGCACGATCCCTCGCGCTTTACCACCAAGTTCGCAAAAACCGGACGCGAGCGACACATCCTGATCGACTATCTTCGCAACAACCGGACGAACACGTCGGTGGCCGCCTATTCGGCACGCGCACGCGCGGGCGCGCCGGTCTCGGTGCCGATCGCATGGGACGAGCTCTCGCCGCGGCTCAACCCGGCACGCTGGACGATTCGCACGCTGCCGCGGCGGCTGAAGACGCTCGACAACCCATGGGCCGCGTACTTCAAGACCAGGCAGAAGCTGCCTGTCTGACCGCGGACCTCGCGCTAGCTTCAGGGATTTTGCAGTTCAAATAGACCCGACCGTGCGATCGGCACCCTCGGCACCTGCAGCACCTGCGGCACCGCGGCACCTGCGGCACCCTCGGCACCCGCGCTCCTTAGCACGTCACGCACTTGTGACTGTTCTTCGCGCCAAGCTTCTCGAGGACGGCGATGGTCTCCGGATACGGCTGGGTGCGCTGCACGGGGCCATTGGCGAGATCGACCGTGGTCTTGCCCTCGCGATTCACTCTGGTGACGTCCGCACCCTTGGCGACGAGATAGAGAATGCTCTCGGTGTCGCCGCGCGATGCCGCGTTGTGAACCGCCGTGTTGCCTTCGTGATCGACCGCGTTGACGTCGGCATGCAGCTCTTCGACCAGATACTTGATGGCGGGCAGAAAGCCGGTGGGCGCATAGCGATGCGAGTTCGCCGCAAATCCTTCTCCGTAACCTACCCCTGTCGCGGCCAGCAGCGGCGGCACCGCCGGTCCCCCGGTTGGCACTGGGGGCAACTGCGACACGTCTTCCACCGTTCGCGTCACGTCGCCCGCGCGCGGGCGGCCAGCCGGCCTGATGGTCGGGATGTTCGGATCCGCTCCGTAGGCGACCAGCAGCTTCATGGCATCGACATCGCTGGAATAGGCGGCGCGCCAGAACGGTGTGGCGCCTGTTTCATCGACGCCGGCGAAATCCGAGTTGTACGCCTGATACAAATCTTCTTGGTGAGCCGGACGTTCGGGTCGGCGCCCTTGTCGAGCAACGTCTTCATCAACTCGAGATAGGTGAGCGTCTGCTGTTGATAGGCCTTGGGCCCTGGATAGAGCGACTTCGGTGCCCAGACGTTGTTGAGCACGGCGTAGAGCGGTGTCACACCGTTCTCCGCCCCGAGATGCGGATTGGCCCCGCGATCGAGCAGCTCCTTCGCCAGATCGAAATGACCGTTGATGATCGTCGTGAGCAGCGGCGAGGCTTTGTCGCCAGGGTTTATCAGGTTGAGATCGGCGCCGCCGTCGAGGAGCGCGCGTACCGCATCGACAAAACCTTCACGCGCGGCGAAGTGCAGCGCGGAGAAGCCCCCCTGCGTACCGATCAGCTCGTTATACCGGTAGGGGCGCGTCAGCCCAGGCACTTGCGCCGGTGCCGCTGCGCCGCCCCGTGCCCCCGCTGCGCCCTGCTGACGCTGCATGGTCTCTTCTTCGGGCGCCGTGAGCGCATTCAAGTCGACGATCTTCGTCGTCGCTTTGGTGTCGGCACCGTTCTCGAGCAAGGTTTTGATGGCGTCGACACGGTTGAACGCGGCGGCATACATCAGCGGCGTCTCGCCCTTCGCCGTGTCCTGCGCATTTACGTCAGCGCCGTTTTCGATCAACATCGACACGGCACGGGCGTCACCGCCGGCCGCCGCAATCATCAGGGGCGTCGCGCCGTTGGCAGTGAGCGCTTTCACATCGGCACCCGCGGCCAGGAGCACCGCGATGGCCGGCGCGAAGCCACCCTTGGCGGCCAGGTAAAGCGGCGTGTAGGCGCCGAGTCGCGTGGTGGCTCGGACGTTGCCGCCGGCGTACACCAGCATCTGCGTGAGGTCGGCGTCACCCTTGAGCGCGGCCCAGTGCAGCGCCGTCATGCCGTCGCCCTGGGCGGCGTTGACGTCCTCGCCACTCGAGAGCAGCCGCCGGACGGCGTCCCGATCACCTTTCATCGCGGCATCGGCGACAGACGGACCCGCGGCGGCAAGAACGGCCGACAGGCACAAAGCGCCGATCAGGCTGAGGGCAAAACCGCCAACAAATCTTCGTCGCATCAATCTCACTCCTGATACCTGACCCCTGACACCTGGCCCTGACACCTACCGAGCGACCGTCGTCTCCACGGCATCGTTGAGATTGAACGCCGCCGTGCTGTCGCCGAACTTGTCCACATCGTCCAGTCCCAGCTTGTGCAGCACGCTCAGGAACACGTTGGCCATCGGCGTGCCGTCCGGCGCCTTGAGGTGCAATCCGCCCTTGAGCTGACCACCCATCTTCCCGACGAAAAACAGCGGGCACTTCTTGTGATTGTGGATGTTCGAGTTGCCCATCGGCGACCCGTAGAGCACCAGCGAGTTGTCCAGCAAATTGCCATCACCGTCTTGCGTATCCTTCAACTTTTTCAGGAAGTACGGCAGCAGTCCGACGTGGTAGTCGTTGATCTTCTTGAACTCGAGGATGCGATCTTCCCGATCCTGGTGATGCGACGCCGGATGGAAGCCCGTGGTGATGCCGCTCTCGGGATAGACGCGGCTTGACGCGTCGCGTCCCATCTTGAACGAGAACACCCGCGAGGTATCCGACGCAAACGCCAGCGCCTGGAGATCGAACATCAACTTGACGTGCTCGCTGAACGAGTCGGGCACACCGACGGGCGCTTCGGGCATTTCGCGCGTCTCGCCGCTCTTGTTGTAGGCCTCGACCCGCTCGATGCGGCGCTCGATCTCGCGCACATCATCGAGGTAGTCGCTCAGGCGCGCGCGGTCGACGGCGCCCAGCTCATTGCGCAGTCGCCCAATCTGGTTGCTAATCAGATCGAGGATGCTCTTATCTTCGGCGCGGCGCTCGGCGCGCTCCTCTGGTGTCGCACCGACGCCGAACAGCGCGTCGAAGGCGGCACGCGGATCGCGCACCATCGGCAGCGGTTCGCCAGGCGCCGCCCAGCTGATGGTGTCGGTATAAACGCAGGAATAGCCGTAGGAGCAGCCGCCGGCCTGGTCCACACTTTCGATGCAGAGTTGCATCGACGGAATCGGTGTGTCCTGCCCGAACTTCTGCGCGTAGTACTGATCGAGCGATATGCCCGCCTTGACGTTCGACCCCTGGGTCTGCAGCGGGTGCGCCTGCGTGAGAAACACCGCACTCGAGCGGAAGTGATCGGCGCCGATCTCCGGCAGCTCGAACGCCTCCGCATTGCGCACGTCCGTGTTGCTGACGATGGTGAGGTAGTCGCGAAACGGCTCGAGCGCCGAAAGGCTGGACGGGCTGAGGTCAAAGCTGCGGCCGACCGCGGCCGGCGACCAGAGATTTCTCTCCGCGCCAATCGTCGTCGCGCCGGCCGACCCGTGAACCATCTCGATACACGCGAGCCGCACCTTCTTCGTTGCCGCCTTGACACCACCCGCCGGCGTCATCGCCTCGAGAAACGGCAGCGCCATCGTCACGCCCATACCGCGAAGGATCGTGCGGCGAGAGAGGTGCTTTCTGGTCATGAACATCGCGTCTCCTATCAACGTTGGTTCGGAACGACGGGGCGTGACGCCGGCTCGTTACGGCGGTTCGCTTCAGTTGTCTCGACTGGCGCAGCCTTGCTCATGCGGAAGGAGGGGCTGTTGACCACGCCGAGGATGAACGAGGAAAGCCGATAGTCGCTTTTCTTCGCTTCGCGGACGATTTCGCGCACGCGCGGCAGGTCGTAATACTCGACGCGGCGGCCCAGCGCATAGGTCATCAGGCTCTCGGTGAAGCTCAAGATCACCAGATCCGAGTGCTTCATCAATGCGCTTCGCAAGCCAACCGGCCCGTCCATCGGCGTGCCATCGTACAGTTGCCCGACCGAATCAATCGGCTGACCATTGTCCTTGATGCGCCACTTGCCAGTTGCATCGAAGTTTTCGAGTGCCAGGCCGAGTGGATCGATCACGCGATGACACGGCGCGCAGGCGGGGTTCTTGCGGTGCTCTTCCATCCGCTCGCGCGTCGACAGAAGCTTCGCGCCGACAGTCGCCTTGGTTTCTTCCAGTGCAGGCACGTTCGGCGGAGGCGGGGGCGGCGGTGAGCCAAGCAGCACCTCGAGCACCCACTTGCCGCGCAAGACCGGCGAGGTGCGGTCGGCGATCGATGTGAGCAGCAGGATGCTTCCCTGCCCCATGATGCCGCGCCGGTTCGGATCGGTCAGCTCGACACGACGGAAGTCGTCGCCGAGGACGTTCGGAATGCCGTAGTGCTTGGCGAGCCGTTCGTTGACGAACGTATAGTCGGCGGTCAGCAGATCCAGGAGCGGGCGGTCCTCGCGCACGAGGCTGTCGAAGAAGAGCTCGGTTTCGCGCACGAGCGCGTCAGACAACGAGTGATCCCAGTGCGCGTAGAAATGATGATCGGGCCGCACCTTCTCGACGTCCTGCAAGCGCAGCCACAATGACGCAAACCGCGTCGACAGGCCTTCCGACCGCGGATCGGCGAGCATGCGGCGCACCTGCTTTGCGAACATCGCGGGGGTGCGGAGCGTGTTCTGATTCGCCGCCTTCAAGAGCTCGGCGTCGGGCGGTGCGCCCCAGAGAAAGAACGACAAACGCGACGCCAAATCGACATCGCTGATGCGGTACGCCTGTCCCGCGCGCAGGGTGCCGGGCACCTGCTCCATCCGGAAGAGGAAGCGCGGGCTGGCCAGAATGGCCTGCAGCGCGAGACGGATACCGCCCTCGAAATCGCCGCGTGCCTCACTGGAGCCGGCGCCGCTCTGACCGGTGCTCGCGGGCCTCCTGCGACCCTGCTCGAAGAACGTCATCAACTCTTTGAAGTCTTCCGCCCGACCGGACCGCGATACGCCTTGGTGGCCAAGGCCCTGACGATCTCAGTCGCGCAAGCCGATTCTTCCGACGCAGTGGTGGGCCGGCAGGAAAAGATCCGCCGTCGGCTCGGCGTGTCGGAGATGCCAGTGACCGTGTACGGACCCGTCACAGTGAAGTCCCGGACATGCGGTAACGCGGTGGTCCCAAATACCTCACCGATGTTGGTGTCGGCGAGCGTGTGCTCGATCTGCACCATCAGATCGTCAATCGGACCGTCGAAGCGCGAGATGAACGCGGCCGACACACGCTGCGGACCGGCGGTGATGTGGATCTTCGGCGACAGGATGTTGAGGCCGTTCGGATCCTGCTCGTTCATCCGCGGGTTGATGTTGATGAGCGCAACACGTGAGCCGTTGATCGAGATATCGAGCTGTTCGCCCGCCTGTGGACCGCCGAACAGATCGCCAGTCGGTCCGCTGTGCAAGAGAATCCGGAACTGATACTCACCGTCGGCCGGGAAGACATGGACGACGGATAAGCCGCCGCGCGTGCCCATCGGTGCGCCATCGACGTGGCGCATCTGCGACTGTGTGCGCGGTACTTTCCAGGTCGTCGCCGAAGGCGTCGCGTTTTTGTCGCCGACGGCGAGGCGGCTGATCTGACTGGCGGCCCGCAGGTAGCCCTCCATCAAGGTCGGCGAGATGGTCTGTGTGTCGGCAATGTTGTCGAAGCCGTCGCTGATCGTGTCGGCGGGGAGGAACGGAGTGACATCGATCTCGAGTCCGAGCAGATCCTCGATCGCGCGCGCGTATTCGGCGCGATTGAGCCGCTGCGACGGACGCCAGCCGGGATTCGGATTGAGCGCCGCCGCGCGATCGACGCGCATCTCGAGCGCATCGGCAAGGGCCGTGAGCACGGCCGGTTCGGGACGCCGCGCTCCAGCGGGCGGCATCATGCCGGCGCGCACTTTTCGAATCATCTTTTCGGTGGTTGCCGCGTGCTCGGCGGCGTTGGTCGCGTCGAAGGCGGCCAATGACAGCCCGCCCGCCTTGCCGCGATCGCTATGACACCCCACGCAGGACCTGCTTGATGAGGGCGGTGTGCGATGCAGCGCCGGCGTCGTGGGCGGCGACCGGGCGCATTCTCGCAGGTGCCGCAGGTGCCGCAGGTGCCGAGGGTGCGGTGCCGGGACGATTTTGGGCGCGGGTTGCTGCGCGTACAGCGTGACGCCGAGGGCCGCCGCGCCGAGCGTCGCCAGGAAGGCTCGAATCATTCCAAAATGTCCCTGTAAGTGCTTGAATCGGAGCTTGATACCGGACCCACTATTATCGCGCATCCAGCCTTGGGTTTTGTCAGCAGGTGTCTGCGGGCGCCAGGTAGTCAGGTATCAGGGATCAGGTATCAGGTGTCAGAACGTCGAGCTAAATTGAGGGACTAAAAAAAAGGCCAGGGCGCCAGCCCTGGCCTTCCTGATACCTGAAACTGTACCTGAAACCTGACAGGTTACTTACAGCGTGGTGCTCTGCACGCCGTTCAGGTCGATTGCCGCCGTGCTGTCGCCGAACTTCGGCAGGTCCAAATCGAGCGTATGCGCCACGCTCAGCATGGCGTTGGCGAGCGGCGTCGCGTCGGGCATCTTGATGTGCAGTCCGCCCTTGAGCTTGCCCGCCGGCGTGACCGCCAAGCAGGAAGGGCACGCGCTTGTGATTGTGAACGTTGGAGTCGCCCATCGGCGATCCGTAAATCACCAGCGTGTTCTCGAGCAGGTTGCTCTCGCCGTCGGGCGTGTCCTGCAGCTTCTTGAAAAAATACGGCAGCATGCTGATGTGATAGCGATTGATCTTGGCAAACTGCATGATCCGGTCTTCGCGCGCCTGGTGATGCGAGGCGGAGTGGAAGGCCGTCGTGACGCCGCTGTCGGGGTAGACGCGGTTCGAGGCGTCGCGTCCGAGCTTGAAGGCGAAGACACGCGTCGTGTCCGACTGGAACGCGAGCACCTGCAGATCGAACATCAGCTTGACGTGCTCTTCGAACGAGTCGGGCACGCCAATCGGCGCCTCCGGCAGATCTCGTTGCGCGCCGCTGCTGTTGTACTGCTCGACGCGCTGAATACGCCGTTCGATCTCGCGCAGATCGTCGAGGTAGTCGCTCAGGCGGGCGCGATCGGCCGTGCCGAGCGCGGCCTTCATCTTCGACATATCGGACGCGATCCAGTCGAGGATGCTGCGATCCTCTGACCGCCGCTCCGCGCGATCCTTCACGCTGGCGCCGACCCCGAACAACTGATCGAACACGGCTCGGGGGTCGCGCACCATGGGCAGCGGCTCTGTCGGCGACGCCCAGCTGATCGAATCGGTGTAGACGCACGAGTAGCCGTACGAGCAGCCACCCGCCTGATCGACGTTCTCGATGCACAGCTGCATCGACGGAATCGGCGTGTCCTGACCGAACTTCTGCGCGTAGATACTGATCGAGCGACGTGCCCGACGTGCACATCCGACCCCTGGGTCTGACGCGGGTGCATCTGCGTGAGGAACACCGCGCTCGATCGGAAGTGATCGCCGCCGATTTCGGGCAACTCGAACGCCTCGGCGTTACGCACATCGGTGTTGCTGACGATGGTCAGGTGCTCGCGAAACGGCTCGAGCGGGCTCAGCGCGCTCGGAGTCAGATCGAAATTGCGACCCGCCTGCGCCGGCGCCCACATGTTCTTCTCGAGGCCGAATTTCGTGCTGCCCGCCGAACCGTGGACCATTTCGATCGCCGCAAAGCGAACCTTGCTCGCAGCCCGCGTCTTCGCGAACGCGGTGCCGGCGGGAACCATGGCGTCGAGGAGCGGCACGGCGACGGTGGCGCCGATGCCGCGCAACACCGTTCGACGCGAGATGTGCTTCTTCGTGATGAACATGGGGGGTGGCTCCTCTGACTGTCGCTCGTTACGGTCGGTCGTCGTGCTCGTGCGATCGGCGGTTTCAGCCGCACTCATCTGGAATGCCGCGCTCTTGACGACGCTCAGGAAAAAGGCGGACATGCGGTAATCGTTCTCTCGCCGCGTCACGGACGATCTGGCGAATCGCGGGCATGTCGTAATACTCGACGCGGCGGCCGAGCGCGTAGGTCATGAGATTTTCGGTAAAGCTCAGAAGAAACGCGTCCTTGTGTTTGAGCAGGGCATTGCGCAAGCCTGCCGGCCCGTCCATCTTCGTGCCGTCGTAGAGCTCGCCGGCCGAATCAATCGGGACTTCGTTGTCTTTGATCCGCCATGCGCCGGTCACGTCGAAGTTCTCGAGCGCCACGCCGAGCGGATCGATCACCCGGTGACACGACGTGCACGCCGGGTTCTTGCGGTGTTCTTCCATCCGCTCGCGCACCGAGAGGAATCGGCCTTCGCCCGTTGGCTTGGTATCGTCGAGCGACGGCACGTTGGGCGGCGGGGGCGGCGGCGGCGATGCGAGCAACACCTCCATCACCCACTTACCACGCTGCACCGGAGACGTGCGATCGGAATTCGATGTCAGGGCGAGGATGCTGCCGTGGCCGAGCACGCCGCGGCGATAGTCGGGCAACTGCACGCGACGAAACTCGGGGCCAGCCACGTTCGCAATACCGTAGTGGCGCGCCACACGCTCGTTGACGAATGAGTAGTCGGCGGTCAGCAATTCCAGGACCTGACGATCTTCGCGCACGCAGGCTGTCGAAGAACAGTTGGGTTTCGCGCTTGAACGCCTGGCGCCAGCGTGTCGTCGTAGTTGCGGATACTGCAGGTAGTCCGGGATCAATCTTGTCGAGGTCCTGCAGGCGCAGCCACTGACCCGCAAAACGCGTGGCCAGCGCTTCCGACCTCGATCGGCGAGCATCCGCCGCACCTGTTGCTCGAGCACGCGGGGTGCTGCAGCCTGCCCTGCGACGCCGCCTTCACCAGTTCCCCGTCGGGCACCGTCGCCCCAGAGGAAAAACGCAGTCGCGATGCCAGATCCTTCTCGCTGACCCGGTACGCCCGGCCGGCGCCGCGGCGGTCGACCGGCACTTCTTCGAAGCGGAACGCGAAGCGTGGGCTGGCGAGGATCGCCTGCAGCGCGAGGCGCAAACCGTTTTCGAAGTCGCCGCGCCCGTCGACGAGCTCGGGGCGCCCTGAGCCGCGGTCGAAGGGCGCTTGCGGCCCTGTTCGTAGAACGCCAGCACGCCCTTCAATTCGTCCGGGCTGCACCGGGCCACGGAAGGCCTGCGCCGCCAGTCGCTTGATGATCTCTTCGGCGCACGGCGCCTCTTCGGCCGATGTCGTCGGACGGCAGGTGAAGATCAGGCGGCGGCTCGGCGTGTCGGAGATCCCCGTGACGGTCGACGGTCCGATGCACCGTGAAGTCGCGCATGTGCGGGAGCACCGTGATGCCCTGGGCCATGCTACGTCGACCAGCGTGTTCTCCACGGGGATGAGCAGGTCGTCGGGCAGCGCTCAATCTGCTCGATGAATGCCGCCGCGACTCGGTGCGGCCCGGCGGACCGTGAATCGGCGGCGTCCGTGGATCGAGATTGTTCTTGGGTCCGACTCGCTCATCCGCGTCGTTGAGATCGATCACCGCCACTCGCTCGCCGTCGACGAGACTTCGACTTGCTCGTTGATGCCGTCCATCGTCATCGTGGAGCGGCCGTAGAGCCCGCCGAGCGGCTCGTAGTGCATCGCGACCTTGAACACGTAGTCGCCGTCAGCCGGAAACACATGCGTGATCGCCGTGCCTCCGCGCGTGCCAATCGGCGTGCCTTCGATGTGCCGCATCTGCGACATCGTGCGGCCCAGTTTGTAGGTCGTCGAGGTCGCCGTGGCGTTGCGATCACCCATCGCGAGGCGGCTGATCTGGCTGGCCGCTCGCAGATAGCCCTCCATCAGCGTGGGCGAGAGCGTCTGCACGTCGGCGACGTTGTCGAAGCCATGACTGATGGTGTCGGGCGGCAGGTACGGCGCGACGTCAAGATCGAGGTCGAGGAGGCTGTTGATCGCGCGCGCGTACTCCGCGCGGTTCATGCGCTGGAACGGACGACGGCCGGGATTGGGATTGAGGGCGGCCGCTCGATCGATGCGGGTCTCGAGCGACTCGGCGAGACGCGGCGAGCGCCGTCTCGTCGGGCCGGCGCGCCCCTGGCGGCGGCATCATGCCGAGCCGGAGCTTGTGGATCATCTTCTCGGACGACCACAGGCTGCTCACCGCCTTGGCCGCGCTCGAAGACGCCAGCGAGAGCCCGCCCGCCTTGGCGCGATCGCTGTGACAGCGTCGCGCAGTACTGCTTGACGAGCTCGGTCTGCGCGTCGGCATCCACCGCGCCCGCAGGTGCCGAAGGTGGCGCGGGCGCTTGCGGATGCGAGACGGCCGGCTTCGGTGCCGCCGGTTTGCTCGCGGCCGCTGGTGCCGCAATGCGCGGTGTCTGTGCACCCGAGCGGCAAGGCTCAGCGACGCGATTGCGACGCCCAGGGTCGAACAAGAAGTCGTTTCATCGTTTCTCGAACTCGCGGAGCTCGTGGTCCGCGCGACATGTCGGTGAGTCCGACCGACCAGCCGAGCCAGCCCTACCCGACCAACCAGGCCTACCCGACCTAACAGCTCACGCACTTGTGATTGTTGATCGCGCCGAGGCTCTCGAGAAACTCGAGCGCCTCGGGATACGGCTGCGTGCGCTGCACCGGCCCGTTGGCCATGTCCGCGGTGGACTGGCCCTCGCGATTGATGCCTTGGCAGTTCGGCGCCCTTCGAGACGAGGTACTCGATCATCGCGACGTCGCCGCGGGCCGCCGCCTGATGCAGCGCGGTGTTGCCTTCGTGATCGGCCGGCGTTGACGTCGGCGCCCAGCTCCTCGACCAGATACTTGATGGCCGCGAGCATCCCGCTCGGCGCGTAGCGGTGCGAGTTGGCGGCGAAGCCTTCGCCGTAGCCGACGCCGGCCGCCGCCTGCAGCGGCGTGACGCCGGGGCCACCCACCGGCAGGATCGGCAGCCCGGATTTGTCTCCGACCGTTTCGCGCCCGCCGTCGCCGATCCGCGGGCGGCCAGCCGGCTTGAGGTCGGAATGTTCGGATCGGCACCGCGCGCCACGAGCAGCTTCATCGCCTCGATATCGAGGCATAGGCGGCGCGCCAGAACGGCGTGGCGCCGATTTCGTCTACGCCCGACAGGTCGAAGTTGTAGCCCGAGTACCACACCTTCTTCTTGAGGCGGCCGTTCGGATCGGCGCCCCTGTCGAGCAGCGCCGTCATCAGATCGAGGTGCGTGAGCTGCTGCTGCTGATAGGCGCGCGGCTGCGGATAGAGCGCCTTGGGCGCCCACTGCACGTTGACACCGCGTAGAGCGGGCGCCGCACCGTTCTCACCGGTCGAGTTCGGATCGGCGCCCTTGTCGAGCAGATACTTCGCGAGATCGAAGTGGCCGTTGGCCATCGCGACCAGCAGCGGGCTGCTCTTGTCGCCGGCACTCAACTGGTTGACTCGGCGCCCCGCGGCGAGGAGCAACGTCGACCGCTTCCATCGAGTCCCTGGCGCACGGCGATCAACAGCGGCGTGATGCCTCCCTGATAGCCACCAGCTCGTTGTAGCGGAACTGACGATCGATGCCGGCAACGCCGCTGCGGACCTCCGCGTCCGCCGCCACCACCCTGGCCGCCCGCCGCTGTGCCGGGCGACGCGCGGCGGCCGGCTGGCCAGCGGGCGCGCCGGGAGCACGGCCGCCCTGCGCTGCAGGCGCGCCGGCTTGCTGCGGCTGCTGCTGGCGGAAAAATTCTTCCTCGGGCGACGTCAGCGCCGCGAGATCGACCACCTTGGTCGCCGCCTTCATGTCGGCACCGGCCGCGATCAGGGCCTTCATCGCTTCCGACGCGGTTGAAGGCGGCCGCGAACATCAGCGCCGTCTGCTGCATACGACTCTTTGGCGTTCACGTCGGCGCCCGTCGGCGACCAGCATGTTCACGGCCTCGAGTTACCAGCCGCCGCGGCGAGCATCAGCGGCGTCGTGCCGGTCGAGGTCGCGCGCCTTCGGCATCGGCGCCGGCCTTGAGCAGCGTCGCGACCACGCTCGGCGCTGGCCTTGCGGGCGGCGATGACCAGCGGCGTGTAGCCGCCGAGCCGGGTCGTCGCTTTGACGTTGGCGCCGGCGTAGACCAGCATCTGCGCCAGCTCGGCGTCGTTCTTGATCGCCGCCCAGTGCAGCGCGGTCATGCCGTCGCCCTGCGCGGCATTGACGTCCACGCCGCTGTTGAGCAGCGCCGCGAACGCCGTCCGAGTCGCCCTCCATTGCCGCGTCGGCCACCGGCGCCGCCGCATACAGGACCGCCGACAAACACAGCGCGCCGGGCGACCGAGGCACAACCCGCGAACAACCGTTTCCGCAACATGATCGCTCCTCTCGCGGGTCGAAAGCGACCCAACGCGCCAGAAGCGCGCGTCGGGGCCCGGCAGCCCGCGCGACAAATACCGAAAATCTACGCGACGGTCGTGTCCTGCACGCCGTTGAGATCCATTGCCGCCGTGCTGTCGCCGAACGTCTTGATATCCAGACCCAGTGCGGTCTGGGCGTCCGAGCAACGCGTTGGCCATCGGCGTGCCGTCAGCTGCCTTGATGTGCACGCCCGCCCTTCAACTGCGCCGCCGGCGTGGCCGGCGAAGAACAGTGGGCAGCGCTTGTGGTTGTGCACGTTCGAGTTGCCCATCGGCGACCCGTACATCACCAGCGTGTTGTCGAGCAGGTTGCCGTCGCCGTCGGGCGTGTTCTTCAGCTTGTCCAGGAAGTACGGCACCAGGCCGACGTGGTAGGTGTTGATCTTCGGAAACTCGCGTCACGCGATCCTCGCGGTCGCCGTGGTGCGATGCCGGGTGGAAGCCGGCGTTGATGCCGCTCTCGGGATAGACGCGGCTCGATCCGTCGCGACCCATCTTGAATGAGAAGACGCGCGTCGTGTCGACTGGCAACGCCACGCGCCTGCAGATCGAACATCAGCTTGACGTGTTCGGCGAACGAGTCGGGCACGCCGACCGGCGCCTCGGGCAGCTCGCGCGGCTCGCCGCTCGCGTTCGACGCTTCGACCTTCTGGATGCGCCGCTCGATCTCGCGCACGTTCGTCGAGGTACTCGGCGAGCCGCGCCCGATCGGCCGTGCCCAGCTCCGCGCGCAGGCCGCGACGACCTCGGTGGTGATCCAGTCGAGGATGCTGCGATCGTCGCGCGGCGTGGCGGCGCGCTCGGCCGGCGTGGCGCCGACGCCGAACAGTTGATCGAAGGCCGCACGCGGATCGCGCATCATCGGCAGCGGCTGATTCGGTGACGCCCAGCTGATCGTGTCGGTGTAGACGCACGAATAGTTATAGGCGCAGCCGCCGGCCTGGTCGACATTTTCGATGCACAGCTGCATCGAAGGAATCGGCGTGCTCTGCCCGGACTCCTGCGCGTAGATCTGATCGAACGACGTGCCGGCGACAGACGTCGGAGCCCTGCGTCTGCTTCGGATGCGTCTGCGTCAGGAACACCGCGCTCGAGCGGAAATGATCGGCGCCGATCTCGGGCAGCTCAAACGCTTCGGCATTGCGGACGTCGGTGTTGCTGACGATGGTCAGGTACTCGCGATAGCGGCTCGAGCGAGCTTCAGACTGCGTCGGGACTCAGGTCGAACTCGCGACCCGACCTGCCGCCGGCGACCACATGTTCTGCTGAGGCCGATCGCCGTGCTGCCGGCCGCGCCGTGCACCATCTCGATGGCCGACGAGGCGCACCTGGCGGTGCCGCGCCTTGCGCGAGCACCGGCGCCGGCCGGCGCCATCGCGTCGAGGAGCGGCAGCGCCGACGCCGACGCCTATTCCCTTCAAGCACCGTGCGTCGCGATAAATGCTTGTCCGTGATGAACATCGTTATCGCTCTCTGGAGTCTGATCGTGGAGGTCACGGCGGCCTCTGGACGTCCGCTCGTGCCCATCCGGAAGGCCGACTCGCGACGATGCCGAGGAGAACTGCCGACATGCGATAGTCGTGCGCGGCGGCATCGCGCATGATGCGGCGCACCGCCGGCATATCGAGCGATTCGAGACGGCGGCCGAGCGCGTAGGTCATCAGGTTCTCGGTGAAGCTCAGAAGAAACGCGTCCTGATGGCTTGCAGAAGGGCCGCGCGCAAATCCGACCGGACCGGCGATCGCCGTGCCGTCGTAGAGCTGGCCGGTCGCATCGACTGGCGACCCCGCGTCGGTGACACGCCATTGTCCTGTGGCATCGAAGTTCTCGAGCGCCAGCCCGAGCGGGTCGATGACACGGTGACACGACGTGCATGCCGGGTTCTTGCGGTGCTCTTCCATCCGCTCGCGCACAGTGAGCACGCGGCCTTCGTCGGTCCCCGTTGGTGTCTTCGAGCGCGGGCACGTTGGGCGGCGGCGGTGGCGGCGGCGATGCCGAGCAGCACTTCCATCACCCACTTGCCGCGCATGCACCGGTGAGGTGCGGTCGGCAAGCGAGGTCAAGCATGAGGACGCTCCCGTGGCCGAGAATGCCGCGGCGATAGTCCGGCACGGCCACCCGGCGGAATTCGGTGCCCGTCACGTTTGCAATCCCGTAATGACGCGCCACCCGCTCATTGGCGAACGTGTAGTCCGCCGTGAGGAGCTCGAAGACGCTGCGGTCTTCGCGCACCAGGCTGTCGAAAAACATCTCGGTCTCGCGGCGCAAGGCGCGCGAGGTCTGATCGCGTAGCGGGAACTCGCATCGCGTCCGGACTTCACCCGCTCGACGTCCTGCAGGCGCAGCCACTGCGACGCGAAGCGCGTGGCGAGTGCCTCGATGCGCGGATCCGCCATCATGCGGCGCGCCTGCTCGGTCAACGCCGCGGTCGTCGCCAGCGTCCCGCGCCGGCGAGGCGCAGAAGCTCGGCGTCGGGCCCGCTGCCCCACAAGAAGAACGACAGACGGCTGGCGAGTTCGTAGTCGCCCAGCCGATAGGCTCCGCCGAGCGGCGTTGGCCGGCGCCTCTTCGACGCGGAAGAGAAACTGCGGGCTCGCGAGAATCGCCTCGAGCGCTTTCGCGATGCCGGCCTCGAAGTCGCGCTCCTCGCGCCCGCGCGGTAAAACGTCAGCAGACGCGTCGCGTCGCGGTCGGTCACCGGCCGCCGAAACGCCCGCCCGGCGAGCTGGCGGATGATCTCCGTCGCGCACGCCGTCTCTTCTGCCGCCGAGCGTCGGACGGCAGGTGAACACCTGGCGCCGGCTGGCCGTGTCCGAGACGCCCGTGACGCGATGCGGTCCGATGATGCTGAGGTTGCGGACGTGGGGCAGCGTCGTAATGCCGAAGGCGCTGCCGATCTCCGTGTCGGCGAGCGTTTGATTCGATCGGGGCGAGCAGGTCGTTGACGAGCGCCTCGGCGCGCTCGCAGAAACGCCGCCGTGACCCGGTGCGATCCTGCCGTCACGCGCGCCGGCGCGGGACTTGATGGTCATGCCGTTTTCTCTTCACTCATGCGCGGGTCGATATCGAACAGCCCGCGGCGCGCTCGCCGTCGATCGACAACTCGATCTTTTCGCCGCCGACGAACTGCCGAAGAGCAGGCCGGGCGGCATCGGTGCAACAATCATGCTGAAGACGTAATCGCCGTCGGCCGGGAACACATGCATCGATCGAGATGCCGCCGCGGGTGCCGATTGGCGCGCCCTCGGGTGTTCCAATTGCGACGCCGTTCTTGGCAGCTTGAATGTCGCTTGCGAAGGCGAGCTCGCGGGATCGCCAACGGCGAGCGCCGCAATCCGGCCTGCGGCACGCAGGTAGCCTTGCATCAGCGCGGGCGAAAAGGCCTGAACGTCGGCGACGTTGTCGAAGCCGCGACTGATCGTGTCGGCGGGCAGGAACGCGGTCGCGTCGATGACCCCAACAAGGTTCTTGATCGCCCGTGCGTATTCGGCGCGGTTCAAACGCTGGAACGGCCGCCACCCCGGGTCCGGGCCGAGTGCGGCGCGGGTGTCCATCTGCGATTCGAGGCTGGTCAGAGCGATCGAGGGTGTCGGGCGTCGGGCCGTTTGGCTCCGGCCGGAGGCATCATGCCGACGCGGAGCTTGCGAATCATTTTTTCCGCCACCGCGCCGTTGTCGGCGGCCCGTGCCGCGTCAAAGGAGGCGAGCGTCAGACCGCCGGCCTTTCCGCGATCGCTGTGGCAGCTCACGCAGGTCCTGCTTGACGAGGGCTGTTTGCTGTTCGCTGGTGATCGTGTCGGGCGCAGCCGGGTGCGACTTGACGATCGATGGCACACCCCCGGCGGGGGTTTTTGGTGTGGTCGTCTGAATTTTCGGCGCGCTCGCTGGAGCCTGCGCACGCGGTGCTGGGCCACCTTGAGCGGCCACACCGAGGCAGAAGATAACGGGCCCGGCGAACGCAATGAGAACTTTCCGCATGTGCAATCGTCCCCTACCGCAGCACTACCGCGCGGAGTATACGGCGAGCCACTCCGCGAACCCTCTTATTTTCAGGGATTTACTCGGTTCGGTTGTCACGTGTTGTCATCCGCGCGGGCTGGAACGTGATGCGCGGTACTTCCTTCAGTTTCGCACGTCGGCAGCGCCGGGGCCAGCTATACGGTGGGTGCAAGTTTGCCCCGACCCGAGCGTCCCGAGTCGCGGCATCTCGAGATGGCCGTGGCCGGCGGTTCACGGCCGAGGCGCGGGGACCGAGGTCGGGCCCGGACGGAGTGCCGGGCGGGACGGAGGTCCTTGGGCGGCCGGGCCTCTCAGCGGCTGAAAATGATGCGCTCGCGCTCGAAAAGCCGTGTCGTCATGCGCAGCAGGACGAGCGCGACCAGGACGGTGGTCGCGGCTGAGGCCGTAAACGCCACCAGCGCGACCGGCCGTCCGCCCAATACCTGAGTCAGCAGCACCTGCTGCCCGATTATGGGCACCGGCTGCAGCCAGGGCATGTCGCTCAGCGGATAGAGCGTATTCAACATCCCCGGCACCATCGGCAGCAACACCAGCATGCCCATGTAGCTCTGCGCTTCCTTGAACGAGCGCGCAAACGTCGACGCGTAGGTCTGGATGGCCGGCGCGAGCAGACAGATCGGAAGAGCCGCCGCCAGCAGCCCGGCGATCTGACCGCGACCCGAGCCGGAAGCGGATGCCCAGTTCCTGCAGCGGGATGAATCGAGCATCGCGAGCGCAGAGCGCCGTCGTCAGCACGACGCTCAGCGATCGACGCGACACGCCTGCGGCCAGCCACTTGCCCGTCAGCGAATGCCGATCGCGGGGCCGGATTGACGAGCAGCGGCTCGAGCGATCCCCGCTCGCGCTCGCCCGCGGTCGAATCCATCGCGATCTGCATGCCGCCCATGAACGCCGCAAGGACCACGAACAGCGGAATGAAATTCAGAATCTGCGCCGCGCGTTGCTGCGCGCTCGAGACTTCGACATCCTGCACTTGCAGCGGCGACGACGATCGACGGGCTCACGCCGCGGCCGACCAGCCGCATGCTGCCGATTTCGGCGCTGTAGCGTTGAAGCAGCCCGCGCACGCGCAGCACTTTCGGACGCGACGTCGTGCGCGAGCGCATCGGAGACGATCTTGACAGCTGCCGGCGACGACGCGCGGAACTTCTTCGCGAACTCTGGCGAGATCACGACCACCACGTCCTCGCCCGCTCGCACCGCCTGCTCGGCGTCGGCCGGTCCGGCGACAACCTCGACACCTGCCTGCTGGCGCAGCCAGTCCACGAGGGCCGGCGCGTGCTCGACGCCGACGACCGGAATCCGCACCTCCTCCAGCTCGCGCTGCCGATCGGCGATGCGGTTCAGCATGAAGCCGAGGAGGAGCGGGCGGAAAAGCGCCGAAAAGAGCAGCGTGAGCACTGCGCGCCGGTCGCGTAACCCGTCGCGCACCTCCTTGCGAAAGACGACCAGCGTTTGCCGGACCAGCGCGGCATCAGCCTCGTCGCTCCGGCATGCGGCTCGAGTCGTGCCGCCGAGAGCGCGACGAAGGCGTCTTCGAGATTGTCGTGGCCGGTCTGCGCCCGCAGCTCGTCGGGCGTGCCCTATCGCCGCCACACCGCCCGCTGGCGATCACGATGATCGAATCACACAGCGCCGAAACCTCCTGCATCACGTGACTCGAGAACAACACACAGTTGCCGGCATCTCGCAGCCGGCGAATGATGTCGCGCACGGCGCGTGTGCTCATCACGTCGAGCCCGTTGGTCGGCTCGTCGAGCAGCACGTTTTGCGGGCTCGTGCACGAGCGCGCTGGCAAGCGCCACCTTGGTCCGCTCCCCGTGCGAGAAGCCGCCGGTGCGACGGTCGGCGATTGCGTTCATGTCGAGCGTCTCGAGTAGTTGACGCGCACGGTCCGCGAGCTCGCGGCCGGACAGGCCCTGCAACTCGCCGTAGTAATAGATGTGCTCGCGCGGGGTCAATCGCGGATACAGGCCCGACACGTCGGGCAACACGCCAAGGCGCGCCTGCGCACCTTGCGGATCGCTCACGGCGTCGACGTCATCCACCATATCCGGCCGTGCGTCTGGCCGCATCAACGCATAGATCATCCGCAGCGTCGTCGTTTTGCCGGCGCCGTTCGGTCCCAATAAGCCGGTCACTTTGCCATCGCTGGCGGTGAACGTCACGTCGTCCGACCGCGTGCACGTCGCCGAATCGCTTGTGAAGGTTCTCGACGACGAATCATTGAGAAGGCGTCCAAGACGCCGCGCGGGCGGGATCCGGGCCCGCCGGCGTCAAGAAGAACGGCGGACGTTTCAACGCCGCGAGGCAGCTCGTCGTCCAGGCCATCGGCGCTGCCGCGATCGATAAAGTCGCGAATCAGGCGCATCGCCGCAGCCGGTGCCAAGGACGCCGTGGCCTGTGCCTGGCGCAATCAAGTGCCTGGCATTCGAAAGCGTCTTCACTGCGAGCTCGCCCCAGTTCGGCGGTGTCACCGGATCGAGCTCGCCCGAGAGCACCAGCGTCGGCACGGCAGATCGCACCGGCTCGTAGTAGGCTGGCGGCGACAGAGCCGCGCGGCCAGAACTCGCATGCCTGCATGCGCGTTTCCATGAGGTGCTGTGCCGAAGATCGTGCTCGTGCCCTCGCGCTCTCGTTCCTCGCCGGTAATCCGCGGGAAATCCTCGGCACAGAGCACCGAGAGCTGCATGCCGAACGCCATGTTGTCGATCAGTCCGTCGTTCATGAGCGCAAGCGCGAGCATGCCCTGGAAATCGTCGTGCTCAGCGCGCTCGACGAGTGCGGGAATCAGCGACGCGGCAAGCGGCGAGTACAAGGCCCCGAACAGCGTCCCCGCAATCAGTCCCCCTCTGACAGTCACTTCGTCGGTGACGCCGGTGCGCGGGTGCGTGAGGCGCGTCGTGACGGGTTTCGCTATCCAGACGATCGAGTAGCGTGCGCACGCGAACGGCGAGGTTGGGGTAGCGCGTGCGACATGGCTCGTCTTTCTCGCAGTCGGCGAGCAGCAGATCGAGCGCGCGCTGCGCGTCGCGTGCGAAGAACAACGGCAGACGCATGTCGGGCGGGGCCACGCCGTCGATGACCATGGCGCGAACGTTAGCCTCGTGCTGCCGCAAGTAGACGAGGGCAGCGCGCGTCCCGTAGGAGCCGCCGTAGATGTTGATCGTGTCGTAGCCGAGGTAGCGGCGGACCTCGTCGAGGTCGTCCATGGCGATTGGCGTTGTATAGAGGCGGAGATCGGCGTCGTAGCCCGCCATGCACTTCTTGAGGCGGTCGAGGCCGGTCTGGTCTGGCTCGTTGATGTCGGCGAGCGAATCGCTGTCGGATTTGCAGTTGAGCGGGTGCGACTTTCCGGTGCCGCGCTGATCGACGAGGACGATGTCGCGGTCGGCCTGGACGCGGCGAAACAGGTCGCGGAGGCCCCGAGCCAGTTGCGCCGCGCCCTGACCGGGACCGCCGGCAAGGAAGAACACGGGGTCGGGTTTGGCGTCCCGGCTCAGTGCCGGCAGCACGACGATGTACAGGTCGATCTTGCGGCCTTCGCGGGTGTCGCGATTTTCAAACACCGATAGCGTCCCGCAATAGGCGTCGGTCGGTGCGTCGTCTCCGGTGCAGGGTTGCAGGCGATCGAGTGCGGTCGGTCCGGACTGACGAGCGCACGCGGTCGCGAGGAGGAGCGACGCAACCAGCAGTGCACGAAAGCTCATCGGTCGATTGTAAAGGCGCCGCCCAATTGTAAGGGGCCTGCCCCATTCTTTGTAAAAGGGCCTGCCCATTTACTCAGCCCGGAGGCAAACCGCGGCCGAACTACCACGCAATTATCACCGGGCGGTGTAAATGGGGCAGGCCCCTTTACAATCGCGGCGGAGACCCACCCACCGATCCCGCCATGGTCCTCCGCTTGCTACGCTGCCGGTTATGGCGGGCCCTCGGGACACCAACGGACGTGTCGGCGCACTTCTGCGAGATCTCGCCGCCGTGCAGACATCCCAGCAGAGCCGATGGGGCTACAAGCGCGCCGCATCAGCCATCCTGTCGCTCGAAGAACCGCTCGAAGCGCTGCTCCAGGACGATGGGACGCTGCGCAAAATTCCGGGGATCGGCCCGGCCTCCTCGCGGGTAATCCTCGAGTACCTGAAGACCGGCGCGTCTCCAACCGTTGAACGCGCCGTCGAAGAAAGCTCGCGCTCGACGCGACGTGCAGCGCAGCCGCGGGTTGCGTGAACACTTTCTCAGTCGATCGCAGGTCGCCGCCGCGCTCAAAAATCCCAAGCTGCGCGGTCCCCGCGTCGAGCACTACCTTGGTGATCTGCAGATGCACTCCGAGTACAGCGACGGCGGTCGACACGCTCGAAGCGATCGTCGAAGGGTGCCTCGCGCGAGGGTGGAAGTACTGCGCCGTCACCGATCACAGCTACGGCCTGCCAATCGCCGGTGGCGTGCCGATGGACAAGTTGAAGCGGCAGCACAAAGAGATCGACGCGCTCAACAAGCGTTTCAACGGCCGGTTTCGCATGATGAAAGGCATCGAGGCGAACATCCTCGCCGACGGACACGCTTGATATGAAGCCGGAGGAGCTCGCGCACGCTGGAGATCGTCGTCGCCTCGCCACATTCGAAGCTGCGCACCAGCGACGATCAGACGTCGCGCATGATCCGCGCCGTGTCGACGCCCGGCGTGCACATCCTTGGACACCCGCGCGGGCGCATGTTTGGCTCCCGGCCGGGCATCAGCGCCGACTGGGACCGCGTCTTCGCAGCTGCCGCGCAAGCACGGGGTCGCGATCGAGATCGACGGCGACCCGTCACGCCAGGACGTCGACTACGCACTCGCGCGCCGCGCCATCAAAGCCGGGTGCCTCTTCGCGCTCGACAGCGACGCCCACGCGGTCAGTCAGTTCCACTTCACCGAAACCGCGATCGCGCACGCGCGCCTGGCGGGCGTCCCCCGCACGCGCGTGATCAATTGCTGGCCGCTCGCCCGCCTGCTGGAATGGGCGGCGAAGGCGGCCGAACGATGAGCGCTACGCGTTCGGGCTTGGAATCGGACTCGGATGTGGCGTCGGTGCCGGATTCGGTGTCGGCGCGGGCGTCGGGCTATTGGGATTCGGATCCGTTGGCCCCGGGTTCGGCATAGGGTTCGGGTTCGTCGGGTCGGTGCTCGGATTGGGCATGCCTGGGTTCTGCATACGACGCCTAGTGCACACGAGGTGCCAGTCGACGACGATCGCGATGGTCGATTTTTAGACCCGGGCTACCGCTGGTCCCTTCTACAACGGGTAGGGCAGCGTCGCCCGAGGAGCGTCACGAGCAGCAGCACCACCGGCACGAGCGCGAGAAACACGACGAAGGTGTAGCCCATCACGTCGCGCGCGCGGAGCTTGAACAGCCCGAGGATCGGCAGCATCCAGAACGGCTGCACCAGATTGGCGAGCGCCTCGCCGAGATCGTACGCGGCCACGACCCAGCCGAGGTGCACCTTGAGTTCGTGCGCCGCCGCCATGACGTAAGGCGCCTCGATCACCCATTTCGAGCCGCCCGACGGCACGAACACGCCGAGCACGGCCGAGTAGATCGCGACGATCGCCGGAAACGTCGCGGGCGTCGAGATGCTCGACGAACGCACGTGGCGAGCCGTTCGTTCAGATGCGTCGCGGTGATGATGCCGGCGATGCCGGCGTAGAACGGAAACTGCAGGATGACGCCCCACACCGCCGGCGTCGCCGCCTGCACGGCGCGCATCAGGCGCGCCGGTGTGCGGTGCAGCAGGAAGCCGACCAGCAGAAACGTCAGGTTGACGATGTTCAGGTTGATCGCGTTCAGCGGCTCGGGCGCCGGCAGAAATAGCGCACGAGATAGGTCCCGCCGAGAGCGACGACGAGCCAGTCGAGAATCGGCGAGTGCTCGAGCCACTGGCCGCGGCGTCGGCGTCCACCGATTGGCGCGGCGGTTCGATCTCGGCCTCGCCGAGCTCGATGCCGAGATCGCGCGCCGTCCGTCCGCGGCCGGCCGGCGGCGTGGCCAGCCACATCACGAGCGTCACGACGACGATCTCGACCACCACCGACACGAGGCTCTGCCAAAGAAAGATCGTGTGGCGAAACGGAATGATGCCGCCCGGGACGATTCCGCCCGCCGACGACGATGTCGCGGATCTGCGGCTGCAGCGCGCCGGGCGTCGCCATCTGCAGCGCCGCCGATCCGCTCAGCCCCTGCGCCCAGATGCTGCCGAGGCCGAGGAAGCTCGCCGCCGCGAGCGCGCGGTAGTCGACGCCCTCGACGCGCCGCGCGACCTCTCGCGCGAGCACCGCGCTGAAGATCAGGCTGAAGCCCCAGTTGAACCACGAGCTCGACGAGCGCGAAGAACGTCACGAGCGCCACGGCGTCGCGCGGGCTGTCGTCGGCCACGCCGCGATCGCTGCGGATGACGCGGCCCATCGGCGGCGACGTCGCGAGCACGTGGCCGGTGATGATGATGAGCGCCATCTGCAGCGTGAACGGGATCAGCTCCCAGAAGCCGCTGCCCCAGGCATCGATCACCTGCGGCAGCGGTGGAGGGCGTGAACGCCGAGCGCCGGCGACGACCACGATGAGCGTGGCGAGCAGCGCGAAGATGAACGCGTCGGGGACCCACCGTTCGGTCCAGGCGGTAAGCGCGAGCGCCGCGCGTGCGATGACGCCGGGTGACTCATCAGTCGGCGGCATCCGGCGATCTTACCGGCATGAAGACCGTGCGGCAGGGGCGTCGCGCAGATCAGCAACCTTACGAGGCGCACCCGATCCACGAGATCTGCAGCGGCATCAGACTCTCAAGGCTGCACCTTGACGAATACGTCTTTGCCGGAGCCGTAATTCTTCGCGCCGGAAAGCGTGTAACCGTGCTGCACTTCGACGATGGACTCAACAACCATCTCGTTCCCCGAAGCAGCGAGGCGTCTCGACTGTTGGGCGGTGACCGATTGGCCGCGCACGTCGCGCACCACTTCTGTGACGAGCGCGTCGCCCTGCCAACGAGCGGCTTTTTCAGCCGCTTTTTCCGGAGGTGGCTGCGCACCCTTTTCGCTGGCCTTGTCAAGGCTCTTTGCCGCCTCGCCGCGCGGGCTCTGGACGAGACTGTAGGTTTCGATCGATTTGCCGCGATCGGTGATGGTCTCAATGGTGATGTCCGAGGCAGTTTGCTTGATGACGAGCGTCATCGCCTTAATCGGCTCAGCCTGCATCGCCGATTCGCTGCGTGAGGCGTCCATGCGCCAGGTGCCGGAGAAGTCGGGCCGCGTCTGCGCGGCGGCGGGGTCGGGAAAGAGGAGTGCGAGCAACGACGAGGCGAGGAGGAAGCTCTTCATATTCGGCCGTCCTTGGGGATCTGCTCGCGGGCATCGTCACTGAAACACGCCTGAATGTCCAGCTCGGCTGCGCGGCGTTCCCCCTTGCGGCTCGGCGCGGCATAAAATCGCGCCCGTGATCGCGAGCGCGCACGAGCACTTCAACGCTGCCCAGTATTTTGTCGATCGTCATGTCACCGACGGCTACGGGCCCAAGGTCGCCATCGAGTCCGGCGAGCGCCGGGTCACCTACGCCGAGTTGGCCGACGGCATCAACCGCGTTGGCAACACACTCCGCGACAGGTTCGATGTCCGAGTCGAGGAGCGCGTGGTCTTGCTCCTGCTCGACGTGCCCGAGTTCGCCTATAGCTTTTTTGGCGTCATGAAAATCGGCGCCGTCGCAGTTCCCATCAACACTCTGTGGAAGCCGGCCGACTACGAATACGTCCTCAACGACGCGCGCGCGCGAGTGTTGATCGTAAGCGCCGAGCTGCTGCCGAAAATCGCTGAGATTCCCAGCGGTCGACTCCACTACTTGCGGCACATCGTTGTCGTCGGCGCCCACGACACCGACGCGCATTCGTTCGATGATCTGCTCGCCGGTGGTAGCACCGCGCTCGACGCTGTCGCCACGGTCAAAGACGACGCCGCGTTTTGGCTGTACTCCTCTGGCAGCACCGGCGCGCCAAAGGGCTGCGTCCATCGTCACCAGGACATGTTGGTGACCTCGGAGTGCTACGCCAAGGGCATCCTTGGCGTTCGCGCCACGGATCGGTTCTTCAGCGTCGCAAAATTGTTCTTCGCCTACGGCCTAGGCAACGGGCTGTATTTTCCGCTCGCGGTTGGTGCGACAGCGATTCTGCTCGCCGGTCCGCCAACGGCCGTCAACGTGTACAACACGATCGAAGCGCACCGGCCGACGCTGTTTTTCTCGGTGCCTACCGGCTTTGCCATGCTCCTGGCGCACCAGCGCGCCGACGGCATGCGTGATTTCGATCTCTCAACAGTGCGGCTGGCGATCTCTGCAGGCGAAGCACTTCCCCCGGCGCTCTACGAACGGTTCAAGGAGCGTTTCGGCATCGACATCCTTGACGGAATCGGCTCGACCGAAACGCTGCACATGTTCATCTCGAATCGACCCGACGCAATCCGCACCGGATCGAGCGGCCTGGTCATTCCAGGCTACGAGGCCCGGCTGGTCGACGAGCAGAACAACGCGGTCGCCTGTGGCGACATCGGCAATCTCCTGATCAAGGGCGATTCCATCTGCACGGCGTATTGGAACAAGCACGACAAGACGCGCCAGACGATGGAGGGGTATTGGATTCGGACCGGCGATAAGTATTACCAGGACGACGACGGATTTTTCTGGTACGCGGGTCGCACCGACGACATGCTCAAGGTCGGAGGCCTCTGGGTCAGTCCGGTCGAAGTCGAAAACGCGCTCATCGAGCATCCGTCCATCCTCGAATGCGCAGTCGTGGGACGCGAGGACGGCGACGCACTCGTCAAGCCCGAGGCGTTCGTTGTGGTGCAACCGGGCGTCAGCGCCGGGGCGGAACTGGCGCGCGAGCTCGACCAGTTCGTGCGCACGCGGCTGGCTGATTACAAACGGCCACGCTGGATCCAGTTTGTGGAGGCGCTGCCTCGGACCGCCACCGGCAAACTGCAGCGATTCAAGCTTCGCGCGGCCCAAATACCATAACAATGGTAGTGTAATGGTATGAGGACAACCATCGATAAGGCAGGGCGGGTGGTGATCCCCGCCGTCGTGCGCGAAAGCGCCGGCTTCACGGCAGGCGCCACACTCGAAATCACCGTCGACGAATTCGGTGTGAGATTAGAGCGCGTGGCCGAGGGACCGCGACTGGTGCGCATCGGTGGGCGTCTGGTGGCGCGGCCGACGGTGGAGGCGACCGACGGCCAGTCGTGGATATCGCGGCGCTCATCGAGGAGGAGCGTAATCGGTGGCCGTGAGTGTGTTCCTCGATACGAGCGTGCTGATCGCGGGTATGATCGACTTCGGCCCGCAGAGCGCACCGGCGCAGCGGCTGATGCACGCCGTGGTGGACGGGTCTCTCACCCGCGCGGGTACCGCCTGGCATTGTTGTCTCGAGTTTTTCTCAGTCGCCACCAGGCTCCCGGCCGAGTTTCGGTTGACCTCGGCCCTGGCGACGCAGCTCCTCGAAGAGGTCGCCTTTGCGCACCTCGCCATCCACGATCTGCCGGCCGCCGATCGGCTCACGTTTTTCAAAGTCGCGGCTCAGGAACACGCGGCCGGCGGCCGAATCTACGACGCGCACATCGCCGACGTGGCACGGTCGGCCGGAGCGCCCGTGATCATCACCGACAATCGGCGCCACTTTCTGGCTGCGCTGCGCTACGGCATTCGCGTCGAAACGCCGACCGAATTTCTCGCCGGTTGGAAGCGGAAGTGACCAGCGCGGCGCAGGTCGCCGCCATTCGCTCGCGTGATGTTCAACGATCTACCCGCGCGTCGGGGATGCGAAACGCGTTGTCCGGCTGCTCGCGCGGTGAACAACTGACGCCCGACGGCTGACGGCGTACAGGCTTACGGCTTACGGCTTACGGCTTACGGCTTACGGCTTACGGCTTACGGCTTACGAGTTGGACGCGACGTTGCGCTGACGCAACACTTCGTACACCGCAATGCCGACGCTCGTCGAGAGATTCAGGGATCGCACACGCGGGGACATGATCGGCATCGTGAGGAACCGATCGTGATAGCGCTCATGCAGCGCGACCGGCAGGCCGCCGGTCTCACGGCCGAAGATCACCACGATGTTTTCCAGTGCACCAAGGGCCGCATCCCAGAGCAGACGCGTCGCCTTTGTCGAAAAAAGTTCGGCTCACCGAGTGCGGGCAGCTCCTTCTCGAAGGCATCCCAGTTTGGCCACACGCGCAGATCGACGTGTTCCCAGTAATCGAGTCCGGCGCGCTTGACTTGACGCTCGTCGAGCGAAAATCCCAGCGGTTCGATGAGATGAAGCCTTGCGCCCGTTGCGAGGCAAGTACGGCCAGCGTTACCGGTGTTCCAATGGATCTCGGGGCTGACAAGGACCACGTGAATCAACGATGCGTCAATCCTTATCTACACAATCGCGGCGACAGCGGAACGCCGACAGCCGGAGACGCCATGGCAACTGAAGTGGCGTCCGAATTACGTTGCCCACTCGCAGAAGGCGGCATCGAGCTCGGTTACGTCGGCGTTCGCGGCGTGCGGCGGCGGAAACGGCTTTCGGAAGCTGAAAACCTCAGGCGAGGGTCCACGTTCCCTGAGAACCTGTAACCGCTCGACAGCTTCGGCGACAGTGGGAATATGGCCGGCAGGAATCCACCAGAGGGCGAGGCTCGGACCGTCACTCGGTTCGAACCACTGCCTGCGCTCGCGAAGTGACGCGGCGTGCGCGCTGCGATAGACGAACTGCTGCACCGCGTCGAGCGACTCCCACACCGACACGGTGATCGCCATACGCTCATCGTCTGCGTACGGCCGGATCGCCATCGAGTTGCCCTCCTCGGTTTGGAGTCGCCACACGAATCCTGGAGTGGCCTCGGCCAGGGCGTTGATCGTGTCGAGTTGGTTGCGGAAGCCGTCCATGATCGGGTCTTGGAGCGGCGCGCGAATGCGGCCAATGTTCATTTGCGCAAGATGGTAACGCGTCACCGATACTCCTTGTTTGGTCGGGGCTTGTCTCCGTCATCGGTTCTGTCCGGGTTGGTCTGCGCGACCGTTGGCTGATTCAGCGCGTGCATCAGGTCGCGAATTTGTTCCGGTCGCATCGGAATCCCCAGGAGCGCACCGATTTCGAGCACCGCACAGCACAACACGTACGCGCTCGCTGCTTCAGCAGGCGGCGTCTCGCCTTCATGACGACGCCGCCGCGACGCGACGTTTCGATCCTCGCGGGTGCCACGCGTCAGACATCGAGAAAGGACTCACGTTACCGGCACGCGAACGTGGTCGCGCATGGCCGCCTCCTCTGAGGGTACGCCCGACTTTACACCGTTTGTGCGACTCCATCAGTCAGCGTGCGTTTCGTAGACGCTGGCTGGGCGTCCGCCCTCGGCGACGATCTGGATGTTAGGCATCAACGCGGTAGGAATGGTGCGTTGCGCAGATTCGGACACATCCGGGGGCGCCGGCAGCGTGATTGACAACCGCGATGCCAGAGAGACGCGTCGCCCAGGCGATCAGTCCGCGCCGTATTTCCGGCCACACTTTTGCAACATCTGGTCTCTACCGTGAGATCAGCGGCCGTGCTCCGACTTGAAATGATGACAGTGATGAACAAGAGAAATGGCGGCCTCGTCGCCGCATGCGTCGCGATAGCGATCGCGTCGCTTACCGCGGCAGAGCGACAACAGCCAGTCTTCCGCGGCAGCGGCGATGCCGTTCGCGTGTTTGCGACGGTCACCGATCGCGACGGGCGTCTGGTAACGACGCTGACGCAAGGCCAATTCGAAGTCCGAGACAACGGCCAGCCACAATCGATCACGCTCTTCGACAACACGCCGCGACCAATCCGGCTCGTCATCATGCTCGATGTGTCCGGCAGCATGGCAGGCAACCTGCCGTTATTGCGGGAGGCATCGCAGCAGCTGTTCGCACGCCTGCGACCCGACGACGGAGCACGCGTCGGCACATTCGGCCACGACGTCGTCGTCAGCGAGTCGTTTACCCGCGACACTCCGCAACTGCGCGCAGCGCTTCCGACCAGCATCGCGCCGGACGCGCCCACGCCTCTCTGGCGCGGCATTGATGCGGCGATCAATTCGTTTGCCGACGTGCAGGAAGAACGACGCGTCATTCTGGTGTTGAGTGACGGCAAGGACAGTGGCGCGGTGAGTTTTCGCCAGCGTCCTGTCAGTCAAATGGAAGTGATCGAACGCGGGCGCGACAACGACGTGATGGTCTATGCGATCGGCATGCGTAGTCGAGCCGCTCGGCCGGCGATGCCTGGACTTGGGCCGGGTGGACTACAGGCGATGCTCCTTAATGATCTGCCCGATCCCGGCCTGGCCAGGGTGGCCGAGGAAACGGGCGGCGGCTACGCCGAAATCCGCCTTGGTGAGGATCTGGCGTCCGCATTCGCCCGCGTCGCAGACGAGTTGCACAGTCAATATTTGATTGGATTTGCGCCGCCGAAACGCGACGGAAAGGTCCACCAGGTCGAAGTCCGCGTCGCCGAACGCGGCCTGAAGCCGCGCGCTCGCAAAAACTATATCGCGCCGAAGGACACGCCCTGATCTTCTGGAATTCGTTGGCGTTGCTGGCGAATTCTTCGGGGCTTACGGCTTACGGCTCAGGCACAGGCTACGCCCGAGGAGACAGGTGACACCGATGTCAACGCGAGAGGACGCTCGGTCGCCGCGAAACGATCGCTGTGTCACGCAAACCCAGTTCACGCATGAAGGGCCGGTGGCATGTTTTCTGCGTCGCATTCGCGAGGCAAACACGTTTTGGCGACACGCCATCGCTTCGGGGTAACTATGTCAGTGCGATTTTCGCGGCAGGCTCGCTGCACCATCTTCTTCTTGCTCGTGATGTTGGGCGCCGGCTCCTCTGCGCACGCTCAATACTTTGGGCGCAACAAGGTTCAGTTCAAGGACTTCAAGTTCGAAGTGCTCAAGACCGAGCATTTTCAGATCTACTTCTATCCCGAAGAGCGGGCCGCCGTCGGCGACCTCGCGCGAATGGCCGAGCGTTGGTACGCGCGCCTGTCCAAGATCTTCAACTACGACCTCTCCAGTACACAGCCCATCGTCGTCTACGCGTCGGCGCCGGATTTCCGCCAAACCAATGTCGTGTCCGGCGAGATCGGAGAAGGCACTGGCGGGGTCACCGAAGGCGCGAAGCGGCGGATTGTGTTGCCGCTCGCGGGATCTCTCATGGAGACCGATCACGTTCTCGGCCACGAGCTGGTGCACGCATTTCAATACGACATGGCACGCGTCGGGCAGACCAACTCGACCGCCGGTGGTATCGAGCGGCTGCCGCTGTGGTTCATCGAGGGCATGGCCGAATACCTGTCGCTCGGACACATCGACGCGCACACGGCGATGTGGATCCGGGACGCGGCGCGAGACGATGGAAAGCTGCCGTCGATTGGCGACCTGAACGACCCTCGGTATTTCCCATATCGCTGGGGGCAGGCATTATGGGCATATGTCGCGGGGCGATGGGGTGACGCCGCCGTCGAGACGATATTCTCCGACGCGGTGCGGATGGGCGATGCGCAAGCGGCGTTCGAGCAGACCACCGGCCTCTCGGCGAAGGAGTTGTCGCGGCAATGGCACGACGCGATCCACGCACAGTACGCGCCCATTCTGCGGGCGGCCACTCGCGCCGGTTCGTCAGGGCGATTGGTCACGCCGGACCAGAAGAACGATCGCGCGTTGGCCGTGTCGCCGGTGCTCAGCCCCGACGGGTCCCGCGTTGTCTACCTTTCCGAACGCGACATGTTGTCCATCGATCTCTATCTTGCCGACGCAACCACCGGACGGGTGATCCGAAAACTGGTCAACACCGCGATCGATCCACACTTGAGCAGCATTCAATTCATTTCGTCTGCCGGCACTTGGGATCCGCATGGCAAGCAGTTCGCCATTGGCGCGATCGCCGGCGCCGCGCCGGTGCTCGCGATCATCGATGTCGAGAGTGGTGATCGCGTGCGCGAAATCCCCTTCCCTGCACTGGGCGAAATCCTCAACCCATCCTGGGCTCCCGACGGCAAGTCGATCGCGTTCTCGGCAACGACGGGTGGTCGTTCCGACCTCTTCGTCTACGACCTCGCGACGAGCGCCACGCGTCGTCTGACCGATGATGCGTTCGCCGATCTCCAACCTGCGTGGTCCCCCGATGGCCGCCAGCTGGCATTTGCGACCGATCGCTTTTCCACCGACTTGTCGCAGCTCGAGGCCGGCACGCTCGGACTCGCGCTCGTCGACGTCTCGACCGGGGAGATTCAGCGGGTCTTGACGCCAGATGTCGGCAAGACGATCAACCCGCAATGGGCTCCCGGCGGCGAGAAGCTGTTACTTCCTCTCGGACGCCAGTGGGATCACCAACGTCTACGCACTCACGCTGTCGTCGAAGAGCGTGCGCCGCCTGACCAATCTGGATGCCGGCGCGAGTGGCATCACGGCGTTCAGCCCGGCTCTCTCGGCATCGGCCGACGCAAACCGCCTCGCGTTCAGCGCGTACGACTCGGGCAAGATCGGTGTCTACCTCATCGAGGGTCGCGAGGCACTCGCGGGTGTTGAGACCGCGTTCAACGATGCGTCGTCAGCCGCGTCGATCGCCCGCAACGATGCCGCGGGCTTGCCTCCAGCCACGCGGGTCCGTTCCGAAGTGCTGGCGCTCCTCAATGACGCAACGTTCGGATTGCCCGCGCTCGCGCCCACGACCGAGTCGTACAGCTCCAAGCTCTCGCTCGACGCCGTGGGTCAGCCATACGTCTCGGCCGGCATGAGTCAATTCGGCGGGATGTACGGTGGCGGCGTGTCGTTCGCATTGAGCGACATGCTGGGCAATCACAACCTCTTTGCCACTCTCGACGTGAATACGACCGGTGGGTTCAGCGACATCTACAAGAACACCGGCGCGATGCTCACCTATACAAACCTTTCGCGTCGCTGGAATTGGGGTCTGTCCGGAGGACAGTTTCCCTACCTCACCGGCGGTTACGCGGAGGGTCTGACGACCGTTGGTGGTCAGTCGGCGCTCGTCCAACAGGAGATCATCTACCGCGAGACCCACCGCGGTGTGAACGGGTCCGTCGCCTATCCATTCAGCCAGGTCCACCGCCTCGAACTGAGCGCTGGCGTGCAGCAAGTCTCGTTCGATCAGCAAGTACGGACCCTAGTGGTCGGCGCCCGATCGGGCCAGGTCCTGAGCAACACCTCCGAGACCACCGCGCTCGCCGACACCTTGCATCTGGCATCGACGACGCTCGCGAGCGTGTACGACACCTCGATCGCCGGCCCAACGAGTCCTGTGTCAGGCCAGCGGTCACGATTCGAGCTCACGCCGACATTCGGATCGCTCTCGTACACTGGAGCGCTCGCCGACTACCGGCGCTACTTCATGCCGGCGCGCTTCTACACCATCGCGGGGCGTGTGCTGCATTACGGCCGCTACGGGAGCGATGGTGAAAACTCATTGTTGTTGCCGCTCTACCTCGGATACCCGGAGCTGCTGCGCGGGTACTCGACCGGTTCGTTCACCGCGAGCGAATGCACACCGAGTGCGACCGGATCGTGCGAAGCGTACGATCGACTGCTTGGATCGCGCATGCTGGTGGGCAATCTCGAATTCCGATTCCCGCTACTGCGGCCGTTCGGGGTGAAGAGCGCGATGTACGGGCCAGTGCCAATAGAGGTCGCGCTGTTCACCGACGCGGGCGTGGCCTGGACAACGAGCGATCGACCGTCGTTCGCCGGCGGCGATCGCAAGCCTGTGGCGAGTGCCGGCGTGACGTTGCGGGCGAATCTGTTCGGCTTCGCGGTCGGTCAGTTCGACTTCGCGCGTCCGTTCCAACGACCAGGACGAGGGTGGGTGTGGAGCTTCAGTCTCAGTCCAGGGTTCTAATTTCGAACGCCATGTCAATCGACGGGCGTCTCAGGCTTTCGGCCGGCGCGTTTCGACGCCTCGGCGCTGAATCGAGATTCGATGCCGGCCGCCGAGTTGCTCGAACCACGCGAACGAGTCTTGCAGATTCGAGACGTTCAGAAGGGTGACGTCGAGGACCTTCATGGGACAACCCTCTCGGTCATCGCGTGCACTCGGCGTATCAGTGCGTCGCTTCGCATCGTCGAGCAGGATCAGCGGTAGCGATCACAACGCCGCCGCGATGGAGGCCGCCACTCGCTCGAGCCGTTCGCGTGGCACCGGCCCGCCGTACCTCCAAGGGCAAGCGCAGCCCGAAGCCGTCGCCGACAAAACGCGGGAAGACGTGGAGATGAACGTGCAGCACCTCCTCGCCTGCCGCTTCGCCGTCAGCGAGATACAAGTTGACGCCGTCAGCTTTGAGCCCGGACGTTCGAAGCGCCGCGGCAAGCTTCTGCGCCACGACAAACAGGTGTCCACCGGTTGATCGCGTCGTTCAGAATCAGGCGCGCGCCGGCGCGAAGCCTTCGCGGCTCGAGCCATTGTGTGGGGATGCCCAAGTTGGACCCGGATGAATTGTTGACGCGCAGGGCGACACCCGCGTTCGTGACATTGAACACGTCGGCGAACACGCCGAGCGTTCCAAATGGGGCGCTCGGTTTCCATGTCTTCTCCACTCGCAGATCGAGGACGTTGACCGCGGGGAGATGTCTGGTCGCCCGCGGCTCGACAAACACGATGCTTTGCGTTTGACCACCGAAATTGGCGCTCCGCGCCCACGTCCGGCCGCTCTCGAAGCGGTATAAGCACCGCCGATGTTGAGTCCTCCCCACCGATCAATTCGGTACATGCTGAAGACTTTCACCTGGTGCGTGAAGTCCTGGGGCGTCCGTCCTTCCGTATTGATCCTCCCGGTTGGGATTGACAAAGTTACCCATCGCGCCGAGATCCCCGTCGGCAGCGTTGCTTCCAAAGGCGTTGTTATAGTTCCCCGCTGTGCGCGACCAGGTATACGACGCGTTGAAGTCCAGTCGCTTCGACGAGTGTCGATTGGCGATGAACTGCACGGCGTGATAGCGCCGATACGCATCGGGCGGATTGGTCAGCACCAGCGACGACTTCGATGGGTCGATATTGAAGTACACCGTCATAAGAGAACCGTCGTCTGCCGTTCCTGCTCGCCCATCGGCCCAGGATCGCGGCGTTCGACCGGTTGCCACTCGGATCCCCGGTCGATGAATCCGATCGAATGCTTGAACTCGCGTCGCACGATCTGCGCTTTCGCGGAGATGCCCCACCCCACGGCGGATTCGACCCCCGCCATGTATTCGTCGGCGAACGGATATCGGATTCCGGGGTCCACGAGTGCATGCTTGGCAGAGTTGAACCGGGTCGATTTCCGCAAACTGCTCGGGCCGCAAACCGCCGCCACGATGGTCGGAGCTGCACTGAGCGGATCGAGAAAGTCATAGAAATTCGTGACCATCTGATCGTGGTAACGTCCGTAATGTGCTCGAAGTACGGTCGCGGGGCGCTCGCTCACATGCCAGGCAAGGCCAAGCCGAGGCGATGTAGTGCGCGCTGAAAACACGTCGCCACGAGACGGCACGCTGCCCGCGTAGACACTGCCGCGCACGCCTGCATTCATAGTCAATCGTTTTGTGAGACTCCAGGCGTCCTGCACGTACCAGGTTGGTCCGCGTCTGTGTGAGCCGGTCAGGCGCATCGGGCGATAACTGAACGGTCTCTGGTATTCCGTCGACATCGAAAAACCAGCGTCCCCCGATGTAGCCGGATTCGGACACCAGGCGGATGTGTTGATACTCAACCCCAGCTCCAATCTCGTGGCGCTGACTACCACCCGACGGCGTCATGTAGGTGACGTATGCGCCGCTCGTGATCGGTCGGGACCAACCCGTGCTGTGCGTCTCGTAATTCACCGACTTCACACCGGTGGCGCGATCGAAATGCGCTGGAGGACCCGCTCGCCGCTCTTGTGGAGGTCCAACGTACAGCGAATTGTCGGTGCCGCTGTGACGAGCCTCGATGTACACACGCGAGCTTACCGCCCACAGCAGCCGCGCATTCCACATCGTCTCGCCGCGGTCCCAGATACCCAACGCCTCGGGTCGGACCAGCGGCCCGGCATTGATTCCTGTGATATCGGTGCTTGCTGTCTCGTAAAAGCCTTCCCGCCCGCAACATCATGGACACCGCATTGGTCAACCACGATGAACTTACGATCGGTGGCCGAGTACTTTGGCTCGTCTGCGGTTTTTGGCACACGGGAAAAGCTGACCGGTCTGTTCACGTCGCGAAACACCTCTCCACCAGAAATATCCACAGCCTGTCCTTGAGAATCGGTCCGCCCGTCTGGAAGTCAACGTCCCACCGCTCGACAATTTCCACTGGTCGAAACCCTTCTGCCAAGTCGGGCGGCAGCGAGCCGCGATTGTTTCCCGGTCCAACCTGGTCGCGTGGTCAGATAATCCAGCAGACCCGAAACGCGGTTCGACCCGGAGCGTGTAAGGGCGTTGACGCGCGCGCCCGTGAACTCGCCGTATTGAGCATCACTGCCGAGCCCGATCACCTGCACCTGCTCGAGCCAATTGAGATTGGGTTCGACGACGGGAGTGCCCCAGCCCGGTTCGTTGCCGCTCGTGCCATCAAGCGAGAACGGGTTTGAGAGCAACGAACCGCCGAACGCGATGTCACGCACAACGCCAGGAGCAAGATTGACGAGCCCACTGGCCGATCTGGCCAACGGCAGATTGTCAATCGACCTCCGATCGATCACTGTCGAGGACGCCGATGTGCGGACATCGACGATCGGTGGCGGCACGTCGACCACAACTGTCTCGTTCGAGCGGGGCGAGCTCCAAGCCGAAATCAACCGTGAGCGTCATCCCTGCCATCAGACGAATACCAGATCGCACCGCTGTCCTGAATCCCGGTGGTCGGCGATGACGTCGTATATACCCGGTGGGAGGAACAGGAAGCGGTATGTGCCGCTGCCGTCTGTATTCGCGATCTGCGCACCGCCCGATAGTTGCGGGCTCGACACATAGGTGATGACAGCCGTTTCCACAGCGGCACCCTACTGCGTCACGGACAGCTCCCGATGCAGACCCGCATCACCCCGTTGCGCGAACGACTGCGTTCGGTGTCAGCGCTACGGCCACGACTGCGACCCCTACGCCACCCGTTGGGCGCCGGCTGAGAGCTGCTTAACCATCGTTTAGTCCTGTGGAAGCACGTTCTCCATGACCCACAGCTCGGCTCGCGGCCATCCCGCAGTGAAGCGTGATCCGAGAGTTGGTCGGATGCATGCTGACGTCGCGGAGTCCTTCCAAATCATCAAGGCCGAGCGTTTCGGGTTGCCTTCCGTCAACCGAGACACGCGACAGCGAGATTCGCCCGACTGTTCGCACATCCCATCGGGTGAACAGCAAGGCGCTGCTATCGGGCGTCCAGTCCTGGAACGAAATCAGCTCTGGCTCCTGAGCTCGGACGAGCTCACGTGGCAGTCCAGTGCCGATTCAAAGCGTACCCAGATCGACCTGGTCACGACGTCGCCTTCTCGTCGCGTCGCGGTATAAGCGAGCGTGCGTCGGTCCGGCGCGAGGCGATATCCGCTACCTATGACATCGGCAACGACGGTGATGTCCTCTTTGCCCCAGTCGAGAACGATGTCTCTCGCCACCGGAAGCGACGTCGCGCGCCAGCAACAAGCGTTTGGCGCTGTTGGTGTAGAGCACTCTGCCGTCGGGCAACCAATCGGGCCGGCGAATGTCGTTCTTATTTTAACCATTCCAACGTACTGCACAGCGGGTAGGTCATCCCGGTATCGATGTCGATTTGGTGCGCGCCTGCACGGCCATCCGCTGCGATACCCTGGACCAGGATGCTGCGGCCGTCGGGCGACCATGCGCGGACCAGAAAGCTGTTCATCGCGGGAGTGACAACGTTTTCGGCACCAGTTTTGAGGTCGCGAATGACGAGTTTGGTCGACCCGCGATCGAGGACCAAGCTGGCCCACGTCGAGAGACATAGGCTAGTTGGCTGCCGTCGGGCGACCAGATCGATGAAAGATTCGATCCGATGTAACTCTGGTCGGCAGCGGCGCGGAATTCCTGTACTGTGTCACCAGCAATTCCGCTTGTTAGACGTCGACGGCGCCGACAGTCTGGTGGTAGTAGTAGTTGCCGTTCGCACTGATACCACGCGGCAACATGCGACCGATGTTGCGGTGCACCAACTCCGCGTCACCCGTGGCGACACCGTTGTCCACGCCAACCCTCCAAATGTCCATGCTGCCCGAACGGTCGCTTGAGAAAGAGCAGGTGGCTGCCGTCCGGCGTCCACATCGGATCGACGTCGGTCGCAGGGAACGCGATCACGCCGACGTTCATCCTGCCCGTTCGATCGGACGATGAAAATGTCGCGGGCGGCGGCCGACGCGGTTTGCGGATAGTCGTAGACCACGAACTCACCATCGGGCGCAGACGCTCGCCCAATTTGGCATCACCGTTCCGAGCTCCTTGTACAATGCCGAACCGTGCCGTCCGCCACGGTGATCAGCGCCAGCTGCATCGAATGATCGGGTCTCCACCAGTATCCCCAGGCATCGACTTGCCGTCACGTCATCATTCGCGGGGCTCCAGGTTATTCGATCTCCTCACGTCGCATCAGGACGCGGGGCTGTTGACCATCGGTGTCGATGCTGCACGCGCAATTCTGAGCTTGCTCATCCAGCGCGTCACCAGACAAATACGCAACCAGTTGTCCGTCGGGGGACGGGACCGATAGGGTTGTCGTACTGGCTATTTCGACCAAACACCGCGTCGCGGGTGACGGGCGTGACTTGTGCCGTGGCAAGGTCGATCACCGCAACATTTCCGCTCGTGTCGGCGAATCAAAACAGTCTGTCGTCGGCCGATGGAGCACCGATGACTGAGTAGTCGGGTAGCCGGATCTGACGAAGTGCGGGCGAGGCGTGCTTCGCGATCGCGGCGGCCTCGCTCGGATTGGCGGGGCCACCGCCGCCGCCAGACCCCATAACGCGTTCACGCCACGCGGCCGGCATGAAGAGTGCTGCTGTTGCGATGGCAACCGTTGCGGCGACGATTGACATCCGCCACGCCAGAGACGTGCGCCGGCGCGCGGGGGCAGGCGCGGCGACGTGCGGCTCCGGGCCGGCCTCGATTACCGGCGGCGTGGAGGCGACTACGGTCATCAGCGCACGTTCCATCGCGCCTGCGCTCGCATATCGCTCGTCGGGATCGAAAGCCAACGCCCGCTCGACCACTTCCACGAACGGACGAGCTAAATCGGGCCGGACGTCGCGCAACCACACGCGGCGCT
The DNA here is from genome assembly GCA_963762925.1 of uncultured Acidobacteriota bacterium. Classification (GTDB taxonomy): domain Bacteria; phylum Acidobacteriota; class Vicinamibacteria; order Vicinamibacterales; family UBA2999; genus DASPWV01. The sequence goes on along the minus strand of CAVXMP010000006.1, from coordinate 114,930 downwards.
TCTCGGCATGCGCCTCGCGGATCGCGGCAAACCGTTGCGCCGCGTACCGGATACTCGCCGGTGACCAAGTGGAAGAGGAGGACGCCGACGCTGTAGATGTCGCTGCGCGCGGTGGGCGTCCCGATGGCAAATACTTCCGGCGCGAGGTATAGCGGCGTGCCCGCCACTTCTGCGCTCCCGGCGGTGGGGAATTTCGCGGCCAGCGCCGAAATCCATCAGAACAATCCGACCGCCCTCCTCTACACATCACGTTTTGTGGTTTTCACATCTCGGTGCAGCAGGCCGGCGCTGTGCACTGCCGACAACGCGTGCAGGAGATCGAGGCCGATGAGGGCGGCCTCCTTCGCGCTGAATCGTCCGTGCTCGTGAAGGACGGCTTCGAGAGTGCGACCATGGACAAACTCCATCCACAGTCCGACGCGACCATCCACGCGATCAGCTCCATATACCGTGACCACGTTGGGATGGCGCACGCGGGCGAGCAGCCGTCCCTCCTCGATCACGTGCTGTTCGATGTCTGCACGAGAGGCGGTACACCTCAGCAGCTTGAGCGCCACTTCCCGATCCAGGCGCGGATCCGATGCGCGGTAGACGTCGCCGAAGGCGCCTTGTCCTACGTGTTCGAGTAACCGCAACGCACCCCAGCTGCCGATCGGCACCTGCTCAGACTGATCTGTGGTCGCCGCGCCTGCAACCGCGCCGTCTTCATCTTGCCCGGACGACACCGCCGGCAGGCTGCGATGCATTTCCGCAATCTGCGCCACAGTCTTCAGGTCGCGGAGGACGGCGGCAAAGGATGGACTGACGTCGGAGCTCGACTCGAGTGCTGCCCAGTCCACTGCATCCCCGGCGGCGATTGCGCGCGCCACGGCGATCAGTCCTGGGGTCTCTGTTCCGGAGTCATCGCGAGCCTTCGTCGATGCTGGCAGTGAGCTCTAGGAACGGCGCGGCTCGACGGCCCTATTTCGGCGGCGAGGCGGACCAGGGCACGTTCCACGGCCATGCGCGCCGCGTTAGCAGACGGTTTGCCGAGCAGTTTGGCCAGCTCGTCATAGGTCAAGCTCATTTCGACGCGGCCGATGATCGCCTCGCGATCGGCCTCGCGCAGCCGCTGCAGCGCCGACTCATATCCATTCAGCGCCTCACGGCCGATGGTCTCCTCAAGCCGGCGACGCCGCTGAATCCGGCTTCTGCGAATCGAGCTCCTCGGGCGGCCGTCGCCGGCCCGCACCACCGGTATTCGTCACGAATCCCGTTCAGCACGCCTTGTCGCAGGTACGCCTGCAATGCGCCCTCGCCGCGAATCTCAACCTTCTCAATCCTCTTAAACGTTTGCAGCAGGGTGTCCTGCACAAGGTCTTGCGTATCCGCAATATCGCGTGCCCATCGAGGCAGCCGGCCGGTCGCCCAGCGCCGCAGGCGGGGAAGATAATGTGCTATCAGCTTATCGAGCGCACGATGCGTCTCCGGCACGCGCGCGCGCGCTATCAGCTCGAACATGGAATCCATTCGACGCTCGATTCGCGATGCTCGTGTGTCATCCGACCGTGGAAAGGCCCGAATCATACCATCTGAAAAACCGAACCTCATGGTGTGCGATCGGGGCCGACCCATCGTTTTACCAGACAACACCCTTCAACCGGCCGGCAACGATGCGGCCCAGGAGAAACCTCATGACTTCATGTTTGCGACTCGGCGCCGCGCTCGCCATCGTGCTGTTCACCGTCGGGATCTACACCGCTTACCGGCGCACCTCCGGCATCAGTGCCGGTCACGGTGACGATTGCGGAGTCGGCGAACAGCTACCCGTTGCGCGTCCAAAGCGACCTCCAGGGTGCTTACGTTCAGACCAAGCAGCTTGTGTCGAGGATTCGAGACATATTCGACCGGCACCGATTCGATGCTCACGACGTATACGGGCGTGAAATTCACGCCCTCCGGCAGAAAGGTCTACTTCGATTTGACCGAACCGGCATCGGACATGAATCCGGCGCCGCCGATCGGGACGGCTTATCTCTCGGCACACCTGATTGCCAAATGCCGCCTGATGAATGTCAACATGTTTCGGATGCCGACAGGTCTCACGGTGCAATGCCCGGGGTCGTTCCGTTTTCAGGCGCCGAACGGGTCATGGTATCGGCTGTCGTTTCAGCCTGACAATTTCCCCGAAGTGCACCGCCTGAACGTCACTTGTCTCGCGTCTGATGGCGGCGGTTGTCGGCAGTGGTCAATCACGCCGAGTGGTAACCCGGTCGGTCTCGATCCCAACGCCAAGAATCTCACCAGGCTGCTGCAGATCGATCCCGGCAGCGAAACAGATCCTTGCGGATCTCGGCAACTACTACATGTCGTTCGCGTTCACCGTCACTCGATAACGTGGCGGCGCGTTAATGCGCTCCGATTAACCGCGATGCACGCGGGACGCCGCCGTCCCGCGTCATACACCTGAATGGCAAGGTCCCGAATAGCGATACCCTCGTAGAGACTATCGCGCCACGCCTGGGGGATTGCCGACACGCCGTAGAACACGCCCGCCAACTGTCCAATAGAGGTCGCACTGTTCACCGATGCGGGGTCCAGGATTCTAATGCGATCTTGTTGAGCCGAACGGCGCGTTTCGACGCCTAGGCGCTGAGTCAAGAAGCGATGCCGGCCACGATCCAAATCGTATCGGCGTCATCTGCGTCCATTTGCTCATCACCGCGACACGACAAACCTGCCGACTGCCAACTGTCCCGCAGTTTGATCGTGTGGTGCAAAGGCGATCGCCTTTACTGTGCTCACGTCGATGGACGCGCCGCGCTTAGCGTCGGGAAACTGAAATACGGGTTAGGGCGAATCTCGTCAAACGGAATGCGCACGCGCTGCCATACACCACCCTTCAGCTCCGTCCACGCCGTGTAGACGACGCGATTCCGATCGAGAAACGACACGGAGAGCCGCAGGGGCTGTGCGGGCTTGACGTCGAACGACACCGCGCGTCCTCCGGTCCAGTCCTGGTTTGCTGCGTCGCACTGCACATCCCGCCCCGCCGGGTCCGCGGTGGGTGCGGGGTATCCCACGAACAACACCGGCTCGCTCATCGCGGTCGGATCACGACCGACGCGAAGGTGAACCTCCGGATTCGCCGCGCGAACGCCGGCGAGTCCGTCTGTGTAGGCCTGGACGACCACCACGGTTTCAGCCTCAGTCATAACTCCTGACACGACCGATTGGATCGGCCAAACGGACCGAGGGGTCGCGCCGGCGCCGTCAAAACCCAACGCGAGAAGGAGAAGCCACATCGTGGTTCGCGTCCTTATCCGCCTGACGCACGGTGGTTCTGGCGCGGCGCTTCATAATCTCCCGGAGCGGCGCCGGCTGCAAGCGCCTCTGAGGCGCCGATCCTCAATCGCGTGCCATGTGGGGCCCGTGCTAGGATGCTCGCTCCCCGCACAACTCTTTCGCAGGAGGCCCTCATGACGGACCAGACCGTGGCGTCTTTCCAGCAGCGTCTCCGCGGGCGTGCTGATTCAGCCGGCCGATGCCGACTACGACGCCGCCCGCGCGCTGTACAACGGCATGATTGACAAGAAACCGCGCCTGATCGCGCGTTGCGCGAACGTCGCGGACGTGATTGCGGCGGTGAACTTCGCACGCGACGAGGGTCTGTTGCTCGCGATTCGCGGCGGCGGTCATAACGGCCCCGGCCTTGGCAGCTGCGACGACGGGGTGGTCATCGATCTCTCGACGATGAAAAGCGTGCGCGTCGATCCCGACGCTCGCACCGTTCGCGTCGATCCCGGTTGCACGTCGGGTGACGTCGATCACGCGACCCACGCCTTCGGTCTGGCGGTGCCGTTTGGCATCGTCTCGACGACGGGCGTGTCCGGGTTGACGCTCGGAGGCGGCACCGGTTACCTCACACGCAAGCACGGGCTCACCATCGACAACTTGATCGAGGCCGACGTCGTGTTGGCCGATGGAACCTTCGTGACCGCGAACGCGGAGAGCCATCCGGATCTGTTCTGGGCGCTGCGCGGCGGCGGCGGCAACTTCGGCGTGGTCACGAGCTTTGTGTTTCGCGCACATCCGGTGAGCACGGTGTATGCCGGCCCGATCTTCTGGGATGCGGCGAAGGACGGGGCAACCGTGATGCGGACGTATCGCGACTTCATGGCGACTGCGCCGGAGGATCTCGGTATATTCGTCGGCCTCAAGACCGTACCGCCCATGGATCCGTTTCCACGCGAGCACTGGGGCAAGCGGGCGTGCGCGATCATCGGCGCGTACAACGGACCCGCTGCCGACGGACAGCGTGTCATGCAGCCGCTGCTCGAGAAGCTACCAACGCCGCTCTTCAACTGGATGGGCGAGATGCCGTTCCCGGCGATGCAGGCGCTCTTCGATCCGTTCTTCCCGAAGGGCATGCAGTGGTACTGGAAGGGCGACTTCGTCAAGACGCTGCCGGACGAAGCGATTGACACACATATCGCCCAAGCGGCCAACGCGCCGAGCGCCCTCTGCCTCACGCATCTCTATCCGATTGACGGCGCCGTGCACCGCGTCGCCAAAGACGCCACCGCCTGGGACACGCGCGATGCTCGCTGGTCGATGGTGGTGGCCGCGATCGATCCGGATCCGGCCAAGGCGGTGGCGTTGACGACCTGGGGCCGCGGGTATTGGAAGGCCGTGCACCCGTTCAACCTCGGAGGCGGGTAAGTCAATTTCATGATGGACGACGAGGCGCAGGGTCGGGTACAGGCGAGCTACGGCGACAACTACGAGCGGCTCACGCAAGTCAAGGCGAAGTACGATCCCAATAACCTGTTCCGCGTGAACCAGAACATCGCGCCTGCGACGGGGCCTTCGGCTGATCGCCGCGCCGCCGCGCCGCAGGCGGACGCACGTCCGAGCGCGCCGGCGTCGTAATTGTTCTCAGGGTCGGCGTGCGTGTAGCGCGGGCCTTGCCGGGCCCCCAACGCGCGGACTTTGCGCGTTGGGGTGGCTTCGGGCCCGCGCCGGTGCGCTGCAGAGGTCGGGACAACCAACTCGACGCGCCGACCCAGTGCCAACGGCGGCCTACGCGAGCGGGGCCGGCGGCTAGCTCGTGGCGCTCCGGATATATTCGTCGACGTTCTTCGCGAGCACGTCGAGCGGGACGTTGCCGCCGAGCACCACGGTATCGTTGAACGCCTTCACGTCGAACCTCGGTCCGAGCGCCGTCGTCGCCTTCTCGCGTTGCCGATTGATCTCGCTGTGGCCCACCTTGTAACCGCACGCTTGTCCTGGCCATGAGCAATAGCGGTCGACCTCGCTTGCGACTTCCTCGGGGTTCGATCCGTTCACGTCGACGAAGAATTTGACGCCCTGTTCGCGCGTCCAGCGTTTGGCGTGGATGCCCGTGTCGACGACCAACCGGCACGCCCGGAAGGCAATCGACTGGAGATACCCGAGCCGCCCGACGCGATCCTTTTCGTATGCGCCAAGTTCGTCGGCGAGCTGCTCGGCATAGAGTCCCCACCCTTCCGAGAACGCGTTGAAGGACAGCATCTGGCGAATCAGCGGCATGTCGTGCGTGTATTCACCTTGCCAGATGTGGCCGGGAATCGCTTCGTGGAAGGTCAGGTCGGCCAGGCTGTACTTGCTGTGGAGGTTCGTGGTTCTGAGGTTGATCCAGATACCGGCCCGGGATCTTGCCGTCGATCGATCCGGCGCCGCCGTACGCACGCAGGCGCACCGGGCTCTTCTTCGGGCGGCAGCCGTTTCACCTCCATGTTCGGATTGACCACCTTGTTGAACGCGCGCGGCATCTGCGCGCGAATCCAGTCGAGGCGATTGTTGATGAACGCCATGATCTCGGCGCGGCCCTTGTCGCCTTCGGAAAACTTGTAACGCGGATCCTTCGCCAGCGCTTTCATCCGTTCGCCCACGGTGCCCTGCGAGTAGCCGATCTCCTTCAGGATCGCGTCCATCTGCGCATGCAGGCGCTGCAGTTCGCTTTGGCCCATCTCGTGGACCTCGTCCGGCGACATGTTCGTGGTGGTCGATGCCTTGAGCGCCCACCTGTAGAATTCCTCGCCGTGCGGACGTGCCGAGATGCCCGCATCGTTGGTCGCGACGGCTTCCGCTGTTCCTGCAGTTCGCGTAACTGCCGCTCGAGCGCGGGCGCGATCTCCTGCACCGCGATCGTCCGCGCGCGCTCGGCCCAATTACCGGAAATGTTTTTCGACTCGCCGCGCGATCGACTCGACGACCGCCCCGCCTTCGCGCGCGTTCTTCGCCGAGAGGCTCATTTGCCCCAGCGCCTTGTCAATCAGGAACGCCGGCGGCACGAGCCCAGCGGCGCGCGCCGCCTGTATGCGCCCAAGCTCGCCGTCAAGCTGCTTCGCATACGACTGCAGTCGCGCGAGATACGCCTCGGCGTCAGCGGCGTTCTCGATTCGATGATCGCTATCAAGGAACCGCGGGATGTCGAGATAGGCGCCGACGTTCTGAATGACGACATACGGCGTGTTGCGCCAGCCGCCGACCGTGATGTCGCCGTATGGAAGCGCGAAACCTTCGAGCGACGTCGTATAGGCACTTCGCACAACCTCGAAGCTGGTGCGCAGTGCATGCGAGAGGCCGCTCGTGTTGAAGGCGTTGACCCGCTCCAAGTCGGCGCGAACCTGCTTCGCCACCCGCTGCTGCCCCTCGGCAGAGCGATCGGCAAGCTGCGACCGGAGCGCCGCTCTCGGCACCGGCGTCGATGCCAAGCGACGTCGCGCTCTCCGGCAACAGGCGAAGAAGGTTGTCGGCGACGCCGTCGAGCAGCGCGAGCGCGTCGGCCTCGTTTGTGCCGGGCGGGCGTCGGTCTCGCACGGTCGCGCCCGCACGCGGACATCAGCGGCAAGGCGGCTGTGGATGCCAGCGCCACGATCGCTTCACGGCGGTTAAGCAATCGATCAAGGAACACAATCATCGCCTCTCTTGATGGTCTGTGCCAGGCCCACAACGGCCGACGTCGCGTCCATTTTACCGGTGACTCAGGCATTGGGCCGCGCGTCGGCCGCGCAAGTGAAGGTCCCCTATCGCCGAGTCAAAGACGCGGAGCGACGGCTGCGGCCGCTTCGGCCGACGTGACAACAGGAACAACCTCAAAGTCGACGAGGTCCGACCAGTTCGCGATCCATTCGTCCAAGAGGCCGCGCTCCTCGCACTCCATGATTTGGAAGCAGCGTTGCAGGTCTTCGGTCACCCAGCTCCCGCGGTAGTCAATGCCTCCCGGCATCAGACGCCCGGAGTCGCGGAAGCGGCGATACACCGGGACCGGATCGCCGCCGCGAAATGTTTCGATCACTACGTAGAGCATGCGCTGATGATCGCGCAATCTTCCGTCGATGGCGAGGTGGGCTGCAATAGTTCCAGATTCGAGCGCGGCAATTGGAACAGCTGCCCGGCAACGACCACACCAAACGGCTCCGACGACCGCGCGAATGTGCGAACTACAATAGGCAGCATGCTCACCACGGAGACGAGTCCAGCCCTGACCCGACTGTTTGCCGAGCTCGTCGACGGCGCGAGCGGTGGCGGCGGAGCGTTCATTCTGAACTCCGGAGATGTCGGATTGCTGCGATCGCTCGACAAAATATCCGCCGACGTTGCGTCTCGCTCGGTGAACGACGGTGCGACCGTTGCCGCGCATGCGCAGCACCTCCGTTACGGCTTGTCGTTGATGAACCGATGGGCGAGGGAAGGCGGCAACCCGTTCGCGAATGCGCGCTGGGAGGAGGCGTGGGCGATCTCCGCTGTCGACGAAATCGGGTGGACCGACATCCGCAACGGGCTCTCACACGAAGCGCATGAGTGGCTGGCGGTGCTCAACTCACCACGCGAGGTAAACGACGTCGAGCTCACCGGCATGGTCGCGAGCATCGCGCACCTTGCCTACCACCTTGGCGCGATCAGACAGATTGACAAGGACGCGCGCGGACCGAGAGAGGGGACGTTCGAATAGTCCGGAATTCCTCAAGATATCGTCACGAAGCACCCGTTCGCTCACGCAGCGGGTCTCACTCCCGCCGAGAAACCGGCTCGTCATGCCGAGCAAACCTTCGCCAGCCGGACGTCACAGGCGCCTCACTTCGCTAGCGGATCCGGGCGCAGCTGAAAGTGCGCGGCGAGCGGTTTGCTCCCCTTCCCGCCTTCGACCAGCCACGGCGTCCGATCGCCGTTGGCGGCCCAGAGCCCGCGACCTTTCCATCCCGCTTTCGCATCGTCGATCCGCCCGTCGAAGCCTTTCGCGTAGAACCCCATCGGATACGGCACGCGCAGCACCACCATCCGCCCGTTCGCGTACACAATCAGCCCGTCGTTGAGATTACCCGTGGACATCGGAACGTCGTTCCCCAGTCCGAAGGTGTTGTGCTGATCGACCCACGAGTAATAGCTCGACTCGGCGCTGTTGTCGCCAAGGCCCTGAAAGCCTGGTCCCGGGTACTTGTAGAACGACCAACCCTCCGGACAGTGATCGCCGGTGGCCTTCGGGCCATTGAGCGGCGCTTTGCACTTGCGGCGATCGAAGCTGCCCAAATGCCCGCTGCCGAGCGATACCCACGCGACGCCCTTGCTGTCGATATCGGCGCCGCGGGCGGCGAAGCCGGGAAGCGGCACGTTGTAGACCTCAGCCAGCGCCGTTTCCGGCGGATTGGAGCCCGGCATGAGCCGCACGACGGCGCCGGGCACACCGAGAGTCGCTCCCCAAATCGACCCGTCCGCGGGATTCGGCATCACCGCGTAGAACGGTGAATTGATCCGTCGATCCTTCGCTGCATCCGGCGGTTCGGTGGGTTCGGTGTACGCGTCACGCTTGCCGTTCCCGTTGGTGTCCAGCACGAGTGCCGTCCAGCCCTGGGACTTGGCGGCGTCCCCCGTCGCATCGAACATCTTCGTGTTCAACCAGCCCACCACCGGCCCACCGCCGCTTGTCCACAGCGTGTCGTTGGCGTCGTAGCCGAACTGCGGATGATGCGTCGAGTAACACGTCTCGACGAAGGTGTACTTCATCGTCTTGGGATCGAGCATCGCGAGATGCCGCGTGGCGCGATCCATTGGGAACGCCTTCGCTGACGGGTGATCCGATCCCGCCTTGCACCACGCCGGGTTGTCGGCGCCGCGGACTGACGCGGCCAGCCAGAGCCGGCCGTCACGACCGAACATCGAGTTGTGGTTGTTGGCGCGGGTTTCCCAGATGCGCTCGCTGCCCCAGTAGGGCGAGGGCATCAGCGCGTCGAGTCCCGCCGCGTGCCCGGGACCGAGGTTGAGCGGCATCTGCGGATCCATGACCGTCGCCTTGAACGTTGTCGCCACGTTCTTCACGGGATCGAGGATCGGGATCGTGTCCGAGCTGTACCTCGGGCGAACCGAACAGCGGCCCGTAGGCGTTGACCGTCGGGTGACGGCGATCGCTGGCAATCAGATCGTGGAGATAGTGCTTGTCGTCCATCCACTCGCGCAGCGTGACGACGATGTTGCGTTCGACGCCCTGCGGCCGCGGCGGCTTGGCGAACGGGAGCTCGCCTTTGGCGATGCGATCGGTCCAGTCGCCGAAGTTGGCGAAGGACATCTCACCGAGGTTGGTCAACTGATTGAACATCTGCTGTCCCGACTGCCCCGACTGCACCCGTCGCTTCCACGCCTCGGCGCCGGTGGCAAACGTGCCGAGCGACGGCGGGATCGTGCGCGTGGACTGCTGGCCGAGCTGATGACACCCGACGCAGCCGGTGTTCTTCATCGCCCCGATCCACTGGTTCTGATTCAGGCGCGAGGTGATCGCAGCGTTCGTTCCGCCGAACTGATCGGCGCTCGGAATCTTCAACATCGCGTACCAGTAAATCGCCGGGTAGTAATGAGCAGCGGCAGCCTCGTTGGGCGCGACCTTCGCTGTGATCGCAAGACGCTGCCCCGGCTTGGCGGCTGCCTTGTCGCTGTCGACGAGGCCGTAGCCGCGAGCCCAGACGCTGTAAGTCGCGGTGGGCAAATCGGGCACGACGAACCGTCCACGCTCGTCGGTGACCACACTCTTGATGTAGCGGACGGGCAACTCGCGCGTCTCGGCGATCACCCACACGCCCGCCTCGGGTCCGTTGCTGCTGGTGACCACGCCGCCGATGTCGTCGGCGTCGATGGCGACGTCAGCCGCCGGCTGCTGCGCGTGCGGAACGGTGACGGCCACGGCGCCGATCAGCAGAAGAGCGGTGATCGGAAGGACTGAGAGGCTGACGAAGCGGCTGGACATGCGCGATGACTCCTGGGTGCGTGGGTCTGGATATCGTAACCCGCTGCGACTTCATTCATCCTCGAGGCGAGCGCCGACACGAAACACATGGCCATCAGGATGTCGGATGTGGCACTCGCGGACATTCCACGGCATGTCCGTGGGTGGCCAGGGCGCGACGATCCCCAGGTCGAGGGCGCGCGCATAGACCAGGTCAACCTCGCCGGGGGTCGCGAGCCACCAACTCACCCACGTGGCACCGGCCTGATTGTCCCAAGGCTCTCGATGTATCTGACCGCCACGGGCACCTTGACCCCCTTGGCACAGGAACATCTCGGTCCGAGCGCAGACGACGGCGCCAAAGTTCGGCGGGTCGCCGTGCTCCCAATGCTTGCGCCACCCGAGTTGCTCGAACCACGCGAACGACTCGTCGAGGACCTTCATGGGCAACCCTCTCATACTCGCGTGCAGTCGCCGTATCGGGCCGCCGGTTGGCACGTCGCGCAGGATCACAGCGCGGTCGTGATAGCGGCCGCCTCGCGCTCGAGCCGTTCCTGTGGAACCGGCTCGCCGTACTCCCGCGGCAAGCGAAGCCCGAAGCCGTCGCCGGCAAAACGCGGAAAGACGTGGAGGTGAACATGCAGCACCTCCTGCCCTGCCGCCTCGCCGTCAGCGAGATACAAGTTGATGCCGTCAGCCTTCAGCCCGGATTGTCGAATCGCGGTAGCAAGCTTCTGCGCAACCACAAACAGATGACCACCGGTTGCCGGGTCGAGATGGGCGAGCGACGACGCATGCGCCAGTGGCACGACAAGGAGATGCCCCGGCGTGACCGGCCTGATGTCCATGAAGGCCATGCAGCGCTCGTCGCGATGGACCACGCTCGCCGAGGTGCGACCGGCAATGATGTCGCAGAACACGCACGATGCCTCGGGTTTACGTCCCTGCATACCGTGTGGATGGTACTACCGATGTGCATCGGCCGGCGCGCAGGTACAATCGCCCATCACCAGGCACGACCTCGAGGAGGCTTCATGAGCGTTCGCGAACGGAATCTTACCCGCCGCCAGTTTGCCGCCGCTGTTGCCGCGGCGCCGCTGTTTCACGTCGGTCGCGCTCGCGCCACGGCGATGCAACAGGGCGAGGTCGGGACGTTGTACGAACGAAGCATCGTGATCGATGCGCTCGCCAATCCCGGATCGATGAACGTGTCGTGGCCGCCACGCGGGCCGCTCTCGGAAAAGCAGCGGAGCGCGATCGCGTCGTCCGGGATAACGGCAATCAACGTGACGGTGAGCGCCGATACGTTCGAGGCAACCACGCGCAACATCGCCCTGTGGCAGGGCGAAGCCGACCGCTATCCAACGGTGCTGTCAATCGTCCGCCGGCACGGCGACATCGCGCGTGCGAAGAAGGACAAGACGCTCGGCCTCATGCTCGGATTTCAGAACACGGAGATGCTCGAACGCGATCTGTCGCGGCTGGACGTGTTCCATCGCCTTGGCGTGCGCATCATCCAGCTCACCTACAACGATCGGAATCTCCTCGGCGACGGTTGCCTCGAGCCGGGCGACGCGGGACTCAGCGCATATGGCCGCCAGGCGGTCGAGCAGATGAACGCGCTCGGCATTGCCGTGGACTTGAGCCACTGCGGCACGCGCACGACTGCGGACGGCATCGCGGCGTCGACACGACCGCCGCTCATCACGCACAGCGGCTGCCGCGAAGTGTATCGACACCCGCGCAGCAAGGAAGACCGCGAGCTGAAGGCGATGGCGGACAAAGGCGGCGTCGTCGGCATCTACTTCATGCCGTTCATCGGTCCCGGCCCGGGCGCGCCGACCATCGAGATGCTGACGCGCCAGCTCGACCATGCGATCAAGGTGTGCGGCGCCGATCACGTCGGCATCGGCAGCGATCTGAGCACCGCGCCCATTGAAGAGACGCCCGAGTACCTGCGCGAGCACAAGGCGTTTGTGGAGGGTCGCGCGAAACGCGGCATCGCGGCGCCCGACGAGTCTCGGCCGCTCCACATCCCCGAGTTGAATCACCCGCGGCGAATCGAAGGCGTGGTGCGCGCGATGATGCAGCGGCAGCACTCCAGCGACATCATCGAAAAGGTCATTGGCGGCAACTTCCACCGAGTGTTCAAGGAGATCTGGACGCTGTAACCACGTGACGTTGTCAGATGACGCGTCAGCGTTGTCACCAGCTGACATTCCTCTTTGTGTTCGCGGCTATTTGAAGATGGATTTCGCCATCGTCGCGTGCACGCCTTTCGTCTGATCGACGGCCTGCGTCACATGCAGATCCGCCGCGAGCGAACACAACACATACGCCTCGTCTCGTGACAGCCCTTTCTCGGCGACCAGAAACTCGATCATCTCGCGCGTGGCGAGCCGCGTGGCTTCATCGAGATCCTCGTGAAGTCCCATGCTGAGGAAGTGCGTTGGGGTTTCCGCGCGAGGCCAACGCAGCCGCTGGCCTTTGCGAACCCGTATCTCGACTGTGCCCCGCAGTGAGGTTTCCAGCGCGGTACCGGTGACTTCGCCGTCGCCCTGCGTCCCGTGGCCGTCGCCGATCGACAGCAGGGCGCCTTGCACGTGCACCGGCAGATACAGCGTCGATCCCGCGACGAGATCTTTGTTGTCGAGATTGCCGCCGTGCCATCCAGGCGGGCGGCTCGAAATTCTTCCGACAAGGGGTGGGGGCGCGACCCCAATCGAGCCGAAGAACGGCGCAAGCGTCACCGAAATCCCCGGCTTGAACTCGAAGCGGTCGGCCCCCGGCTGCCATCGCAGGAGCCTGAAATGCGCGTAGGGAAAGTCGTCCGGGATGACGCCTCCGCCGGGATTGAATGCAACAACCCCGAACGGATGGAGGAAGTCGATTGCGAGAATCCGAATCTCCAGCGCGTCGCCTGGCTCGGCGCCCTCGACGAAGATGGGCCCGGTCATCGGATGTACGCCAGGGCCCCGTTCGGTGACACCGCGTTCGACGGCCTTCAGTGACTCCGGAATCTCAGATTCACTTGCGCCCGCCAACCTCACGCGCTGCAGTCCGCCCGCGACCATCGTCTCGACCCGTACGCGATCGCCCGACGTGATCCGCAGCACCGGCGCGACGCGAGAGTCGTAGTAACCCCAATGCACATGCCCGGGTGCCAGCGCCAGATCGTGCGTGCGAGGCTGCTGTGTCCACGTCGTCTGCGTCGCGGCCAAGACGACGAGACCAATCGGGAGGGCTCGATTCATACTGTCGCTCCTGTTTGCAGGCCGATCTCGCACTTCCTGAGCGGCTCCATCCCGTCCGCGTCACCCAGCCAGTCTTAACGCGCTGATACCGCTACCCAACGTGAAACTCGATCCGACGGCCCCGACCACCGCCGTCTTTCGCGTGAGACCCAACGTCGTCCGGAGCCGGTACACAGCTTCCAGCCCGGTACAATGGGCGCCTAACAAGTAGCGAAGCCCGAACGCTTTCAGCTTGTCCCCTGTCCATTCCAGCGTCGCATCGTCGGCGGCAAAAAGGTGGAACCCTCCAACCGCCGCAAGCACGGGCGCCTCGCGCACGACTTTGCGAGCGTACTCGATCGTGTTGATCACGCCGGCATGGCCGCAGCCACTCACGACAATAAGGCCGTCTGCGGTGTCCACAATCACCGAGGCGTCCTCGGCGACGGTGTCTTCGATCAGGCCTTTGGCTGTCTGGACTCGCCCCGTGCCGCTCCAATTGCGTTCGGGATACGCTCGCGGCACCGGCCCGGTGAGCCACACCGCCGGGAGAAGCTCGGTCGGGCCCGCATGTTCAACGAACTGTCCGCCGAGCGCCTCGTACGCGGCCTTAAGGGGCAGCAGGCCGTTGCCTTCCGAACCGTCGGCTTCGGGTCGTCGGTCGAAGATGCCGCGGGCTACGTGCGCGCGGGAGAGAGCCCGGACGTTCTTCTTGGCCAGTTCCCGACGAAGGGTCACGAGCCCCGCTGTGTGATCACGATGATTGTGGGTGATGACAAGGTCGGTCACATCTGACAGGTCGATGCCGAGCTCGCCAGCGTTCCGGAGAACGGTCTCCGGGCGCTCGCCCGTATCGATCAACAGTCGCCGGCCATCGACCTCCAGCAGCGCCGCGAATCCCCACTCTCCAATGCCACCACCGAGGTCGCCTGCCAGCATGGTGGAGAGCACGGTGACTTTGACGGCTCGCGCGGGTTCAGCCGCCGCACGGCCGGAGACATTCACGATGAGGACGGCGATCGCGACGATCGTGAATCCTGTGCGGAGATCTCGCATGGTCGGGCTCCCTGTCCGAGCTCTTACTTTGGGGGTTTGCACAAGCCCCTCGGCGTCCAATCATCGGCAGGAGTGGTGGCCGGTTGCGATGAGTCGTGCAGGATCAGTACGAGCGCCCGACGCGTTTCGGTGCCGGTGGCCGTGAGGTGCATCGGCGGGCCGCCGGGCACGATGACATGGGAGCCCCCCGCACGCCCGACCATGGCGCCTTCAGGCGTCTCCAAACACGTTTCGCCGGCCAACGTATACCAAGCCTCCGAACCCGAGTGACGATGTGCCGGCGCGGTCATGCCGGGCGTGAAAATCGCCTCCATGTATTGCGCCGAGTACTTGGGATCCGTGCGGACCGGGAGCGGACCGATTTCCGCGACACGGTCACCAGCCGGCGGACGCCACCCGGCTACGTCGATGGTGAAAAGCCAGACTCTCCCAAGCGACTCGACCACGGTCCCGCGCGGCCCCTTGACGACCTCGGCTTCGGCGCGCGTCGAATACGTATCCAAATGCCAGAAGATCGGAGCTCGCGGCAGCTGGCCCAACGGGACATCAATCATGATCCAACACCCCACTTCACCCGTGCGCTGGCTGATCGGCCTGCAGGTTTGCGCGAACGCCTGGTTGCACGTACCAAGTGCTGTGACCAAACAGACGAGGCCGGTAAGAGTGACACGTCTCATGGGCAGAGTCTCCGACGTGCGCGACCATCGACGATCGAGCCGCGTCCACGACCAGCGAAACCGGTTATCGGTGGACCTCCGGAACTGCGAGAGAGGCCGCTGCGCAATTCTCCACCGGCCGCGGGCAGTTACGGCGTGCAGGACACGCCCGCCGGGGCTCCCGTCGGCGCGCCCATCCGTACCGCCGGTGATGCGAGCTTCTGAAACGCCAGGTGCTGCACGGTTGGCGGCTGGGTTGGCGCGAGAGTGAAGAACACGCCGACGGTGCCCTTCGCACACGTCATGTTGAACTGGCCTCGCATCCAGTTCTCCGGGATCACTGGACCGGCGTCGCTGCACTCGCCCATCTCTTTCTCGAGCGCCCGAATCTCCGCCTGTCGCTGCGCCGACGGCGCGTCGAGGAAAAAGTTGTTGGCCGCGATCTCGTTCGCCTCCGCATCATCCCAGTGCTTCCACAGCTTCAGGATGCGATCGCGCATCTCGGTCTGCAGGCTCGTCGGCGGCAGCTCGCGCTTGCGCAACCCGCCGGTCTCGAGCATCGCGTCCCACGCCTGGCTGATCGGTTCGGACGGACCCGAATACGTGAGCGTCGCCATCGCGAACATCCCCACGCCGTAGTCCGGCAGCCACGCCATGTAGGACCCGAACCCCGGCAGCCCGCCGCCATGCGCGACGATGTGTTCGAAGCGGCAGTCCGAGGTCACGCGCAGCCCGAAGCCGTAGCCGCTCTCAGACGCCTGCAGTCTGCCGTTGACCATGCGCACCGTCAAATTCGCGGGCGTCCACAGGTGCGCCATCTCGCGCACCGAGGCTCGGCGCACCGGCCCCGCGTCCTCGTCGTCTCGCGGCGGCCACGCCGACAGGTGAAAGCGCGACGTACTTCGCGAGATCGGTGGCGGTGACCAGTAAGCCGCCCATCGCGCCGAAGACGCCGTGCGGCAGCGGCGGCTCTTCGGCGTAGGTGCCGTCCGGCTTGAGCCGGTAGCCGACGGCGCGGCGCGCGGCCGGGACGTCCTCGAAGCGAAACGTGGACCCGTCCATCTGCAGCTTCGAGAGGATCTCGCTGTGCACGTACTGCTCGTAGGGCACGCCGGCTGCCTTCGTGACGACGCGGCCGAGGAGGCCGAACGCGTAGTTGGAATATTCGTAGCGCGTGCCGGGCGGCGTGGAGAACGGAATGCCCTTGGCGAGCCACTCGTCCAGCATGGCGTCGGTGGCGCTCAACTGCTGATCGCCCCACGGGTTATCTTCGGGAAAGCCGGCGCTGTGGCTCAGTAACTGGCGAACGGTGAGGGGCGGTGTGTCGCGCGTGGGTCGCTCCATGCCGCGCGAATTCGGGGATCCAACGCGACACAGGGTCTTCGAGCGACAGCCGGCCTTCGTCGCGCAGCTTCAGCACCGCGAGTGCGGTCACGCTCTTGGTCATCGAGGCGATGCGGAACGCCGTGGCCGGCGTGACCGGCGCCTGCGAGGCGCGGTCGCGGACGCCGAACGATCCGAGATGCGCGACCCGGCCGTCGATCACCACGCCCCAGATCATCCCGGGGATTTTCTTGTCGGTGGCATAGGCGCGGAAGATGCGGTCGACTGCGGCATCGCTGACTTCAGTTTGGCGACGCGGCCGGGGTCGGTAAATCGCGGCGGCGGATAGGCTCGCTCGCCGCGAGCGTCGCAGTCGTCAGCACCGCGAAGAGAGTGGTGACTCGCATGCCGGTCATTATGCCTTTCATTGGTTCAAGGAACGATCACTTGGATGTCCGCCGTGTCAGCACTTTGGCCACACCGGTTGATGGCCCGCACCCGAGCGTAATAGGTCCCAGGTGGCGCGACGGCCTGCACACCGCGGAGCGTCGTTCGAAACACAACCGCATTCGAAGCACCTGGAGCAAAGCCGGCCGACAAAATGTAGCCCGTGGGTGCGGCTGTACCAATCGGCGGCAGGATCCATGACACGCTGACGGCTTGTCCGGCCACGACGGCAGTCAAGGCGCGCGGCACCGCAGGCGGCACGCACGCTCCGGGAACGGTCACAGGAACGGTGTTCGATGGACCGATCCCTCCGCCGAGTCCCGCAAAGACCCTCACGTGGTACGTGTTCGGCGGAGCCGCTGCGCTGAACGTTTCGGCGTTTCCATTTAACGTGATTGATGCCAACAGCGCGCCTGACGTGGAGAACGCCTCGAGGAGAACGGACTGTTGAGCGGCCGTCGGATTGTGCCATGCGAGGTCGACGACAGCCCCACTCACGGAGGCGAGCAGATTTGAGGTCGCGAACGCGGGGTGCTCGAGCGTGTTATTGCCGACCGTGATCGCAATCGTGTTGCGTGGATCGACATACACGCCGCTGTCGAACATGTCGTCTGACAGCAGCTGGCGATTGCCTGTCACGGCGACGTTCGAGGCGCGCGTGATCATCACCGAGCCGCGCGCGGCGGCGTCGATGTCGGCTCCCGTGCGGAGCGACGCGAACGAGAGCTGATTGGATCGAATGATGGTGTTGTTGCGGACCACGACGTGGTCCGCCGACGCCACCAGCATCGCCAAACCCGGCGTGTCCTCGACGATGTTGTCCTCGATGGTGATGTTGCGATGCACCGCCGTCGAGAGGAGGCCGGTCGTCGTGTCGCCAACCACGTTGATCGCTGCCATGTGCCGGCCATGGCTCGAGAGCTCTGGACTGCCGTAGTTGACCCCAGTAAACACATTGCGGCGGACAAGGAGATTGTTGGCGCCGATCGACTCGATAAAGAAATTCGAATCCGTTGTGACATGAAGTCCAGCCATCGTCACGTTGCTAACAGTGTTGTCCTCGACCAGGCCGTTAGGAGATTGGATCAGCATGCCGCGCGCGCGGTGATCGTGGAACTTGTTACGACGCACAATGAAGGTGCCGCTGCTACGCGTGAGATTGCCAATCAGGTCGCCGACCAACGCGCCCACAAGATCGCGATCGAGCGTGACGACGTACTCGACGTGCTGGGGCGTAAATGTCGTATTCACGGCAGTCACGTTCGCACGCGCATACTCGGCCAACGTATTGCGCCGTACGAATGACAACTGATCGCCGACGTTCACCATGCCATGCGCAGCGCGAGTAAGTTTCACCACACGTGCCGACAGTTGCTCGATCAGTGGCAGCCACAATCCGTGAATGTTGACCGAATCATCGCCCTGTCCGCTGAAGTCGTTGTCCTCGATGATGATGTCGCCGCGCGTGCCGACGATGTGAATGCCGTCGCTGGCCGCCGAGATGAGTCGCTGCGGATCGGGCTTGCGCTCGATGCGGATACGCGAGAAGCGGAGTCCGCGCTCTGGTGCATGGTTGTAAAAGGCCATCCCCGGAGCGGCGAAGACGGTGAGATCTTCAAATGCGACGTCGGCTGCGCCCGTGCTGACGTAGAACGCGTGGCCTTCGTAGACGTAATGGCGCAACAGCACCTCCTGCCCGTCGGGCAGCGATGCGAAGTCAGGTGACGTGTACGTCTGCGGCGCAACAAGCGACACGTTGGCCGGGAAGTACACCTCACCCGGAGTGCGATATGCGAGACGACTCACGTCGAACGGCGTGACGGCTTTTACGGGCGTCGATGCGCCGACTGGATAGTCGTCGGGCACGCGGATGGTGGTCGATCCATCGGCCTGTCTGTCCACCAGTCCCGGCGAGGCAATCCGAACGCTGTAGTCGATCGTGAGGTCGCGGACGACGACGCGCTGTGACTGGTCGATAAGCATGCCGTTGATGGGCAAGGCGTAGATGATGGTCGCACCGTGGCCGTCGATGATGAGATCCGAGACGTTGGAAATGCGGATGTGGAATCCGGCGTTGTCCGCGTCTAACACGTACGTTCCCGGCGGAACGTCGAGCCGCGCGGCGCGGCGATCGCGGCACGCGGTGATCGCGGCGGCGAACGCCTGCGATGCGGTCACGCCCGGAGTCAAAAATTCCGCCAACGAGACCACAATCGACGTCTGGGCGACGGGCGGGTTGACGACGGGAGACGGCGGCGTTCCGCTCTGCGCGTGCAGGAGTCGAACCGGAACGAGGAGAAGGCAGGCCGCTGCGAACGCTACGCGACAAAGGAAACTGCGAAGAAGGGGATGCATCGCGCCGGAGAGTATGTCACGGAGCGATGCCGCCGCGGCGCGTCTGACCGAGACCTTACGGGTGTGTCGTCAGCGCCGATCCGTGTACGCTATCGTCGTGGATCGCGACGAGATCAGACGTGTACTGCGCGCCTTTGAGGCCAGCGGGCTGGAGTACGTCTTGATCGGTGCCACGGCCATGGGCCTGCATGGTCTCGTACGGGCCACGGAGGACGTCGACCTGTTGATCAAGGCCACGCCGGAGAACGTGGAACGCCTGCGAGCGGCCTTGAGGGCGGCTTATGATGACGACGCGCACGTCGAAGACATCTCGACGGATGACCTTCTGGGCGACTATCCCGCGATTCGCTACTATCCACCAACCGGCGATTTGTACTTCGATGTCATGACGCGACTCGGTGAAGCGGCGAGCTTCGACACCGTCGAGGGCGAAGTAAAGCTGATCGAAGGCACTCGAGTACGGGTAGCGACTCCCGCCGCGCTGTACCGCTTGAAGAAGGACACCGTGCGTGCGAGGGACCGAGAGGATGCGGCCGCGCTGCGCAAACGGTTTCACTTGGAGGATGAGCGCTGATACAACGATCCCGCGTCCACAAATTTCGCTCGGCCGAAGAGATGCAGAACGCGCCACCTGACCTGGATCGCTCGAGCGATTTCGAACGCTTCCTCCGTCACTGCGCGCGGTACTGGGCGCTCGCACCGCGTGTTTACCCTCGAGGCGTCTTCAGATTCCGCACGATCGAGGACGCGCAGAGAGCGCGCGAGGCGCACGCCCCTCGCACTGAGTAGATGCGGACAGCGGGGGAAATGGTCGCGTCGCGGAGACGCTGAACGACAGCCGCGAAGGTCGTTCGCGACGCCGTCAGATCAAGCCGGCCCTCAAAGCGGCCGGGCGGCCGTTCGATGACGAGGTCATAGCCTACCGGTGCAGCAATCCTCCGTGGACGAGCGTGTAGTTGCCGATCGGCCGCGCCTGCCCGCCCTCGTGCGCGGTGAGGAGGAGCTCTACGTGCACGACCGGCAGCTGACGCACCCACTCGGCCGGCGTGGCGTAAATGATTTCACCCTGCGAACCGGCGGCGACCTGGCCCGTGGCGCGGATGACCTCAGCGCCGGCGACGCGCTGTGACAGTGTGAACTCACTGACGCCGCTAAAGTCGCCGCGCAGCCGCAGCGCCATCAGCTCATCGTCGTCCCACACCGCGCAGGGGACGAAGGCACCGGGCGACAGGGCGAATGTCCGCACGCGCACGCCGTCGCGCGACAACTGATTCAAGACGGCGTCGGTGATGAAGCCGCCGACCTGCCCCGATCGGACGGCCGGTCGGATTGCGCGCACGACCGCGTCGACCCCCGCAGCGCGGGCGCCGCAATCGCTACACGAGAAGAGGTGTTCCTCGATCGCTACGGCCTCGCTCTCGGGCATCTCGCCGGCGGCGTAATCGGTGAGAGCGTCGAGCGCGATGCGCTCGCATCCTGGAGAATTCATGGCCGCGCACCTCCCAGCACGCAGTCGCGCAGCCGCGCCATCGCGCGATGCCGGATCGCGCGGACCGCGCCCGGCGAAACACCGAGATCCTCAGCGATGCGCGGCGCTTCACGGTCCGCATAAAACGTGAGCACCACGACGAGCCGGTCGCGCTCGGTGAGCGCGCTCAGGCACGCGGCCACTCGTGGCGCGTCGAGTGCGCTCATCGACAAAGGCGCGGTCTCCACCGCGGTGTCGATGAACCGCGCCGCCAGCGCTTCCCGCCTCCGCGCGACGCGCCGTTCGGCGTGAGCCATCATCCGGCTGGTCCCGAGGATGAACGATCCGATTTCCTCCGGCCGGCGCACCTCACCGGCGCGCAGCCGCTCGATCGTGAGCAGCAGCACATCCTGCGCGAGGTCGTCGGCGGCCGCATCGTTGCGCAGGTGCCGCCGGCCGTAGAGCCGCACGCGCGGTGCGAAGCGGCGATACAGCTCGGCCTCCTGGACATCAGTCGATCCCTGCGGCCCGCCGGCGATTCGGCGCGCGAGCGCTTCGTCACTGACGGCCTCGACGGTGGCGTGAGTCTCCGGCATCAGCCGGAAAGTACTCAGGCCACCTGTTGGGCGTCAAGGGGCACCGCACCAAGCCGGCGTTGCAGCATGTCGGCGGCGGAACGCAGCGCGCCCCCGCCGTCGCCGACAAACGTCGATCCGTGCATGGCCGCGAGCACGCGCGGCTTCAGATCGGCGAGTTCGTTCAGCCGGCGCCGCGTTGCCGGCGTCAGCGGCACATAATCCATGAGCACCGGATGCGCCTGGTACGCCGCGATCGCGCTATCCCACCGGCCCAGCACGTCGGCGGACGTGACCGGTTCGACGTCGCCAAGTTGGTGGAACAGGTCGGAGCACAGGAGCACGCCGGTTTTCTCCTCGAATAACACGCCGGCGTCCCAGCCGTGCGGCAGGTGCGGCGTCGGCACGAACCGGTACCTGTGCCGACCGGTCTCGATGACGTCGTCTTTCGCCAGGCCGCGCGGCGGGCGGTCTGCGAAATCCTCGATGTTCACGGCTGCACCCACCTGGCTGCAGATCGCCTGCGCGTGAGGGGCGACCGCGAGCCACTCGTTCAGCGCGCCGCACTCGTCCACCTCGAAATGGCTCCAGCTAATCCAGCGCAACGCGTCCGGGTCGATCAGCCTTGCCACCGCGTCGCGGACCTCAGGAAACATCCGCCGCATCCCGGTGTGGAACAGCAGCGGCTCGTCGTCGTTGATGAGGAAATGATTGAACTGCAGGTCGAATTGCGGCGCATAAATCGAAACTCGATACAAATCGGGGGCGATCTCGTCGATCCGGGCCATTGGACACCTCCTGACGCGGTTGCTTTCGTGCGTCCTGAGTGGAAGTGTCACGACCCGGTCAGGTGTTACGTGACCACATCGGCGCTGCGCGAAGCTCTCCTTCGGGCGTAGACTGTTGGCGCGATTGTGAAAGCCAGATACCGTGCACGGCGCATCGTCGCCCTGTTGACAGTTGTCTTGGTCGCGGTGACATGGCACGTTTCGCTCGACGCGGTGCCCTCGGCCCCGACGGCGTTGACTGCGCAGGTCACGGGCAACACCGTCACGCTGTCGTGGACGCCGCCACTATCGGGTTCTGTGATTGCCTACAAAGTCGAAGCGGGTAGCGCCACTGGCGTCAGCAACATCGTCGTTGCGCGTGTCGAACCCGTCCCTTTTCTGCCGGTATCCAACGTGCCGGACGGCACCTACTTCGTCCGCGTCCGTGCCGTCGGTGAGGACGGAGACAGCCAGCCGTCGAACGAGGTGGCTGTTGTCGTGAGTTCGACGGGTTGTGCCGTTCCGCCTGCCCCGCCGGTCGGGCTGAGTGCCACCATTAACGGGGGCCTGGTCAGGCTGTCCTGGCAGGCCGACGGCGGCTGCCCGGCCACCAACTTCATCGTCGTCGCGGGCAGCGCTCCTTCGGCGAGCAACCTGGGGGTCGCGAACATGCGGACCGCACTGTCGCTCACCGCTTCGGCACCACCAGGTACCTACTATCTCCGCGTCTTTGCGCAGAACGCCTTCGGGTTGAGCGGTCCGTCGAACGAGATCGTCGTTCAGGTCATGGCGGTGCTGAGTGCCGTCTGCCGCCAGGTCAGCGCGACGCTCACGCCCGCGCCTTTCGGCGATCCGGATAAGGCTGTGATGACGGCTCGCTATTCCACATCGCTGACGGGCCGAGCGTTTTTCAGCTTTACCAGCTACACGCGCGGGGCGGCCACCGGGAGTTGGGTGGACTACGATTGGTGGCGGCAGGAGAGCACGTTCCCCAATGGCTCGTCCAGTGTATCGGCGCTGATCGACAAACCATTTTCGAGGGCATGGCGCCTCGATTTCAAATGTGATGGTGTGGTGATCGCCGCACTCGAGGGTTCGCGCTAACGATTTCCCATCTACGTCGGTCTTCACGCTCGAAAGATCGAGACGATCGCTCCCCTTAGCGCCATCGCTGACGAGCTTGCAATGGCCCGAGGAGCGGGTCCAAGGCCGGAATGATCAGAGCATGTGTGTTTCAATAGGCATCCATGCCGACCACGAACACGACACCGCAAATCCTCTCGCCCGATGCTGTGCTCTCCGAGCTCCGGGCGCTGCGCCAACGACAGCCGGTAAAGTACTGGGCGTTCTATTCCAGCCAACTTGGCGGCATCGTGACCGATCCCGCGCTCATGATCATCCCGTTTGACGACCACATCGTGCATCGCGGGCACGGCATCTTCGATACGGCGGGGCTCGTGAACGGCAAGATCTACGACCTCGAGGCGCACCTCGATCGTTTCGTTCGGTCCGCCGGGCACTCGAAGCTGCGCCTGCCAGCCTCACGTCAGGAAATGCGCGAGATCATCGTCCGCACAACCGCCGCCAGCGGCCACCGTGACGGCGCGATTCGCTACTGGCTGTCGTCCGGACCTGGCAGCCTGGAGTTGAGCCCGGCTGCCGGCGCGGAGCCGGGGTTTTTCGTAATGGTGTTCGCGGGCCTGTCGTATCCGGATCGCTGGTACACCGAGGGCTTGCGGGTCAAGACAACGAGGTATCCCATCAAGCCGCCGCTCTACGCGATCACCAAGACCACCAACTACCTGCCCAATGTGCTGATGCAGATGGAGGCGAAAGAAGAGGGCCTCGATAACGGCGTGTTCATCGATCCCAACGGGAACGTTGGAGAGAGCTCCAACATGAACGTCGCGTTCGTGACGAGCGACGGCGCGTTCAAGCACCCGAAGTTCGAGCACATTCTGTCCGGCTGCACGTCGCTGCGACTGCTCGAGCTCGCTCCGAGGCTGGTTGACGAGGGACTCCTGACGGCCGTCAGCGTGTGCGACATCCCGGTGGACGAGGCACGCGCGGCGCGAGAGATGGTGCTGCTCGGAAGCTCGGTCAAGGTGGCGCCGATCGTCGAGTGGGATGGTCGCCCGATCGGGGACGGAAAGCCTGGCCCGGTGGTAAAGGCGCTCCTCCGCTTGATTGAGGAGGACATGCGCAGCGGCGATCGACTGATCGACGTGCCGTATTACGAAACCGAGTGATACGACTCGCGCAGCGAGTCGACAATCTGATCGTCGACATCCAATGGCGAGGTCAGTCGGACGTGGTGTGTGTACCGGCGCGATACAAGCAGCTGACGCTTGTGGATCCGGGCGTGGTCCAGCGATCGTGTGAGGACGAACTCAAGATGCACGCACTCGCGGCGAACGACAAGGTTGCCGAAATTCGCGGACGCCCTCAATAGGAGCATCGTCTTGACTGGCACAAGCGCGTGCGGACCAATCGTTGTCAGCGCGTCCTGCAGCGCGGCGAGGTGTTCTTCACATCAGCGGAGGCGCCGTCGCGATGGGCGGCGAGCGCGCGGACGCCGCAGGAATGTTCGCGCGTCGGCTGGCGGAAGCGTCTGCCGCAGTTCGGACAGCGCCAGCCCTCGCTCTTCGCAACGCGCCGCTTTGGCCATGCGGCATTATGACCGGCATGGCGAGTTCTCGATGTCGAGTGCCAGCCGGCGAATACGATCCCTTACGCGGCCGACGGCATTGCCGCGTCGACACATTTTCTGCGCATCAGCGGACCTGATGGCCTCGGCTCGCTATTCGCGAACCGTCGCCATGGGATTGAAGCGGCTCCTTCACCGTGTCCGGCAGCATCGCGCAACGATGTTTCTACCCTTTCCACCTCGCACCTCAACCTCGCTGCGAGTAAAGTCAATGTCTTTGAAAGGTCACCGCTATATGTGCAAAAAAAAGAGGCGCGGAGAAGATAACTTCTCCGTGCCTCCCTGTCTCCGTGGCCCGTCCGATGCGGTGAGCCAGGGTTAGATCCCCTCGTCGCCCCCTCGGTCCAAAGCCTCTTCTGGCTCGACCAGGTACTCCATGTGATCGAGGTCGATGTCCTCGTCACTCGGCTGCACCACCGGCGGCGGTGGTGGCGGTTCGTCTGCCGGGATCTGCACGTGCCGATACCACCAGAAGCCCGTGCCGGCCGGGATCAAGCGGCCCATCGTGACGTTCTCCTTGAGACCGCGCAGGTAGTCGATCTTGCCGGAGATGGCCGCCTCGGTGAGGACTCTCGTCGTCTCCTGGAAGGAGGCCGCCGAGATGAACGACTCGGTCGACAGCGACGCCTTGGTGATGCCGAGCAGCAGCGGCTGCGCCGAGGCCGGCCGCCCGCCCGCGATGAGCACGCGTTCGTTCTCTTCGAGGAAGCGGAACTTGTCCACCTGCTCGTCGATCAGGAACTCCGTGTCGCCGACGTCCTCGATGCGCACCCAGCGCATCATCTGACGCGTGATCACTTCGATGTGCTTGTCGTTGATGTTGACACCCTGGAGGCGATAGACCTCCTGGATCTCGTTCACCATGTACTTCTGCAGTTCCTTCTCCCCGAGCACGTGGAGAATGTCGTGCGGATTGCTCGGACCGTCCATCAACGGGTCGCCGGCGCGGACGCGCTCGGTTTCCTGCACGTTGACGTGGACGCCGCGCGGGATCGAATATTCCCGCGGCTCGGCGTTGGTGTCGTCGGGCACGACCAGCACCTTGCGCTGGCCCTTGACCACGCCGCCGTACTTCACCGTGCCGTCGATCTCGCTGATCACGGCCGGATCCTTCGGCTTGCGCGCTTCGAAGAGCTCCACCACGCGCGGCAGACCGCCCGTGATGTCCTTGGTCTTGGTCGTCTCGCGCGGGATCTTCGCCAGCACGTCGCCGGCGTGAACCGTTTCGCCGTCCTGCACCATCAAGTGGGCATTGACCGGCATGATGTAACGGCGCGAGACTTCGCCGTTCTTGCCTTTGATCTCCACCGTCGGCTGCTTCTTTTCGTCCGGCGAGTCGACGACGATCATCCGTGACAGACCGGTGACTTCGTCCAGGTCCTCGTGAACCGTGAGGCCCTCGATGATGTCCTTGAAGCGGATCTGACCGCTTTCCTCGGTGAGAATCGAGAACGTATACGGATCCCATTCGACCAGGATCTGACCATTCTCGACCGCCTCACCTTCCTTGATCCGCAGGCGTGAGCCGTACGGAATCTGATAGCGCTCGCGGTCGCGGCCCTTGTCGTCCTGAATCACAAGATGGCCGTTACGGTTCATCACCACCAGGTTCGTGCCGCCCTGGGCATTCGGCCGCTCGACCACCTGCAAGGCGTCGAACTTGACGACACCCTTGTGTTTGGAGTCGAGCGTCGACTGTTCGGAAATTCGCGACGCGGTGCCGCCGATGTGGAACGTGCGCATCGTCAGCTGTGTGCCAGGCTCGCCGATCGACTGCGCCGCGATCACACCGACCGCGAGTCCCATCTCGACGGTCTTGCCGGTCGCGAGATCGCGGCCGTAGCACTTGGCGCACACCCCACGCCGTGAGGCGCAGGTGAGCACCGAGCGAATCTTGACCTTCTCGATACCCGCGTCCTGCACCGCCGCCGCCTTGTCCTCATCGATCTCGTCGTTGAGCTCGAGGAGCACCTCGCCCGACAGCGGATCCATGATCCGTTCGAGCGTGACACGGCCGATGATGCGGTCGCGAAGCGGCTCGATGATCTCGCCGGATTCGACGATGGCGCGCGCTTCGATGCCGTCGAGCGTGCCGCAGTCGCGATCCGACACGATCACGTCCTGCGCGACGTCGACAAGACGCCGTGTCAGGTAGCCCGAGTCCGCCGTCTTGAGCGCGGTGTCGGCGAGACCCTTGCGTGCGCCGTGCGTCGAGATGAAGTATTCGAGCACCGAGAGACCTTCGCGGAAGTTCGCGTGAATCGGCGTCTCGATGATCTCGCCCGATGGCTTCGCCATCAGACCGCGCATCCCGGCGAGCTGCCGGATCTGCTGCTTCGAGCCTCGGGCGCCCGAGTCGGCCATGATGTACACCGGGTTGAACATGCCCTGCTGGTCGCGGCTCTCCATCTCCTTGAACATCGCGTCGGCGATCTTCTCGGTGACGTCGGACCACACCGCAATGACCTTGTTGTAGCGCTCACCGTTGGTGATTGCGCCTTCGAGGTACTGCTGCTCGACCTTGATGACTTCCGCCCGGGCATTGAGGACGAGCCCCGGCTTGGCCGGCGGGATGATCAAATCTTCAATCCCGATCGACATGCCAGATTTCGTGGCGTAGGTGAAGCCCAGGTGCTTCAGCGAGTCGAGAATTTCGACCGTCGCCTGCAATCCTGAGGTCAGGTAGCAGCGCTGCACCAGCTGCTGCAGGCCCTTCTTCTTCAACAAGCCGTTGACGAAGGGGGATCCCTTCGGCAGCGCGGCATTGAAGAGAACCCGGCCAACCGTCGTGTTGATGATCTTGTTCTTGACCGTCTGCACTTCGGCATGCAGCACGTCCTGGTCGTCGCGCGACGTGCTCAGGTCCTGCAGTTCGCCGCTATAGCGCAGCCGAATCGGGCTCAGCGTTTCGAGCTCGCCCGCCTCGAGCGCGAGCACCACATCGTCTACCGTCCCGAACGCGCGGCCTTCGCCCTTGGCGCCCGGTTTGGCCTTGGTCAGGTAATAGCAGCCGAGGACGATGTCCTGCGACGGAACGGCAACGGGAGTGCCGTTGGCCGGCGACAGGATGTTCTTCGACGCCATCATCAGCTCGCTGGCTTCGATCTGCGCCTCGGGCGACAGCGGAATATGCACCGCCATCTGGTCGCCGTCGAAGTCGGCGTTGAACGCCGTGCAGACGAGCGGATGAATGCGGATCGCCTTGCCTTCGACCAGCACCGGCTCGAACGCCTGGATGCCGAGCCGATGCAGCGTCGGCGCGCGATTGAGCAGCACCGGATGCTCGCGAATCACTTCTTCGAGCACGTCCCACACTTCCGGGACCTGCTTTTCGACCATCTCTTTCGCCTGCTTGATCGTGGCGACGAGACCGCGCTCCTCGAGCTTGTTGTAGATGAACGGCTTGAACAACTCGAGCGCCATCTTCTTCGGCAGACCGCACTGATGCAGTTTCAATTCGGGACCGACGACGATCACCGAACGGCCGGAATAGTCGACGCGCTTGCCGAGCAGGTTCTGCCGGAAGCGCCCCTGCTTGCCCTTGAGGGTGTCCGAGAGCGACTTGAGGGGGCGATTGTTCGCACCGCGCAGCACGCGTCCGCGCCGTCCGTTGTCGAAGAGCGCGTCCACGGCTTCCTGGAGCATGCGCTTCTCGTTGCGGATGATGACGTCGGGCGCCTTGAGCTCCATCAGCTTCTTCAACCGGTTGTTACGGTTGATGACGCGGCGATAGAGATCGTTGAGATCCGAAGTGGCAAAGCGGCCGCCATCGAGCGGCACCAGCGGCCGGAGCTCGGGCGGAATCACCGGAATGACGTCGAGGATCATCCACTCCGGCTTGTTGCTGGAGCGGCGGAACGAATCGACGACCTTGAGGCGCTTGGCGAACTTGAGCCGCTTCTGCACCGAGGTTTCCGAGCGCATCTTCGCGCGCAGCTCCTCGGCGAGCTTCTCGACGTTTTCGCGGCGCAGAAGCTCTTTGATCGCTTCCGCGCCCATCTGCGCCTTGAACTTGGTGAAGCCGTCTCTTCTCGCGCTTTGCGGTACTGCTCTTCCGAGAGGAGCTGTTTGAACTTGAGCTCGGTGTCGCCAGGCTCGCTGACGACATACGCCTCGAAGTACAGAACCCGCTCGAGATCGCGGAGCGAAATATCAAGCAGGTGGCCGATGCGGCTCGGCAGCCCCTTGAAGAACCACACGTGGCTCACCGGCGTCGCGAGCTTGATGTGGCCCATGCGCTCGCGCCGCACCTTGGCCTGCGTGACTTCGACACCGCACTTGTCGCAGATCACACCGCGGTGCTTCATGCGCTTGTACTTGCCGCACAGGCACTCCCAGTCGGTGATCGGGCCGAAGATCTTGGCGCAGAACAAGCCGTCGCGTTCGGGCTTGAACGTGCGGTAGTTGATCGTTTCTGGCTTCGTGACCTCGCCGAAAGACCACTGTTCGATCTTTTCCGGCGACGCCAGGCTGATGCGGATCGCGTCGAAGTCGGCCCTGAGGGTCGTCTTTGCGTCTGTAAAACTTGGTCTCATGTGATCCTTAGCCCTCCAGAACCGGTTCCGGCTGCTCCGACACGACCTGCGGCTCCGGACGGCGTTTGGTCGAGATCAACTCGACGTCCAGACACAGCGACTGCAGCTCGCGAATCAGCACGTTGAAGGATTCGGGCAGGCCCGGCGTAAAGCTCGCGTCGCCCTTCACAATGGATTCGTAAATCTTCGCGCGGCCCGTCACATCGTCGGACTTGGCCGTGAGAAGTTCCTGAAGGATGTGCGCCGCGCCGTACGCCTCGAGCGCCCACACCTCCATCTCTCCGAAGCGCTGTCCGCCGAACTGCGCCTTTCCGCCCAGCGGCTGCTGGGTGATGAGCGAGTACGGCCCGATCGAGCGCGCGTGGATCTTGTCGTCGACCAGGTGCGAGAGCTTGAGCATGTAGATGTAACCGACGGTCACATCCTGCTCGAACTGATCGCCGGTCATGCCGTCGAACAGCTTGGTCTTGCCCGATGACGGCAGCGCCGCCCGTTCGAGCCAGTCTTTGATCTCGCCTTCACGCGCGCCGTCGAACACGGGAGTCGCGAAGTAGAGACCCAGCGCATGCGCGGCCCAGCCCAGATGCGTTTCCAGGATCTGGCCGACGTTCATGCGTGACGGCACGCCGAGAGGATTGAGCACGATCTCCACCGGGGTCCCGTCCGGCAGATACGGCATGTCTTCCTCGGGCAGGATGCGCGCGATGACGCCCTTGTTGCCGTGGCGGCCGGCCATCTTGTCGCCGACCGACAGCTTGCGCTTCATCGCGACGTAGGCCTTGACCAGCTTGATCACGCCGGGCGGCAGTTCGTCGCCGCGGCGAATCTTCTCCTTCTTCTCTTCGAAGAGCTGCTTGATCACCTCGACCTGGCGTTCGGTGCGCTCTTCGAGCGCGCGCAGATCCGGCTCGAGTCCCGTGTCCTCGGAGCGCACCTTGGCGCGGACGAGCACGGTGAACGGAATCTGCGACATGATCTCCGACGTCAGATCGGTGTCCTTCTTGAGCAGCCGCTCGCGCCCGAACTCGTCGAAGAGATCGGCACGCAGTTGCTGGCCATGCAACATCGCCATCACGCGCTTCTTCGTTTCATCGTGAAGAATGCGGATTTCGTCCTGCAGGTTCTTTTCCATCAGATCGAGCTCTTCCTGCTCGATCGCCTTCGCGCGGTCGTCCTTCTCGATGCCCTTGCGCGAGAAGATCTTGACGCCGACGATGATGCCCTCGATGCCGGGCGGGCAGATGAGCGACGCATCGCGCACGTCACCGGCCTTTTCGCCGAAGATCGCGCGAAGCAGTTTCTCTTCGGGCGTCAGCTGCGTCTCACCCTTCGGCGTCACCTTGCCGACGAGAATGTCGCCAGGCTTGACGTAGGCGCCGATGCGGATGATGCCGCTGTCGTCGAGATCGCGCAGGTAGCCTTCCGACACGTTCGGAATATCCCGCGTGATTTCTTCGGGCCCGAGCTTGGTGTCGCGCGCCTCGATCTCGAACTCTTCGATGTGAATGGAGGTGTAGTAATCCTCCTTCACCATCTTCTCGCTCACGAGAATCGCGTCTTCGAAGTTGTAGCCGCGCCACGGCATGAACGCGACGAGCACGTTTCTGCCGAGGGCGAGCTCGCCAAGCTCCGTGCACGGACCGTCGGCGAGGACCTGTCCCTTCTGCACTTTCTGCCCGACGCGCACGATCGGCTTCTGGCTGATGCAGGTGTTCTGGTTGGAGCGCTTGAACTTGGTCATGGGGTAGATGTCGGCCCCCATTTCCTTGCTCGCGGCTTCCTGTTCGCTCTCGACGCGCACGACGATGCGCTGCGAGTCGACGAAGTCCACTGTGCCGGTGCGGCGTGCCACGGCCACGGCGCCCGAGTCGCGCGCGGTGATGTATTCCATGCCGGTGCCGACATACGGCGCCTGCGCACGGAGCAGCGGCACCGCCTGCCGCTGCATGTTCGATCCCATCAGCGCGCGGTTCGCATCGTCGTTCTCGAGGAACGGCACGAGCGACGCGGCGACGGAGACGAGCTGCTTCGGCGACACGTCGATGAACTGCACCTGGTCGCGCGGTGCGAGGATGAAGTTGCCGGCCTGGCGCGCGTTGACGCGCTCGGCTTTGAGCCTGAGGTTCTCATCGAGCTCGACGTTGGCCTGCGCGATGATGTACTGGTCCTCTTCCCACGCCGACAGATAGAAGGCGAAGGGCTCGAACTCGACCCCCTTCTTCTTCGACCGGCCATCGTGCCCGACGATCTCGTCGGCTTCGACGACGTCGCCGACCTTGTACTTCGGATTGCCGCCGGCGTTGGTGATCAGCACGAAGTCGAGCACATGGCCGTCCTTGACCTTGCGGTAGGGCGACTCGATGAACCCGAACTCATTGATGCGCGCGTAGCAGCTCAACGAAC
This sequence comes from uncultured Acidobacteriota bacterium, assembly GCA_963762925.1. Lineage (GTDB taxonomy): Bacteria > Acidobacteriota > Vicinamibacteria > Vicinamibacterales > UBA2999 > DASPWV01. The sequence goes on along the minus strand of CAVXMP010000006.1, from coordinate 83,168 downwards.
TGATCAGACCGATGTTCGGACCTTCCGGCGTTTCAATCGGGCAGATCCGTCCGTAGTGCGTCGGGTGGACGTCGCGGACTTCGAACCCGGCGCGCTCGCGCGACAGACCGCCTGGCCCGAGGGCCGACAGCCGCCGCTTGTGCGTGACTTCCGACAGCGGGTTCGTCTGATCCATGAACTGCGAGAGCTGCGACGACCCGAAGAACTCGCGAATCGCGGCCATGACCGGCTTCGCGTTGATCAGGTCGTGCGGCATCGCCGTCGCCATCTCCTGGTACACCGACATCTTTTCCTTGATGGCGCGCTCCATGCGGACCAGCCCGATGCGGAACTGGTTCTCGAGGAGCTCACCCACGGAGCGGACGCGGCGGTTACCGAGGTGATCGATGTCGTCGACGTTTGCCGGATTCTTGCGCAGCTTGAGCAAGTAGCCGATCACCTGGTAGAAGTCCTGCGGGTGCAGGATCTTCTCGTCCAGCGGCGTGTTGAGTCCGAGCTTGGTATTGAGCTTCAAGCGGCCGACCCGCGAGAAGTTGTACTTCTGCGGGTTGAAGAACATGTTCTCGAAGAGCGAGCGCGAGCTGTCGAGCGTCGGCGGATCGCCGGGACGCAGACGACGGTAGATCTCGATGAGCGCTTCTTCGTGCGTGCGAATGGAATCCTTCTTCAGCGTGGCTGAGAGGATTGGACCAACCTCGTCGCGCTCGGGGAAGAACACTTCGATCTTCTCGACGTTCTTCTCTTGCGCGGTCAGGATGGCGCGTTCGGTGAGCTCCTCGTTGGCCTCGAGCAGCACTTCTCCGGTGGCCGGATCGATGATGTCGGCCGCCGTAAACGCGTTCTGGATCGCATCGTCGGCTACTTCGACCGCTTCGACCCCGGCTTTGCGCAGGCCGTCGATGTGCGCTTTCGAGATCTTGCGACCCGAGCCGACCGAGACGTCGCCGGCTTTGATATCGCCCTTGGCGCGAAGCCCGATCAGACTATCGGCAACCGCCCACTTGCGCGTGTTACCGCTCAAGTGGATGCGATCGACCGGGTGGAACGTGCGAATGATCTCGTCCGCGCCGCGCAACCCGAGGGCGCGCAGGAACACGCTGGCGAGGAACTTCCGCTTGCGGTCGATGCGCACGTAGAGGAGGTTCTTCGAGTTGGTACCCGAACTCCACCCACGATCCGCGATAGGGAATGATCTGGGCGATGTAGAGGGTCTTGTCTTCCGAGTGGAAGAAGGCGCCCGGCGAACGATGGAGCTGCGAGACGATCACGCGCTCCGTGCCGTTGATGATGAACGTGCCGTTGTCGGTCATCAGCGGGATGTCGCCGAAGTAGACCTCCTGCTCCTTGATGTCGCGGATGGTCTTGACGCCCGTCTCCGGATCCTTGTTCCACACCACGAGACGGATGGTGACCTTGAGCGGCACGGCGTAGGTCATGCCGCGCTCCTGACACTCGTCGACGTCGTATTTCAACTTCAACGCGACGGTGTGGCCGCAGATGTCGCAGACGTCGCCGCGCGCCTGGTTGGCGGTGCCGCATTTCGGGCACAGCACGTCCTTGTCGCCGTAGGGATCGGCGATGAGTGTGTGGCCACACGTTCGGCACGGCTTGCGCAGGTGATGCAGGCCTTGCAGCTTGCCGCACTTGCACTCCCAGTTGCCGATCGAGGTACTCGATGAACTCCAGCGAGGAGTTCTCGCGGAAGTCGCTGATCGGGAACACGCTCTTGAACACCGACTGCAGACCCTGGTCCTCACGTTCGGAGGGCAGACGGTTCATCTGCAGGAAGCGTTCATAGCTTTTCCGCTGGATCTCGATCAGGTTCGGGATCTCGACGGTGGTGCGAATTTTCGAAAAATCCTTGCGCTCGCGGTAGACGTTCTTGGGAAGGCTATACATCTCTTGGTGACCTCGAAGATTTTGAGCGCTCGCCTCGGAGTGCCTCGCTGGCACCTTCCTCGGCGTGTCAGGTTTCAGGTATCAGGTGTCAGGTGTCAGGAAGGGGTTCAGGTCGAAGCAGGCTGATTCGCAACCTGTTACCTTCTGATACCTGATACCGAATACCTGACCCCTGACAGCTGCCTGCACCGCCGGCAGCGAAGGCTGCGGCGTTACTTCACCTCAACCTTTGCGCCGACGTCTTCGAACTTCTTCTTGATCGCTGCGGCCTCATCCTTGGTCACGCCCTCTTTGATCGCCTTGGGCGCGCCTTCGACGAGATCCTTCGCTTCCTTGAGGCCAAGGCTGGTGACCTCGCGAACAACCTTGATGACATTGATCTTGTTGCCGCCGATTTCCGTCAAGTTCACGGTGAACTCGGTCTTTTCTTCGACCGGAGCCGCCGCGCCTCCGCCCGCCCCGCCCATCATCGGCATCGCCATCGGCATCGCCGACGCCGCCGACACGCCGAGCTCGGTTTCGAGCGCCTTGACGAGATTGCTCAGCTCGAGCACGCTGATGCCCTTGATGTATTCGACGACCTGCTGCTGTGTGAGATCTGCCATTACCTGCTCCTGTGAGAACGAAAACTAAGAACGAAGAACGAAGAACTAAGAACTCAGGCCTTCGCCTTCGGCCCGCTTCTTTTCCGCCTGCACGAGCACGCTCATCAGGTCGCGTGGCAGGGCGTTGAGCACCCGTACCAGGTTGACCATCGGTGCCTGCATGACGAAGAGCAACCTCGCGTACAACTCTGGTTTCCCGGGCAAGCTCGCAAGGTCAGTGACCTGCGCGGGATTGATCGCCTGGCCCTGCACGACCGCTGCTTTGATCTTCATCTGCAGCGTGGGCGCGCCCTTCATGAACGCCGTGATCGTTTTGGCGAGCACGACGGGATCGCCTTCGGTGTAGGCAATCGCCGTGGTTCCTTCGAGACTCGCGTCGAACGATTCGTAATCAGTGCCTTTGAGCGCCCGCTTGGCGAGGCTGTTCTTGATGACTTTGTAGCCCGCGCGCACCTTGCGCAGCTGCGAACGGAGCTCCGTCGCCTGCGGGACGTTGATGCCCTTGTAATCAATCAGGATCGCCGCGTCGGCATCCTGAAAGACGCTTTGGAGCATCTGAAGTTCGGCTTCCTTGTCGGCTCGTGTGACTGCCATATGGTCTCTTCGCTGTTGTCGACGGTCTACGGTCGTCGGTCGTCGGTCGACGATTTGTCTACGGTCAACGGTGGACAGTCCCCAGCAAGTTCTTGCCGGCGACTGTCGACGGTCGACTGGTTACCTTTTCGCCGCGACTTCCACGCGGCTCTCATCGATCGTGACGCCCGGTCCCATCGTCGAGGACACCGTGATGCTGCGCAGGTACTTGCCCTTCGCCGCAGGCGGCTTCGCGCGAACGATGCTCTCGAGGAGCGCCGTCGCGTTCGCGATCAGGTTTTGCGCCGGGAACGACGTTTTTCCCACGGGGGCATGCACGATGCCGCCCTTATCGACGCGGAACTCGACCTTACCGGCCTTGATTTCCGTCACCGCCTGCGCCACGTTCGGCGTCACGGTGCCGGTCTTCGGATTCGGCATCAGCCCACGCGGCCCCAGCACCTTCCCGAGCTTACCGACCACGCGCATCATGTCGGGGGTCGCGACAACCGCATCGAACTCGAGCCACCCGCCGGCAATCTTTTCGACGAGCTCTTCACCGCCCACGAGATCGGCACCGGCCTCGGTCGCTTCCCGTTGTTTGTCCGCGGACGCAATCACCAGCACCCGCTTCGTCTTTCCCAACCCATGCGGCAGCACCACGGTGCCGCGCACCATCTGATCGGCGTGCTTCGGATCGACACCCAGACGAATCGAGAGGGCAACGGTCTCGTCGAACTTGGCGAATTTCACCTTCTGCACAAGGGGCAGCGCGTCTTCGAGCGGGTACGGCCGCTCTTCGACCTGCCCGCGCGCCGCTGTGTATTTCTTGCCGTGTCGTCTCATTGCACTCCTTGGTGGTTCTGTCGGCGCTTGCGTTGCAGTCGCCTCCCACTAAATCCCACTAAGTTTCCAGTTGCCAGTTTCCAGTTCAAAGTTGGCAGTTGAAGCTCAATACGGCACTGGCTACTCGGGCACGTGCCGCGCCACGAACTTTGAACTGGCAACTGGAAACTGGAAACTTCTCAGTTCTTTACCCGACTCTTTACCCAACGACATCTATCCCCATCGACCGCGCCGTCCCGGCCACGGTCTTGATCGCCGTCTCCAGCGATCCCGCATTCAGATCCGGCATCTTCAGCTTGGCGATCTCTTCCACTTGCTTGGCGGTCACCGTACCGACCTTGTTCTTATTCGGCTCGGCGGATCCCTTGGCGAGATTCGCGGCGCGCTTCAACAAGATCGACGCGGGCGGCGTCTTGGTGATGAAGGTGTAGGAACGATCGGAGAAGACCGTGACCACGACCGGAATGATCAGGCCTTCTTCTTTCGCCGTCCGGGCGTTGAAGGCCTTGCAGAAGTCCATGATGTTCACGCCGTGCGGGCCGAGCGCGGTGCCCACGGGCGGCGCCGGTGTAGCCTTGCCCGCAGGAATCTGGAGCTTCACGAGTGCTTGTATTTTCTTCGCCATGTGGCTGCTTCGCCTGCCGTTCCAGTCGACAGTCGACGGTCGACCGTCGACAGGTCGTTAAAGTTTCTCTACCTGCAAGAAATCCAATTCCACGGGCGTCGATCGTCCGAAGATCGTCACCATCACCTTGAGCGTGTTCTTGTCGCTGTTGACTTCGTCGACCACGCCATTGAACCCGGCAAACGGTCCTTCGTTGATCCGCACCTGATCGCCCTTGTCGAAGGTGTACTTCGGCTTCGGCTTTTCGGCGGCGGTCCGCACCTGCAGAAGGATCTGCTCGACCTCGTCCTTGGTCAGCGGTGTCGGCTTCGCACCGGCGCCGACAAACCCGGTCACCTTCGGCGTGTTCTTGACGACATGCCACGCGTTGTCGGTCATGTTCATCTCGACGAGGATGTAACCGGGGAAGAAGCGCTTCGAGGACACGACTTTCTTCCCCGCGCGCATCTCCACCACGTCCTCGGTCGGGATCAGCACTTCGCCGATTTCTTCCTGCAGCCCGTACGCCTGCACGCGCTGCTGCAGGGATTCGGCAACCTTCTTCTCGAACCCCGAGTAGGTGTGGACGATGTACCAGTTCTTGGTGCCGACGTCAGTGCTCATGCCGCTCCGAACCGCTGGAAGACGCGCTGAACCGCCGCGCTCAACAGAAGGTCAACGCCGAACAAATACAAGCCGAAAAAGACCGAGACGAGAATCACCACGACCGTCGTCGCATAGACCTCTTTTTGCGAAGGCCAGGTCACGCGCTTCATCTCGTTGCGAACTTCGGTCAGAAACGTCCGACTGTTCAGCCACCATCGCTGCGGGGCGCGAAGAGCGGTCCTGTCGTCTGTGCCGTCGTAATTCTCTATCTTCGCCATTGTGTCTTCGCTTCGCTCGCAGCTGTCTACGGTCTACAGTCGCCGGTCTACGGTTTTGCCGTGCCGTCGACTGTCAACCGTTGACTGTCGACGCGACGGCCGAAGGCCGTCGACATTTGGCAGGCCAGGAGGGACTCGAACCCCCAACGCCCGGTTTTGGAGACCGGTGCTCTACCAATTGAACTACTGGCCTTTGCGTCTCGATTACTTCGCTCGCCCGCTGCCGTCGACGGTCTACAGTCGACGGTCCACAGTGTCATCAGTCGACAGTCGTTCGTTGCCCGCCCGCGGACGTTCTTGCCGTGGACTGTCGACCGTAGACTGTCGACCGCGGGCAGGAATAACGGCTGCGTCGCAACGTTATTTCTGCTCTTTATGCGGCGTGTGCTTCCGACAGAAGCGGCATCTGGCTGAACTCGAGCCGCTCCGTCGTCTTCTTCTTGTTCTTCGTCGTGCTGTAGTTGCGACGCTTGCACTCGCCGCACGCCATTTGGATGATGTCGCGCATGCGTTACTCCACGATCTCCGTGACCGTGCCCGCGCCGACCGTACGGCCGCCTTCGCGAATCGCGAACCGCGCGCCCTTTTCGAGCGCGGTCGGCGAGATCAGCTCGGCGCTGATCTGCGTGTTATCGCCGGGCATGATCATCTCGACGCCTTCACCGAGATGCAGCGTGCCGGTGACATCCGTGGTCCGGATGTAGAACTGCGGACGGTAACCGTTGAAGAACGGGGTGTGACGACCGCCCTCTTCCTTCGACAGCACGTAGACTTCGGCCTTGAACTTCGTGTGCGGCAGAATCGACCCGGGCTTGGCGAGCACCTGGCCGCGCTCGACGTCGGCTTTTTCCACGCCTCGCAGCAGCACGCCGATGTTGTCGCCAGCCTCGCCCGAGTCGAGCAGCTTGCGGAACATTTCGACGCCGGTCACAATCTTCTTCACCGTCGGCTTGAAGCCGACGATTTCGATTTCCTCACCGACCTTTACCTTGCCGCGCTCGACACGGCCGGTCACCACAGTGCCGCGCCCGGAGATCGAGAACACGTCTTCGATCGGCATCATGAACGGCTTGTCGACCTCGCGCTGCGGAATCGGGATGTAGCTATCGAGCGCTTCCATCAGCTTGATCACCGCACTCGATGCCGTCCGGCTCGTCGTTGAGCGCTCGCAGCGCCGAGACGCGCACCACCGGCACGTCGTCGCCGGGGAAGCCGTAGCTCTTGAGCAACTCGCGCACTTCGAGCTCGACGAGGTCGACCAGTTCGGGGTCGTCCATCATGTCGACCTTGTTCAGGGCGACGACGAGATACGGCACGTTGACCTGGCGCGCGAGCAGCACGTGCTCACGCGTCTGCGGCATCGGGCCGTCCACGCAGCTCACCACGAGGATCGCGCCATCCATCTGCGCCGCGCCGGTGATCATGTTCTTGATGTAGTCGGCGTGACCCGGGCAGTCGACGTGGGCGTAATGACGGTTGGCGGTGGAGTACTCCACGTGGCTCGACGCAATGGTCAAAATCTTGGTTTCGTCACGGCGCCCCTGCGACTCGGACGCCTTGGCGACCTGGTCGTACGAGACGTACTTCGCCCACCCCTTGTAAGCCGCGACCTTCGTCAGCGCGGCGGTCAGCGTGGTCTTGCCGTGGTCGATGTGGCCAATCGTGCCGACGTTGACGTGTGGTTTGGACCGATCAAATTTCTCTTTCGCCATGACTCTCTCTTCTCGCGAACTGACAATCCGGCACCTTGCCGGCGTCGGTTTACGTGCCTGTGTTACGCGTGCTCTCGCTCGAATTCCCGTCGGCTGGCTTGCCCTTCGCCTACATCCGCGAGCGAAGGATGGAGCCGATGACCAGGATTGAACTGGTGACCTCGTCCTTACCAAGGACGCGCTCTGCCAACTGAGCTACATCGGCCTTCGCGGTCTTCTCCGCACCCGCTACGGCCGACAAGTCGGCCTTCGCCCACTCAGTAGGGCGCGTCCAATCGGCCTTCGCCCACTCGTCCGATCGAACCGGAACCTTCGTGAGCGAAAGACGGCTTGCCATCCTTAGCTCGGCGGTTCGGTCGTGCGCCGCCGCGGGCGCTACGGTGGGCAACCTTCGCCCAGCACCAGAGCGAAGGTTGGAGCGGGAGACGGGGATCGAACCCGCGACCAACAGCTTGGAAGGCTGTGACTCTACCACTGAGTTACTCCCGCCTTCGCGCCTCGCTACCTGCGCTCCTTCGTCGCGTCGGCGGGCAAGCCCGCTTTCGCGCCGCGCAACCTTCGCCTACATTCAGAGCGAAGGTTGGCTTGCCAACCGAAGCTCTCAGTTACTCGCGGCCCACCTTCGCTCGACTCTTCGCCCGCGAGCTACGGCGGGCAACCTTCGCCTGCATTCCAGAGCGAAGGTTGGTGGGCAGGGGAGGATTTGAACCTCCGTAGCCCGTTGGGCGGCAGATTTACAGTCTGCTGCGATTGACCACTCCGCCACCTGCCCCAATTGCCGCGCGCACTCCGCCGCGATCGCGCGGATCCGGCGCGCCCGGCTTGATCCGGCGGATATCTCCGCCCCCACGATGTTTTGTACTCTTGTATGGATTGCCGCGCGTCCGTTCATTGCAGCGTCGAGCGGGAGGCTCAGAACGTGGAGCTGGCGGAGGGATTTGAACCCCCGACCCGCTGATTACAAATCAGCTGCTCTACCGTGCTGAGCTACGCCAGCCAGACCGAAACAGAAATACTAGCACGTCCCGTGCCAGAGGTGCAAACTGGCTGCCGCACGACATACCTCTCCTTCCGGAGTCAACGGCGCATCGGAGTCTACGACGCCGGTGATGAGAGGGCCGCATCTCCCAACACCAGATCGCCAAATCTCCCGATTTATGGCCTCCTCCGGCTTCGACGTTGGCGCACGGCCTCGAACAACACGATGGCCGTTGCCGCCGAAACATTGAGACTACTCACACGGCCAGCCATAGGAATGGCGGCCGCGAAATCGCACCGTTCGCGCACCAGTCGGCGGAGTCCGTGACCTTCGGCTCCCACGACCAGAGCGATCGGCACTGTCAGATCCAGTTCATAGTAAGGTTTTTCCGCAGCCGCGTCCAGCCCCACGCTCCAGACACCAAGCTCTTTGAGTTCGTCGAGTGCGCGTGCGATGTTGACGACGTCCGCAACCGCGACGTGATGCACGGCGCCAGCCGACGCCTTGGCCGCTGCGCCTGCAAGTGCGGCAGCGCGGCGAGTCTGACGCACGACGCCGCTTGCGCCGGCAGCGTCGACGGTGCGGATGATCGCGCCGACGTTCTGCGGATCCTCGATGCCGTCGAGCACGACAATGAGCGGAGGATCGGCACCGTCACGTTGTCGCGCGAGATCGTCGAGCGTTGCCGGCGGCAGTGACGCGACGTCGGCGACGACGCCCTGATGATTGCGCCCGTCAGCGGCGGCGTCGAGCGCATCGCGCGGGACGTGTCGCACACGAACGCCGCCGCGCCGTTGCGTCATCAACGAGCTCGCGCAGGCGATCGTCGAAGCGGCCGGCGAGACGAATCTCCCTTCACGCGGCCCGCGCGCAGCGCCTCGATCACGGCGTTGATACCGTAAATGAGCATGTCAGGTATCGGTTGCATCGAAGGTTAGAGTCAGAGGGATCCGAATCTGCGTACTCGATGCGCGCGCGGCAAACGCCGCTGCTCGCTCGCGGCAGCCGGTGACTTTCTGCAACCCGCTCGCGGGCGAAAGATCCGCCGCGCGATCGATCGCCGGCACGAGCAGATCGAGCTCCGGCCCTTCCGCACGGCCTGTGAGCGCGACACGAATCGGGTGAAAGAGCGCGCGACCCTTCTGGCCCGTCCGATCTTTCACGCGCGCGGCCGCGGCGCGGAAGATGTCCTTGTCGAGTGAGCCGCGGTGCCGTCTGCAACTCCTCCGCCAGCGCGGCGACAACGGCGCGCGCTGGCGCTCGGACGCGAACTCGCGCGCGGATGTCCTCGCGCATCGATCGATTCGCCGGCGTCGAACGAGAAAATGGTCTCGAGCCGCTCCGGCATCTGCGCGAGCCGATCGAGCGAGGTCGCGAGCGGCGGGAACGATCGAAGCAGGAGCCAGTCGTTGGCGATCGTCGACACCTCGCCGATCACCATCGACCGCTCGCGCAGCAACGGCATCGACAGCGTGACGAGGCGCTCGGGCGTCGCCGATTTCAAGTAATGACGATTGACCCACGCCAGCTTGTCTTCGTCGAAGACCCCGGCGCTGTGCGCGACTTTCGACAGGTCGAAGCGGCGCGCGAGCTCGTCGAGCCTCAAAAGCTCCTCGCCTTCACCCGGCGACCAGCCAATCAGCGCGAGGTAGTTCACGAGCGCTTCCGGAAGATAGCCCTTGGCGCGAAACTCCGCCACCGAGGTCGCGCCGTGGCGCTTCGATAGCGGCGAGTGATCGGGCCCCATCACCAGCGACAGATGGGCAAACGTCGGCGGTTGCCAGCCGAACGCCTCGTAGAGCAGCACTTGCCGCGGTGTATTCGAGATGTGATCCTCGCCCCGCACCACGTGCGTCACATGCATCAGGGCGTCGTCGATGACCACCGCGAAGTTGTACGCCGGCATGCCGTCGGAGCGCACCAGCACCGGGTCGCCGATGACATCGGTGTGAAACGCGACCTTGCCGCGGACGACGTCGTCGAAGACGACCTCCCGGCCGGCAGGCACACGCAGGCGGACGACAGCCTTTTCCCCATCCGCGACGCGGGATGCCGCATCCTCTGACGCAATCGCGCGGCACGTTCCCGCGTACTTGGGAGGAAGTCCCTGTTTGAGCATGGCCTGGCGCTCGGCCTCGAGCTTTTCTGCCGAGCAGAAGCAGTAGTACGCCTTCTCAGTGGCAAGCAGCTGCTGTGTGTGGTCCGCGTAGATCTGTAGGCGCTCCGACTGCCGGTAGGGCCCAAGCGGCCCACCGACTTCGACCCCTTCGTCCCAGGTCAGACCCATCCAGCGCAGGTCGTCCATGATCGCGAGTTCCGACTCGCGTGTCGAACGCTCGACGTCCGTATCTTCGATGCGCAGGATGAACGTGCCGCCCGCGTGACGCGCGAGCAGCCAGTTGAAGAGGGCTGTCCGCGCGTTGCCGACGTGGAGGTGGCCTGTGGGGCTCGGTGCAAATCTGACTCGCATGGTGGGAGTTTCCAGTTGCCAGTTCCCAGTTCAAAGTTTAGTTGTTTCGGGGTGCAGTAATCGTTCGACAATTGCCAGTTCGCCACGCGCTGGGGCAGCTTCAACTTTGAACTGGCAACTGGGAACTGGGAACTTTTCATGCGCGACTCACTTTTGCAAGGAGCGCAACAGCGTGACACGCCATCGCCTCGCCGTGTCCGATCTCGCCAACATGTTCGTTGGTCTTACCTTTGATGCTCACAGCCGACGCATCGATCGCCAGTGCGGACGCAAGGTTTGCGCGCATTGCGTCAACGTAAGGCAGGAGCTTGGGCTGTTCGGCAATAACGGTGGCGTCGACATTCACGACCGTGTACCCCGCCCTGTGCACAGCTTCGATTGCGCGGCGGAGCAGGTCGAGGCTGTCGGCATCCTTCCAGGCGGCATCGCTGTCGGGAAAGAACCGCCCGATGTCGCCTAACGCCGCTGCCCCGAGGATCGCGTCGGTCACGGCGTGGCACACGATGTCGGCATCAGAGTGGCCGAGGAGACCGCGCTCGAATGGAATCGTGACGCCCGCGAGGATGAGCGGACGCTCTCCAACCAAGCGATGCAGATCGTACCCTGTGCCGATTCGGATGGTCGGAGTCGCAGTGGCCACGAGGCGCCCGCGCACGTTGGCGAGATCCTCTGGCGTGGTGACTTTGATGTTGCTCGGGTCGCCGTCGACGAGCCGGACCTCGAAGCCGGCGCGCTCGACGAGCATCGCCTCGTCGGTCACGTCGAAATCGCCAGCCGCAGCCATCGCATTGACGAGCACATCACGCCGGAATGCTTGAGGCGTTTGCGCGAGAAAGATCGTATCGCGCGGCAGCGTTGCGGCAATTGTTCGCTGACGGCGTCGCTTGCTTGACGGTGTCGTGGACCGCCATCGCGGCAATCGCGGCGCCATGCTCGTACGCGGCGCGTATCGTCCGCTCGAGCAAGTCTACGGTCACGAACGGCCGCGCCGCGTCGTGAATGACAATGAGATCGGCGGCAGGTGACGCTGCCGCCAGCGCGTTCGCCACCGAGTCTTGTCGTCTCGCCCCGCCGTCCACAAACGTGATCGGCCTTGATGAGGATGGTCGCTCCGACCCCACCGACATGTTCGGCGGGATGGCGATGACGATCTCATCGATCAGGGCACATGCCAGCAACGCCTCCAGGCTGCGACTCAGCATCGCGGTGCCGTCCCCTAGATCCAAAAATTGTTTCGGCACCGTATTGCCAATGCGTGTTCCTTGACCACCCGCCGCGATAATCGCGCTTACCCGCATACGGCGCGCGCCGACTCGGCGCCTCCGGCGAGATCAGCGATGCGGGCGGCCGTCACATCGAGCACGCGTTCAAGATGCACGCGCGCGACATCCATGGGAGCGAAGATGACCACCAGTGCCTCTGTCGTCTTTGTGGTCACCATGGTGCGCGCCGAATCGGAGGTGGGATTGCCAAACGGCCCGTGATCGTCGACGAGCGCAATGCGTCCACCAACATGGACGACATCTTTCCTGATACCGGCGTACTCTTCGCCGTCGCGTCCGAGCCGCAGCGTGACGTCGCCAACGACGTGCGCGAGATCGTAGAGCCCGTACGGCAGCTGAAACTCGACCGAGCACCAGTTGATGACATCGACGAGGGAGTTGACTCTCGGAAGTGGCTGCCCTTTTTGCACACGGCGCAGGAGCGCCTCGTTCGACGGCCGCGTCTTGGTCGGATCGAGCCCGACCCGTTTGTACATGGTACGCACCGCGAGCGCTTCGGCGGGCGGGGCGGTGCGCACGCGGCTCTCGGCTGCCGCCAGCAACGGATCGAGCCGCCGTTCGCGCTCAACCACTGCTGCACCGTGCCACCAGAGCACGCCGGCGCGGAGAATATTCGTGAGTTCGCGTTCGAGCGTCAGCTGTGACACGAGCACAAACCGCGATTGTAGCGTGCCAACGTACCGCGGGGTCGGGCCGTCTAAGGCCGTATGCGCCAGGATCTCCGCTACGCGGTTCGCACGTTGCTGAAGTCACCCGCCTACTCACTAATCGCCGTTCTCGTGCTCGGGCTCGGCATCGGCGGAAATACGGCGATCTTGAGCTTCGTCGATGCCATGCTCCTGCGGCCGCTGCCCTATCCGAACGCCGATCGTTTGTATGCGCCGATCAGCATGAATCCCTCACGGGGTTCGGACCGGGCCAGCATCACATTTGCCGATTACGAGGACTGGAACCGCGAGGCCGACGTGTTTGCGGCCGTTGCGCTGGCCAACCCGACCACGGTGGATCTCACCGGGAATGGAGAACCGGAGCGCGTCGAGGGACTCAACGTTTCAGAGGAGTATTTTTCCCTCGTCCAAGCGAGACCGTTGGCCGGTCGCGTGCTCCAACCCGCCGATCATGCGGCTAGCGCGCCACGTGTTGCGGTGATCAGCTACTCGCTTTGGCAGCGGCGCTTCGGCGGCGACGCGGACATCGTTGGGCGGGACATCCGCCTTGCCGGCGTGCCGGTCCAGATCATCGGCGTGCTCGCGCCGCGCGCGACGTGGCCCGAGGATCGCGAGCTTTTTCTCCCGCTGCGGCCGTCACTGCTCAGTCAAGACGTCCGCACGCGTCGCGACAACATGATCTTCCAGGGCATCGCGCGGCTTGCCGACGGTGCGACCCGCGAGCAGGCGGAGGCGCGCATGCGCACCATCGCGAGCCGTCTCGAACAGCAGTTTCCCGCATCGCGCCGCGGTTGGACCAACCGGCTGCTTCCACTTCGCGAGTTCATCGTCGATCCCGAACTGCGGACGGCCTTGTTCGTTCTGCTGATGGCTGTGGCCGCGGTCCTGTTGATCGCGTGCGCCAACCTCGCAAGCCTCGCGCTGGTCCGCGGCGCGGGCCGGGCGCGCGAACTTGGCGTCCGCCTCGCGATCGGGGCGAGTCGGGGACGGTTGATTCGCCAGCTATTTGCCGAAAGCGCTCTGTTATCGGCAGCCGGCGGAACTCTCGGTGTGGCACTGGCGTTTGCCATGGTGGAGGGTTTGCGCCAGGTCGTACCGCCTGATGCACCGTTTCTCGATCAGGTCGCCATCGATGGACGCGTGCTTCTGGCAGCTGCCGCCATGGCCCTCCTGACGGCGATCGTCTTCGGCGTGATGCCGGCATTCACCGCCTCCGGTGTCCGTGTGGGCGACGCGCTCAAGGAAGGCTCGCGCGGCACCAGCCATGGCAAGCACGCGGCACGTCTCCGTGCGACGCTCGTCGTCGGCGAAATCGCGGCGGCTGTCGTCCTCCTCGTCGCCGCCGGGCTGCTGGTGAGAAGCCTTGCGCGTCTTGCGACCGAGGAGCCGGGCGCCGACATCGATTGGGTACTCGCGGGTCGGATCGCGCTTCCAAGCTCGCGCTATCCGAGCGAGGCGTTCCGGGCTGAATTCGTGCGCCAGCTCACGAGCCGCCTGGCGACCGAGCCCGGTGTCGCCGCGGCCGCGGTCACCACGTATCTGCCCGTCGGCGGAGGCGGTTTCGGCCTTGGCCGAGTGTTTCTTGCCGAAGGCTGGCCAGAGCCGCCGGCCGGTAGTGACGTACCGGCGATGTGGACCGTCGTGACGCCCGACTATTTCCGCACGCTCGGCATCCCGCTGCTCAAAGGGCGCACGTTCGACGACCGTGATCGCGACAGCGCCGCGCCTGTGATCATCGTGAGCGACACGTTCGCGCGGCGTGCATTTGGCGATGAGAATCCGCTCGGGCGGCGAATCCGGTCGTGGCGAGATGAAAATAGGCTGCGCCAAATCGTCGGCGTCGTTGCCGACGTCCCGTTTTCGAGCTTGTCCGATCGAGGTGAGGGCCTCGTCTACATTCCGCACGCGCAGGACAGTTGGGGACAGCTCGTCGTCGCGGTCCGCGCGTCCGCGGGCGCCCCGGATATACTCGCCGGCAGCTTGCGGCGAACAGTTGCCGCGCTCGACCCGGATCTCGCGCTTGCGCGTGTGGGCACGATGTCCCTCTTCGCACGTGATTCGATTGCGCGCGAGCGGGTCAGCGCCACGCTGATGACAGTGCTTGCGCTGTCGGCGCTCGTCCTCGCCGTGCTCGGCATCTACGGCGTCATGAGCTACTCAGTGTCGGAGCGCCGGCAAGAAATGGGTGTGCGCCTCGCGCTTGGCGCATCACCACGCGAGCTTTACCGGGTGGTGCTCAGGCGTGGTTTGGCGCTGTCGGCCGCCGGCCTTGTGATTGGCGGCGCACTCGCCGCAGGCATGGCGCGGCTGCTCGGTCGGCTGCTGGACGGGACGAGCCCGTTCGATCCTGTCGCGTTCGCGACGACTGCCGCGGTCTTGTTGACTGTGGCGCTCGCGGCGTGCTACCTCCCGGCGCGCCGCGCCGCCGGCGCCGATCCGCTGACGGCACTTCGCAGCGAGTAGCCGCAGAGGGAGGCGCATCGCACCGCCTGGCGTCGTTGATACCACACCGTTGGTCACGATCGAAATCTTGATGTGCGTCTATCTGCGTAGTCTGCGGCGAACTCATCTACGTCTATCCGCGGCTCTCGGCGCCGAGCAGTGGGTTACACTTGCCGGCACATGATTGATTTTCTCCTCCACGCAGACGTCCATCTGCGTGAACTGATTCAGCAATACGGCACCACAACTTATGCGATTCTGTTCGCCATCATCTTTGCCGAAACCGGCCTTGTCATTACGCCGTTCCTACCCGGCGACTCGCTGCTTTTTGCTGCAGGCGCTCTAGCGGCGACGGGTGCCATGCGCATCGAGGTGCTCACGATTGTCGTCATCGTGGCCGCCTTTGTCGGCAACGTCGTCAACTACGCCATCGGGCGGCGCGTCGCACACCTGTTTCATGTCGACGCGCCGAATGCCAAGATCCATCGGTATGTCAAGCGCGAATACGTGCAACGCGCGCACGAATTCTTTGAGAAGCATGGCGGTCTTGCGGTGGTCCTCGCCCGGTTCGTGCCCATCGTGAGGACGTTTCTGCCCTTCGTCGCCGGTGGCGCGGGGATGACCTATCGCACCTTCACTATTTACAACGCCGTCGGATGCATCCTGTGGGTGGGGGTCTGCGTCGGTGCGGGCTATCTCTTTGGAAATATTCCCATCGTGAAAAACAATTTCACGCTCGTGGCGCTCGGCATCGTGGCCGTGTCGCTGCTGCCGCTCGCATTCGAGCTGATCAAGGCCGCAAGATCATCGAAGGCATCGTCGGGAGGCGCAGCGTAAGCGAGCCAATCGGCGATCAGGGAATCGCCACTGCTCATCACGATCCACACCAACATCTGCGTCTATCTGCGTTCATCTGCGGCTGTTTCCTTCTGCGTTATCTGCGGCAGCTTCGGCATCGACGGCAGGGCGTACCACCTCGCGCACCCGGGCCGCCAACGCGCGCACCTGCCGCATGTCGGGCTCCGGCGCGGCCACGGTCGGAATGGGATCGTGAACGACGAGCGTGACAGCGCCGGGCCTTGTGGTGAGTTGCCCTTTAGGCATCACATGGCGGCTGCCAATCACTGAAATCGGTACGATCGGAAGACCTGCCTGCACCGCGGAATAGAACGGGCCACCTTTGAACGGCCCGACGCGGCCATCCCGACTCCTCGTGCCCTCGGGAAAAATGATCAGCGACAGGCCTCTCGCCGTCAGTGAATTCGCCCATCTGAAAACGCGCATCGGATCGGGACGCTTGCGGTCGATCAGCATGTGACCCGTGCGGCGAAGGTGCCAGCCGAGAAAGGGAAAATTGCCCAGCGATTGCTTGGCAATGATGCGCAGTTGATAGGGCAGCGACGCGAAGAGCACCGGAATGTCGTAAATGCTCTGATGATTCGAGGCGAAAACGTAGGTCTGCGTCGGGTTGAGCCGCTCGAGGCCGATCACCGTCACGCGGACGCCGGTGGTGACCAGTATCAGCCACGACCAGGCCCGCGCGCAGGCATGCGCGAAATACCCGCGCGATTCGAAAAGGCTGGAGCCGATCGACAGCGTGCCGAGCACGATGGTGTAGACGGCAATCGCCGGGATCAGCCAGAAGACTGTGCGGAGGAGGTGGAACACTCAGGCGTCGGGCGCGACGGGTTCCCCAGGTCCAACAATCCCTCGACTTGGTTCGACCTCAGCGTCGGCCTGCCGAAGCGACACCGGCGCGGTACGGTGGACCTGTGATGTCGGCACGGGAGCGGCCGCCACGATCGGTGCGGCGGACGGGACCGGTTGAATATTGCGACCCGACTTTCTCGGCTGCGGCGGCTCCTCGCGATCGTTTCCCGTCGACGACTGCTGGCTCGACGTGAGGTTCGGATCGATATACCGCCCGAAGATCATCTTTCCTGCAGTCGTCTGCAGCACGCTCGTGACGACGATGTCGATGGTTTTGCTGATCATCTTGCGCGCGTTGTCGACCACGACCATCGTGCCGTCGTCGAGATAGGCGACACCCTGGTTGTATTCCTTGCCTTCCTTCAGCACGAACACCTTCATGATCTCGCCGGGGAGCACAACGGGTTTCAACGCGTTCGCGAGCTCGTTGATGTTGAGCACTTCGACGCCACGAAGCTGCGCAACCTTGTTGAGGTTGAAATCGTTGGTGACAATCTTCCCCTGGAGCGTCCGTGCCAGCTCAATCAGCTTGAGATCGACCTCGCGCACCTCCGGGTAATCCACATCGGATATGGTGACCTCGACGCCTGACATCTTCTGGACCTTTTGCAGAATGTCGAGGCCACGACGGCCTCGGTTCCGTTTCATCGAGTCCGCCGAGTCGGCGACGAGCTGAAGCTCCTTGAGCACAAACTGCGGAATGACCAGGGTGCCGTCGATGAACCCGGTGTCACACAAGTCCGCGATCCGGCCGTCGATGATCACCGACGTGTCGAGAATTTTGTATCGTCGCTGTGGGCCCGTGGCACGGAAGATGCCCGCTAGACGGGCGGGTTCAAGCCATTCACCCTTCCGTCCTCCCAGCATCAGACCGAGATACGGAAGCACGAGGAGGACGAAGCCGTGCAGGAAGGCGACGCGCTGATCGGTCGGGTCTGCCCAGAAGAGCGCCGCGCCGATGCCCTTCGCCATCAGCAGCCCGATACTGCCGCCGAGCAAGGCGCCAAACAACGACGTGAGTGCCAGATCGCGTAATCGCCACTCGAAGAACACGGCAATGGCCGCCAGACTGAGGCCAAAGGCGACGTTAATGAGCCCGTCCGCCCCGAGCGGCCGGAGCAAAAACGCTGTATACGCGACGGCGCCCGTAAAAAGCAGGCGCGCCAGAATAAACCACGCCATCAAGAACACTCCGGGATGAAACCGGTAAATAACGGAATAACTTAGGAACAGTAGACCGGCAGGGTCGGCAGGTCAAGCAAGCTGCACTCGACTCGCGACCGTCGGCGCGCAGAAGCCGGCCGATGCGGATCGCGTTTTTAGGTCAGCAGGGCGTCGAGCGCCTCGCCCACGTGCTTCACGCCAACAAGCTCTGCGCCGCCGCGCTTGTCTGGCGAACCCTGCCCGTCGACGTTGGCGATGGGCAGCACGACACGGGTGAACCCCATCTGCTCGGCTTCCCGAATGCGAAGCCCGGCTTGCGGCACACCACGGATTTCTCCGCCTAGCCCCACTTCACCGAAGACGGCTGTGGCGTTGACAACCGGCCGGTTGCGGACGCTGGACGCGATGGCCGAGACGATGGCGAGATCGGCGGCGGGCTCCTCGATGCTCATACCACCGGCGATATTGACGAACACGTCGTCGCCCGCCAGGTGGAGTCCGGCGCGCTTCTCGAGCACCGCCAGGAGCAGCGTCAATCGATTCTGTTCAATGCCGACCGCCATTCGCCGCGCCATGCCGTACGAGGTGGTGCTGGCGAGCGCCTGCACTTCCACGAGGATCGGGCGCGAACCCTCGACCGAACACAGCACGGCCGATCCTGGCGTGGCCACCGGCCGTTCAGCAAGAAACAGCGCAGAAGGGTTGGGCACGGCCTTGAGGCCGGCGCCCGTCATCTCGAACACGCCTAATTCGCTGATCGCGCCAAACCGGTTCTTGACCGCGCGTACGACCCGGTGTGAATGATGCCGTTCGCCTTCGAAGTACAAAACGGTGTCGACGACATGCTCGAGCGCTTTCGGGCCAGCGAGACCACCCTCTTTGGTCACGTGTCCGACCAGAAACGTGGGAATGTTGTGACCCTTGGCCGTAAACAAAAACTGGGTCGCCGCTTCCCGCACCTGTCCGATGCTGCCCGGCGCCGACTGAAACTTCAACGAGAACACCGTTTGTATCGAGTCGATGACGAGGAGCTGTGGCCGTATGCGGCCGATCTCTTCGAGAATGGTCTCGATGCACGTCTCGGCCAACAAGTAGAGCGGTGCGTCGCCGACGCCGAGGCGCTCGCCGCGGGATTTGATCTGATGCTCAGATTCTTCGCCCGACGCGTAGAGCACGGTCCCCACGCTCCGCGCGAAGATCGCGGCAGCTTGCAACAGTAGCGTCGACTTACCAATGCCGGGTTCGCCGCCAAGAAGCACCAGGGATCCCGGCACAATACCGCCCCCGAGGACGCGATCGAACTCACCGATGCCGGTGGGAATGCGATCGGCCTTCGATGCTTCGATTTCGGCGTAGCGGCGCGCACCCTGACCAGCGGACCCCGGCAACGCATATCGATGACCCTGGGTTCCGCCTCCAGCTGCTTCGGTCGCATGTTCTTCGACGTACGAGTTCCAGGCGCCGCAGTCGGGACAGCGGCCTTGCCACTTCGGCGACTGCGAGCCGCACTCTTGACACACGAAGACCGGCTTTGCTGCCTTCATATCCACTGAAGCACGGAAGCGCGGGAACACGGAATCATGGAGTCACTCAATGGTCTGATTACTTGTACAGCCGATGCACGCGTGAACCGAGGCGGCACAGTACTTCATACGGAATGGTACCGATGTTCGCGGCCATTTCCCGTGCATCGACCCTCTGCGCGGCGCTCTCCCCCTGGGAGCCGAGAAATACCGCCTCGTCGCCAGGATTCACGTCGGCGATGTCGGTGACATCGGCGGTGAGCATGTCCATACTGACGGCGCCGACAATCGGCGCGCGTTGTCCACGCACAAGCACGCAACCACGCCCTTCCAGGCGGCGATCGAGGCCGTCGGCATATCCAGCGGGGATCACAGCTAGCGTCGTGGGCCTTTCTCCTTTGAACCGGCTGCCGTAGCCGACACTCTCGCCCAGGCGGATGCCTTTTACCGCCACGACGCGGCTCGTGAGGGACATGACCGGTTCGAGCGGCAACGTCGTGGCGAGCGGCGGCGGAGCAACGCCGTACAGCAGCAGCCCGGGCCGTACCAAGTTCGTACCAGGCGCGTGAATCGCGGAGCAGCGCCGCACTGTTTGCCGCGTGGCGATATCGCGGTGTTGCGCCAAGCGTTTGCAGTGTGGCGCAGGCGCGGTCGAACGAAAGGCGTTGCTCCTCAAAGAGCGCCTGTTCCGGTTCGTCAGCGGTTGCGAAATGCGTATACACCGCTTCGAGCTCGAGATTCGGGCTGTCGAGAAGCTCCGGCAGCGTGCGCGTGAGGTTCTCGTGACGGAACCCGAGACGATGCATACCGGTGTCGATCTTGAGGTGATAGCGCACGCGGGTGTCGCGCGCGGCGGCTGCGGCCTGGAGTGCGCGCCCTGCTGACGGACTTGCAATCGTCGGCGTGAGGTCGTGTGTAAACACACCGTCGAGACTGCTGACGCTGAGCGCGCCAAACACGAGGATGCGCGCGCGGGCGCCGGACGCGCGCAGCTCGATACCTTCTTCGAGGTCTGCCACCGCCAGCCAATCGGCGCCTGCATCTTCGAGCGCCCGCGCAATCCGCACCGCCCCGTGCCCATAGGCATTTGCCTTGACGACGGCGATGATGCCGGGTGCCGCTGTCGGCCCCCGCGCCGCACGGTGATTGAGCGCGGCCTCGCGTTCGAGATACTCGGCGATCGCGGCGTAATTGTGTCTCGTTGCGTCGAGATTGACGTGTGCCGACGTGCAGCGGATCACGTCTCGACGGTATCACGAGCAATGCAGTCGTCGCCGATTGACGCGCCGAAGGCAGCCGCAGATTACGCAGATGAAAGCCGCAGATGGACGCAGATGGCGCAGATAAAGGCCGCAGATGCACGCAGATAACGTAGGTAAAAGCCGCAGATGCACGCAGATGGCGCAGATAGAAGCCGCAGATGCACGCAGATGGCGCAGATAGAAGCCGCAGATGCACGCAGATGGCGCAGATAGAAAGCCGCAGATGGACGCAGATGGCGTAGATGAAAGCCGCAGATGGACGCAGATGACGTCGATGAAAGCCGCAGATGCACGCAGATGGCGCAGATAGAAGCCGCAGATGCACGCAGATGGCGCGGATAGAGGCCGCAGATGCAAGATGGCAGATAAAGGCCGCAGATGCACGCAGATGACGCAGATGACGGGGATGTCGTCTCGATCGTGACGTATATGTTGCTGCTACCCGACGCGGAGGTGTCTTTGAACACGCGACCGTTCCGCGTGGGTGGGCGACGCGCGTCAGGATCGCGAGGGCCGGTATGTGCCGAACAGCCAGACGAACGCCTCGGGATCGCGCGCGACGTAAAAGCGTGCGCCGTAGGGAGTGTCGTGCGGTTCTTCGACGATGCTCGCACCGCCGGCTTTGGCCCGTAGGAAATGCTGATCGGGATCGGGCACGTAGACGCAGGTGAGCTGTTTGATACGAGCCCCGCCGGGGCCAGGATCCGCGGTCGGTGCGAGAAACACGACGCCGCTGTCACGTTGCAACTCCGCATGCATGACGCTGTTATCAGGGCCGGGCACTTCGAGCGTTTTCTCGAATCCAAACGCCATCGTCAGTTGACGAATTGCTAACGCGGCATCGTCGTAATGCAACTCAGGAAAGATCGTCGGCTCGCCTGCGGCCGCGCCCATCGGGTAGGTTCCGAACCCCCACAGATGTCCTTCGCGATCCCGCGCCCCGTATTCGCGTGATCCGTACTCTGTGTCCCGGACCTTGACGACGATCTCCGCACCGGCGCTCTGTGCTTGTTCGTAGTGCCCGTCGATATTGTCGACGCACACGTAGATGCCCTGCTCCACCGCGGACCATGGATTATCCGGCACGGGCGGCGTTCGCGAGCTGATGCCGATCGTGCTCGGTCCGAAACGCAGCTCGGCGTGGGCAATCGTTCCGTCCGGCTGCGCGAACTCGACATGCTTCTGGAAGCCGAAGGCTTGAATCAACCAGTCCAATGTCGCGCGTGCGTTCCGGTATCGAAGGACAGGAAAGACATTGGGCTGGATCACGCGATTATTTCACACCTGCTCCGCAAGATTGGCGAAGCGCGTCTGCTGACGCAGGAAGGCGAGCTTGACGACACCTGTTGGACCGTTGCGCTGTTTCGCCATGATCAGCTCGGCGATGCCGTCGGATTCGGCGGGCTCGTTGCCTTGTTTGTACATCTCCTCGCGAAAGATCAGAATGACGACGTCCGCGTCCTGTTCGAGCGCGCCGGATTCACGCAGATCGGAGAGCTGCGGGCGCTTGTCGGAGCGCGCTTCCGGGGCGCGCGAGAGCTGCGAGAGCACCACCACAGGGACGTTGAGCTCCTTGGCCAGCCCCTTGAGCGAGCGCGAGATCGATGCGAGCTCGAGCGTGCGGTTCTCGTACCGTCCGCGTCCAGTCATCAGCTGGATGTAATCGATCGCGAGCAAATCGAGTCCATGCTCCGACTGCAGGCGCCGGGCCTTGGCGCGCATCTCGAGCACGCCGATTCCGGCGGTGTCGTCGATATACAGCTTCGCGTCGCTCAACGTTTCGAGCGCATGCGTGATCTGGCCGTACTCCTTCTGCCCGATCTGCCCGCTCATCAGCCGGTAGTTGTCGATCTTGGCTTCGGAGGCGAGCATGCGCATGAACAGCTGCTCCTTCGACATTTCGAGGCTGAAGAAGCCCGCCACCTGCCCGGCGCTGGCGACGTGTTGCGCGATGTTGAGCACGAGGCTGGTCTTGCCCATCGACGGGCGGGCGGCGACGATGATCAGGTCGCCACGCTGGAACCCGCGCGTCATCTTGTCGATCTCGGTGTAGCCGGTCGAGATCCCGGTAATGAAGCTCTTGTGCTCGAAGAGCTGCTCGATCTTGGGGAAGCTCTCCTTGACGAGATCGCGCATCGCGACAAAGCCGGACTTGATGCGATCTTCGGCGACGGCGAAGATCGCGCTTTCGGCTTCGTCGAGAATCAGGTCGGCTTCCTGGTCCGCTTCGTATGCGTTCGCGAGGATTTTGTTGGCCGAGAAAATCAGACTGCGCAGCGTCGATTTCTCTTTGACAATCTTCGCGTAGTACTCGACGTTGGTGGCGCGCGGGACGCCGTCCACAAGCGAGGCGATGTACGCGGGGCCGCCGACTTCTTCCACCTCGCCGGATCGCTCGAGCTCCTCTTTCAGCGTGACCAGATCGATCGGCTGGCTGCGCTCGGCGAGCGCGATCATGCGATCGAAGATGCGGCGATGCGCGTCGCGGAAGAATGCGCGCGCGTCAATCACCGACGCGGCGATGTTGAACGACTCGTTGTCGATGAGGATCGCGCCGAGCACCGAGCGCTCGGCCTCGAGATTGTGCGGAAGCGTACGTTCAGCGGCGACTGTTGCGGTTTCTGCCATGGGGGACTGCGGCGGGTTCGCGCAGTATAAAACGAAAGGCCGGGCGCGCAACGCGCGTCCGGCCTCAATTCGATCATCGGGCTATCGCCCTATCGCATCGCGAGGGTCGCCTTCGTGATCGCCGACCTGTGTCAGTCGGCCTTCTTCACAACGACTTTCACGTGCGCCGTGACGTCACGATGCAGCTTGACCGGCACTGTGTTGTCACCGAGCGTCTTGATCGGATCGGGGAGCAGAATTTTGCGGCGATCGATCTCGAAGCCTTTTTGCGCGAGCAGCTCCGCGATGTCGGCATTGGTGACCGACCCGTATAAGTGGTTGTTCTCACCAACCTTGCGCGTGATCACCAGGTCGAGCGCGTTGAGCCGCGACGCGATCGTTTCGGCGCCCTGACGCTCCTCGGCCTCACGCGACTCCGTGATCTTGCGCTCGCGCGCGACGCGCATCTTGTTGCCGTCGGTCGCCGGCAGCGCGAGATTCCGCGGCAATAGAAAATTGCGCGCGTAGCCGTCGGCGACTTTCACAATCTCGCCGCGGTCGCCGAGATTGTCTACGTGCTCTCTCAGAATAACTTCCATTCACGACTCCATGGGCCGGTCTTACCAGACCTACCCGACCTACCAGACCGACCCCTCGCAACTATTCCCAACGCCACTGCAGTTGGCGTTTGAGACTGTCGACGGTCGACCGTGTGGAATTCGGCGGCAACGCAACCGAATTCCGGGATTAATCAGCCGCGTACGGCAGCAACGCGAGCTGGCGCGCACGCACGATGGCGATGCGCAGCCCGCGCTGATGCTTCGCGCAGGTTCCGGAAATACGCCGCGGCAACACTTTGCCGCGCTCCGGCACAAAGCCGCCCAGGAGCTTGACGTCCTTGTAGTTGATGTCGTCAATCTTATCCGCGCAGAACTTGCAGACTTTCTTGCGTCGGAACAAGCCGCGTCGCTGACCGCCGGCCTTGCCGTCCTTACCCTTGTCCTTGTCGTCGCGCCCGCGGCCGCCGCCCGAGGAGCTTCGTTTTGCGCCAAATGGCATCTGATTACGCCTCCGCCTCTAAGCCGTCAAAGTCGCCACCCTCATCGTCATCGCCGGGCGTCTGCGGACCCTCACCCGGCTGCCGATCCGGGGGCAGACCGCGCGCGATGCGCCGCCGACGTGATTCTTCGGTGCGCTTGTTGCGCGCCCGTTCCGCCTTCAACTGATGCTCGTCCACGCGGACGATCAGATGGCGCAGCAATCCCTCGGTCACTTTCAAGCGCCGGTCGATCTCTTTCACAAGATCGCCCCCGCCCTTGATCACATTCAGAACGTAGAGTCCTTCTTTGTGATGGCCGATTTCGTAAGCGAGCCTGCGGCGGCCCGTGAAACCTGGAACTTCGGGTTTTTCCATGGTGCCGCCCAGGCGCTGCACGATTTGTTCGACCTGCGCTTGCAGATCGTTCACCTGCTGCTCGGGCGCGTCCGGTTGGACGACGTAGACGAGTTCGTACGTACGAGTCATTCAGTCTCCTTGTGGATCATGGAGGGCGGGTAGGTCGGGTAGGTCTGGTTGGTCGGGTCGGGTAATTTCGCCGATTCGAATCGGCGTCATCCCCGACCAGACCTACCAGGCCCACCAGACCTACCAGACCTACCAGAGCCACCACAGTGCAAGGAGTCAATAAGATGGCAAGGAGAATTCGGCGCCTAAACGCCGTCTTCCTGCTGTTTATCCGCTGCTGCGTTAAACGTGTTCATCACACGTTCGATACCCTCGGCGACAAACATCTCCGCGGCATCGGCGGCGCGCAGCACCGCCGCCTCAATTGTGGCCCGCTCGGCGGGCTCGAATTTCGAAAGCACGTGATCGGCAAGATCGCGGCGGTCATCACCGCGCCCCACCCCCAAGCGCAATCGCGGGAACGCGTTGGTCCCCAACTGCTCGACGATCGACTTGAGGCCGTTGTGGCCTCCCGCACTCCCCGCGCGCCGTGCACGCAACCGACCGAGCGGCAGCGCCACTTCGTCGACGATCACCAGCGTGTCGGCCGCTTCGATCTGGAAATACTGCGACAGCTTCGAGACGGCAAACCCGCTCAGATTCATGAATGTGAGCGGCTTGGCCACCAAGGCAATTTCGCCTGCCGTTAGGCCACGCACCGTCAAGGCATCGAAGCGTTCGCGCCAGCTGTCGCTCACGCCCCAGCGCCGGGCAATCTCGTCGACGACCCAGAAGCCAACGTTGTGGCGCGTGTCTCGATACTGCGGCCCCGGATTCCCGAGGCCGACGAGAAGCCTCACTTCTCCTTCTTGCCGCCTTCCTTCGCAGGCGCCGCGTCGTCTTTGTCGGTCTTGCCCTTCTTGATCACTTCTGGCTCGGTTCCGGCCACCGGTGCAACCACGGCCGCCGCTTCGACAACCGGTTCCTCGACGGCGCGCGGCGTGACCACGTGCACGAGCATCAGATCGAGATCGCTGATCGGTGTCCAGCTCACGCCGGCTGCGACATCGCGCAGATGCACCGAGTCGTTGAGGCCGAGGTCGCGGACGTCGATTTCGATGCCGTCGGGAATCTCGGCCGGCAGCGTTTCGACTTCGATTTCGCGGTGGAGAATTTCCATCACGCCGCCCTCGATCTTGACGCCGCGCGGCTCACCCTTGAAGACCAGCGGCACGGTGACCGTGATCTTGCGGTCCATGTTGACGCGGTAAAAATCCGCGTGCAGCAGCATGTTGGTCACCGGATCGAGCTGGAAGTCCTTGACCAGTACGCGCGAGGCGCCTTCGCCGTCGAGATTGAGCGTGATGAGCGTATTGAGACCCGATTCCGAATGCAGAATGCGCAGGAGCGGCTTCGGATCGACCGTGACCGGAAAGCTCCTGCCGGGATCGCCTTCCTTCTGCGCGCCGTAGATCGTCGCCGGGATGCGTCCGCCGGCGCGGAGGCGCCGTGCCTCGTTCTTGCCTCTGGTCTCACGTTTTACTGCGTCGAGTGTCGCTTCCATAGTTCGTTCCTGTGGTCGGGTAGGTCGGGTAGGGCTGGTCGGTCGGGTGGGGGATTACACAGATTCTATAATCGGCGCAATTCCCCACCAGACCCACCAGCCCTACCCGACCTACCAGACCTCCCTATACAAACAGCGAAGACACCGAAGTCTCTTCGTGAATACTCCGAATCGCCTGGCCCAGGAGGCGGCCCACCTTGAGCTCGACGATCTTTCCACACTTCGCGCTCTTCTCGGTCAACGCGATCGTATTGGTGACGATCAAGCGCTCGATCGGCGACTTTTCAATCAGTTCGATCGCCTTGCCCGAGAGCACACCATGCACGGCACACGCGAGGACGCGCGTCGCGCCTGCCTTGGCGAGCGCCTGCGCCCCTTTTTGGATCGTCCCCGCGGTGTCGATGATGTCGTCAGCAATGACACACGTCCTGCCGCCAACTTCACCGATCACATTCATCACCTCGGCCGAGCCATCGTCGGAGCGCCGTTTATCGATGACCGCGAGTTCCGCACCAAGACGTTTGGCGTAGGCGCGCGCGCGCTCGGCACCACCCGCATCGGGCGCGACGATCGTCAGCAGCGGCAAATCCTGCCGCGACAGGTAATCGATAATCACCGGCGCGGCAAAGAGGTGATCGACCGGAATGTCAAAGAACCCCTGGATCTGCGCCTTGTGCAAATCCATCGTGAGCACGCGGTGGGTGCCCGCCGCGCTCAGAATGTTCGCCACCAGCTTCGCCGAAATCGGCACCCGCGGCTTGTCCTTGCGATCCTGCCGCGCATAGCCGTAATAAGGGAGCACGGCGGTGATGCGCGATGCCGACGAGCGCCGGAAAGCATCGACCATGATGAGCAGCTCCATCAGATGCTCATCGACGGGGTTACTCGTCGGCTGGACGATGAAAACATCGGTCCCGCGGATGTTCTCGTCGATCTGGAACGAGACTTCCGAGTCGGGGAACCGGCGCAGCCGGCACTGCCCCAAGGGCACGCCGAGGAATTCCGCGATCTCGCCGGCGAGCTGCGGATGCGCGCTTCCGGAAAAGACCTTCAGTTCGCCGTAGCCAGTCGGTCGCATGGCGGGAGCATTATCCGTCGTACGTTGATGGCGTGCAGCTCGGACTGTTCGCCCCGGTAAAAAACTTCGACAATTCGGCCGAACTCAGGTCCGGCCCAAGCTCTGCCGACGGGTGCGGCGACTCGCGCCAACCCTCGCGACGAGATCCGGCGTTATTGGTTGGGGCGGAAGGATTCGAACCTTCGAATACGGGCTCCAAAGGCCCGCGCCTTACCGCTTGGCCACGCCCCACCACACGCGGCCTGGCGACCCTGGCGCAAAACGCTTAGCTTATACGACGCTTACGCCCCGGGGCAAGCGCCGGCCTCAGCTTTCGAGCATATTCGGTGCGCGTCACCGTACGCGTCGCGAGGACGTGCCACCCCGGACGCGCCAGGGCGCGCGCGGTGCGGTTGGCCGCATCGTGGCGCTCGAAAAGGCCAAAGACGGTCGAGCCCGAGCCCGACATGGCCGCGTATACCGCGCCGGCCTCGATGAGCGCCTGTTTGATGCGTCCAATGGTCGGATGGTGGGCGGTCACCGGCGCTTCGAGATCGTTTCCCAGGTTACGCGCCCATTGCGGCCAGCCGCGAGGCGGAGCGCGACGGCTGACCGACCGGACACGGACGCGGGGCTCGGCGTCGTCCCACTGATACGCCTCAGGCGTGGAGATGCCGAACCGCGGCCGCACGATGACGGCGGACGAGCGTGGCAGATCGGTGAGTGGATAAATGTCGTCTCCCCGACCCAGACCGAGTGCGGTCCCGCCGAGCAGAAAAAACGGCACATCGGCGCCAACGCCAGCAGCGAGCCGACTGATTGTCGGAACGTCCACGTCCAGCTCCCACACACGCGCAAGCCCCAGAAGCGCAACCGCCGCATTCGCGCTTCCGCCGCCGAGGCCGCCTTGCGCCGGTATGCGCTTCTCCAACTGCACGACGACGTCTCGCGGTGTGTTGCCTCTGCGCTTGCCGGCCGTGCGCCACAACAGCGCCGCGGCCTGCCACACCAGATTGCGGCGATCGGTCGGCACTGTGGGATCGTCGCACTGGATCAGAAACGCACCCTTGCGCAGAGTAAACGTGAGGGTATCGTTCAGCGCGACCGTCTGAAAGATTGTGCGGAGATCGTGATAGCCGTCGGGGCGAAGGCCAAGGATGCGGAGATCGAGATTGATCTTTGCAAAGGCCGGGAGCACTAAAGGTTCCACAGATTCCGGTTCTTGGTTTCTTCGAGGTTCGCGCTTAATTCTTGGTTCGGGGGTCTCGCAGCGGCGCGATGGCGCGAAGATCGTTCAACGTGATGCGCTCCGCGTCCGCCGGGATGTCGACATCGAAGGCCCTCTCCTCGAGGGCCATATTGACATCGAGCTGATCCAATCGGGCGGTGGCGTCCACCTGTCCCGGTTCTCTGCTGCGGATCCTCACCGTCCGCGGCCAGCCGTTGAGGTGATCGGCGTAATCAATCAGCCACGATCCGTAATCCGCTGCGGCGACCACCACCGTCCCGTCGCGCTGCTGTAGGTAGGCTGTCACATCTGGCGTGAGCGCGACCGAGAGCCAACCACCGTTCCAGCTGCGGCCATCGGTTGGTGTGGCACGCTCCACCAGACAGCCCGTGAGCACAAGCCTCAGATCGTCCGCGTTGAGCGGGAGCGCTGTCAGCCGGTCGAGCACGTCGGCGAGGGCCACGTCAGTGAGCACGCGGTTGTCGCGCGGGAAGAACAGCGTCGCGCGGTTGTTGCGGCCGGCAAGAATGAACACCGGCGGACCAAACGGCGCGACCGCCTCGAAGCGCAATGCCGCGGGCGTGCCGAAGCCGGCGTGCAACGTGCCGCGCAGCCGCTCCCCCGCGGCGCTCCCCGAGAGACGAATCTCTGCGGTGAGCGTTTTCAAGCCGAGACATGTACGCGTCGCGGCTGCGAATGCCGTGACAGCCGCCGCGTCTTGGGCACCGGGTCCCTGCGGCCGCTTGGGAAGACTCGCGGCGCACCCACCCGAAAGCCACAGATGGGCGCAGATGTAGAGAGCCGCAGATGGACGCAGATGGCGCAGATACTGTCTGGATCTTGCCGTGCGCATAGCCGCTATCGGCGTCCAGGCGCATAGTTGCACCGTTGGGGTCGTGAACCGCGCATATCCCACTATGGACGTCCAGACGCACACCCTCGCCGATCCGACCGGACACGATCCAAACCCGCATCCGAACTTATCTGCGTCCATCGGCGTCATCTGCGGCTTGTTCCATCTGCGTCATCTGCGGCCCGTTCTATCTGCGCCATCTGCAGCTATTGACGGCGCGCGCGCGCATCCTTGATTTTCTTTTCGACCGCCGGACGATCGATGCCTTCACCGTCGCCCTTGAGTGCCCGCTCCCACGCGGCGACCGCTTCGTCGTGCTTGCCGCGCCGCACCAGCACATCGCCGAAATGATCCTGAATCACGGAGGCCTCCGTGAGGGCGTCCGCGGCCTTCCTCAGCGGCGGCTCGGCGTCTTCGAACTTGCCGGTCTTGAAGAGTGCCCACCCGAGGCTGTCGAGATACGCCGGGTTGTCCGGTTCGATCTTCAGCGCGCGTTCGATCAAGACGATCGCTTCGGGCAACCGAATCCCCTTGTCGGCGAACATGTAGCCGAGGGAATTGAGCGCGGACGCGTTCAACGGATCGCGATCGATCAGATCCTGCAGCACCTTCGAGGCCTCGTCGAGCTTGCCCCCGCCGGCCAGCGCGTCAGCGCGAAGCTGCAGGAACCGCTGATCGCGGGGGTAACGCACTAGACGCCTCGGCGGCAACGTCCGCCGCACGCCCAAACTGCTTTGCGCCAATGTGCGCCTGCACGATGTAGGCATCGAACGCCGGATTCTTCGGCGCGAACGGCTTGGCGGCGTTAAACGCGGCAATCGCCTGCTCGGTATCCGCGAGTTGCATGTGCGCAAAGCCCAGCTGTGAGAGCACGAGCGCCGCATCGTTCTCATTGCCTTTGCCACGCGCCGCCGCATCTTTCGCAAACGGCGTGAGCAGATCCACGACTTTCCGTGGCTCACGCTGCGCGAGGAAGACCTGCGAGAGCGCGTTGAGGCCGGACAGGCTGTTGGGATCGGCGGCGAGCAACTTGCGCGCGGCGTCTTCGGCCGCGGCGAAATCGCCGAGCTCGCGATTGGCTGCCGCCAGGAAGTAGAGCGCGCGCGTGTCCTGCGGTGCGCCGGCCAGAATTTCCTTGAGCGCGTCGCGCGCGCGCGCGGTCGCCGCCGGGTCGTCGACATTTAGTAGTGCGGCAACCATTCGCATGCGCAGTTCGCGACTTGGCGTGCGCGCGGCGCGCACACCGTTGCTATACGCCTCGGCGGCCTCTGCCCACCTTCCCAACCGTTCGTACAGTTCACCAAGCGCAGCGTAGCGTCGCGGGTCGAGCTCGGCTGCCATTTCGAGCGCGCTTACGGCCTCATCGACACGACCGACCGCAATGCGGGCGTCGGCAAGCATCGTATACGGCTCAGTTGCAAACGGTGCTTGAGAGACGACGCTCTCGAGTATCGGAATCGCCTTCTCGGCCTGATTGGCGCGCATGTGCAAACGCGCCAGCGTCACCTGGAGACTTAAATCTGTCGCGACAGCCGGTGTGTCGAGAATCTTCGTGAGGTGACCGATGGCGGCGCGGCGCAGATCTTCGCGTGTGCGGCCCGGCCGGCGGCGCCACACCACCGTCGCTCCACGCCGCGAAAACGAGCCCGAGAATGCGGTGCGCCTCAGGGGAGTTTGGATCGATGGCGAGCGCTTGCTCAGCCGCGGCCACTGATTCTTCGGCCTTGTTCTGGCGCGCGTAAAAAGCCGCGAGCTCGGCGCGAATCTCGGCGGACTTGGGATCGGCGGCCAGCGCGCGCTTGAGCGCCTCGAGTGCGCCGGCTTCGTCGCCCTCGTGCTCCAGGTGTCGCCCTAGCATGAATTCGTAATAAGCCTGCGCCGAACCGGTCGGAGCAGCCCCCGTTTGCTGCGCGGCGGCAAGGGCCGGTGCGACGAGGAAGAGCACAAGAGTGGCGGCGAGGCTGCGCATTGGCAAAATCCTACTTATCTCGGCGACGGTCACGAGGGGCCCATGACCATTCTACCCGCCGTGGGCACGTGATATGTTCCCGCGCATGGCCTTCTTAGCGGTTGGAGACGACGGGTTGATCCTGCGGTTGGGGGGCAAGGCGAGGGAGCACGATGAGCCGTTCGCCCCCGGTGTCCACCGCGAAAAGTACGACGGCAGTAAGCATCTCAACGGGGTCACGCGGACGACCATTCCGGGCCAGTCTTTCTCCATCGCCCTCGCCGTCGGTGATGACGGAGTGGCCCTGATTCGGACGAAGTC
Organism: uncultured Acidobacteriota bacterium; assembly: GCA_963762925.1. Lineage (GTDB taxonomy): Bacteria > Acidobacteriota > Vicinamibacteria > Vicinamibacterales > UBA2999 > DASPWV01. Next base: position 51,522 of record CAVXMP010000006.1, on the reverse strand, counting down.
CGGCGAGTGGAAACGAAAGTTGACGGGCACCGGTCGCGACTTGAACGCGGTGTCGATCGCGCCAGGTACCGACACCGCCTGGGCCGTTGGCGACGAGGGAACCATCCTGCGCACGACCGACGGCGGTCAGCACTGGAGTATCCAGTCGTCTTCGACCACGCGGCACCTGCGTGGTGTGGTCGCAGCGAACGAAACCGACGCATGGGTCGTCGGCGACGAAGGCACTCTCCATGCCACATTCGACGGCGGTGCATCGTGGCGCTCATGAGCTCCGGCGCCGACGGGAAGCACCTCCGAGGGATATGTCAGAAGGAACATCTCGTGGCCGCAGTGGGCGACGATGGAAAGCTGGTCTTTCGCGACGACAATGAGTGGGACGACACATCGATCACTGGCAAGCACCTCCGTGCTGCCGCCATCTGAGTGGCAATCTTCTCATCGCTGTCGGCGACGACGGCTGGATTGGCACTCATGCCTTGTCCGTCCTTTAAACACAACCGCCGCGGGCTGGAAGAGCCATCCGGGCGTCACCACCAAACACCTTCGCGGCGTGGCCCGGCAAAACAAGCAATGGGCAATCGTCGGAGACGGCGAGTTCCTGACAAGCGACGATCTCGGCGCAAGCTGGCAGAAGCACGGAGCAGGCAGCCTCCGAGCAGTCTGCTGATCCGCGCGGCCGCGCATTCCCCGCCCGTCGTCTTGGCTTGGGGTTCAGGTATATTGGCGCGTATGCCGGTCGATGCCGAACTGCTGGAAATTCTCGCCTGTCCGGCGTGCAAGACGCCGGTTCACCTCGTCAAAGAAGGCACGGCCCTCAAGTGTCAGCAGTGCCACCGCGTCTATCCGATCAAGGACGATATTCCGGTCATGCTCATCGACGAGGCGACGGTCGAGCCCTGAAGATCCTGCTCATCCGCCTTCGCTTGATCGGCGACGTCGTCTTTACGACCCCCGCCGTCGCCGCGGTGAGACAACGGTTTCCTGACGCGCGGATCACCTATCTGGTTGAGTCCGCCGCCGCACCCATCCTCCGGGACAATCCGCATATCGATGACGTGATCGTGGCCGAGCGGCCGCGCGGGGTGGCGCGGCTTGCCAGCGATCTCAACCTGGCACGGCGCCTCCGCGCCGAGCGTTTCGACCTGGTGATCGACTTTCATGGAGGTCCCGCGGAGCGCGTGGCTCACCTGGGCGACACGGGCGCCGCAGCGCATCGGGTACAACGTGCCGTGGCGCAGTTGGGTGTACACCACGAGGGTCCTGCGATCACCGTCGCTTCTGCCGCCGCGCCACTCGGTGGAAAATCAATGGGACCTGATTGCGCCGTTACACGTCGATCCCGCGTCTCGGTTACGCTACCCGGTCAACATGGCGGCGGACCCGGACGCCGTTGCCGCCGTCGAACGTCGGCTCGCCCTGCACGGCGTCCCCCCTGAGGCCCGCGTGATCGTGATCCACGTCAGCGCCTCGAGCGCATACCGGCGATGGCCGCGCGAACGCTTCGCGCAGGTGACGGCAGCGCTCGCGCAGGACCCTTCGCATCACGTGGTCATCACGTCAGGACCGTCTGAATCCGATGCTGCCGACGATACCGCCGCCCGCGCATGTTCAGCGGCAGGCAGCGCGGCGTCTCGTATTCTTCGCTGCGGCGAGTTCGATGTGCCGCAGCTGCGCGCGCTCATCGATCGAGCATCGCTGTATATCGGCGGCGACAGCGGTCCCCTGCACATCGCGGCGACGACCCGTACCCCGATCGTCGCGCTCTTCGGTCCAACCGTACCCGAGCGTTCCATGCCGTGGCGAGATCCCGCGATACCAACGATCAGCGTCGACGCCGGTCCTCTCCCGTGTCGGCCTTGCGATCAACGACGCTGTGTCCCGGGAGACTTCCGCTGCTTGAACAACATTGAGGGCGACAGCGTCATAGCCGCGGCGAGGCAAGTGCTCGCGCAGTCCCACATCCCGCTGACCGTCACGAAGTAACATAGTTTCGGTCGACGTGGCCACACTTCGGTTCGGCCTGCTCGCGTACGGATCGTCGGCGCGCCTCCACCGGGAGGCCGCAGTCGCGATGCTGACGTTACAGGCCCACCTCCCCGGCGGCGCCGAGATCGTGCTGTTTACCGACCGGCCGTGGATGTACCGCTGGTTTGGCGCGGGCATTGTCGTAGAGGAGCTGGGAGCGGCCGCGCTGCGGGAATGGCGGGGGCCGACAGACGATCGGTTTCGTCCGAAGATCGAGACGCTGCGGCGACTGGCATCGGATGGCGAGGCCGACGTCGTGCTCGTAGACGCCGATACGATGGCTCGAGAGCCGCTCACGTCGCTGACAGAGCACCTTGCGAGCGGAGGGCTCGTGCTGCACAAGCGCGAATACCTCGTCGCAGAGGTGAAACGCAAAGGAGATCGCAAGCTGCCGCACGAAATCCTCGGTCGCGCGTGGGGCGGTGTCCTCGCCGGTCAAGACACGTGGATGTGGAATGGTGGTGTGGTCGGAAGCTCGAAACAGCACCGTGGCGTGTTCGATGCGGTCTTGCTCGCCTTCGATCAGATGCGCGCCGTATCGGGGCACTTTGCGCTGGAGCAGCTCGCGTACAGCATCGTGTTTCCCGCATACGGATCGGTGGTCGAAGCCGACCGCTGGTTCGCGCACTATTGGGCCAACCGCGCCGCGTTCGATCGCTCAATCGAGAAGTTCTTGAGCCGCGCCTTGCTCGAACAACTCGATCCACAAAGCGCGGCCGAACGGCTTCACCGTAGCCCCATAATGGGCGCAATGGACGCTCGCTTGCCGTGGTGGACACGACGCCTGCAGCGCCTCCTCAAGTTCGACCATGCCGATGCCGAAGAATCTAGCGCTTAGGGATCGCGTCATCGCCCCGGATTTCAGTGGCGTGGGCGCGAGCGCACGGCAGGTTGGCTTCATTGCACTGGCCATCATGCTGGTGAGCGTGCAGTTTTCGATCGCCGTCGCGCAAACCTTTTTTGCCGTGGCCGGCGTCGCGGCGATCGTGGCCCTGGCGGTCGAGCGCAAGTGGCCGTCTGCGCCCCCGTGGGCGTCACATCTTGTCCTCTTCGCCGGGTGGACCCTCATCGCCGCCGGCATGTCGCGCAACCCGGCAGTCAGCCTCGCCGACTGCAAACAGCTGGTGTTGTTTCTTCTCGTCCCGATCACCTTCGAATTCGCACGACAGAATCGCTCGACCACGCTGACGGATCTTGTGCTCACGGCCGGCGCCGTCAGCGCGGTTGTGGGCATCAGCCAGTACTCACTCTTTCACTTCGACAATCTTGGTCAGCGCCCGCGAAGCACATTGGGCATGTACATGACCTTCGCCGGCTTGATGATGCTGTGTGCCAACGTGGCGGCGGCTCGGCTCCTCTTCAGCCGACAGCGTCTGTGGCCGGCGCTGACCATCTGGCCAGTGCTTGTGGCGCTCCTTCTCAGCTTTACGCGTAGCGCGTGGATCGGGGCGGCGTCGGGCATCGGCATTCAGCTCTTCCGACGGGATCTGCGCCTCGTAGCCATTGTGCCGCTGGCGGTGGCCATCGTCTTTGGCTTCGCACCGGTCGAGCTCACCCGTCGCGCCTCGTCGATATTCGACAGCAACGATGCGACTGGACGGGATCGGGTCGCGATGCTCGGTGCGGGACTGAGATCGTCCGCGACTACCCGTTTTTCGGCGTTGGGCCAGACATGGTTGAGCGCGTGTACCCGCAATATCGCCATGCCACAGCCGTGCTTCCGACCACACCGCACCTTCACAACGTGCCCTTACAGATTGCCGCCGAACGTGGACTACCGGCGTTGGCATTCTGGGTGTGGTTCGTCGTGTCCGTACTGCGCGAGCTCTTTCGTCAGTTCGAGCGATCGCGGCACAAGATGCTCGCCGCTGCGGCGATTGGCTCGATCGTCGCGATGTTGACGGCCGGCATGTTCGATACAACTTTGGCGATTCCGAATTCCTGATGCTGTTCCTCGTCTTGATCACGCTGCCGTTCGCGGCCGATCGGGACGGAAGACTTCCTTGAGCGGCCGATACGCGTGACCACACCGGTTCTTCCATTCCTCGAGCGCAGCCGTGCTGCAGCCATTGTCGAGAAGATGGCGACAAGTCGAATCATCGTGATCGGCGATGTCATGCTCGACCAGTTCATCTTCGGCCACGTCGGCCGAATCTCGCCCGAGGCGCCGGTGCCCGTCGTGACGTATGACCACGACGAGCATTGTGCGGGTGGAGCGGCCAACGTCGCGTTGAACGCTCGCAGCCTTGGCGCGAACGTCGAGCTCCTCGGCGTCACGGGTGACGACGACGGGGCGAGAAAGCTCCAGGATCTGCTCCGCGTCGCCGAGGTGCCGCCGCACGGGCTGATCACCGACCTGGAGCGGCGAACGACCACCAAGGTTCGCGTCGTGACCATGCGAAATCAGCAGGTCGCGCGCGTCGATTACGAGAACGACGAGGATGTCAGCGCGCGCGTCGAAGACGCGTTGGGCCGTCTCGTCGACGCCCGCTCGGAGCGCGCCGGTGCGATTGTCGTATCCGATTATTTGAAAGGCGTGGTCACGCGCGGGCTTATGCAGCGCGTGGTGGCGTGCGGGCAACAGCGCGGTGTGCCCGTCCTCGTCGACCCGAAGGTTCCGCACCTCGACTACTACGCAGGAGCCTCGCTCGTGACGCCGAATCATCACGAAGCCGAAGCGGCGACGCACTTACGAATCCGCTCCGAGGACGACGTGCGCAAGGCGGCAATGGCGTTTCGCGAGCGCGCCGCGTGTGCGGGCGTTCTGATCACGCGCGGTGAGCACGGCATGTGGTTGGCGCACGAAACGTCAGAAGGACACTTGCCCGCTTCGGCACGCGAAGTCGCCGACGTCACCGGCGCGGGCGATACCGTGGTTGCCACGCTGGCGCTCGCAATGGCCGCAGGCGCCACCTGGCCCGAAGCCGCGCGTCTTGCGAATGAAGCGGCCGGGATCGTCGTCGGTAAGTTCGGACCGGCGACGGTGACGCCGCAGGAGCTGCTCGCGCGGTTCGGGCCGGTCTAAAGACCGGCCCCTACGTACACATGCGTGCATCGTCGTAGAGGCCGTGTCTTTAGACCGGCCGACCCGAGGCGATCTGGGACCCGCCCCCTAGTGCCGGAAATGCCGCCGGCCGGTGAACACCATCGCGAGGCCGTGCTCGTCGGCCGCCGCAATCACTTCCGCATCGCGGACCGAGCCGCCTGGCTGAATCACGGCCGTCGCGCCTGCGGCGGCGACTGCGTCCAGGCCATCGCGGAACGGAAAAAACGCATCCGACGCCGCGACGGTCCCCGCGAGCGGCGACCCTGAACCGATGACCCATCCCGCCGCCTTCATCGTCGCAACCCTCACGGCATCAACACGGCTCATCTGCCCCGCCCCGATCGCGCGCGTGCGCTGCGCATCCGCGAAGATCACGGTGTTCGATTTGACGTGCGCCATCACCCGCCAGGCAAATCGCAGCGTCTGCCACTCTTCTGCTGTCGGCGCGCGTTTGGTAACCACCTTCATGCCGGATCCGGGCCAGGCGCCGCGCGCCTCGGTAACTTCGTCGCGCTGCTGCACAAGGATGCCGCCCAGAATCGAGCGCACATCCCGCTGATGGACGGTGTGTCCGGCGAGCGTCGTGAAGTCCGCCGTCACCACACGCATGTTGGCTTTGGCGCGAAGAATGTCAATCGCTGCCGGGGCGACCGATGGCGCGACCACCGCTTCGATGAACGTCGAGACGATGGCACGGGCAGTGTCGGCGTCGAGTTCGCGATTGAGGCCAACGATGCCGCCGAAGGCCGCGAGCGCATCGGCGTCGCGCGCACGAACGTACGCCTCCGAGATCAGGGTGCCTGTTGCGGCACCGCACGGATTGGTGTGCTTGATCACGCAAGCCGCGGGTTCCTCGAACTCGATGACGATACGGGCCGCTGCATCGAGATCAAGGAGGTTGGTGAACGACAGCTCTTTGCCCTGAAGCATGGATGCGCCGCCAAGACCGGCCACGGGATCGACCGCGTACCATGCGGCCGGCTGATGGGGGTTCTCGCCGTAGCGCAGGTCGCGACGTTTGTGCCCCGCGATAGTGAGCTGCTGCGGAAGAAACGCTGCAGGCGCAGCATCTCGTCTGAACGACCTCGTTTTCGATTCGCACGTCGTCGAGCGTCGACGCGATCGCCATGTCGTAGGCGCCGGTGTGCGCGAAGGCGCGACGCGCGAGCTCGAAACGCAGCGCCGCTGTAGGCCCACCCGCGCCATCGAGGGCATCAAGGACCGTCGCGTAGTCCGCGGGTGAGACGACGACGAGCACGTCGCGAAAGTTCTTGGCGGCGGCGCGGACGAGGCTCGGACCGCCAATGTCAATCTGCTCGACGAGTTCGTCGAACCCAACATCTGGCTTCGCCGCGGTGGCGACGAAGGGATAGAGGTTGACGCAGACAAGGTCGACGAGGGCGATCCCGTGCATGGCGGCGGCGGCGAGATCCTCGCCGTGGGCCCGCCGCGCCAGAATGCCGCCGTGGATTTTCGGATGCAGCGTCTTGACGCGGCCATCCATCATCTCGGGAAAGCCCGTCACGTCTGACACATTGATGACAGGGAACCCCGCGTCAGTTAAAGTCCTGGCGGTCCCGCCTGTTGAGACCAGTTCGAAGCCGCGCGCCGCCAGGCCGCGCGCGAATTCCACCAATCCGCTCTTGTCGGAAACACTCAAAATCGCACGTCGCATCGGGATCATGGAAACTCGCACGGATGTAAAACCACGACGAAGGAATATGAAAAGACGAACACATCACGAAAATGTCGTCGTATTTTTGCGTGTTGTGATTATTGACACGTTAACAATTCGGCCAGTATTATCCCGGTGCGGTCCAGCTGATTGGGGACCCGAGAAGGCCGCAAGCGCGGTCTTTTTTTATGTTCGCGATGCCGGCCCATCAAAGTGATGTGGTCGCGAGTAAGGTCTGGTGGTAGTGCCACCAGCAAGTTAGGACAAGAACGATGCGTATTACAGGCAAGGTCAAGTGGTTCAATAACGCCAAGGGTTACGGGTTCATCGAGCGCGAAGGCGGCAGCGACGTCTTCGTGCACTACTCGGCGATTCAGGGATCGGGATTCCGCTCTCTCGAAGAAGGCCAGAGTGTTGAGTTTGAAATCGTCGATGGACCCAAGGGTCCGCAGGCCGGAAACGTCGTGCGGATCTAGTCACTTGATCTTCTCCGGTGCTGAGTCCCCCTCGGCACCGGATCTACTCCCCGCTCTTCTCACCTGGATCGGCCGTCACCGTCAGCGTGACTTTTCCCGCTTTCGTTTCCACACGAAACTTGACGTCCCCGGCGCCGCCACCCAGTTTCGACACCTGCGCGCGGACAACCTCGGCGAACCGCTGATAGGGAATCTGCGCCTCGCCGGTTTTCGCGCGCGCGTCCGCCACTTGCTGGTACAGCTCCTTCAATCGATCCGCTTCCTGCGCCGGATCGCGCAGGCTCGTCTCGTGCACCGCTTTGTCGCGGTCCGGCTTTTCCGCTGACGGGATCGGTGCCGGCCGCGGCGGCGGCGGACCGCCGCCCCCGGTGCGGCTACGTCCCGCGATCGGGCGGCCCTCTTCCCGTGCTTTGAGATGTTTCTCCCAGAGATCGAGGAACGACTGAAAGCGCGACTGGAGCGAGCCGAAACGATAACGCTCCGCGGTGTTCTTCATCGGCGAGCGATCGTGGCGCTTGACCAGCGCCTCCACCTTCTTGCGGGTTTCCCACGGCAGTCGAGGCAGACGGCCTGCGAAAAACATGTTGTATTCGGCCTCGAGTTTTTTGATCTCGACTTCGAGCTGCTGCATGTCGCGATCGAATTCGCTTCCCTTCGGTGGCATTGGCGTTACCGAAGGAGAAGGAACCAGATCAGCGGCAGCCACAGCTCGCGCGCGTACGGGACCGGGCGATCGTCGAGCAGCACTTCGGTGCCCTCGTAGTCTCCAACGACTTCGAAAAGATCGCGCAGCTTGAGTGCGTCGCCGGGATAGAAACGTGCGCGATGGCGGAAGGCGTCGCCCTCGCCAGCCTCACGGTACTCCGCCGAGGCGCGCGCGAGCGCCAACGCCCGTGCGTACTCCGGCGTGTCGCTGCGCGGAAACGAAATGGTCACCGAGAACGGCAGCTCGCGCGGCCCGAAGAGCGCCGCGTGCAGGTCCGGATCGAGGGCCGCGAGTTCCTCGGGCGTGGGCTCCTCGGGCCGCTCGACGTAGGGCCAGAATCGCTCCAGCGGGCGCGTTCGCCGGTCCGAAATCGGCTGCCGTGGGGTGTCGGACACTGCCATGACGAGTGGGATCGTAACATGCGCACCGGCGCATTCCGGTATCATCGGCGTTCGATACGCTCAGGCCCCCATGACCATCGCCCGCGTCACTCCCTTGTCGTTGTGTGCAACCGAGAGCGAATTCACGGGATGTCCTGCGGACGCCGAGTCGGGCGCGCGGCCAAAACAGTTATGAGCGGCGCGGCGGACTTTCGCATCATCCCCTCCATCGATCAGCTGCGGCAACGCCCAGGCGTAAGCGCGCTCGCGCGTGAGTTTGGTGACGGCGCGACGACCACAGCCTTGCGCGAAGCCGCGGCGGCTGTACGCGAACGAATCGCTGCCGGTCAGCCGGCGCCGTCGAACAGCGAGGCCGCCGCGCACCTCATCGAGAGCACCGCCGGGTCGCAGCTTACGGCACAGTTTCGCGGCTCGCTTCGAGCGGCGATTAATGCCACCGGCGTCATCATCCACACCAATCTCGGACGCGCGCCGCTGGCGGCCGCCGCGGTCGAGCGGCTCTCCGGCATTGCCCGCGGCTATTCCAATCTCGAGTACGACGTCGCCGCCGGCACCCGCGGCTCGCGAACGCTCCACGCTGAGCAACTGCTCACGGCGCTCACCGGCGCCGAAGCCGCGATCGTGGTCAACAACAACGCCGCCGCGACGCTGCTGATTCTTGCCGGGCTGGCCGCGGGACGCGAAGTGATCATCTCGCGCGGTGAGCTCGTCGAGATCGGCGGCGGCTTTCGCATACCCGACGTCATGGCACAGTCGGGCGCGACGCTGCGCGAGGTGGGCACCACCAACCGCACGCGCATCGCCGATTACCGCGCCGCGATCGGTCCGCGAACGGCGATGGTGCTGCGCGTGCATCCCTCCAACTTCCGCATCGAGGGATTCACCGAGCGGCCTGCCCTCGGCGAGTTGGCGGTGGAAGCGCACGCCGCGGCGATTCCGCTTATCGAAGATCTCGGCAGCGGCTGCCTGAGCGCCTCTATCGCGTGGGAGCCGAGTGTTCAATCGTCGATCGCCGCCGGCGTTGACGTTGTCTGCTTCAGCGGCGACAAGCTGCTGGGCGGTCCGCAAGCCGGCATCATTGTCGGCAGGAAGGCGCTCGTTGATGTCCTCCGCTCCCACCCGCTGATGCGGGCGCTGCGTGTCGACAAGTTGACCCTCGCGGCGCTCGAAGGGACGCTGCTCGATACCTCGGAGGCCGAGAGGCACAGACGGTTCCCGTGCTCCGGATGATCGGGCTCGCTGCAGAATCCATCGAAGCGCGTGCGCGCGTCGTCGCCGAACGGCTGGCTGGCGCCGGTTGGAACGTGGCGCTCGTCTCGGGATCGTCTGCCATCGGCGGCGGATCCGCGCCCGGTGTGGAGTTGGCAACGGTGCTGCTCACGATCGATCGTGCCGGATTATCCCCGGACGATCTTGACGCGCGGCTTCGCGCCCTCGATCCCCCGTGATCGCGCGCATCGCGGATGGAAAAGTGGTGCTGGATCTGCGGACGGTCGATCCGGCGGACGATGAGCGGGTTGCGCAGTCGATTTGACAGATTCCGCGGACCTAACCGTCTCGCGGACCCGCCGGGGCCCCGACGCGCGTTCTTGGCGCGTTGATCCGAACGAGTTGCCGATGGCGTTCGCGACTGTCGACGGTCGACTGTCGACGGTCGACCGTGCGGAATTCGGCGGCAACGCAAGCGAATTCCGGGATTAGGGCTTCAGGTCCGCGATCCGTGCGACGCACCAACAGCACCGGAATTGACACCAGATGGCGTAAGCGATCGGCGGTCGCGCCGAGCAGAACGTCCTTGACGAAGCGATGGCCGTGTGTCGCCATCGCGATCAGGTCAACGTGCTCTTCGCCCGCAACGCGTGCGATCTCGTTGGCGGGATCGCCGAGGCCGAGCCGTGTCTCGACGTCGAAACCCGCCGTGGCAAGCTCGACCCGGAGCCCCTCCAAATAGGCGCGGTCATCACGCATCTCCTGCGACTCGCGGAGGTGGAGCTCGTGGAAATGTCGTGCCGCCCAGCCGTCCGCGACATGCACGAGGAGCAGCCGGGCGCCGGTGAGTCGCACCAGATCCTGAACGTGGTTCAGCACCGCGCGATCCGCTGGTGAATTTTCCACCGCGACGAGGATGCGTTTGTACATCGGCGCTACCCGCTGAAGACCTGGTACAGAAGCCACGCATTGAGGACCGCGATGATCACCGCAACCGGCCACGCAAGCGCGAGCATCCACAGCGGCGCAGCCAGGTCGTCGAGACGCTCGACGATCACCCGAAAACATCACGAGGGGAAAGACGGCAAACGGCAGCTGCAGGCTGAGGATCACCTGGCTGAGGATCAGCAGCGACCCGGTACCGCGTTCCCCGTAGAGGAGCACGGTGATGAGCGCCGGTATAACCGCGATCAGCCGCGTGATCAACCGGCGCAGCCACGGCCGCAGCCGGATGTTGAGAAAGCCCTCCATCACAATCTGTCCCGCGAGCGTGCCGGTCAGCGTCGAGTTCTGGCCCGACATCAACAACGCCACGGCGAACACGGTTGCGGCGAGCGTCGACCCCAGTAGCGGCGCGAGCAGCTGGTGCGCATCCGAGATGTCGGCGACCCCTTCGTGACCGGTGCCGTGAAACGCGGCGGCCGCCATGATCAAGATAGCGCTGTTGATGAACAATGCCGAGCTCAATGCGACCGTTGAGTCGATCGTCGCAAATCTGATGGCTTCACGCCGACTGTCCCGGCTGTCTCCGTAGCGCCGCGTCTGCACGATCGACGAATGCAGATACAGGTTGTGCGGCATGACCGTGGCGCCCAGAATCCCGAGCGCGATGTAGAGCATGTCCGCATCGCGGGCGATGGCGGTGGTCGGCACATACCCGAGCAGCACCTGCATGTAATCAGGCTTGGCGAGCCAGAGCTCCAGCGCAAAGCACGCGCCGATCCCGACGATGAGAAGGACCACGAGCGCTTCGAGCGCGCGGAACCGGTACTGCTGCAGCGTGAGAATCACGAGCACGTCGGCCACGGTGAGCACGACGCCCCACGCGAGCGGCAGGCCGAAGAGGAGATTGAGCGCGATTGCCGATCCGATGACCTCGGCTAAATCGCACGCGGCGATCGCGACCTCGGCGAGGACCCAGAGCACGAAATTGACCGGCGGGCTGTAGTTGTCGCGACAGCTCTGCGCCAGATCGCGACCGCTGGCGATACCGAGGCGGGCGGAGAGCGCCTGCAGCAGAATCGCCATCAAATTCGACAACATGACCACGCTGAGCAGCGCGTATCCGTAACGGGCGCCGCCGGCGAGATCCGTGGCCCAGTTGCCTGGGTCCATGTACCCGACGGCCACGAGATACCCCGGTCCCGTAAACGCGAACAGCTTGCGCCAGAAGCCCAACGGAATGGGAATCGTGCCGTGCACTTCGGGAAGGCTCAACCGTCGGGGCTCGGATGGCATGCCGCGGCACAAGTTATATGTGGCACTATCCTCGCTGCGCAATGGATGCCACGCCGCGAAGGTTCGACATCTCCTGGAGCACCATCGCGCGGCTGCTGATCGCTGCGGCGCTCGTCTGGGTCTGGTTGCGCGTCTGGCAGTGGGCGCTGCTGTTTGTCGCCGCCATCTTTATCGCCATCGCACTCGACCCGCTGGTCACCTGGCTCGAACAGCGCGTCCTCCGCCGCAGCTATGCGGCACCAGCGGTCGTACTCCTGCTGGGTGGTGTGATCACGATCTTCTTGTACTACTCCGGCGCGTCACTCGTTGCCGAAGGCCGCATCGTCACCGGTCGCATCAATGAGATCCAGGCCAAGGTCGTCAAGAGCGTTCCTGCCGAGATCTGGAAGTTGATGCCACGAACGGATTCGGCCGGCCCTCAGCTCGGCGGCTATTTCGCGGCGTTCGGCCGAGCGATGATGAACGGCCTGCTCGCGGCCGTGATCGCGCTGATGCTGACGATCTACCTGTTATTGGACGGCCGCCGCACCTACGAATGGTTCAAAGCGTATGCGCCGAGGCGGCATCGACCACGCGTGCATGAAACGGCGGTCAAAGCCCGCGAAGCCATTCTCGCCTACGTCATCGGCAACGCCGTCACCTCGCTGATTGCGTTTGCGTGCACCTGGATCGCGCTCGCCGCGTTGAATGTCCCGGCGGCGCTGCTGCTCGCGCTGCTCGCCGGCTTGTCAGATTTCGTCCCCGTCGTGGGATTCTTCCTCTCGGCCGCGCCGGCGCTCGTGCTTGGTTTCGCCGTCTCGGTCCCGGTCGGCTTCGCCGTCGCTGGGTTTTACATTCTGTACAACGCGATCGAGACTTACTACATCTCGCCGAAGGTGTATGGCAGCCGCCTGCAAATGTCCAATCTGGCCGTGATTGCGGCGTTCGCGCTCGGCGCCGAACTGGGCGGGGTGGTCGGAGCACTCATCGCGCTGCCGCTCGTGGCCATTTATCCTGTGGTGGAAGACATATGGCTGCGCGATCGGTTGGGTCCCGACGTCGTAGGCGATCACCGGCGCATCGAACAATCCGACGAACACTGACGCGGTCGAGGTGGACCGGTTTTCGTTCCTCGACCAACCATCGGTGCTTTTCTAGTATCTAAGAGTCGTATGCACGCCAATCTCCTTCAGGATGTTCGCTTCGCTGCGCGGTCGTTCCTCAGAGCCCCGCGTTTCACGGTGCCGGCGGTGTTGGCGTTAGCGCTCGGTATTGGCGCAACCTCGGCCATCTTCAGCGTGGTTCGTGGCGTCATCCTCAAGCCGCTGCCCTACCGCAATCCGGATCGAATCGTTGCGGTCTGGGAAAACAACCTGAAACGAAATCGGCCGCGCAACGTGATTGGTCCCGCTAATTTTGTCGAGTGGCGCGCTCGTAATCGATCGTTTGAATCCCTCGGTATGGTCGGTCCCGCGCGCTTGAACCTCGTTCTCAACGGTCAACCCGAAGAGGTCTCGGGCCTGTCGGCGTCGTCCGAGGTGTTTCGTGCGCTCGGCGTTGCGCCGGCGCTGGGGCGTGCGTATACCCCGACCGAGGACGAAGAAGGCAATGACGCCGTCATTGTCCTGAGTCACGAGTTCTGGCAGACCCGCCTTGGCGGCCGCAGCGATGTGCTCGGCCTCACGCTCACCGCCAACGGTCGATCGCGCACCGTCGTCGGCGTGCTCGCGCCGGGCTTCACCATCGAGGGGCAGAAGGCGGATTTCCTGGTGCCTTACGGCTGGACGATGGAACGCTTGCGTGCAGCGCCGGGCCGCGGTTCGTCGCATGCGCTCGCGCGGCTGCGCGATGGCGTCTCCGTCGAGCAGGCGGCGGACGACATGAAGACCGTCGCGGCGCAACTCGAGAAAGAGGTTCCGCAGCGCAATAGCGGCTGGTCCGTCACGTTGGTTCCCATTCACGAACAGACAGTGGACCAGATTCGCCCAGCGCTCGTCATCCTCTCGGGCGCCGTCGCGCTCGTGCTCTTGATCGCCTGCGTGAACGTCGCCAACCTGCTGCTCGCACGCAGCACGGTGCGTCAGCGCGAACTGGGGCTCCGCACCGCGCTCGGCGCACGCCGTGGTCGGCTCGTCCGTCAGATGCTCACGGAGAGTCTGCTGCTATCGCTGGCGGGAGGCGTGGCCGGTCTCGCGCTCGCCGTCGTGTTTCATCGAGGGCTCCTCGCGCTCGCGGCGGATCGGATCCCCGTTCCACGACTCGATCAGGTGGCCCTCGATCTGCCCGTGGTCGCGTTTACCATGCTGATCGCGCTTGGCACGGGTGTGCTGTTCGGGCTCTTCCCCGCGCTCATGGCCACGAGCAGCGCCAACGACGCGTTGCGCGAAGGAGGGCGTCACGGGAGCGGCCCGCGGTCGAGGCGCGTCCTTGGCGCGCTCGTCGTCGCCGAAGTTGCCCTTTCGCTTGTCCTTCTCACGGGTGCAGGGCTGCTGATTCGCAGTTTCGTGCGGTTGCAGAACGTCAATCCGGGATTTCGCGCGCAGGGACTGCTGACCGCTCGCGTGCAGCTGCCCGCGGCTGCGGTACAGCGACCCGCAGCGCTCCGCAGGCTTTTTCACCGACGCATTGGCCCGCATCGCGCCGCTGCCTGGCGTGCAGAACGCCGCAGGCGTGAGCTTCCTGCCACTCTCGGGGCCGGGCATCGGCACGAGTTTTTATCTCGCTGATCGACCGGAACCGCCGGCCGGCGAAGCACCGGTCACCGAGGTGAGACCAGTCACGCCCGGCTTCTTCCGTACCATGGGCATTCCTCAGATGGCGGGGCGCGATTTCACAGCCGCGGACCGCTCCGACACGCCGGGAGTGGCCATCGTGAGCGAGATGCTCGTGAGGCAACAGTTTGCGGGCGAGAACCCGCTCGGTAAACGGATCCACGTCTCAATCGGCCGACCGGGAGGCGTCGATGTCGAAATCGTCGGCGTTGTCGGCAACATCAAGATGGCGTCGCTTGACGGCGACCTACGCCCCGCCGTCTATCTTCCGCACACGCAGCTTGCAATTGGGTTGATGACGCTCGTCGTTCGCACCGATAGCGACCCGATGTCGCTCGTCAAGAGCGCCGGCGCCGCTGTGCATGCACTTGATCCCGAGCTGCCGCTCGCCGATGTCAAGACGATGGAAGACGTCGTGGATGCGACACTCGCCCGCCCGCGTACGGTGTCTGTCCTGCTGACCGCGTTCGCAATCATGGCGCTCGTCCTCGCGGCTGTCGGTGTCTACGGTGTGATGGCGTACTCGGTGTCCCAACGCACGCAGGAAATTGGCGTGCGTATGGCACTCGGCGCGACGGCGCAGTCGGTGTTCAGGATGGTATTGGGTCAGGCCCTTCGCCTCGTCGCCATGGGCGTCGTGGCCGGACTGGTTGCAGCAGCTCTGCTCACGCGGCTGCTCGCGACATTCCTGTACGACACGGAGCCGCTCGATCCGGGAACCTTCGCGATCACAGCGGTGGTGTTAATGATCGTCGCGACGCTCGCGTCGTATGTACCGGCGCGACGTGGCACGCGGGTCGCGCCGGTCGAAGCTCTGCGCGCTGAGTAATGGCCGCTGTTTAGACCGGTCATGAGCGATCGCTGTTGGAGGCAGAGGGCATACCGCCTTAGACCCCGGGATCAGGGAGATGGCGTTGTAACTGGGTGCGCGCGAGCTACCCGTTCGAGCGGCCGGTATCCAGCTCGCGAAGCCGCTGTTCCAGGAACCGGCGCTCAGGCTGTTGTTCGGTGAGGACGAGCGCGCGTTCGTACGAAGCGCGCGCATCCTCCGTCCTGCCGAGTCGCCGGCAGAGATCGGCCCGCGCGGAGTGTGCGAGGTGATAATCCTGCAGGTCACCGCGCGCCAGGAGCGCGTCAATGAGCGCAAGGCCCGCTGCCGGGCCGTTGAGCATCGCGACCGCAGCGGCGCGATTGAGTTCGACGACCGGCGACGGATCGGCCTTCGCGAGCACGTTGTACAACCCGACGATCTGCGCCCAATCGGTCGAGGCCGCGTCCGGCGCTTCTGCGTGCACGGCTGCGATAGCGGCCTGCAACGTATAGGGACCAAAGCGGCGCGACAACAGCGCGCGTTCGACCAGTGCGGCCCCTTCCGCGATCTGTTCGTGATTCCAAAGGGCCCGATCTTGATCCGTCAGCAGGACCAGCTCCCCTTGCTGAGACGACCGCGTGGCGCGACGTGATTCGTGCAGGAGCATCAAGGCGAGCAGTCCCATTGCCTCCGGCTCGCGAAGCAGTTCTACGAGCAAGCGACCTAAACGAATCGCCTCACCCGAGAGATCGTGTCGCGTCAGCGCGGCGCCGGAGGAAGCCGAGTAGCCTTCGTTGAACACGAGATAGACCACTCGCAGCACGCTGTCGAGACGATCGGGCAGATCGGCCAGCGATGGGATCTGATAGGGAATGCGCGCGTCGCGAATCTTGGTCTTGGCGCGCACGATGCGCTGGGCGACCGTCGGCGGCGACGTCAGAAACGCGCGGGCGATCTCCTCCGTCGTCAGTCCGCAGACCTCGCGCAGCGTGAGCGCGATCTGGGCGTTCGGCGGCAACGCCGGATGGCAGCACGTGAAAATGAGACGGAGACGATCGTCGTCTACTGCGGCGTCATCGACGGGCTCTAGCGTGCGATTGCCGGCGTCCAGACGCTCGGCGAGCTCGACGAGCGACGCGTTGAACCGCGCGCGACGACGCACGGCGTCGATTGCCTTGAACCGACCGGTGGAGACGAGCCACGCGCGCGGGTTGTCGGGAACGCCGTCGTGCGGCCACTGCTCGACGGCCGCCGCAAAGGCATCGTGCAGCGCTTCCTCGGCGAGGTCGAAATCGCCGAGCAGGCGAATGAGGGTGGCGAGGACGCGACGCGACTCGGCGCGGTAGATCCCTTCCACCACGTCGCGCACGTCAACCGGATCACGAAAACACGGCGGGCTCAACTCGTCGCCAGACGTCCCCTTCGTGTTTTCGTGTCCTTTCGTGATTTCGTCCCCTCCGCGCTTCCGTGTTTCCGCGCTTCCGTGCTTCCGTGCTTCCGTGCTTCCGTGCTTCCGTGCTTACTGGTTGAAGGTCATGACCGGCCGAATCTCGATGCTGCCGTAGCGCGCCGATGGAATTCTGGAGGCGACCTGGATCGCATCGTTCAGGTCTTTGGCGTCGATCAGATAAAAGCCCCCGAGCTGCTCCTTGGTTTCGGCGAACGGTCCATCGGTCGTCGACATCTTGCCATTCCTGGCGCGGATAGTGGTCGCGGTCTCAACGGGCTGAAGGGCCTCGCCCGCGAGATAGTGTCCGCTCTTGCGAATCCCCTCAGTAAAGGTGAAGTATTCGCCCATAAACGCGTCCATTTCACTTTTCGGCAACGCGCCGATCTTCTTCTCGTCGTCATAAATCAAGCACAGGTATTTCATGGTCCCTCCGGGTAGCTGTCGAATGTCGGTTACGCCAGATAGTCGATGGCCGCCGGGCTTTTCGACAGGCGTCGGGGCGCGGCGCAAAATTTATCGCGGCGGCAGCATGCTTTTGCGGAGCTTGGCGACAACCGTGAAGTTCGGATCGACCACGTTGGCAATTTCGTATTCCATGGCCTGGCCCATGAAGGCCGAGGCGCCGCGTTCGGAAAAGCCGTAATCGGCCATCAGCCAGCGGTGCATCTCCGTCGTCGCATGCTGAAAGGCCTGCAACAACGGCCTGGCGCTGCCGAGCACCATGATGTGGGTGCTGTTTTCCAGCCGCGGCCAGCCGATGGTCTTCTTCTTGACGAGGCCAACGGTGAATTCAACATCCATCGATGTCTCGACGCCAGTACCGGCAACCTCGCCTTCACCTTGGCGCGCGTGACCGTCGCCGATGAAAAGGAGCGCTCCGGGCTCGTTGACCGGTAGCATCACCGTGACACCGGTCGTCAGCCCGGCGTAATCCATGTTGCCGCCGAACGCACCCGGGGTGACGGCCGTGATCGCCTCTTTGCGTGCCGGCGCGACGCCGACGCAGCCGAGCATCGGGTTGATCGGGAGTTGCAGCGGTGACGGTTTGATGTCGGGCGAGTCCAGCGAGACGATGCCCTTGGCCTTGTCGATGTTCCAGTTCAGACGCTTCGCCTCGCGATCGACGCGCGCCGCCAGGGCCCCTGGATCGACGCTGTAGGGCGCGAGGAGACTCGCCGAGTAGCCGGTTGCGCGATTGGTTTCGATGCGGTGGAACGTGACGCTGAGCATGTCACCGGGTTCGGCACCCTCGATGAAGAAGGGGCCGGTCTCGGGATTGGCCCCTCCGGAAAAGACAGCCTTACCATCCCAGTCGGCGCCCGACGCATCAATCGTTTTCGTGATGACGCGGTCGCCCGGGGCGATCCGCAGCGCCGGCGGATGCGCGAACGAGTAGGTGGCGTAGAACTGGGTCGGGGTGAAGCGATGTGTCTGCGGCGACTGTGTGCGCGCGCCGGCCGGCAGAAGCACCACCAGCGCGGCGAGAAGCACGCCTCGCCCGAGGCGTGTATTCCAGGAGGGTTCGATAGGTTTCATGTCAGGACCCTGCGTTTGGTGTGCGGGGATGCTCCGTCGAGGGGCCTGCGGCTCGCAGCGAGCGCGCGATCAGGCCCAGGCCGCCGGCAATCAGCCCGAAAATCATCAACGTGTCGAAGAGCGAGCTCGGTTGAAAGTAGATGTTGAGGTTCGACAGGATGCCGACGACGATGATCAGGGCGCCGATGCTCGTCAGCACCCAACCGAGCGCCGAACGGCCGTCGAAGAAGAGCACACCAATGCCGACGAGAAGGGGAATCAGCGACAGGCCGAACGCGTTATAGCCATAGAAGTACCAGCCGCCGCTCGCCACCGTCACGCGCGTCAGCAGCAGATAGCCGCCCGCCACCACCATGGCACTGCCGCCAAGAAAAGCGCCGACGCCACCGGGTGTGCCCCCGGCGCCACTTGCTGTTCGAGCCATCGGAGGAGCTTACACCGACGTGCCAACCAAGCGATCTCAGCGCGACACGACGAGCCGCAGTTCCCGCTCGGTCGGTATCTGCGGGGGGACACTCTCGCGAGTGGCGCCCTGTCCGCGAACAGCGGCATCGATCGCACTGGCTAGGTGAGGCGCCACCATCTGGACGAGCCGCCCCTGGTCGGCTGTGAAGCCGTCTGGCGCCGCGGTATAGAGCGTGAGAACGGCGACGAGTACGTCCCCGACCATGAGCGGGAGGCTCATACATTGCGACAGGGACGGCGTCACCACATCCACGCGAGCGCCGAGATCGAGCGCTGCCTCCGAGTTGATGATCGGCTGGCGTCTCACCGCCACCCACCCTGTCAGCCGCTCGCCGACCGGCACTGACGTGGCGCGAAGCGCCCCCGCCCCTGGGCCGAACGCGTACGCGACGACGAGTCGATCCTGCGCCGCATCGGGCAGGAACCATGCGCCGGTCGATCCGGGCATTACGTCGGCCACGAGTGCGGACCCCAATCCGAGGACGTCGGCCACGCCGGCCTCGCCGGTGAAGGCGCGGGCCAGGCTCACAAAAGCGAGGAGCTCCGCCGGTGCGGCGTCGGCGGCGTGGGCAATCGGTTCCTGCGGCGTGTTGAGTTCGTATCGCGACTGGTGAATCCGCTGGAGCACTTCGCGCCCCGCCACAATCGCGCCCGGCGCAATGGTAATGGTTGGGTACACCTCGATGAAGGTGTCGACTACGCGGGGGTCGTACATGCGGCCGCGCCGATCGCGAAGGATCTGCACCGCGGCCTCTTCCGTCATCCGGCCGCGATACGGTCGATCCGACGTGAGCGCGTCAAAGCAGTCGACCACCGACAGAATTCTGGCGCCAATCGGAATATCCTCGCCGGCAATGCCGCGTGGGTAGCCGCTCCCGTCCCACGACTCGTGGTGACATTGCACGATCGGCACGACCGGATACGGGAACTGCACGAGCGAGAGGATGTCGGCGCCGACGTCAACATGGCGCTTCATCTTCTCGAACTCCGCCGCCGTGAGCTTGCCCGGCTTGTTCAGGATATGTTCGGGCACCGCCAGCTTCCCAGTGTCGTGCAGGAGCGCCGCTGCTTCGATCGCCTTCAACTCGAGTCCATCCGTGATGCCAAGCGCCCGTGCGAGGCCGAGCGCGTACGTTTGCACCCGAACCACGTGGCTGTGCGTCACATCGTCCTTGGCGTCGATTGCCATCGCGAGCGTTTCGACCGTCGACAGGTAGAGTCGATCCATGTCCGTGAGATGCCGGCGCGCATCGTCCACGCGTCCTAGCGTTGAGCGCAGCGTCAGGTGGAAGACGACCAGTAGAGGAATGACCACGACCGTCGCGATCATGCCGGCCTGCTGAATCAGGAGCACCAGACAGACGGCCAGCGATGCCGCCGCCAGATAGCTGATGGAGAGCCCCTGGAAATGCTGGCGCCAGATCTGGACCGGAGACTCGCGCGTGTCGAGGCCGACAGCCATCGCCGTGAGTCCCGAGTTCAGCGCGAAATAGAGCGCCGTCATCGCAAGCAGCGGAAGAACCAAAGCACTCAGCGCCGGCCTTGACTGCGACAGCGGCGACACCCCGCTGGCGAGGAAGAAGAACGCGTGCGACCCGACCCACATCGAGACGGCGAGCGCGGCCGTGTTGAAGGCGATGCGGCGCGCGGGCATGCGCCGCCGTAACGAGGACACGAAGCAGACCACCGCAATCGTGAGCGTGGCCGGCCCGGGACCGAACAGCAACGCCGTCGCGATGAAGAACGTGTCCTCTTCGATCGCGATATTCGCGGACTTCGACGCGAAGCTTAGACGGAACGATCCGGCGCCCATCGCAAACGCCGCCAGTGCGAGCCAGCCAATCGGGTCCGACGTGTGCACTGCTTCGAACGCTGCGTGGACAAGTACGATCGCACCCGCCAGCACAACCAGCTGCAGGTACACCCGCAACGCTTGCGCGGACGTGATCGACCGCAGCCGACGTGTCACATGGTCACCGCGAAGCCTGGGACGTCATGGTGGTCTCGCCCCAGAGAATCGCTTCGTGGTCCGACTCGCCCCACAGAATGGCGTTGGCTTCGGACTCACCCCACAGGATGGCCGCACCCTGCGGATCGTAGAGGAGTGTGCCCCACGCAATCGATGGATCGGATCGTCCAGCCGGCCATGTCGCCGTACATCAGCGACTTCGGCAGCATCGACGCAAGCGGATTGGAAAGACCGAGCAGGTTGAGATCGCCGAACGTCAGGAGCGAAGGATTCGTCCACAGGAGGGACGCGTCGACCGCGGAGAGGACGCGAGTGCCGATGCCAGCTTCGAGACGAGCGCCGAGTGTGCCCATGTCCCAGAACGAGACGCCGCTTCCCGCAGTCTGCGCGCCGCCGACTGTTGTCGTGACCGCCGACACCGCATTTGTCGCTGTGACCGCGTTGGTGTCCAGCGTCACGGCACCGTTGCGCGCCAAGGTCCGGCCCGTCACAGTTGCGCCAGTCGTCACCGTGATGCTCGTCAACGCCAGAATGTTTCCTGCGAATGACGTCGTCTGTGCCGAGCGTCGCTGAACTGCCGACTTGCCAGAACACGTGAGCCGGAGACCCGCCGTTGATCAGGACGACCGACGAGGCGCTCGCCGTCGTGAGCGTGCTCCCCATCTTGAAAATGAAAACCGCGTTTGCGTTGCCCTGAGCGTTGAGCGTGAGGGTTCCTGTCAGCTGGGCCGAGGAGGCAAAACAATACACACCGGCCGTGAGTGTTCGTCCGCCGAGATCCTGACCGGTCAGATCCGGCGGTGCACGCCTCGTCAACCAGACTGTTGTATGCCGTGGTGACGGCCTCTTGGGCTGCGAAGGCTGCAGGATCAGCGCCGTGTATCGTGCCCGACACAGACCCGCCCCGGAAGAAAGCCAGTGACCGCGGTGCCCGGGCTGACGCCGAGGTCGCCGGTGATGACGCTCGATCCCGTATTGGTGACCGTCGACCCGCCCAACACCGCGAAACTTTCCGCCGCACCGAGCGACGGTGCGATCCGCGACGAGGCCGGAGAGGCGCCGTCAACGGCGATCTGACGCGAGGCCCAGAAATTCACGCTGCCCGCGCCGGCGCCCATCAGGCCGGCGGCGGTCATGGCGGTCGCGCCGTTCTGCAGCGCGAACTTCACCTGCGCCGGAGAGAGATTCGGAGATCCTTGCAGGAGCAGCGCGACGCCACCGCTGACCATCGGGGCCGCGAGGCTGGTCCCGCTCAGATACATGTAGGCATTGTTGCCAGTGCCCGCGACATGAATCGACGGATACATTGCCGGCAGGAACGCACCGTCTGCCTGGAGCGAGACGATCTTCGTGCCGGGTGCGGCAAGGTCTGGCTTCACCGTCAGGTCGATACGCGGAAGGACCGCGAGCAGCTGAACGTCGCCAATGTGTCGTCCGATCGATCGACGGTTCCCCAGGTGTTCAGCGCGCCGACCGTGATCACATACGGAGAGTTCGCTGGAGACGATATCCCGCCCAGCATGGCGCGGCCGTCTGGTGTGACTGTCCGTTGTTGCCCGCGGAGACAACGACGACAATCCCGGCCTGCACCGCTTGGTTCACCGCTTCGCAAAGCGGATCGGTTGCGCAGGCCTCCATCACGGGATGGCCGAGCGACAGATTGATCACCCGAATGTTGTAGAGCGCGCGGTTGGCGACGACCCACTCGATGCCTGCGATGACGTCGCTCGTGAAGCCGCTCCCGTCCGCGCCGAGCACTCGGACGTTGACGAGGTTGGCGCGCGGCGCGACGCCGCCGGCATAGTCTGCCGCGACGCCATTGGCCGACGTGGGGTCCCCGGCGATGATCCCCGCCACGTGGGTGCCGTGGCCGAACTCGTCGCTGCCCTGCGAATCGCCGCTGATGAAGCTCACGTTCGCGACAACGCGGTTGGAGAGCGCCGAGTGTGGCGAGATGCCGGAATCGACGACGGCCACGCCGACGCCCCGGCCGTCCACGGCCGGGATGCCGAGTAAGCCGGCCTGCAGCAGGTTTCCGGCACGCGTTTGATCCGCCGCCGTCGACGCATCGGAGATCGTCGTCACGCCGTGCACGCGCAGATCTCCGGAAAGATGCTCGACGGCTGCATCACGCGCCAAAGCGCTCACTTCCGCGCTGTTGGCAAGAACCACCGCGGCGCCGCGCATCCGTTTGACGAGTTTCAATCGGTGACGCGCTGCCAGCAACGCGAGATCGCGGTCGGTGCCGTGGACGATGACGCGCTCGCGCGCCGACGTCTTGCGTGCCTGATGTCTGGTGAGATCAGCCGAGAGGTGAGCCAGCCGAGCGCCGTTCGGGACGTGCAACGCAGGGCTCGAGCCCTGCAGTCCCAGCGACCAAACGGCGACGAGGGTTGCAGCGACCGCGACGAAGCGAAGCGTCGCGACGCTCACGAGGTAACAGACATAAGTTGGACCTGGGACGCTTGCAGAGTGTCATTCAAAGTTCCTTAAATGACTATATTTGACGAGATCTTCAGCAAGAATGGGTCCGGCTGAGCCGGCCGTCGGTTAGTGCCGCTAACTCGTTGGTTGAGAAGAGGATAGAAAACGCGGTGCGAGAGCGGGGTGAATCGACGCGTGAGTCATATCGTCACACGATACGCATCAATCAAGCTCCAAACTGCCGTTAAACCAATCCATTTAAAGCGGTTACTGGACAATGTCTTATTCAGGCACACTATTCGCAAGACGGGACGGAAATTATCGACTGAGCGCGGTCACGATATAGGCGTTCCCAATCGCATGCATGACGCCAACAATCCACAAATTCCCCGATCGGCGATAGAGGACGCCGAAGACGAGGCCGATCGCGAAGATGGCTGCAAACATCGGCACCGCGAAGGAGACGGAGCGAGCGAAGTGATAGGAATGCAGAGGTCCGAACGTGTAGAGCGCATTCGCCACCACGATGCCGGCCGCCGCACCGTATCGGCGGATCAACTCGCTCTGAATCATGCCGCGATACACGAACTCCTGATAGAACCCGAACATCAGATACGGCAAGAATGATCGCCAGAGCGCCGATCCCAAGCCGTCTTGCGCCAAACGATCGCCGAGCGGCGTCGCCAACGCGACGGGGAACACGATGTTGGCGAGGATGAGCACCTGCACGAAATAGGATCGCTCGGTCGTCGTCCACTCGCGCCAGCGACGCAGCCCGATTTGCGAGAAGGTCAATCCGGCGGCGCGCACCGACAGCAACGCGAGCGCCAGCAACAGCGTAAAGAGCAACCAGCGGGCGAGAGGGGTTTGAATCCAGCCGCGCGCGACCATCCGGGCGCTCTCCAGAAGCACCGCCGCAAACAGGAGTCGCGCGCCGGTCGAGGCCGTCGCGGCGAACGCAGGCGGTGCATCAAACAGAGCAACATGGCCGCGAACGTGCGGACTTAGTCGCGTCCACGCGGCGGCTGAGCGAGTGATTTGCGGAAGCATCGGATTTGCACCGTTTCGACAAAGCCCAGGGCCTCGTGCGCGGCCGCGCTGTCGTAATTGTCAATGAGCGCGTCCGAGGCGAACTCGGAGCAGCCTTGTGCGAGCGCCCAGTCCTCAGCAGCCGCGATCAACAGCCGTCCGACACCCTTGCGTCTGGATGCCGGCACAACGTACCAGCCTTCCAGGTACGCCACGCGATCGGTCACACAGTCCTCGGCGTACGACCGAATCGACAGTTCCGCAAAGCCGAGCACGGCGCCAGACGGATCGGCTGCCAGAAGGACTTCGAGCGGCATCGGGAGCTTGCCGGCGAAGAACTGTTCGATCTCTGCTGCGTGCGACGGGGCGCCATCCTCGGGCCACAGCGCTTGTCGCAGGCGGAGCCAGTCCTGTGCGTCAGCAGCAGTTGCGCGGCGAATGGCAATCATGTGTTGGGCCACGGGAAAGGCCGAGCTCGATCCACCGTCGTCGGTCGGGTATGAATAGAGTAGATGGTCCGTGTCGAGTGCTACGCAGGGTACCGCGGCGATGAATCGCCCCGCGCGCTGATCATCGGCGATCGACGGATCGAAGTGGTTGAGGTACTCGACCGCTGGCTGGCCCCGGATCATCGCTACTTCAAGGTCAAGGGAGACGACGGCGACGTGTATATCGTCCGTTACAGCAACGCGGCTGACGCGTGGGAACTGACGATGTTTGCGAGGGGTTAGGTCGGCGCCCGTCCGTTCCGTGGTGGCGTTGCGCAACTCAAGATCCTAAAACCATCTGCGTCCATCTGTGTAATCTGCGGCCAAAGGATCTGCGCTATCTGCGGACGTCACCTCGGCTCACTCCGCTCTCAGCGCCTGCATCGCATCAACCCGAGAGGCGCGGCCGGCCGGCATGAGCGACGCGATCGCGGCCGCAAGCAGGAGGATCCCGGCGGCGGCGGCGATCGGAATCAACCCGGGGAAACGCGTTTCCTGAATCACGCTGTTCGCCACCCGCCAGAGCACGAGACCACCGGCGACACCAACGAACAGCCCAATCACCGCCATCAGCAGGCCCTCTCGAAGAACGCCGGTGAGGATTTGGCGCGGCTGTGATCCAATCGCCAGACGAATGCCGAATTCGCGCGTGCGGCCGCTCACCGAGAAGGCCAGCACGCCGGCGACACCGACGATAGCAATCGCAAGGGCGAGCGCGGCGAACCCGCCAAAGACAATGGCGTTGAGGCGATCCGGCGCCATCACCTCGGCGCGCACATCGTCCAGTGTCGCGGCGTGCTCGACGACCTGGTCGGCCGACATGTCGCGAACCATCTTGCTGATGACGGGCACGAGCGCGTACGGGTCGCCGCTCGCGTGAACGAACACGCGGCCGCCGGCAATCTCCTGCTCAAACGGATGGTAGACCGTCAGTGTCGGTGACGGAGTGATGTTCTCGTCGTCCACATCCGCGACCACGCCAACGATGCGCCGCCCTTCGGGAGAGATACCGATGAATTGCATGACACCGTCGGTCCACATCAGACGCCGATTGACCGCATCCTGATTCCCGAACATCCGCTGGGCAAGGCTCTCGCTGACGATCACGACACGTTCCGCGCCAAGGCGGTCGGCCTCGTTGAAATCACGTCCTGCGAGCAGCTTGATTCGCAGTGCGTCGAAGAAGCCCGGACCGACCGAACGGAACTTTGCCCGTGGATCCTCTTCGCCGTTCTCACGCGTGCGCCCTTCGACCGAGAACGCGAAGCCGCTCCCCAGGGCGGACGCGTCGCGCCAGGGAACGTTACTGCCGATGGCGACTTTGGCGACACCGGGCGCTTCGCCCAGGCGGCGTTGTAGATCGCGATAGAAGGCGCGAATCTGCTCGGGGGTGCGTCCGAGCCCTTGCACGGGCACATTGACCGCAAGGACATTGGTCGTTTCGAAACCCGCGCGTGTCGCTTGCAGCGAGAGGAGCGTCAGAATCAGCACACCGGCGCCTGCAAGAAGGATGAACGACGCTGCCACTTGCGTCACGGCAAAGGCACGGAGCCGCCGCGTGGTCGACGCCGTCATGCGGGGACTTCCGCTTGATGGGACTAACCCTCTCGAACCATCGCTCGAGGGAAGTCGAGGCACGAACGCAAGGAGAACGGCGGCACCCATGGCGAGCCCCACGCCCACCCACAACACACTGGCATCGAGCGTGAGATCGAGGGCGCGCACTGAGAAACGCGCCGCATAACGGCCCAGAACCGACACCATCGGCTGGGCGATGGCAACGCCGAGCACAGCGCCGGTTGCGCAAACCACGAGACTTTCGGCAAGCAGGGTGCGGCGCAGCGCGCCTGTGGTCGCGCCGAGCGCGGCCCGCACGGCGAGTTCGCCCTCTCGCCTTACGGAACGCGCGAGGATCAGATTGGCGGCGTTCGAACACGCGATCACGAACACCAGCGCAGACGCGGCAAGCAACACGAGCAACACGGTTCGCGCACGATCGGCGATTTGGTCGCGGAGCAGCCGCGCGTCGATGCGAAAGGCGGCCCTGCTGGAATACGCCTCAGGATAGGCGGCAACGACCGCCGCATGCGCAGCCTTCAACTCAGCGCGCGCCGCCTCGAGATCGGCGCCCGGTGCAAGCCGTCCAAAGAGCTCCGTCATCCGGTGCTCGCGTCCCGTCTTCATCGTCGCAGACAGGTGGTGCGGGCTGGTGACGATGTTGGCGATGAGTTCGGTCTCTGCTGGATACGGGACCGACGGTTCGAGCACACCAACAATCGTCGCCGTGCGGCTGCCCAGCCGTATGGTCTTGCCGAGCACTGAGGGATCGCTCTTGAGGTCGGACGTCCAGAATCGATGCGTGAGCAACGCTGCACCGGCCGCATTTGGACCGTCGTCTCCTGGCCCGAGTACGCGTCCAAGCGAGGCCCTGAGGCCCATCACAGTGAAATACTGCCCGTCGACGACCCCGGCTCTGACCTGGCGCGGCTCGCCCAGCCCAATCATCGTGAACGTGACGACGGAGAATTCGCCAAACGAGGTGACGTTTTTGACGCGCTCGCGGAGATCGATGATCTCGGGCACCGAAAACGCCGTGTTATCGGAGGGAATCCCCGGCGCGCTCTGACGAATATAAATAAGGCGGTGCTCATCACGGTTGACGAGTGGCTTCAGCAACACGCCACGCACAACACTGAAGATGGCGGCATTTGCGCCGATGCCGAGCGCGAGTGTGAGCACGACGGTGACGAAGAGCCCCTTGACGCGCGACAACGATCGAACCGCCAACTGTAATTCGTGGAGAAACGTCATAAGGTCCTATTCAACAACCGCGCGACCATCTTTACTTCTCGAAAATTGCGCTGAGGCGCGATTACGGCTTGGGCTTGCCGGTCATGGGCACGAAGCGGACCGGGAGCGTCGTCACCGTGTCCATCCCCGTGACCGTGCGGCGCAACACCCGAAGCTCCTGGGTTGTGCTGCCGACTGGAATCGCCATGATTCCACCGATCTTGAGCTGCTGCACTAAGGCTGGTGGAACTTCGTCGGGCGCGGCGGTCACCATGATCCGGTCGTACGGCGCATGGTCCGGCCAACCCAAATAACCGTTGCCGGTGCGTACCTGCACGTTGGCGAACCCGAGCTGGGCCAGGACCTCACGCGCTTGCTCCGCGAGTGGCGCGATGATCTCGATCGTGTAAACCTCTTTCGCCAGCGTGGCAAGAATCGCCGCCTGATAGCCTGAGCCGGTCCCGATCTCGAGCACGCGGTGATCGGGCTGCACGTCCAGGGCCTCCGTCATGAACGCCACGATGTACGGCTGCGAAATCGTCTGCCGCTCCCCGATCGGGAGCGGCGAATCGACATACGCCGCTGAGCGTTGCGCGAGTGGCACAAACAGATGGCGCGGAACGTCGAGCATCGCGTCGAGCACGCGCGGACTACGAATGCCGCGTCCTCTCAGCTGCTCGTCCACCATCCGCTGCCGCTCGTCCTTCCGGTCGCCTCCTTGTGGCTCCGCTTCGTCCCATTCAGCGCGCAGCCGAGCGCACTGCGACGACCATGGCCTGTAACCAGCCGAACAAGAGCAACGTGGACGGATGGTCACTTTCCAATCGCATAAAGGACGGCATCCGACCGGATAAACAACCGGCCCTGAGCGATTGCGGGTGATGCGAGTTGTCGTGCGTCGAGACGGTTGCGGGCGAGGACGCGCGGCGTGCGTCCGGCTCCAATCACGATCGTCTCACCATCCTCGCTGGCAAAGTAGACCTTCCCGTCCCCCGCTACCGGCGAGGCACTGTAGACACCCCCGACGCGCTCTTGATGAAGGCGCTCACCCGTCTTGGCGTCGACAACGGTAAGCACGCCGACGTCGCCGATCATGTAGATCAACCCGTCGTAAAAAATGAGTGACGAGACATACGGCGCGCCCGACGGGACTCGCCACGCCACGTGGCTCGCCGCAACGTTCCCCTTGCCGCCAGGACGGATGGCGAGGAATGGACTGCTGCGATAGCCGCGGCTCGTGTAGATCACGCCCTCATGAAACATCGGCATGGGAATGGGGAAGCGATTGGCTTCGTCGACGTGCCAGACGCGCTGGCCCGTGGCGATATCGTGGCCGCTCAGGCCGACGCTCGAATTCACGATGATCTCGGGCTTTCCACCCGTCTCGACGACGAGTGGCGTGCTGTAGGAGGTGACACCGTCCGGAGCATCCGCCTTCCACCGTACCGCGCCGGTCCGCGAATCGAGTGCCAGCAGATACGACTTCGGTTCGTGGTAGCAGAGCAAAATGAGCTGGTCCTTGTAGACGACTGGCGAACTGCCGTGTCCCCAGTTGATCTCGAACGGCCCGTACTCGGCGCCGAGATGTTTCTTCCACACCAGTTTTCCGGCGAGATCCACCGCCGCGATCTGGCCGGTTGCAAACCATGTATACACACGCTCCCCGTCGGTGACAGGACTGGGCGATGCGAGATTGTGTTTCTCGTGAACCGAGGGAAGCGGCCCTTCCGCCGGGAGCTCGAACTGCCAGGCGGGTCGACCGCTCGCGCGATCGAACGCTGAGACAAGAAAGACGACTTTCCCATCGCCGCTCGTCGGCCCGGCGCCGAGAGGCCGCTCGCCCGCCTCACTTGGGTTGCCGCTCTGCACCAGCCGCGGGCCGGAGCGCACCAGCCCGTTGCCAGCCTGCGACGTGACGAACACGAGGTCGCCCCACGCAATCGGCGAGGAAATACCGAGGCCGCGAAGCGGCGCCTTCCAGGCAACGTTTTCGTTGTCACTCCATCGAACAGGAAGGCCTTGTTCGCTCGACACGCCCGACGTCAACGGTCCGCGCCAGTTCGGCCAATGATCGGCGCCGACGTCGGCGACGAGTAACGCTGAAATGATGCTGATGAGTCCCCAGATACGGCGCATTTCGGTCACCTCTTCTACGCTGGTCTATACGACCGACTCTGGGTGGATGTTAATCCATACGCGTCGAGGTCAACCCGCGGGTAGCTACCGCAGTCCAGCGAATCGCGCCAATCAGCTGCTGCTGGAATCGGGGGTCGTCCCACGTGCTGGAGAAGTGTCCGAGTGCGTTGTAATACGCTCGACCGTTCCCGTACGAGTGAGCCCACGCCAAGGGATAGTCTCCAGTTGAGCCGACCGATACCGGATCGAGGCGCAGCAACACCTGGACTTGGGGCCGAGGGTTCTCGCGGAACGTGTAAAACTCCTCCGAGAGGGCAAAGCGCTCGCCGAGGCCGCTGGTCGCAGGGTGCGACTGGTCTTCCACCACGATCGTCGCCTGCTGCGTCCACGGGTGCTCTTTGAAATAGGCGCCGACCAGGCGTCCGTAGTCCGGCCAACCATAGAGCGTATCGCTGGCGCTGTGGACGCCGACGAAGCCGCCGCCTCCGGCCACAAAATTCAGGAGGGCGGCTTTCTGGGTGTCGGCAAACTCCAGCTCCCCGCTCGTCAGCGCGAAGAACACGACGTCGTAGGCGGTCAGGCCAGCCGTGCTGATGGTCGAGAGTTGCTCGGTGGTCGTGACGGTGAATTCGCCGGTGGTTCTTGCGAGGCGCGACATCACCTCGTTGGCGGTCGCGATCGAGTCATGACGGAAGCCGGCTGTGGCAGTCAGCATCAGCACGCGGATCGGGCGTGCGACAGGTGCGGTCGGTGTCGCGGTCGCGGTTCGGCTTGGCGCCGTGGGCGGTTGGGCTACAGGACAACGAACTCAGCGCAAGCAGAACGCCGCCAACAACCCGCGGCGCACGCATTACTTGCCGCCTGTGACGTCGATAAACGTCCCCGTCGTGTAGGACGCTTCCTCGGACAGAAGCCAAAGAATGGCACGCGCGACTTCCGCCACGGTGCCGCCACGTTTCATCGGCACCAGTGTCTTGACCCGATCGACGCGATTGGGTTCGCCGCCACTGGCGTGGATGTCGGTGTAAATGAACCCCGGGCGAACGGCATTGACGCGGATGTTCTCTTCGGCCACCTCTTTCGCGAGCCCGATCGTGAACGTATCGATGGCGCCTTTGGAAGCGGCGTAATCGACATACTCGCCTGGAGCGCCCAACCGTGCGGCCCCCGACGACACGTTCACGATGGCGCCGCCAGTGCCGTTGTTCTTCGTCGACATCCGCCGCACGGCTTCGCGCGCGCACAGGAATGCGCCGATGACGTTGGTCGCGAAGATGCGTTGCAGCCGCGCGGCGTCCATGCCCTCGACTCGCATCTGAGTCTCGAGGATCCCGGCGTTGTTGACAAGCGCATCAACCGCTCCGAGCGTGGCATCGCACCTCGAGAACAAGTCGACAACGTCGCGTTCCACACTCACGTCCGCCTGGACCGCGACCGCGCCTGCCCCAACGGCTTCGATGGCGGAGACGAGGTCCTCGGCGGCCTGGCGATTGTGCCGATAATTGACGCAAACCGAATAGCCGCGCTCAGCCGCGAGCCTCGCGGTGGCCGCCCCGATGCCGCGGCTTCCGCCCGTGACAATGAGTACCTTGCTCAAACCACGTCTAGTCGAGCGTGTCGCCGCGAGCCCACCTCGCGAGAAACTTGGCGATGTCCTCGCCGATACTGCGCGCGTCGCTCATCATCTTGCCGAGAGAGTCGCCGCCGCCAAGACCCATCGTGCCAATGCGCCGCTGATCGAAAGTGGCCAGCGTGCGGCCGGTCGAATCTTTGACCGCGCCCACCACCTTGACTGAGGACTTGCCGGCGCCGAATCCTGCGAAGTAGCGCTTCGTGCGGCTGCCGGGATTGAGCTCGACGAACTTCCCCTCGACGACGAGCGCACCGGGCGGGACCGCTTCATCGCCGCTCAACGCGCGCACAGTTTTGAACGGCCCACTCTTCTCCAGTGTCGCGACGAAGCGCTCCGACAACACGCGCGGCCCCTCGTTCTGCATCGTCTTCGCTTCCTCCTGCCGCACGTCCTTGCCGTCCTTGCTGCCGGTGCCGAGGTCGGCCACGGTGCCGTCGAATGGCTTGATGACGACCGTGAGGCTCGGGCCTTCCTCGAGTGCGGCCACGAACAACTGAATGTGGTCGAGCGCGCCGTCTTCAATCGATTTGACTGGGGTCTGCGCGCCAACCAGGTGGGCGAAGAACAGCACGACACAACCGCATAACACCCTACGCATATCACTCCTCCATCGCATTGGGGTTCAACGAACGGGTTGACGAATACGGCCAGAATTCGTTCCAGCCGGAGTCCCACGTTCTCATGGGCTGGCGGCATCGAAGTCTACCCGCAACAGCGGCCGCTCGATCAGAATCTCGTCGATGTAGCGGCCGTCGATCTTGGCGTGGCGACGAGCCGTGCCGATAACCACAAAGCCCTGAGCCAGATAGGCGCCAAGTGCGGCCGGATTGTCCGCGCGCACAAAGGTGAAAATCTTCTCGTACCCTTTCTCTGCCGCTGACTTCAAGGTCGCCGCGAATAACGCCTTCCCCACCCCCCGGCGTCGGACGTCGAGATCGACGTAGGTCCCGAGCGTGCCCACGTGATCGAAGGCGTTTGTATATGGGCCGAACGGCTCCATCACCTGAAACCCGACAACGCGCTGCTCGGGCAGCCGAATCGCGACCTTCCACACACCACGCTTTGGAAAGTTGCGGATGTAGTCGCGCTCGGCTTCAACCGTGAATGGCGCGTCGAACACCGTGAACACGCGTGCCTCTATGATCCGGTTGAGAATCCGCACAATCTCGTCGGCGTCGGCAGGCTCAACGTCGCGCACAACGCACGCCGTACCACTCGTGATCGTCGCGTTCATACGTCTACTGCGCGAACGCCGGCATCCGCATCCCTATCACTGCTCGGCCTATTTTACGGAATCGGGGATGCTTTTGATGGCCCGCGTAAACAGCTCCGTTACCCGCTGTCGTTGAGCTAAATCGGCGTGCGCGGCATCATTTCTGCGGCCGCGTCATGAAGAAGCGTCTTCACTCCTGCCGGAATCGAGATGACGCCTGGCGCGGTGGGAGCCAGTCGACCGGTCAAGCCCTGATAGACGACAAGGGCCGCGAGATACGAACCGAACACGCTCGGATGAAATCCGTCGGGCCCGTAGAGCGCGACTTGCGGGTCGCGTCGCCACGCCGCCCGCCACGCATCGCCCGCGGGCAGGAGCAGGGCACCAACATCTTTGGCCGCCATCGAGTACCGACATGCTCACGGCGTCGAAGTCGGTGCGTCTGGCGGTTGACGGCCACACCATGTAAAACGCCGTGCGCGCGCCTGTCCGCCGCACTTCCGCATCGAAGCGGCGCGCGTAGCGGCGGAGGATGTCGCGCGACTCAGGCAAGGCGGACGGGCCTTGCTGAAGGACGACGAATGTCCATCCGCCTTTTCTGATTGCCCGCTGGGCATCGCCGCGGCTCCAGTGTTCTTCGAGTCCGTGGTCGGGAAAGGCGACGGTGGTGCACTCGAACAGCTCCCCCGCCGCGCGCGCGATTCGCTCGACCAAACCGGGAAGATCGTTCGCCGCCGTGAGGCTGTTGCCGATAAAGAGAATACGCGTTGGCGCTTGTACTGCTGGCGATGGT
Organism: uncultured Acidobacteriota bacterium; assembly: GCA_963762925.1. Classification (GTDB taxonomy): domain Bacteria; phylum Acidobacteriota; class Vicinamibacteria; order Vicinamibacterales; family UBA2999; genus DASPWV01. Next base: position 18,259 of record CAVXMP010000006.1, on the reverse strand, counting down.
GTCGACGCCAGACAGATGACAGAGAGCACCAACAAGGCCTTGCCGGCGCACATGCCGGACGATCGCCGTGCGACTACCAAACGTCGGTTCCCCGCGACATGACGTCGCTCGATGTTTGGTCACGACAGCGGTCATGCGGGTGGACGGTTCACCGCCTTCTTGAGCAGCGAAATCTGACCAGCGTGGTACACGTGATGCTGGATCAAGCCATGCAGCGTGACATAACGTGACACTCCACTTCCCAGCGCTCGATCGCGCACGTCGCCGATCCGATCCTCGAGCTGCCCGTCGTCCAGGGCCGAGATTGCCCGCGCCAGTTCCTCGGTCGCGGCATCCAGCGCTGCGACGATCGCCCTCCAGTCATCATCGCCCACAGCAGTGGCAGCCGGCCAGTCTCCCTCCTCGGGGTCGCGCGCGATGCCGACTCGCAAACGTCGCGTCACTTCGCGCGTCCAGGCCGTCATGTGCAGCACGATTTCACAGATGGTGTGGGCGGTCGGCTCCGGGCGATCAGCCGCCTGACGGGCATCAACGCCTTCGAGCGCGGCGCGCACCGACGGCCCGTACCACGCGTCGCCGTCGTACGCGCGTTGCAGTTGATCGACGATCCGATCGGTCTCACGTGCCAATCGCGGGCTCACCTTTCAGCGCCATTCGTCCGCCTCTGGTTTTCTTCCTGCTGATTGCTCGGTGATCACTGTAGCTCAGACGCTGTCAGCACCGGCTTCGAATTCGGACGTTGAACCGGGACATAATCGGCCGCGGGCCGGCGGCGGTCCGACGTCGGAGGAGCCCTCAACCGTGATCTCAGTTTCTAACGTCGCTCAAGCGGTATGGTTCGACGACCGTGCTGAATCGTGCCACGTTCGCCATCGAAGAGGCACAGCTCACCACGATCCTGGGTCCCTCCGGCTGTGGAAAATCGACGATGCTCCGCTGTTTGAACCGGCTCGAGTCGTTTCAGGAAGGCACCATCACACTTGGGGGCGTCGAGGTGACTGGAAGCGCGCACCACGCCCTCACCCCCGCCGAGGAGCGCGAGCTCGTGCGGCAAGTGCGCGCGCGCGTGGGCATCATCTTTCAGAGCTTCAACTTGTTTCCGCATCTCACGGCCCTCGGCAATGCGATGGAAGCCCCGATGACGGTCAAGAAGATGACGCGGCCCAAGGCTGAGGAAATCGCGCGCCACTATCTCGAACGGGTCGGACTGTCGGGCAAGGAACATCTCTTCCCGGCGCAGCTCTCCGGCGGTCAACAGCAACGCGTGGCCATTGCGCGCGCGCTGGCGATGGAGCCGGATGTCGTGCTGTTCGATGAGCCGACCTCCGCCCTGGATCCCAAACTCGTACGTGAAGTTGGTACGTTGCTCCGTTCCCTCGACGACCTCCGCAAGACGCTTGTTGTGGTGTCGCACGACATGGACTTTGCGCGAGCCATTTCGGATCAAGTGATTTACTTCGAAGGCGGCCGCGCCGTCGAATCGGGCACGGTGGGCGAGGTGTTTGGCAATCCGCAACAACCGGAGACGCGCGCGTTCATGGCGTCCTTTCAGGAGCGGTGATGAGGAACCGACGAATGTGGGGCACGGTCCTGATCGCCGCGGCACTGTCGCTCCTGCCTGACCTGGCGTCGGCACAATCGACGCTCGCACGCGTCAGAGCCAGTGGCGAGCTGCGGATCGGAACCGATGCGACATATCCGCCCTTTGCATCGGCGCAAGGCGACGAGTTTACCGGTTTCGACATCGATCTGGGTCGTGCACTGGCCCGCGAACTCGGCGTCAAACCGGTGTTCGTCAACGCGAGCTTCGACGGCATCTTTCCGGCTCTCCAAAACGGCAGCTTCGACGTGGTGGTGTCGGCCGTGACCATCACACCGGAACGGCGCGAGGTCTTGTTGTTTTCCGATCCCTACATCGATGCCGGCCAACTGTTGGCGGTGCGCCAGAATCAGCAGGGAATCAGCGGACCAGCCGATTTGTCCGGCAAGCGCGTCGGCGTGCAGATCAACACCACCGCGCAGTTCGATCTCGAGAAGCGACCCGGGGTCATGCTGGCGAAATACAACACGATCGATCTGGCGTTGCTGGATCTGCAGAACGGCCGCCTCGACGCCGTAGTCAGCGACGCTCCGGTGCTTCGTTACATGACCAAGCTCAGCTTCGCCGGCGTGACGACGATCGGTGAGCAGTTCACGGACGAGAAGTTGGGCGTCGTGCTCGCGCAGGGGAGCGACGATCTCAGGCGCGCGGTGAACGCGGCGCTCTGGAAGCTTGAAGACGGCGGCGAGTACGCGCGCCTTTATCGACAATGGTTTGGCGAGGCACCGGCCGAAACGACGGGCGCGGCGGGTGCGGCGGCGCTCGGCTCCAAGCTGTTCGATCCCGAGCTGGTGTCGCGCACGTGGAGTTTCCTCGTCCGGGGCGTGTGGATGACCGCCCTCCTCGCCGCGATCGGGCTGCTCCTCGGCCTGCCGATCGGCCTGGCGCTGGCGCTCGCGCGCGTGCAGCCGTCGCGAATCCTGTCGGTACCTGCCGCGACGTATGTCGAGATCGTGCGCGGCACGCCGCTGCTCGTCCAGATTCTGTTCATTTACTTCGTGCTGCCGGCCTTCGGCGTCAACCTACCGGCCTTTACCAGCGGCGTCATCGCGCTCACGCTCAACTCCGCGGCGTACCTCGCCGAGATCTTCCGCGCCGGCATCGAGTCGATCGACACCGGGCAAATGGAGGCGGCGCGCTCGCTCGGTATGTCCTATGCGCAGGCCATGAGGCGGGTGATTCTCCCGCAAACGTTCCGCCGTGTGTTGCCCCCGCTGACCAACGAGGCAATCGCGCTCCTCAAGGACTCGTCACTGGTGTCGGTGATCGGGCTCACCGAGCTGGCGCGCACCGGGCAGGAGCTTGCCAGCCGTTACGCCGCACCTCTCACGATCTGGCCGATGGTGGCGCTCTTCTATCTGCTCCTGACGTTCCCACTGACGCGAGTTGCCCAGCAGCTCGAGCGGCGATGGCGGCCTGTCGCGCGCGGCTGACAGCATCATGTCCACATCGGCGGCCCTCGACTATCGCGCGCTCATCCACTCCGGCCTTCCGCCGACTGCGTCGGCCCGCAAAAAGGTGGCGGTCATTGGCGCCGGCATGGCGGGACTGACCGCCGCGTACGAACTCCAGCGCGCCGGGCACGAAGCGATCATCCTCGAGGCCCAGCAACGCGTCGGCGGGCGCGTCTGTACGCTGCGCGAACCGTTCAGCGATGGTCTCTACGCCGAGACGGGCGCGATGCGGATTCCGAAGGCGCATGACCTGACCATGGCGTACATCGACAAGTTCAATGTCAAGGTCTCGCCGTTCACGATGGGCAATCAGAACGCTTACTACTACCTGCACGGCAGACGCTTTCGCATCGCCGAGGCGAACGCCAATCCCGACGCGATGGGATTCGACGTGGCAGCGCACGAACGGGGCAAGACGGCTGCGGAGCTTTGGCAACATGCGTTGAAGCCGATCGTGGTCTTGCTGGAGGAACAAGGCAGCGCCGCGTGGCCGGAGATCGTCGCCAAATATGATCAGTACTGCACGCGCGAGTTTCTCGAAGCGCACAACTGGTCGGAAGCGGCGATTGAAATGTTCGGTCTGCTGGCCGATCAGGAGGCGCTGATGAACGCCTCGTTCCTCGAACTGTTACGCGAGGACGCCGGCAACTACTACACGAATATGGTTGAAGTCGACGGCGGCATGGATCACCTGCCGCGCGCGTTCCTGCCGCACCTCCATCGCAACATCCGTTTTGGCGCCAGGATGATCGCCCTCGATCAGTCGGCGGAATCTGTGATCATCCACTACCAGACGATTGCCGGACGTCGGCAGATCACAGCGGACTACGCCATCATCACAATCCCGTTCGCGGTCCTCCGCCATGTCGAGTGCCTGAAGCCGTTTTCCCGGTCGAAGCAACAAGCGATCCGCCAATTGCACTACGATGCCTCCGCCAAAATTCTGTTTCAGTGCAGACGTCGGTTCTGGGAAGAAGACGACGGCATCTTCGGAGGCGGCACGATCACCGATTTGCCGATTCGAGTCATGTTCTACCCCGACCACGGCCGCGAAACCGGTCGTGGCGTGATCCTCGCCAGCTACACGTGGTCGGAGGACGCGCAGCGATGGGGCTCGCTCTCTGCCGCCGATCGTATCTGTCAGGCTCTCGACGACGTGGCGGAGATTCATCCGCAGATCGTCGAAGAGTTTGAAGTGGGTGTGTCCAAGATGTGGCACCACGACGAGTTCGCCGGCGGCGCGTTCGCGTTGTTCGACCCGGGACAACAGACGTTACTGCACGCTCACATCATCAAGCCGGAAGGGCGTATCCATTTCGCCGGTGAGCATGCATCACTGGCGCACGCGTGGATTCAGGGCGCCATTGAGTCGGGCCTGCGAGCCGCGCATGAAGTTCATCGAGCGGGGTAACCGTAGGCACCCGTCGCAGCCGCTCGCGATCATTGGCTGTGCCTCGTCTTGCGGTTCGGCCGGCGGCGGCCAAGCCCCGAGAGCAAGACCAGGCACCCCACAGCCGCGGAGACCGTCAGCCAGACGAGCGGTTGGAAGCCTGGCGCTGGTCGTCGATCGCCAGACGGGCCGACGCACTCCGCGGCGCTGAGCGACCAAATCGGCCCCTGTGGGCGACCTCGCGAATCGCCGAAGTCACGGCGGGCTTTCTGCGCGCGCAGCTCGTAGCGCGTGGCGAGCCGATCGTTCGTCGCGCAGAGGACGCGCGCCAGCGGTTGAAACACGTCGTCGGACAGCGTCTCCGTCGCCCGCAGATACAGCACGCCGAAGGTCAAGAGGGTGCCGACGACGAACCAGACAACGACGGCTTGCACCCAGAGTGGCGGCGGTTTCTTCCGCTTTCCCATGTATTCCTCGGGTCAACGTTGGTTCACCCGCCGACGGTCCACCGTTTCCACCATGGTGTATCGAGACCCTCGAGCAACATGTAGCGGCCCGCGAACCTTGCATTCTTGTCGTAGGGCTTGTAGTCGATCAGGCTCCGCACACATTCGACCGGAATCTCGAACATCGGATCCACCAGGGCGTCGTCGACATCATCGGCCTTCGCCAAGGCGGTGAACTGCGAACGAATGCCGGAGGCCGCGAACGGCAGATCGCCTTCGACGACCACGTCCGTAGCCGCGTCTTCACCTTCGTAGGTGATGGACCACACCCGCGATCCATTGCGCCAGCAGGTCGCGGCGCTGAAGATGACTTGTTCTTCGACGGTGCACGTCAGTACTTCACAGCCGGCCGAAAGACTCTTGAGAACAGATTCGTGGATCAGCCGATGGTCGCGACCGCGGGCGATGATCAGGTACACCCGGCATCCGAATGGGCGCCCACGATCTGAAACGTGAGTTTGTCGTCGCCGTGAAGGCTGCTCGCGCGCAGGCGAAGCTCGCTGCAAACCGTTTCCGGCGATTTGCCCCTGACCGCAAGCCACGAGCGTGGTGGCGAGGTGTGTTCGCGAATGGAGGGCCGCCTGATTACAATCCGGGAGGTGTGTAGACGTATAGCCACGCCTGTCGGCCTGATGCGAGCACGGTGATAACCCGCTCATACAAGAACGCTCGTTCGTACGCGTCGACGTTCGCGAGTTCAGCGTCGGTAATCTCGAACGCCATGCCGGCTACGCGGCTGTCTTCGTTGCCGTTGAACGTGACGTTGGCATGGTGTGTCTTCCCGAGTCTCGCGGCTACTTGTGGATCGTCAATCTTCACCGAAGCCGGCTCACATCCGAGAAGCTCGTCTCTGTCGCCAGTGAGCCGTCTTCCGAACGTTGAGAGCTGCACATCTTCATGTTGCAGCGTCCCGTATGAAAAAAGTAAAGGCATCACGCAGTCTCGCCCATGTTGAGCGTCATCACGTGTTTCGGCGAGTTAGCCAGGTACACGCTTGGTGGAACCGTTCCGCCGCGCACCGACGAGTTCCAGATACTTGTCATACGGTTCCGCTGTCCAACCGTTGATTCCGTGTTTGGGCAACCAGTAAAGATGCACCCAGATCGCGGCAAGGAGCGGCAGCGCCAACACAGCGTAGGCCCAGAGCCGCCCGATGGTCGTCGACAACGCCAAGACGACGGCGACAACGAGCGCGACCTTGAGGACTCGGCGCCAACGCGGCTTGTGTTGCTCAAAGCGGCCAAACAGAATGCCGCCCACGGCAAAGATCGTCATGACTACCGCGACGTCGAACCAGAGCGTGTCGGTCCCCCACATCGAGATCTCCTCACGAAGGTCGTCCGGTGTCCTACGATCTACTCCGCCTGGCAGTACCTGAGGACGCGTTACGTCGCGTTTACGCAAAACGGTCGTGCGTAACCGCCGATTGCAGGATCAGCGCTACTTCGCAACCGCAATGAGCCGCGTGCGCGTCCTGAACACGATCGCTCCTTCGGAGATGGCAGGCGTCGCCATCGCCGTCTCGCCCATCACGTTTTCCGCAAGCTGCTCGAATACCGGTCCGGCCTTGATCACGAACACCGATCCATCTTCGCTGCTGTAGTAGACCTTGCCGTCACCGGCGACGGCCGACGCCGAAAAGCCGGTTTGGCCGTTGGCGAGCCGCTGCTGATACAGGCGCTTCCCGGTTTCAGCCTCGTAGACGCTCAGCACACCGTTGTCGCGGCAGACGTAGAGGTGATCGCCGTAGATGATCGGCGTCTGCATGTAGGCGCCCTCGCGCTGCTGGCTCCACACAATGTGATTGCTGGTTTGCGTGCCTGCCTCGAGGCTGATGTCGCCGCTCGCACCGGTTCGCACCGCAAAAATCGGCGCCGCGGGCCCGTGCGCGTTGGTGATGAAAACCAGATCGCGCCGAACGATCGGCGTGGGAACGGGAATGTCGCCGCCGCCCTTCATCCGCCACAGCTCCTTCCCCGTCCTCAGATCGTAGCCTCCGACGTGCTTGAAGCCATTCACAATGACTTGCGCGCGGCCGTCGGCCACGTGCACGGCAGGTGTGCTCCACGTCGGGTAATCGTTGCGTGCGGTGCGCCAGATCTCTTTGCCGGTGGCCACGTCGAAGGCCGCGAGAAACGAACCCTTGAGCACGTCGGCCTGGACGATCACGAGATCGTTGTGGATGACCGGAGAGCTCGCAAACCCCCACTGCGCAGATGGCACCTGGAAGAATCCCGACTCTAGAAGGCCGAACTCTTTCTTCCACAGCAGCTGACCTTTGAGGTCGTAGGCGTAGAGGCCCTCCGACCCGAACATCGCCACCAGGTGGCGTCCGTCGGTCGCCAGCGTCGAGTTCGCGTGCGTCGACTTGGGATGCCGCTTGATCTTCGGGCCGCCCCTGGTGCGCGACGGCGCTCCACTGTTTGGCGCCGTTCTTCTTGTTGAAACAGTGCACTTCCCAGCTGAGTGGCGTCGCATCGTCGACAGGCGTGATGTCGCCGTAGAGGCCGACCTTGAGCGCTTCCTCTTTGTTCTGGGCGACGGCCGTCGTGACGCACACCATGTCGCGCCACACGACTGGGCTGGAGTGCGCCAGACCGGGAACCGCGACATTCCAGCGGACATTCTCCCCAGTCTTGACATTCCACCGAACGGGCAGCGCGAAGCCCTCGGCGACGCCGCCCGCGCCGATGCCGCGGAATTGTGGCCAGTCGACCCCGGGCTTGGGTTCCTCGCGCGCCACCGCGACGAGACCGAACGCGCACACGAGCAGGCCAATTGACAGCGCCACCATTCGATCCGTCCGGCTCCGATATCCCATCTGCCCCTCCTCCACGCGCTGTCTACACTAAGGCTCATGCCGAGGCCAACGCACTCAGGCGCACGCGCAGACGATGATACCGCCGTCCCATGTGCCGCCAACGAGCGCGCCGTCTACGTGACCGCGTTGAATTCGTCGAGGTACCTGGCCACGCCAGACACTCCGGCCATGGCGTGTGGGTTGAGAACCAAGACCATGAACGCCGCATCGGGAATGCCCTGCCATTGGCTCGCGAGATCATGCTTCGAGGCGGGCTCGAACCCGAATGCGCGGGTAGTACTCCGGGTGTCCGACGACAACAACAAAAGGGCAACCGCGCTCACGCAGGATCTCCAACCCTCGCTTCACCAGCTGCGAGCCGATGCCCTGTCGCTGGCGATCCGGTGATACCGCCATCGGCGCCAATCCCATCCCGACGACCCGGCGTCCCCCGCCCTCGATCACCACTGGCGTGAAAAGGATATGCCCCACAATCGCGCCATCGTCAGCCACCAATGACACCGCATCAGCGCACACCTGCCGCAGTTTGTCGACGAGGTCGGCCTCTGCGGGTTGGCCGAACGCAGTCTCGTTGACTTCTCGGATTCGGGAAGCGTCTTCAGATCTCTCCGGGCGAATCGTGGTCACGCGTCATCCTCGAGCGACGAGCATCTGGATTCGATACGCCACCCAGAAGCCGGCGACCATCATCGCAAAGATCCCAATTGCCATCAACGCGCGGACAGGCGCCCGGCGTCGGTCCCCTTCGGCCACTTCCTCACGCGGATACCTGCGAAGGAACAACAGATGTCCGACGTAGGCCGCGAGCGCGCCGGCGATCACGTCGACGACGTAGTGTTGCTTCGTGTATAGCGTCGAAACGCCGATCAGCGCCGCCCAAATTGCAGCGGCGGCTCCAACTCCGCGATGCACCCGATAGCACGTCAGCGCAGATACGAACGAGTACGCGACGTGAAGCGAAGGAAAGCAGTTGTACGGCGGGTCGAGCGAGTAGGCGAGCCGCAGGCTCCATGGGGCGAACCCGTCTCCGTACACTTCGGTCGGCCGTGGCGCGGTCGTCGGATACAACAGAAAGCCCACATACGCGACGGTCATGACCAACAGATATGCCTGCAGGGCGCGGCGGAACAACTCCTGCTGGCGAACGACGAGCACCGGCAGGAGCACGACGAATACATAGAGGGAGCCGTAAACGATCATCCACGCGGGTTGCAGCGACAAGACCCGATCCAGGGCGACGTCGGGCACGTAGGTGGAACGGCCACGCGTCAGCGCCGCGATGACGAAATAGAGCGGCGCGAGCGACACGAACATGCTCGCGAGCAGTGTGCGCCACGCCAGGAACGCAAAGATGCCGGGGAGGGCGGCGAGCAGGTACACGACCACCCCTCCCACCGGACCTTCCGACGACAGGTCCGCCACGACAGCGACCATCCCCGCTCCACCGATGAGCAGCCATTCCGTCGTTCTGCGCCAGCGTTGCGGGAGTAACTGGAGGCCGTATGCCACCGCGGGCCCGGCCGCCACGGACCCGAGAAGAGCGATGCCTATGCCGACGGCGAACGGATCACTCACGCGTGAAGTTGGACAACGCGAACACCGCGTCAATGTACGTCAACGCATTGGCGCGACGCGCGGCGTTCACGCGGCCGTCACGACGCCACGGGTGTCACGCCTATAGCCGTCGGAACGTTGATCGCTCGCTGAGTCCCACGGTCCTAGACCCGACGCTCCGATCGCAGCAAGGCTCTCATCCTCATCGGGCTCGTCAACTGCGGCCGTGGGACCGCCAACGTACGGCCTGCGTGGCCGCGGTTCTCGAGTCCGGCTGAAAGGGTCTCGCGGAGGTTGACGTGGCTCCCCACCATCTGGGCGAGACGCCGGTGGTGAGGGGTTCACGGGTTGCGCACCCGGCGCGACGCTATCCACCCCACCAGACCTACTCGTCCCACCACGAGTCGCCGGCGCGACCAGTGTTACCAGCCTCACCCGAGTTACCCGCCTCACCAGACCTATCAGAAAACGAGAGGGGATGCCGAATCATCCGTTTGAGCCATGCGAACATCTTCGACTCCGCTGAACGACGTGGCCAACGACAGGATGCAGCGTGACACAAAGACGGGCGGCCAACGCTCAACTCCGAGCGGCGTGCACACTTTCTTTCATCACCCTGTGACCACCCAGCACTCGGTCCAGACCGACTTGAGTGTGCCGCGCGCAGGGCCCGCAACTTTACGTATCTATGGCGAGCGAGTTAAGGCGAGCGAGTTAAGGCGAGCCCGTTGACGTGCCGACGGCTCCATCGCGTTATGGCGCGGCACGGTCCAGCGACAATGGTTTCCGCGCCTTGATGATGCACGTCGTCGGCATCACGCGCGCCTGAGCAGCAGAATACCAGCGCGCCGGATCGGCATGGGCTTCCGTGACGGCGGCGGGATTGAGCAGCGTCTCGACCAATGCCTCAATCTGAAGGCCCGCGCGTACGATCTCTCCGACGAACGTGCCGAGTGTTTGGCGATGGATCACGATTGGCACGCCCTTCCATGATTTATGTTCGCGAGGACCTTCCGTCGAGGACGGTTCTGCGACGGTGTATTGGGCCCCATTCCACTCGAGGCAGCCGTACACCGGGTGCTCACCGCTAAATGAAACATCCGCCTTGCCGCAGGTAGCGAGCGACGAGCGCGAGCGTCGCCGGCAGGTCCGTCGTCCATCCGAGTCCGTACACGGAGAACACGAGATCAAAGTAATTCGACGGAACTCCCGAATCGACCTCCATCGGAGACTCGATCAGCCGAACCCGTGGGCAAACGGGCGGAGCGTCTCTTCCGCGAAGGCAATCTGTACTGGCGACAGATCGATGCCCCAGAGCTCGCGTGCGCCGCGCTCGGCGAGGTAACGCAGCGAGTGCCCGCTCCCGCATCCCAGCTCCAGAGCACGGAGATCGGGCGTTGCTTCGAGCAGCCGGAGATCATCCTCGGTCGGCGCCAGGGGCCCATACTCCGGCAGGGCCGTGCCGCCGTGGAACATCGGCGCGACGTGATTCCAGCCCCGCGCGATTGGTCGCGAGGACACGCTCCGCCTCGGTCATGCTGCTCCCCTCGCTACTCAACGCACGATATCGTTGATCGCCAGGAAGTGACCGTCGAACGTCACCGGTACCGCCTCGGCGGATGGCCACGATAGTCCAGATCCGGCGGCCATGGCAGTCAGGTGCAGGTGTGGCTCGCTCGTATTCCCGGAATTGCCGATTCGACCGACAACTTGCCCGACGCGAACGGGCTCGCCGGCAGAGACAGCAAGAGTCCCGTGTGCGAGGTGGGCGAGTAACACACGAAGCACTCCACAGTGCAGCAGCACGTAGTTCCCCGTTCGGCGCGCGGGATCTGTGTCGCCCGGCGCGTTATCAGGCACGTCACCTCGAGTCTCCTCGGTTATGCCGGCGCAGGGACTGTGAACCGTATCGTGGAAACTCGCGTAGTCCGTCAAGCGTGCCGGCGGATGCCTCGCGCGCGATTCCCAAGCCCGTTCAGCCTGACCAGGTCGAGAGCGTATTTGTCAGACGGGAACCAACGGTGGAAAGGATTCAGAACCATGCTGCCGCCGCCCTGGAGCACGGCATACATCGGCCAACGAGCGGGAAGCGAAGGTCAAGTGGTACCCTGCGGCGGGAAACGGCCGGCCACGGCGTTGAGCGCGACCACGCTGAAGATACACGTGAGGACGCCGAGGAACATCGATGGCCGCGGCGATGCGGAGGGCTGCTGCCGATCTTCTTGCCCGGCGCGCGGCTCGGTTCGCCGTGAAGACAAGGGCGCCAATCAGGGCGAGCGCGATAACCGGACGTAAATAGACGCTTAGGAGTGCCCACGGGCCAACGAGCAGCGCCGCGGTAGAGATTGCGGCAGCCGCGCCACTCGCGACAAGCCATTGGCGCCGGTTAGCCATGCGTGCGTGAACGAGCCACGAGATAGGGCCGAGTGCGGCGACGAGCGTCAGCACCGCGAACAGTGTCATCACGAGAGTGACTCCCAGGCTGCGAGTCGCGTCGTGGAACGCGGCTGATGCAAATGCCGCCGGGCCGGCTCAGGAAGCCGGCAGAGCCCAGCGGAGCCGGCGCGGCCGGACTGGTGCGGACGAGTGGGCAAGGGAGTGAGCGGTGCCACAAAGAGGTTGGCGCTCCTGAAAACAGGATTGTGGTTCTGAGAACCTGTCCTGACGCCCCAAGGCCGATGACCTCCACCTGGTAATCGGACGCGTGGTCACCGCTCGCCAAATACCCTATCACGCCAGCGACCGACAGTGCCATCCACGCCGGCTTGCGCCGAGCGCTACGCTGGGAAGAGGCCCCTTCTAGCTCAGTGGTTGAGTCGTGCTGGGTTGTCGAATGAGTCGTGAACCGAGGTACAGCGCCAACGCCAGCAACGCCGGCGCTGTAACGACCCCAGGAAAGTACTCGCCGCGCCATACCGCAACCGCGGGATGGACGATGCCATTCGACGTCTCCACGATCACCCATGGCCAGGCCCATTGCGGCGCGGAAGGATGCGCCGGGCGCACACGGGCGAAATAGCACCACAGACCAAACGCAACCAGCGAGATGTTGAGGACCACGAATCCGACAACGAGATCGTCGCTGACAAGACCGCTGATTACCCGCGCCGGCATGAAGACGTCGTAGAGGCGGAAGACGTACTCCTCAACCGAGTGCGCGGCCTGCGCGATCACCAGCAATAGAAACGTCGTCCGGCTTCGCGAATCCATCGCGCCCTATTATTGGCGGATGCACGCAGCGGAAGATCACTATCGTCATCTCGAACGGTTATACGCGTCGGCGCCGATTAACGACTACTTCCGACCGCAGTTGCGGGTGTCAGAGGGACAGGCGGAAGTCACGATGCAGGTGCGCCGTGACTTCTATCATGCCGCGCGCGCGATTCACGGCGCCGTGTACTTCAAAGCGCTGGACGACGCCGCCTTCTTCGCGGTCGCGTCTCTGGTGACCGATGTGTTCGTGCTCACCGTCACCTACAACGTTTACCTGACCCGCCCTGTTTCCGAGGGCACACTGCGCGCGGTCGGGCGCGTCGTCCATCGTTCGAAACAGTTGTTCATCGCCGAAGCTGAGCTCTTCACGGACGATGGCAAACCGGCGGCGCGCGGGAGTGGATCGTTCATGCGAAGCACAATCCCGTGGTCGTCGCTTGGGGATGTGTAAATGCCGCGGATGTCGGGGCAACGCCGACGCCCGGGCGCGTCAGGCCAATGCGATCGCTTTGGGATTTGGCCCGAACTGATTTTCGCCGCGCTCGCCATCCTTCACCGTGAATATCAGAAGGATGATTGCGCCAAGATGGGAACGAGGCCGATCAGCAGCCACCAGCCGCTCCGACCAATGTCGTGGAGTCGCCTCACTCCAACTGCGATCGCAGGTAGCAGAACGGCGAACAGATAGAGTGTGGAGAGGATGCCTCGATCACCGACTTCACGCATGCCGACGACTTCCTCGATGAACGTCAGAATGACCGCGACGATCATGTTGAACAGAAAGAACATCCAGTATTCCTTCCGCCGCGCGCGGCCGTTGAACTCCGCATATTTTTTGAGCACCTCGAGGTACCAGTTCATGCTGAACTCCTTCGTGCGACCAGTGACCACAGCAGCCAATTCGCCGGGATGAGCTTACACCGACGACCGGCGACGGCCAGCCTTTACATACGCCTTTTCGAGCCAACGAAGCGCCTCAGCGACGTCACTTTCCGACTCCATCGCGAACGTCACCCACCCGGCACCAGGCCCACTGCCGCTCTTGAGCCGTTTGGCGTGGACGCCGGGCAGTTTGATCAACATGGACGAGGGTGAATCGGCGCCACGTGTGCGTGGCAACGCGGCGAAGATATTGGCCGCGCGATAGAAGGCGGCCAATCCGAACATCGGACGACTCGACACCTGCGGCCAGCCGCTCAGCTCTTCTTCCAGGAGCTGGCACCAGCGGCGAACTTCGGGATCGACCTTCGGCAGCGACGGGCGTGCCGAGATCGCGTCGGGCTTGCGGCGATTTACCTGTTTAGGTTTAGAAGGCTTGGCCACAAAGGCACCGGATTAATGCACGAAGAAGGTGCGCCGTTGGCAGCGCGCCAGCCTCAGCCGCCACGCACACGCGCGAGGTATTCAGCCCGAGGTCGCCCGTGTCGCGAAGCCTAAACCTCCCACGTCGCAAGTCTCACACCGACGTCACGTCGACAGTCGACAGTCGACAGTCGAAGAAGTTTAAAAGATCGTCGCGACCGAGGCCTGCGCGAGATCGATCAACTGCGTCGGCAGGATGCCGAGATAGAGGATGCCGATCACCGACAGCGCCAGCGCGGCCACGGCGATGCGCGTGAGGGGCACGGGAATCGGCCGCGCGTCGCGCTCCGACATGTACATCATCACCACGACGCGAAGATAGAAGAACACCGACACGACGCTCGAGAGCACGCCGATGATCGCCAGCCAGTAGTAACCCGACTCCACCGCGGCGCTGAAGATGTACCACTTGGCGATGAAGCCACCCGTCGGGGGAAGCCGCCAAGCGACAGCAGAAAGATCGTCATCAACATCGCCAGCCCCGGATGCGAGTTCCACAGGCCGGCGTAATCACGCAGGTCGTCGTTCGCGCGTTCGCGCGTGCCCAGAAGCGCGATCACCCCGAAGGCTCCGAGGTTGGTGAGCGCGTACGCCGCGAGGTAGTAGAGAATCGCGGCCTTCCCGTCTCGTTGCCGGCAACGAGCCCGACAAGCAAATACCCGCCGTGCGCGATGCTCGAGTAGGCGAGCATGCGCTTGAGGCTGGTCTGCGCCACGCCCATCACGGTCCCGACGATCATCGTCGCCGCGGCAACTACCCAGAGCACCGGCGCCCATTCACCAATCATCGGTTCGAGTGCTGAGAGAAACACTCGCGTGAAGCCGGCGATGGCCGCCGCCTTCACGCCCGTAGACATGAAGCCCGTCACCACTGCGGGAGCGCCTTCATACGCATCGGGCGACCACATATGAAACGGCACGGCCGCGACTTTAAAGCCGAAGCCGACGATGAGCAGGCCGACCGCCAGCAGAATCATCGGGTTCTCGCTCATCGACTGCGCCGCAATCACCGATCCGATGCGATCAAGGCTGGTGCTGCCGGTGATCCCATAAAGAAACGCGATGCCGTAGAGAAAAAGGCGCTCGCGAACGAACCGAGGAGGAAGTATTTGAACGCCGCTTCGGTGCTGGTCGCTTGGTCGCGGCGAATGCCGGTCAAGACATACACGGCAATCGACATCGTCTCGAGCGCGAGAAACATCAGCAGCAGGTCTGTTGCCTGCACCATCAGCATCATGCCGACGATCGAGAACAGCATGAGCGCGTAGAACTCGCCCGCGGGCAGATGATCGCGCTCGAGCGTCTGCGAGGCAAAAAACACCGTGAGCAGGCCGACCGCGACGAGCACGAGGTTGACGAACAACGCGAAGTTGTCTGCGGTCATCACCCCGAAACTCGTGGCGTTGCGATCCCAGAGGAGCACGGAGGCGATACCGGCGCCGACCAGGCCGATGACGGCGAGGCCGCCAATCGGCATGCGCTCGTTTCGCGCGCGGAACGATTCCGCAAGCATCGCGACGAGGCCGGCGAGGCTGACGCAGATGACCGGAATGACCGCGTCGAAGTTGCCGAGGGTCATCGGGGCCTCCGCCGAGAGGTGCCGAGGGTGCCGAAGGTGCCGGGAGTGCCGAAGGTGCGGACACCCTGAACGGTTGATGCTGTTCGATGCGCTGGACGATGCGCGCGACGCCCGGCTCCATCGGTTTCAAGAACACATTCGGGAACACGCCCATGAAGATCGCCGCCGCGACGAGAGGACCGACGATGGCCCATTCGCGGAAGGAGAGATCGGGCATGTGGCGGTTGTGCTCGTCGGTCACTTCGCCGTAGAACACACGCTGGAACATCCACAGCATGTAGACGGCCGAGAGAATCACACCCAACCCGGCGACCACCACGAACCGCGGATCCCAGCGAAACCCGCCGAGCATGATCAGGAACTCGCCGATGAATCCGTTCATGCCCGGCAAGCCGACCGACGCGAGCGTGATCAGCAGCGACGCGGCCGTTAGTCGCGGCACGATGCGCTTGATGCCGCCGTACTCGCTGATCAACCGCGTGTGCCGGCGATCGGAGAGCATGCCGACGATGCAGAACAGACCGCCGGTGCTGACGCCGTGCGCCAGCATCTGGTAGACCGAGCCCTGCACACCCTGCATGTTCATGGCCGCGATCCCAAGCACAACGAAGCCCATGTGACTCACCGACGAATACGCCACCAGCTTCTTCATGTCGGGCTGGACCATCGCCACGAGCGCGCCGTAGACGATCGCGATCACCGCCAGCGTCGCCAGCCATGGTGCGAGGTCGACCGCGGCTTGCGGGAACAGCGGAAAGGCAAAGCGCACGAGCCCATAGCTTCCGAGCTTAAGCATCACGCCCGCCAGAATCACCGATCCCGGTGTGGGCGCTTCCACGTGGGCGTCGGGTAACCACGTGTGAAACGGGAAGAGCGGCACTTTGATCGCGAAGGCGACGGCGAACGCGAGGAAGAACCAGAACTGCGTCCGCTCGGGAATCTGCAGCCCGTAGAGACGCTGCAGATCGAAGCTGTAGCTCCCGGTGGCGGTCTGATGAATCCACGCCAGCCCGATGATCGCGATGAGCATCAGGACGCTGCCAGCCATCGTGTAGAGGATGAACTTGATCGCCGCGTAGATGCGGCGCTCGTAGCCCCAGATGCCGATGATGAAATACATCGGAATCAGGACGAAGTCCCAGAAGACGTAAAAGAGGAACAGATCGAGCGACGCAAAGACGCCGAGCATCGCGGTTTCGAGCAGCAGCATGAAGATCGAGAACTCCTTGACCTTCATGTGAATGCTCTCCCACGACGAGAGAAACGCGATCGGCGTGAGAAACCCGGTGAGCACCATCAGCATCAGGCTGATGCCATCGATGCCGAGCGAATAGTCGATGCCGAACCTCGGGATCCACGGCACACGCTCGAGGAACTGGAACTCGGCGTTGCTCGATACGTCGAACCCGGCCCAGAGCACGAGCGTGGCCGCGAACGTAGCCAGCGAGGCGCCCAGCGCGATGTTGCGAACCAGCGGGTCGCGCGAGCCGTCACGGTTGCCGACAAAGAGAAGGAGGAGCGCGCCGACAACCGGCAGCCAGATCACGATCGACAACAGCGGCACGCCAGGCAACGCTATCTCCACATGTAGTAGGCGAGGATCGCGACCACGCCCGCAAAGGTTGACGCCGCGTACGCCTTGACCGAGCCGCTCTGCAGAAGCCGCAGCACCGCGCTCATGCCGCCAACGACCTGACCCGTGCCATTGACCATGCCGTCCACGACACGCGCATCCATGCCGCGCCAGAGGCCTTCTTCGGACACGATCTTGATCGGCTGCACCACGGTCGCATCGTAGGCCTCATCGACGTAGGACTTGTTCAGCAGCAGCCGGTAGACGCCGGGGACTGAGTTGGCGACGCGCGTCGCGATCTCCGGGCGACGCAGCCAGATGACCGTCGCGAGTCCAATCCCGAGCACGGCGATGAGGACTGACACACCCATCAGTCTGAGCTCGAGTCTCTCTTTGGCTTCGGCATCCGCCGCCGATTCGGCGTGTTCGGGCTGCGTTGTTGTCGCCGCGGGCTCGGCGCCAGGTGCCGGTTGCGCCTCCGGGCGGGCTTGAAGGCCAGCCGCGACATTCGCCGCTTGCGCCACATCGGTTCCCGGTGCGCAATCGCCGACCGTCAACCCCGCAAGGCCGGCCGCCGCCGGCTCCGGCGTCGTCGGTGCACAATCGCCGAGCGTCATGCCCGACAAACCGGCGGACGCGGGCGCCGCAAACGACGGCTCGAGCCATCGTCCGAACTCGTTGTGGCCGCCGAGTGCATGTGGCACGCCGAGGAAGCCGGCGACGATTGAGCCGATGGCGAGAATGATCAAGGCGATCGCCATGGCCGGCGGCGCATCGTGTAGATGCAGGTGCGACGCGTGCACAGGGTGCGCCGCGCGCACAGGCTGCGCCGCGTGATCGTCGTGCGTGCGCATCGGTTCGTGTCCGGGGTGCGCCGTGTGGGCGCCACCGTGGCCGGTGTCGTGTGCGGCAGCCGGCGAGAACCGCATCGCGCCATGGAAGGTGAGGTGCACCAGGCGGAACATGTAGGTGGCGGTCAAGAAGGACGTGAGGATGCCCACGACCCAGAGCCACTGATGCCCGCGCGCGAAGGTCTCGAATAGAATCTCGTCCTTCGAGAAGAAGCCGGCGAGCGGCGGGATGCCGGCGATCGCGATCGAACCAATCAGAAACGTCCAATAGGTGATCGGCAGATGCCGCTTCAGGCCGCCCATGTTGCGGATGTCCTGCTCACCATGCAGCGCGTGGATCACCGCGCCGGATCCGAG
>CAVXMP010000005.1:0-116529 GCA_963762925.1 uncultured Acidobacteriota bacterium | reverse complement strand
CGCCAAGCAAGCCGCCCACCGCCATCACGGCGGGAGGCACGGCGCCGAGCGCCGTCGTCGTGTAGGCCGGAAATGGCTCCTCGCCGTAGGTCGGGAAACCGAGTTTTTCGAACGGCACGGCCGAGAGATACAGCACGCTCGTACCCCCCAGCTCCTTCTCTCCGTAGATGTGGTCAACTCACCTGTCGGGCCGGTCCGCGATGCGCTTGTGCGCGAGCGCCAGCATCTCTTCTCGCGTGCCATAGCGCAGGGCGTCGGCGGGGCACGCCTTGACGCACGCTGGAATCGCGATGGTGTCGGCGAACTGCTTGGCCGCATCGAGGGACAGCGGCTGCCCGTTGAACGCGACCGCCGCCGGCTGGGGAATGCGGTCGGCGCAGTGCGTGCACTTCGAGATCTTCGGGGCGAGCGAGTTCCATTCGGCAGTCGGCACGTCCCAGGGACACGCCAGCATGCAGTATCGGCAGCCGATGCAGTCGGCCTCGTTGTACGACACCGGACCGTCGGATTGCCGGAAGAGCGCCGTCGTCGGGCACGCGGAGACGCAGGCCGGCTCCAGGCAGTGCAGGCACCGCTGCATGACGAAGGCCGATTCCACGCCTCCCGGCTTCTCCGCGTTCTCCATCTCGTGGAAGGCGATGAGCGTGAACGTCTTCGCGCTGAGCGTCGCCGGGTTCTGGAAGCCCAGTTGGTCGTCGAACTGGGTCTCCTCGCCGTCCTGCTCGTTCCACTGCTTGCAGGCCACCTGGCACGCGCGGCAGCCGATGCAGTTGGCGATGTCGATTAGCGTTGTCCTGATCGGTCCCGCGGCCGCGGCTTCACTCATGTGCGTCCCCTCGGTGATCCGGATCTTCGCGTGGCCGGGCGCCCGGCCCTGACCACGTTGACGAGGCACGCCTTGGTCTCCTGGGTTCCCGCTCCAGGATCCGCGGCGTCGATCGTGAGGTGGTTGACGCTCGGGCCGGTCGACAGCCCCTGGAAGCCCCAGTTGTAAGGCATCCAGACGACGGTGACCTCCTGGTCGCCGATTTTGAAGCGCCTTCATGCGCGGCGTGACGAGGGCCTTGACCTCGAGCTCACCGCGCGCCGACGAGACCCGGACCCAGTCCCCCGATTCGACCTCGAGCTTCTTGGCGAGGGCGATCGGCAGCTCCAGCACCGGTTCGGGGACAAGCTCGTTGAGCCAGGGAATGTTCCGCGTCGTCGAGCCCGCGCACCAGTGTTCGGCGACCGTCGACGTCATCAGCACGTAGGGGAACTTGTCGACGGTGCCGATCGGCTGATGCGACGCGACGCGCGGATACTTGACCATCGGGTTGCTCTTCACGCTCGGGTGAAGGACGTTTTCCACCGGGCTCTCGACCGGCTCGTACATCTCCGGCAGCGGGCCGTCCTTCGGCACGTAGGCCACGTCGCGCCAATATTCGGTGAAGCGCGGGTCAGGGTCTTTGTAGACGGCCGCGAAGAGGCGTCCGACGCCCTCGGCGCCCAGATGGAAGGGCCGCTGGCCGTTCGGCGTGTCGGGACCGTCGGTCGCGACGGGGACATCAGGCACGTCGTAGCCCGTCCAGCGCTTCGCCTGCTCGTCCCACCAGACGATGGGTTTCGAGCCCGGGTAGGGCTTGCCGTCTTTGTCGCATGACGCGCGGTTGTAGAGGATGCGCATGTTGTTCGGCCAGGTCCACCCGAAGCCCGGATAGAGACCGAGACCGCCCGGATCGGTCACCGAGTCGCGGCGCTTCGACAGGTTCTCGCCGCTGGCGAAGACGCCGGCGTAGATCCAGGCGCCGGACGACGTGGAACCGTCGGCCTTGAGATCGCTGACCTTGCGGACGAGATCGCCTTTCTTGAGGCCGGTCTCCGGGTTGTCGCGCACGGCATAGCCGTTGATTTCGCGCAGGACGTCCTCGGCCGTGGTGTAGGTCCAGAAGGCCTTGCGGATGATCTCGTCCCTCGGCTCGGTCGAGTCCTTGACCAGATCGCGCACCTTGCGGAAGACGAGGTCCACGATCTCGCCGTCGGGCTTGGCCTGCCCCGGCGGCTTCACGGCGGCGTGGCGCCATTGCACCATGCCGCCCGAGTTGCTGATGGTGCCGTTCTTCTCCATGAAGAACGCCGCGGGCAGCAGGATCACCTCGGTGGCGATGGACTTCGGGTCGACGCCGGGCCGCTTCCAGAACGCCGCGGTCTCGGTCTCCCAGATCTCCTGGACCACCAGCGTCTCGAGCTTCGCCATCGCGTCGAACGTCAACTTGAGATTGGGCAACGTGACCGCGGGATTCTGGCCGACGATCCAGAGCATCTTCAGCTTGCCGGCGAGGGCATCCTCGAACATCGGCAGGGTGCCGTAGTCCTTGGCCGCGTCGCGCTTGGGCAGCCATTCATATGCGTAATCGTTCTCGGCGGTTGCGGCGTCTCCGAAAAATGCCTTGAGCGTGTTGACGAGGTAGCGGCTGTCGGCGATCCCGTTCTTGCGCACGTAGTGGTAGATCGTCGGCTCGGCATTGGTCGGCGAGTTGAGGTAGCCCGGGTAGTAGTTGTAGAGCACCGCCATGTCGCACGCGCCCTGCACGTTCGGCTCGCCGCGCAGCGCGTTGACGCCGCCTCCGGGCTTGCCGATGTTGCCGAGCAGCAGCTGCAGGATCGTGAACGACCGAATCCCCTGCACGCCGGTCGTGTGCTGGGTCATCCCGAGCGCGTAGAGGATGGATCCCGGCCGGTTCTTCGCCATCGTCTCCGCGATCTGCCTGATCTGATCGGCCGGAATGCCGGTGATCTGCTCGCCCATCTCCAGCGTGTAGCGCGAGACGAACGTCTTCAGGCGCGAGAACACGCAGTGCGGGTCGTCGAGGCTCTTGGCGATGCGCGGCTTGCCCTTCGCGTCGAGCTGGTATCCCCAGGTCTTGGTGTCGTAGGTGTGGTGCGCCTCGTCGTAGCCGCTGAAGACACCATCCTTGAAGTCGAACGCTTCGTCGCCCAGGTAGAGGGCGTTGGTGTGGGTGACGACGTAATCCTCGTCGTACAGCTTGTTGACGATGATGTGGTTGATCATCGCGTTCTGGAACGCCGCGTCGGTGCCGGGCCGGATGCGCGCGTAGACGTCCGCCGCCGCGGAGGTCCGCGTGTATCGCGGATCGACGTGGATGATCGTCGCCCCGTTCTCCTGGGCCTTCCGGATCCACTTGAAGGCCATGGGGTGGTTTTCGGCGACGTTGCTGCCTTCCACCAGGATCGTCTTGCAGTTCTGCAAGTCGACCCAGTGGTTGGTCATCGCTCCCCTGCCGAACGTGGCCCCCAGACCGGGGACCGTGGGGCTATGTCAAAGCCGGGCCTGGTGCTCGACGTACGCCATGCCGAGCAGCCGGGCCGCCTTCTGAAAGAGGTAGCACTCCTCGTTCGTGTTCTGCGCGCCGCCCATGAAGCCGATCGCGTCGGTGCGATTGACGGGCACCTCTGCTGTTGCCGCCCTCCTGAGGGACGAACCGTGGGGCGCTCGCGATCCGATCACCCGCAGCGCGATCCACGACGAGTTCAGGCGCATCCACCTTCTCGGTGGCGATCCACGTCTCGTCGCGCGTCTTCCGGACCTTCTGCGCGACCCGCGCGATCGCGTCGTCCCAGGAGATGTCCTCCCAGTGGTCGCTGCCCGGCGCCCGGTAGCGGGGCGTCGTGAGCCGCTTCGGCGAGGCGTGCGTCGCGAACATGGAAATGCCTTTGACGCACAGCGCCCCGCGATTCACGATGTGGTCGTAGTCGCCCTCCATCGTCAGGAGCTTGCCGTCGCGGACGGCGGCGATCATGCCGCACCCGCACGAGCAGAAGTTGCACGAGGTGGTGAACTCGCTGACCTCCGAGAGCTTCAAGTCCTTCGTCGCGGCCCGCATCGCGGGAACGTCGAGGAGCCCGCCGAGCGCGAGTCCTGCTCCACCGCCGAGGGTCAGCCTGAACAGGTCTCTGCGGGTGATCGTCGACTCGGTGCGCATCTCCAGGGCTCCGGGACTGCAGTTCGGAGCATCACGATCAGGCATGGCGATTTCCGTGCCGACGCGGCGGCCTTCGATCGCGAGCAACGCCGCAGCAATCGGTCGCGGGCTCACCGCCGGTGGTGATGCGTCTCGGCGGACGGTGAATCCGTGCGGCGAAGCGCGTTCGGTAGCACCCTCACGAATCTGTCGCGCAGGACCTGGTCCGACAGCATGCCGCGACCGCCGAGACAGGCATGGCGTCTGCAGTCGCCGCTTCGTAACAGCGCAAGTCCCTTCACGCAGAGAGGCGGCGATTGACCTGTGCATGCCGTCGGAACGGCGAGAGCTGGTAGAGTGCGCCTGCGCGTCGGCAGTGGCTGCGACCATGGCTTCGCAGACCGTCGGCGGCGGTTGATCGTCAGCGACTGAGGTAGCGATGCCACGGTTCGTCTGGTGGTCTGACGCTCGTGTGGCTCCGGGCGACGGTCGCTGCCGGTCGACTCTCGGCGCCTCCGGCCGTCGGCACAAGCCTCCGGCAGCACCCCGCCTCCGCCCAAGCCGCGACCCCGCGCACAAGCGACGACTCTCCCGGCCGGCTATGCCGGGCAGCGATACCTGCGTGCTCTGCCACGACCGAGCCGGAAGCCAGCATCACGCACTCGCGGCACGGGCAGGCGCAAGATCCGCGTTCGCCCGCCGCCACGCTCGGGTGCGAGAGCTGCCACGGCCCGGGCCAGGCGCACGTGGACGACGACGCCAAGGGGAACATCAAGCGGTTCAAGGATCTGAAGCCGGCCGAGGTCAACGAGACCTGTCTGACCTGCCACAACCGCGGCACGCACGCCGGCTGGGAAGGCGAGCGCGCACGCCGCGCGCAATCTCACCTGCACGACCTGCCACAGCGTCCACGCGCCGCAATCGGCACAGAACCAGTTGGTGAAGACGACCGAGACGCAGGTGTGCGCCACCTGCCATCGCCTGCAGGTGGCCAAGACCGAGCGGGCCGTGGCGCACATGCCGGTGCGCGAAGGCAAGATGTCGTGCTCGTCGTGCCACAACCCGCACGGGTCGATCAGCAACGTGAAGGCGCTCAAGGTCGGCAGCTCGGTCGACGAGAGCTGCACGAGCTGTCACACCGAAATGCGCGGACCGATGCTCTTCGAGCACGCGCCGGTGCGCGAGAACTGCGCGACCTGCCACGATCCGCACGGATCCTCCAACGACCGGATGCTCGCGGTCCGCATGCCGATGCTCTGCCAGCGCTGTCACATCGCGAGCAAGCACCCGGCGACGCTCTACGACAAGGACCAGATCACCACCAACAAGAGCAACCGGATGTTCGGCCGATCGTGCGTGAACTGCCACTCGCACGTCCACGGCTCGAATCACCCCTCGGGCCAGTTCTTCATGCGGTAAGCGGAGCCGCTGTATGCGCCGATTCGCCATCACGACGATCGCCCTGCTCGGCCTCGCCGCGCCCGGTGCCGCACTCGCACAGGCGACCGCCCAGCCGCCGGCGCAGCCAGCGACGCGGCCCCGGCACAGCCGCCGGCTCAGACCCCGGCGCAGCCGCCGCCGCGCCCGCGGCGGCCGACGCCGCCGCGGACGAGCTCGCGCAGTCTCTTCGAGCCGACCGCGCGCGAATTCCTCATCGGGGGCCGCTTCACGAGCGTGGACGGCGATCCGGCGCGCTACCAGCGCTACCAGGACCAGCGCGACGGCCTGCTGTTCTCGAACTTCCGCTACTCGTTCGCCAAGCCGGACGGCACGTGGGACTTCCACGCGCGCGCCGAGAACGTCGGCTACCGCGACCAGGAGTTCATGGGGAGTTACGGCCGCATCGGCAAGCTGTCGCTCAGCGGCAGCTGGCAGCAGATTCCGCAGTTCTACAGCGTCGATACGATGACGCCGTATACGGGCACCGGCGGCACGCTGGTGCTCGACGACGCGACGCAGCGCGCGATCCAGAACGGCGCAGGCCAAACTCAACGCCTACGTCCCGCTGGCGCCGCAGTTCGAGCTGCGCGAGCGGCGCGACATCGGCCGTGTCGACATGGTCGCGACGCCGAAGCCGAACCTCGACGTCACGGCCAGCTTCACGACGCAGAAGCACAGCGGCGAGCTGCCCTGGGGCGCCAGCTTCGGCTTCAGCAACGACGTCGAAGTGGCGCTCCCCTACGATTCGCGCGCGAACGACTTCACCATCGGCACCGAGTGGACGAACGCGCGCAACATGCTGCGCGTCGCCTACAGCGGCTCCTGGTTCGACAACCTCGCGCCGACGCTGGTCTGGGACAGCCCGCTCGACCTTGACGATGCGGTCGACGACCCGGGGCGCGGACGCATGTCCCTCTGGCCGTCGAACTCGGCCCAGACGATCAGCTTCGGCGGCTACACCAAGCTGGCGCACAAGACGCAGGTGACGGGCTCCTTCTCCTACGGCTCGATGGAGCAACGACGAGCCGCTGGAGCCCTTCACGATCAACGCGGCGCTGCCGCAGTTCGCGCTGCCCCGCGCGACCACCGAAGGGGAAGCGCACGTCTTCTCGACCAACCTGAGCCTCGTCTCGCGCCCGTCGACCGACTGGCGGTTCAGCGCGCGGGTGCGCAACTACACCTACAACAACCTCATGCCGGTGACGTCGATCACGAACATGATCAGCTACGACGCCGCGGCCTCGACGACGCCAACGGGCGGTCCGGACCTCTACGCGCACAGCCGGACGAACTTCGACGGCGACGCCACGTGGACGAAACTGATGCCGTTCGCGGTGACGGTCGGCTACGCGCACAACGCGAACGGCTACGATGCGCGGATCTTCGAGTCGAGCGGCGAGAACGTGTTCCGCATCTCGGCCGATGCGGTCGGCTCCTCGTGGCTCACCTTCCGGACCCAATACGAGTTCGGCGATCGCACGCGGTTCGGACCTCGACGAAACGCAGCTGACGGCGATTGGCGAGCAGCCCGAAGATGCGCCACTACGACCTCGCCGATCGGACGAGGAACCGCTTCACGGCGCAGGCCGACATGGTGCCGTCCGACGCCTGGACGTTCAGCGTTTCCGCCGGCGTCCTCAAGGACGAGTTCGGCAACAGCTTCTACGGCCTGCAGGATTCCACCGGCCGCACGTTCTCGCTCGCGGCTGATTTCCAGCGGCCGAACGGCCTCGGCGCGGGCGGGAGCTACAACTACGAGCGCTACGCCGGGCTGCAGCGCTCGCACGAGGGCGATTCGTCACACGGCGCAGTTCAACGATCCGCTGCGCGACTGGACCGCCGATTCGACCGAGACGGTGCATTACTTCTCGATCTACGCCAACCCGCCCCGCATCGGCGACAGCACCGAGATCCGCGTTCGCCTACGACTTCAGCTACGCCGAGGGGAACTACCTCTACGCGATCCCGGCAGGCAGCCCGATTCCGCCGCCCAATCAGCTACCCAACGTGTTCAACAAGCTGCAGCAACTGCACCTCGACGTGCGGCACCGGCTCTCCAGCCGCCTCGCCGCGTCGTTGTCGTACCTGTACGAGCCGCTGAGCATCTACGACTTCGCGTTCGACCCGAGCGTGGTCAACGGCATCGCGCAGCCGAGCTCGCTCGTCATGGGCTACGTGTATCGGCCCTACACCGCCCACTCGGCGGTGGTCGGGCCTGCTCTACATCTGGTGATGCAGGCGTGATCGTTCCCGACTGGAGGTTCCAGTGAGTAGCGTGTTTCGCGTTTGACCATGGCTGCCGTGCTCGCCGTGGCGTCTGCCACGCCGGCGCTGGCGCCAGGACGCCGGCGTGAAGAAGGGCAAGGCCGTCTACGCCGCGCAGAAGTGTTCCATGTGTCACAGCATTGCCGGAGTCGGGCGGCAAGACGAGTCCGCTCGACGGGGTCGGCGCGAAGCTCTCCGCCGACGAAATCAGCACTGGATCGTCGAGCCCGATCGAGGCGACCGCAAAGGCGAAATCGACCAAGAAGCCGCCGATGCCGGCCAACTACAGCAAGCTGCCGGCGGCCGACCTCGACGCGCTCGTCGCCTACATGGTCAGCCTCAAGTAGACATCGTGATATCCGACCGCGCGTCTCTTCGCCACCCCGTCACGATCGTCGGGGTGGTGATTACCACCGTGAGCGCCGTGGCGTTCATGACGCTGCTCGCCGCGGACATGTTCGGGATGTTCACCAATCCCTATGCCGGCCTGGTGATTTTCCTTGCGGTGCCGGCGCTGTTCGTGTTCGGCCTGTTGTTCATTCCTCTGGGCATCTGGCTGCATCGCCGGGCGCTGCGTCGCGACCCCTCGACAACGGTCGACTGGCCGGTCATTGATTTACGGCGGAGGCGCGTGCGCGTCACCGTGATTGCCGTCACCGCCCTGACCGTCGTCAATGCCACCCTGATTCTGCTCGCGGCGCAAGGCTCGCTGCACTACATGGAGTCGCCCGAGTTCTGCGGACAGACGTGCCACACGCCGATGCACCCGCAATACACGTCGTGGCAGAACACGACGCACGCTGAAGTCGCCTGCGTGCAGTGCCACATCGGCGACGGCGCGCGGGCACTTGTGCACTACAAGCTGGCCGGCGTCCGTCAGCTCGTGCACGTCATCAGCGGCAATTACCCGAGGCCGATTCCGGCGTCACAGGCGGTGCTGCGGCCGGCGCTCGAGACCTGTGGCACCTGCCACTCGCCCACGCTCGGGCATGGTGAACGCACGCGCACCGTTCGCGAGTACGCGGAAGATGAGACGAACACCGAGACGGCGACGACGCTGACCATGCACGTCGGTGGGCCGGGACAGAAGACGACGTCAGGCGGCGCCATCCACTGGCACGCCGACCCTCGCGTGCGGGTCGAGTACATCGCGACCGATCCGGAGCGTCAGACCATTCCCTTCGTCCGGACGATCAACGAGAAGGGCGAGACCAAAGAATATGTCGTGGAAGGGACGACGCCGGAGACGCTCGCCGCGGGCACATCGCGGACGATGGACTGCATCGACTGTCACAATGCCGCCGCGCATCGCATCTCGCCCACCGCCGAGCAGGCCGTCAACCGCGCCATGGCCGCCGGCCGGATCAGCCCGGCCCTGCCCTTCGTTCGCCGCGAAGCCGTTCGACTGCTGAAATCGGATTACAGCGACGAAGCCGCCGCCACCGCTGCGATCGAGTCGGGATTCCGCGCCGTCTATGCCGCGTCGAAAGCAAGCGTCGATCAAACGGCCTTGTCACAGGCCATCGCGACGACGCAGCACCTTTATCGTGCCAACGTCTTTCCCGCGATGAAAGTGACGTGGGGTGTCTACGTCGATAACCTGGGGCACACCACCTCGAGCGGGTGCTTCCGCTGCCACGACGGCAGCCACGTCGCGCGCGACGGCAGCGCGATCAATGCCGACTGCGCGTCCTGTCACGGCATGCAGTAGTGCTTGAATCGCGGGTTCATTCGCTCTTGGCGAGTGGCCCGCAACCACGTTCGACACGCGACCGGGTGACCGCTGCTCCCCGGTCCCAAGTCGCCCAGCACCTGTCCGCCTGTTGTCACCTGCACCTTTCCCCGAACGATGAGCGACACGGATTCGAGCGCCTTGCCGTGCTCAATCAATCGCTCGCCAGGGGCGGCCGTTACCCACGACCCGATGCTGAGAACCTGCAAGACCTTCCTTGGCGGCAGATCCCGGAAGACCAGCCCGCGGACCTCCTCCTCCTCAGGCGTCAGCTTGACAGGACGGCGTTCGACGAGAGACGCCACGCCTGAAAGATGTTGATTCCGGTAAACAGAACGCTCCATCCAAACGCCGCCCACAACGGTGTCGGTTGTAGCAGAAAATAGGGGATTGCCGCCAGCGAAGGGCCACGGCGAGCACACGCAGCCACAAAATGTCCCGTACTCTGTACTCCCCCAGCAACAGGATGTTTGCCGCGTGAATGAAATAATCAAGATTCGAACCGAGCCCACTTCTTCTATTTTCCACTTCTCTTTTTTTCTTCTGCACCTATCCTTCTCTCTTTTTCTTTCTCTCCTTTATTCCGCTTACCTGACCGCGGTGACGTCGAACACGTGGTAGCCCCATGCGGGCATGTCCAGGTACAGCCCGCGGGCGTCGAGATCGCTTCTCTCACGATCGAAACCGCCAGACCCCACGCTGCCCATCAGATCCTCGAAGCGCACCGACCGCGCACCGAGATCCTGAAGCGGCACGCGCACGTAACATTGGCTCTGGTTCGCGGCGTAGTTGACGGCAACGAGCCGGCGGTCGCCAGCGGCGCCCTCCCAGACCCACGCCACGAAACAGTCCCACGTCCAGTTGTGCTCCCATGCGGGCGCGCACTCGAGCAGCCGCCATTCGCCGTCCCGAAACACCGGATGCTGCAACACCGCTCGCAGACGTTCGTAGATACTGCTGCAGCCCTTCGTCGGTGGCTTCAAGCGGCGCGCGGACGAGATGCGGTGAAATGCGCTTCCGGCGGCCTTCGAACTGACCCTGGTGAAAGAAGCGCAGACCGGGGGACAGGTAGGTGATGATGGCCGCGGCTTCGTGCATGGGGCGCGCGAAAGTGGCGGCCGCCCGTGGCTCGTCATGATTCTCCATGAAGTGCGCGAGCTTCGCCTGGTAGTCGAGCCCGGCGTGGAGATGCTCCCGCACCGGCCTGGCGTGACCCTCGCGGAGCCGATCGTACAGTCGCTTGTCGTAGGCGTAGTCGAAACCCTGGTGCTGCATGGTCGATTCAAGGTCCCAATAGACCTCCGCCATGAAGCAGAAGCCAGGAACGCTCTCGCGCACGCGCCGGATCGCGTCCGGCCAGAAGAGTGGCGCACGGCGGCCCCAGGTCCGTTCGAAAACCTCTGGCAGCACCAGCATGGCCATGTCGCAGCGCAGGCCGTCACACTGCTCAGCGATCCTCAGGAGCTCTCCGACCATCGCCGCTTGTGTGGCCGGATTGCTGTAGTCAAGCTGGACGGTGTCCGGCCAGCCGGCGAAGTACGGATCGCGTCCGAGGGCCAGCACCTGGTCACCCCGTGGCCCGTGGACACGCGTGTAGTTGTGCGGTTCGCGCGCGAGATCGGACGCGGTCCCGGCCACGAAGTACTCCGGATGATCGGTCACCCAGGGATGATCGGGTGCGGTATGGTTCGGCACAAAGTCGAGCATCAGCCGCAGCCCGCGGCTGCGAAGCCGCTCGCGGATTCGTGCCAGCGCCTCGTCGCCGCCTAGTGTTTCATGCACCCTGTACCGGTAATCGCGAACCCCGAGCCGGCGATGTCGTCTTCTCGCAGATCAGGCAGCGTCTCCTGGAATTCGTGGCGCCACTCGGGATTCGTGCGCGAGATCTGCTGCGCGACAGGCCCCGTCTGCCAGACGCTCAGGAGCCAGATCCAGTCGAATCCCATCCTGGCGGCGCGGTCGAGTTCGGCGTCGGGAATGTCATCGAGTGTGGCTTTCCGGCCCAGGCCGCGCGACAGGTCGGTCAGCCAGACGCGGGTGTTGATTTGGTGCAGCAAGTGGTAACGCGGTGTGGTCATGTTCAGTGCGCTCGTCTGCTCGGCGTCGTGGAGCAGGCGCAGGTGCACGAACCAGACCACAAGAGATTGAAGGAGCGGGCTTGGCAAGCGTTTCTGGCGATCGCGCGGCGATAAGCGGGCACGATCTCTGCCTCAGTAGTCCTCACGATTCGACGGATCGACGAATCTCCGCGGAAACCGCCTCGATTCCATCGCGGTACCACGGTATTTCGTCACCTGCGCCACCAGCGGCAGTAACTGACGACGCGGCCGCTCCGTGCGACTGAAGGGTGGATGATGACCACACGCTTGATTGCCGTAACCGTCGTGTTGTTCGTGGCGTGCGGTCCGTCGCAGGATCAGATCGCCGCGAGAGCGCAGGCCGCACAGGCCGCACCGCTGCCGACAGGCACGCTGGACGAATTGCTCGCGCCGATTGCGCTCTACCCGGACTCACTGCTCGCGCAGATGCTGATGAGTGCGACCGACGCCGCGAAAATCACGGAGCTCGATACCTGGCTGAAGGCCAACCAGAAGCTGAAAGGCACGCCGCTTCAGGACGCCGCGGTCAAGGCCGGCTTCGATGCGAGCTTCGTGGCGTTGGCGCTCTTCCCTCAAGTCGTCGCGAAGATGGCGGAGCAGATCACGTGGACGAGGCTCCTGGGGCATGCGTTCACGTCCGATCGAACCGCGGTCTTTGCCAGTATTCAGAAACTGAGGCTGCAGGCGAAGAACGTCGGGACCCTGAAAAGTTCGCCGCAGCAGGAGGTCGAAACCAAGACCACGTCCTCTGGCGAGGAAGTGATCGTCATCGAGCCCACCAATCCGCAGATCGTCTATGTCCCGCAATACAACACCGAGGTGGTGTACACCCAGGCTCCGACGACGGTGGTCATCCAGGAAGACGATGATGCGGACGAGGCGATCGCGGCCGGCCTCATCGGGTTCACGGCCGGGATCGCGATGGGCGCGGCGATGGACAACAACTACTACTACGGTCCATACGGATTCTACGGCGGCGGCTACATGTACAACGACGCCTGGGACGATTACTACGACCATCGGGAAGACGCGCGCGAGGACTGGCAGGACAACCGCCAGGACCTCGCCGAGGAGCGCGGCGATCGCGCGGAGAACCGATCGGAACAGCGGACCGAGCGCGCTGGCACGACCCAGGAGCAACGCACGGATCGTCAACAAACGCGGCAGGAAAATCGACCTGAGTCGCAGGCGCAACGAACGGAGCGGAGCGCGCAGGCACAAGGCGCTTCGACCCAGAGCGCCACACAACGGTCGGGTCGCACAGGAAGCCCGGAAGCCCGCGGTTACGGCGAGGGCAGCAGAACTCAGGCAGCGAAGCCGACGCAACGGAAGAGCGGTGGCTCGGATGCCTTCTCCGGATACTCCAGCGGACAATCACAACGCTCGTCCAGTGCACGTGGACAACAGAGCCGAGGCAGCTCGCGCGGTGGCGGGGGCCGTCGCCGGTGAGCGCGTCGCAGAGGTCGACACACATGACCATGATGATCACGATGAATCGAATGTTCGCGTGTGCGTGGCTGGCGCTTCTCGCATCATTGGCGACCGCCGCGGCACAGCCCGCGACGCAGCCGGCGTTTGCCACCCCTGAAGACGCCGTCAAGGCGCTCGTCGACACGATCAAGACCGACAACCTCGATGCGCTGGTGGCACTCTTCGGTCCCGAAGGGCGGGAGCTGGCCGCGTCATCCGATCCCGCGACCGGTCGTTCGAACCGCCGGGTGTTCGCCGTCGCGTTCAAAGAGCAGTGGCATCTAGAGGAGGTGACGCCCACTCGAAAGACGCTCGTCATCGGCAACGAGGAATGGCCGTTCCCGGTGCCGCTCGTCAAAGGGGCGGACGGATGGCGATTCGACACAGCCGCCGGCAAAGAAGAGGTGCTGGCGCGGCGGATCGGACGCAACGAGCTGCAAGCGATCGCGACTTCCCGTGCCTACGTCACCGCGCAGCGGCGCTACGCAGAACAGGGACACGACGGCAAGCCCGCTGGCGTGCACGCGACGAAGTTCAACAGCGATCCCGGCAAAGAGAACGGCCTGTATTGGCCGGCCGCGCGCGGCCAGAAGCGGAGTCCACTTGGTGACGTGGTGGCACAGGCGGCGGAGGAAGGACGTCCGATCGGCGCGGATCGCACACAGCCGACGCCATTTCATGGTTACTACTTCAAGATCCTGACCGGCCAGGGAGCGGCAGTCTCAGGCGGAGCCAAGAGTTATATCGTCAAGGGCGGAATGTCGGGCGGATTTGCACTGGTCGCGTGGCCAGCTCAGTACGACGCAACGGGGGTCATGACGTTCATCGTCAATCAGGACGGCATCGTGCGGGAACGAGACCTGGGCCCCAAGACCGACGCCATCGCTCGAAAGATGACGGTCTACAATCCGGACGCATCCTGGCGAGAGGTCCAGTAAGTCGCGTCGGTGTGTTTCTCTCTCCCTCAATCCTCTCTCCACGGTCCGCAGATCTGCGCGCCGTTTGCAAGTGCGTTGTCTGCTGCGGTACTGGCTGCAGATCGCGCACGGAGGCGTGAACATCCCAAGCGGTCGTCTCGACGGCAGCGAACCGATGCGAGCGATCATCTGATCGCAAATGCGTGGTCACGATGATCTCGAAGCTCCTGATCGCCTGGTGTCTCTTGGGGCTGACGGTGACGATTCATGCCGCGGGGCTGTCGGCGATGCTCCCGAGCCTGCGGTCGGCTCTCCCCGACAGGCGTTTCTGGCCGGTGACGTGGCGGCTCCTTTCGGTCGCCTGGAGGCTGGTCCTCCTGCACCTCGCCGAAATCGTGGTCTGGGGATTGTTCTACTGGTGGCAGAAGTGCCTGCCGGATGCGGAGTCCTCGTTCTATTTCTCCGCGGTCACCTACACCACGGTGGGTTACGGCGATTTGGTGCTGCCGAAAGAGTGGCGGCTGCTCGGCGCGGTGGAGGGATTGACCGGCATTCTGATGTGCGGACTGTCCACGGGATTGTTCTTCGCCGTCGTCAGCAAATTCTTGGCTTCGAGATCCACCGACGAACAGACTGAACCATGAAACAGCTGCTCAAAGAAATCCAGCACAACAAACTGCTCTGGCTGCTGGTCTTCGTGCCCGTGGTGTTTGCGGCCGAAAGGCTCGCGCACGACGCGCACACGCTGCTCTTCGCCCTGTCGGTCCTGGCCATCGTGCCGCTAGCGGCCCTGCTCAGTCACGCCACGGAATCCGTGGCGGCCAAGACTGGTGATGCCGTTGGGCGGCCTGCTCAACGCCACGCTCGGCAACCTGACGGAACTGGTGATTGCGCTCACGGCCTTGCGGGCCGGGCAATTTGTGCTCGTGAAGGCGTCGGTTGCCGGCGCGATCGTCACCAACACGTTGTTCATGCTCGGTGTCTCGCTGCTGCTTGGCGGTCTCAAGTATCACGAGCAGGAATTCAACCGCATCAGCGCCCGCATGCAGGCGGGCCTGCTGTTCCTGGCCACGGTCGGCCTGTTGATTCCTTCGGCGTTGTCGCAAGCGGACTCGGTCGCGGGGGCCGAGTTCACCCAGAATTTGAGTGTGGGCCTGTCCGTCCTGCTGATCGTCGCGTACGCGTTGAGCATGTTGTTCTCCCTGAAGACGCACAAGGAATTGTTCGCCAGCGCGGGACACGGGGAAGCCGGCGGCGAGTCGATGTTCCCGATGGGCCTCGCCCTGGCGACGCTGGCCGGCGTGACGGTGCTGGTGGCCATGGTCAGCCACATTTTTGTCGAATCGGTACAAATCGCGGCGGAGACGCTGGGGATGAGCCCGGCGTTCGTTGGGTTCATCGTCGTGGCGATCGTCGGCGCGGCCGCGGAAATGGCCTCGGCGTTCGCGGCGGCGCGCAAGAACCGGCTGGACATGAGCGTCGGCATCGCGCTCGGCAGCGCGTCGCAGATTGCGCTGTTCGTTGCGCCCGTGCTCGTGCTCTTGAGTTATGTCATCGCCCCGTCGCCGATGAACCTGCAGTTCTGGCCCGGTGCCGTGGTGATGATGTTCATCGCCTGCATGACCGCAGCGTTGGTGACCAACAGCGGGCGCTCGGCATGGTTCGTGGGCGCCCTGTTGCTGATGGTCTACGCGATCTTCGCCATGACTCTGTACATGTTGCCGCCCCGAGTGTCATGAGCGCGCCTGTCACCGGCATCCAGTCCTCGAAGCGAGTGCTGGAGCCGATTGATCGCGTCTCTGAAGTTCTGTTCGGGCTGATCATGGTCCTCACGTTCACCGGGTCACTCAGCGTCGCCGAGGCCGGCCGCGATGACGTGCGCACGATGCTCATCGGAGCGCTCGGGTGCAATGTGGCGTGGGGCATCATCGATGCGATGTTGTATGTGATGGGGTGTCTCGCGGAAAAGAGCCAGGGCCTCATGACTTACGTGGCCGTGCGCAAGGCCAGCGATCCGCAACAGGCCCAGCGTCTCATCGCAGACGCGTTGCCTTCTGTGGTCGCGTCGATCCTCGAGCCGGCGGAACTGGAAACGATGCGCCGACGGCTGATGCAACTGCCCGAGCCGCCGGAACGCGCGCGCCTGAGCAAAGACGAATGGCTCGGCGCGATCGGCGTGTTTCTTATCGTGTTCGTCTCCACGTTTCCGGTGGTGATCCCGTTCATGTTCATGCAGAACGTCGGGCCGGCCCTGCGTGTGTCCAATGCCATCGCCATCGTGATGTTGTTTCTGACGGGCTACGCTTTCGGAAGCATGACCGGGCGTCACCCGTGGCTGGTGGGTATTGCGATGGTTGTTCTCGGGTCCATGCTCGTCGGCATGACCATGGCACTGGGAGGATAGTCCGTGCGACGACTTGCCTGCCTGGCGATGGCGATCGCACTCATGCGACGACGCCGTCTTCGCGCAAACCCCGACGAACGTGCCGGCTCCCGCGGTGACGAACACGCCAGCCGAAGACGAACCGGCGTGGGAGTTCTCCGTCTCCGCCTACACGTACTTCGTCCCCGACGACGGCGATTTCGTGCAACCCAGCTTCACCGCGGACCGCGACTGGCTCCATCTCGAAGCACGCTACAACTACGAAGCGCTCGACACGGGCTCGGCGTGGCTCGGCTACAACTTCAGCGGCGGCGAGAAACTGGCGTGGGAATTCACGCCGATGATCGGCGGCGTGTTTGGCGACACCGACGGCATCGCGCCGGGCTACAAAGGCTCGCTGGGTTGGTGGAAGCTCGAGCTCTACAGCGAGGGCGAGTAGGTCTTCGACACGGGCGAACACCTCGGACAGTTTCTTCTACAACTGGTCGGAGCTGACGTTTGCGCCGGTCGAGTGGTTCCGGTTCGGAATGGTGACGCAGCGGACGCGGGTGTACCAAACCGATCGCGAGATCCAGCGCGGCCTGCTCGCGGGCTTCTCCTACAAGACACTGGACATCAGCGGATACGTCTTCAACCCGGACGACGAGAAGCCCACGTTCGTCCTTGCGGTCGCGGTGACGTTTTGAACCTAGCGGCGCAAAATTAACTCTTGAGCGGGTCCGCATACGAGTTCATTTCAACTTGCTCGTCGCACGCAGCGTTCGGCCGAACGATCGGCGAGGCGAGATCGCGTCAAAGCGTTTTCGTCGCCCGGCAAGATCCGTCTTTCCTCTCTGCGCTATCTGCGTCCATCTGCGGCCGTTCTATCTGCGTCCATCTGCGGCCTCAGCGCGACGGCGGAGGGACGCTCGGAGCCGTCGTCGTTGGTGGTGGGGGCCGCAACTCGAAGCTGCCGCCAAGCGCGAGGTGGAGATTCACGCGTTGGATGCGCTGCTCCGCCTGCATCCGGATGAGCGCGGAGCGCGTGGCGATCACCGCAAGTTGCCGTTGCTCGACGAACCGAAGATCCGTGCTTCCCACCTTGAATTGAGCCTGCACGACGGTGAGCGCCTGCTGGTTGTCGGCGATGACTTCCGCGAGGATTTGCTCGCGCTCGCGCGCGGCGATCTCGGCAGCCAGGGCCTCCTCCACTTCTCCGAAGGCGCGCATGCCGACAACGGCATACTCGGCGATCGCCTGTTTCTGTTCGGCCGTCCGAATCTCGACCTGCGTCTTGAGCGCGCCGCCTCGGAACAGCGGTGCCACCAGGTTGGCGCCGAGGTTCCACACAGGATTGCTGTGATCCTTGAGAACAAACAGTTCGCTCGAGATCGCGCTGACACCTGTGGTCAACGCGATGACCGGCAGGCGGGCCGCCTTGGCCTCATGAATCCGATTGAACGCGGCCGCCACGCGCCGCTCCGCGGCGATGACGTCCGGTCGCCGCTCCAGAAGCTCCGACGGCAGCCCGGTCGGAACCTCGCCGGGATAAGCCGGCAACTGCGGCGTCGTGACCGCTGCGGTCGAGGGATAACGACCGAGCAGGATTTCGAGTGCTCGAATCGCTTGGCTCTGTCCCAGTTCGAGCTGACGCAGGACATCCCGATAGCTGCCGACGCCGGCGCGTGCCACGAACACATCTTCTTGATTGCCAGCCCCGACGCGCACCCGGTCGTCCGCGAGTCGGACGAGCTCCTCGCTTGCGCGAATGGTGTCGCGTGTCGCCTCGGCCTGCAGTCCTGCCTCGATGGCGAGGAACCAGCTCTTGGCCACGAGTGCCGCGATCGACTGGCGCGCATACTCGAAATCCGCCGCCGCCGACGCGGCTTGCGCGGCGCTCGCCGCCCGGCCGTAACGCACGCGGCCCCAGAGGTCGAGCTCCCAGCTCGCGGTGAGGACGCGCGCCTTGTATGCCCGAGCCGTCCCCGGACAGCTTGCCGCCACCACGCGCGAGGAGATCGACCGCCGGCCACAGCTTCGCCCCCGCCTGTTTCGCGTAGAGCAGGGCCTGCTCGACGCGCGCGGCTCCCACGCGCAGATCGGCGTTGTGCGCGATCGCTTCGGCGACCGCCGCCGCCAACTGCTCGTCGCGGAACGCCGCGAGCCAGTTGTCGGAAACCGCGCCGGCGCCCGCGCGCTGCCGCGGTCCACTGCGCCGGCATCTGCACCGAGGGCAGCGCCTCCTGCTTGATCGCCGCTGCATCCGGCGGCGCCTTCAGCGCACACCCGTCACCATCGTCGCCACCAGTCCGGCGGCGAGCGGAGCAGCGATGACCTGAAGCCAACGCCGGGCACGTCGAGCGAGCACAAAGGGCCATCGGTGCCGTCCTTCAGTGGAGACTGATATGGTGCTTGATGATGACGTAGTCGAGATACGACGCCGTCCTCAGCAACACTTTTCGAATGAGGTGAATGAGCTCGAGGTGTTCCGTATAAATCGCGGCCGAGCCGCGGGCGCCCGCCGCCAGAAACAGCGCGTTGTCCTTCTCGGCGACAACCAGCTTCACCGGGAACTTGCCTGGGGGCGAGGTGAACGTTGTCCGCGGCAGATCACCCGACGCATCAATCTGGCCCTGCGCCTGCGCCCAGATCACCGAATCCACATGCGCCTTGACGATGCGGCCTGGGTAGGTGTCGAGCGTCATCTCCGCTTCGTTCCCCGGCGTGGACCTGGTGCAGTTCGTTCTGGTTGAACATGGCGAAGAGCTGGTACTCGAGTGTCGACGAAGGTCATGACCTCGTTGAACGCCACGCCCGACACAAAGTAGCCCGGTCGCAGCATCACGTTGACCATCGTGCCGTCTGCCGGGGCGACGACGGTCGTTTGTTCCAGGTTCCAGCGGGCGTTCGCAAGTTGGGCGCGCGTCGTATCGGCCTGCGCCTGAACGACCCGCACCTGCGCACTCGCCGTGGAGATCTGCGCCTTGGCTCCCGCCACGGACGGCGAGGTCCCCCTTGACTCGGCCAGACAGCTTTTCCCTC
The DNA here is from genome assembly GCA_963762925.1 of uncultured Acidobacteriota bacterium. Taxonomy (GTDB): domain Bacteria; phylum Acidobacteriota; class Vicinamibacteria; order Vicinamibacterales; family UBA2999; genus DASPWV01. The sequence goes on along the minus strand of CAVXMP010000005.1, from coordinate 97,240 downwards.
ACCTCTTGCTCGGCGGCGCGCGCCGCGGCGATCTGCGCGGTGAGCTCGTGTGACGTTGGTTTGCGCCTGCTCCAGATCGAAGCGATTACCGGCGCCGGTGGCGGCGAGCTCCGTGTTTTGCGCCACGCGCTTCCTCGCCAGTTCGAGCGAGGCCTGCAGCGACGCGATCTGGTTCGTCGCCTGCTTCAGTTGTTCGTTGAGCTGACGTTCGCTCGCCTGCGCATCGGGCAGGCGCGTCTCCACCTCGCCGAGCCGCGCCCGTTCGGCGCCGACCTTCGCCTCGTCTGACACCAGTTGCGCTTCGAGCGACCGAACCTCGCTTTCGTACGGCGTCGGGTCGATCGCGGAACAGCACGTCGCCCTTCTTCACCGGCCTGTTGTTTTCGACCGGTACTTCGATCACCCGTCCCTTCACTTGCGACACGATGGGCACGATGTACTTGACGACCCGGACATCCGTTGTCGTCGGCGCGAAGATGTTCAGCAGCAGAATCGTCGCGGCCAGGACGACCACCGGGAAGATCACCACGCCGACCTTCCATGGCGTGGTCCAGGGCAGCAGCTTGAACTTGATGAAGATCAGCCAGACAAAGAACGCGTAGATACCGAGCAGAATGACTTCCATCAGCCCACCTCGCTCCTGGCGACACCTGCCGCAAGCCGTGACTCAATAGCTGCCAAGTCAGTGCGAATGGCGTCGAGCTCACTGGCTGGCACACCGCGCTCTTCGAGCGCGGAAATGCGCTGGCGTATGTCGGCGGTGGCGCTTTCCGGCTCCGGGAGGCCGTGCTCCTTGAAGTAGTCGGGATGCTTGTCGGTGCCGTAGGCGAGTTTGTAGCCCACCGGCTTGGTGTACGCCCACAGCCAGGCCAGCGGCCAGAGTAGCCCTCCGAACACGAGCGAGAGCAGGCACAACGTCTGGATGGCCTCGGTCTGCGGATGGTGCCGCTTGTGCGCGATCTTTTCCGGAAGCACGTGCACCATCCAGAACAGGATGATGAGGAGGATCGGCACGAAGAACAGCGCGAAGATGGCGACGTAAGTCGCCATCTTGTCCGCCAGCTCGGGCGACAGCATCGACGCATGTGCGGCCGGCGGCGAGGCCAGCGACCACACGGCGGCGAGCAGACCAACAACGACGACCCGCGAGGCGTGAGGCGCCCATTTCGCGCGATCAAGAGTGTGAAGATTCGACGGCATTGAACCACCTGCAGAATTGGTCTGAGGACAGCGTGCACCGGCCGGACAACGAAACACGATGCCCCCGCGCAGGGTCATCGGCGCCACTCCCGATACAGCGGGATTCCCGCGTGCCTCTCCATCGGACGCTGCGACGCTACAGCACGCCGCGTACCATCGCCACGGCGATGGTCTCGCGCGATTGGTCGTGGCAAAAACTCGAATACGGTATTCCGAGCCCTCCGGATTGTCGGGGCTCCTCCGCTATTCCGGGGGACACGGCTCGTGGTTAAATTGACGCGAGCGACGGAATTGTGCGTCGCGTCGGTCGAGATGACAGTTGGAATGAGCGTTGCTATCGCTCGAGACTCGCAACCGTGTACGCGAGAGGTGAGGAAATGACCGTGACCTATAGAACCATGAGTGCGACCGTCCTTGCGGGCGCCTTGCTGATGACGCCTGCGTCCCCGAACGGACAGGCGGCGGAAGTGTTTACCGCCACGGCGGCGGTAAAGGGAGTCGGCGGCGCATCGGCGAACGCACCGGTGACCATCACGATCGACCGCAAGATGCCGCAAAGCGAAGCCGAGGCATTGGTGGCCGCGTTCAAGACCGGCGGCGCGGCGGCACTGCGGAAGGGGCTCGCAGGGGCCAAGCCCACCGGCACGGTGAAGATTGGCGCCGGCAGCGCGACGACGACGCGCTTCACGATGGAGCGCGCCACAGGCGACGGCCGGCTCCTGACGATCGTCAGCGATCAGCCGATGCTCTTTCTCGGCGCAGGGATGCCGGGCGCCAAGCCCAAGGAGGGGTACGATTTTGCTGTGCTCGACCTCGTGGTCGACGCCAAAGGCAATGGTTCCGGGACGATCGCACCCGCCGCGAAAATCCGGTTGAATCAGGATGCGTTCGTCGTCGAGGACTACGGCGTCGAGGTCGTCCGCCTGACCGACATCAAGAAGACAAAGTAGGAAGCGGGCATGATCACGAGATTTCGGCGGACACGACGGCAGGCGGTGATCCAGGATCATCGCCTGCCCGTGACCGTACGCCGAAACCACGTCAATCCCGCGCAGTCTCAAGCACTTACCGAGATTCCTCGGCGACGCCGTGTTGACGGCACGATCTGTGATGACGCGTTCGTGCGGCATCTATGCTTCACGAATCTCTCGGATCGGCGTGTCGGACGTCGCCAACGCACATTCAACCGGTGCGGTTGCATCGCGCCGCTCCCCTCCGACGTGGACGCCGCGATCCACGAGGCTCAACGCTGCATTGTCGAGGCACTCGATCTTGACGGCAGTGCGCTGTTCGAGCTCCGTGATGATGGCGATCTGCACTGCACCCACCGCTGGTGGCGTCCCGAGCTTCCCGCCCCGCCCGCACACCTGTCGGCGAAGGAGAGCTTCCCCGGAATGCTGCCGAAGCTCCTGGCCGGAGAGTTGGTGTGCCTCTCGACTCCCGGCGAGCTGCCGGAGGGCGTCGACCGCTCGAACGTGCTTCGCTTCGATCTCAAGTCCACCGTCGTGATCCCGCTGTCGGTGGCGCAGCGGATCGTCGGCGTCGTGAGCTTCGGCGTGACGCGCCGGGAACGCGAGTGGCCCCCAGAGATTCTTCAGCGACTGCTCGTCGCCGCGAGCATGTTCTCCAGTGTGCTCGGCCGTCGGCACAGCGACGAGGCGCTCGGTCGCTCGCTCGCCGAGGTCGCGCGCTTGAGCGATCAGTTGCGGGCGGAGAACCAGTACCTGCGACCCGACATCGAACGGCCGCTCGACACCTCGGGCATCGGCCAGAGCGCCGCGATTCGCCTCGTGCATGAGCAAGTGTGCCAGGTGGCCGAGACCGATGCGACGGTGCTCCTTCTGGGCGAGACCGGCTCCGGCAAAGAGGTCTTCGCCGCGCGCATTCATGAACTGAGCAGGCGCCGCGCTCGAGCCATGGTACGCGTCAACTGCGCTGCCATTCCGGCGACGCTGATCGAAAGCGAGCTGTTCGGCCGGGAGAAGGGCGCGTATACGGGCGCGCTCTCGCGTCAGATCGGGCGCTTCGAGCTCGCCGACAGGTCGACGATTTTCCTGGACGAAATTGGTGACCTCGCACCTGATGTCCAGGTCAAGCTCCTGCGCGTGCTGGAGGACAAGCAGATCGAGCGTTTGGGCAGCTCGAAGACAACCAAGATCGACACACGAATCATCGCCGCGACGCATCGGGATCTCGAGAAGCGGATTGCGGCCGATACCTTCCGCGAAGATCTGTATTACCGGCTCAACGTCTTTCCGATTCGGGTGCCGCCCCTGCGCGAGCGGATCGAGGACATTCCGCTGCTCGTGTGGCGATTCGTCGAGGAGTTCTCGGCGGCGTTTGGCAAGCGGATCGAGTCGATCGCAAAAGACAACATCGAGATGCTGCAACGCTACTCGTGGCCGGGCAACGTCCGCGAGCTGCGCAATCTGGTGGAGCGCGCGCTGATTGCCGCCAACGGCCCGCGTCTGACGATCGCGCTGCCACAGACGTCGAGCGCCGCCACCCGACGCAGCGTCCGGCTGGTCGATGTCGAAAAGGAGCACATCAAGGGCGTGCTCGACAGCACGAGATGGCGGATTCGCGGCGTCGGCGGCGCCGCCGAACAACTCGGCCTCAAAGCGACGACTCTCGAGACGCGCATGGCAAAACTGGGACTTCACCGGCAGCGCCACTGACTCCGACATTCCGGGGCTCCCTCCGTGATTCGGGGGATTCCTGCCCGTCAGTCGCGGTGGTCGCAAACCTCCTGGCGGCGACAAGTCGAAGCGGCACAGAAGCATAGCGACATTGCTCCTGGCAGTCCGCGGTTGGTACGTCTGCTGCTGATCGCTGCCGCGTGGTGCGCCTAGCTGTTGCGCTCGCCGCGCCGGCGCGCGGTACCGCCCAACTCGTTCACACGTTGCGATTGCTCGCCTCGCCCACCCGCATCGAGCCGGGCTGCCTGGGGTGTCGAGTATGGACCGAGGACAGCGACTCTCCTGTTGTGCGCTACGTCGAGGAGTGGGCGACTGAAGACGCGATGCGCCTGCGAGTCCGTTCGAAGCGGTTTACGCGGCTGCTCGAGGTGTTGGAATCCGCACCGGCGCCACCCCGCGTCGAGTTCGATTTCGTCACGGAAACGCGCGGCTTGGATTACGTCGCCGAAGTGCGCGACGTCGATGGCATGTTCGAGGCCCCGCCACGCGATCAGTAGAATCCCTGCGTGTCTTCCGCCGGCCTGACCTTGCCACGGTAGTTGCGCATGATGACCGCGAGATAGCCCAACGCGAGCACGAGCGCCACTGGCCACCAGAGTAGAGCCATCGCCAGTCCGCGCGCCGGAGCCGCCCCGGTGTAGGCCGTCATCGAGTGCTCGGTTGCGAGCGTCGAGTGCAGCATGACGGGAAACACGCTCACCGCCGCGCCCGCCAGGAGGCCCGCGATCACCGCGCACGATCCCGCAAACGCGCGACTCTCCGCGGTTCCGCGCAACCCGGTGAAGAGCGCCCAGGCTCCAGCCACGACAACCGCCACCGCAAGCCAGGCGAGCGGCCGCTCGACCATCGCACCGTAGAGTGCAGGTCGCACGACCCAGGTTTCGAGCGAGACGACAGCAAACAGCGCGAGCACGGTTGGCCATAGTTGGCGCGCGAGACGTTCGCTTCGCTGGTGTATCAAGCCTCTCGTCTTGAGCCGCAGGTAGGTGGCGCCGTGCGCGGAGAGCAGCACCGTCGTAAACACGGCGACGGACACGGTGTACCAGTCGAGGATCCCCACCCGGCCCCGCACGCCAAAGTCGGTGAACAGCGACATAGTGAACTTGCCGCTGTCGTCGAGGGGCACGCCACGGATCACGTTGCCGAGCGCGGCACCAAACAGCACGGCAAGCAGCACGTTCGACACACCAAACACGAAGTCCCACCACGATCGCCACAACCTGTCGTCAATGTGGCCGCCGACCTCGATGGAAATGCCGCGCAGGATGAACGCCCAGAGCACGAACCAGAGCGCAAGATAGAACCCGGCGAACGACGTGGCCATGACGTTCGGGAAGGCGAGCAGGAAGGTGCCTCCGAACGCGATGAGCCACACCTCGTTCCAACTCCAGAACGGACCGATGGCGGCGACGATCTCGCGGCGCTCCGACTGGGTTTTGCCCGCGATCAGGTGCAGTGCGCCCGCGCCAATGTTCCAGCCGTCGAGCACCACGAACATCGTCAACGTGAATGACAGCAGCGCGAACCACAGTTCAACCATGCGCCACCCCCGTGACCGGTTCGGGATCCCCGCCGGCCCGCTCCACCGCGTCCGGGCCGTGCAGGATCTCGCGCCCGACGAGATACAGATACAAGAGGCCGAGGACGAAGTAGAGTCCCGCCAGCCCGATCAGCGTGAACAGCACGTCGCCGGAGCTGACGACGTCGCTGTAGCCGTCCTGCGTGCGAAACAGGCCATAGATCAACCAGGGCTGCCGGCCAAGCTCCGTCGTCAACCAGCCGGCCGTGTTCGCAATGAAGGGAAAGGGAAAGGCCAGCATCAGTATCCACAACAGCGCAGAACTCGATTCCAGCCGTCCGCGCAGGCGCTGCAGGTTGGCCAGTCCCATCAACGCGATGAAGATCGTGCCTAGTCCGGCCATGACGTGGAAGGCGTAGTACAGCAACTCGATGTTGGTCGGCCAGGTGTCGGGCGGGAACGCATCGAGTCCGCGTACATCGCTGTGGAACGTTCCATACGCGAGGAAGCTGAGCACCCCGGGGATCTTGATCGGATTGTCGATGCGGCGCTCCTTCACGTTCGGCTGCCCGATGAGCGTGATTTCTGCCATCGGCCCGGTTTCGAAGCGGCCCTCCATCGCGGCGAGCACCGGCTCCTGGTAGCGCGCCACGATCTTGGCCTGCCAATCTCCTGTCGGAAAGGCCACGAGGACGGCCGCGGCCAGTCCGGCCACGGTTCCGTGTTTGAGGTACAGCCGCGCCTGGTCGCGATGTGACTCGCGCAGCGTGTAGAACGCGCCCACGGCGGTGACCGCGAACGTGCCCGTGACGAGCGCGGCCGCCTGGTTGTGTGCGAACATCACCAGCGCCCACGGATTGAACAGGTAGGCGCGCATGTCGCCGATGCCGAGCGTGCCGTCGGCCCCGACCACGTAGCCGACTGGGTGCTGCATGAACGCGTTCGTCACCAGGATGAAATACGCCGAGAGCCAGCTTCCTGCGGCGACCAACACCGTGGCGACAAAGTGCTTGCGCGGCCCGAGCCGCTTTTCGCCCCAGACGAGCGCGCCGACAAAGGCGCTCTCGAGCAGAAAGGCAAACATCCCTTCCATCGCGAGCGTCTGTCCGATGACGCCGCCCGAGTACTTCGCGAAGTTCGACCAGTTCGTGCCGAACTGGAACTCCATCGGGATGCCGGTGACCACGCCGACGGCGAAGTTCAGGCCGAAGATCTTCGCCCAGAACCGGGCCGCGGCGGCGTAGCGCTCATCACCGCTACGTAACGCGCGCCATTTCCAGTAGACGAGGAACCATGCGAGCCCCATCGTCAACTGGGGAAAAAGATAGTGATAGGTGATGCTGAAGGCGAATTGAAGCCGGTGCCACAGAGCGGGATCGTCCATCGTGATCGTCCGTCGCGTGCGTGTGCGTGTGCCCGAGCATAACGAATGCCAATACCGGCCCGTATTCCTGGCACGGCTCATGCTCAATCGATCGCCGTTCAAGGCATTGACCGACGCGAGACATGATGAACCAACGCGTGCACGGCACGGGCGATAATCATCCCGACACAAACGCGTTGATTCGGCGCGAACCGAAGAGTCCGGCCCGTGGTTTCATCCGCCGTTGAGAAGGAGTCGTCATGCAGCTCGGAATGATCGGTCTTGGGCGGATGGGCGCGAACATGGTGCGCCGCCTCATGCGCCATCACCACACGTGCGTCGTCTACGATCGCCATCCTGCCGCTGTTTCGGAGCTCGCGTCCGCAGGTGCGCAGGGCGCAGCGTCGCTCGCGGAGTTTATCGGCAAGCTCAGTAAGCCTCGGGTGGTCTGGTTGATGGTGCCGGCGGCCGTCGTGGATGCGAGCATCACTGATCTGATCCCGTTGCTCGAGCCGGGAGACGTCTTGATCGACGGTGGCAATTCGTACTACGTCGACGACATTCGGCGTGCGAAGGAACTCGCTGCGAAGGGCCTCCACTACGTGGACGTCGGGACGAGCGGCGGCGTCTGGGGTCTCGAGCGTGGCTACTGCATGATGATTGGCGGTGAGCCGGCGGTCGTCGACGAGCTCGATCCGATCTTCGTCGCGCTTGCCCCGGGCATCGGCGACATCGAACGCACTCCCGGTCGCGAACGTGTCACCGGTACCGCCGAGCAAGGCTATCTCCACTGCGGGCCGAACGGGGCCGGGCACTTCGTCAAGATGGTGCACAACGGCATCGAGTACGGCCTGATGGCCGCGTACGCCGAAGGGATGGGCATTCTTCGCGCCGCCAACGTCGGCAAGGAGACGCACGCCGTCGACGCCGAGACGACGCCGCTTCGCGACGCCGCACACTATCAATACGACATCAACCTCGCCGACGTGGCGGAGGTGTGGCGGCGAGGCAGCGTGGTGGCCTCATGGCTGCTGGACCTCACGGCCAAGGCCCTCATCGAGGATCCGTCGCTGTCGAAGTTTGCAGGCCGTGTATCCGACTCCGGCGAGGGCCGCTGGACGATTATGGCGGCGATCGACGAGGCGGTGCCCGCGCCGGTACTCACAGCCGCCCTGTACGCGCGTTTCAGCTCGCGCGGTGAAGCGGCGTTCCAGAACCAGCTGCTCTCGGCGATGCGCTTTCAGTTCGGCGGACACGTGGAAAAAGCCCCTCACCACAGCAGCGATTGAGAACAGGGACGACGATGAGCGAGACACATTCCGACGCGCTGGTGTTCTTCGGGGCGACAGGCGATCTGGCGTACAAAAAAATCTTCCCCTCGCTCCAGGCGATGGCCAAACGCGGCGATCTCGATGTCCCGGTCATCGGCGTCGCCAAGGCCGGTTGGAGCCTCGATCAGTTGCGCATGCGCGCGCAGGATAGCGTCGAGAAGTACGGCGGCGGCCTCGACCGTGACGCATTCGCCAAACTGTCGCGAGGGCTGCGCTATATCGACGGAGACTACAAGGATCCGGAGACCTTCGTGGCGCTTCGACGTGAGCTCGGAGGCGCACAGCACCCGGCGCACTACCTGGCGATCCCGCCCCCGCTTTTTGGACCGGTGGTGGAACAACTGGCGCAATCGGGTTGCGCCAAAGGTGCACGCGTCGTCGTCGAGAAGCCCTTTGGGCAGGACCTCGCCTCGGCGCGCGAGCTGAATCGGATCCTGCTTGGCACGTTTGTGGAGCGGGACATCTTTCGCATCGACCACTACCTTGGCAAGCGACCCGTGCACAACATGCTGTTCTCTCGCTTCTCGAATCCGATCTTCGAGGCGTTCTGGAATCGCGCCCACGTCGAGAGCGTGCAGATCACGATGGCGGAGGACTTCGGCGTGCGGGGACGCGGCGCGTTCTACGACGCCACCGGCGCCATCCGTGACGTGGTTCAGAACCACCTGTTCCAGCTGTTGAGCAATCTCGCGTTGGAGCCGCCGGCGAGAATGGACAGCGAGTCGCTGCGAGACGAAAAAGTGAAAGTCCTCAAGGCCATTCCGGCGCTGCAGGCCGAGGACGTCGTTCGCGGACAGTTCCGCGGGTACCGCGACGAGCCTGGCGTCGCCGCCGATTCGCAGGTCGAGACGTTCGCCGCTCTCCGGCTCCGCATCGATTCGGGGCGCTGGCAGGACGTGCCGTTCTATATCCGCACCGGAAAGTGCCTTCCCTTCACGTCCACGGAGGTGGTGGTCCGCCTGCGGCGGCCTCCGACGGCATTCCTGTTCCCGGCCGCTGCGGCCCTTTCGAACTACTTCCGATTTCGCATCATGCCGCGGCAGACGGTCGCGTTCGGCGTGACGGCGATGGACGACGCCGACCAGATGATCGGCAAGCGCGCCGAGCTCGTGGCGAGCCGGCAGCCTGGCGCCGACGAGAAGGCCGCCTACGAGCGCGTCCTCAGCGACGCCCTCGAGGGAGACGCGACGCTGTTTGCGCGGATGGACTACGTCGAAGAGGCCTGGCGCATCGTCGATCCCGTGTTGGCGCTGAACACGCCCGTTCGCGAATACGAGCCAGGCACGTGGGGTCCAACCGATGGTGCACCGGACATCGCACCTGCTGGAGGGTGGGTCAACCCGACGATCGACGATGCACCGCCATCTCAGATCTCAGAGCATTGACGCTCACCGCCCCGTGACCACGTCTGCGGCAGGCTTGTTGGCGATCGGAGACGCATTGGCGACGTATGTCATCTGCGACGGAAACGCGATCTCCGCACCCGCCCTGTTGACGATGTCCGTGACGGCGAAGAGGAGCTGTTCCTGGATCTCCAGGAAGTTTTCCCAATCGCGGGCAAAGAGGTACGCGAAGACTTCGATGTCGAGCGAAAACGGACCGAGTCGAACGAATCGGACCCAGACAGAGTCGCTGTCGACCAAGGGGTGTTCGTCGAGCAGCCGACGGAAGCCGTCAACGATTTCGCGCAGCTGCTCCGGCGTCGTCTCGTAGCGAACTCCGACAACCGGGTGAAACCAGAATTTGTCGCGCGCCGACAGGGTCTCGATACTCGCGTTCGCGATCTGACTGTTCGGTACGCTCACGATCGTGCGATCGCGAGTGCGAATGCGCGTCGAGCGCAGGCCGATATGGTTGACCGTGCCGAACAAGTCGCCCATCTTCACGATGTCTCCGATGCGGACGGCTTTATCGAGGATCAGAGAGATCCCGGCGATGACGTTTTCGAGCGTCTTCTGTGCCGCGAGAGCCACCGCGATGCCGCCGACGCCGAGCCCGGCCAGCGCCGGCGTTGGATCGACCCCGAAGTGGCGAAGGAGGACGACGATGCCCACGAGGATCACGAGAAAATCGACCCCGCGGCGGCCGAGCCTCAGAAGAGAAGGCGCGCCGCCGATACTGGCGCCGGGGTTTCGGTGACGGATGTACTGCTCGACCTCGCCGTTGATCAGAATGAACAGCCACACGAAGGCGATGATCGCGATGAGGGCCGACAAATTTGACCAGAATTGGCGCACGAGCAGCGGCGCGGGGAGGCTGGATCGGAACCAGTCAAGGGCGAGCACCAGGAACAGCAGGCGAATGGGAATCGGCAGCGCCTCGCCGGCGAACAGTGCGGAGGTCTTGAACAGCCGCCGCGAAACGGCGCGGATCAACGGCCTGAGCAGCTTGTTCAACACGGCGGTCACAAGGTAGAGCAACGGTAGACCCAGGAGTACGGACAGCCATTCGAGCAGGCGAATTCCGGCGAAGCGTTTCCCCAACAGAAACCGCGTCACTACTCCGTCGCTCCAACCGAGTGAGACGTCTTTGTACAATGCCGGAATTGTGGCGAGCGTCCGATCGGAGAAGAGCCACACGGGGCTGCTCTTCGCACGAGTCACGCGATCGAGCTCGATCGGAAAAATGTTTCCGCCGCTGTCGATTGTTCCGACGAGCTCCTGATTCGGCGCCAACGGATTAGCCAGGGAGCCTTCAGGCACTTCACTGAGCTGCGTCAATCGCGCGGGCATACGAGCATCGAGGACGACGAACAGTTGATGCGCCAGGCTCGCCGCGGCCTTGCCACTGAGCTGAGTGTTCAGATACTGGCTCGCCACGTCGTCCTGGTCGGCCCGCGCCGCGGCCAAGAACCCGAGAACCGTCCCCCGCGGGGTGTCACGACCGAGCGTGTCGGGTTCCGGCTGCGGCCGCGCCGGCGTTTCGGTCGCTGGCGGGTTAGCAGCGGGTTGCGCCTCCGCCGGCGACGATGAGACGAGGGCGAGAACCGCGAGGGCCACGCACGGTGACATCGCTCGGATCCGAAGGGTCAGGCTGGACATCTTCCTAAGGCTACTTTCGAGAAAACGAAGGTCCTCGCGAAGGGAGCCAACGCGTCTCGTATGAGCGGTTTGAGCGGAGCTTCGCTCGTGCCTTGTGCGAAGTGCGTGCCCTTTATGTTGGGAGTCCCTGCTGATGGTTTTCACCGAGCGACGCGTTGCTGCGTTGCTCAAGCGGTGACGAGACCCGCGGACGATGACTCACGCCTTCTGCGTTTGCGTCGCGATGACGTGCGAATGACGGCACTTTCATGAGCACATGAGCAAACGCGTGGTGAGGCCCCCTCACTTCTAATCCGCCGAGAGCCACTCACCGCCGGTTGTCACTGTCCTCGAGCGACTCGCGACGGGCAGGCGCGAACGCTGCTATTTGCCCGCAGAAACTCCTCTGTTGGCGCCTCTCCCGATCGCGCGAGGTTTGGCCGCGGTCTTGCCATTACAGATGACATGCGGCATTCAGATTTTCGTCGAAGAAGCGAAGCGTGCGGATCCGGTCGGCTTCTGCTGGGCACTATTGCTCTCGGAGCAGTCGTCCTCGTCGCCGACCCGGGTTTCGCGCAGAGCCCGGCGCTGCCGAGCAGCTCGGCGCAGTCCACTGGCTCACAGGAGCAGTCCACTGGCTCACAGGAGACGTCCTCGGCAACAAGCGATTCCGCTCCGTCAAGTGCTGGCGCAGTGAGTAGCAGCGGGAGTAGTTCGAGCGCGCAGGACCCTACGTCCGACGGATTCAGGGTCGGGTCGTTTGTCTTCAAGCCGGGAGGACGGGTCAAGCTCGATATCATCCGTGACTTCAATCCCATCGGCTCCGAGGACTCGTTCGACCCACGCACCATCCCCATCGATGCGGGTGAGGGCGGCAACTCGCAGCTCCATGCAAAGGAGACGCGTCTGTTCCTCGACATGCGCGGCCCGGTCGAGGGCAAAGAGCTGAAGTTGTACATCGAAACCGACTTCTACGGCAGCGGCAGCGTCTTTCGTCTGCGCCATGCGTACGGAAGCTGGGGCGGCCTGCTGGCGGGACAGACCTGGTCGACCTTCCTGGACGACGCCAACTTTCCCAACACCATCGACTTTGAGTCGCCGATGGCCTTTCCATCGATCCGGCAGGCGCAGGTGCGGTGGACGCACAAGCCGAGCGCGAACATGTCGTGGTCGGTGGCAGTCGAGGACAACAAGTCGGCGATCGAGTCACCCACGGGAGAACCCGGCGAGGCCGAGTACCCGATGCCGGACGTGGCCGGGCATTTCCGTTTCGGGGGTTCGCGCGGGCACGCCTTCGTGTCGGGCTTTCTCGGCAAAGGGCGCTTCCGGCCGACGGAGGGCGAGCCGGACAGCGTGACGCTCTGGGGCGCTCTCCTGTCTGGGAGGCTGAAGACGTTTGGGCGTGACTACGCCTATACCCAGCTCACCTTCGGCGACGGCGTCGGCCGCTATCGCGGAGGCATCACCGCCGTGCCCGATTTTAACGGCGAGCTGCAGCCGGTCGGACTCGTCGCGTGGATGTTGGGCTACGAGCATTACTGGTCCGACCGGCTGTCGTCGAACGCGGTCTTCAGCGTGGCGTCGTCGGCAGACGAGGACTATTACGCCGACGACTTCAACAAGGACCTCGATTACGGCGCGGTCAATCTCCTCTACTGGTTTCTGCCAGACCGAGCGTGGGCCGGCGTCGAGTATCTGTACGGCCGTCGCCAGGTCTTCGATGGCGGGGTCGGCACCGCTGATCGGCTTCATTTCGCGGTTCGCTTCAACTTCCCGTAGTCGTGACGCCATGAGCAGAGTGACCGCTGCACGCCGGCGCGGAAGGCCGCTCGCTCGGGCAATCAGAGCGAGCGCGCCGGCGCTCTTCCTGTTGATCGTCGGCGCGGCGTTCTGGGCGCGGCAGACCACAGTTCAGACGGTGCTGGCGCCCGGCGAGTGGCGCACGTTCGAGGGGAGTTGGACCGCCTCGGGCACGCGAACCAGTCTCGACCTGGGGTCGGACCACCGTGCGTCGATCGTCCACCTCAATGGCTCGCTGCTGTTCACCGGGGAGAACACGCCCGGAGTTGGGTTCCGGGCGAGTTCGTCGGGTTCACGGACACCCAGAGCGGGATGGTCGGCCGCGCCGTGTGGACCGATGACCGTGGCGACCAGGTCTTCAGCGATCTCAAGGGCGAGTTCGTCGGAACCGGCAACCGCGTCGCCGGCACGTTCCTCGGCGGGACCGGGCGCTTCGCCGGGGCCACGGGCGAGTACGAATTCCAGTGGCGGTACCTGCTCACGGCCGAGGACGGCGCAGTCGGCGGTCGAACCGAGGGCTTCAAGGGGCGAGTGCGTGTGGGCGCTGCATCCGTCCAATGAGCGCCCCGGCTTCCCGACGCGCGACTCTGATCAAGCAAGGTCTGATTTTCGCCTTCGCGCTCGGCATCTGGCTGACGCCGACTCCGGCCGGGCTGACGAAAGAGGCGTGGCACCTCTTCGCCATCTTCTCGGCGGCGATCCTCTCCGTCATCCTGAACGCGTTCCCGCTGCTGACCGCCGCGATGATAGCGGTGGCGGCCGCGGTGCTCAGCCGCACGGTCGACCCCGCCAAGGCCTTCGCGGGCTTCGCCAACGCCAGCGTGCTGCTCGTGATCGTGGCCTTCCTCGTCGCTTACAGCGTCGTGAAGTCAGGCTTGGGACGGCGTATCAGCCTCCTGGTGGTGAGCGTATTCGGCCGGTCGACGCTCGGCCTGGGCTACAGCATCTTCTTGACCGATGCCGTCATCGCCCCGGCGTTCCCCAGCAACACGGCACGCGGCGGGGTGCTGTTTCCCATCGTGCTGGCACTCGCGCAGAACGCCGGCTCGAAGCCCGACGACGAGAGCACGCGTCGGCTGGGCGGTTACCTGATGTTCTGCGGGATGGCCAGCCTCGCCGTCTCCTCGGCCCTCTGGCTCACCGCCGCGTCGACCAATCCGATCGGCGTGTCGGTGGTCGAGCAGTACGGCCTCACGATCGACTTCGGCTCGTGGCTCGTCGCCGCGTCGGTTCCGGCGCTGACCGCAATCCTGCTGCTTCCCCTGGTCCTCTACCGGTTGTATCCACCGGGCGTCACGAGCACGCCCGACGCGCCGGCGGCCGCCCGCGCGGAGCTCGGCTCGATGGGTCGGCTGAGCCGCGACGAGCGGATCGTGGCGGTGGCCTTTGCGGTCATGGTGACCGGCTGGGTCATGGCGGGGACCCTGAACCTGAACCTGACTGCCGTGGCCTTCGGCGGGCCTCGCCGCGCTCCTCGCGACCAGGGTCCTCACCGTGGACGACATCGCCCAACAGGGGAGCACGTTATCCGTGTATCTCTGGCTCGCGGTGCTCTTCGCGCTGAGCAGCCAGCTGAACGAGCTGGGCTTCATGAGCTATGTCGGAGACCGGCTGTCCGCCCGGCTGGGAGACACCCCGTGGCCGATCGCCTACGTGTTGCTCGCTCGTGCTCTACGTGCTGATGCACTACATGTTCGTCAGCCAGTCGTCACAGGTCCTGGCTCTTCTCGGCGTATTACTCGATGTCGGCATTCGGACCGGCGTGCCGGCGCCCCTCATGGCGTTTTCGCTGCTGTTCGCCAGCGACTATTTCTCGGTGATCACCCCCCAGGGTGGGAGCCAGAACGTCATCTTCGTCGGAGCCGGCTACCTGACCCAGGCCGAGCTGTACCGGCTCGGCGCCCTCACGACGATCTTCTGCGTCCTCGTTTTTCTCATCGTAGGAACCCCATGGCTGCTGTTCGTCACACGCTGAACGACCGTTGGCGTCGCCAGCCGGACGGCGGTCTCTTCGCAATCGCTCTGACACCGCATTCGTTCAGAAACAAAACATAGGAGTATCCGATGGCTACGAAATCTACTGCACCCAGGATCGACCACTTCTTCTCGGCGGTTGCCGCGCGCCTCGACCTGTGGCGGGATCTCGCCCGTGCCGCGCAGGCATGGGCCTCGAGTTCAACCAGCCGCAGCGACGCGGCCTTGCAGGCCGCGTCCAACGAGGCGCTCACAGCGCTCCTGCCGCTGGAGGATTTCCAGGCTTACCCGGGCGGCAAGGTCATGAACGCCATCAAGCAGCGCGTCGCCGCCGGGGACGCGATGGGCACGGCGCGGCTGGTGCAGCGCGTCTCGTCGGCGCTGATGTCGCGGAGCTACCGCAGCGATGCCGGTGAGTTCGAGCCGGAAGACGACGCGGCCGCCCCGGAGCGCGCGATGCCGGCCGCGAAGGGGAGAGGCAGCGGCCAGGCCCTATTTCGAAGTGCTGTTCGTGACGCCGACGCCGCCTTCGCGCTGGGCGGCCCACGCGCAACAGATCAGGAAGCTGCGGCGTCCCGAAGACGAGTTCGTCTACGAGCCCGTGTTCGTCGGCTCGTTCGAAGACGCGGCGCTCGCCGTGATCCTCAACACCAGCCTCGAGTCGGTGGTGATCTACGACGGCTTCCCCTACGAATCCTCGCGCGACGTGCCGCTGCTCAAGAACCTGCTGTCCTCCCGGCTGTCCGCAGAGCTGAAGGACCGCGCGGCGGGCGCCGACGGCGTGATGCTGGCGAAGCTCGTGAAGCGCTTCCGCCCCGAGCTCGACATCATCCTGCTCGCCGACAAGAAGCCCGACGCGATCCTCGCGGACCCGGCCGCCGCCGGAATCCGCCGCGTGTTCTACGAGGTCGAGGAGCCGCTCGAGATCCACTTCTCGATCCTCTCCGGCGTCGCCGAGCGCAACGACACGCCGTTCTTCAACAACCTGAAAAAGTACGCGGCCAAGCCGGTCGGGACCTTCCACGCGCTGCCGGTGGCGCGCGGCAAGTCGATCTTCAAGTCGAACTGGATCCGCGACATGGGCGAGTTCTACGGGGCCAACCTGTTCCTCGCGGAATCGTCGGCGACCTCCGGCGGACTGGACAGCCTGCTCGAGCCGACCGGCAACATCAAGAAGGCGCAGGACGCAGCGGCGCGCGCCTTCGGCGGCGACCGCGTGTTCTTCGTGACCAACGGCACGTCGACCTCCAACAAGATGGTCCACCAGGCGCTGCTCGAGCCGGGCGACATCGTCATCGCCGATCGCAACTGCCACAAGTCGCACCACTACGGGATGGTGCTGGCGGGGGCGCAGCCCTACTACGTCGAGGCCTTCCCGATGGTCGCGTACTCGATGTACGGCGCCGTGCCGCTGCGTAACGTCAAGAAGGCGTTGCTCGATCTCAAGGCGGCGGGCCGGCTCCACAAGGTGAAGACAGTCACGCTGACCAACTGCACCTTCGACGGCCACGTCTACGACGTGCGGCGCGTGATGGAAGAGTGTCTCGCGATCAAGCCGGACCTGATCTTCCTGTGGGACGAGGCGTGGTTCGGTTTCGCTCGCTGGTCACCGCTCTATCGCCCGCGCACGGCGATGGGCGCGCGCGCGGCCCTGAAGGAGGCATTCGCCGACCCCGCCTACCTGGAGCGCTACCTCGCGCAGGAGAAGGAGCTCGGCGCGGACCTCGACCCCAAGGACGCGCGCGTGCTCGACACGCGGCTGATCCCCGATCCGCGCAAGGCGAAGCTGCGCGTCTACCAGACCAACTCGACGCATAAGTCGATGTCGTGCCTGCGCCAGGGCTCGATGGTGGTGGTGGCCGACGAGGACTACCACCGTCACGAACAGGCCTTCAAGGAGGCGGTGTTCACGCACGCCTCGACGTCGCCCAACCAGCAGATCATCGCGTCGCTCGACGTGGCGCGCCGGCAGATGGAGCTGGAAGGCTACGAGATGGTCATGCAGGCCATCCAGCTCGCGATCGAGATCCGGGTCGCGGTGAACACGCATCCCCTCGTGTCGAAGTACTTCAAGGTCCTCGACGTCGAGCACATGATCCCGGCCGAGTTCCGGCAGTCCGGACTCAAGAGCTACACCGAAGGCGGCGCCACCTGGGCGGATGCGGACCGCGCCTTCCGCGAGGACGAGTTCATCCTCGACCCGACCCGGCTCACCTTGATGTGCGGGACCGCCGGCTACGACGGCACCCAGTTCAAGGGCCTGCTCGCCTCCGAGTACGAGATTCAGCTCAATAAGACCTCGCGCAACTCGATCCTGCTGCAGACCAACATCAACAACACGCGCAGCGACGTCGCCAATCTGCTCAAGGTGCTGGTCGAGATCTCGAATGAGATCGAGCAGCGTCTCAAGGGCGGCGGTGACGCGGCTCGCACGGCGTTCGCAGCACGGGTGAAGTCACTGGTGGAGGACGTTCCGGATCTCCCCAACTTCAGCCATTTCCACGACCACTTCCGCGATGACCCGAAGGGCACGACGCTCGAGGGCGACATGCGGACGGCGTTCTACATGGCCTACGACCACGAGGGATGCGAGCACATCAAGCTGATGAGCCCCGAGATCGACAAGCGGATCCAGTCCGGGCCGCCGCTCGTCTCCGCGCACTTCGTCATCCCCTACCCGCCCGGCTTCCCGATCATGGTGCCCGGGCAGGTGATCAAAGCCGACACCATCGAGTTCATGCGCAAGCTGGACGTGAAGGAGATCCACGGCTACGACGCCACCCTGGGACTGAAGCTGATTAGTCCCGGCGCGCTGGAGGCGAAGTCCGAGAAGGCGGAGAAGTCGAAGCAGGCTAAGCCGGCGCCCGCGCTCGCCGGCAGTTAAGCCTGGTTAGCAGGTACTGGATTTCGACCACACGCAAAACGGAGCAAATCATATGGACTGGTTCTTCGCGACACTGAAGCAATACCCCGAGATCGCGATCTTTCTGACGCTCGGCATCGGCTATTACTTCGGGAAGTTCACGTTCAAGGGCATCGGCCTGGGGGCGGTCACCGCGACGCTCCTGGCCGGCGTCCTGATCGGCCAGATCGGGATCACCATCGCGCAGCCACTCAAAGCGACGGTCTTCCTGATGTTCCTGTTCGCCGTCGGCTACGCCGTGGGGCCGCAGTTTGTCCGCGGCGTCGCACGGGATGGTGTGCCGCAGGCGCTCTTCTCCGCAGTCCAATGCGTGTTGAGCCTCCTGGTCCCTGTCGGGATCGCGAAGTTTGCGGGCTACGATCTCGGCTATGCGGCCGGGCTCTACTCGGGGTCGCAGACGATCTCCGCCGCAATGGGCCTGTCGACCGACGCCATCAACCGGTTAGGCCTGGCCGCCGACCAGGCCAAGGCCCTGATCGACTCGATGCCCGTCGCCTACGCGGTCACCTACATGTTCGGCACGATGGGCTCGGCGATCGTCATCGCCGTCCTTGGCCCGAAGCTGCTCGGCATCAATCTCGAGGCCGCGTGCAAGGACTATGAGGAGAAGCAAGGCGGCGTGAAGGAACTCGGCGGCCCCGGCACGGCGTGGCGGCGCTGGGAAGTACGGGCGTTTCGCGTGGCGAAGGGCGGCAGGGCCGTGGGCCTGCGCGTGACCGAGGCCGAGGCGCTCGTTCCTGACCACGCGTCTTCGTCCTGCGCCTCCGGCGCAACGGAACCATCGAGGAGGCGGGCGCGGACACCGTCCTGCAGGAAGGCGACGTCGTGGCGGTCTCGGGCGGCCGAGACGTGCTCGTGAAGATCCTCGGCGAAGGTGCGACCGAAGTCGAGGATCGGGAGTTGCTGGCGGTGCCGATCGAGGGTGTCGATGTCCTGGTGAGCAATAAGGCGATCGACGGCAAGACGCTGATCGACCTGGTGCAGATGCCGGAGACGCGCGGCGTCTTCCTGCGGAAGATCACGCGCGGCGCGACCGCGACCGACATCCCGATCCTGCCGACCACGACGATCAACCGCGGCGACCTGTTGACGATCGTCGGCCGTACACAGGACACGAACAAGGCCATCAAGCTGCTCGGTGTCGCCGATCGCGCGACCGACGTCACCGACATGGCGTTCGTTGGTGCGTTCGTCGTCATCGGCGCCCTGTTCGGTTCGCTGGTCCTCAACGTCGGCGGCGTGCCGCTGACGCTGTCGACGGCCGGCGGCGCGCTCATCGCGGGGATCATCGGCGGCTGGCTGCGATCGGTCCGTCCGAGCTTCGGACGCATCCCGACACCGACCATCTGGTTCATGAACTCGGTCGGCCTCAACATCTTCATCGCCATCGTCGGCATCTCTGCCGGTCCGGGCTTCGTGAACGGCCTGAAGACGCAAGGCGTGGGCCTCTTCCTGTGGGGCGCGCTCGCGACGACGATTCCCTTGGTTCTGGGGATGTTCATTGCCAAGTACGTGTTCCGCTTCCATGACGCGCTCACGCTCGGTATCGTCTCCGGCTCGCGCACGACGACCGCGTCGCTCGGCCTGGTCTGCGATCAGGCCAAGAGCCAGGTGCCGGCACTCGGCTACACCGTGACCTATGCGGTCGGCAACACGCTTCTCACCATCTGGGGCATGGTGCTGATCATTCTGCTCTCGTAAAACGGGACGCTCGCGAATTCATGACGTTGGAGGACAAAGCAATGGAACACCTGGATTACAAACGGTACCGAAAAGCTCGGCCCGTTCGAGATCAAGGACTTCGTGGCCAAGGTGGCAACGAAGTCTGCGGAGGACTCGTCGCTCATCTACCTCAATGCGGGACGCGGCAATCCGAACTGGGTCGCGACCGAACCGCGCGAGGCCTTCTTCCTGCTCGGACAGTTTGCCATCACCGAGAGCAAGCGCGTGTTCGATCTGCCGCCCGGCGTCGGCGGCATGCCGAAGGCGAAAGGCATTGCCGCGCGGCTGGACGCCTGGCTCACGAAGCACCAGGACATGCCGGGCGCACCCTTCCTGCAACGGATGGCGCCGTGGACGGTGAAGAAGTTCGGCTTCGATGCGGACGCGTTCATCCACGAGCTCGTCGATTCGATCATCGGCGATCACTACCCCGTGCCGGACCGCATGCTGGTACACAACGAACAGATCGTCCACGAGTACCTGCTGTGGGCGATGTGCGGCGAGCCGTACCCGAAGGGCAAGTTCAAGATCTACGCGGTCGAGGGCGGCACCGCCGCCATGTGCTACATCTTCAAGTCGCTGAAGAGCAATCGCATCCTGAACCAGGGCGATACCATCGCGATGGGCGTGCCGATCTTCACGCCGTATCTCGAGATGGCGCACCTCGAAGACTACGACCTCCACTTCGTCGAGGTGCACGCGAAGCAGGATCACAAGTTCCAGTATCCGGATGCCGAGCTCGACAAGCTCCTCGATCCGAAGATCAAGGCGTTCTTCGTCGTCAACCCCGGCAATCCCTTCGCAGTGGCGCTGTCTCCTGCCACCATCGACAAGATTGGCGAGGTGCTGAAGAAGCGGCCGGATCTGATCCTGCTCACCGACGACGTGTATGGCACGTTCGTGCCGGGCTTCCGTTCGCTGATGGGCGAGTTCCCGAAGAACACCATCGGCGTCTATTCCTACAGCAAGTACTTCGGCTGCACCGGCTGGCGCCTGGGCACGATCGCCGTGCACGAGGACAACATCTTCGACGAGATGATCGCCAAGCATCCCGAGCCGATCAAGAAACTGCTGGACAAGCGCTACGGCGGGCTCACCCTCAAGCCGCGCGAGTTCGCCTTCATCGATCGCATCGTCGCCGACAGCCGCGACATCGCGCTGAACCACACCGCGGGCCTGTCGCTGCCGCAACAGGTGATGATGTCGCTGTTCTCCATCAGCGAGCTGATGGACACCAAGAAGGACTACCAGAAAGCGTGTCTGGGCATCTGCAAGAAACGCGTCGAGGCGACGATCGAGGGGCTGGGGATCGAGGTCGGCCCAAACGACTACTTCGACTACTACTACGGCCTGATCGATTTCGAGTTCTTTGCCCGCAAGAACATCGGCGAGGACGCGGTCGCGTGGATGAAGGAGAACATCCACCCGCTCGACATCGTGTTCCGGCTGGCCCAGGACCACGGCATCGTGCTGCTCAACGGCAGCGGCTTTGCGGCGCCGGACTGGTCGGTGCGCATCTCGTTCGCCAACCTGAACGATCACGTGTACGACGACATCGGCCGGGCGCTGCGCACGATTGCGCGCGGCTACCGCGATCAGTACCAGAAGGCCACCGGCAAGACCGGCAAACCGGACGGCGTCGCGGAACCCGTCGGCAAGAAGTAAACGACGCTGTGGGAGGGCCCGGGTCCGGGGTATCTCCGGATCCGGGCAAACTCACCGGTCGCGACCGACAACGCGTTGGTCGCGACGCTCGTGGTGGCTGCGCCTGGGAGTTGACGTCCTCTGCAGCACGCTGAGGGGACCCGAGGGCGAGCGGAGCAAGTCCTGTGGTATCGCATCAACTCGATTTCCAGTCACGGTTGAGGACTCATCATGAGCTACTTACTGACCGCGCTTCGCGAACACCCCGAGCTGGCGATCTTTCTGACGCTCGCCATCGGCTTCATGATCGGCCGGATCCGGATCGGGTCCTTCAAGTTCGGCAACGTCCTGGGCACGCTCATCGCGGGCGTGCTCATCGGACAACTCGACATCAAGGTCGATCCCACGGTCAAGTCGGTTTTCTTCTCGCTCTTCCTGTTTGCGACCGGATACAAGGTCGGGCCGCAGTTCTTTCGCGGCCTGAAAAAAAATGCGATGCCCCAGGTCGCGCTGACGGTCGTCCTCTGCGTGACCAGTCTGCTGACGACGCTCGCGGCGGCGAAGCTGCTTGACTACGACACCGGGACTGCGGCCGGCCTGATGGCCGGGGCGTTCACCGAATCAACGGTGATCGGGACCGCGAGCGACACGATCGACCGGCTCGATCTGTCAGAAGCCGAGAAGACGAGACTGAAGAACAACATTCCCGTGGCCTATGCGGTCAGCTACCTCGTGGGCACGGGGTTCGTCGTCTGGTTTCTGTCGGTCGCGGCTCCACGCCTGCTTCGCGTCGACATGAAGGCGGAGGGCCGCAAACTGGCGACTCAGATGTCGGGGGACGGAAAAGGTCCGGATGAGGAGGTTCGTCTGGCCTACAAGGAATGGAGCATCGGTGCATACCGGCTGGCCGACGTCGCGGCAGGCCGGACCGTAGCGGATGTCGAGCGGGCCGCGCGCCCCGATCGCGTCTTCGTGGAGCGCATCCGGCGAGGCGCCGAGTTGGTTGAAGCCACGCCGGACACCCCGTTGCTGGCGGGTGATGTACTCGCCATCGGGGGCGCGGCGCAGAGTCCTGCTCAGCGGAATCCTGCCAATTGGCGAGGAAGTCGATGACCCCGGACTGCTCGACTTTCCGATGGCGACCTTCGACGTGGTGGTCACGAAGCGAGATGTCGTGGAGCAAACCCTTTCCATCCTGGACCAACGACACGGCCGAGGCGTCGTGCTCGTCAAATTGATCCGCGGCGGAGAGGAAATTCCCTTCGTTGCCGAGACGATCATCAATCGGGGCGACTTGCTCCGGCTGGCCGGCGCCCAGCGGGACGTGGAGCGCGTCGGACGCGAGCTGGGCTACATCGAGCGTCCCTCGAGTGAATCGGACATCGTGTTCCTCGGCCTGGGTATCGTGGTCGGCGGCCTCCTCGGGCTGTTGACGCTCGATATCGGCGGTCTTCCGATCACGCTGACCGCGAGTGGAGGGGCGCTCATCATGGGCCTGGTGTTCGGCTGGCTGCGCTCGGTGCATCCGACGTTTGGCAGAATCCCCGAACCGGCGCTCTGGATCTTCGACACCGTTGGCCTTGCGGTGTTCATCGGTATCGTCGGATTGAACGCGGGCCCGACATTTGTGGCCGGTCTTCGCGAGACCGGGCCGAGCCTGGTGTTTGTGGCGTTGATTGTGGCGGTCCTGCCGCACCTGGCGTCGCTGTTGTTCGGCTACCACGTCCTGAAGATGAACCCTGTCATCTTGTTGGGCGCGTGCGCCGGGGCGGGAACCATCACGGCAGCCCTCCGAGCCATTCAGGACGAATCGCAGAGCAAGCTCCCTGTGCTCGGATACACCGTCCCCTATGCCATCGGGAACATCCTCCTGACGGCCTGGGGTCCGGTGATCGTCGTACTCATGCAGTAGGCGCGTGTCATGTCGAGAAGTTGGCCAACAGACTGATCAGTATCGAGTCTCAGAACCGGATGACTGCCCCCGCGGCGAACTCGATCTGCTGCAGGGAGCGTTGACAGAAGCCGAACGGGTCGCAGAAGTCGGCTGCATCGTCGTCGTTGAGCATGGTGGGCTTGTATCGGAAGTGCCCACGGACGCCGATCGCTTTCCAGGGAAAGTACTTGACGCCGCCGCCGAGCCCGAACGAGAGCTTGGTCTCGGAGTTGAGATCGTCCGCGCTGAAGAACGTTGCGCCAAGGCCCGCAAAGACAAAGGGTCGTAGCCGCGCGTCCACGCCTCCGAAATTGTGGAGGACGTTTCCGTGCAGCTGTCGGACTGTCATCGTGAAGAGATCCGCGGTCCCGGCCCCGGTATCGATCTGCTGCGCCGATGACTGCTGCGTCCACAGCACTTCTGCGCCCCAGCGCGGCGTGAACGAACGCGCCCCTTGCACTCCCCAGGTAAACCCGCCGCGGATGTCGACTCCACTCAGTTCCGGCGCTTCGCGGGCGAGGCCGACCGATGGCGTGTAGGCGGCCAGACCGGAGACCTCCCACGATTGCGCCCACGCTGCCGGAGACAGCGCCAGCAGGATGATGGCAGTGGCGCAAGGCTGTGAGGCGGTTCACGGTCTGTCTCCGAGAATCACGATGTATCCGCGGAAGCCTCCGAGCGCGCGCCCCATTTCCGACGAGGATGCGGCCATCCGGCGAAATATCGGTGATGGACCCAGTGTTGACCCATCTGCTCGAACGCGTTCGGTACACCGTTGGCCCGCAGGTAATCCTTCAAATAGGTCGGGGAGCCGTCGATCCAGATGATGGCGTCGGAATCCGGCGATCCGCCGACGTTTTGTCCACCGCCAATCACACGGCCATCGTCGCTCGTCGCGTTGGCTTCAACGATGATCACGGGACCCGGAGAGACGCGCAGGGCCGGGGCCGGTAAGCAGCGCGTGCCGTCCCGCGTCCATACCCAGGCGCTTTGAAAGTTCGGATCGGTCGGCCTTTGCGCTGCGGGGCTGCAGATCCGGCCGACGATCACCGTACCGTCGACATTCGCGGCGTTCGCCGTTCCCGACGAAACCATCGGGACCCGGCATCAATTCCTGGCGACCATCCAGCCACCGCGCGCCCTGGCGTGAACCCGGTCGCGGCCTCCTGGTAGCCGACCACGACCTTGCCGTCTCCTGAGACGCTCGTTGCAAGGCTGGCTCTTCCCGCAACAGAACTGCCGAGATCCACCATGCCCGTCGATTCCTCCCACCGGAACGCATGCGAGATGCTGCAGCCGTTGTACGCCAGACCGACCACGACCCGTCCGTCGCTACTCGTGCCCTAGCGCATTACTCAGAGAGGCGTCACAGGGTGCGGCATTCGCGCTGAAAGACCCGAGCGGCCTCCACTCGGCCGCGCGCAGCCAGATGGCAGCCTGAAAAAGCGCGACTCGATCGCCGTTCCAACGATGGTGCGGCCATCGCGGCTCACGCTCGAGGCGCCCACGCCGGCGGTGGAGATGACCCCGGTCGTCGGCATCCAGTAGAACCCGCCGCCCGGGCTGAACCGCCGACCACGACTGCGCCGCCGGCGCTCACGCCCTCAGGCAGGGCTCCGGATCTTGCCTCGAGCTCTATTAACATCGTCTTGTCGTCTGGCGCCGGCCGTCAGCGTCAGGGCGGCAGTAGCATCGCCGCCAGAAGCAACTTCCTCTCGACATGATCAATGTCTCCTCGGAGTCACGTCGATCACGTAGGACTCTGCGGCGCCACCGGTGGCGATGTTCCTCCGATCATCCCGTGCGTCTGACCCGATGGGCCGCGAGTGCATCGGCCTCAACGAGCCGAGCGAGCGGCCGGCGGCGCTGACACTGGCGCGGGTCGCAACGCCAGTTGTCCCTGCCGCAGGTAGTCGATGGCCTCCCCCAGGATGCGCGCGGCTTCCTGTGGCGCGTGGAAGCCGTTCGAGTTCTCCGACTCGACGAAGTCGAGGTAGAACTGTCCGTGTCGCTGGAATTCGAGCGCCGCGGTCAACGGCGCGCCAGTCGCTCCTGCGGCCTTTGCCGTCTTGATGTCGGCGATGAGGGCGACCAGTGCATCCATCGCCCGGTTCCGGAGAGCGACCGTGCGTCCCTGTATGGTCTCGACGCGACCGCGCAATTCATCCTCGGACCATTTGTGACACGTCTGGCACGCGCGGTTGATGTTCAGCAGCGGGCTGCGTACGTGATGGTCACTGATTTTCTGCGCGCCCTCGCGCATGTAGGGCATGTGGCAGTCGGCGCAGGTCACCCCGGAGCGCGCGTGAATGCCCTGGTTCCACATTTCGAACTCGGGATGCTGGGCCTTGAGTGTGGACGCTCCGGTCTCGGCGTGCGTCCAGTCGGTGAAACCCACCTCGCGGTAGTACTCGGTAGATCTGATCCACCTTCAGGCCCTTGGCCCACGGATAGGTGAGCCGCTTCTCCGGCCCCTTGAAGTAGTACTCGACGTGACATTGACCGCAGACAAAGCCGCGCATCTCCTGCCGCGTCGCCATCGTATTCACGTCGTAGTCCTTCACGCCTTCGCTGGCTTTCTCGGCGCGAATACCTTCGATGAAACCCGGCCGGGTCACGCGCAACGCCATCGTGTCAGGTGCGTGACAATCGATGCACGCGATCGGATGCGTCGAATGCCTTGCGCGCCTCGGCATACGGCATCTGGTTGTAATGCTCGAAGCCCTTGATCAAGTCGCCGTTCCCGGCCTGCTTGTAGGGCACGTAGACCGACGCGTGACAATGGATGCAGGTGCCCGGCTGCTTGAAGTTCTGCACGCGCTCGGTGAAGGTCTGGTCCTCGAGCATGTACGCGTGCCCGCGCTTCTTGCGGAAATCCGTGGCAAACGCGTAGCCCGCCCACATCGTCTTCAGCCGCGGATCTTCTTCCAGACGCGATTGCGCCACGATCGAGCGCGGGTCGGCTTCGGTGGGTGAGCGTGGCATGGCCTCGCTGCCGCCGTAGCGCGTCCGCTGCTGATCCACGGTACGGAGGTAGGCGTCGTATTGCAGCGGAAAGTTCTTGCCCCAGATCGCGGGATCGACGATCTCGTCAGTCAGCTCCACGACGCGGAAGAACGAGTTCTGCGCTTCGCCCTTCCGCTCCATGATGTTGACGAGGAGTGCCGCGATCGCCGCGGTCCAACTGCCGTCACGATCGCCAAGGTCAGGACAGCCTTGCGACTCCATTCGCGAACTCTGCCTCGTTCCTGGTCGGCCACGGTTCACCTCGAAGAATCTGCGACGTTGGTCGCGGCAAGTTCCAGATGCCCGACGGATCCGTGGCAACGGACGCACGAGATGTCGCGAGGTCCGCTGTGGGCGGGCGTCCCCATCGCCTGGACGACAGGCTCGTGGCATCGGCGGCAATTCGCCTCGGCAATGGCCCGGCTCCCCGGGAGGGCTCGAATCGGCTCGGGGAACGTGCCAGTTGTGAAGTAGTACGAGTGCCAAAAGCCGTTACGGCCCTTGGTCGCATACTTGGCCAACAGAGCATGCGGCACGTGACAGTCGTTGCACACGGCGACCGAGCGATGGCTGCTCTTGGTCCAGCCGTCGTATTGCTCGTTCATGACATGGCAGTTCTTGCAGGCGGCCGGGTCGTCGGTCATGTACGCCCAGCCTCGCGCGTACGTAAACGTGTAGGCGCCGAGCCCAAGCCCTGCTCCGAGAACGACCGCGACCAGCACAATCGACACGTGGGAGGCTTTCATACAGACAACTCCTCCTCCCCTACCTTGAACACGTCAGCAAGTGGTGCAGCATGAGAGCGATGAACGCACGACAGCGATCGAGCGAGACGATTGCAAGGGTCGCGCCGATGCGCTACCCGCCCGAGAGCGCCGGTGCGAACGAAACGAGCAGGCCCGCCACCTCCCAGCATTCGAGCACGAACTTCGCCGGGATGAACGCGGCCAGAGCGCTCACGGTCCGTCGGCCTCCTGACAGCCTGCTGTGATCGGCGGTTTCTTCACCATCGATGTTCCCAGCCAATCGTGACTCTCTATCCAAAACGCGGCTGGCCCGCGCCTTGCCAGCACGCCATCACGATTGCGTCAAACGACGAGCCGTAGCTGTATGCGCGCAGGTCGCGCCCTGGAGTTGGCCGCGCGATGAGATCGAAGCTCCTGGCAGTCTTCTTGTGCGTGATGGTGATTCCGGCCTTCGCCGCCGGCCAGGACCAGCGGCCCAC
The DNA here is from genome assembly GCA_963762925.1 of uncultured Acidobacteriota bacterium. Taxonomy (GTDB): domain Bacteria; phylum Acidobacteriota; class Vicinamibacteria; order Vicinamibacterales; family UBA2999; genus DASPWV01. Next base: position 69,881 of record CAVXMP010000005.1, on the reverse strand, counting down.
CGTCGGCGTCGCGTTCGGCGGTGGCAGCGCGCGCGGCATCGCGCACGTCGGCGTCATTCGCTGGTTCGAAGAGCATCGCATTCCGATCGATATGGCGGCCGGGACGAGCATGGGCGGACTGATCGGAGGCGCGTTTGCCACGGGCATGGACGCCGCCGAGATCGACGACATGCTGAAGGGCCTGAACTGGGACGAGATGTTCGGTGCCTCGAGTTTCGCGTTCAAGAACATTCGCCGTAAAGCCGACGCGCGCGCCTATCCGTCCCGTCTCGAGTTCGGTCTGAGGCGAGGCATCGTGCCTCCCACCGCGCTCAACAACGGTCAACAAGTGGATCTGTTGGTCGGCCGCCTGACCGCGCCGTACTACGAGATGCGGACGTTCGACGAGCTGCCCACGCCGTTTCGCGCAGTGGCCGTGGACCTGCTGACCGCAACCCCTGTTGTGCTCGATCGCGGCCCGCTGGCGTCGGCGATGCGCGCGACGATGTCGCTGCCGCTGATATTTCCCCCGGTGGAGCTCGATGGCCGCGTGCTCGTCGACGGCGGCGCCATGGACAATGTGCCGGCGGGCGTGGTCCGCGCGATGGGAGCCACGAAGGTGGTCGCCGTCAACGTCGGCGATCTATCAGACCTGAAGACGGTCGACTCCTCGCTGTTCGCACTCGCCGGCGCAACGCTCGACGCGATGATGCGCGCGAACACCAAGGTGGGCATTCGCGAGGCCGACATCATCATCACGGTGCCGCTCAAGGACTACGGGTCACTCGACTGGCGGCGCAGCGCCGATCTCATCGCCGAGGGGTACAAGGCCGCGGAGTCGATGCGCGATAGCCTCCTGCCGCTCGCCGTCAGCGAGGCCGAGTATACGCAATGGCAGGCCGCGCGTCGGGCCCGGCGGCGGAGCACGTTGCCGGTGCCGGCGTTCGCCCGCGTGGAAGGCTTCAGCTCGAGCGACGAGCGCTACCTCACGGATCTGCTCGCGCGCCACATCGGCGTCGCGTTCAGTGTCGAGGACTTCCAGACCGATCTCGCGGTGCTCGCGGGACTCGACCGTTACGAGGCCATCAACTGGCGCATCGTCACCAACGCCGCCGGCGAGAACGGCCTGCTCGTGAACGCGCGGCCCAAGCCGTATGGTCCGCCCTTCTTGATGTTGGGTCTCAACCTGGAGAACACGACCTCCCAGGATTTCAGGCTTGCGCTGACCGGTCGCTATCTCACCTACGACGTCATCGGCTCCGGATCTGAATTGCGCATTGACGCCACGATCGGATCAGATCCGGGTGTCGCCATGGCCCTCTACAAGCCACTTGGTGCGACGCCGCTGTTCGTCTTTCCGTACACAGGCATCGGCCACCGCGCCTTCGACGTGATTCAGGACGACGCGATCGTGGCGAGTTATGGGCAGACCTTGAGCCGGGCTGGCCTGGACGTTGGCGTCAACCTGGGACCCTTCAGTGATCTCCGCGTCGGCGGGTATGTGGGCCGGCTCACCGCCAATGTCGACGTCGGTGATCCGGGACTCCCTGAAGTCACGGGCAAGGAGACGGTGACCAATGTCCACTGGCGCTTTGACTCGCAGGACAGCCCGGTAATCCCCAGTCGAGGCAGTCACGCCTACACAAACCTCAAGTACGTCTTCGATGGTCCCGACATCACGCCGCCTCTCGCGAGTGGGCGTTCGAGCGCGAACTTCACGCAGCTGGCCGGGGAAAGCAGCACGTTCTGGAGCGTTCGCGAACGCGGCCGCTTGTTCGTTCTTGGCGGGGGCGGCACCTCGTTCGGCGATCGTCCCTTACCCACCGATCAGTTCGGGCTCGGCTCGCCGTTCCATCTCGGCGCGCTCGACAACGGAGAAGTCCGCGGCGATCACTACTACATCCTGACCGGCGGCTACCTGCACCAACTCGGGCGGCTGCCGGATTTCATGGGCGGACCGATCTTCGCCGGCGCTTGGCTGGAAAACGGTGACGCCTTCGACAGCGACGGCGTGGTCCAGCTGCGGAGCAACGTCTCCGCCGGCGTGATTCTCGACACACTGGTTGGACCGGTGATCCTCGCGGGCTCGGCAGGCTTCGACGGCCGCTGGCGCACCTACATCGGTGTCGGCCGCATCTTTGGCCGGCGGCAGGATTAGTGCGGGGGGCCGCCGATGACGCCGAATGAAGGGCCGCCGATGGACGCCGATGACGCCGATGTGGAGGGCCGCCGATGGACGCCGATGACGCCGATGCGAAGGGCCGCCGATGGACGCCGATGACACAGAGGTGAAGGGCCGCCGATGGACGCCGATGACGCCGAGGTGAAGGGCCGCCGATGGACGCCGATGCGAAGGGCCGCTGATGAACGCCGATGACGCCGATGTGGACGGCCGCCGATGGACGCCGATGACGCCGATGCGAAGGGCCGCTGATGGACGCCGATGACGCCGATGTGGACGGCCGCCGATGGACGCCGATGACGCCGATGTGAAGGGCCGCCGATGAACGCCGATGACGCCGATGCGAAGGGCCGCCGATGGACGCCGATGACGCCGATGTGCAGGGCCGCCGATGAACGCCGATGACGCCGAGGCGAAGGGCCGCCGATGGACGCCGATGACGCAGATGCGAACGGCCGCTGATGGGCGCCGATGACGCCGATGTGGACGGCCGCAGATGGACGCCGATGACGCAGATGCGAAGGGCCGCCGATGAACGCCGATGACGCCGAGGTGAAGGCCGCCGATGGACGCCGATGACGCCGATGCGAAGGGCCGCAGATGGACGCCGATGACGCCGAGGTGAAGGGCCGCGATGGACGCCGATGACGCAGACGAAGGCCGCAGATGGACGCCGATGACGCCGATGCGAAGGGCCGCCGATGGACGCCGATGACGCCGATGCGAAGGGCCGCTGATGAACGCCGATGACGCCGATGCGAAGGGCCGCCGATGGACGCCGATGACGCCGATGTGAAGGGCCGCCGATGGACGCAGATGGGGGCCCGCCGCAGATTGCCGCAGATGGCGGAGATGGGAAAGATGCCGATTATAGGACGGGCCGCTGCGCAGGGGCTGGACTCGCAGCGGCAATACGGCAGAAGCTTCAATCGATCATCTGCGGCGGCGCGTTTCCCGACAAGACGAACCGCTTAACGGTCAACTTCGTTCCGCCAAAATTCAAGAGCAAGCCATGTTGTTTGCCGGACGCGGCCAGGTAGTTCAGCATCTGCGCGTACTCGAGCGGCGAATTCATCGCGGTAGTCGCTTTAATTTCAACGACGATTTGGTCGTAGCAGACGAAGTCGGCACGGTAAAAACCGCCAACGCGGTGGCCCTTATACGTAACCGGGAAAGGCACCTCCATGACAAAGGGAATATCGCGCGCAGAGAATTCGATGCCACAACAATCGCGATAGACCATCTCCTGAAAACCGCACCCGCGTACCGAGTGGACCTCCATGGCGGCTCCGATAATCGCGTAGGTATTCGGATCGTTTCCTTCGGAGTTGCTTCCCATGAAGGATTCGGCTGCAGAGGGTGTACCCGCTGCAGAACGCGCCGAATCCACAAAAAAGCCAATCAAAACTGGTCGAACCCTGTCAGCACCAGTGGAACATCGCAATTCCTGCACTAATCGTTCGCGAGATCGATCGCACAATCTGCCGCGTCGCGCTGGTCGGGCTCCGGCTGAAACGATAGAACGGCGCGCCTCTGCCAGTTTGTTCGCGCGGATGTGGCCGAGTGTCCACGAATCATCACCACCATGTCCGACCGTTTTACATCTGGGCATCTGCGTCAATCTGGAGCTGTTTGCATTTGGGCCTTCAGCGTCCACTGCGACATTCCTCAATCGGCGCTATCTGCCGCTTCCTATCTGCGCTATCTGTGGCTATCTGCGGCCTTCCTTCTGCGTCATCTGCGGCTGTTTGCATCGGCGTCCATCTGCGGCACTCGTCTAGCGGCGGTATCTGCGGCCTTCCTATCTGCGCCATCGGCGTCCATCTGCGGCCTTCCCTTCGGCGTCATCTGCGGCCGTTTGCATCTGCGCCATCGGCGTGCATCTGCGGCACTCCCGTATCGGCGCTATCTGCGGCCTTCCTATCTGCGTCCTCGGCGTCCATCTGCGGCCTTCTTCCCTTCGGCGTCATCGGCGTCATCTGCGGCCCTCTTCTATCGGCGCTATCTGCGGCCTTCCTATCTGCGTCCTCGGCGTCCATCTGCGGCCTTCTTCCCTTCGGCGTCATCGGCGTCATCTGCGGCCTTCCCCTTCACATCGGCGTCATCTGCGTCATCGGCGGCCTTCTTCCCTTCTGCGTCATCGGCGTCATCTGCGGCCCCTTCACATCGGCGTCATCTGCGTCATCGGCGGCCTCTTCCCATCTGCGTCATCGGCGTCATCTGCGGCCTTCCCATCTGTGTCATCGGCGTCCATCTGCGGCCCTCTTCTATCGGCGCTATCTGCGGCCTTCCTATCTGCGTCCTCGGCGTCCATCTGCGGCCTTCTTCCCTTCGGCGTCATCGGCGTCATCTGCGGCCTTCCCCTTCTGCGTCATCGGCGGCCGTTCGCATCGGTGTCATCGGCGTCCATCTGCGGCCCTTCGCATCGGCGTCATCGGCGTTCATCTGCGGCCCCTTCACATCGGCGTCATCTGCGTCATCGGCGGCCTTCTTCCCTTCTGCGTCATCGGCGTCATCTGCGGCCTTCCCATCTGTGTCATCGGCGTCCATCTGCGGCCCTCTTCTATCGGCGCTATCTGCGGCCTTCCTATCTGCGTCATCTGCGGCCCTCTTCTATCGCCGCAATCTGCGGCTCACGACGCGGGGATATGGTATTCCGCGAGCACAACGGTGATGTTGTCGGCGCCGCCTTCGCGGTTGGCCAGTTCCGTGAGCATCGCGCACTGTTCGTCCGGAGACCGCCGCAGCGCCAGGACATCAGCGATCCGGTCGTCGTCGATCATGTCGGTGAGCCCGTTGGTGCAGAGCAACACGAGGTCGGCGTTCATCAGCTGAAATCGTTCGACTTCAACCGACGGGCGCGCGCCCGGCGCGCCGACGGCATCGGTCAGGATGTGGCGGACATCCTGCGCGCCGCGCTCGACGGACGCAGGCCGGTGCGTGTCGGCGAGGCGGCGTTCGATCGTGTGATCGCGCGTCAGCAACATGAGCGCGCCCGCGCGAAAGAGATACGCGCGTGAGTGCCCGACGTGCGCGACAAAGAGGTCGTCGCCGGCGGTGTAGGTCGCGGTGAGTGACGTCGTCATGCCTTTCAACACGGGATCGGTGCCAGCCTGCGCGCGCACCGCCGCGTCCATCTGCGCGTAGAACCGTTCCGCGCGCTCGAAAATCTCCGCCGCCGTGGAGGCATCGATGCGGACGTTCCACTTCCCATCCTGAAGCGCGAAGTGCGCGAAGGCGCTGAGCGCGACGCGGCTCGCGACTGATCCGGATCCTCCCTCGCCAAGGCCGTCGGCGACGAGCATCGCGTAGCCGCTTTCCTCGTACCGCGGCGGCACGTCACTACCGGTCAAACTCGTCGCCAGCGTCTCCTGGTGGCGGCCGACCCGAAGCACCAGGTAGTGATCCTCGTTCGTCGTAAGCGAGGCCCCACGATGCGAGCGCGCGCCGAACTCCACTCGCACCGCCGACGACTGGGAACGATAGGCATCGGCGCCGAGGATCGGCGACAGCGCCGCGCGCGCCGCGAGGCGCGCCGCGGCCTTGTCGACCGGTTCGTTGATCATCGCCATTTCCGGTTTGCCGCTCCGGTCGCGAGGTGGTTCCGCCATCTGATCACTCCATCCAATGAAGGACGTCGCGGACGATCGACCAGCGCGGTCGATGGGGCGTGGCGTCGTGCCCGAGAATCCAGCGCCGGTACGCGGCGTCGAGTGTGCCGTCCTTGCGCTTCAAGCCAATCCAGGTGTTCACGAAACGTGCGAGTCGCTCGTCGTGCTTGGCGATCGGATACGCGATCGGGACGCGGATCGGGTCGGGGCCTGGCACGACCACCGAGTACGCCGGATACATCAGCGTCCATGCCGATCCGCGCTCGGCCGGCAGCGCCACCGCATCGGCGCCGGCCGAGGCGCCCTGGAACAATGAACCGACGTTGCCGTGCACCTGGATGACAGCGCGCGGCAGCATCTCGTGCAGCTTGCGCACGTAGTACGGCACATCAGGAACCGCGATGGTCACCGCGCCGCGTGCGCGAATCGCGTCCCAACTGGTGAACTGCTCGCGTTGGTGGTCCGGTACGACGAACGCGACGGTTTCGTCCAAATACGAGTCCGAGAGCAGGACATCCCGCGCGCGGTCGGTCGTCACGGCGACGCCAGACATCACCAGGTCGCAATATCCCTCCGCGAGTTGCGCCGCCATCGTCTCGCGATCGACAGGCACCAACGCCAGGCTGACACCGAGATCGCGCGCGAGATCGTGCGCGAGCTCGACGTCGAAGCCCACCAGATCGCCGGCCTGATTGAAGAAGGCGAACGGCAGCGCGTCGGGTAAGTAACCAACGCGCAACACCTTGCGTGCCTGAATGGTTTCGAGCGGTGGAAGGCTGGTGGCGGGCGGTGGCGACGTGGCGCGTGCGACCGTGGCATCAACCGGTTCGCGCAGCAATTGCATCGACGCCAGCACCGCATCCTTTGAATATTGAGGGGAAAGGGTCGTGGCGAACAGCACGCGTGTGCCGCCGATGACGACGATCGTGAGGACCGTCGTGAAGGCGACGTACGACAGCACAGGTCCGCGCCGCCATCGCAGGCGGCCAGTGATGGCGCACGTCGCGAGGAGCGCCACCGTCATCGTGTGGACCGCGGCCACGAGCGATCCGACGCGCGAGTTGACGACGCCGGTGGCGAGAAACAACTGGAACGTATCGGCAGGGATGCGGAAGAGATCGAGCAGAAACGGCACCGCAACGGTGAGGCTCCCGAAGAAGCTCACCAGTCCCGCGAGCGCCAGCTGTGGATACGCGGTCACTGGCACGAGCGCGTCGGCGAACCATCCCGCGAAGAGCACGAAGCTCAAAGTGAGCAGCTTCCCGGTGTGTGGGAAGTTGAACGAGGCCGGCACGATCACGTCGGTGAGCCGGCCTGGCTCCTGATCGCCTGGGTTCAGCCGATCGAGGAGCGTGCGCGTGGCCTGCGTCAGCCCCGGCAGCACGATGAACAGATCGCCGGCGATGAAGGCGGTAAGGAGCGCACCCTGCGACTCGCGGAGCATGTCCCGCGCCCGGATCGGCGTGAGCGCGGCGACCAGGCCCGGGAGCACACACAGGCTCACCAGCAACGCCACCGCAACATACGCCACGAGGTAGATCTGCAGCCGGTTCAGCTGCTCGACATCCAGCGTGCCCGCCGCGTTCGCGGCAATCGCAAACAGGCCGTAGGGGGTGAGGCGGGTGACGAAACGCGTGGCACGCGAGATCGCGTCCTTGAGTACGTGCAGGACGTCGAGCAGACGCTCACGGTGTTCGACGCCGACCAGCGCGACGCCGAGCACAAGGGAGAACAACACCACGGCGGGGACGACGTTGTTTGCCAAGGCATGAAACGGGTTCGCGGGCACATAGAGATCGACGAAGTCGAACGAGGCGTGGCGCTCGACGAGACTCGAGCTGTAGAACGATGCCGTTTCAATCGAGGGAAACGTGAGGGGAATCAAGAACGCGAAGGTGAGCGCGACGAGCCAGAGGCCGCCGATCACGGCCGCTGCTCGCAGGCCCAGCGTGCGAAGCTCAGAGGGGCGGAGCGACCCGAGACTGGTGATGATGGAGACCGTGATGTACGGCAACACCATCATCTGGAGCAGCTTGACGAACCCGTCGGCCGCCCACTCCAGCGCCGCCGCGCGCTCGCCGAAGAACAGCCCGGTGAGGATGCCCCCGGCGAGCCCGATCAGGATCTTTTGCGAGAACGTCATCAGGCGCCTTTCCGTCCCGACGGCGCCTCAGGCTATTGGCGCGCGACCCTCAGAAGCGGAAGCCAAACGTGAGCGGCACATATTGGCCGTTGGTGCTGCCACCGCTGGTGCCGCTCGGGAGGAGCGCGTTGCCGAGACGATCTCCGGGCCCCACACGTAGTGATACCGCGTCTCGACGTAGAACTCAGCTGACTCCCCGATGCGAAACCCGACGCCGCCGCCGAAGTTGAACCCGAGATCCCAGCCGCCGCGCGATCCGAGCACGGCCTCGACCGGGTAGGCGCCGCACACGTAGTACCACGGATCGCAGATGATGCCGGTACCGACGTATTCGGTGATTTCAACTTTGCGATAGTACGCGCCCGGACCGGTGACGATGTAGGCACGGACCGGGCTATCGGCATGGGTGAGGTTTGCGACCACGTTGAAATCGAGCTGGTGCGTCTGGTGGTTGGCCGAGAAGACTGTCGCATTGACGGGGGCCTCGTCGGGAACGTTGAACCAGCGATACGCGTACTCGAACTGAAATCCGAGTCGGTTGCTCTCGTTCTCAAAGGTGACGCCGAACGCCGGCCCCCATCCAGTGCCGAAACGCTCGCCGAGATCGCCGAGGTTGAACGTAGGCCCGCCGCCGATATTGAAATAAACCTGTTTATCCTGGGCACTCCCGATCGCCGGCGTGAGCGCGAGAAACATGGCGCCGAAAACTACAATGCTCGTTGTTCGCATCCGTAAACTCCAATCGTTGAACAGTTGTTGCACGCATCGCCAACGCAATACGCGCGCCACCCCGGCGAGCAGCGGGAATCACCACAATGCGTGGCCGAAGCGCCGCTCGCGGTGATCGCGGCGAGCTGCAGCGCGCCACAGTTCTCGCAACGCACTGAGAGCGCTAACAACATGCGGTGACAGCACAAGGCAACGAACGCTCGCGTCGTTATCAGAAGTGGAGCTATCGCCGCTTGCGCCGTGACGGGGTTCGGTCACCACCCTCACAGCCGACGGAGAGTCAGTTACGTCTGAGGTCGACGTTGCACCGACTTCCCGTCAATCACAGCGTCGCAGTCGTTGGCGTCGCTCTTGCCTTGTGCCTGAGAGGTTCCACACACAACAGCGGCTCGAGCCGACTTGAACGAGGTGTTATGAAGCAACTGACAGCGACGGTCCTTGCGGCCGCCATTCTCTTTCCGACGATCGTGACCGGACAGATCAAGACGCTCCCGGGCGAGTCGATCACTGTGGCCGCAACCGTCGAGGCGATCGAGCGCAGTTCGCGGTCGCTGACATTGAAAGGGCCCGACGACAAACTGATGACGATCACCGTGCCCGCCGACGTGAAGCGGTTTGACGCGCTCAAAGTGGGCGACACGATCACGGCCATGTACTACGAAAACATCGTCCTGCGCGTGAAGCCGCCTGGTGAGAAAGCCGTGGATACCACATCACAGTCAATCACGCCCACGCCCGGCGGCAAGCCCGGAGCGACGGGCGCGACGCAGCGCACCATCACCGCGACGATTACCGAGATCGACGCGAACGTGCCGTCGATTACTCTCTCGGGACCGAACAACTGGACCCACAGCTCGCGGATCGCCGACAAAGCGGTGTTGAAGCAGATCAAGGTCGGCGACCGGCTCGACATCACCTGGACCGAGGCCGTCTTGGTTTCGGCCGAGCCGCCCAAGCCGAAGTAGCGCGTTTCGGGGCCTGGCGCATCGCGACCGGTGCGCCGCCCTCATCACACACGTCAGCGCGGCTCCGGTGGTCACGCATCCGCCGCCAATGGTGCACGCGACGGCTTCGTTTCCTTGTCAAGTCCGAGCTCCCGTCTGGCGTCGGCGAGGCGACGCGTCTGTTCCGCTGACAGCGCCGGCGGCTTCTCGCCCAGATCGGTGATCGCCTTGGTGATGATCCCCGCGACGATCGCACGCGTCACCCATTTGTTGTCCGCCGGCACGACCCACCACGGCGCCCACTTGGTGCTCGTGTGTCGCAGCATCTGCTCGAACGCGTCCTGATACGCGTCCCAGTGCTTGCGTTCTTCCAAGTCGCCGAATGAGAACTTCCACTGCTTTGTCGGATCCTCGAGCCGTTCCGCGAAGCGATCCCGCTGCTCGCGCTTCGAGACGTTGAGGAAGAACTTCAAGATCAGCGTGCCATTGCGTACCAGGTGCCGCTCGAAGCGGTTGATGTCGTCGTAGCGATCCTCCCAAAAGGCTTTCTTATCTTTAGCGCCGGGGATGCGTTGGCCCCCGAGGAGCTCGGGATGGACGCGCACCACCAACACGTCTTCGTAATACGATCGATTGAAGATGCCGATGCGGCCGCGCTCAGGCAACGCCTTCATGTACCGCCACAGGAAGTTGTGATCGAGTTCCTCGCTCGACGGTTTTTTGAACGCGAATACCTGGCAGCCTTGTGGGTTCACTCCCGACATGACGTGGCGAATGGTTCCGTCCTTGCCTGCCGCGTCCATTGCCTGGAGGACGACGAGCACCGAGTGGCTGTCGGCGGCGTAGAGATTCTCCTGGGCTTCGGCGAGCTCCGCACGGTTCCGCCCCGGGTACTCGACGGCACGAGCCTTCAACTCCGTGCGCGTCAGCTCCTGGAACTCCTTCTTCCCGGCCCACGCCGGATCGTAATCACGCAATCGAACGTTGGTGTCTGGGGCGGCCTGAAACAGCCGGCGGACGTCTTTGAATGTCAGCGCCATGCCTGCCTCGTCCGCAAGACCCGCGCCATCGCAATATCCGATGGATTTCATGGGGTTGATCGGCGGGGGTCACCACATGTTGTGAGACGCCGTTTCATTCGACGGCGAAACTGGCGGTCCACGTCTTGCAGCGGGTCGCGCGGTCCGTCACTGCATTGTGGAGAATTCATTCATGTTGCCGCTTCGCTCAAAGGTCATCGCGTTTGTCGTCGCCGTCACGCTGGCGTGCACGGCTCAGACCGCCCGCGCGCGGGTGGATGTGGAGGTGGAGTTCGACAAGAACTTCGACTTCAAAGCCGTGCGGACCTGGGGCTGGAACGCCGCCGGGCCCGGCGAAGTCAAGATGGCGCGCAGCAAAGAGGATGACGGCGCGGTGATGACGCGCAAGGCTGAACCGGTTATCCTCGACGCCGTGTCGACGGAAATGCCGCGCCGCGGACTGCAGCCCGCCACCGCGGCGCCCGACCTCACCCTGACCTATTACCTGCTGTTGACGACGGGCATGTCGACGCAAACGATGGGGCAATTTCTACCAGGAACAACCGAGTGGGGCATTCCGCCGTTCGCCGGAGCGACACAGTCGATGAAGATCATGAATCAGGGATCGCTCGTGCTCGATTTGAGCGCCAACGGCAAGGTGGTCTGGCGAGGCGTGGCGAAAGCGCGCATCAAAATTGATGCTGACGACAAAAAACGGGAGGCGCTCCTCCGCGAGGGGATTACGCGATCTACTACGTCGCTATCCGCCGAAATCGTAACGCCGATGCGGCGCTGTGTCCCGGCGGTGCTCCTGAATCTCGCCTACCTGGTGGTACCAGCCGTGTCCGACGCGCAAGATCTGACGCCTCGTGCCTACCTGCCGTTGCCGATATCATCGAATGCGCTGGGCCTGACCTACGGGCTCTCGCGCGGCGAGATTGTCTTCGATCCCACACTCCCGGTGAGCGATGCCAGCGGCACGATTCATTCGCCGATCGTCACCTACTACCGCACGTTCGACTTCTTCGGCCGATCCGCCAACATCACGGGCGTGCTGCCGTTTGCCGTCGGCAATATTCGCGCGAAGCTGAGTGGTGAGGAGCGAGAGGCTCATCGCGCGGGCCTGGCCGACACCGTGGTCCGGGTGGCCGTCAGCCTCAGAGGCGGTCCGGCGCTGTCACTGGCCGAATTCGTGAAAACCCAGCCGGCGCGCTCGGTGTGGGGCGCCAGTCTGAAGGTGGTCATGCCGACCGGCCAGTACGACCAGGCTCGTCTCATCAACATCGGCGCCCATCGCTGGGCCTTCAAACCGGAGCTGGGCTACGCGGGGCGCGCCGGCCGTGTGACGATCGATGCGTACGCCGGCGTGTGGTTCTTCACGGCAAACAACAAATATTTCGCCAGCGCCGCAGAGGCGCCGCCGAACACGCGCACACAGGATCCGATCGCCGCGTTGGAGTTTCACGCCAGCTACGACGTCAAGCCGCGCTTGTGGATCTCGGCCGACCTCAACTACTGGCGCGGCGGGCGCACGAGCGTGAATGGCATCGAGTCCGCGAACACGCTGCAAGCGAACTCCCGCCTCGGTGTGACCGGCTCAGTGCCGCTCACGCGTCAGCAGTCGCTCAAGGTCAGTTTCAGCGATGGTGTCGTGGTTCGCGTCGGCGGGAGGTTTCGCATCCTCACCGTTGGCTGGCAGTACGGCTGGATCAGCACGCCGCAGCGGAGGAACTGATGTCGAGCCCTGCCATGGACCGCCGTCACCAACGGTCGTGACGCGTCTCAGCCAGCAGTGATCGTCCTAAGGGCGTGTTGCATCCCCGCCCACCCGTGGCGGCGGAAGTGCGTGTGCTGATGGCGCGCCTCTTGCCACACTCGGAGCCACAGCATGTTCCGGCAAGAGAAACCATTCATGACAATCAGCACACGGACTGCGACGCGTGTTTCATCAGCGCTCGCGACACTCGCCATTCTGATCCTCGTGGCGTGCGGGTCACGCGAACCGGGCACCGATGCCGAGCGGCTGGCACACGGCCGCGAACTAGTGCAGAAGATGAGCGCACGACTGGCCGCGGCGACCGATATGAATGTCGCCACCACGGAAGTGCGCGACGTGGTGCGTCAGTCGGGTGCGAAAGAGACGGTGGCGCAGACGGGTGTCTACACCCTGCGGCGTCCCGATCGTTTTCACGTCAAGGTCACGGGTGGGCGCAACCTCGAGGCGTGGTACGACGGCAAAAAGGTGACCGTTGCCGCGCACGACCACAAGGTGTTCGCACTCGCCCCGATGCCGGAAACGGTCGACCGCACGCTCGATGCGCTGGCCGAGCGCTACGACCTGACGCTGCCGCTCGGCGATCTGTTTTACGGCTCCGCCGAAAAGGCACTGCTCTCCGACACCACGACCGGTGGCTATGTCGCGACAGAGAATGTCGGCGACACGCCCTGCTCCCACTTGGCATTTCACGACGTCGGCGTGGACTGGGAACTCTGGCTGCCGGTAGAGGGGGACCCGCTGCCGAAGCGCCTGAAAGTCGTGCAGAAAGGGCGGACGGGGCAGCCTGTCGTCGACGTAACGTTCAGCGCCTGGAGTTTGGGGTCGAAAGCCCTCGACGCGACGTTTGTCCCGAAGCTGCCGGCGGAATACGAGGGCGTGGCCATGCTGCAGCGGGCGAGCGCGGTGAAGGGGAAACAGTAGGTCGGGTAGGGCTGGTGGGTCTGGTGGGTCTGGTGGGTCTGGTGGGGATGATTATGAAGTCACGACGCGCAACCGAAAAATTTGTCGGCGCTGTTCTGCTGGCAATCGTGACCACCGTCGCCATCGCGCCGATGTTTGCGCAAGTGCGCACCAGCCGGCGCGGCGCGGTCGCGAAAGGCGACGACGCTGCGGTGGCCGCAGGCCCGCGGGGCGTCGCGGCCAAGGGCGAAGACGGTTACGCCGCCGCGGGCCGCCGGGGCGCAGTCGTCAGCGGCGACGAGGGTACGCCGCGGTGGGCCGGAACGGCAACGTCGTGACCGGCGACGACATTGATGTTGACGGGGCGGCGGTCGGCCGCCGGGGTGCTGTCGTCGTGGGCGAAGAAGGCGCCGCGGCCGTGGGGCGCTACGGCAACGTGGTCGTCGCCGACCGTTACGAGAGCTACGATGCCTGGCGCGCCGTGGCCGCGGTCGGCGCCGGTATCGCGATCGGCACGATGCTGGCCAAGCCACCCGCGGCCGCCACGCCCGTCGTCGTGACCGGAACGACCTACTACTACCACGACAACGCGTACTACACGCGTGTGATGAGCAGCGGGACGGTGGTGTATCAGGTGGTGGCTCCTCCGGCCGGGGCGATCATCACGACGCTTCCGGCGCAGTGCACCACCGCGCAGGTCAACAACGTCGCGTATACGCAGTGTGGCGAAACCTATTACACGCGGGTCTCAACCGGCTATCAGGTCGTCGTGCCGAAGTGATGGCGGTCAACGGGCGCGCCGACGTGGGGCTTCGCGCGAACTGGCGCGCGACGCTGCCCGTTGCGCTGCTCGTCGTCGTGGCGAGCGCACAGGTCGCGCTCGTCAAGACCGCCGGCTTGAGCCCGTGGAAGGGCGGCGGCTTCGGGATGTTCTCGACCACCGACGATAGCGGGCGTCGCCGGGTGCGTGTATTCGTGAGCGCGCCGGAGCGCTCGGAGGAGATCGCGATTTCGCCGTCGCTCGCGGATGCAGCAGCGCGTGCGGCGGTATTGCCCACCGACGCCAGGCTGTCGCGCCTGGCGCGCCGCGTCGTCGAGCGCGAGCAAAGGTCCGGCCGTCCGGTGGATACGGTCCGCATCGAGGCGTGGCGTATCGAATACGCACCCGTGACCCTGGCGGCAACCTTACGGCTCATGCGCGACTTCGTTTTCCGTGTGGACACGACTGCTGCGACCGTCCGGTGACGGCGAGGGTGTCGACGATTCCGTCCTGACACTGACCGCCATCGTCCTCCTGCTGCGGCCGCTCGACGTCTGGTGGGTCACGCCCTTCGTGCTGGCGGCGGCGTGCCTGGCGCTGGTGCTGCGAGCCGTGAGGAGAGCGCCGATCACGTGGCTTCTGCTCGCGGCGCTCGTGACCGCGCGGATCGTGTTCGCCTGGCCGCTCTCCGACAACCACATCTACCTCCTCGCATACTGGTGCCTGGCCATCGGGCTCGCGCTCTCGGCCACGAGGCCCGCGCCGACGCTGGCGACGAGCAGCCGGTGGCTCCTGGGAGCGGCCTTCGCGATGGCGGTCCTGTGGAAAGCGGTGCTCTCGCCCGACTACGTCGATGGTCGCTTCTTCCGCGTCGCGCTGCTGACCGACGAGCGGTTTGCCGATGCGTCGTTGGTGTTTGGCGCGCTGTCGCGCGATCAGATGGCGGAAAACCGTGCGTTCCTCGAGGCGCTGCCGGAAGGCGCCGAACTGCTCACGCCGCCCGCCTTCGTCGAGCCGCCGCCCCTGCGTGTCTTCGCAGCGGTCGCCACCTGGGGCGGCCTCGTGCTCGAAGCGCTGATTGCACTGCTCTGCCTGATCCCGGCCGAGGGCCGAATCCAACTTTTACGGCACGCGGCATTGCTGGTGTTCTGCGCGACGACGTACGCACTGGCACCGGTCGCAGGCTTCGGGTGGCTGATTGCGACGATGGGTCTGGCGCAGTGCCGCCCGCATCAGCGACTTCCCCGCGCCGCCTACATCGCCGTGTTTCTGCTGATCCTGCTGTACTCCGAGATCCCGTGGACCGGGGTGCTGGCGGAGTGGACAGCTCGCTGACGCAATTCACCGGCCGTCGCGGGGTAGGCAGCGCTCACGGCATGCTGTGAGCGCCCGTGCGATCCCCGATCGGCGCCAGCGGCAATTGCTTGAAAACTTTGGCAAAAACGCACTTCGGCGCCCGCGGGCGACTGCGGAGGGCTGGCGGTGTTCTTGCCAAGCACCTGAAGTGCGCCAGTTCAAACCCTGTGATCGTTTGAGGAGGTCCTGATGAAGGAAACGAAGGTCGTCTCACTGCTCCTCGTCGGCTTGGCGAGCGTGTATGCGGCGGGTGCGCCAGCCGGTCTAAGTGCGCAGGACAAGCCAGTCGTGCAGATCCCCAAACCCGGGGTGCCGCAGATCATGACGCTCGAAGGCAACTTCGTGCGCGTCGCCTACAACAACGAGGGCTACGTCATCATCGGCTACCAGCTCGCCAACCGATCGCTCGGCGAGGAGTGGCTGCTGCTCGAGGTCGGCATGACGTTGCTCGGCGACACACCGGACTACAAGCTGACGCGCGCCGCGCTCTCGCTCGAGACACCAGACGGCAAAACGATACCCTTGGCGACGGTGCAGGAGCATCGAGAGGGCGACACCCGCGCTCTGCAGAATCGCGAGAAAGTGCAGCGCGACTCGATCAACTACTTTCCGCCCACCGCGAGCCAGGCGTGCCGACTCGGTTTCTTCGCCGACCTCGATTCTCGCGCGATGCCGTGGGACGAGGTGGAGCTCAGTGACCGGCGCGCCTGTCTTGGCCGACTCTTTTTCAGGGTACCGGGCGGCATCTCCTACGGCCAACACTGGCTCAACGTGAAGTTCCAGAACAGCCTTGTCCGTGTGCCGTTCAGAATCCTGACCAAGGACGAAGAAAAGCTCCTCTCCAAAAACTACAAGGACATCAAGAAGCAGGTGGAGGACACCTTCAAGAAAAAGAGCTGAGAGCTGGTCTGCGGACCGTTCGGCGGCCGGGACGCCGCTTCGAGTGCTGAGCGGTCTCCCGTCGGTCAAGCCGAGGCCCGCGACTGCGCGCGCGTGACGAAGGGCGAGGAGCAAAACACCGCCGGTTGTCAGCGCCGCCGCACGGTCCGGCGGTCACGCCGCTAAACGCGGCAAAACTGCCCACAGAATCGCGAGCGTCGCGATTGCGCTGACCTCGCTCGGCTGGCCCCGCTTTTGCGGAGTAGCAACCCATCATGCTGACGCTCACAACCATCTCCACACGCGCGCAGGTCTCCCTGCTTGCGACGGCCCTGTCGCTCTGGTCCCTGCCGGCACTCGCCCAGGCTCGACCCGAACGCCTTTCTGACAAGGACGTGAAGGCGCTGATCGAACGGGTCGATGAGGGACGCGACAAGTTCGAAGGCAACCTCGATGGCAAGTTCAAGGGCTCGACGCTGCGCGAAGCGACTGGCGAGGCGAAAGTCTCTGCGGTCCTGCAGGACTATCAGGACAACACAAAGAAACTCAAGGATCGCTTCACCGCGAACTATTCCGCGAGCGCCGAGGCCGCCACCGTCCTCAAGCAGTCCACCGCGATCGACACCTTCCTGCAAGGCTCGCCGAGCGACATGAAAGGCCGGAGTGAGTGGGATCGACAGGTCACCAACCTCAAGCAACTGGCCGCGGCGTACGGCACGACGTTCCCGTTCCGCGAGGGAAGCCCGGTTCGCCGGATGAACGACAAGGAGACCGCGGGGTTCGCCGCCGAGATCGCCGACCGCCGCGGACGATTTCAAGAGCGACCTCGATAAGGCCAGCACCCTGGCGAAGCCGGACCGGGATGCCGCCAAGAAAGAGGCCGACCTGCTGATCAAACATGCGAATGCCGTGAAGTCTCGCACGAGCGATGGCGAACTCGCGACAGGTGACCTGCGGCAGTTGGTTGAACAGGCGGCCAAGCTCGAGACGTTTGTCGGCGCGCACCCCATTCCCGTCATGACGAATTGGCAAGCGGTGCAGACGTCGCTCGAAAAACTTCGGCAGGCATTTGGCCTCACACAGTAGCAACCATGCAAACACCATCCTCGCCATGTCGGGCCCTCTGAAGACCGGCCCCTCCGTACACCTGCTTGGCGTTTGTCGCCGCGCCGTCGCGCTGCTCTTCGTGGTGGCCGCCATGTCATGCTCGGGTCAGCAGGAGGCGCGCCGGCGGCAGCCTCACCTCGCGCGGCACCCTCCGCGGCACAGCCGGCAGACGAGGCGCCGATCCCACCGACGCCCTCGCCGAACGACGCTCTTCCGGAAGCCGTGCGAAGCCAGCTGGACAAGCCGTTCACGGGCGATTTCGATGCGATGGTCACGCGTCGCGCGATTCGCGTCGCCGTGACCTTCAACCGCACGCACTACTTTATCGACAGAGGGCAGGAGCGCGGGATCGCCTACGAATCGCTGAAGCAGTTCGAAAACGATCTGAACGCAGACCTGAAGACCGGCAACCTCAAGGTGCACGTGGTGATCGTGCCGATGCCACGGGATCAGCTCTACCCCGCCCTCGCCGCCGGCAAGGTCGATATGGTCGCGGCGATGGTCACGGTCAGGCCCGAGTTGGAGAAACTCGTCGCCTTCTCGGAGCCGACCCGCACCAACGTCAGCCAGGTCGTGGTCACCGGACCGGGCGCGCCGCCGATCGCGACGGTCGATGATCTCGCCGGACAGGAGGTGTTCGTTCGCAAAGGAAGCGCGTATGACGAGAGCCGTCATCAAACTCAACGAGCAACTGAAGGCGCGCGGCAAGGCGCCGGTGATCATCACGGTCGCTCCCGACGTGCTCGAAGACGATGACGTGCTCGAGATGGTCAACGCCGGACTCGCGCCGATCACGGTCGTCGACGACTATCTGGCAGGATTCTGGGGCAAAGTGTTCACCGACCTCACGGTCCACCAGGACGTCAAGCTGCGCTCTGGCGGCTCGTTGGCAGTCGCGTTTCGCAAGGAGAACCCCAAGCTCCGAGAGGTCGTCAACACGTGGATTAGGAAGCACGGAAAGGGTGATGGCTTTCGAAACACCATCGAACGTCGGTATCTGCAGAGCGTCAAGTACGCCAAAAACGCCGCCGCCGATGCCGAGCGAAAGAAGTTACAGGCGGTGGTCGAATTGTTCAAGAAGTACGGTGCCGAGTACAACGTCGATTACCTGCTGATGGCCGCGCAGGGTTATCAGGAATCGACGCTCGACCACAACGCCAGGAGCCCTGTTGGTGCAATCGGCGTGATGCAGGTCATGCCGGCCACTGGGAAGGAACTGAAAGTCGGCGACATCACCGAGATCGACGCCAACATCCACGCCGGCGTGAAGTACATGCGCTTCATGGTCGACCGCTACTACGCGAACGAGCCGATGGACAATCTGAACAAGGCGCTGATGACATTTGCGTCCTACAACGCCGGTCCGGGACGGGTAAGGCAGCTCCGCCGCGAAGCGGAAAAGCGAGGCCTCAATCCCAACGTGTGGTTCGGCAACGTCGAGCGCATCGCGTCGGAACGCATCGGCCGCGAAACGGTGACCTACGTGAGCAACATCTACAAGTACTACATCACCTACCGTCTGCTTTCCGAACAGCAGGAGCGGCGCGCCGCGGCGAAGGCGGAACTCGGAAAGAGCAAGTAAAGAACCTCACGGCGATCAGCTCGAACACGCTCAAAGTCCGGCCAAAACCGATTGAAAAGCGCAAACAGCATGTCGCCGCCCTTCGATCGCCGCCTCTCAAAAGCTGATCTCCGCCTCTTGCTCACCAACTGCCGTTGCGCTGAGCGCCAGCACAAACCGCTGCACTCTCACTCTTGCATATCTATCCACCAACTATTCTTAGAGTCTTCTCTCCTGCTCCCCACTACCCTCTCTCATTTACTCTCTTACCAGTCCGAGCGCTACCCAGTTGTCTCCAATGTCCACCCACAACCGTTCTAAAATCTCTATCTCCTCTTCCCTCTCTCCTTTCCATCTTGCGCTACCGCCAGTTCCCACTTCGCGAGAAACTACTCTTATCTCTCTGCACCTCGTTTTGTCCCTGCGCTATATCTTCTTCAAACCCTTGCACCGTCTCAAGCGCTAGTCACATCACTGTTGCCTCTTATCTCAGAGACATCTTTCTCAATCTAGCCACTTTTCCGCCCTCAGCTCGCCGTTGCACAACCAGCGGTGAAGGACGCCGGATTCCCGCGACCCTGCAGAGCGGCCAAACGCGGGCTTCTCAAAGTCATAGAGCGCGGTGTTCTGCCGTTGCACAACCAGCCGTGAAGGGCGCCCGACTCCGGGAACTCTGCACAGAGGCCCAAACGCGCGCGTTCATCACGATAGCTCGATCGATCTCTTACGACTTTCCCCCTTCTTCGTGCCTCCTAAGGAACGATTGTCAGAGGCTCTCATACAGAAACGTGGCCTAAACTGTAGATATCCGACCGCGCATCCAGGCAGTTATCCTGCATCCTGCTCTATCTACATTTACTCCACCTTGCCAATCTACCCTTACCCTCATCTGTATATATTTACTCCCCTCTTCCTCTTTCTAATCTACTTCTCCATTCCTAAATCTAACACCTTTACTCCATCCTTTCTTCAATATCACATTTCCAATCTTTATATCTCTATACATAATACCTTATCCTTTCTCTTCCTCTATCTCTTCTATCTATTTTATTCTCCATCCTTAATATCTTCTTCCTCATTCTTATCTTTCCCTTTAATCTTTTCACCTTCCATATACTCCATTACCAGTAAGTCAACTCCATCCTATACTCCCTATGTCTTATAGCTTACATATTTGTATATTATTCAGCTCCTTCAACCTTAATATATTTTCTTTCTCTAACCTCTCTCTTACCTTCATTTGCCATCGCCAGCCGGTGGACGATGCGATTTTCAGACGGCAGATGATGAGGGAAAGGACGGCCATGCCGACGAGGCAACTAATCGTGATTGGGACAGTGTTGATCGCCGCCTGCGGAGCGCCACAGTCCCCGCCGCGGCCACTCCTGCCGCGGAACCGTCGCAAGCCGCGCAACTTGGTGGTCCGCCGTCCGGTGCCGGCACGCTGCGCGCCGACGTCGGCGAGATCCAGCCGGCCGACCCGGCCCGGTTCAACAAGGAGCCTGGCTATTCGCCGTACGCAGGTCGGCGCTATCCAGAGCGCCCGTACCTCGGTGACGAGCACGTCCACACCTCGTGGTCTGTTGACGCCGGCGGCACCGGCACGACGCTCGGCCCCGAGGAGGCGACCCGGTTCGCGCGGGGCGAGGAAGTCGTCGCGACCAGCGGTCAGCCGGTGAAGCTCGGACAGCCGCTCGACTGGGTCGCCATCACGGATCACTCGGACATGATGGGCATGATCACCGAGATCAAAAGCGGCAATCCCGAGATGATGGCCGACCCGACGTTCAAGCGGTGGCGGGACATGTTCAACGGCGGCCCGGTGGAGGCGAAGAAGGCCGTGATGGAACTGGTTGCCGCGCAGTCGAACAAGAAGCTGCCGCCGATCGCGACCGATCCGCGGTTTGCCAAGAGCGTCTGGGCGAAGAACACCACGATCGCGGAGAAGTACAACGAACCGGGGCGCTTCACCGCGTTCATCGGCTACGAGTGGACGTCGAACGCCGGCGGCGGCGACAACCTGCACAGGAACATCATCTACCGCGACAACAAGGACAAGGCCGACGGCGTGTTGCCGTACACCACGTTCCAGAGCGAGAACCCCGAAGATCTCTATAAATGGATGACCGAATGGGAGAAGACCACTGGCGGGAAGCTCCTCGCCATCGCGCACAACGGCAATCTCTCGAACGGACGGATGTTCGCGATGACCACCTTCAGCGGCGACCCGATGACCAAGGCGTGGGCTGAGGCGCGGCAGCGTTGGGAGCCGCTGTTCGAAGCGGTGCAGATGAAGGGGCAGAGCGAGTCGCATCCGTCGCTGTCGCCGACCGACGACTTCGCCGCGTGGGAACTCTGGGACCGCGGCAACCTCACCCAGACGCCGAAACAACCGGGGATGATTCAGCACGAATACGTCCGCGAAGCCCTCAAAAACGGCCTGAAGGTGGAACAGGACCTCGGCACCAACCCGTTCAAATTCGGAATGGCGGCCGGAACCGACACCCACAACGGCCTCGTGGCGGCCGAAGAGGACAACTTCTTCGCCAAATTCCCCAGTTCTGAGCCGAGGCCGGACCGGTGGGAGGAGGATGCGATGAACTTCGGCCCCGACCGTATCGTGAAGGGCTGGGAGATGACGGCGGCCGGCTACACCGCCGTGTGGGCCACCGGCAATACGCGAGCGGAGTTGTGGGACGCGATGATGCGCCGCGAGACCTACGCGACCAGCGGGCCCCGCATCACCGTCCGGTTTTTCGGCGGCTACGACTTCACCCCGGCTGACGCCACCCGCACGCCGGCGGTGGCCGGCTACGCGAAAGGTGTGGCGATGGGCAGCGACCTGCCCGCGGCGCCGGCCGGCAAGACGCCGACGTTCCTCGTCGCCGCGCTCAAAGACACGTTCGGTGGCAACCTCGATCGCATTCAGATCATCAAGGGATGGCTGGGCAAGGACGGCAAGCCGCAGGAGAAGATCTACGACGTGGTCTGGGGCGACAAGGATCGGCGCACGATCGTCAACGGCAAGCTCACTCCAGTGGGGAACACCGTCGACGTCGCTACCGCGACGTTTACCAACACCATCGGCGACCCGGAGCTCGTCACCGTGTGGAAGGACCCGGACTTCGATCCGTCGCTCCGCGCGGTCTACTACGCGCGCGTCCTCGAGATCCCGACGCCGCGCTGGACCGTGTACGACGCAGCGTACTTCAAGATCACGATCACGGACCCGAAGGTGCCGATGACGACGCAGGAGCGGGCCTTCACGTCGCCCATCTGGTATTCGCCGAAGTAAAGGCCATGCGCATTCGAAAGCTGCTCGGCGAGCCGATGCTGCACTTCCTGCTGATCGGTATCGCGCTCTTCGCCGCCTATCGATGGGTGGCGCCCGCCGATTCCGCCGGGCATCGCATCGTCATCACCCAGGGAGTGGTGGACGACCTGGTCACACAGCACGTGGCGGCGAGGGGCCGCGAACCCTCCTCTACCGAGCTGAACCACTTGATCGAGGCGTACGTGCGCGATGAGATCCTGTACCGCGAAGGTGCGAGACTCGGCCTCGATCGTGATGACATCGTCGTGAAGCGTCGAGTCCGCCAGAAGATTGAAGTGATCGCGGAGGAGGACGCCTCGACACGAGCGCCGACCGACGCCGACCTGTCCGCGTACTTGGTGGCGAATCAATCGCGCTTCGTTCAGCCGGCCATCCTTACGTTTGAGCAGGTGTTCCTCGGAGAATCCACCGCCGGCCCGGGAGTGGTGCATGCCGTGGCGATCGCACGTGAGGCGTTGCGGAACGGTACCGACCCCCAGGAACTTGGCAAACCGACGTTGCTGGCGCATCGGATGACGCGAACGCCCGCCGATCTGGTGGCGCGCGATTTCGGCGCCTTCTTTGCCAGTGCTCTCGAGACGGTGCCGATCGGCCAATGGGCCGGGCCGATCGACTCGAGCTTTGGTGCGCACTATGTCCGCGTCTCGGAGCGCACGCCGGCGTTGGCGCGGCAGCTCGGCGCCGTGCGCGACCATGTCGTGCGCGAATGGGAGAACGAGCGGCGCCAGCGCGCGCGTGCTGAGGCTTACGCCAGAATGCGCGCCGATTATGAGGTCAGCATCGAGGCGAAGCCTCCGGCGGAACGGCCGTGAGAAAGCGCACGCTCCTGCTCGTGGCTATGACGCTGCTGCTCGACGGGGCGGTGCCAGCGCGCGCGGACGAGTTCAAGCCGGGCTACCTGCAGATCACGCAGCTGGAGCACGAGACCTACGACGTTCTGTGGAAGGTCCCCGCGATCGACGAGTTCACCACGCTCAAGGTGAAGCCGCAGTTCCCCGATGGAACGGAGGCGCTGACCGAGGTGCGCAGCACCTTCTCGCGCGGCGTCACGGTGCAGCGCTGGCGGATCCGTGTACCGGAAGGACTCTACGGCAAGGCCATCACGTTCTCGCAGCTCTCCGAAACCCGGATCGACGTGCTCGCGCGGCTCGTGCGCCTGGACGGCACCGTGCAGCTCGAACGCATCCTGCCCGTGAACCCGCGCTTCGTCGTCACGCCCAGCCCTGGTCGACTTGAAGTCGTGACGACCTATTCTCTCTCGGGATCGAACACATCCTGGCCGGCTTCGATCACCTGCTGTTCGTGCTCGCACTGGTGCTCCTGGTACAGGGGACCCGACGACTGCTCGTCACCATCACGGCGTTCACGGCGGCGCACAGTCTGACGCTCGCCGCTGCAACAATTGGCTGGGTGCACGTGCCCGGGCCTCCACTTGAAGCCTCGATTGCGCTCAGCATCGTCTTTGTGGCGTCGGAAATCGTCCACACGCGGCAAGGCCGCTCCAGCGTGACACAACGGTATCCGTGGGTCGTCGCGTTCACGTTCGGCCTGCTGCATGGATTCGGCTTTGCCGGCGCGCTGGCAGAGGTCGGCTTGCCGCAGTCGTCGATCCCGATCGCCTTGCTGTTCTTCAATGTCGGCGTGGAGATTGGGCAGCTGCTATTTGTCGGAGCCGTATTGACACTAATCGCAGTCGGCTGGCGCGCGGCACAACGGCTTCGATGGTCGCAGCCCGCATGGGTCTGGCGCATCGCGCCGTATGCTATTGGAGGCTTGGCGAGCTTCTGGCTCGTGGAACGAGTCGCCGCCTTCTGACGAGAGAGGAGACATTTATGGTCATCAAGGCTCTGCTCCCAACCATCGTCTTTGCAGCGGCCGCGCTGGCGTCCGCACGCGTCGTGCCGCTGTCGGCGCAGAACGTCACGGAGCGCTTTACCGGTTTCGCAATCAACATGAATTCGGGCCCGGCGACAGCGACAATCGACTTCACCATCGAGCGCTGGTCGACCGACGCCGAGCGCAATCAGTTGCTGTCGATCATTACGGAACACAAGGATCCGACCGACCCGCTGTTGCGCGCGCTACAGAAGATGCCGCGCGTGGGCGGCATCCGGACGCCGGAATCGCTGGCGTGGGATCTGCGCTACGCGCATCAGTCGAAACTCGAAGACGGCGGGCGCCGCATCGTCCTTGCCACCGATCGCCCGATCGGCTTCCGCGAAGCACGCAACCAGCCGCGCACCATGGACTATCCGTTCACCATCGTCGAGATCCGTCTCAACAACAATGATGAAGGCGAAGGAAAGATCCTCGTCGGGACCAAGATCTTCGTTGACAAGGATAAGAACGTGGTCCTCGAAAACTACGGGCAACAGCCGGTGCGCTTCAACAACATCCGCAAGCAGAAATAGCCTCGCGGTCGTGAAATCGCCGCCGCTCAGCGCGAGGGTTTGCGTCCCGGATAGGTATTGAACAACCGCGCGGTGACGCTCTGGATGGTGTCGCCCAACTTGGCGCGATCCTGATCGACGTATTCGCGCGTGCTGGCCGACCAGACTTGCTGACTTGGCGGCGCGCGCATGATCACGACCAGTCGCGCCCGCGCCTTGGTCGTCGGGCCGGTGGCCCCGTCACGCTCCTTCTTGTCCAGCGCCTTCAGGTCCACGTCGGTTCCGGTTACGGTGTAATACGCGAGAGTGACGTCGGCGCCGGAGTCAACCTTGGTGAAGCCGAGACTGGCCATTTCCTTGTCGAAGGCTTCGACGACGAGCTTGTGCGCTTCCGGATCGTAGGCGTTGTACCCGGGCGTCCAGGAATACGTACGGAACGACTGAAAGTTCGCTTTCTTGTCGAACTTGGTTTCGACTTTGCCGACCACGTCGCCTTGTGGCGCGATCAGGAGCCCGAGCAAAACGATCATCACGCTGGTCATATGCCTACCTTGTCAGAAGCGAGCGGAAATTCCTAGAACTTGATGTACGCACCGGCCATGATTGGGAACGTCCAGCGATTGCCGACATCGTTGATGCGCTCGAAGCCGACCGTGCCGATGCCCGACTGGTCCGACAGCACGCCCGAGTATTTGATGTCAACGGTGACTTGGAGCCCGAGCCGCTCGTTGAAATCCATGAGAAACCCGCCGCCGGCGCGCCAGGTCGCCACCCACGAGTCGTCGTAGAAGGGGACCTCGTTCACATTGAACGTCGCCGACGATAAGCCGATGGTGATGTCCTGAACCCGTTGAAAGCCGAACGAACCACCGACAAACGGCTTGGGCCGGCGCTCGGTGGCAAAGAAGTAGCGATAACCGGCGTCGAGGCCCCAGCCCTGATAATCGCTGAACTTGGCCTGAAGTGGCAGACCGCCAATCAAGCCCACATCGGCCGTGTCCGCTTCCCCTGTTCCCAGTAGACGGCCCCAAACACTTGCGAATATGGGGTCACGTTGTAGGCGCCGCCAATACGAAACAACAGCGCGGCATCGTAGCGCTCGGCCCAGGTGTTGGCATTGATCTCGGCACGCACGCCGTTGACCACGCCGATGCCGCTGCTGCTGACTGCGCCGGTGAGATCGCCCTGGAAACCCAGTGAGCCCCAAAACATGCCATGTCCGACCTCGAGCGGCTCAGCGCTCTGCGCGGACAGCGTCGTTCCAAACGATGAAAAAGCAGCGATGATGACAAGAACTCGAAATGGAGATCGAATCATTAACCTCGAGTGGAGCAAGACTCACGCCACGTGCGTTCCAGACCTCCGCGCGTGCGCAGACGGCCTCGAGACGTTTTTTACGGATCCCGTCCCAAATGAGCGACGGTGTTTCACGACTCACGAGCGGCCGTCGAGCCATGACGAAATGCGGTCACCGCATTTCGTGGCGACGGTGCGACCAACTGCCTTCCGATGTCGCTAACGTGCACGTGGAGTGACACTTGTCGCCGTCACGAGCCGGGCATCCGGTTGGGCATGGTACGTGCTCAACGGACTGAACCGTCATCATGCCGATCACGATGCAGCACGAGCGCGACAACGTCTATCGCGTCGAGCTCGGCGGTCGGTTACGGAAGTTGGACCTCGACAGCTGTCAGGAGCAACTGGTTGGCGAGATCGGACGCATCGGCCCGATCAGGCTTCTGTTTGTCCTTCAGGAATTCGAAGGGTGGGAGCACAGCAGCAACTGGAACGACCTGTCGTTCTACATCGGCTATGGCGACCACATCGAACGAATCGCCATCGTCGGACCGGAGCGATGGCGGGACGAGACGATGATGTTTGCTGCTGCGGACCTGCGGCGAGCGCCTGTGAAATTTTTTAACGGGGACACCCTCGACAGCGCACGGTTGTGGCTGTCGTCATGATGGGATCGTGATGAGGGCGACGGGTTGCGTCGTTCGAGGAAGGATGCAGAAGCGATGAAGCAACAAAAACGCGCACGGCGGACGGCGGCGATCGTGACGGCGATGAGCCTGCTGTTGCAACCGGCGGTGCCCTTGATCGGCGACGCACGTCAGACCGCGACCAAGCCGGCCGCGCCCCCGCCCCAGACGCCGTCGAAGCCCACGCCGACGACGACCGCATCCACCGCGAAACCGCCGGCCGCGCCCGCGCCAGCGCCAATCGATGGCGGGTGGCCACGGCTGTACAGCCTGCCGAGCGGCGGCACCCTCCTCGTGTACCAGCCTCAGATTGCCAGCTGGGACCGCCAGGCACATCTGGGGCTTTCAGTGCCGTGTCGTATCGCGCCAAGACGGGCGACAAGCCGTCGATGGGCACGGTCAAACTCGAAGCGACGACGAAAGTTGCCCTGGGGACCGGCTCGTCGACTTTAAGCAGATGAAGATCGTCGAGGCAAACTTTCCCGCGCTGCCGAAGGAACAGGTGCAAGCGGTGGCGGCAGGGATCGATAAGGCCATACCGCAAGAGGATCGAATCATCGCGCTCGACCGTGTGCTGGCCAGCGTGGACAAGAGTCAAATCGTTCCGAAGAACGTCGAGGGCGTGAAGGCCGACCCGCCGACGATTTTCTTCAGCAAGACACCCGCCGTGCTGGTCAATCTCGATGGCGAGCCGATCTGGAGCCCGATCAAGGACAACGAGCTCAAATATGCGGTGAATACGAACTGGGATCTATTCGAGTTTGCTCCGACGAAGACGTATTACCTGCGCAACGACGCCACGTGGCTGAAGGCCGCCGACGTCAAGGGGCCTTGGACGCCCGCTGGCACCTTGCCCGACAGCTTCAAGAAGCTGCCGGCCGACGACAACTGGAACGACGTCAGGGCCAATGTGCCGGGAAAGGCAGTCAACGCCGCCGGTGCCTAAGGTTTCGTGACCTTTCAGCCGGGTGAACTCATTCTGCTGACCGGCGAACCGGCCTATGTGGCCGGGGCCAGCAGCCTGATGTGGGTCAGCAACACGGAGAGCGATGTCTTCCGGATGGGAAGAACCGGCCAGGTTTACTATCTCGTCGCCGGCCGATGGTTCTCTGCATCCGACTTCACCGGCCCTGGACGTTTGCGACGCCCACGCTTCCAGCGGACTTCCAGAAGATTTCCATCGAGCACGGCCGGTCGCGTGTGCTCGCCTCGGTGCCAGGTACCGACGCGGCCGCCGAAGCGGTGCTTCTGGCGCAAGTGCCGCAAACCGCGCGCGTGAACAAGAAAGAAACCAAGGCGCCCGACGTCGCCTTCCAGGGCAATGCCGAGTTTGTTGCCATCGAGACCACCACCGTGCAGCGTGCGGTGAATACCGACAAGGATGTCTTCAAAATCGGCGAGAGCTACTACATGTGCTACCAGGGCATCTGGTTCGTCGGCAAGGCGCGACCGGCCCCTGGGAAGTCGCCACCACGGTGCCGCAGGAGATTTATCAGATCCCCGTCAGCTCCCCGGCGCATCACGTGACTTACGTCACGATCGAAGAAGACGATGACGACGACTGGGTGGTGTATGCCGCCGCGGCCGGATACACGGGAATGATGGTGGCGTGGGGCTGCACGGTCTGGGGTTCGGGCTATTACTACCCGCCGTACTCGGGTACGGCGGCTACTATCCGTACTACTACGGGCACTTCCCCACCTACGGCTACTCCGCCTGGTACAACCCATGGACTGGCGCCTACGGGCGCAGCGCCGGCGTCTACGGGCCGTACGGCGGCGCGGGCGTCGGTGCTCGCTACAACCCGCGCACCGGCACCTATGCCAGAGGCGCTGCCGCGTACGGTCCGTACGGCGCGCGCGGCGTGGCCCAGGCCTACAACCCGCGCACCGGCACCTACGCGCGACGCGGCAAGGTTCGAATGTCTACGGCAGCTGGGGATCGACGGCGGTTCAGCGCGGCGACGATTGGGCCAAGACCAATCGCTACACGAATAACCGCACGGACACGACGACGCGCACCGTCAGGACAGACGACGGCGCCGCGGTGACACGCCGGGGCGATCAGGGCTTCGTCGGCGCAGGCAGCGGCGGCGATGTCTACGCCGGACGCGACGGGAACGTCTATCGCCGGGACGACGGCACGTGGCAGAAGTACGAGAACGGCGGATGGAACACGACAGATCGCCAGCCCACTGGTCGACCGGCGACCGACTGACCGCACCGCGACGAGCGAACGGGACCGGGCGACGACGGATCGCGCGACGACGGATCAGCTCAATCGCGATAACGCCGCCCGCCGCGAGGGACGCAACGCTCCGGCGACTACGGAAGCTACAAGAGCGGCAGCGGCACGCGCGGCACGGGCAGTTATCGCGGCGGCGGCGGCGGGCGCGCGGCGGCGGCGGCGGGAGAAGGCGCTAAGTGTATTAGTTCGAACCCTTTCGCCGCGATGCCCGTCGGCCTAGAACATCTGGCCGATCGAAAAGTGAAACCGCAGGCCGGACTGTCCGAACCCAGAGCTCAAAGGGTACGCGAAGTCGAGCCGCAGCGGCGCCAGCGGTGTCCGAACGCGCAGGCCCAGCCCGGCGCCGACCGCCAGCCGGCCGAGGGCGATGTCGGCGGTCGAGGCAAACGTGTTCCCGGCATCCACGAACACTGCGCCGCCGAACAGCTTGTTGATCGGAAACAGTTCCTTCGCCGTTCAGGACGAGGAGATTGGTTCCTCCAAACTCGAAGCCTGCGATGTCGAATGTGGAAAGCGACTCCTCCGAATAACCGCGGACGCTGTTGGTGCCTCCGGCCTCGAACAGCAGATCGAGGATGGTGATCGGTGCACTCCCCGAGAATCCCTGGATCGTGCCGTATCGGATGCTACCCGCCATCGTGAGCTTTCCGAGCGGCTGATAGTACAGACTGCCACGCCAGGTTACAAAGGAGGTGGCTCCAGATCGGAGCCGAACGGCTCGACGCCGAATTGAAAGCTCGAGCTATGGAACAGGCCTCGTTTGGCGTCGAACGGGCTATCGCGCTTGTCGAGGATGACCGAGAAGACGGGCCCGTCAGCACCCACCGAAGTCGAGAATGCTATTGTTTTGATCCAGCAAAATCGGCGTGACGCGACGTTGTTGCACAGACAAGCTCGATGGTGGGCGCCGGCCGCCAGCGCTGCTCGAACGTGACATCACGACGCCTGTCATCAAGCATCGCGCCGTCGAAGGGCGAGCCACTCTCGATGGACGAGCCATTGTCGAGTGACGAGTCACTGTCGAGGATGTCCTGCTCGATCCGCCGCGCATGTAGACATTCGTGCGCACGCGTTTGCCGAAGAGACGCGGCGAAGAAAAGAAGCCCGACCGTCTGTAAGTCCGGGTCAAAATGGGCGCCGACGCTGGCCTGGACGGCCCGCCCGATGAAGTTACGGTGCCGCAGCTCCACTGACACACCGAAGGCAGCCGAGGAGCTCTTGGCGGCGGACTTATCGAGGCTGACCTGTACGCCATACTTCGACTGGAACCGCTGCGGCTCCTCAGTCTGGATCGTCAGCGTCAGTGGCAGTTCGCCCGCTCGAGCGGGACTCGTCGGTCTCGAAAATCGAAATCGACGCGGCGAAACGACCGATGTCATACAGATTGCGGCGGGTCGTGTCGAGGGCGCCCTGGCTCATGACGGCGCCAGGCTCTACCGTGACGGCGTTCTGCACGAGCCCGGCGTTCGTGGTCTCGGCTCCCAGCACGTTCACGTCCTTGACGACGAGCGCGGACCTTCCTTGACGGCCCAGGCGATCGACACCGATCCATCTTTTCCCGTCGTCACCTCGTGCGCGACGGCCGCATTCCGATAGCCAGTCCAGATAAAATCCCTTCAGTCTGCGCGCCGCGTCGACCGGAGCCGACGCGGCGAAGGGCTCGCCATCGACAGTGCCAGCGCATCCTGCGCGCCCGTTATCGCGCTGAATTGACGCCCTCGATCTGCACGTTGACAAGCGCGACAGTACTCCTTCGTCGATCGCAATCGGGAGCGTGGCATCCGAATTCTGAAAGGTGGGCTCGCCGAGAGTGACCTTGGCCTGAGGTGTCCCCGACTCGCTAGAGCTGCCGCACCTCCCAGGCGATCGCCTGCGAGTCCAGCCACACCGCCGCTTCGGCGCGGCGGGACAAGCAAGCCTCGAGTCGGCCGCCGACACATCGCGATCACCGCTCCATGCGACGAGCAGCTGCTTGGTTTGCGCTCCACGGGCGACGTGCATCGTGACCCGGGCGAGCTCCGGCGTCTCAGGCGGGAATCGAGCTCCACGCTCGGCCGGTAATAGCCACGTCTCGTGAGGCCTCGCGCCATCGTTCGAGCTCGGTCGGACTATGTCGCTATCGGCAGGCGGCGCCATGCCTCTACATCGCATCGAGCACGTCGCCCGGAAGCGAATCCTGCTGGTTTCGATCATGGTCCCGGCCCACGCTCGATGTCGTAGGTCAGCGAGACGTGTGTGCGACCGGCGTCCTCGCTTCGAGTTGGTACGACGCCAACGCGATGGTAGCCGTGGTCCAGATAGAGCTGTCCGAGCGGTGGCGATCCTCGATCCGCTCGCACATCGAAGCGATTGCCGGCGTCAAGCTCGAGCGGCCCGGCGACCTCCGCGTCGGTGAATCCCGGTGTGCCCGTAATCTGAACCGCGTCCACGATCGCACTCGGCTGTTCTGCGGCCGACGTCGCCCCCTCCGGTTCCGCTGGGCGAGCCGGGGCCAACATGAGGGACCGGCGATATTCGAGCGTCCGCGTGCCGTCCTCGACCGACGAGGCTCGGATCTCGTTGAGCGGGATCGGCTTCCACACCAGACCCACGTGACCGTACCATCTTCGAGGTTGTCGGAAAGATCGGATCGAACCTCGAGCCGAGTGACTTCGATACGGTCAGATGCTGGGCTGTACTGACGTCCTTGGACACGAGATCCAGGTCCGTGGCGCCGGCCGACCGAGTCGAGCCCACGAAGCTTCCCGCGAATTCCAGGATATCGGTGGCCGCGGCGCCGGCCGCAGAAGTGTTGGACTGCTTACCCTGCGTCGACTGATCCTCGGTCCGTCCGGTGACGATGAGCGCCTGGAGCTCGCGCTCGCCGAGCGGCGGCACCGAGCTGAACTCGGTTTCGATGCGATCGGGTGTCCCGCTGATGCGAATGGTCACATCGTAGTCGCCAATCCGTGTGTCGCCGAAGACGTCGAGCGTCGGGACGAGCCCGTCGGCGGGCGCGAACCGCAACAGGCTGTCGCGCAGGCGATAGGCCCGCCCGCCCAGCTGGACGCGGCCATCGTCGACGACGTCGATCCGTCCGTATAGCGTGGGCGAGTCGACGGTGCCGCCAAGCCGCAGGTCGGCATCAATTCGACGGTGCCGGCGCTGTTGTCGATGAGATCGGATCGCTGACGGCGATACCGATCTCGAGGCCCGTGCGCGCCAGCCAGGGGGCAGTGTCGACCGCCGGTCCGGCGGGTCGCTGACGCGATCGAGTTCACGAGCTCCAGGATGCGCGTCACTGGCTCGGTATACCGGTTTGCGGTGATTTCTACTTTTCCCTGGAGCATCGCGGCCGGCTCCGAGCGCTGCCACACCAGGTCGGCGCCGAGCTGGCTGTGGAGCCCGCGCGGCACATCGAGCAGGATGTCGCGTGCGGCGATGGTCAGGCCGCCCCCCGCGCCTTGGGTATGCAGTGGCAGCTGACCGTCGATGCGAACGGTGCCGCCGTTGACCGTCCGCCGAAGTTGGCCAGCGACAGATTGTCGTCAGTCAACCGAATCTGGCCGGACCAGCCGGCAAAGAGAATGCGCTGACCTGGACCAACCACGACGCATCGCTCAGAGACGCCTCCGCGGCGAGGCGCGACGCGCCGGATTGGCCGTGGAGCTCGATGCTCCCTTGCAGCCGGCCGGTCGCGCGGCCCGACGCAGAGCGTTCCGATGATGCCGAGCTCGGTGTCGACATCGAGTCGGACGTCGTGCTCGACTCCCTTCGCGAGGCCGACGCTGCCGCGGCCGATCACCTTGGAGCCAGGGCCACGCCAGTCCAGGCTCTCGATGGTCAGCGCGCCTCCTGACAACCGAAGACGCGTGGTGTCAGACTGCACATACGTCAGCTCCCGCGCCGTGACTTGGGCGCGGTCGAGGCGGACGTCACCGGCGATGGCCATCACATCGGGTCGTGAGGCTGTCAACCGCGCCGAGAGATCAATGCCGCCGCTAAGGGCCTCCATCGGCGGGCGTCCGAACACTTCGAGGAGTGCCGGCACATCGAACGACGCCTTGCCTTCGAGCGTGGCGGGCATGTCCATTTCGGGTGGCGCGATCTGCCAGCCTGCGGGTAGCCAGTCGTTCAACCAAACAAGAGGAGCTCCGCCGGTGGCCGCGAGGCGGCCACCGAGCACGGTCCCTGCCATCTCGCGAACCTCGGCACGCTGTCCGGTGAGCTCAATTGCCACGGCCACGTCCTGTGCCAGTGGTTTGTCGATGTTCGCGAGCGTTGAGAGTGTCGCCTTGAGACTGCCGGTAACAGCGAGTCCGCTGCGAAGCGTTCGGTCTCGACATGACCAGTGATCCGCCGGCTGCGGCGAAGCCGCTCGTCGGATCGATGCGACGGAGCCAGGGCTGGAGCGTGCCGATGTCCCCGTCCAGATCGAGCACCAGTTTTCCTTCCGGCCTATCGCTCTCGAGCGCTCCACGGGGCACGCACGACGACGCCGCCGATCGTCATCGTCCGGTCCTCGATTTCGAGTCCATCGCCGGTCATGGTGGCGCGAAGGCCGCGCTCCAACGCGATCGGTACATCGAACACTGTGGCATCGAGCGGCGACACGTCCAGTTCAACCGCCAGTGACGTCGCGTTCCGGAGATCTCCCTTGAATGAAATCGAGCTCGAGATCGTTCCGCGCAGTGCGCTCGCGTCGGCGCCGGGCAAACCGACCAGCCCGCCAAGCTGATGGATGTCGTAGTCGACCACCGTGCCCTGACCCTCGAAGGTGTTCAGTGCGCCGAGACCAATCGAGGCAGCGAGGGCCGCGTTGACTTTGGGCGCACGCGCGCGGATGCGCACGATCCCCGCAGCGCAGCGCGAGATCGGCACTGACATCGCCGGCGTTGCGCGCCGACGTGCACTGACCCGATCGTCAACGTTCCCTCGCCACCGAGATCGCCAATCGGACCTTTCACAGTCGCGTCGAGCGCACCACCCGATGCCGGTCACCGCTGCCGAGCCTCCGCGCGCCACCGTCAGTCGCGGCCGGCGAGCGATGCGTCGACCATCGGAGCGATCAGCGGCCCAGACCAGCTTCCGGTTGCGGTCAACGACCCGCCCAGCACCATGCCGTTTTGCGATGCCAGGGTCGAGGACACAAGTTCGGGCGCAAGCAGACGGAACGTTCCGGTTGACGTCTTTCCGTTCACGTCCACCTGAAACGACATGTCGAGATCGGACGAGGGCAGGCCGGCGAGTGTTACGGATCGACCTGTGATCGGTCTGTTCGATCGCACGGCGGCCAACGTCCCGTCGAGCGTGGCATCGAGCTCGATCACGCCGGCTGC
This sequence comes from uncultured Acidobacteriota bacterium, assembly GCA_963762925.1. Classification (GTDB taxonomy): domain Bacteria; phylum Acidobacteriota; class Vicinamibacteria; order Vicinamibacterales; family UBA2999; genus DASPWV01. The sequence goes on along the minus strand of CAVXMP010000005.1, from coordinate 35,663 downwards.
GGTTGCAGGATCGACGCTGGCGGCCGCACCGAACGTCTGGACTTGGCGGATGGCGCTCGGAAGATCATCGTGCGCATGACGACATGTCCGTCGATGGCCGAGGCTTCCCAGCGTCGAGAATCCAAGCGGATGTCGGCGGCGGCTCTCAGGTCCAGCGCGCCGTGTCACGCGGGGCGACGTCGACATGCCAGCGATCGGCGTGACCGACGCCCGCACATCGATCGCGATTGTCCGGCCCGACGCGACAAGACCCGTCGTGGCGATGATGCCGAACACCGGGGAGGCCGATGCCGTTTCGCGGCGCCATTCGACAATCGCCGTGCCGCTCTTCGCGAGCGTTCCGCTGAGCCTGTCAGCCCCTGGAATCCGGCGTGCATCGACCTCGGCCCACCGCGCATCGATGCGACTCGGACGGCGTGTGTCGGCCACGGCGATCGTGCCATGCCCTTCAACCGTCCCGCCGGCAATGTCCAGCGTGACTTTGTTGAGCGACAGCTGGCCTGAACCGTAGCCACCGGTGGTTCGCATCGTGCTCACCTGCACGCCAGACCATGCGAGCGATCCACCGTGGCTCTCGAACGTGATCGTGGGCTCCGACAGGAGGCCGGTCACGTGAGCACCACCCTTGATGTGTCCCACAGGGCCGGCTTGGTCGCTGAACTCGGCCCACCACGATTCGATCGCCGACGATCCGGTGACGCGGACATCAACGGTGCTCGCCGCGCCGCGAAACGCTATGTTGCCGTTCGCCCGCAACGCCGCGCCGGGCCGCGCCGCCGTCAGATCGCGGATATACAGTTGCTGCCCCTCGACATCGAACGCGCCTGCGACGTTGTCGACAACGATCGTTCGATCGCCGATGGTCATCCGTAAGCCGTGTTGCGCGTTGATCGCGGCCGAGACCTTGCCGGATTCCGCGCTCGTGAGCTGCACGGATGCGCCGTGGATCACCGCGGAGATATTGGACTGTTGAAACGAGACGGCGAGATCGTCGACCGCGATCGGCGGCAGCACGAACCCTTCTCCGGCCGACTGTGCGCCGCTGACACGCGGCAAGTTGTCGCTACCGTCGTCGTGGCGTCTGATGTCGATGCGAGGGGCGACGAGCGATATTCGCTGCAGATTGACGTCGCCAATCAGGATGCGCGCGCTGAAGGTCACGCCGAGGACGTCAGCCGCCGCGAACGGCTCGGATGGCGTGTCGACTAACGCCAGCTCGACGCCTCGCAACTCCGCCGAGAGCGTCAGAACGTTATAGGACAGCGACGCGGCGCGCACGTCGATTCTGTAAGACGCGCGAAGGACCGAGGCAACGTGGCGCAGGACGAGCGCGCGGACTGGTGCAGCATGCACCGCCGCGAGCGCGAGCAGCAACGCCCCTGCCGCTGCAACCATGATGACGCGGGTTAACTTTCACATTTTCGTGACGAATGGCCGCCACCACCACTCTCGTCCGGTCATCATCAGCAAGTGGCGTTCCGGCGCCCGCCTAGCCGATCGCGAGCGATTGGCGCCGTCAGTAGGGCAGGTTCAGTTCCTGATTTCCGCGCCAGGCCTGTTCAGGCGGGCGCCGGCTTGCGCTCCCACCCGACTTCTTGCTTGAGCACGATCATCTTCTCTTGCGACATGTGTTCCATGGAGGCAGGGATTCCCCCGACGCCGTAGCCCGACTGGCGCCGGCCGGCAAAGGGCATCCAGTCGGTGCGAAACGCCGTGTGGTCGTTGATGAATACACACGACGCGTCGAAGCGCTCAGCGGCCCGAAGCGCAGGCCCGATGTCGGTCGAGAACATGCTGGCCTGGAACGCAAATGGCAGCGCATTGGCGATGTCGATCGCGCGATCGAGCTCCTGAAATCCGTAGACACAGGTCACCGGACCAAAGATCTCCAGTTGAGACACCTTGGCATCGGCTGGCGGCTCCAGCAGAACGGCCGGCATCAGCGTCGTCTCCGAGTAGCGGCCGCCGCCAATCAGGCGTGCCCCGCGCGAGGTCGCTTCCTCAATCCACGATGCTACGCGTCTGGTCTCGCGAGGATCGATCAGCGGACCGACTTCCGTCTCGCGTAACAGCGGATCCCCTACGCGAAGTTGCGCGACCCGGGCGGTCAATCGTTCAACAAACCCGCCGAGGATGTCCTGATGCACAAAAATCCGCTGTGTCGATACGCAGACCTGGCCGGCGTGGTAGTAGCCCCCTTTGACAATCGGATCGATCACGGCGTCCAGATTGGCGCTGCGGTCCACAATCACGGGGGCGGCACCACCGTGCTCCAAAGCGCATCGGGTTCCTGGGGAGAGCCGACTGTGCAAATGCCAACCCACCTTCGCTGAGCCAATAAAGCTGAGGAAGGCTATTCGCGAGTCGGTTGCGAGACGCTCTGCAAGGGCGTTGTCCTCGGTGATGAAGGTCTGACACCACGCCTCGTCCAGGCCTGCCTCGCGAAGGAGCCTCACAAGTTCCAGGCAGGACAACGGAGTGGATGGCGCGGGCTTGACGATGACTGGACACCCGGCCGCAATCGCCGGTGCCACTTGATGCACGATCAGATTCAATGGGTGATTGAAAGCCGAGATCGCGGCGACAACGCCGATCGGTTCCTTCGTGGTGAACGCCCACCGACGCTCACTCGCCGGCGTAAGGCCCATTGGAATCTCTGGCCGGCGAAAGTGCGAAGCGCCTCCGCGGCGTTGCGCAAGCCGTCGATGGCTCGTATCACTTCGACAGCAGCGTCGCTGGCCGGCTTGCCTCCTTCCCGCGCAATGCGTGTGACAAACGGCTTTTGCCGGCTCTCCAGCAGACTGGCGGCACGCTGGAGCACGGCGCTCCTCTGATGTGGCCTGAGCCATCCATTGCGGTTGCGCATGGCCGCGGCAGCGGCAACGAGCTTCTTTTCGAGCGCATCGCCATCGTCTGCCGGCACCTCCGCCACCAACGCGCGGTCGAAGGCCTGTACCACGCGAAGGGTCGGTGGCATTACCGGCCGGAACCGGCGCGACAATCATGAGTCGCGCTCATGTGCTCGCCCAGATGCTTGATCAACAACACCTCGTTGCCGACTTCGCTGTAGATCACTTCGTCGACAAGCTGCCTGACGAGCAGAATGCCGAATCCGCCGGCTCGCAGAGCCATCTCCGCGCGGCGATCCAGGTGCGCGAAAGGATCGGAGGGCGCATTGGCGATCGCGGCATGCGCCAGAGACGTCGTCTGAAATCCGCGGCCGGGATCGCTGAAGTAATACCGATGGCGCGGCGGTACGGATGGCGGCGACCTCGACGACCTTTTCCGGATCGAACCCGGCGCCATGCTCCATCGCGTTGAGGAGCATCTCGCGAAACGCGAACAGCAAGTTGTCGCGATCGGTCTGGGGACGTCAGAACGCAGCGCGGCCATGAACTGGACGAGCCTTTCTGCATTCAGCAAACTGCATGTCACGCGTAAAGCGATCCATTCCGGTCGCGCCGTCAACCGGACCGTCGTGCCAGCCGACGGCTTCAGTCGCGGCGACGACGGCCTCGGCAATCGCCGACGGTTCGAACGGCGCCGCGAAACACGCAAAGACTCTGGCCCGCAGCGCGGCGATCACATCGAGCGGTGTCGCGGCGGGCGCCAGCACGATGGCTTTGACACCGGGACGGACCTGCCGTATTTCTTCGAGGAGGGCGAGATCCTCGGCAATCGGCGTGTCGGGGCGGTGATCAGGACGTCGAAGGCCCGCTCCCGTAGACGGTGGATGGCGTCGATCGAGCGCTGGCCCTCTCGCACTCGTATGCAGGGACCGGCGTCTGCGCGAGCCACTGCTCCGTCGCGACATGATCCCCGATCACCAGGATGCGCCTCATTCCGCTCCACGATCCAGATATCCGCCACCGCGCGCGGCGCCGTACTGGAGTGGCGGCCGCTCGTGGCTTCGCGTTCGAACCGCGCGAGCGCGGCCGGATCGGTCGCCAGCTCGGCGGAGCGGATCTCGATGGCTACGTCGCGCGCACAGAGGAAGAACGCCGCCGCCCATCGATCGCCCGGTCGCCCCGCCGACGAGCGCGGACGCGCCGAAGCCCGCGCCTCGGCCGATCGAACCGACGCCACGCCAGACCTCGCGTGACAGCCGATGGCGACAGGCCACGAAATGCCGTCAACGGCGCCAGCGCACGTGTCGCCTGCCTACTCCACCAGTGGGATGCCCGCGGCGAGCTCGTAGCGCACGGCCGCCCGGATCTTGTTCTCGATCTGAATGTAGCGTGCCGCTTTCGTCGCGGGCAGCACGGCAAGGATCTTTCGGGACGACGCGCTCTTCAACTTCGCCTCCGCGTCATCAATCGCCAATGCCTGTCCAGCAGTTTCTTTGCCGCTTCGTTGGTGACCGGCCCCTTGTTGTACGCGTCGGCATACGCCCTGATCGCCGCGGTCAGGCGCTGGTTGATCTGCTGCAGGTCTTTCTGGTACGCGTTGTACACGGGCCAGAACGCCGTCCCTTCCGCGTCGGTGAGCTTCAGGTTCTGCCGCGACCACCAGCTTCTTGTCCGCCTTGATCTTCTGGCGGAGGATCTCCATGTTGGTCGTCGCCGCGGTCTGGGCCATCGCCGGGGCCGCCAGACCCGCCGCAATCGCAAACGCCGTCACCAATCGCATCATCATCGCTGTACTCCGTTTGTCTGTCGTGTGGCGCTCTCGCTCTCTGCCGCTTGTGACGCTGGTCACAACATGCCGTGGTGCTGCTGACGCAGGAAGGTCATTCCCGCAGCAGATCCGTCGATCCGCGAAATCGTGAGCCCGCTGGAGCAGAGATCGTGCCGGTGATGGCCCGCCGTTGACGTGGTTGACTTCAGAAGACGAACTTCACGGCCAGTTGGACGACGCGCGGGTCGCCGGCCGTCGGTGATCGTGCCGAACGCCGCCGAGCCGACCGTGCCGTTCGGCGCGCCGAAGGGCGGCGTGTTCGTCGGCGTTGAAGACCTCGGCGCGCATTTCGAGCGCCTTGGCTGGCCGGCAGCGGCACGCGGCGCATCAACGCGAGGTCGAGATTGCGGTAGCCCGGCCCGCGCACCGGATTGCGCGAGCTGGTGCCGAGCGTGAACTGCGGCGCCGTCGCGAACGCGCTGGTGTTGAACCAGCGGCTCACCGACCGCTCGTCCGCCGGGCAGCGTCGGGATCGCCGATCAGGTTCGGCCGCTGCGTGCCGAAGCCGGCGAAGGCGTTGTTGTTCGTGGCCTGCGTGACGGCGATCGGCATGCCCGACTGCAGCGTGAGGACGCCGGTCAGCGTCCAGTCGTTGACCAGCGCGCCGAGCAATCCCGTCGACGCTGGTACGCCGCCTTGCGCCGAACGGCAGGTCCCAGACCGCCGACGCGACGAACACGTGCGGGATGTCGCCGGTCGAGTAGTCGCGCTCGAGCCGCGATTGAAGCTGTCGGCGACCGGGTAGTTGGCGACCGGTCCGGTCAGGATCGACGCGTCGAACACCGACGAGGCATCGTCCATCAGCTTCGAGCGCGTGTAGCTCACGAGATACGACAGGCCGCGCGAGAAGCGCTGCTCCAGCTTCGACGTAGACGCCGTGATAGATCGGTCGTGCCGACGTTGTTGCGATACAGGCTGACGGTCGTGTACTGCGGATACGGCTTGAGCAGCTGCGCCACGGTGATCGTCGGATCGCCGAGCGACGAGGAGCGCGGGATCATGCCGAAGTACGGGTTCGGCACGCGCTGCTGCAGCGCCGCGCCCAGCGCGAGCTGTTCGACGGTCAGCTGATTGAGGTTGGTGTCGGGAATGCCGACGTGCGTGATCTTCGAGCCGACGTAGGCGACCTCGACCGAGATGTTCGGCGTGAGCTCGCGCTGCGACGGACGCGTTCCACTGCTGCACGTAGCCCGAGCCCGAGATCGCGGTCGACGGCGAACACGCCCTGCCCGAGCCCGGCGTCCGGCGTCAGCGGAATCGGCGTCGACGCTCGGGCCGTCGCGCAGCGTGAACGCCGGGACGATGTTGTCGAGCGTGCGCTGCGACACGGTCTGGAGGAACGGGAACACCGGCGTCGTGAACGGCGTCGTGATGCCCGGCCATCTCGATCCAGACCAGCGCCGTAGCCGGACCGCGACCACGGTCTTGTCGGTGACGCGGCCGACGACGCCGAGCCGCGGGCCGAAATTGAGCTTGTGCAGCTCGCCGGGCGGCGCGCGGCTGGCCGTCCTGCCCGAGATACTCGAGCTGCTGCGTCTCGCAGGTTGAAGACGGCGGCCTGGTCGTTCTCTTCGGTCGACGGAAAGTTCAGCGTGTAGCGCACGCCGGCGTTGACGGTGAGGCGATCGGACACGCGCCAGTCGTCCTGGATGAAGTACTCCTGGAAGTGCGCGCGGTTGCGGATCTGCTCCTGCTGCAGGTCGATCGAGAACTGCTGGACCTGGCCGAGCAGGAAGCTGGCGAGCGGCGTGCCGGTGTTCGGCGTGCCCGGGAGATCGGTGAACAGGTTGCTGAAGGTGAACGAGCCGGTCGGCGACGGCGGCTGCACGACGTTCAGGCGCTCCCACCGCAAGTCCGCGCCCGATCTTGATGCGTGTGCCGCCCCTTCAGCCAGGTCAGCGTGTCGGCGATCTGCGTCACGCTCGTGCCGAAATCGCGTCGCCGTGTTCGGCGGCGATCCGAGCTGCTGATAGCCGGCGATGAGAAACGTCGGCAGCGTGTTCGGGAAACTGCGCCGTTCGACGGAATGCCGGGAAGCCCAGGCTGCCGACGCCGATGCCGCCAGCTGAGCGGCCGCTCGGCCAACGGTCCGCCGGGTGTCGCCGACCCGCAGCTCGTTCAGCGACGTCGGCGAGAACGTGCGCTGGTAGCTGGAGGCAAACGACCAGGACGTCGTGTCCTGCGGGCCCGAGCGTGCCGGTGGTGACGCCGCTGCCATCCGGCAGCGGCGTGACGGGGATGAACGTCCTCGCGGAATCGGGTCAGCCGGCCGAACACCTGATCGCGGTTCGTGGCGAACCGGTGATCGATGCGGACGCTGAACTGATCCTGATCGACGCGTCTCGTTGTCGCACTGCGGCGGTAGTTGTTGGCGGTGCCGGCGCTCGTCGGCAGCGGATACCGCTGAGCAGCGTCCGGCCACCGGATCCATGCGTCGCGACGGAATCGTGTTGCCCGGAAACGGATCCGCGTCGACCCCGCCGCCGGCTCGGCGCCGTCGTGGCCGGATCGTAGATGGCCGGCACGCGTCCGCCGATCGCTTCGGTGAAGATGCCCTGCCGCTGCAGCAGCGTCGGCACGGTCGAAATGACCGTGCGGCCGATCGTCTGCCGCTGCCCCTGATAGTCGACGAAGAAGAACGTCCGGTCCCGGCGAATCGGGCCCGCCGACCACGCCGCCGAACTGATTGCGGCGGAACGTCGGCTTGACGGGATTCGTCGAGGCGAAGAAGTTGCGGGCGTTCAGCGCCTCGTGGCGGAAGAACTCGAAGACGCGTGCCGTGAAACGCGTTGCTGCCGGCCTTCGTCGTCAGGTTGACCACGCCGCCGTTGAAACGGCCGAACTCGGCCGGCGGGCTGTTGCTTTCGATCTTGAACTCCTGGATGGCGTCGATGTTCGGGAAGAACGCGACCTGACCCGGCTCGGGCTGCAGCACCGAGATGCCGTCGAACAGATACTCGTTGGTGCGCGGCCGGCCGCCGTTGATGCGCGGCAGCGGCGCGCCGGGCGGCGGCGGCACGGCGACGCCGGGCGCGAGAGCTCGCCAGCGTGATGAAGCTGCGGCCGTTGAGCGGCAGGTCGACGACCTTCCGGTTGTCGACGACCTGCCCGAGCCCGGAGGTCTCGCTGCGCAGCAGCGGCGCGTCGGCCGGTGACCGTCAATGGCTTCGGTCACGCCACCGACCTGGAGATGCAGATCCAGCCGTACGGTTTCGCCGGTGGCGAGGCGGAGCCCTCACGCGTCAGCGGGCGGAATCCGCTCAGCTCGACCTGCACCCGATACGGCCCGGCGGCAGCGCCGGAATGACGTAGGGGCCTCCGCCGCGGTCACGGCGTGCGCGCCAGTTTCGTCCCCGCTTCAGTCGCGGTGACGGTTGCCCCGGGCAGTGAGGCGTTCGCTTGGTCGGTCACGATTCCCGAAAGGGCGGCGTTTCCACTTGCGCGTAGTCGGGGCGGCAATACAGCACAAGACCAGCGCGCAAAAATACATCCGTCGCACGTCACGCCGCTCGACCATCGTGCAATACACTGTAATTGCATCAAACAGCACTGATCAAATCGGCTCAAATTGGCTCAATTGATTTTCTCGTTCTGAGTGTCGCAGGGCGATTCGGCAAAATCGGGAGGTTCTCGTGGCGCCAATGACAATCAGAGCAGCCGCCGAGCGGCTCGGAGTCGGATACTCCACATTCAAGCGCTGGGTTCACACAGGACGCATGTGGCAGTTCTCACCGAAGGCGGACATCATCGGTCGTCGAAGCCGAACTCGATTGTCTGGCGACGCATCAGCAGCGAGACACGAAAGCGCGTCGTCGCGCGAGCGAAGACGACGAATCACTCGCAGGCTTGAGGGCCCCACCGGCTTCACGGGTTCATCGAGGAGGTGCAGATCCATGGCCTGCTCGCGCAGATCCGATTGCGCGTCGGTGATCAGTGGCTCACCGCGGTCATCACCGCCGACGCGGTGAAGTCGTTGAAGCTGCGGCGTGGGACGACGCCATTGCGTCATCAAGTCAACCGAGGTTATGATCGCGCGGTCTGGCAGGACATCAACACGATGAAAATGAACACCTACGTGAATTTCGCAGGCCATGCGCGACGCCTTCCGCTTTTATGAAAAGCATCTCGGTGGAACGATCGGGATGATGATGACGCATGGCCAGGCGCCCGTCGAGCCCCGCCGACCCCGAAGTGGAAGGACGCCGTCTGCACGCGCGCGTGTCCATTGGCGGCACCGAGCTCATGGGCGCGGATATCCCGACCGCTGAACCGATGCGCAGCGCGCTATCTGTCCCTGGCGTCGACAGCGATGGCGAGGCAGAGCGCATCTTCGCGGCTCTCTCCGACGGCGGCAAGGATCTTCATGCCGATGCAGGAGACATTCTTCGCCACCCGATTGGCCAGCTGCGCGATCGGTTCGGTATCAACTGGATGATCCTGCACGAGCGGCCCATGCCCGGCCGCACGTAGGGCACTTCCAGCAACCGCGGGGACTGCCATGCGCAGTCGATCCCGCGACCACGGTGTCGGAGTTATGAGGTGGTTGAGGATTTCGCCCGGGCCAGTTCCTTTGAGCGATGCGCCCGGGGTTGTGCGGGCGCAGAGAGTGGGAGGACGGATCCACAACCCCCGAGACGATGCTGACGGTATGGCCCGCCAACTAACCTCGAAGTTCACGAACCCTGATAACGCATTCCATCGGGCAATTGACCGGAACGTCGACCCGGTGGCCTTCGTCTACATCATTACCGTGAGGCCGTAGCAACAGACGCACGCATCCGCAACGCAGGCGAAACGATTCAGCGGACCAGCTTGCGTGTAGATCGTTGTGTCGCTCAGGGGACGGTAATGCACATCTTCGGCGTAGACGAGGAGATAGAAATGGCTACGAGAATACTTTAACGAATCAGCTCACGCTTTCCCGTCGACCTGGGCCCAGCTTCGGCACCACGCACGATTGGAGGCGACCGCCGACGTTCCCAAGGGATTTAAGGGCGCTGTCGTCCAGCGGCGCAGCCCCTTTGAAATCAGTTCACCGTGTCAAGCAGGCGGGAGTCTGCGGCCGTGTTCGGTTACTATCGCGCCAGCGGCATGTCGGGCCTGCGTCCCGCGTGGGTCAGTGCGTCATTCCAGCCGCAACGTGCGCGGTTGTCTCCGCCGCCGAGAGTGCGGCGTGCGCGGTGTCGACCTCAATCCACTCGTTGCGATCTGGCCACCCGAAACCAGCAATGTGTATAACGACACGTCATATCCATGGGGTTGCGTGTGCCGCATCACCACCGCAGCGGGCCGCGCCGGGTCCGGCGTGCTGATTGGTCCGCGGCACGTGCTAACGGCCAGTCACTGCGTCGATTGGAGCACGGACAAGGCGGAGCTCATCGAAGTTCACCTGAACGGCACCACGTCCTCCGCTTTCGCGTATGACACGCACGCTCTCGCCTTTACGCGGATCGAAGACGTTGACTACGACACCGTCGATGAGGACTACGCGGTTCTCGTGATGAATGAGCGCTTGGGCGACCGCTTTGGCTACATGGGATCCAAGCAATACGACTCCGGCTGGGATGATGAGCATCTGTCGTTCACGATCGGTTATCCGGGCAACATCGGCGGTGGCGTCATGCCGATTTTTCGAAAGACATCTCGCTTGATGAAGACGAGTTCGACTACGGATCGGCTCGCGCCATGACGACCTCCGCCGATGTCATCAAAGGTCAATCGGGCGCACCAATGTTCGGGTTTTGGGACGGGCTTGCGTACGTGGTCGCCGTTACGAGTGCCGAGGGCGTCATTTTCGCGTCCGGCACGGAAAATTGGTGCAGCGGGGGTTCCGACCTCAACCGGTTGATTGGAATTGCGCGCGAAGATCATCCCTGAGAAGCGGAGACGGTAGCCCTAAGGACCGCGACTACGGGCAACCGTCCCGTTTGCTCTGAAGGCGTTCCAGCGACTCGACCACTTCTGGTGCGGCGAGGCCCCAGGCGCTGAGATGGGCACACATTGCTCCAATCGGCGCCAATCCTCGGCGCGGCTCGCAAGCGCAAGCCTGGCCCGTGCCAACTCGCACGACGCCTCGGCGGGCTGAGGATGCGATGCGAGTTCGTCCAGCGCATCGTGCACGCGAAGAATCTCCTCTTCACCCCTGAGCGTTGCCACACCCATCTGCGTCGTCAGCGTCACATGCGCGACGCCGCCGCCGCGTCGATCGGCGTTGCGCCGTCTCGCAAGATCGACGAATACCGAACGCATGACGTGCCGATTCGCTACGGGTCCGAGGCCTTCGGTCGTGCGGCTCGAATGGACCGCAGTCTCTCCGCGATCACTTCGGTGCGAAGATGGCACGAGCGAAGGAACCGTGAACAGTTGGCGCCAACCATGAAACAGATCATGGTGCTCGTCCTGGGATTGTTCGTGTCGTTCGGTTGTGGGACGATTCCTGGCCAGGACGTTCGCTACGAGCCAACGCCGATGCCTGTCGTGCGCGCAATGCTGGAGCTGGCTGACGTCGGCCCGCAGGACCTCGTCTACGATCTCGGGTCCGGGGATGGGCGCATCCCGATCACCGCGGCAAAGAGTTCGGCGCGCGTGGCGTGGGAATCGAGATCGATCCCGCACTGGTGACCCAGGCGCAAGCGAACGCGCGTGAGGCGGGTGTCGAGGACAAAGTGGAGTTCAGGCTCGGCGACATGTATGCGGCCGACGTCACCTCGGCTACCGTCGTGACCCTCTTCCTGCACCCGGGACCGAACCTGAAGCTGCGGGAGAAGCTGCGCTCCGACCTGCAGGCGGGTTCACGGGTCGTTTCCTATGTCTGGGACATGGGCGGTTGGTCGCCGGCGGAGGTTCGCCGGGTCGACGAGCATCGGATTTTCCTCTGGCGGATCCCGTTGTGCGAGCGAGGCGCGAGTGAGGCTCATCTGCCGCAGGTGAGACGGTCAGCACGGTTGCCACCAGCTCTTGGGGTTAAGTAAGCTGTAAGGCGCACCATGAGTTCGCGTCGGCGACGCATCCGTCTCTGGGCAGCGGTCTGGCTTCTCTTCCAGGTGGCGGCGCTTTCGGCGTTTGTCCCGCGAGACTGCTGTGCGGCCCACCGACGCTCGGCCGTCACGACGGGCCAGCACAGTCATGACGGGAACTCGGCAACTGATTGTCCCATGGCGGTGGCGAACGGCGCCGCCTGTCCCATGCATGGCGGTCGTCAAGACCAGCCCGGCGAGCACACGGGTCACTCCAGTCACCAGCAACCAACAGGCACGACGTGTGCGATGCGTGGGACGTGCAACGGGCCGATGGCCGCGATGCTCGCCCTGTTCTCGCATCATGGCGTGTTGACCGATCGTTTCGTCATCGCCCCAGACAACCAGACGACTCTGCTCAGGGCCTCCACTCGCGAGAGCCTGCTCAATCGTCTCGCTTCTCCCGATCCCCCACCTCCCCGCGGATAACGCACCAGTCGTGTAGCGGCTCGAGGCACGCGTGTGCCCGGCGTCGCGTGGTGTCGTTTCTCTCGTGGAGGCCCCGTGAGATTTGTACGGTTGCTTGTTTTGGCGGCTGGTGTCGTCGCCTGCCCTCATCCGCTTTCTGCGCAACAGACCGTCGAGTACGCCAGCGTCAGTGGCCGCGTGACCGATGCCTCTGGAGCGGTGATCCCAGGCGCGGACGTCACGGCGCGACATACGGACACGAACGTTACTGCCAGTGCGGTCACGGATGCTGAAGGCCGGTTTCGCTTCCCCTATCTACGCGTCGGTCCGCATGAAGTCACCGTTCGCTTACAGGGGTTCAAGGACGCGACCCGTCTGCTCACGCTCACGGTGGGCGCTGCATTTGAGCTCCCTGTGTCGCTAACGGTCGCTGGCCTCGACGCCGCCGTGACCGTGACCGGCCAGATAACCGTGCTCGAAGCGGCGCGCAGCCAGATTGCGGGCACGGTGTCGCAGGCCGAAGTCAGAAGCCTCCCGCTCAACGGCCGAAATTTCCTCGACCTGGCGCTCTTGATTCCCGGTGTCTCGCCCACCAACGTGGCCAGTACCAGCTCTTTCCCGAAACGTCGGCTGTTCCAGGCGTCAGTCTGTCCGTGGGGAGCCAGCGAAATCTGTCGAACAACTTCATCGTCGACGGGCTATCCGCCAACGACGATGCGGCCGGCCTGAGCGGCATCACCTACAGCGTCGACGCGGTTGAGCAGTTCCAAGTGATCACATCTGGCGGGCACGCCGAACTCGGCCGGGCGCTCGGCGGCTACGTCAACGTCGTGACCAGAAGCGGAACGAACATCCTGCGCGGCACCGTCTACGACTACGTCCGCGACGATCGCTTGAATGCAACGAACCCTCTCCTCGGCGACACGCTGCCGATGCATCAAGCGCAGTACGGCGGAAGTCTCGGCGGACCGATCGTGTCGAATCGCACGTTTTACTTTACCAACGTCGAGCGGCGTGACCTCGACCAATCCGGCCTCGTCACCATTCCGGCCGAGGCAGTTCCGGTGATCAACGCGCGATTGTCAGCGGTCGGCTACCAGGCGCCGCTGGTCACGCGCGGTGTGTACGCCAACCCCGTCGACTCCACGAATGTGCTCGCCAAGATCGACCACCAAATCAGCGGTCGCGATCAGTTGAGCCTTCGCTACAGTCTGTATGACGTCGAGTCACAGAACGCGCGCGGCGCAGGCGGGCTGAGCGCGACGAGCGCGTCGTCGGCTCTGGACAACCGCGACCACGCCGTCGCGGTCGGCAACACCGTGACCCTCTCGCCACGCACCCTGCTCGAAAGCCGCGCGCAATTCGCCTACGGGGATCTGCAAGCGCCGCCGACGGACCCCATCGGACCAGCGGTCAGCATTGCCGGTGTCGCCTCGTTCGGACGGCTGTCGAGCAGTCCCACCGCACGGGTGAACCGCATGTATCAGGTCGTCAACAACCTGTCGCACCAGGCCGGCGCTCACGCCTTCCGAGTAGGCGCGGATCTCCTCTATCACGATGACCGCATCACGTTTCCGCGCGCGACGCGCGGCAGCTACACCTTCTCGTCGTTGGCGAACTTTGTCGCCGGTGTCTACAACAATGCCGGCTTCACGCAAACATTCGGCGCAACCGATGTCTCACAGACAAATTCAAACGTCGGCGTGTACCTGCAGGACGAATGGAAGCTGAGTCCGCGCGTGACGCTGAATCTGGGGCTCAGGTACGACCTGCAGTTTCTCGAGACCATCGACACCGATACGAACAACATTTCGCCGCGTCTCGGGTTCGCATGGGCGCCCTTCGACGCGCGCCGAATGGTCGTCCGGGCCAGCGCCGGTCTCTTTTACGACCGCGTGCCGCTCCGCGCGGTGGCCAATGGCTTGCTGTCCGCAGGAAACACGACTGACGTCACCAACCTGCGTCAGATCAGCGTCAGTCTCTCACCAGCGCAGGCCGGCGCCCCGACGTTCCCGCAAGTCTTGACCAGCATCGTCCCGTCGGTCACGTTGCCAGGGCTCACAACAATGGATCGACAACTGCAAAACGCGTATTCGCGTCAGGCGAGCGTCGAAGTCGAGCAGCAACTGAACGACCACACGACGGTGAGCATTGGCTATCAATACCTGCGCGGTCTTCACTTGCTGATGTCCGTCAATCAGAACGTGCCGGCGTGCGTCGCGAGCGGAACCAACAACGGGTGCCGGCCGAATCCGAACTACGCCAACAACAATCAGTACTCCTCCGTTGGCGATTCCAACTATCACGGGTTGCATGTGTCACTGAGTCAGCGGCCGACGGGATGGGGAAACTACCGGGTCGCATATACGTTCTCGCAGTCGATGAACAACGTGGGCGAGTTCTTCTTCAGCTCGCCGATCGACCCGTTTGATCTGTCGAAGGACTGGGGCCGCTCTGACGACGACCAACGGCATCGTCTTGTGATTCAGGGGGGCGTACATACCCCTTTGGAACCGGCGACAACTCCGTGGGAACACGTCGTTCATGGATTTCACGTCAGCGGAATCCTGCAGGCGTACTCAGCCTTGCCGTTGAACATCATGTCGGGGGTGACAACGATCCAAGGCACGGCGGGTCGGCCCATCGACGGTGGCGGGTTCATTGACCGTAACGCCGGCATTGGGAGCGACTTCTTCAGCCTCAACGCTCGCGTCAGTCGTGCGTTTCAACTGACCGGACGGGTCGAGTTGGAAGCGTTGGCGGAGGGTTTCAACCTGACGAATCGACGCAACGTGATCACGAGGAATTCAAACTTCGGCCCCGGGACATATCCGACGAACCCGTCGCCGACCTTCGGTCAGATCACGGCGATCGGTGAGCCGAGAGCCTTTCAAGTCGGCCTGCGAGTGAGATTCTGAAGATGGAACGCGTGCAACGATTCAGTCGGTTTCCGGCGTTCGTGATCTTGGCCGCGGTCGTCATCGGCGCGATCAGCGGGCCGCGTGCGCAGTCGAGTGACCTTGCCATCGAGGGGCGCAGCAATGCGTTTCCATCGATCGCGAGCCGCGGCCGATTCGTCGCAATCGCGTGGGGCGCGACGACCCAGGGAGGCGGGACGGACATCTACGTCGCGTCGAGCGTTGACAATGGCCGGACCTTTCGGCGTCCAACGAAAGTCAATAGCCCGGCCACGACAGCCAGTCTCTCTGGCGAGCAACCGCCCCGTATCACATTACTGGCGGGCGGACGACAGGCTCCGGCAATGGTCGTGACGTGGACGGCGAAGGCCGGGCGCGGCACTCGACTCTGGACCGCACGGTCCGACGACGGGGGCCAATCGTTTGCGCCACCCCGCACGTGGCCCGGTACAGAGGCTGCAGGCAATCGCGGTTGGCAGGCAACCGCGGCCGACCGCGAGGGTGTTGTGGCCGTATGGCTCGATCACCGCGAACTGGCTGAGAGCGGCGCCACCGCCTCGGCCCCGCACTCCGGACACCAGCATGGCGGGACACCTGGGGAGCAGCGCGACGGCGTCGCCCGGGCGCAACTCTCGAAACTGTACTTCGGGCGGTTGGGCACGGGCGATCACGAACAAGCGATCACTGGCGGCGTGTGCTATTGCTGCAAGAC
This sequence comes from uncultured Acidobacteriota bacterium, assembly GCA_963762925.1. Taxonomy (GTDB): domain Bacteria; phylum Acidobacteriota; class Vicinamibacteria; order Vicinamibacterales; family UBA2999; genus DASPWV01. Next base: position 19,932 of record CAVXMP010000005.1, on the reverse strand, counting down.
GGCGATTGCCACGGGTCCGGACGGCGCGATCTACGCGGCATGGCGACATGTCTACCCGGGCAATGTTCGCGATATCGCGTTCACGATGTCGCGCGACGGCGGCCGCACGTTCACGTCACCGACACGCGTCAGCGAGGACCGATGGGTGCTGGATGGATGTCCAGAGAATGGTCCGGCGATCGCCGTCGACGGCCGCGGACGTATTCACGTCGTCTGGCCAACGCTCGTGCCCGGCGCGGCAACGGACAGCGAGCCGACGCTTGCCTTGTTCTACGCGTCGTCGCGAGACGGCGTGCAGTTCACCGCGCGGCAACGAATCCCGACCGACGGGTTCGCACGACATCCGCAACTCGCGCTGACGCCGCGCGGCGAAGCCCTCGTCGTATGGGATGAACAGATCCCCGACGGTCGCCGTGTGTCGCTGGCGCAGGGCGTGATTGACGACAACGGGACGTCTGTGTTCACGCGCCGCATGTTGAACGGGGAACGCCGCGGGAGCTATCCCATGGTGGCGACCACGGAGGAGGGAGCGGTTGCGGTGTGGACAACGGGCGCCGCGGGCCAAGCGACAGTGCATGTGGAATACGTCCCTCAGTAGGCGGACTGCAACAGTCATCTTGCTGTGGATGGCGCCGTGGTCGACGTTCACCATCGCCAACACGCGTGTCTCGGACATCGACTCCCACAAACGTGTGCGGCGACCTACTGTTCGTGAACCTTGATCTCGATAACGTTCACCGCCTCACCAAGCGCGACCTCCCTGACGACTGGGCTGGGCATCTCGAGCTTACCCGCGACCGTGACATGCATGTCCACGCCGCCGTTCTCTCGGTCGTGCAATTCAACCCGTGTGATCTTGTGGCCGCCGGTCATGCTGCGCAACCGCCGGTGGATACGATCTGCCGCAGCGTGATTGTCCATTCGGCAGTGTAACGCGTGACGCACGGGCCTGTCCCAACATGCACTGGTCACGCCGATGGCCCCTGCAACCAGATGCCGTCTCGCGCGTGCCCATGTAGTGACGATCACGTTTGTATACGGAATGATATATACTCGGCGCCGGCACCTGATCGCGCGCGGCGGTGCGCACCCGAACCCGAGGGTTTCCCAACATGCCGGACCGGCCACGTAGCGTCGACCATCTGCTGCCCTTGAAACCGAAGGTGCTGCATATTCTGCTGGCCCTTGCGGATGGACCGCGTCACGGCTACAGCATCATGCAGGAAGTCGCGGCCCAGTCGGATGGGCAGGTGCGCGTGTGGCCGGCGGGGCTGTATGGAACGCTTCGCGAGCTCGAAGAGCTCGACTTGATCGCGGAGTCCGACCAGCGGCCCGACGATGACGACGAGCGGCGGCGATACTTCGCGCTCACGCTCCTCGGCAAACGGGTACTCAGCGGCGAGGTCCAGCGCCTGGAAGCGATCGTCGACCACGCGCGTGGGAGCCGGGCGTTGCGCAAAACGGGTCGCGCATGAAGACCTCCTCGCAGATCAGCGACCCCATCGTGGCTACGGCCGGTTGCTCTGGCTGCTGCGTCGCCGCGATCCGCAAGAGCAGCAAGCGATTCAGGCGGACGCGGAACGGCTGCTGGACGCCGCTCGGGCGCGCGGACCGGCCGCAGTGGTCACCACGTGGCTCGCCCTGATCTGGGATCTCCTCATCGTCGGCGCCGGACACGATTTCGCGCGAGCGCTGCGATCGCTGCTACGGGCACCCGGATTCACGCTGACGGTGTCGTTGCTGCTCGGGCTCGGCGTGGCGGCAACGACGACGTTGTTCGCGCTCGTGAACACAGTTCTTCCTCAAGCCCCTGCCCTTTAGCCACCCGGAACAGCTGGTCATGGTCTGGGAGTCGAACGTCCCACAAAACCGCCTGCGGGAGGGGCCCTCGCCTGGGGACCTCGATGACTGGGCGGAGAACAACGATGCCTTCGAGGCGATCACCGGGTGGTGGACAGCGTCGGCGACGTTGCGCGGTAACGATGGCAGCGCGCCGGTTGCGGGCGTGCAGGTCACAAAGAACTTCTTCGAGGTCTTCGGCCGCGCACCGTTACTTGGCCGAACCTTCGCGGGCGATGAGTATCGGGGCAGGCCTTCCATCACGTCCGGACTCACCGGCGGACAGGAGCCGATCCTGGTTCTGAGTCATCGGTTGTGGCAGAGCCTCGGTGCCGATCCCGCACTGATCGGGGGAACCGTTTACGTTGAAGGGCGGAACTGGCGCGTGCTTGGCGTGATGCCTGCCGACTTCGCGGTTCCAGACGTGAATGCCGCATTCTGGACGCCGTGGGACGTTCGCGAAGCGTATCGTGGCCCACGCTTTGCCGACGGGCCGCCTCGTGAGGCCCGATTTCTGCGTGTGGTCGGCCGCGTGAGGCCCGACCTGTCACGTGACGCCGCCGCGGCGAGAATGGACAGCCTCGCGTCCCGCATCGCCGCCGATCATCCGCGCACCAATGACGGTTGGGGCGTCCAGCTGGTGCCGCTGAGAGACGAGCTGGCCCGCTCGAGCCGCACCGAGCTGCTGCTGGTATTCGGCGCGGTCTTTTGTTTGCTGTTGCTGGTGTGCGCCAACGTGGCCAGCCTCGCCATCGCGCGAAGCGTGGCGCGGGCGCGCGAAACGGCGATTCGCCTCGCGCTCGGCGCCGGTCAGACCCGCATCGTCCGCGAGCATCTGGCGGAAACCGCGATGTGCGCGACGCTGACCGCGATTGTCGCGATCGTGTTGACCACCGTGTCGTTGGGTGCCGCGATTGCGTTTGCGCCGTCCGACATTCCCCGGCTGCATGAGGTCGAGGTGAACGCCAACGTGGTGTGGTTTGCGATCGCGCTGTCGCTCCTGGTGACCCTCATCGGTGTGGTGCTGCCGGGTCTTCGAGGCCGTTCGATCGCGATCGCGCCGGCATTGAAAGACGGCGCGCCGGCCTCCGGACCAGCCGCGGGCCGGATTCGCCGCGCGCTGGTGATCGCTGAAATCGGCGTGACGGTCATGCTCCTCGTCGGCGCCGGACTGCTGGCTCGGAGTTTCGCGGGCCTGCAGCGCATCGATCCCGGGTTCGGCGTGCAGAACCTGCTGGTCTTGCGCATCGCGCCGGATGTCACGCGGTACCGGGGACCGCTCGTGGTCAGCTACTACGAGCGAGTTCTCAGCTCCATCCGCGAGTTGCCCGGCGTCGCGTCAGCCGCGGCGGTCACGGTCCTTCCGATGAGCACGATCGGTTCAGATTTCTATCGGCCGTACTGGTTGGAAGGCGCGCGACCCGAGGGGAACGATCTTCCGCAAGCGAACGTTCGAATGGCGACGCCTGGATACTTCAATACGCTGGGACTCCCGCTGGTATCAGGGCGCGAGTTCTCGGCGCAGGACTCAGTCGCTGCGCCGCGGGTGATCATCATTAACGAAAGCCTGGCGCGGAGCGCATGGAAGGGCCAGGATGCGGTCGGCCGCACGCTCGTGCTCGACTACCAGGGCGGCGCGGCAACGCGCCAGATCGTCGGGGTGGTCCGTGACGCGAGATACAAGGGCCCGCGCAGCACGCCATCACCGGAAATCTTCATTCCGCACGCCCAGAATCCATACCTGGTCATGAACGTGGTGGCGCGAACGACGCTCGATCCGGACTCGTTGGCGCAGACGGCACGCGCGCAGGCGTTACAGGTGGACCCCGACCAACCGGTTCACTCCGTCACCACGATGGAGCGGTTGCTGGACGACACCATGCAAGAGGATCGATTTGCGATGCTGTTGGTGGCGTTGTTTGCCGGCGCGGGTCTGTTGACAGCCGCCACCGGCGTGTATGCGTTGCTGGCGTACACGGTCGCCCAGCGGCGACGCGAGATCGCGGTGCGCATGGCGATCGGGGCGTCCTCGTCCTCGGTGGCACGGCTGATCGTGATGGAGTCGTTGACTCTCGCCTTCATCGGCTGCGTCGTCGGCGCTGTCGGCGTCACAGCCGTCAGCAGGCTGGCGCAATCCGTCCTCTTCGGCATCGCGCCTCACGATCCGCTCACGCTGGCGACGACCGGGGCGGTACTGCTCGTCGTGGTGTTGGCGGCGAGCTGGCTGCCGGCGCGTCGTGCGGCGAGAATCAACCCGGTCTCGGCCATGCGAATCTGACCGACCGCTGAATGACATGATGCGAGTGCGTCCGTCTTCTGTACGCGCCTACGAAAAAGGATGTGAAGGGTCAGGAACTCGTTCTGTCTCAGTCCGAGCGCAGTGATCGAACTGGATCGAGACGGCTCGTCACGAGATGTCGATTGCCGACTCTACCCGGACCCTTTGCGTTTTCCCTTCCAGCGCTCTCGGGTCATCGATTCCCGGAAGATGGGCAGCGACCACTCGTTACTGATCGCCAATCCGCGTACGCCGAACGTCGCCAGAAAGCCGGCGGTCATCGCGACCAGACGCCCTGATCCAAGGGCGTTCACCGCAATGTAGGTGCAAGCGCCGAGTACGGACGCCGTCACGTAAATCTCGTGGCGCAAGATGACGGAGGGCACGTGGCCGAGCGTATCGCGGATGATTCCGCCGACACAGCCTGTCACCGCGCCCATCACGATTGCGACCAGCGCGGGCACCCCCACATCCAGGGCCTTGACCGTGCCGGCAACAGTCACCAACGCGAGGCCGAACGCGTCGAACCACAGCAGCGTCTTATAGCGCGACTCCACCAGCGGCGAGACAAAGTGCATCACAACCGCGGTCAGAAGGCAGGCGGCGATGTGAATGGGATTCTGCACCCAGAACACGGGGACATCCAGAATCAGATCTCGCACGGTGCCGCCGCCGACCCCGGTGATGACGCCAAGCCACATGAACCCCATCACGTCCATGCGTTTGCGCGAAGCGACGAGCGCCCCCGACACAGCGAACACCACGGCCGCAAGAACATCGAAGAAATGGACCAGCCGGAACAGGTTCGTCGATTCGAGCATCGTGCTGTCCATTTGCCGACGAGGTGAACAAGCGCAAGGCTACGCACTGCTCGCAGTGAAGCGCTTTCCGCTCATCGAGCCGAATTGCGATCAGTGGACGCCCAATCGGACTACGAGCACCGCGCAAGGCGCCGATTCGATGACGGATGCGGCGGTACTGCCAAGCGTCAACCTCGCCAAGCCACTGCGCCCGTGTGTGCCGACCACGATCAGTTCCGCATTGACGGATTTCGCGTATTGCACAATCACATCCTGCGCAAAGCCCGCAATCACCGCGGTGGCTCCGGGCAGATCGGCTTCACGGAGTGTCTCGTCCAGCCGCTGCTTCGCGAGCGCACGAAGATTGTCCAGCCCTTCGAGCGCAATTGGGGAACTCCCCGCGAAATACGGCATCTCCGCGGCCGGGGCGTGGCCCAGTGTGAAGAGACCAATGTCGAAGGCGTGCAGCAGATGGAGGGCGAGAACCACGCCGGCGCGCCTCAGCGGCGGCAGTGTGCAAGGCCGGGAGTGACGGATCCGAGAAGTCCGTCGCACCAACGACGGGACCCTGTGGCGAGCGTCGCGCAATCAGCACCGGCGTCGTGGCATGGCGCACGACGTCGAGCGCGACTGATCCGGCGCCGCCACCACGACTCCAGCCCCCGCTTCGTCTGCCTGCGTCAGCAAGCCCACATGCGGCGTGCCAAATTCGAGGATCACCTCGACGGCGGTGGTTTCGGCACTCAGCACAGTGTTCACCTGCTGTTCAACCGCGGCGCGCGCCTTCGCCACCAGTGAGTCCTCGACATTCACGTTCGCGCGACGGAACTCAGCGAACACTGATCCGTCAGGAATCAATTCGGGGACGACGTGGCAGACGAACAACGTGCTGGCGAGCTCCGTCGCGAGCCGCGCGGCCTGACGGAGCGCTTCATCAGCCTCGGGCGACAGGTCTGTCCCGACAAGCACAGGTCCGCGAAGCTTCATGCGTCATCCCCTTTTCGTCAGCATTATCGGAGATCCTCGATGAAGATGCGATCTGTTCGCCGGCCGGTGCGTGGCGACTTCAGCGGCGCGAGCGAGACACGCTGTCACAGCGCATTGCCGGCACCGAGGTGAGCCGCACAACCTGTCAGGTCGCCGCCGGCCGTGGTGAAATCGTTTACGCCCAGCCGGCGGCCTGGGTGCGCCAGTTGCCGGTCGTCGAAGTGGAGGTCATCCTCACCGCCCGTGAGGACGGTGAAGATCGCCCCCGATCGGCCGCTACACGATCCTCCACGGAGGGTCGCTGCACCGATAGCCGCACACCTGCAGGCTATTCCCGACGTGTAGCTTCGACGACGCTCAGCGGCGCTCCCGTTGCAACCACGGCTGTCATGTCGAAGCCCGCGCGGTCGAAGAGATCGGCGAACTCGTCGGCCGTGCGCTCTCTACCGCCCGGCATCATCGAGCATCTCGAGATCGATCAGCTTGCCGAGATCCGGTGGCTGCCCGGCGGCAGGACGCTTTCGAGCAGGATCACGCGGCCACGCTTGTCGCCCATCGCCGCTCGTATATTTCGCAGGATCATCAGGGCCCGCTCATCATCCCAATCGTGGATGATGTGCTTCATGATGTAAGCGTCGCCGCCCGCCGGTACCGCTTTGAAAAAGTCGCCGTGCTCGGTTCGGCAGCGGTTGGTCAGCCCCATCGCCTCGATGCGCGGTTGCGCGCCCGCGACGACGTGTTCAAGGTCGAAGAGATCCCACGCATCGAGGGGTACTGGCGAAGAATCGCCGTCAGCACCGCACCATGACCGCCGGCAACGTCGACGAGCAGGTCGATTCCGCTGAAATCGTATGTTTGCAGTGCCGCAGGGATGACGCTCTCGCTGAAGGCGGTCATTGCGTTGTTGAAGATCTCCGACAGCTCTGGTTCGCGGGCCAAATACTCGAACACCGGCATGCCGGCAACCTTTTCCGCCGCCGGCTGGCCCGTTTGGACCGCATGCAGCATGTCGCTATAGACGCGGAAGTGGAACGGCGATGTCACCCACAGCGCCATATGGTGCATGCTGCCGGGGACCGTCGAGCGCAGCATCTGGCCGGCCTGGGTCAAGGCGAACTCGCGCGGCGCCACTTCGTCGAACACTCCGATGCTTGCCAGCGCTCGCAGCACGCGATAGAGCGCGTCTTCGTGGACCGAGAAGTGCTTCGCGAGGGCGGCTGTGCTCTGCGAACCTGTGGCGAGTTGGTCGGCAAGGCGAAGCTTCGCGACGACCTGCAGCGCACTCGCAGCAAAATGACCGGTGGCGATCTGGAACAGCAATTGTGCGGCAGCCGCTTCAGGCGGCAGTGCCGGACGTGAGGATGTCATTCGAGTGAACTCCTTGTGAATGCAGCGCGGCAATACCCAAAGCTGTGACCGACAACTGTAGGAGACGAGCATAGCGCCTGTCCAACACTACCCGTCTCCTCGAACCCTGCGTACCAAGGCTTCCGTGACCGTTTACGTCCGCCTCTTCCTCGGTCAGCTGGGAAAGCAGCAGATTTCGAGCGGCGGCGGCGTTATTCCAAAATGGGGATCACCGCCGTGAGTTACAGATCGAACGGGGGCGCCTTTCGTGCGGAGAAGCCGCGCGGATGGTCGCCCGGTCAGTTCACCAACACGGCATCCGGTGACGCCGGCAACTTCGACCTCCACCCCGATGGCAAGCGCTTCGCTGTGCTCATGCCCCCAAGCCGTGTCGAGGCGATCAAAGTTGATAAGCTGACGTTCGTCTTCAACTTCTTCGACGAACTGCGCCGGATCGCGCCGCCCGCGAAGTGATGAAACGCGTTCGCCGATGCGTCTTCTGAGCAGCTCGCCTCGCAAACAGACCTATCTCAGGATCCACTCGACGCCGGCGAGAACCGTCGCTGCGTTGACACCCAGGTTTCTGCCCGCTGTGCCCGCGTTGGAGATGTGATGGTTTCGAAACTCGAAGATCCAGCCGGGGTTTCTCGCACCGACACGCCTCAACCCCACCCCATAGAAGATTTGGAAGTTGAACACGCGGTCGATCTCGGGGACTGTGAGCGACGTCCACAATAACCCGGTCCCCAGACTCACATACGGGATCCAGTTACCGTGATTGCTTAGATGGTAGCGCCCCGCAAGCCCGCCGAGGCCTGCCGACACTCCCGCGTGAGGTCTGTTGTAGACGAAGAGCGTCGCCTCCCCATACAGCTCGAGATGGTCGCTGACGAACCAACCCAGTTGTGGGTGAAACGCAACGAAGGTGATCTCGCTGCGAGTTTTCCCGAAGCCCGGCACTCCTGCCCGCCAGGAATGTCCCCAGCCCCCTACGAGGCCACGCGTACGGCTGTCGGCGTCGAACCGAGTCGTCTGCGATATGGCAGGCACCGTAAACCCGAGCGCCGTCAGGGCGAATACCGCGGTGGCGACTTTGTTCCGGGTCACTTACTTAAGGCTGTAGGCGACGACGTAATCGCCTGTCGGCGTGCCTAACCCAGCGTGGCCGCCGGCAGAGATAACGACAAATTGGCGTCCTGCCCTCGACTGGTACGTCATTGGCGTGGCAAGCGCGGGAACCGGCACGGGGCGTTCCCATATTTGCCTGCCGTTCGACACATCGAACGCGCGCAAGTGACCATCGAGCGTGTTGGCAACGAACGCCAAACCGCTCGCCGTCAGTATGGCGCCGCCAACGCCGAATGATCCCCACTGCCGCGCCTCCGGTCTGTCCTTCAACCACGGTAAGAATCCTAGCGGCGTTTCCCATTTGATTGTGCCAGTCGACACGTCGATGCCGGTCAGCGTTCCCCACGGCGGCGGATTGCAAGGCGTGCCGCTCGGAGCAATCAATCGTTCCTTCCTGACGCCAAAGGGTGCACCGGTCTGCGCGCCTTGCATGGTGCCGGCGGGCGGGCGTGACAGCGGCGTGGTCCTGATCGCGCGGAATCAGCGTGATGACATTGGCAAGCCGGTTGGTCGGGATGATGGCGAGGTCGCGCGCCTCGTCCACGGCGGCGCCGCCCCAATGTGCGCCCCCGAGATTGCCCGGAAAAACGATCGAGCCCTCGAGGGACGGCGGCGTGAAGATGCCCTCTGAGACCAAGCGGCGCATACGGTCACGGCACCACTCGCGTTCGGACGATGTCGCGCCCCATGCATCACGTGCGGTGAGTTGTTGGGGCACGATCGGCGGTGGTCGCAATGGGAACGGCTGCGTCGGCCATGCCTTCTCGGAGGCAACACGGCTTGCGGGAACCGGTCGCTCTTCTACCGGTAACAGGGGTTCACCAGTCAACCGGTTCAGCACGAACACGTGCCCCATCTTCGTCGCTTGCAGCACCGCAGGGACGGCATCGGATCCGCTGCGAAACGAGAACAGCACGGGTTGTGCGGGCACGTCGTAATCAAAGATGTCGTGGTGCACCGTTTGAAAATGCCACACCAGCTCTCCGGTCGTGCCGCGTAGCGCTACGACAGATGTCGAATACAAATTGCTTCCGGCGCGCGCACCGCCGTAGAAATCAGGACTGGCGCTACTGGTGGGTAAGAACAACAAGTCGCGTTCTTCGTCGGCCGACCCAATCGACCACACGTTGGCGGCGCCGCTTGCATGCGCGTCCGGACCCTCCCACGTGTCGTATCCGGGAACGTTCGGCGCACGCGGCACGGGATCCCAGGTCCAGCGCAGGTGTCCACTTCGCGCGTCGAAGCCACGGACCACCCCGCTTGGTGCGTTCGCGCGTTGATTGTCCGCGACCCCCGATCCCACCACCACCACATCGCGAATGATCGTCGGCGGCGACGTCTGTGCGTACTCGCCCCTGTACGAAGGAGGGTTGCGAATACCTGCAACGAGGTCGACCTCACCGTTTGTTCCAAACCCGACACACGGCTTGCCGGTCGTGGCATCGAGCGCGATCAAGCGACTATCGACCGGGGTATAAAAGACGCGTCGTGCACACGGGTCGCCAGCGGCTCGTGAGGCATCGCGCCAAACGGCTACACCGCGATTGGTCCGATCCGGATAATTCGACTGCGTGTCAACGTGCGGGTCGAATGACCACACCGCCGTGCCTAGATCGGGATCCAACGCGGCCACACGACCTAGCGCGCTCGTCACATAGAGCAGGCCGTCAACAAATACGGGTGTGGACTGCGACCGTCCCGGCGGTCCTTCGCTTGTTCCGGTGCGGTAGGTCCATGCGAGTTCCAGCCGGTCGATCGACCCCGGTGTGATCTGCCGCGCCGAAGAGTAACGCTGCCCTCCCCGATCGTTGCCGTACCGACGGCCATTCGATCGCGGCGCTTTGCTCCGGTTCAGAAGGGCGTGCTCCCCTCGCCGTACAGGCGGCGCAGAAGGCTGCGAGTACGAACGCCGTCCATAACGCGGGACCATTCATGTTGGTGGTCGCCGCAGCATCAGTGCCATTTCGTCGCCCGCACGCCCGCGCGGTACCCGCGAGCAGCGACGCCGCTGGCGACATCCCGGCCTGAACCATCAAGGCAAACGCCTGTCCGTTGCGTCCGTGCTCGAAGACTCCGGCATCGGTGCCGAGCGCAATCCGAACGCCTGCTTTGATGGCGCGTCGATGCGACTCTCGTCCATCGGCTCAATGGCCAGCGCTTTCTTCGTTGGTCCTGGGGACTTCCCCGCGCGCGCGAGCGTCAGCACACCGTTCGGGATACTCTCTGTAAAGAAATGAACCTGGCGCGGCGGTCAGGTCCTCAGGCCCACCGGTGATGTGCGTGTGGAGATCGATGAATCCCGGCAGGACAGTCCAGCCAGATAGGTCGACGACAACGGCATCGACCGGCACGTTAATATTTGCGCCGACTTCAGCAATGCGGCCATCGCGAATCAGGATCGTGGTGTTTCGCGACAGGGTCTCGGTAGTGCCGGCAAACAGGGTGCCCGCTCGGATCGCTGTGATGGCGGGAGTCCCTGGGACTTGAGCGGGCGCTTGCGCGCGAGGGAGCGCGTGCAGTGACAGCGCCACGAGGACGACCATGACCAGCCCGATTCGCATTCGCACATTATGTGCCACTGAGGGCACACCGGCGGCGCGCTCGCATTGCGAATTGCTGTCAGCGAGCGATTTGCAATTTATCATTGCCCTGTGAATTGCGCGCACAATGTTTGAGGCAACGAGATGGCGACGCTACATCTGATCTGCGGGCTGCCGTGTTCGGGGAAGACCACATACGCCACGGCGTTACGGGCAGATGCGAACTGCGTCCTGTTCTCGTTGGACCGTTGGTTGATCACGGCGTTCGGCAAATACGACATCGCCGTTGTCGGTCACGAGGAACATACGAGGCGCGTGCTGGCCTGTCGCGCCCTCATCTGGGACACAGCCTCAGAGCTACTCCGGCGCTCAGTTGATGTTGTCCTCGACGACGGTTTCTTTCTGCGCCATCATCGCGTGCGGCACGTCGCGTTAGCCAAGGCTCTCGGAGCGGCGGCGAAAATCCATTTCATCGATACGCCTGCCGACGTCATTCACACGCGGCTGGCCGCGCGAAACGCTCAGTTGCCGCCGTTTAACTTCCGGATCGATCCGGACTCGCTCGTCGGCTTCAGCGGGCTGTTTGAACGGCCCTCCCTCATCGAAGGAGCAGAGCTTGTTGTGCTCACAGGCGGTTCGGGCGATGAAACAGGCGACATTCAATGATTCGATGCGACGCTATTTCGGTGTGGCACACCGAGTCACACCTCCTTACCGCTCGACCACTCGGATCGTGCCATCTGCCTTATTCAGGAGGAACAGCCGTCCCCCGGTGGTCGCGTCAAATCGCACGTCGCCGCGCGTCGCAGCCGTCTTCCCCTGCGCGCGATTCTTCTCCTGAATGATCTCGAGCAGTGTGCGCGGCGCCGCGCCGGCGGCCGTCACGAAGAGGACACGACGGATGGCATCTTGGCCGCCTTTCGGCAGTTCATCGGCACTCACATGAAACACCTCGCCGCTCGGCATGTCCCCGAACAGCATGCGGTTGGTGAGCTGCGGGATCGTCGGTCCTGCGATACACGACGAGACTGACCGACGCACCTGAGTTGTTGGGCAGGAGAACCGGATCGAGCTGGCCCCATTCCACGATTGGATAGGTGGCCTTTGGATCACCGCGCGGAGATTTCGTGCTGACGGCTTGCCGGCTGATGTACCGGAAGCTGCCCTCCCAGACGTTCCAGCCAAGGTTCGCGCCGGCCGTCACCGGACTCACTTCCTCGACGATGTTCTGCCCGATGTCGGATATGAACATCGCGCCGCTCTTGGAGTCCCACGCAAAGCGCTGCGAATTGCGCACACCATACGCGTAGATCTCCGGCAAGGCGTCCGTCGTCGACACGAACGGATTCGCAGCGGGAATGCCATACTTCCCGCCGCGGCCGTTTTTTTCGAGCGGGTCGATCCGGAAGATCTTGCCGAACGCGGAGCCGAGATTCTGCGCGAGGTTCATCGGGTCGCCTCCGCTACCGCCGTCCGCGACGCCGACGTAGAGCAGGCCGAAGTCCGGAGCGCCAGGTCGGGCCGTCGAATTGAACGCGATCGCGCCACCGTTGTGATTGGCGAACGGCTGCCGAAGGCGAATCAGTTCTCGTGGCGGGTCACCGTCGTAGGCAGACCCAGTTGGCGTCCTCGTGGTCCATTCGAGCAATACGGTGTCGTGCGTCGTGTTCGCGTTTGGCGTGGTGAAGTCCGGCGCTGGCGTTTGGTTCGAAGTGTCGATGTAGATATACAGCTTGCCGAACCCTGGTGTGCCGCGCTCAGTGAATTGTGGATGCAGCACGAAGCTCTGCATCCCGCGCTCACGGTTTTGCGACTGCACGGCGATACCCCATTTGGGATCGGTGAGGTCGAGGTAAGGCGTGACGATCTTGCCCTCCGCGCTCACGGCATAGAGTTGGCCGCGCATGTCACTGACGAAGAGGCGACGCGAGGTCGGCTCTTCGACCAGAGTCATCATGCGCGCGGCGACGCCAGCGATCTCTGGAAGCGTCGCGAACTCGCGAATCGTGACGTTGATGACACCTTCGTCACGAGCGATCGGCTGCGGGAAGGGATCGTTTGTCTGCCCCTCGGGCAAGGGATCCGCAGCGCCCCGTCCTTGCGAAAATGTTCGCGAGCCGTTCAACAACGCGAGCGCGAGGAGCGCGACGACGAACACGAAGCGCGAGGACATGTGAACTCCTGAAGTGCGAGTGGGCAAGCATCGCAGGGGCGTGCGGGGCGCGCTGCTTTCGATTTGAACAGCGTAGCGTACGCACCTGTCACAAAGGCGTGCCGTTCTACGTCTCACGTTGCCAACTCTGAACCGGACAAACGCCGGCTCGACCACAGACTGGGCCACGGCTGTCGTGTATCTAGGCGTAGGCCAAAGCTACAGGCCGCGGTGAGGGCCCGATCCGACCGCAGCGGCAAACGCGTCCGCTGACGCACCCGCGCAGTTGCCTTACGCACCCTCGCAGTTGCCTCGCGCACGCGTGACGGTCCCGCGCGCGCATCAGCAATGTGCGGTCGTTCGCCACAGCCGTGCAATAGGGCGCGGCACAAACGGGTATCAATCGCGGACGAGCCACGCGATCAGCGCCGCAATGACGAGCGCCGCGGCGACCACCCCGGAGATCCACTCATCACGCTTCCGGATCGCGTCGGTCCACAGCCGGTCCTGATTCGCTCTGGTAAACGCCTCGGCGAACGCGGCGTTGCGGATCGCATAAAAGCGGCGGCGGCCGAACGGAAAGCCCAGGTTATGGCTGAAATCACATGCGCGCGTGATCTCGGTCAGCGCTGGCACGCGCAGAAACCTGGCTTCGCGCGCGGTGATCACGATGCCGGTGCCCACGAGCAGGACGATCCCGCTGAGCGTGTACAACCGCGCGCCCCGGCTGACGCCTTCGCCTCCTTGAAGGAAGATCATCGAAAGAATGGCCGCGACCGCGGCGGCGCCGATGAACGACAGGACGGCGGGAGTGCGAAAGAAACTCCCAACGACCGACGGAACAGGCGGGACGAGCTGCTGGTGGCGGTCCGCGCACGACCGGCAGAACGGAATTCGCATCCGGACGATGGACCGGTAAGAGCCGCGACCGCTGTACCGCGCGTGGCGACCGAAAATCTTGGCGACCTCGATGTCGGTCGAGGCTGGCGCGCCGCAGGCCGGGCACAGCGGCGGCCACGCGACGCGGCGGTGCGAGCCGGTCAGCGCCACGATCTGGCTCGGGGGCAGATCCCGATGGTCATCGAGGAACCGTTGGCGAGTGAGTCTGGGATTCATCACGCTCCGGCCGCCGGGAGGCAAATGGCCCGCGGATAGAACGCGGGCCGACAGCAGCGCCGGCCGCGGTCAATTATGCGTGTCGTGCCGCACTGCCGTTGATCGCGCGAGATCGACAGCCCGTGTCGGGTTGTTCTGCGGAATTGCGATCTCCTCCATAACGACACTTTCACTTGGAGGAACCCATGGCTCGTTTTATCACCACCATCATCGGCGTCGGCCTGCTGACCGTCATCGCCATGCCGTTGTCGGCAACCGCCCAATCGTTAGGTACATTTCGCTGGCAACTACAGCCCTACTGCAACATCGTGTCGGTTCTCGTGACGCAGAACGGTAGCATTTATCGGGTGGAGGGCACGGATGATCAGTGCGCCGGCGGCAACGATCAGGCGTCGGTGATCGGCACGGCATTTCTCAATCCGGATGGCACGATCGGCTTCGGGCTGAATATCGTCACCTCACCCGGCGGTCGGGCGGTGCCCATCGATGCAGCGATCAACACCTCAACGCTGAGCGGCACGTGGCGCGACAGCGCCGGCAACTCGGGCACGTTCAGATTCACGCCAGGCGCCGGCACTGGCGGGAGCCCCGTCCCACCGTGCCGATCGAGCCAAGCATTCCAACCTTGTTCGTGCTGAACCAGGACGGTGGATTTGTTGCACGCGGAACGTTCGGAACCGGCAATATCCCGGCGTCGGGTCTCGGCGCGCGCATGATGTGGCACCCGGCCAAAGCGGCCTTCCGCGCAGGCGAGGCGACGATACCGGTCTGGGACGATGGGAACGTCGGCGTCTACAGCACAGTGTTTGGTTTCAACTCGCTGGCCTCCGGTCCATTCAGCGTCGCGATGGGCGGAGCGAATCAAGCGCTTGGTCCTGGGAGCACCGCGTTGGGGAACAATACCGTGGCGTCGGCAGGCTTCAGCACGGCGTTCGGCTCGAACACCGTCGCAAGCGGGCTTGCGAGTACCACCTTGGGCGCGGGAACGAAGGCGATTGGCGACTACTCGATCGCGGCAGGTTCGAATAGCAGTGCCACCGCCGCCGCCAGCTTCGCTATGGGCAATGGCACAATTGCGTCGGGCGCGGGGAGCGTCGCATTCGGCACCGTGTCACAGGCCAACGGTGTGAACTCGGTAGCAATGGGCGTACGCGTGGAGCCGGAGGGGACTTCAGTGTCGTCCTTGGCTCGGACGCCGTTGCGCAAGCGGCGGCGTCCGGCACATTCATTTTTGCCGACCACTCCACGCTTACTGACTTCGTCGGCTTTGCGCCGAACGAATTTCTCGTGCGCGCGGCCGGTGGCGTGGGGTTCTACACCAATGCTGCGTTGACGACCGGCCTGCGTCTCGCCCCGAGCGGTAGTCAATGGCTCGGCGTGTCGGACGTGAACACAAAGGAAAACTTCCGCGACATCTCGGGCGAGGACGTCCTCGACAAAATCGCTCGCATGCCCGTTCGAGAGTGGAGCTACAAGGCTCAGGACGCGTCGATCCGCCACATGGGCCCGACCGCCCAAGACTTTCATGCGGCGTTCGGTTTGGGTGAGGACCCACTACGCATCGGCACGCTGGACGCGGATGGCGTCGCGCTCGCGGGTGTGAAGGCCCTCGAGACCCGCACGCGCACCTGGAGCGAAGAGCGCTCAGTATTAGTTGCCGAGCTTGAGAAACTACAGGCCGGCAATACCGAACTCGGCGCGCGGCTTGCGGCGGTGGAGGAGGCCCTCGCGATTGTAACGGCGGGGCTGCGGCGATAACGTACGGCGAGCGATTGTCCGCGCGATGTCGCTACCAATGATGCTCCGACGAAGAATCCAGAACCTGACACGTCGCCGCCGCTGCGCGCGGCGACGTGGCGGCGATCGTAGGCGCCCTGAGACACAAATCCGACGCAAGAGTGGCGGTGTCCGAAGCGACGGCCTGTTCGACGACTTTCGTGCGCGCTACTCGGGCCTGTTCGCGATCGCGCGAGATCTCGATGTTTTTGAAGCTCGCTGTCATCGCGGCGGGACGGTCCAGTGTTCAATAGTCAGCCGGCCGACAAGCGATCAATATGTGCAAGCGTCGAAGCGTCCTGAGAGTGTGATTGAACGTCGACGGCCAGCGGCTGTCATTTCGGCAGTGCGACCGTGCGACATGTCGGTACGGTGGTCTCGGCAGGCCTTCTCGGCCTCGGCTTTGTCATGGTTGCTTGGACTGAGAATAAGCAGGCGCTGCACGACATATTCGCCGGCGCCGTCGTCGTGTTACGACAGACCACCCGCTAACCTGGGGCGGCACGCCGATCATTCACGTCAATGCACGATCGGCTGACCCAGGTACCTGATGGGCGTCGACGGTGAGCCACCAGCTTGACGCCGCGTCGCATCAGCGAAAGGATGGAAGGGCTGTCGGGCAGTGATGTTCAGCTCCGTCCTCCGCCGTCGACTTCGTCGTCTCGAACGCCGGGTGCGTGAGGTCAAGGCACTCGCGCGCGCGTTTCAGGCCCCGCATCGGCCAGTCGTCGCGCAGATCATACCGACACGTCGCTGCAATCTGTCCTGCACCTACTGCAACGAGTTCGATCGCACGTCGGATGCCGTCCCGCTCGCCGACATGCGAGCTCGCATCGACAAGCTCGCCGATCTGGGCACCGGCATTATTACGCTGAGCGGCGGTGAGCCGCTGCTGCACCCCGACGTTGACGCGATCATTCGTCACATCCGCGCGCGCGGCGCGATGGCGACGCTGATCACCAATGGATATCTGCTCACGATCGCCCAGATCCACGCGCTCAATGCTGCCGGACTCGATTCGCTGCAGATCAGCGTCGACAACGTCACGCCGGACGATGTGTCGAAGAAGAGCCTCAAGGTTCTGGATCAAAAGCTGCGCTGGCTCGCGGAGCACGCCTGGTTCGACGTGACGGTCAACGCGGTGGTGGGCGGTGCGAGCGCGAATCCCGACGATGCCTTGACCATTGGTCGCCGTGCGCGCGAACTGGGCTTCAAGACACGGTGGGGATCATTCACGATCGGTCGGGCCAGCTTGTGCCGCTCAGCGCGCGTGAGCGCGAGGTGCTGCACGAGACGCTGCAACTCGATCGCTCAACATTCTCATTGACCGCTATAACCAGTTTCAAGAAACGCTCGCCGCCGGCCATGCGTATGAGTGGCACTGTCGTGCGGGCAGTCGGTATCTGTATGTCTGCGAGGACGGCTTCGTCCATTACTGCTCCCAACAGCGCGGACGTCCGGGATCCACTCGCTGCATATACCCATGACGATCTCGCACGAGAGGGCGCGTCGCGGAAGACGTGTGCGCGGTACTGCACGATTGGGGCGTTTACCGCGTCGCGATGATCGACGATTTACGCGAGCGGCCGGTCGAGACGCTGCAGGCGTGGTTCGGCACGCCCGGATCCTTTGCGAGCGTGCCGGTGCCAGTGCGCGTGCTCCTTCACGTGTTTGTGACGGGTCCCGAGCGACGCGTGGTGCTCGGCGCAGCGCGTCGGCTGTTTCGTGCATGACGAGGGCACGGCAACGAGCATCCGTTCGTGCTGAAGTACGACTGGGAGTAGCCGCCGCGACCAACCGCATGGCTGAACAAACGTTGACTTCGTTGCCACGTCGGTGAGCCGATGATTCGCCAGATCGCACCCCAATTCTTCACGACGGACCTGCCAGCGACCCTCACGTATCTCAAGGACAAACTGGATTCGACTGTGTCGGCACCTGGCAGGACCCACCGCCTATGCGATCGTCGGCGAGACGAGCAGACATCGACTTCCGCTGCGCCGAACCGCCAGCGCCGAATCCCGGCAAATACGATGACGAGCTGCTCGACGCCTACCTGTTTGTTGACGACGCGGACGCGTTGGACGCGGAGTATGCGAGCCGCGGTGTCGAGTTCACCCGGGCGCTGGCCAACATGCCCTGGCGCTCGCGCGAATTCGTCGTGAGGGACTGTGATGGCCGCCTTCTCGCGTTCGGCGCGAATGAGGAATAGCTGCGTGCACCTACTTCAGTGCTGCAACCCCGAACCCGTCAGATGCATCAACAGGAACAGCACCGCTATGCCGAGCGCCACGATCCCCGCGAGTACATCCGCGCCGTGTTGTGTTCGAGCGCCGCGATCCACAATGTCGGAAGTCGCCAGGCAGTGGACGACAGCGCGTTTAATCGAGCGTCCTGCATGCGCCTTCCGTAAGCCGTCATGCCGAAGGGCTTGTACACGCCGAGCACTGTTGCAATCAACAGCAGGACCAAGGCAGGATCGCGTGGACGACGGGCGAAGGATTGCGTTACGGATTCACATGGTACAGTCGATAGTGATGCGACTCGCAGCGCTGGCGCTCTTGCTGACCCTCGTCGCTCCTTCTGTGGCACGGATCGCCTGCGAGTGGGACTGCATCGAGCAACGCGCGGCCGCCCACGCGGCAAGCTGCCACGAAGAGGAAAGCGGGGACGGCGACTCGCTGACCGCTGCCTCGATGACGACGTGTCATGATGATCGCGCGTTCGTCGTCGCCCGCGGCGCAAGTTTGGCTGCGAATAGCGCGGCGCTAGTGGATGGAAGCACGCCGCTCTCGTCGCCGATGGCGCTTCTGCCACGTCGGCCCCAATAGCGCCTCGCAACGCAGCGCCTCCTGCTCTCCCGGGTGCTCGGTTGGCGCTCGTCCAGCTGCGCATCTGATTTCGGCTCTTCACCGTTTGTGCACGTTCCTCTTTCTGGTGGAGTCAGCCAATGTACGCAAATTCTCTCGTCGTCCGTGTTTCCATTCTCGTCTTCGTAATGAACTGCGCTGTCCCCGCGTCTGGCCAAACACCGTCGCCGCTGCAGGACCCACATGCGCAACACAAGCAGCAACCCGCACCGCCAGACCCGCACGCGGAACACAAGCAGCCCGATCCGCATGCGCAGCACGCGATGGGCGGAAGCATGCTGTTCGACACCCGCGACGCGTCGGGGACTGCATGGCTGCCAGAGCAAACCCCGATGTATGGCGTTTTTCAGACCGCCGGAGCATGGCAACTCATGTGGCATGGCAACGGCTTTCTCCAATACCTGCGAGAGTCGGGAGATCGCGGCCGTGACAGACTGGCAGCATCAACTGGGTGATGGCCATGGGCAGCGCGTGCTGGCGGCGGCCTTCGGGTTTCGCGGCATGGTGAGCGCCGACCGTGGACGATTGGCGGCTGCGGTTACCCGGACCTGCTGGCGAGCGGGGAGATGTGCGCGCGCGAAGCGATCGACGATCAGCAGCATCCTCACGATATGTTCATGGAACTGGCGGCCGAATACGATCGCACGTTGAAAGGCACGCGCGCTGGCAACTATATGGCGGACTGGGGGCGAGCCGGCGCTCGGTCCAGTGGCATTCCCCCATCGCCTGTCGGCGATGCCCGACCCGCTTGCGCCGATCGGGCACCATTGGCTCGACGCGACGCACATCGCGTTCGGTGTCGTGACCGGCGGCATCTACATTCCGATGGAAGCTGGAAGCCTCGTTGTTCAACGGACGTGAGCCTGACGAGCATCGAAAGGGAATCGACTTTGCCGCACTCGATTCGTTTTCCGGGCGAGTCTCGTGGCTGCCGAGTGCGGCTGTTGTTCTTCAGTTTTCTGCGGGCCATCTCACCGAAGCGGAGGTTGGTCATGCCGCTGGCGATCCGCGCATCGACGTGACGCGCGTGACAGCGTCGGCCACCTACCACCGCGCGCTGCGCGATGACGGGATCTGGGCCACTACCCTCCTCTGGGGG
>CAVXMP010000004.1:0-110665 GCA_963762925.1 uncultured Acidobacteriota bacterium | reverse complement strand
CGGACAACCGCGGAGCCGCGGGCCACGTCGTGACCGCTTGAACCCCGGCTAGGTACCGTCTCCGGATGGTCACGGGAAACTCAGCTCTGCAGTCGGAGACCCTGGAGTCGCTGACGTCGGCGGTGCGCTACCACGCCTGGCTCACCGATCTGGCGCGCCCTTACCTCGGCGAGAGCCCGGTGGAGCTCGGCAGCGGCCTCGGGGACTACGCCGCGACGTGGTTGGGCGAAGGCCTCCCCACGATCACGGTCACGGAGGCGGACGAGTCACGGCTGAGCCTGCTCAAGCAGCGATTCGCCGGCGACTCCAGGGTCACGGTGCGCCGGATCGACGTGACCAACCCTGGTCACGCCGACCACTCAGCCTTCGTCGCATTCAACGTCCTCGAGCACATCCCGGACGACGTCGAGGCTCTGACGGCGGCGCGCTCGCTCGTCCGCCCCGGCGGAGCCGTGATCATGTTCGTCCCTGCCTTCGAGTTCGCGATGAGCCGATTCGACCGACAGGTCGGCCACGTGCGTCGCTATCGCGTCCGCACTCTTCGTGACGCCTATTCGGCGGCGGGCCTGAAGGTGGACGACGTCCGCTACGTCAACGCCCCGGGTCTGCTCGCGTGGGTGATCGGGATGCGGTTGCTCGGCCAGACACCCAAGGACGGGATCGCTGTCAGGCTCTGGGACCGCTTCGTGATCCCGGTCGCCCGGCGGCTGGAGGAAAAGGTGCGTCCGCCTTTCGGGCAGTCGGTCCTGGCCATCGGCCGGGTGCCGTGAGGCGGCCGGACCGACCGCCTCAGTAGGGTCGCCGCCATGGCCCTTCTGGACGGATCTGTCGTCATCGTCACCGGCGCCGGCCGCGGCATCGGCCGTGGCGAGGCGCTCGAGCTCGCCCGTGAGGGTGCCCGCGTCGTCGTCAACGAGCTCGACCCCGAGGTCGGGCAGTCGGTCGTCGACGAGATCACGGCGGCCGGTGGCGAGGCCGTGCTCGACACGGGTGACTGCTCGGAGGAGTCGACCGCGCAGGGGCTCGTCCAGCGGGCGCTCGACACGTGGGGAAGGCTCGACGCGCTGGTCAACAACGCCGGCATCCTGCGCGACCGCACGGTCGCCAAGATGTCCGTCGACGAGTGGGACGCCGTCGTCAAGGTGCACCTGCGCGGCCACTTCCTGCCGACCCACTACGCCTGCGCGCACTGGAAGGACGCCGGCACCGGCGGCCGCATCGTGTGCACGGCATCAACGTCCGGGCTGCTCGGCAACTTCGGCCAGGCCAACTACGGAGCCGCCAAGGCCGGCATCGCCGCCTTCTCGACGATCGTCGCGATGGAGATGGCGCGCTACGGCGTCCGCTGCAACGCGATCGCCCCGGCAGCCCGCACCCGGATGACCGAGTCGGCGTACGGCGCCTTCAAGGACCTCTCCGCCGACGACGAGGGCGAGACCTTCGACTTCTGGCACCCCGACAACGTCGCTCCACTGGTCGCCTACCTCTGCAGCTCCTCGGCCGGGACCATCAGCGGCAAGGTCTTCGGCGTCCAGGGCGACGCGGTCGAGCTCTACCAGCCGTTCACGTCAGCCGCGGTCATCCAGAACCACGACACCCGGTGGACACCTGGGGGCATCGCCGCCCGGGCGCACGAGCTCTTCGAGAGCAGCGGTATCAACCCCGAGGTCGAGAACATGATGGCCAAGCTGCGGTTCACGATGACCGAGCGCGCCGAGCTCTGAGATGTCCGTGGCCCGCATCGCCCTGGGAGTCATACCGTTTCTCATCTGCCTCTGGACGTGGCGGGTGGCTGCCCGACACACGAACGAGTGGCGCAAGAGTCTCGGGCTCGCGGCCGTGGCGATGGGTCTCTTGGTTGGAGTCGGCACGGAGCTCCTGTCCTTGATGGACTCCGTCCAGCTGCTCGGCCTCCTGTTTCTGTACGCACTGTTTGGTACGGGGCTCGCACTGGTGTCGCGACGGTTGGCCGACCAGGGGCGTCCGGTTCCGACGTTCCCTTGGAGGCGCGCAAGGGAGCCCATCGTGGCTGCTGGGGGTGGGGTCTGCGCGGCCCTGGGCCTGCTTGCCCTGGTAGCACCTCCCAACAACTGGGACTCGATGACGTACCACATGGCCAGGGTGGTGCACTGGGCCGTCAACGAGGATGTCTCTCACTACGCCACCCACATCGACCGGCAACTCTTCGTCCAGCCCTGGTCCGAGTACGCCATCCTCCACACCTACGTGCTGGCCCAGTCCGACACCTTCGCCAACTGCATCCAGTGGGCGGCGATGGTCGTGTCAGTCGTCCTGGCAACACTCCTGGCTAGGAATGTTGGTCTCGGGCACCACGGAGAAGTAGCTGCCGCGATCATCGTGCTGACGCTCCCGATGGGGGTGACACAGGCACCCACCACGCAGACCGACTACGTCGCCACGCTGTGGGTTGTCGTCCTGGCAGTCGTTGTTACAGATCGATCCCGAAAGACGATGACCTGGCAAGAGGCGGCGCTCGTCGGATGCGTTGTAGGACTCGCGGGGATGACCAAGGCGACCAGCTACTTCTTCGTGGCTCCCCTCGTCCTCTGGTGGGTCGTCCGGCGGGTCGAACTGAGACCTACAGCCTTGCTGAAGGCCGGCGTAGTCGCGGCGATCCCGGTATTGGTTCTCACTGGCCCCGGCTTCATCCGCAACATCGATACCTTTTCGAGGCCGCTGGGTCCACCGCAGACCGAGTTCATCAACGACCCGATCGGCCCGCGCGCCGTGCTCGAGAACTCGTACCGGCATGCGGCTCTTCAACTGGGAGTTCCTCACGAGGCGGTGAACAGCAAGACGACAGAGCTCGTCAGCAAGGGCGCCGACACCGTCGGGCTGGACCTGGATCGCCTCGGAAGCACTTTCCCCGACGGCTTTCAATTCGTGGTGTACTTCGGCACCCGCGAGGACGACGCCCAGGCGTTTGCCGCCACCATGCTCTTTGTCGTCGGCGGAGTCTGGTTACTCGTGACGTGGCGCAGCGGCCGGCGTCAGCTTCACGCCAAGGGATTGCCCGTTCTCGTCGCATGTGCCGCTGTTGGTGCGATCGGCATCGAGGCATACTTCCAGTGGAACCCTTGGAACAGCAGGTACTTGTTGCCCTTCTTCGTGTTGGGCGCGGTCGTTGGCGCCGCCTTGCTCGAGCGGTTGCCGTCGCTGCTCCGCAACCTTGCGCTCGTCGCTCTCCTCGGGTCCTCCCTGGTGTGGGTGCTCGGCTCGGACCTGCGGCCGGTCCTGCGATCCGACTCTGTCCTGAAGCTCTCGCGCGAGGAGCAGTACTTCGCCGCCCGCCCCGAGCTGCAGGTGCCGTACGAGCAGGCGGCTAAGCTCGTCAGTTCGCTGGATGTGGACAAGGTCGGCTACATCGGCGGCGCTGACGACTGGGAGTATCCCCTGTGGGTCCTGCTTCGACACGACGAGGGACGTGTGGTTGCCCTCGAGTCGGTTGCGCTGACCAACGACTCTCGTGTCTACGAGCAGAGGGTGCCTCCGGTCGTCATCTGCACCACCGCGTGCCCTGCGAAGCCGGGGGATGGCCGGTGGACATCGCACCCCTTCGGGTCCGTCACAGTCTGGCGCAAGGAGTAACTGGTCGCGGCGGTTCCCGCCCGGACGCGTCCTCAGCCGAGCAAGGACTGAACGAGCTCGTACGTCGCGAGGCCGGCGAGCAGCAGGCACACCAGGGCGCCGACCCGGCGGATGGTCGCGAGCCGCACGTAGCGCAGCAGGGTCCGCCCGATGACCGCGGCCAGTCCGGCGACCAGCACCAGAGCAACCCATGAGCCGACGAACACGCTCAGCGGGTCGTGGTAGCGGGCCGCCAGCCCGGCGGTCAGCAGCTGCGACAGGTCGCCCCACTCGGCCAGGAACAGCACACCGAACGACGTCGCGACGACCTTGACCCCGTGCGCCTCGCCCGCGGCCTTGCCGGCGAACTCCTCCTCTGCCGCGGCCTCCTCGGCGTCCGCGTTCTTCGCCCCGCGCCACAGCACGACCGCGCCGACGAGGAACAGCACCGCGGAGGCCCCGATGACGACCGGCTTCGGCAGCAGGGAGAGCAGGCCGCCGGCAGTCACGGCCACCACCGTCTGCACGAGGAAGGCGAGCGAGACGCCGATCCACACCAGCAGCGGCCGGTAGCGCGTCGCGAGCACCAGCGACGCGACGAAGGTCTTGTCCGGCAGCTCGACGGGGAAGATCAGGGCGAACGTCGTCGCCACGACCGCGAGGTCCATCCCGCTGCTAGCCCGCGTGCCCGGTGTGCGCCGCCGCGTCCGCCTCGGCGAGCACCGCCTTCACCGGCGCACCCAGGCGGCGGCCGCCGCCACCACGTCCTCGTACTCGGGCGCGGCGTTGACCAGCTCGCCGTCCAGCCGCGCGATCTTCACCCGGATGTCGACCCCGGACGTCACGGTGCGCACGTCGCGCTCGAGCGCGAGCTTTCCACGACGTAGCTGCGCATCCCGATCGTCGAGGTCTCGGGGAAGACCACCCCGCGTACGGCGTCGGGGCGGACGGCGGCCGGAGCACCGACAGGGTGTGCGCCGGCCGGCCCTTCTTCATCAGGATCGGCGTGAGCCACGCGTCGGACGCGCCGGCCGCCAGCAGCGCGGACAGGACCCCCGGCCACAGCCGCGGGTCGAGGTCGTCGACGTTGGCCTCCAGCACGCAGCGCGCCGCTCCCGCGGTACGTCGCCGGCCGAGCCGGTCCGCTCACCCAGGACCAGCGCAGCACGTTGGGGACCATGTCGAGGTCGCGGCTGCCGGCGCCGTGCCGGTCGCGCCGACCGTCATCGCGGGCATCGCGCCCCAGCGCGTGACCGTCGCGGCGAGCAGCGCCGCGCCGGTCGGGGTGCACATCTCGTACGGCGCGTCGCCGCTGTAGACCGGCGCACCCACCTCCTGGAGCAGCGCGAGCGTGGCCGGCGCGGGCACCGGCAGCAGGCCGTGCGCCGCGCGCGCTGCCGTGCCCGAGGGCCACCGGGCTGCGACCGCGTCGTGACGCCGAGGGCCTCCAGCGCCGGCGGCGGCGCCGACCACGTCGGCGATCGCGTCGAGCGCACCGACCTCGTGGAAGTGCACCTCGTCGTGCGGTGGTGCCGTGCGCCTCGGCCTCGGCACCGGCCAGCCGGGCGAAGACGTCGAGCGCCGGCGCGCGCACGGCGTCGTCGAGGTCCGCGGCCTCGAGGAGCGAACGCACGTCCGCCACGTCCGGCGCTGCTCGCCGACGCGACCTTCACGTGCACGCGGGTGGCGCCCAGGCCCTGGCGCTCCGACCGACTCGACCAGCGCGCACCGGCTCGACGCCGATCGCGTCGATGGCGGCCTGGACCGTCGAGCGGCGCACCGGCGTCGACCAGCGCGCCGAGGAACATGTCGCCGCTGGCGCCGGCCGAGCACTGGAACCACGCCGTCGTCACGAAGCGCTCCCGCTCGACCCGGCCCGGCGCGCGACCCGGGCGGCGAACACACCGGCCCCGAAGCCGTTGTCGATGTTGCACACCACGACCCCCGGTGCGCAGGAGTTCAGCATGGCGAGCAGCGCGGCGAGCCCGCCGAACGACGCGCCGTAGCCCACGGACGTCGGCACCGCGACGAGCGGCACGCCGGTGAGCCCGCCGACGACGGAGGGCAGCGCGCCCTCCATGCCGGCGACGACGACGAGGCAGTCGGCCGCGTCGAGCCGCTCGCGTACGGCGAGCAGCCGGTGGATGCCCGCGACCCCGACGTCGTCCACCCGCTCGACGCCGGCGCCGAGAGCCCGGGCGACGAACGCCGCCTCGGCGGCGACCGGCGCGTCCGACGTACCGGCCGAGACGACGCCGACGGTGCCGGCGGTCGGGGCAGCGCGCCGACGGCAGCAGCCGGCGACCTCGTCCACCAGCGCGCCGGGGAACGCGGCGCGCACGGCCGCGACGTGGCCGGAGGCATCCGCGTCGCCACGGCCGGCCGGTCGCCGGGCTGCCCGGCGAGCTCGCGCAGCAGTGCCACGGTCTGCTCGGCGGTCTTGCCGCCGCGTAGACGACCTCGGGGTCGCCGGTGCGCAGGGCGCGGTGGGTGTCGAGGCGGGCGAAGCCGAGATCGAAGCAATACGTAGTCGTCGGCGCGCAGGATGGCCGATGTACGACCTACCCGGGCCGCCGCATCAGCCTGATGATCGACGCCTCGTCCAGCATGTTGTCGTCGATGCCCTCGAGCCGTCTGGCGAGCGGCGCCCCCAACGACGCCGCATTCTTTACAACGGTCGGCGCGGCGCGCTTTTTCGTCGACTTGCGACGACAAGGCCAGTTCCGTGATCTGATGGCGCTTGTCGAGTTCGGCGACCAGGCCTATGTGATCACGCCGTTTACGACCGACTACGAGAACATTCTTCTCAGCATGTCGCTCATCGGCGACTGGAACGAGTTCATGGCGTTTCCCGATCAGGGCACGATCATCGCCAATGCCATCGATCAGAGCGTCGGGTTGTTCGAAGCGTTCGACTTTCTCGATGCAGCCGGCAACGCGATGGTGATTTTTACCGACGGGATGGATGCGCAAGTCACTGAGGAAGGCAAGAGTGCGTTCGACGTGCTCGGCGATGCGGACCGCGCGGGCATCCCCGTGATATTTCATCCGCGTCGGCGACCCCGAACGGCAGAAGAAGGGTGTCACCGACGAAGCCTGGGCCGCCGCGGTCGCGCGCACCGGCGGCCGCTTTTATAACGCCGCGGACGAGGCCATGATCGTGCGCGCGGTGCAGGACATCAACCGCTCCTCGCCTGGCCGCATTCAGTTGCGCCAGTATGTGACCGAGCAGCCGAAGTTCGCCCCGTTTGCGCTCGCCGCGGCTGCGGTGTGGGCTGCCGCGATTGCGCTTCGTCTGACGCTGCCGTGGTTCCAGACGTTTCCTTGAAGAGAATGACGCACGACGAACCAAGAACAAACCGAGCGCATCATGAAAACACTTGCCGGGCAACTCGTCCTCGTTCTCATTCTCGTCCTCGCAGGCGGCGTCCTCTGGACCGTTGGCGCTGCAGAGCAACGCCTCGCGGGTGCCGAGCGCACGCTGGCGACGCTTCGCTACTCGCAGGCGGCCGAGGAGCTGCAAACGGCTGCGGCGAATAATGCCGTCGAACGGGTCATCGCGGACGCCACGGGTACCGCCACCCGCGCTGTCGAATCGCGACGCACCGCCTCGTATTGGCAGGGCGACTACGACCAGTTTCTGCAGGCGGACGACCCGGAACTGAAGATGCTGGCCGCGGACGCGTCGTATCGCGCGATGCGGGAGCAAGGCGGCACGTGGCAGTCGGTCACCACCAAGCTCGACGCGATCGGCAAGCGGTACGCCGACGTTCTTCGCGAGCATCCCGACAACGAGGACGCAGCCTACAACTACGAGTTCGTCGTGCGGCTCCGCGCCGCAGTCGCCGCGGCGCGTCAGGTAATCGCTCCTCTCGACCTCGATGCCACCGGCCTGACCGTCCACGGACACGCGGGTGGACCGCCCGAGGGGTCGGATACGAAGAAGTTCAAGATGATTGTCCCGATGCGGCCGGACGAGCGGATGGAAGCCGAGCAGGCCGGCCGCGGCGCACAGAAGATCCGCAAGGGGTAACACACGCGACATGAGGTTCGCCTCTCCGGGATATCTGCCGCTCCTCGCCGCGCCTGCGGTGTTGCTGCTCCTCTGGGTGTGGCAGTTCGCGCGCCGGCAGCAGGATCTCGCGCGCATGCGCAAACACCGGCGGACGCCCGTGCGCGAGACCATCCCGCGTCTCGGCGAGCTTCCCTTCTGGCTGGCGCTCATCTTCGCGCTGGCTGCCACGATCGTCGCGCTGGCGCGTCCGGTCGCGGTGATCTCGACATTACGCACGGCGGGCATCGATCTGGTGATTCTGCAGGACGGCTCGGCGTCGATGCGCGTCAGAGACGTCACCGGCAATCGATGGCAACGATCGATGTCATTTCTTCGCACCATTGGCGAGTCGCTGCGCTGGGACGACGATCGCCTCGCGCTTGCGCTGTTTGCCAGCATCGCGACGCCCCAGGTCCGACTCACGCGCGACCCGAACACGTTCTTCTTCTTCCTCGACCATCTGGAAGACGAGTCGCCGTTTCGCCTGCAGGACGACACGACCTGGGA
This sequence comes from uncultured Acidobacteriota bacterium, assembly GCA_963762925.1. GTDB lineage: Bacteria > Acidobacteriota > Vicinamibacteria > Vicinamibacterales > UBA2999 > DASPWV01. The sequence continues at coordinate 102,516 of CAVXMP010000004.1, read as the reverse complement.
TACGAACATCGAGCGCGGCATCTACTGGGGTCTGCGCCTGATCGAGAAAGATGAGGAGATCGCGCGCGAGTCGCAGAAGCGACGAACGGCCGCCCCTGCCGCTGGCGCTGCGAGGCCTACATCCGTTCCTGGGCCGACGATCACGGTCGGCGCAGGTCGCGCCAACGCGCGCGCCTTCGTGCTGGTCTCGGACGGTCAGGCGTGGAGCGGCGAGGTAGCGAAATCGATCGCCGCCGCGCAGAACCGTGGCGTCCCGATCTTCGTTGTCGGCGTGGGCACCACGGCGGGCGGGATCATTCCGGATCCCAATCAAGACCCGATGCGAGCCGTCCTGTCGTCCTCACTCGACCGATCTTCCCTCGGTGTCATTGCCAATGCCGGGGGCGGACGCTACTTCGAGCTCGGGCGCGAGGACGATCGTGACATCGCCAACGCGATCATCGACAGCACACGTCGCCGGGCGAGCACCAGCGGGGTGAATGAGACGCTGCAGGAGCTGTACTGGCGTGCGCTCCTGGTCGCCGCGGCGTTCGTCGGTCTGGGCGTGCTCTTCCTCCGCGATCAGGCGGCGCTCGCGCTCCATCTCACCGCCGCTGGCGGCGTCCTTTTCCTACTTTTTCAACGAATTTAGGGCGGCCGCGCTGGCGAGCGCCGGTCCGCGGACCGATAAGCCGGACGAGTTTTCACGCCATCCGGCGCGAGTTCTGTCGAAAGGGACATGCATGCACGGCCGTCTCACGTCACTTGTCGCTCTTCTCGTCGTTGCGATCGGCGTCAGCGCGGCCGATGCGCAGACGGCACCCGGCCCGCCGGAGGGCGCCACCGCCGTCGTCGACGGCGGGGTGGTCACGTTGACGTGGTCGGCGCCGACCACCGGGGAGGCACCGACGCACTATGAAGTGGAGATGGTCAATTTTGGGCTGAAATTCGACGTCGGGTTGGACACGTCCTTTACGCAAACCCTGGATAACGGCACGTACATCGCGCGCATTCGCGCCTTCAACGGGACGGCGCAGGGCCTGCCCACTCCAGATGTGACATTTACGATAGAAGTCGTCAGGCCACCGCAAAATCTCACCGCAACGGTCTCCGGCTCTGCGGTCACCATTGCCTGGGATCCGCCAACCAGCGGAGCGCCCCTCGGAGGCTATTTGTTCGAGCTCGGCGTCCCCGGCCGCGAAGCCGAGTGGCAGTTTCCACTTGGCAACGTTCCCACGTTCACCCTCCCGCTCGCCAACGGCGTTTACGTTGGCCGATTGCGTGCTGTGGGTTCGACCTCCGTGGGCCTTCCCACACCCGACATCACGTTCATCGTTGGTCCTCCGCCGACTGGCGCCGTGCCTTTTCCTCCATCTGGTCTGACGTCTGCTATCAGCGAAAGCACGGTGAGCCTGAGCTGGAACCTGCGGGAGGACTCGCCTCCAGCGACGCGCTATTTCGTCGAGGCGCTCTCGCCAGTCTCGGGCGCCCTACTGGCGCGAGTCGACACGGGGAATCCGGCGCGAACGGCGACGTTCAACAACGTCCCGAACGGCGGCTATCAGGTGCGGGTCACCGCGTTCAATCAGCATGGATTCAGCCAGCTGTCGTCGGACGCCATTCAGTTTGCCATTGGCCCTTCAACCTCGTGCGGCACGCAGGTTGATCCGCCAACGGGGTTGTCCTATTCACAGTCGGGCAACTTCGTCGCGCTCACCTGGGCGCGGCCGACCACGGCGATCCTGACCGGGTATCTGATTGAGATTTCCGGCTCGGTGAATACGTCCTTCTCGACGGGCAGTCAGATAACCTTCATCGCAGGCGTCATTGCGAGCGGTACCTATGTCGTGCAGGTTCGCGCGCATGACACCTGTGCCGTCAGCACTCCGACGAACCAGATCACCGTCGTCGTTCCGTAGCGCCACGTTTGGTTCGCGGTCACAACGAGGCGTTGTGTTCGCGAGCCATCATTCCCACCCGCCACGAGAGTTCCTCCCGCCTGCGCGGCTTGTGTCGGCTTACTGCGGGGGCGGCGTCTGGGGAGGAACCGCGGCGGGTTTGGCGTTTGGGTCGACCGCGGCAATCTTCTCGCGTTTGAGCGCCGCGTTCAGCCGCGGCAGCTCCGTCTTGAGGGTCGCGTTCATCTTCTGGAGCTGCGCATCGAGCTCTTTCGCGAGCTCGTCGAAGACCTGATAGGTCTGGTCGGTCGGACGATGATCGCTGCTCTCGATCACGCCCATCAATGCGGCGATCTTGTTGTTCAACTTGATCGGATAGTTGAGCGGATCCTGACTGCTGCGATTACGAACCTGATAGACCTCTTCCTCCACCGACCGTCAGCGGTTTCATCAGGCTGTCGGCGAGCGCCTGTACTTCCGCCTTCCGCCGTTGCGGCACCTTTTCCAAGGCTTTGGTGAGTTGATCGCGGATCGCGCGAATCTTGATGACGCTGGTGTTGGCCTCGGTGACCTTGTCGCGGACGCGTGCCGAGAGCTTGAACTGCTCATGCAAGAACGCGTCGGTGATGCCCTCGGCGGCGAGCCGCGGATCAAGGCCTATCGTAAACGGACGGCTCTTGGTGTCGCCGTTGGCGGAGATTCTCACGGTGTAGGTACCTGGCGGCGACGCGGGCCCGCGCTGCGGTTGCGCTGCCCACATGATCATGCCGGGGAACACGACCGCCCCCTCTTGTCGCAAATCCCACGTAAAGCGGTTCACGCCCTTTTTCGCGGCAGCGCGCGGCGGGGGCCCGCCGCCGAAGAAGCCCCCGCCTCCCTGTCCAGGCGTTGGCGGCACATCTTTCGAGGATCCGGTAAAGGAGCGCAGCACCGTGCCCTGCGCATCGAGGATTTCGACCGTCACCTCGTCCGCCTCCTTCGCGAGGTAATAGTCGAACGCCACGTTGTTGTCGAGGCCACGCAGCGGATTGGTGGGCTCGAACACGTGCAGCGCGCTTGTTGTGATGCCGGGAGCTGCCTGGCGCAGCACGTTGATGTCGTCGAGCACGTAGAAGCCACGCCCGTGCGTGCCGATCACCAGATCGCGCTCTTCCGAAATAATCCCGTGCACGGGTGTGACCGGCAGATTGAGCTGGAGCGGCTGCCACGTCACACCGTCGTTGAACGACGCGTAGATGCCGAGTTCGGTGCCGAGGTACAGCAGACCACGCCGTTTCTTGTCTTCGCGGATCACGCGTGCGAAATCGTCGCCGGGAATGCCGCTGATGATCTTCGTCCAGCTTTTTGCCAAAATCCGCAGTCTTGTAGACGTACGGCGTTCGATCGCCGAGCTGGTAGCGATTTGCCGCGAGATAGGCCACACCGTTTTGATGCGGCGAGGCTTCGATCAGGCTGATCCGTGCGAAGTCGGGCAAATCCGGCGGTGTGATCCGGTCCCAGGTCTTGCCGGCGTCACGCGTCACGTGAACCCAGCCGTCGTCAGACCCCGTCCAGATGGTGTTGATGTCCTGGGGCGACGGCGCAACGGTGAACACAACCGCGTAGGTCTCTACACCGGTCTGGTCTTTGGTGATCGGCCCTCCAGAGGCCTCCATCGTCTTCGGATCGGAGCGCGTGAGGTTGGTGCTGATGCGTTCCCAGCTTTGGCCACCGGTCGTCGTGCGCCACACGTGTTGAGACGAGGCGTAGAGCACCTTCGGATCGATCGGGGAGAACACGATCGGATAGGTCCATTGAAAGCGCTCTTTGATATCGATGGACGAGTAGCCCATCGGGTTGTTCGGATAGATGTTGACGGCGCGCCGTTGGCCCGTTTCCCGATCGAGGCGACTCAGGTAGCCGCCGTAGCTGCCGGCGTAAAACACATTGAGGTCGAGCGGATCGGGGGCGATGTAACCGCTCTCGCCACCGCCGGCGTCGTAGAAGATTGGCGGCACGCTGCCTTCGCCACCGGGGCCACGGCCCTCGCTCCCCACGCACGCGGTGCTGTTGTCCTGTTGCGCGCCACAGACGTGATACGGCACGTGCTTGGTGGTAAACACGTTGTAGAACTGGCCCGTCGGAAAGTCCTGGGAAGACCAGGTTTGACCGGCATTGACCGAAATATTCCCACCGCCGTCGTTGGCTTCGATCATGCGCTTGTTGTCGTCGGGCGCGATCCACATGTCGTGGTTGTCGCCGTGCGGCGGCCGAAGCTGCGTCGGGAACGTCTTGCCGCCGTCGGTGGACTTGAAAAACCCGACGTTGAGCACGTAGACGGTGTCCTTCTCCTGCGTGTCGGCATAGATGTGCGTGTAATAAAACGCGCGCTGACGCAGGTTGCGATCCTCGCTGGTCTTCTTCCAGCTCGCGCCCGCGTCGTCGGATACAAACACCCCGCCGTTTTCGTTTTCGATGATGGCGTACACGCGATTGCTGTCGGCGCCCGACACGGAAACGCCGGCCCTGCCCCACACCCCGGTGGGCATGCCGGGATTCCTGGTGATGTCGGTCCACGTGGTGCCGCCGTCGGTCGACTTGAACATGCCGCCGCCGGGTCCGCCGCTTTCCATCGACCAGGGGGTGCGATAGATCTCCCAAAACACCGCATACAGCACGTCGGGGTTCTTCGGATCCATCGAGAGGTCAACGGCGCCGGTCTTGTCGTTGCGGAATAGCACGCGCTCCCACGCCTTGCCGCCGTCTTTGGATCGGAAAACGCCACGCTCGGGGTTGGGTTCGTAGGCGTGCCCTAACGCAGCGGCGAAGACAATGTCTGGATTGGTCGGGTGCACCCGGATCTTGCTGATGATCTGCGTGTTCTCGAGGCCGACGCGAGTCCACGTCTTGCCGGCGTCGCTGGTTTTGTAGACGCCGTCACCTTGAATGATGTTGCCGCGGAAGCACGACTCCCCCATCCCGGCGTAGACGACGTCCGGATTGGACGGCGCGATGGCGATGGCGCCGACGGACGAGGTTTTGATCTGCTGATCGCCGACCGGATTCCATGTGTGGCCAAAATCGGTGGTCTTCCAGACACCGCCACCTGTGGCGCCGAAGTAATACTCGTTGGCGCGCGACGCCGATCCAGCCGCCGCAATCGACCGACCGCCGCGATCAGGCCCAATGCTGCGCCAGCGCATGCCGGCGTACAGGTCGGGATCGATATTGTTGGCAGGCTGCGCCTCGAGCGTCGCGAGTAGAAGCACGGCGCCGGCAGCCGCGGCGAACCTCAGCACGTGGGTCATGGTTGCAAGAATATCAGTGGCCACGCTCTTTGGACGTGCGAGGCGCTGGGAGGCTGTCACCGCCGTAATCGAGCCACGGTGAGCAGCACGAGGCCCACGGCATTCCAGGTAAGAATTCGTATTCTGCGGACCAGCGCCAGCGTGACGCCGGCGCTGGCATCAAGTGTCAGTGCGCGCGCAACCAGGGCGGTGCCGGCTTCATCGATGCCCAACCGATAAGGCACGAACTTGAACACCACCACGATCAGGCGGCCCGTGGTTTCGAGTACGAACGCCTGCAGGAGCGTCGCTCCGCTCGAGACCAGCCGCAAGACGAGGAAGACTTCGGTGACCGCGCCGATGTGGAAGAGTGCGTGCCAGAAAAATACACGCGCGATGCGAGCGGCCGGCCACGTCAACAGGGCGTAGAAGTGCACTTCGATCTCGCGCAATCGGTCGTGCGAGGTCGCCTTCCGTCCGGTCATGCCGGCGAGCACGCGCGCCACACGCGTGAGAATTGCCGGCTGGCGGCGTGCGCCCCAGACTGCGAGCACGGCGCCCGCTGCGACCCCGCCCAGCGTCGCCTGGGCCGCCAGCCGTAGCGCGGGGGCGACGTTCGCCACTGTGAAGAAGGCGAGCGCGCCGCACGCAATCATCGCCAGCACAGTGACGCTGTAGAACGCGTTTTCCGCCGCGACAGAGGCGACCGCTCTCACCACGGGCAGGCGATCTTTGACGATCAGGACTTTGGCGGGCTCACTGGCGAGCAGCCCGAGCGGCGTGAGGTTGCCCAGGGCGTCGGCTGCGAGTGTCGCCGCGAAGGCGTCGCCGACACCGAGCCGGTCCGGTTCGGCGCACACCGCCCACGCGCAGGATCGGGCGGTGAAGCGCAACCCGCCGAGCATGAGAATCACCACGTACCACCAGCCGATGGCGGTCACGCTGTTCTGGACCTCGGCCCAGCCGACGCGACGGACGGTGATGTACAGAAGCGCTGCACCGGCCAGAGCGAAAAGAAGATTGATCGCGATCGTGCGTGGGCGTGCGTCGGGAGCGACTCGGTCGGCCATGCGCGCCATCAGTGTATCTGGCTCGCGGGCTCGCGTTTTGCACGTGCGAGACGGCAAAGCAGCTGAGGTCACACATGGCAAAACAGAAGAAGACGCAGAAGCGGGACACCGTCAACGGGCCGAACGCGACGATGTATGCGAAGCGTGACGAGCAGGGACAGTTTCGTGAGATGGACGAGCAGGGTCGCTCGCTCGCCGTAGACCGCGCGCAGAGCGCGAAACGGAAGGTCCAGAGCGGTTACGGCGATCAAGGCGACCGGAAGTCCGCGGGACGCAGCCGATCGGCGACCACTCGTGACACGGGCGCGGGCGGCGCGAAACGTTCGACCAGCACACGGAAGACGGCAAAATCAGCCGCCAAGCGGACGACCAAGCGCTCACGGCGCGGCGGCAGTGCGCGTGCAAAGGACTAACCCGAACGCCACTTCAGTCGCCGGATGGGTCGCGCGAAGTGGGGTTCAGCGCAGTCGATCGAGTCTCGCCTGCACCTGTCGGAACGCGTCAGAGTTGCGCCGGCCCCCGCCGAGACGATTGGCTTCTTGCTGCAGTCGCGCGATCCGTTCGCCCGGCGCGGGGTGCGACGCGAAGAACGTTTGCACGGCGCCGGGATCTCGCCCCTGCCGTGCGCGCAGCACCTGGAGGAACTCCACCATTCCGCGTGGATCATAGCCAGCGCGCTTCATGTATGCGAGGCCCTTGCGGTCGGCCTCACGCTCCGCGTCGCGGCTGAACTTCATCATCAGCGATTGTGCGGCGACGCCCGCTCCCAGCTCCGCGATCCTGGCGCCGGTCCCGCCGCCCAGAAGCGAGCCGAGTAAGCTCAGGCCGGCGTTGGCCGCCGTGCCCTTGGTGATCTGGTCGGCAGCGTGCCGATTGGCGATGTGCGCGATCTCGTGCGCCAGCACACCGGCAAGTTGCGCCTCGTTTTGCGCCGCATCAAGCGCGCCGCGGTGAACCCAGATTGGGCCACCCGGGAGCGCGAAGGCGTTGATCTCGCGCCTGTCCGCTACATCGAAACTGTATGGATACTTCGGGCCGTCGGCGTGTGCGGCGAGACGCCGGCCAAGGCTGTTCAGGTAACTTGCCACGGCGCCGTCACGCAGCTGCGGAACCTGCCGTCGCACGTCGTGCTGCGCTTGCCGGCCGATGGCAATTTCGTCCTTGACCGAGATCAGTCGTAACGCGCCGATTGCGGACGTCGCCCACAGCGTGAGGGCGAGCGTCATCAGGATTTTGTTGCGGAACATGCTTCATGAAGATCAAGGCACGTGCCAGTGGAACCGCGCGAAAGCCCGCACAACTTTCGGCGAAAATGGCACCCGTGTCCTCCTCCGAGGGCTGGCGGCCGGTCATTGACCTCGCCCCGTAGAGGCGGGAACAATCGCGCGAGAGTGGCACGTGTATCAAGCTGAGCGAGGAGCAACGCAGACGCCGCTCACGCGTCTCCTCCGCGGTGGGCTGCCCGTCATCAGCCGCAATGTCTGGTTCCTTGGCTTCACCAGCCTCTTCACCGACATCTCCTCAGAAATGGTCGCGAGCATTCTGCCCGCCTATCTCGTCCTCGAGCTCGGATTGTCGCCGATGGCGTTTGGCGCGATCGATGGCCTCTACCAAGGAGTCGGCAGCTTGGTCCGGTGGCTTGGCGGTGTCGCCGGCGACCGTACCCGCCGCCACAAAGAACTGGCCGCCGCGGGCTACGCGCTCTCGGCTTGCTGCCGCATCGGACTGCTGTTTGTCGGAGGTGCCTGGAACGCGGTGATGGCACTGGTCGCGATCGATCGCGTGGCGAAGGGCTTCCGTACCGCGCCCCGCGACGCGCTGATTTCGTTGAGCACGCACCAGTCGCATCTTGCGACGGCTTTCGGAGTGCATCGCGCGCTCGACGCCACCGGTGCGCTGCTCGGGCCGCTGGTGGCGTTCGCGGTACTCGCCGCCTCCCCCCGCGCCTTCGATCAGGTGTTCGTGATCAGCTTCTCGTTCGCACTCGTCGGCCTGGCCGTGATTCTGCTGTTTGTCGAGAATCCTGCGGTCGAAGTGACGCAGCCTACGGGTCAGCGTGCACGCGCCGGCCTCCTGGCGCCGCTGCACGACGTACAGTTCCGCCGCACGCTGATCACCGCGTGCGTCCTTGCACTCGCAACCATCAGCGATGCCTTTGTGTACCTGCTGCTGCAACGCCACGCCAAGTTCGGCGCTCCGGTCTTCCCGCTTCTGGCGGCTGCAACCGCCGTTTCGTACGTTGTGCTCGCGCTGCCGGCGGGCCGAATCGCCGACCGCGTCGGCCGCGGGACGGTCTTCATTGCTGGCCATGTCGCGCTGCTGGGCGTATATGCGATGCTGTGGCAGACCGATGCCGGTGTTTTCTCTGCGGGTGTGTGCGTGGTGTTGCTCGGGAGCTATTACGCGATGACCGACGGCGTACTGGCCGCCGCCGCGAGCGCCGTTCTCGCGGCGCCCGTTCGCGGCACCGGGTTAGCGCTGCTGGGCACCGCCGTGAGCCTGTCGCGGCTCACCGGTTCCCTGCTGTTCGGGTGGGTGTGGAGCCGCTACGATCCAAACGCGGCTGTCGGCGCATTCACGATCGCGCTGTCGGCCGGCATCGCGCTCGCGATGGCTTCTCGTCACCGCCTTGAGAGGTCGGCTCCGTGAGCAGCAATCGCCGCGTCATGACATTCACGATCGTCTGCGTCGCGGCGCTGGCACTGCCGTTCGCCTATATCTCGCTGGGCCGGGGAACGACCCTGGCGACGCCAGGGCTCACGCGAGCCGTTCTCGATCGCATCCAGCAAGGCCAGCGCGGCATTCTGTTCAGGAGCACGGTGCCCGATGACACGTTCGGCAAAGTGGCGTTTGTGCCGCTTGAACATCCGGACGGCCCGTGGTCGGTGAGCCACATCAGCTGCGATCGCGTCTACTATCAGCGCGGGCGCGGGGTCTGTGAGGCGATTGAAGGATCGCTGATTCCTCCGTACGTCTTCTTTGTGTTTGATGATCGGTTCACCGCCGGTGTGCGGCGACCGCTCGCGGGTGTGCCGAGCAGAGCGCGCATTTCGCCCGATGGACGCCGCGCGGCGCTCACCGTGTTTCAATCGGGGCATTCGTATGCGGAGGGCGGCTTTTCAACCGCGACCACCATCCACGATGCGGCGACGGGCGAGGCCATCGCGAACCTCGAGAGCTTCATGGTCGAACGCGACGGCAAACCCTTCGACGCGGTGGATTTCAATTTCTGGGGGGTCACGTTTGCCGACGATGGGAATCGCTTTTACGCCACGCTGCGAACCGCGAACGTGAACTACCTCGTGGAGGGTGATGTCGATCGTCACGAAGCGAAGGTGGTGCACACCGGCGTCGAATGCCCGTCGCTCTCACCCGACAATCGTCGTATCGCCTTCAAGAAACGCGTGACCGGAAGCGACACGGTCTTCTGGCAAGTGGCGGTGCTCCAACTCGATACGCTTCAAGAAACGGTCCTCGATGCCGAGTCGCGGAGCGTCGACGACCAGGTGGATTGGCTCGACGATGAGCACGTCGTGTATCACCTGCCGAAAGCGAGAGGAGCCGACATCTGGGCGTTGCGCGTCGACCGGCCCGAGCCGCCTCGTGTCCTCGTGCCGGGTGGCTACTCGCCGTCAGTTATGCGGTGAGAAAAAAATAGCCCGCCACAAATTCTGGCGGGCTTCCTTCGGCGAAGAAGGCGTTCAAACGATATGAGGTGTCGGGTGGAGAGCCGAACACCCATAAGTCTGGCAGACTCGAATCCCCCTCCGCAATACCCTTCAAAGATAACTGTAAATATCTGACAGGTATAGGTTTAGCCGAAATAACCGGGGAGCCGCCGCGGCCCGCCCGGCGTCGTCGACGACCGGCACGACGCTAGCGGGGAAGGTGCTGTGCCACCCAATCGCCGTAGGCTCGCATGAAGGTCTGAAGAAAAACGCGCGTCTTCTCGTCGATGAGGCGGCCCTGTTGATCGAACAACGCCGCGGCGTGACCGATATAGGCTTCGGGCTGCTGCATGGTCGGGACGTTGATGAACACCAGCGACTGGCGCAAGTGATGGTTGGCGCCGAAGGCGGCGAGCGCCCCGGGCGACACGCTCATCACGGCACCAGGTTTTGCATTCCACGCGCTCTGACCATAGGGGCGCGAGCCCACATCGATCGCGTTCTTGAGAACGCCGGGAACCGATCCGGTTGTACTCCGGCGTGACGAACAGTACGGCGTCAGCAGCCTTGATGCGCGAACGAAACGCGATCCACTCGTCCGGTGGTGACGCGTCGAGATCCTGGTTGCACATCTGGAGTTGTCCGATTTCGACGATCTCGAGCGCGAGGCGCTCATCGGCAACTTCAGCGAGGACCTTCGCGAGCTTGCGGCTGAACGATTCCTTCCGCAGGCTCCCGGCCAAAACTGCGACAGAGTATGTGCGAGCCATCCGGCGTTCCTCGGAGACAACTCCTGCACTGCCCGTGCCGAAGGACCGCACCGGTGCGCAGTGTCGTGAAACTGGCGTAGCTCGTCAGGAGAAACATCTCAAACCATGGGCGAAGGGTGTTACCTTGGTCAGGTGACCGTAGGTTTCCCCCTGAGGCAGTATTTCAGATGAAGGCTCGAGCAATTCTTCCAGGCAATCCGGGACACCACGCGGTGCAGTTCTATAGTGACGAAGAACGGCTTTGCCTCGCAGTTGCGGATTTTCTCGCCGACGGCTTCGCTGCGGGTCAGCCCACGCTCGTTATCGCGACACCTGATCATCGGAAGCGCATTCGTGCGGAGCTTGTCTCGCGACACTTCGGCGTCACCTCCCTGATCAAGAGTGGCTCCGTGATGATCCTCGACGCGCAGGAGATGCTCGAGCAGTTCATGGTCAACGGGCGGCCGCACACCGCGCGCTTCCGCGCGGCGCTCGGCGCCGTGCTCGAGCGCGTCTCGTTGTTCGGTGGAGAGTCGATTGTTCGGGGGTATGGCGAGATGGTCGACGTCCTCTGTGGCGCCGGCAAATACGACGCCGCCATCCAGGTCGAAGGCCTCTGGAATGAGCTCGCAAAGGCCCACTCCTTTTCACTGCTGTGCGGCTATTCGGTTGTCAATGTCGCGAGTGACCAGGTCTACGCCGATGTCTGTGCCCACCATACGCACGTGCACGGCGCCCTGGCGATCGCCTGAACGACGATTCCCCCACAGAGCCCGCAGCTCGCGAACTTAGTGAGTGACGGCGCGGCGACCCGGCGCGCGCAGCGTGCCGGTGAGGAGTAGGGATACAGCTTCGAGCAAACCTTTCGCGGTGAACGGCTTGTCGAGAAAGGCCTCGCCTTCCCAGACGAGCTGGCGCACGTCGAGCAGTCGGTCAATGTTGCCCGTGACGTAGAGCACTTTCAGGCGTCCCAACGACGCATGGACGCGCTGCACCAGTTCTTCACCCGACATCTCGGGCATCTCGAGATCCACCACCATCAGGTCGGGCGTCGGTCCTTCAGCGACGCGGGCGAACGCGTCCGCACCGCTGGCCGCTTCGATCACGCGGTATCCCCCGCGCTCGAGAATACGGCGCTCGATTTCACGAATCGGCGGCTCGTCGTCAACGATCAACACCAACGGGGCGGTGTGAGGAGTGACGCTCATGACAGTCGACTCGCAATTTCGGGCATGTCGGACGTGGCGGCGCCGGCGGCTTTCTTGATCTCCATGATATCCCCGCGTCGGCGATCGTCGAGCGGCAGGTCTTCGAGCAACAGCTCGCAGAATCCAAGGATGATCGCCAGGTGATTCTTCATTCGATGGACAAGGTCTAGATCCCGCGCGATGACTTCACGGTCGCCCATATTCAGTCTCCCCTCAGACATTCCGCGACCGTCGGCTCCGAAGCCATTCGTCGACCGGGTCGTGCGCCGGCGGCTGGACGACGCTGCGCGCGACGGCCGCACCATGCCAATCCACCGCGTCGCGTACGGCGCCGAGAACCTGTGCGGTCTGAAAGGGCTTGAGCACATATCCGACCACACCGCGTTGCAGAGTGACACTCGAGGGCACTGCCTCATTCGACGTGGCCAGGACGATGGCCACGGTTGGAAATTGCTTGCGAACCTGGGCCACGAGCCATAGCCCATCGTGACCAGGCATCTCGATGTCGCAGAACAAGACGGCGGGCGGCGTTTTCGCGATCATGGCAAGGGCGGCGTCGGCATCACCCGCCTGCTCAGTGGCATATCCGGCCGGCGTCAAAATCCGGACGAGAATCTCCCGAAACGGCGGCTGATCGTCGACGACTAATACCGATTTCACATCAGCCTCCCCGCCGTTGCTGCGTTGGCATTTCCTGTCACGGCCGTTTGTTGCCCTGGCGTCTTCATGCGAGTCCATTCATCAATCTGGCGGCTGGGAGCCGATGCGATCCGCGGGAGCACGGCGCTCTTCTCCTGCACGTTATCGGCACCACGGCCGCTGTGCTGTTCAGACACAAACACCCGTAATGCGCGCGTCTGACTCAGCTGCGCGCGGCTGCACAATTTAAGATCGCGCTCATCTGGGACGCGCGGACAAACGATGGCCACTGACGCCGCGGCCCATACCCGGTCGGCATGCCACAGGGACACTGGCGGCATACGTGTCCGGGAATGTCGAAGGCCTGTGCGATTGTGCGGAGGATCTCGGGCGCGCGCGGCGAGGCAAATCCAATGAAGGCAGGCGGGGAGTGACTAGCTAGCGCTCGTGGACTGTCTTCGACGAATCAGTTACGTCTCATCCAGATGATCGCCCCTGTTTATCGGACGCGACAACGGAGCGGCCGGTCCTGATCCACGAGATACACGCCACTAGATCGGCGTCGCGACGGTCAGGTCTTGTGCCGCCAAGGGAATCTCGATCGCGAAGATACAACCATGCCCGGGCCGATTGCGGATAGCGATCTCGCCGCCGTGTGCCCTGATGGCTTTGCGAGCAATCGAGAGCCCGAGGCCGAGGCCGGTCCGATCATCTCCCCGGCGGTCGGCGAACGGTTGAAACGGGTCTCCCGCCGTGTCCGGGATGCCACCGCACTGGTCTTCCACTTCGATGAGGAGGCGCTGCTTTTCTTGCCGTGCTCTCAACACGACCAGGCCCCCCGCGCGCGTGTACTTGAAGGCGTTGTTCAAGAGATTCATCACTGCGGACCCGAGGAGTTGCGGATCGGCGTTGACTGCTAAACCGGGCTCGACGGGCTCCATCGTGAACTGCAGCCCGCTCGACTCGGCGTGTAGCGCAGCGGCGGTGGCGACATCGTTCAGGAACGCGGTGACCGCAAGCCGCTCGCGGCGCTGATGGTTGGCGGTCAGCCGGACGTCCGACAACGAGCTGTTCACCAGGTCGCGCAGGCTGATGAGGCTCCGGCCCAAAATGGCGCCCGTACTTCCGTTGATGGCCACCGTGCCCCGCTTCAGTGTCTCGTAGGCAAGAAGCGTCGTATTGAGGATGTCGCGAATCTCGTGCGACAACTGCCCCGTGCGTTCGTTCTCGTCGCTCTCCCGCGCCTCCGCGGTGATGCGGGCGTGCTCGGTGACCGCGCCCGCGATGGCGGTGTCGAGCGAGCGATTCAAGATTTGGAATTCGTTCGTGGTGATGGGCGCATTTTGCTCCACGGCGAGTTCGGTAATCGCCTGGCAAATGTCGCCGTAGTCGTGCACGACCTGAGAGACATTGAACCCCATGTCCAGTAGCTCGCGACCATGCCGAGCGGCGGACGAAGCGATTGCGGTTGCGGAAAACGGCGCCGCGCTTTCTTCCAGGCGAAGGGTCTCCGACAGCTGGGTCAGGAAGAGCGGAACGCCGTGTTCGAGCTCGCTCGTCGACGTCAGTGGCCAAGGTCGATTCGTCAGCTTCTGTCTCGCGCGGGCGATGATCGCGTCGCGATACAGGGTTACGAAGTCGTGCAACATAGAAAGTGTGCCTTGGTCGACCGGGCTGGTTTGAACCGGGCCGGGACCGAAAATCACGTTCAACGACGGCGCTGTGGGGCGAGACGAGCCGACCGATTACGACGTGAGCGATGTGCCTGGAGAAGTGGTCGGGGCGACTGGATTCGAACCAGCGGCCTCTCGGTCCCGAACCGAGCGCTCTACCATGCTGAGCCACGCCCCGACGGCGGGCAAACGCGATTAGTTTACTGGACCTCAGCCGAACCGCCAAACACATTGTGAGCCCGGGCAGACCTCGCCAACATCCGGTCACGCATCGACGCCGACACTCCTCCACCCGTCGTCCAAACGCTCAAACGTTTGGCTGTCGACCACCTTGAAGCCGTGGCTACCTTGCCACGCCGTGCGCTGGACCACGATGTGCGGCAGCGCGATGCGCAGCACGTTGAACGTGTTTGCTGCTTCGCGGACGCGCGCGTGGATGTGGCCGTCCCCGCCTCGACGGCAATCGCCGCTCGCCCTCCGCGTTGATAGCGGTGCGCCGTATGGCCGGTGTAGCTGACATGGAGATGGCCCGTAAGGAACACATCCGCGCCGGCTTCGGTCAGCACGTCGACGGCGTCGCCAGCCTTAGCGCTCGGTTCGAAGGGATGATGGGCGACGACGATCTTGACCACGGCGGTGCCGGCCTTGCCGAACGCGTCGCGCAGGCGCACGACGTCGGCTCGCCGGATCCGCCCGCCTTTGATCGTGAGCGAGCGCGTTGTGTTGACGCCGACGACCAGCAGCTCCCCGTCCGTGAACACGGGCGCCAGGTCGGACGCAATGTGGCGCCGATAGCCGCCGAGCGGCGCCAGAAATCGCGCCGCGACGTTGTAGAGCGGCACGTCGTGATTGCCGGGAACCACCAGGCGTGGTGACGGCAGCGCCTGGAGAAATGCGCGCGCGTCCTGGAATTGCGCTCGCCTGGCGCGCTGGGTGAAATCGCCGGAGATCACGATGAGGTCGGGCGCGAGCGTCGCGAGGTGCCCCG
The DNA here is from genome assembly GCA_963762925.1 of uncultured Acidobacteriota bacterium. Lineage (GTDB taxonomy): Bacteria > Acidobacteriota > Vicinamibacteria > Vicinamibacterales > UBA2999 > DASPWV01. Next base: position 87,378 of record CAVXMP010000004.1, on the reverse strand, counting down.
GCAAGGCGCTGACCACGACCGGATCAACACGGCCGAAATGAAGGTCGGAAAGATGGATCACCGTGCGCATGCGCGTGTCACCCTTCGCGCGTCGCCGACGACACAGACACAATCACACGAAGGGCTTTCGGCCGCACGCGGTAACGGAGCGGCGATTGCAGGACCGCGACCTCTCCGTCGAGCGACACCGCAACCGCGCGCGGAACGTCGACCGACGAGACTGGTGTCGACAAAGGCCTCGAAGTACCTCCACCTGGTCCAGCCGGCCGGCGAGCGCCGCGACGGCCATCCGAACGCCCTCGAGCCTCGAGATGTCTGGGGCAAGACAGATATGCAGCACGCCTCGAGTGAGGCTCTCGCGGCGAGTCAAGTTGATACCCTCGAGCTTGTACACGCCATTCCCGACGAACACGAACGGCGTGCGCACCGTTCGCGCCGGCCCCGTCAACGCGTAGCGTCACGACGCTGCGCGGATATCGCCTCCAGACCCGCACCAGTGCCAGCGCCAGGGATACGAACTTCCGATGTCCCTTCCGCTGTTCGCGCTCGCGTTCGATCACGATGCTCGGATAGACGCCCAGGCTGGAGTTGTTGATAAAGGGGCGGCCGTTGACCTCGCCGGTGTCGACGCGGATCGCGTGACCTTCCACGATCGTGTCGATCGCGTCCTCCATTTGCAGGGGAATGCTGAGGTCCCTGGCAAAATGGTTCAACGTGCCGAGGGGGAGCACGCCGAGGTCGGCGTCCCTGTCGGCGAGCACCGACGCCACCGTGTTAATCGTGCCGTCGCCTCCGCCCGCGACGACGACGGAAGCGCCTTGCTGAAGGGCCTCACGGGTGGCCTCCGGGAGTGTGGCGCCGTCGACGACACGGACCAGCGACGGTCACGCCGCGGGCGGAAAAGCCGTCGGCGATCTGCTGCGGAAGGGAGTCTTGCGCCGATCGCGCCGCGGCGTTGAGGATGACGGCGATCTGACGCGGGCATAGGTTGAGTTCGACGGAACGTGACGTGACGGATGTTCTGCGCGTCGCCTGCGGCATCGTTGCAACGTCACGTGCCCGGCCAGCCCGGCATGCCGCGCGTGCGCGCGATTTCGTGTTGGTGGCGCCGGACCCGACGATCAGCGCGCCGGAGGCGTCTCGAACAGAACGTCCGGCAAGCTGTCGAGCGCGAGCGTCGCGCTGTCATGTCGGGGTGCAGCAGCGTGACCGAGATGTAGCCTTCCTTGCACGCGTGGTAATCGCTGCTCGTCATGCGGCGCCCACTCGTCGATGCCTTCCTCGATCCAGTAGTAGGCTTCCCGCGCGGGTCCAGCCGCTCGGAGATCTTGGTGACGTGGTTGCGTTTGCCCTGCACGGTGCGCCGATAGCCTTTGGGCGTCCCCTTCGGCACGTTGACGTTGAGGAACGTCCGCGCTCGGGCAACGGATGCCGCAGCATCAGCTCGGCCAGTTGCGCCGCCGCCGTCGCGCCGCGGCGCCGAAGTCGAAGACCGAGTCGCGCGTGCGCTGCAGCGACACGGCAATGCCGGCACGCCGAGCAGCGCCGCCTTCCAAGGCACCCGCGACAGTCCCCGAATAGGTCACGTCATCGCCGAGATTCCATCCCGTGTTGATGCCCGACACGATCAGATCGGGCAGCTCGCCCTTCAGGAGGATCGCGACGCCGATGTTGACGCAGTCGGTCGGCGTGCCGTCGACCATGTAACACGTCGTCGCTCACGCGGTCTCGAGCCGCAGCGGCCGGCGCAGCGTCAGCGCGTGGCCGATCGCGCTCGATTCCTGGTGCGGCGCCACGACCGTGACCTCGCCGAGCGGCCGAGACGCTCGGCGAGCGCGCGAATGCCTTCGGAGTGGACGCCGTCGTCATTGGTGACCAGAATTCGTTGCCATGTGAATCGATGATCTTATCAAACACGAGCTGCCAGCTCGACATATAATCGCGCGCGATGGAATGGTGGATGTGGCTGGCGGGCGGGCTCGTCGCTGCATGGTGATCGAGCTGGTCGACGCCGAGCGGCTTTTTCGTGATGTTCTTCGGCCTCGGCGCGCTCACCGTCGGCGTGCTCGGCGCGACTCGGCCTCGGCGGCGCCGCCGTGGCTGCAGTGGCTGCTCTTCACCGTGACGTCGGTCGCTGTATCTGCTGCTGTTCCGCGGCCGACTGCGCGCCGCGTCGAGCAGCCGGACAGCGCGAACGTCGATTCGCTCGTCGGCGAGCTCGCCATGCCGCGCGAGCGGATCCTGCCGGGCGGCGTCGGCCGCGTCGAATTGCGGGGCACGATCTGGAACGGCGCGCAACGACGCGCGCGAACCCATCGAACCGGGGCAGCGCTGCCGCGTCACGGGGGTCGACGGTCTGACGCTGTTTCGTTCAGCCTGAGTGAGGGTGCATGGAAGGCGGACTGTTCGTCATCATCCTGCTCGCGATCGTTGGCGCTCATCGTCCTCGCGAAGACGGCGATCGTCGTCCCGCAGCAGAGCGCGTATGTCGTCGAGCGGCTGGGGCGCTACTCCGGCACGCTCGGCGCCGGCTTCCACATCCTCGTGCCGTTCATCGACGTCATCCGCTACAGGCACTCGCTGAAGGAGTCCGCGATCGACATCCCGGCCCAGGTGTGCATCACCCGCGACAACGTGCAGGTCGGGTCGACGGCGTGCTGTATCTCAAGGTGCTCAACCCGGAGCGCGCGTCATACGGCATCTCCGACTACCTGTTCGCGATCTCGCAGCTGGCGCAGACGACGCTGCGCAGCGAGGTCGGCAAGATCGATCTCGATCGGACCTTCGAGGAACGCACCAACATCAACACCCCGGTCGTCGCCGAGCTCGACAAGGCCTCCGAGCCGTGGGGCGTGAAAGTGCTGCGCTACGAGATCAAGAACATCACGCCGCCGCACGACATGCTCGCCGCGATGGAAAAGCAGATGCGGGCCGAGCGCGAGAAGCGCGCGGTGATTCTCACGTCGGAAGGCCAGCGCGACGCCGCCATCAACACCGCCGAAGGCGCCAAGCAGGAAACGATCAAGGCGTCGGAAGCGCGGCGGCAGCAGCAGATCAACGAGGCCGAGGGTCAGGCGTCGGCGATCCTCGCCGTCGCCACCGCCACCGCCGAAGGCTTGCGCCGCGTCGCCGAGGCGATGCAAATCCCTGGCGGGCACGAGGCCGTGCAGTTGCGCGTCGCCGAGCAGTACATCACCGAGTTCGGCAAAGTGATAAACAACGCCGACACGGTGATCCTGCCCGCAAACGTCGCCGACGTCGGATCGATGATCACGACGGCGATGCAGTTGATCGCTCCGCGGCCAGCAGCGCCGAGGCCGTAATCGCGAGGGCCGCCCCGGTGTAGAACGCTGTGGGCGGGCCGAACGATTGCCACAGAAACCCGAACAGCACGCTTGCCGCGAGCGCACCGACCCCGAGGACCGCGTTGTACCAACCAAACGCGGTCCCTTGGGTCTCGCTGCCCTGTACCAGATCCGCCACGAGCGCTTTCTCGCTGGCCTCGGCTAACGCGAAATAGACGCCATAGATCAGAAACCACGCGATCAGCGTGGTGAGTTGTGTGGTGACGGCGAATCCCGCGTAAACGACGGCATAGAGCAGCCACGCGACGATGATCAGCCGGCGTCTGCCGAATCGATCCGACAGGGCGCCGCCGTAGGTGGAAAGACTCGCCTTGACGAGGTGCAGACCTGCCCAGGTGATGGGTAACAGGTTCGTGGCAAGGCCGGCGTCGGAGAGCCGGAGCAGCAGGAATGCGTCGCTCGAGTTGCCCACCGTGAAGACGGCAAGAATGGCGAGGAAGCGTTTGAGCGGCGGGGGCAAGGTGGTGGGCTGGTGCGGCTGGTGGGTCTGGTGGGTCTGGTCGGTCGGGTAGGTCTGGCGGGTCGCGTTGGTCTGGTAGCGCGCGCTGGTCCCGTGCGCGACGGAGTCGAGCGCGTTGCCGTGTCCCGGTACGTAGGGGACGGTCTTGAGACCGGCCCCTACCTCCGGCACAAACCGAACCATGACAATCGCGAGTAGCCCGGGAATGATCGTGAGCGCGAAGAGCGTGCGATAGGCACCCGGCGCAAAGTACCAAGAACACGGTCGCGAGGAGCGGTCCCAGCACCGCGCCTGCATGGTCCATGGCGCGGTGATATCCGAAGACCCGCCCGCGCTGGCCTTCCGGCGCCAGCGCGTCGAGCATCGCATCGCGCGGCGCGCCGCGCAGACCTTTGCCAATCCGATCAACGAAACGGATGACGAAGACGTGCTGCCACGTTGCGGCAAGTGCGATGAGCGGCCGTACGAGACCCGCGAGGGTGTAGCCCGCCAGCACAAAGGGCCTGCGCCGCCCGGTGCGGTCGGACCACTGACCCGCCACCAGCTTGAAGATGCTCGCCGCCGCATCGGCCGCGCCTTCGATGAGCCCGAGCGACGCAGGATTCCCGCCGAGGACGCGCGTGACGAACACCGGCAAGAGCGGGTAGGCGGCTTCGGTTGCCGCATCAGTCAAGAGACTCGTGTAGCCGAGGAGTTTGACCGAACGAGGTAAGGGAGGCAAATTCAGATTGTAAGTGAACCTCGACGACACCTCGCCGTAATAGGTATCAGGCCAACCCATGACTGATGTGCGCTACGCCGTTCGACGACTGCTCGCGAGCCCCGGCTTTACTCTGGCGGCTCTCGCCACGATGGCGCTGGGCATCGGCGCCAACAGCGCGATCTTCACCATCGTCAACACGGTGATGCTGAAACCTGCGGCGGTCGCACGACCCGAGCGGCTCGTCGAGATCTACACAAACGACAGGGACGGCACGCCGGTCACGTCGTCGTACCTGGACTATCTCGACGTACGCGCGCTCCCCGTGTTCGACGGTGCCGCGGCCTATGAGCTGACGCTGCTCAATCGCACCGACACGTCGCCCTCCTCGGTCATCTTTGGCGAAACCGTCGCGGGCACCTATTTCTCAGTGCTTGGCATCCGACCGATGATCGGCCGTGCCTTTGCGCCGGAGGACGATCGCCCCGGAGCCACACCAACCGCCATTCTGGGCTACGGCTATTGGCAGCGGCATTTTGGCGGCGATCCCGGCGTGCTCGGCCGCACCCTCACGCTCAACGGCCGGACCGTGTCGATCATCGGCGTCGCGCCGCCGACCTACAAAGGCGCGCTCGTCGGGTTCGTGATCGACCTCTGGGTGCCGTTGAACATCAACTACGATCTTGCAGCCGAGAGCCGCGATCGCGAACGCCGCAGCAATCGCTCGCTCTTTACGAAGGCGCGCCTGGCCGAAGGCGTTTCCGTGGTGGAGGCGCAAGCCGCGGTCGACGTGCTCGCTGCGCGGTTGTCGGCCACGTATCCTGATTCGAATCAGGACCGCACGATGTCGCTCTATGCGTCGAGCGATGTGCGCCTCCATCCCAATATCGATAAGGCGATCGCGCCGGTTGCCGCACTGCTGATGGCGGTGCCCGGTCTGGTGCTGCTCGTCGCGTGTGCGAACGTGGCCAACCTGTTGCTCGCGCGGGCGTCGGGACGGACGCGCGAAATTGCCGTCCGTCTGGCGGTGGGCGCAAGCCGCGCCCGGCTCGTGCGCCTTCTCCTCACCGAGAGCGTCATACTGGCGGTCACGGGCGGCGCCGCCGGACTGTTGCTGGCGTGGTGGCTGCTCAGACTCCTGCAAGGCTGGAACCCGCCCGGGCTGCCCATTCCGGTCGCCCTCGACTTGGCGATGGACTATCGCGTCTTGTGGTTCACACTGCTGGTCTCGCTCGCCACCGGCGCATTCTTCGGCCTCGCCCCGGCACTGCAGGCCACTCGCCCGGGCCTGATCGGCGGTCTCAAGGACGAGAGTGGCAGCGGCTGGCGCTCGCATAAGCGATTCGGCATGCGGAACATCCTGGTGGTCACGCAGGTCGCGGTGTCGCTGGTGCTGCTTACGGCGGCGGGATTGTTCATCCGCAGTCTGCAACGCGCACAGGACATCGATCCGGGCTTCGAGCGCGAGCGCGCGATCATTCTCACGCCGGCGATGATGTTGTCGGGTCTGAAGGCAGACAACAAGCGCGCGTTTATCGAGCGCCTGCGCGATCGACTCGCCGCCATTCCCGGCGTGGACGCCGTCACGCTCGCCGACCGGGTGCCGCTGGGCGCGCAGGTGCGAACGACGTCTGTCGTGGTCGATAACCAGCAGCCGGATGAGCACGGGCGCGGGACCGAGGTCGATTACACCATCAACGATGCCGGCTACTTCAGCGTGCTCGGGATTCCAGTCCTGCGCGGCCGCGACTTCACGCCCGCCGACGACAAGACGGCGCCCAACGTCGCCATCGTGTCGGCAGCGTTCGCGGCGAAGTTCTTTCCCGGCGTCGACCCTCTCGGACATCAGATTCGGTTCGCCACCGGACGCCGGGCCGATGCCAAAGGCGATGCCATCACGACCGAGATCGCACCGATGACGGTGATCGGTGTGGCGCGTGACACAAAGGTGCGGACGCTCGGCGAGGACCCGCGGCCGTATTTATATCGGCCGTGGCGGCAGACTGACGAAGACATAGCGTTCGTGATTCGCACCACCGGCGATCCTGCGTCGCTCGTCAATACGGTGCGGCAGACGGCGCTCGCCCTCGATCCGAACTTACCGATCCTGTCACTCAACACGATGCGCCAGCATCTCTCGCTGATGCTGACGCCGCCGCGCCTCGCTGCGGCGATGCTGGGGATCTTCGGCACGCTGGCGATTCTGCTGGCAAGTCTCGGGCTCTATGCGGTCGTCGCGTTTGCGGCGGCGCGCCGGACGAAAGAAATCGGCATCCGCGTCGCGCTCGGCGCGTCGCCGTCTCACGTGATCCGGCTGGTCGTGCGCGAGGGGATGACGCTGGTGGCAATCGGCGTTGGCCTCGGGTTCGTCCTGGCCGCGGGCATGTCGCGGCCGCTCGGCGCGTATCTGTATGGACTCGACGGCCTCGATCCGATCACGTTTGCGTCGGTTGCCGCAGTGATGCTCGGCACTGCGCTCGTGGCCAACTACCTGCCCGCCCGCCGAGCCGTCCGCGTCGACGCGCTGTCGGCGATCCGCTACGAGTGACGGGCACGGAAACACGGAAACACGGAGACACGGAGACACGGAGCGTACCGTCGGGTGGCGGCCTTCGGCCGCCTATCGGTCGCGACACGCGTGTCGAAACGCGCCTCGGCTCCATTTCTCCGTGCGTGTTTCGACGCGCGATGTCGCGATTGGATAGGCGCCGGCGGAGCCGGCGCGACCCGACCCTAACGCGACAGAGCTGACGCGTCGAGTCGCGCCGGCTTCGCCGGCGCCGATGGGATGGAGGACGCCGTTGCCGAAACGCTCCTGAGATTGTTTGTGGAGTGTTTCGGAACGCCGTCCTCGATCCCATCAGGCGGCCGAAGGCCGCGACTCGACGCGTCAGCTCTGTGCCTCTGTGCCTCCGTGTCTCCGTGCTTCTGTGTCACGTGTTCACGGGACGTAGCGCGACGCAGTCGATCTCGACCAGCAGTCCTTCACCCGGGAGTCCCGCCGCCTGGACCGTCGTCCGTGCCGGCCGATGATTCCCGAACATCCGCGAGTACACCGCGTTCATGTTCGAAAACTCTTTCATGTCGAGCAGGAAGACGCCGCAGCGCAGCACGTGCGACAGGTCCGATCCGGCGGCGCGGAGAATCGCCTCCACGTTCCTCAGGCATTGCTCGGTCTGCAGTTGGACGGTGCTCCCCACCAGCTGCCCGGTGGATGGGTCGACGGCGCCCTGCCCGGAAACAAAAATCAAACGTTCGAACACCATGCCTGGGGAGTACGGACCGACAGGCTTGGGAAGGTTGGCGGCGTGCACTGGGACGTGGGACATAGCCAAGGACGTTACCAGTTCCCAATTGCCAGTTCAAAGCGTCACTTCTCACTTCGACGTGAGTAGCCCGTTCCGACGTTCAGGTTTCCTCTGAGACGCACCCGAGCGAATCACTCAACTTTGAACTGGCAACTGGTAACTGGGAACTGATACGGTTTTTGTTCCCTGCCACCATGCCCCGTTTCAAGATGACACTCGAGTACGCCGGTACACGTTACAGCGGCTGGCAGAAGCAAAAAAACGCGCGGACGGTGCAGGGCGAGATCGAACGCGCGGTGGCGGAGGTCACCGGCCAGCGACACTTCGAGTGTCAGGGTTCCGGACGGACCGACGCCGGTGTGCATGCATTAATGCAAGTGGCGCATCTCGACATCGACGCCACGCTTCCGCCCGAAACGCTGCGCCGCCGGCTGAACGACGAACTCCCCGCCGACGTGAACGTCCTCACGATCGCAAAGGCGCACCATCGATTTCATGCACGCCATTCCGCCGTCGCGCGCAGCTACCTCTATCAGGTGTCGCGGCGCCGCTCGGCATTTGCCAAGCCATTCGTCTGGTGGGTCAAGGAATCAATCGACCTGCGCCGGATGTCGGAGGCCGCGGGTCGGTTCGCGGGCATGCACGACTTCCAGTCGTTCAGCGACGATGACCCTGAAGAAAAATCGACCGCTGTCTTGATCGAAGAGGTGCAGGTCGCCGCGCACGGCGATCTCGTGCTGGTGCGAGTCGCCGGTTCACATTTTCTCTGGAAAATGGTGCGCCGCATGGTTGGCGTGCTGGTGGAAATCGGGCGGGGCGGTCTGAGTGTCGCCAATCTCGACGAGTTTCTCCACGAACCCTCGAGCGCGCCGGCACGCCTGACCGCGCCGGCCTCCGGACTGTTCCTCGAACGTGTCTACTACGAAGGTGACGACCGCGCCCAGCCACTGCTGCCCGCGGTCGCTGTCTCCTCGCCGCGCTAAGCCGCGAGCCTCAACTGTGGACCCTCCGACGACGCTCAGGGTTCATCCCGAGCGAAGTCGAGGGATGAACTGGAAACTGGCAACTGGAGAACTCAGTGCGTCAGGCTGGGACCTGGAGATCCGGCATCGGCTTCGCGGTAAACATCCGGCGGGTTGGACCGGCGAGGACGCGCGCCCATTTCTCGGCGCGGGAGACACGTGCGCTGTCGGTGGCAATCCCCGTGTTCGCGTACATCTGGCGATAGAGCTTCGAGATGAGCACGAACGCCATCCGCGACTTGAGGCTTTTCACGCAGGACGACCGCTCCCAGATGTTCGGCAAGCTATAAAACTGATCCCAGACGGCTTGCGTCCGGTCCCGGATTTCGTCGGGCTGCATGACCGGATGGGGCGAGTACACCTTCGGCCGTTGCGCTTGCGGAATCAGCCAATGGCGGGTGATCGGGATACCCGCGATGCGAACTTCCTCGCGCGCCATCTTCTCTTCCCATCGCTCGAAGTCGATCGTGCCGGGAAACGGCGTCAGCATCACGAATTGCGCGAAGGTCACGCCGGCGCGTTGCGCCATTTCCGCGGTGGCGGCAAAGGTTTCGGGACGGTCGGACGGCAGGCCGAAGATAAACGACCCGAGCACGTGCACACCGTGACGGCGGAACGTCTGCAGCCGCGCCGCGAGCTCGTCACCGGCAAAGTTGAAGTCCTTGTAAATGTCCTTCAAGCCTTCGGGCGTGACCGATTCGACGCCGACCAGCGCCCCCTTGATGTTCGCCTGGCGCATCGCATCGAGGAATTTCGGATCTTCGGCGGCTTCCATGGTGATCTGCGTGAAGAACACCATGTCTTTCGGCAGCTTCGCGAGACGCTCCATCAGCTCGAATCGATCCGCCCGGATCGCCTGAAGGCGTTCGAGCTGACTCTTGTCGGCCCGGCGATCCGCCATCCGCAGATCTTCGAAGGCAACCGGATAGAAGTTGTCGTCCGCGAGCGCGATGAAGCGAAACCCCTTGCGTCGCAGCGCGACAATCTCTTCGATCACCGCGTCGCTCGCACGGACGCGTGGCTTCTGACCATCGGTCCGCCACACCGAACAGAAGGAGCAATGCTTCGGGCATCCGCGCACGGTCTGCACCGACGCCCACATGTAGCTATTTGCCGGCAGCAGATCCCATCGCGCCTTGAGCATCAGATTGCCTTCGACGCGCCCGCCGTCGTAGCTCGCGAGCGGTGCGCCGCGCTGACAGTCGGCGATCACGGTTGGCCAAATCCGATCGCCATCACCTTTGACCACCGCGTGCGCGCCGCCAAGGTCCGGGGCTTCATCCGGATACAGGGTGGCGTGAATGCCACCGAAGACGACCCAGGCACCGCGCGCTCGCGCGGCGCGGCCGACCTCGTACCCGCGTAAGGCATTACCGCTATGTATGCCGATGCCCACGACGTCGCCGTCCGCGATCGTAGCGGGATCAAACTGTTCGAGCGTTTCGTCAACCACAAGGGGATCCCCGACATCGTCGGGAGTTGCGGCGGCAAGCACGTACAACCAGCGAGGGGTAATGACGGCAATTCCGAAGGAAAGATGGCTTGGATTGATTAGATGAACTCGCACTGACCCATGAGTCTACTCGACTCGCTTACACTTTGGGCGATGCAAGAGGTTCCGTCCACGGATGAGCTAGACCCCGAAGCGGCCTTGCTCACCCGTTTGCGAGCCGGCGAGCCGGCGGCGTTTGAGGAGGTCGTCCGCGCCGAAACCGGCAAATTGCTCGCCGTCACCCGGCGAATCCTTCCGGTCGAGGAGGATGCGCGAGACGCGGTCCAGGACGCGTTCCTCTTCGCCTTCCGCAGCCTGCCGCGGTTCGAGGGCCAGGCAAAATTGTCGACCTGGCTCCATCGCATCGCCGTGAACGCCGCCCTCATGAAACTCCGGACACGTCGGCGGAAGCGCGAAGAGTCGATCGAGCCGCTCCTGCCCACCTTCAAAGACGACGGTCATCACGCCGAACGGTTTTCGGCCTGGGACGACCCGGCCGAGACCATCGAACGGGAAGAAAACAAAACGCTTGTTCGCCGCTTGATCAACGAGTTACCCGATGCCTATCGTACCGTTCTGCTCCTCCGGGACATCGAAGGATTGGATACTGAGGAGACCGCGAAGGTGCTGGACACAACCGCCAACGCCGTGAAAGTCCGCTTGCACCGCGCCCGGCAAGCGCTGCGCACGCTTTTGGCGCCGCATTTCACCAGGAGCAGGACGTGAACTGCCGCGAATGCGCCGATTTCTTGGCCGACTACGTGGCCGGCGAGCTTCCCGCGGCCGAGCTCGCGGTGTTCGAGCGTCATCTCAAGGCGTGCTCGAATTGCGAGGAGTACATGCGGCAATACCGCACCACCATTGCGGCAGGACGCGCGGCGTGTGCGGACCCCAATGCCGCAGCCGACGTCCCTGAGCCACTCATTCGCGCGATTCTGGCGGCACGCGCTGCCGGGGGGTCGCGGCCCACCGAGTAGCCACCGGGCCTACTTCGTCACATCGTCCGCTCGCAGGTCCCCTTCCTTCTGGAGTAGCTCCGTCGCCTCCTCGTCGAGCGGCTGGACCGCGATGTCGCGCGGCCCCTTCCGGCGCGCGTAGATAAACGAGATGAGGAAAATCAGGATGATCAAACCAATCGACATCGACCGGGGAATCTCGAAGTGCAGCACGCCGATCGTGTGGAAGTACTCGGCGATCAACTTCAGGCCGACCCACCCGATGATGACGAACGCGCCGTCGACGAGCGCGGGATATTTCTGGATGATGACGAGCAACTGACCGACGACAAGCCGTAGGGCGACGATGCCGAGGATGCCTCCCGTGATCACGACCCACTGCTTCGGTGACATCGCGACAGCAACGAGAATCGAATCCACCGAGAACGCGAGATTGACCATCTCGACTCTGCAGACGGTTGCCCAAAACGCCGAGAGCCCGAACGCGGGTTTCGCAAGCGGCGGTGACTGGCGCGCCTCTGACCCGCCCTCGCGCGTGAAGTGTTCCCACGTCAGGTAAAGCAGGTACAAGCCGCCAAACAGTTTTACCCACGCGACGCGGATAAGATAGACAGCCAGCAGCGTCGCGAGGATCCGGAGACCGAACCCGCCAATCAGCCCGTACTTCAAGGCCTTCTGGTGTTGGTGCTTCGGTAGCCCGAGCACCATGATGGCCATCACGAGCGCGTTGTCGGCGCTCAGCAGACCTTCGAGCACGATCAGCAGCGCGATGGTAACGAAGTCGGAAGCTTGGACGTCAATCACGGTAGCTAATCATTCTAATCACCGCGCAACCTCATCCATCGCGATGCAGCGCCTTGACACACATCGTATCAAGGCCTACGCTTGATCTGTATCAAGCGGACGTATGACCGACGATCTCATTTTCATTTCGACGGCGGCCCGGATGCTCGGCATGCACCCGCAGACGCTCCGCAAGTACGAGCGGCTGGGGCTGGTCCAGCCGAGCCGAACCATCGGCAGCATGCGGCTCTACTCGCGCGAGGAAATCGAACGCCTGCGGTTCATCAAGCGGCTCGTCGACGACATGGGCATCAATCTCGCTGGTGTGCAGCAGTTGCTCGAAATCGCCGAAGTGATGCGGAGAATCCAGCCGCTGATGCGCGAAGGCGCGCTGGTACGCAACGACGGACGCCGCCGCCTACTCAAGGAGATCGGGCGGTTGAATCAGATGCTGGGCATTTGATGGAATTCAAGGATTATTACGCGACACTCGGTGTCGCAAAGAGCGCCTCCGACAAGGAGATCAAGCAAGCGTTCCGGAAGCTCGCCCGGAAATATCACCCGGACGTGAATCCGGGCGACAAGTCCGCCGAGGCTCGATTCAAGGAACTGAACGAAGCCAACGAAGTGCTGGGCGATCCGGAAAAGCGCAAGAAATACGACGAACTTGGCGCCAACTGGCGCATGTACGAACAGGCGCAGCAGTCGGGTCAAGGCGACCGGCGGCAGTCCCTTCGGCGGCCAATGGACGTGGAACCAGGGTAGCGGCGGGTTCCGGCCGATGACGGCCGAAGAAATGGAAGACATGTTCGGCACGGACGAGAGTCCATTCTCGGACTTCTTTCGAACATTCTTTTCCGGCGCCGAACCGACGGAAAAGCCGCGCGGCACCGCACGAGGGCGCAACGCGCGAACCCAACGCGGCCGGGACGTGGAGCACGAGATCGAGCTCAACCTCGAGGACGCGCTGCATGGTTCGGTGCAGCGCCTCGGGATTCAGCACGACGGGCAGCAGCGCAACGTCGAAGTCCGCATCCCGGCCGGAGTGACCGATGGATCGCGCGTGCGCGTGTCTGGCGAAGGTGGCCGCGGCGCGGGAAGCGGGCCGAGCGGTGATCTGTTTCTCCGCGTCAAACTGCGGCCGCAGCCCGGCTTCGAGCGCAAAGGCCGCGACCTCTACACGCGCGTGCGCGTGCCCGCCGCAACCGCCGTTCTGGGCGGCGAAGTGGATGTGCCGGCGCTCGGCGGCAAGTCGTTGCGCCTCAAGATTCCGCCGACGACGCAAAACGGGCAAGTCTTTCGCTTACGCGGCCACGGGTTGCCCGGAGTCGGGAAACCCGACGACCGTGGCGATCTCTATGCCACCGTCGATGTGCAGTTGCCGCAAACACTCAACGACGAGACGCGCCGCCTGTGGGAACAACTAGCCGCGCGCGAAAAAGAGAAGGCTTGAGGCGAATGCAGCCATGAACTTGAACAAATTTACCGAAAAGGCGCAGGAGGCGATCCTCGCCTCGCCCCAACGTGCGTCGGAATTGAATCACGCGCAGGTTGAACCCGAGCATCTGCTGGTCGCGCTGGTCGAACAGCAGGACGGGGTCGTCCCCTCCGTCTTGCGCAAGCTCAACGCCGATCCGGCAAAACTCGCCGGTGCTCTTCGAGAATATTTCGCGAAGCAGCCGAAGGCCTATGGCGGGCCAGAGCCGGGATTTTCCCCGCGGATGCGCATCGTCCTCGACGCCGCGCAGGCCGATGCCAAGGCGATGCAGGACGAGTTCGTCAGCACCGAGCATGTGCTGCTCGGTATCCTTGCCGAGCCAGGGCGCGCAACAACGCTCGACCTGCTCAAGCAAAGCGGCGTCACACGCGAGCGCGTCCTCGAGGCGCTCACGTCGATTCGCGGGAACCAGCGCGTCACCGATCAAAACCCGGAGAACAAGTACCAGGCGCTCGAGCGCTACGGGCGTGATCTCACGGAGCTTGCGCGCAAGGGTAAGCTCGACCCGGTCATCGGTCGCGACGAGGAAGTGCGGCGCGTCATTCAGGTGCTTTCGCGCCGCACCAAGAACAACCCCGTTCTTATTGGCGAGCCCGGCGTGGGAAAGACGGCCATCGTCGAAGGCCTCGCCCAACGCATCGTGCGAGGAGACGTACCCGAGGGCCTCAAGAACCGAAAGATCGTCAGTCTCGATATGGGCGCCCTTGTCGCCGGCGCGAAATACCGTGGCGAGTTCGAAGAGCGGCTCAAAGCCGTGCTCAAGGAGATCACCGAAGCCGAAGGTACCATCGTGCTCTTCATCGACGAGCTCCACACCGTCGTCGGTGCTGGTGCGGCCGAAGGATCGATGGACGCCTCGAACATGCTCAAACCGATGCTCGCTCGCGGCGAGCTGCACACCATCGGCGCGACCACGCTCGACGAATATCGGAAACACATCGAAAAGGACGCGGCCCTCGAACGGAGATTCCAGCCAGTCCTGGTCGGCGAGCCGACGGTTGAAGACACGATCAGTATTTTGCGAGGGCTGCGCGAGCGCTACGAGATTCATCACGGCGTCAAGCTCAAAGACGCCGCACTGGTTGCGGCGGCGGTGCTCTCGCACCGCTACATCACCGATCGATTTCTCCCCGACAAGGCGATCGATCTGATCGACGAGGCCGCATCGCGTCTGCGCATGGAGATCGATTCCATGCCCGCCGAGCTCGACGAGGTCCGTCGCCGCGTCATGCAGCTCGAGATCGAGCGCGAGGCGTTGCGCAAAGAGCGCGACAAGGCGTCCAAGGACCGCCTCACCAAGCTCGAGAAAGAACTCGCCGATCTCAAGGAGCAGCAGACGCAGCTTCTCGCCCACTGGGAGCAGGAAAAAGCCGCGATTCAACGTTCGCGCGAGCTCAAGCAGCAACTCGAGCAAGTGCGGCAGGAGGTGGAGCGCGCACAGCGTGCCGGCGACTACGCCAAGGCATCGGAGCTGCAGTATGGACGCGTGCCGGCGCTCGAGCAGGAGATCAAGGACGAAGAAGCGCGGCTCGCCGCGTTGCAGCAAACGCAGCGCATGCTCAAGGAAGAGGTGGATGAGGAAGACATTGCCGAAGTCGTCGGCAAGTGGACGGGTATTCCTGTCAGCCGCTTGATGGAAGGCGAAATCCAGAAGCTGCTGCACATGGAGGAGCGCCTCCACGCGCGCGTCGTCGGGCAGGACGAAGCGATCCGCGCGGTGGCGAATGCGATTCGCCGCGCGCGTGCGGGTCTGCAGGATCCCAATCGGCCGCTGGGATCATTCATTTTCCTCGGACCAACGGGTGTCGGTAAAACCGAGCTGGCGCGCGCGCTCGCCGATTCCTCTTCGACGACGAGCACGCGATGATCCGGATTGACATGAGCGATTACCAGGAGAAGCACACCGTGTCACGGATGCTTGGTGCGCCTCCTGGGTATGTCGGGTATGACGAAGCGGGTCAGCTCACCGAGGCCGTGCGTCGACGCCCGTATTCCGTCGTCCTGTTCGACGAGATCGAAAAGGCGCACTCCGAGGTGCTCAACGTCATGTTGCAGCTGCTCGATGATGGACGGCTGACCGACGGTAAGGGTCGGACGATCGACTTCAAGAATACGGTTGTGATCATGACCTCAAACCTCGGCAGCCAGTACATCGCCGAGCAAGGGCGCGAGGGCGTCGAGCTGGGCGAGGGTGTGCGCCGGCAGGTGTCGGAAGCGCTTCGTCAACACTTCCGTCCCGAGTTCCTGAACCGTGTTGACGAGATCATCTTCTTCCACGCGCTCGGCAAGGAACACATGAAGAAGATCATCGACATCCAGCTGCGCGGCCTGGTCAAACGGCTCGAGGATCGCAAGATCAGGGTTGAGCTGACCGAGGCGGCGAAGGAATTCGTCGTGCAGGAAGGGTATGATCCAGCGTATGGGGCACGCCCATTGAAGCGCACGATCCAGCGCCGGATTCTGGACCCGCTCGCGCTCCGCGTGCTCGAAGGTGAGTTCCGGGAAGGCGATCACGTTATCGTGGACGTCGGGCCCGACGGACTTGCCTTTCAGGCGGCGCGCGACCACGCGCCGGCCAAGGGGTAATCGTTGCCAAAGCCGACCTCGCCTTCGGGCGGTAGCAAACGACCGACATCGGCGCGCCCCACCGCGATTTGGTGGGTGCTGGGCGCGCTGTTCATCCTCGCGCTCGGGCAGGCATACCTGCTTACGCCCTCCGGGCGGCAGATCCCGTACAGCGATTTCAAGGCGATGGTCCGCAACGGCGACGTCGCCGAAGTCACGGTTGGCGAATCGACGATTCACGGCCAGTTGAAAAAGGGACAGGGCGATAAGGGCAGCACGGCATTCAGCACAACGCGGATCGATGATCCGAAGCTCATAGAGGAGCTCGAGGGGCGCGGCGTCAAGTATTCGGGCGAAGTGGTCAGCCGCTGGCTGCCCGAGATTCTGAGTTGGGTTGTGCCGCTCGTGCTGCTCGTCGCACTGTGGTCGTTCTTCTTCCGGCGGATTGGCGGCGCCGAGGGCGGCGTGATGTCGTTTGCCCGGAGCAAGGCGAAGATCTTTGCCGAGGACGACGTCAAAGTGAGCTTTGCCGATGTCGCCGGTGTGGACGAGGCGGCGCAGGAGTTGCGCGAGATCGTCGAGTTTCTCAAAACGCCGCGCAAGTACACGCAACTTGGCGGGAAGATTCCCAAAGGCGTTCTCCTCGTTGGCCCACCGGGTACGGGCAAGACGCTGTTGGCGCGAGCGGTCGCGGGTGAAGCGAAAGTCCCCTTCTTCAGTCTCAGTGGATCCGAATTCGTCGAGATGTTTGTCGGCGTGGGCGCCGCTCGCGTTCGCGATTTGTTTTCGCAAGCCGAGGCGAAGGCGCCGTGCATCGTGTTCATTGACGAGCTCGATGCGCTCGGCAAGATTCGCGTGCAGAGTCCGATTGGCAGCCACGAAGAGCGCGAGCAAACACTCAATCAGCTGTTGGCGGAGATGGACGGCTTCGATCCTCGCAAGGCCATCATCATCATGGGCGCGACCAATCGGCCGGAGGTGCTCGACCCTGCCCTGCTGCGGCCCGGCCGTTTCGATCGGCAGGTGCTCGTCGACAAGCCCGATGTGAACGGGCGCGAAGCGGTGCTGCGGATCCACGTGCGGAACGTCAAGCTGGCACCCGAAGTCGATCTGCGAAAGATCGCCGTCCGCACCGCGGGGTTTGCCGGCGCCGACCTGGCAAATCTCGTCAACGAAGCGGCGCTCCTCGCCGCGCGCCATGACAAGACTGCCGTCGACATGCGCGATTTCGACGAGGCGATCGATCGCTTGATCGCCGGACTCGAAAAGAAGCGTGTGATGAGCACGAAAGAACGAGAGATCGTGGCGTATCACGAATCGGGTCACGCCATCGTCGCCAGCTCGCTGCCCGGCACCGACCCGGTCCACAAAATTTCGATTGTGGCGCGCGGTTTCGGTGCGCTTGGCTACACGATGCAGACGCCGACCGAGGACCGGTATCTGATGCAGCGGCGCGATCTGATGAGCCAGCTGGCGATGCTGCTCGGGGGCGATCCGCCGAGGAGATCGCACTCGGCGAGATTTCAACCGGCGCGCAAAACGATCTGCAGCGCGCCACCGACATCGCCCGCTCGATGGTCACCGAGTGGGGCATGAGCGAGCGGCTGGGTGCGATCAATCTCGATTCCGGTAAGCGCAGCCGGTTCCTCGACATCCCGCAGCCAAGCGATCGCGGTCCCTATAGCGAGGACACCGCGAAAATCATCGACGCAGAAGTGAAGATGATCGTCAGCGAGGCGCACAACGACGCGCGGCGCATCCTCATGGACAAGCGCGATCTGCTGGAAGTGATCACGCGCCGGCTACTCGAACGCGAAGTGATGGAAGGCGACGAGCTGCGCGCGATCCTTGACGGCAGCTTCGTTCACGATCCGAGCGCCAGCGCCGCGACCCCGGCGACCAGCACGCCAAGCACGCAATCCGCCGTGTAGTGATAGCGGCCCAGGATCGCCGACACGGTGATCGCCACCGCGACGGCGAGTAACACCCACCCCGCTGTCACGCTCACCGACATCACCGCCAGCGAGGCGGCCACCGCTCCTGCGACATGCCCACTGGGAATGGTGTTCGCCTGCACGCTGGCGCAGTCGAGAATGGCCCTGTTCAATCGCCGCAGGCGTGGAGCGCGCTGCTCGATGACGCCTGGCGGTTCGAGCGTCCGCGGGGGTCGCGATCGGAGAAACGGCAACGCTCCGTAACAGGCGAGCTCCGCGGCCAGAACGATGGTCCAGTACCCAGACACGGCCCGAGTGCCGTGCGCTGCCGCGATGAGCGCACCGGCGCCGACCACGACATAGTCGGCGGCGTAGGCGCCTTCGAGTGCTTCCAACAGAACCGCTGGTGCGGCGGCAAGGCGGCGATCGACGGCGAACCGATCGAACACGCGACGGTCGCTGGAAAACAGCCAGGCTTCGAGCCACCGCTGTGGAGCGTGAAAGAAGAGGCCGGAGAGCCAGTAGCCACCTAGCAGCAAGCCGGCGGGAACGAGCAAGTGGATCCAAAACCCATCGAGGGTGCCCGACCCGAAGGCGATGAGCGCGTACGCGCCGCACGCGACCAGTACCATTGGTCGGCGAGCGACACCCGGGAAGGTGACGGCCGGGAGCATCAGAAATACGCCATAGCCGCCTGCAATCCACGCCCACGGTGCCATCACACCCTAGTGTGCAGGAACGCCGCCGAGTAGCTCACAGGTGCGCCGCCGCCCCCGTTGCCAGTTGACAGCATGCCTGCAATGTAGTCATAGTATGCCTACATTGCAGTCATGAAACCCTCACCCACGTACCTTGGAGAGTTTGAATACGCCGTCCTGCTCGCCGTCCTGCAGGTCGACGGTGCCTACGCAGTGCCCGTCCGCCGCGTGCTCGAAGAGCGCACCGGCCGGCCGGTCGCGCGCGGCGCCCTCTACACGGCTCTCGAGCGCCTCGAGACCAAAGGCTGCCTCAAATCCCGAATGGACGATGCGTCACCCGAGCGTGGCGGGCGGGCGCGGCGGTATTTTCAGGTCACGCCTGCTGGTCTCCGGGCACTCAAGGCGACGCACGCCGCGCTCGCCAACCTCACGCGCGGGCTCGAAACCACCTTGGAGCGGCCATGACCCGTCCGTCCCTGCCGCCCTCACTCGCCGAACGCGTGCTCAAAGTCGCGGTCCCGGACGCGGAATGGCGAGAGAGCATCCTGGGGGATCTCCGCGAGGAATTCTCTGTGTTGCACGCGCGCTACGGCGCGCCGGCCGCGCGACGATGGTATTGGCGACAAGCCCTCGCCATCGGAGGGCGCACCGTCGCCGCGCGGGCAAGCGGCCGGCGGTTTCGGCGCGATTCATGGACCGCGTCGGTGGATGTGCCGGATAGGGCCGGCTTGGCAGCCGGTCTCTCGCGCGACGTCCGATACGCCTGGCGCTCGTTGACCCGCCGACCTGGCACCACCGCCGTCATCGTCGTCACACTCGGACTGGCGCTCGCGGCCAATGCCACGACGTTCAGCCTGGTGGACGCGCTGGTGCTTCGCCCGTTTCGATTCCCCGGTGTCGAGCGCATTGCGTTTCTCGCCACCGGCGATCCACAGGATCGCTACATCGACCGCGATTCGGTCGCGGCTGCCGATTTTCTCGAGTGGCGGCGCGACGTCCGGACGCTCGAGCACGTAGCCGCCGCCGAGTGGTGGGACGCGAATTTATCGGGCATCGAGGAACCTGAGCAAGTTGCAGGATTCAAAGTCACGGCGGGATTTTTCGAGGCCATCGGTGTACACCTGGCACTCGGCCGGACGTTCTGCCGCGAGCGAAGAGGTGCGCGGTGCCGACCGACGCGCCATTCTCGGGGATGCGCTGTGGCGGCGTCGATTCGCCGCCGATCCATCGATCGTCGGCCGCACGGTTCGCCTCGACGGCGAACCCTACGAAGTGATCGGGATCGCGCCGCCCGGTTACTCGATTCCTCTTGGCGCCGAGGTCTGGGCGCCGCTGGCGTTTGATGCGGCCGCCGCCGCGGAGCGGCGTCGCGGCGCGCTGTCGGTCGTCGGCCGCATCAAAGACGGTCACGATCTCGCCGCCGTTCGCGCCGAAGTCGAAGGGATCGTGGCGCGGCAGCGTGAAGCCTACCCGGCCACGAACAAGGCCCGGCCGATCACGGTCATCGACTTCACAGCCGGCTTCAACGATCCCGGCGCAGGACCGTTCCTGCTGATCTGGCAAGCGTCGGCCATCGTGCTCCTGCTGATTGCGTGCGCAAACGTCGCCAACCTGCTGCTCGCGCGCGGCACCGAGCGCGCTCACGAATTTGCGCTGCGACTGGCGCTTGGTGCGGGCAGAGGACGGCTGGCGATGCAATTGCTCATCGAAGGCGCCCTGCTCTCCGTGGCCGGCTTCACGCTCGCGTTGCCGCTGGCGTATGCGGGGTTGGGCCTCGCGCGCGGCGCGGTGCCGCTGTCGCTGATTCGATTCGTTCCCGGATGGCGTTACCTGACGCTGAGCCCCGAAGTGCTGCTGCTGACAGGGCTCGTGGCGATTGCGGCGACGCTGCTCTTCTCGCTCGTCCCCGCACTGCACGCGGGAGGCGCGGGTGTCGCCGAGACGCTGCGACAGGGTGCACGCAACACCACGGGTGGGCCGCAGCGCCAATGGATCAGAAACACGCTCGCAACGGCGCAGGTGGCGCTCACGCTGGCGTTGCTCTTTGCCTCGGGTCTCGTGCTCAGCGCCGCCGACCGCGCGATTAATGGCCGGCTCGGCTTCGACAAGCGAAACGTGCTGGCCGCGCGGCTCGTGCTGCCGGAACGTCCGTACGCGACGCCTGAATCACGACGGCAGTTTTTCGACCGCGTCACCGAGCAGATGAAGCGGATTCCTGCGGTCACGAGTGTCGGCATCGTCAGCCACATCCCGTACGGCGGATCCAGCGCCAGCACCGAACTCTGGCCGGAGGGCGTCCCGCTCCAGCAGTCCGACGTCCGGTCGGTTGATTACCGCAGAATCTCGACAGAATATTTCGAGGCGCTGCGCATTCCGTTACTCGCCGGTCGACTCTTCAACGACGGCGATCGAGACAGCACGCAGACGGTCGCCATCGTGAGCCGAAGTCTCGCCGAACGCTACTGGCCAGAGGGCACGGCGCTCGGTCGGCGGATCAAACTCTCGGCCACAGGCCCCTGGATCACCGTCGTCGGCGTGGTCGAGGATGTTCTCCGGGATTGGTTCGTGCAGCCCAAGAGTCCGACGCTCTATCGGCCTGTCAGCCAGGATGCGCCGCGCGGACTCGCGTTTGTGGTGCGGACGATTGGCGATCCGATGAGCATCGCGAGCGATCTGCGTCGTGCAATCGCTGCCGCGGACGCCGATCAACCCATCCTGGAGTTGAAAGCGATGGAGACGCTCGTCGCCGAGAAGGCGGGCGGGATCAGCTTCGTTGCCAACGCGCTCGGCATCATGGCGATCATCGCGTTTGTCCTCGCTGTCACCGGCCTCTATAGCTTGATCGCGTACGTGGCGGGCCGGCGCACGCAGGAGATCGGTGTACGAATCGCGCTCGGCGCGCGCAGTTGGCAGGTGATCCGGCTCACCACGCGTCAGGCGGTGGCGATAACCGCCGCCGGCACCATCGCGGGTGCCGTCTTATCAGCCGGACTTGGCAAACTCATGGAATCGATGCTGGCGGGTACCGTCTCGAGCAGCGTGCCGCAGCTGGCAGGGTTGAGCGCGATGCTCTTTGTCGTTGCCCTGTTCGCCGCCTATCTACCGGCGCGGCGAGCGGCCTCCATCGATCCGACCACTGCGCTGCGCGCCGACTGAGCCGCCGATCACGCACGATGAACATAGCCGCAGATGACGCAGATAGCGCAGATGCGTGTGGATCATGTGGGACGTATTGCTGCTGCTCGGCGCCAAGGCGATTCGAGTCCCGGGTTACTTTGTCGGCGGGCCGCTGTCCGCGGGTTGCTGCGCGGCCTCTGCTGGTCGGTCCTGAGCAGCCGGGCCGAGCGCCGCTTCGGCGGCTTGAAACCCGATCTTCGAGTGGGTCCCGTCGCAAAACGGCTTCTTCGTCGAGTGGCCGCACCGGCACAGCGCAAAAGGCCGTTTCGCGAGCTGATACTCGTTGCCGTTCCAGTCGATCAACTTCACGTCGTCGCCCTCGACGAGCAGTGAGCCGTTCTGTCGCACTTTGATCGTAGCCACGTCTTCGCCCTCCGTCCCGTAAGGCCTGCTCGAACCCATTTTCTGCATCGCCGACAAGAAATCGCCGTTGTTCTTCGTCTTCGCCATCTTGTCGAGCAGCAGCTCCATTGCTTCCACCGGCGACAACGGATTCAACACTTTGCGCAGCACCCAGATGCGATTGAGATCCTCGCGCGGGATGAGGAGCTCCTCCTTGCGGGTGCCGCTCTTGAGCATATCGATCGACGGGAACACACGCTTGTCGGTGAGCTTCCGGTCGAGATGAATCTCCATATTGCCGGTGCCCTTGAACTCCTCGAAGATCACGTCGTCCATGCGCGAGCCGGTGTCGATGAGCGCGGTCGCGATGATCGTGAGCGAGCCGCCTTCTTCGATGTTGCGCGCCGCGCCGAAGAATCGCTTCGGCTTCTGCAGCGCGTTGCTGTCGAGACCGCCGGAGAGCACTTTGCCTGAGGGAGGAATCACCGTGTTATAGGCGCGCGCCAGACGCGTCACCGAATCGAGCAGAATCAACACGTCCTTCTTGTGCTCGACGAGGCGCTTCGCTTTTTCGATCACCATCTCGGCGACCTGCACGTGCCGCTGCGCCGGTTCGTCGAAGGTCGACGAGATCACTTCGCCGTCGACGGACCGTTGCATGTCGGTGACTTCTTCCGGCCGTTCGTCGATGAGGAGCACGATCAGGTACACCTCGGGGTGATTC
The DNA here is from genome assembly GCA_963762925.1 of uncultured Acidobacteriota bacterium. Taxonomy (GTDB): domain Bacteria; phylum Acidobacteriota; class Vicinamibacteria; order Vicinamibacterales; family UBA2999; genus DASPWV01. The sequence continues at coordinate 64,354 of CAVXMP010000004.1, read as the reverse complement.
TTGGCAACCGACTGCGCGATGTTCTGAAGGAGCATGGTCTTGCCGGTCCGCGGTGGCGCGACGATGAGTCCGCGCTGGCCTTTGCCGATCGGCGTCATCAGATCCATAACGCGAGCGGACAGATTGTCCGATTCGGTTTCGAGCTTGATCCGCTCCTGCGGATAGAGCGGCGTCAGGTTCTCGAAAAACAGTTTGTCGCGGGCCTGATCGGGCGCTTCGAAATTGACCGCCTCGACTTTGATGAGCGCGAAATACCGCTCGCCTTCCTTCGGCGGGCGTATCTGCCCAGAGACGGTGTCGCCCGTTTGCAGATCAAACTTGCGGATCTGCGAGGGCGACACGTAGATGTCGTCGGGGCCGGGGAGGTAGTTATAGTCCGGCGCGCGGAGGAACCCGAAGCCGTCAGGCAACACTTCGAGGACGCCTTCCGAGAAAATAAATCCACTCTGCTCGGTCTGCGCTTTCAGAATCTGAAAGATGAGCTCCTGCTTGCGCATCCCCGTCGCGCCGGCGACGTTCAATTCCTTGGCGATCTGGGTGAGCTTTTGAATGCTCATGTCCTTCAGCTCGCTGATGTTCAACCCTCGGCCGCGCCCCTCCGGGGCGCGCCCTTCGGCTCCCTCGCCGCGCCCAGCACTTCCTGACCCCCGTGCTTCGGCTCCTTCGTTGCGACCAGAACCGCCTGGCGCACGGCCTTCGGCGCCGTCGCGGCGACCGGAATTTGCCGGCCCGCGCCCTTCGGCTCCCTCGCTGCGGCTGCGTGCTTCGGCTGGTGCACGCCCTTCCCCACCATCGCCGCGGCCACCACTCGCCGGCGGGCGTCCATCCGATCCTTCCCGGCCGGAACCTGCTGAGGGCGGAGCCTCCTGCTGCTGCTGTTGTTGCTGCTGCTGCTGTTGCGCCGGCGGCGCGACCTGCTGGGACTGTTGTTGCTGCTGCTGCGATGGTTGAGGCGGTGGCGGGGGTGCGGGTTGCTGTCCTGGGCTTTCCTGACCTTCTGGGCTTGCAGGTTCGGGCGGCGCCTGTGTGGAGCCACTGCGGGATGTACTTTGACGCTTCTGATTTGGCATATCGATTCTCGGAGGGAAGGGGCTCGGACGCGGCGTCCGCTACACGACTGGGGAGGCAGGAAAACGGTTTCGCAGAGTATATCTCAGAACTCGCTTGGACTGAAACCGATTCGGATGATGCTGCAGCCCTCGACTGGGCGGATGCCGAGCGCGCGGGCACGGGCGACGATGGCCGACGACCCTGCGCCCGGGTTGAGCCAGACTTCAGGAATGCCCTTCTCTGCCAGTTGCTCAATCACCTGCGCACCAATGGCCGGCCGGACATAGATGGTCGCGAGATCGATGGTTTCGGCCACGTCGAGCACGGAGGCGTAGGCGCGTAACCCTTCCACTTCGGTCGCGGCTGGCGTGATCGGAATGACGTTGTAGCCGGCCTTCTGGAATGCGCGAACCGCGATGTTGCCGAATTTGCGGCGGTTGTTCGATGCGCCGACGACCGCGACGGTTTTCATCTGTGTCTCCGTGGCCGGTCAGTCGCGCCGCCACGGGGGTCAGTTCAGCAAACGCTGAGCCAACTCCCGGGTAGAATCGAGATCCGTGCGTCGTGCGACTGCCCCACTGGTGCTGCTCAGCGTCCTCACCTTCTTCGCAGGTCTTGGCAGCGGCGCCATTACGGATGCGGATGAGGCCTTTTACGCCGAATCAGCACGGGAGATGGTCGAGTCCGGCGACTGGCTGACGCCTCACTATAACTACGAGCCGCGGTTTCAGAAGCCCGTCCTGTATTACTGGTTCGCCGCGGCCACCTCTTTCATCGCCGCTCCAGCTGAACTCACCGCGCGGTTCTGGTCAGCGATGTCGGGTCTCGGGCTCGTACTGGTCATCGCCTCCTGCGGCCGTCGTTGGTTCGACGAAGAGATCGGGATGCTCGCCGGTGCTATCGCCGCGACGAGCTTCGGTTACTTCGCGATGGCGCGCATGGCGCTCCCCGATCTACCGCTGGCGTTCTTCATCACCCTCTCGATCTACGCGGCGCTAGTCGCCACGCTCGATCGCGAGCGGCACTCGCGACGCTGGCTGCTGCTCGCGGCGGGGGCAGCGGCGTTGGCGTTCCTGACCAAGGGGCCGGTCGGCCTCATCATTCCCGCGCTCGTCGTGGTGCCGGTCGTCCTGCTCGAGCGGCGATCGACCAACGTGGAAGTGCCGGACCTTGTCCTCGCGATCCTGCTGTTTCTGGCGATCGCGGTCCCGTGGTACGCCGCGATGTGGGTGCATCACGGCAATGCGTATCTCGCGGGATTTTTTGTTGGCGATAACTTCGATCGTTTCGCGACGGCGCGGTTCAACGATCCCCGACCATGGTGGTTTTACATACCCGTCCTCGCCGGCGGGCTGCTGCCGTGGACCCCACTTGTCGTCGTGTGGGTGGCGCCGATCGTTGACTTTTTCCGCCGACGCCACGATCTCAACACGCTCGACCTGCGGCTGCTGATGTGGGCGGCGCTCCCGCTCATCTTTTACACGCTCTCGGTGGGTAAGCAGCCGCGTTACGTGCTCCCGATACTGCCGCCGCTGGCGCTGCTGCTCGCCGGTTCGATCATCGAGCGGACCCGAGAGTGGCGCACCCTCGAGGGCGCGCGAGTACGGCGGCGCACGAGCCTGGCCGTCGTGTTCGGCTGCGTCCTGGCCGGCCTGTTTCTCGTCGCGGTCGCCGTCCTCATCTACCGTGCGCGCATCCTGTTCGTCGACGTCAGCGACACGATCACCGTTCTTGTCGTCGTCGCGACCGGCATCGCCGGCCTTCTCGTCGTAATCGTGAGCTGCACCCGTGCATGGCGCGCGGCACCGGCGGCGCTGGCGTTGGCCGGTGCGGTCACCTTCGCGCTCCTTCCGTACGGCGTCCTCGCGCGACCGCGCGATTCAGCCGTGTGGCGCATGGCGCATATGGTCAAGGAGGCGAATCGTGATGCCCAGCCCGTCGGCACGTATCGCGTCTTCGTGCGCAATCTGATCGTCTATGCCGGCTTGAAGCAAACCGACGTGATCAGTGACGACCACCTGGTGGCGTTCGCTGCGGACAATCCTGGGGCGCTGGTGCTGCTGTCACTCGACGATCTGGAGCGGCTCGAGCGGGAACGCGCCCTGCGGTTCGAGCGGCTCGGGGAATTGCGGTATCTCGATGAGGGGCAAATCAAGGTCGGCACGCTGCTCGCGCCTAACCCTGCCGAAGACTTGAGGACCGTCGTCTTGACGCGGGTGGTCGACGCTCGTCACGGTCGGTAGTCCCACAACTTGCCCGGATTCAGGATCCCATTTGGATCGAACGCGTGTTTGACGCGTGCCATGAGCGCGAGCACGTCCGCCGAGAGTTCGAGGCCGAGATACTCCGCCTTGGCGAAGCCGATGCCGTGCTCGCCGGAAATCGAGCCCTCGAGTCGGATGACACCTTCGAATAGCTCGCGTTCGGCGCTTTTCGCGCGTCGCATCTCGTCGGCGTCGGCAGGGTCGACCATCAGGTTGACGTGGATGTTGCCATCGCCGGCGTGGCCAAAGCTCGGCATGATCAGCGGTACTCACGTTGCAGTCGCGAGATCAGATCGAACAACTCGGGGACACGCCCGCGCGGCACGGCCACATCGTGATTGATCTTGCGCGGCGCAAGCGCCCGAAGCGCGTAGGACAGCTCTCGGCGCGCCTCCCAAATGTGTTCGCGCTCCTCAAGCGTGGCGGCGCGCTCCACGTCGAGCGCGCCCGCGCGTTGGCAGGCGGCTAAGACGTAGCCCGCTTCTTCCTCAACACCGGCGGCAACGCCGTCCACTTCGACAATCAACATCGCTCCGGTACCGGGCGGCGCGACAGGACGTCCCAAGCGGACTTCTACGGCGCGCAACGACACGGCGTCGATCAACTCAATCGTGGCCGGGACGACGCGATCGGCAAGGATGCCCGACACCGCGGCGACGGCCTGGGAAATATTTGCGAAGGTCGCGCGCAACGTCGTCTGCACGGCCGGCTTCGGTACCAGCCGCAGCGTGATCTCGGTCACGATGGCGAGCGTTCCCTCCGAACCGACGAGGAGTTGCGTGAGGTCATAGCCGACGACGTTCTTCACGCTCTTCGATCCAGTGCGGATGATTTCGCCTGTGGGCAGAACGGCTTCAAGCGCCAACACGTAACGTTTCGTCGTACCGTACTTGACGGCGCGCGGCCCGCCGGCGCACTCCGCGACGTTGCCGCCAATCGACGACTGCTTGAGGCTGGCGGGGTCGGGCGGATAGAACAGACCGCGCGCTTCCACCGCAACCTGGAGATCGCGCGTGATGACGTTCGCCTGGACCACCGCGAGCAGGTTCGCTTCATCGATTTCGATGATGCGCGTCAAACGCTCCATCGACAGCAGCACGCCTCCGTGGAGCGGAACGGCTCCGCCGGTGTAGCCGGTTCCCGCGCCGCGCACGACCAGCGGCACACGATGCTCGTTGCAGAGGCGAGCAATCGCCGCGATGTCCTGTGGCGTGTCGGGCAAGAGAACAATGTCCGGGCGATGACCGATCTGCAGCGCGTCGCGACCGTAGGTGTCGAGCGAGTCCGGATCGCGGCGCGCGTGCGGCGTCCCGACGAGCGCGGTGAGCGTCGCGAGCAGGCCGGCAGCGATAGCCACGTTCTGGATTCTCCCACGAGAGCGGAGACACGAAGGTCACGAAGGCTTCACGAAGGCCACGAAGGCCACGAAGGCCACGAAGAAACTTTACGAAGGGCGCGAAGAGGGCAAGACGGTCACGAAAACGACGAAATAACGAAAACACGAAAATGTTCTCGGTCTTCAGGCGTTGAAAGGGCGCCGCGCCGCCGGTCCGGACACACAACACGATCGGACCGGCGATCTGCCCGACACGACACGGCCGCTCAGACAACATACCCAAATACCTCGATGTTGCTGAGCGGCCGTGTCGTGTCGGGCAGACCGGCCCTTGGCCGGCGCGGCGCTGGATCGTGCCTCCGTGCCTCCGTGCCTCCGTGGTCCGTGCTTCCGTGTCTATCCGGCTGCGACGCGTTTCTTCGCGCGGCTGTGCACGAATTCGTGGATGCGCGTCACACCTTCTCGCAGGCGGTCGAGCGATGTCGCGTACCAGATGCGGAAGTAGCCGGGGGCGTCGAAGCCCTCGCCCGCGGTCAACGCGACGTGCGACTGCTGCAGGAGCTGTTCGGCAAATTCAGCGGTCGTGCGCACGCCGGCCGGTTCGAGGGCGTCGGCGGCGTACGGAAACAGGTAGAACGCGCCGCGCGGCGGGATACAGGTAAAGAGTGGATCCGCGACCAGCCACGCGCATACCTTGTCGCGACGCTCGCGGTATTCGTTGAGCATCGTCGTGACGCTGTCCTGCGGGCCGGTCAGTGCGGCAAGCGCGGCCTTCTGTGTGATCGACGTGACGTTCGACGTCGAGTGCCCCTGGATGGCGTTACAGGCGGCAATCAGCTTCGCCGGTCCAATCGCCCAGCCCGCACGCCAGCCGGTCATGGCGTACGCCTTTGACGCCGCGCTGCAGAGAACCGAGCCGATCGCGCAAGCGCTCGCTCAGCACGCGCGGTAAGTTGTGCGGCACCGGTTCGTACACCAGCTTCTCGTAGGTGAGATCCGCGATCACCCACACGCCGCGTTTCTCCGCCGCATCGGCAATTGCGGCCAGCTCCTCTTCAGCGATGAGCGCGCCGGTCGGATTGCACGGTGAGTTGAGGACGATCGCCTTGGTGCGTGCCGTCATCGCCGCCAGAATCGGCTCGGCGTGAATGGCAAAGCCGTCCTCTGAATGCGTGTGCACGATCACCGGTGTCGCCCCGGCGAGTTTGGCCTGCTCCGGAATGCTCGGCCAGAAAGGCCCGTGTGTGATGACCTCGTCGCCTTCCTCGAGGAGCGCCATCGCGACGTTGTATAACGCCTGTTTACCGCCGGCGGTCACGATCGTTTCTTCGGGCGTGTATTCAACGCCGTAGTCCGCGCGATAGCGCTCGCAGATGGCCTGACGCAGCTCCATGATGCCGGCCGACGGCGTGTACTTGGTAAAGTTCTCGGCGATCGCTTTTTGCGCAGCGGCCTTGATGTGCTCCGGCGTCGGGAAGTCCGGCTCGCCGGCACCGAGATCGACGACGTCGATGCCCTGTCGCCGCAGTCGGTCGGCTTCCGCCGTGACGCGGAGCGTTGCCGACGGTGCAATTCGCGACATCCGGCTGCTCAGCGTCATGCTTTCCTCGTCCCGGCCAGCGGGTTGCGCAGACTGGCCTGCTTGTTCCGAAGCCGCTCCTCGACAACGGGCGGGACCAGCCCCGACACCTCGCCGCCGAGCATGAACACTTCCTTGATCAGACGCGAGCTCGTGTAGGTGTATTTCTCATCCGGCATGAGAAACACCGTTTCGAGATCATGATTGAGGCGCCGGTTCATCAACGCCATCTGGAACTCGTACTCGAAGTCCGACACCGCGCGAAGGCCGCGGATGAGGGCGGATGCGCCTTGACGCCGCGCGTAGTCGACGAGCAGGCCGTCGAACGTGTCGACTTCAACACTCGGCAATCCTCGGAAGACTTCGCGGAGCACGCCGACCCGCTCGTCCACCGAGAAGAGCGGGGTCTTTTCCGCGTTGATGGCGACGGCGACGATGATGCGATCGAAGATGCGCGAGCCGCGCTCGATGATGTCGACGTGACCGTTGGTGAGCGGATCGAACGAACCGGGAAAGACCGCAGCGCGGGCGGTGGGCGGTGGTGTCGGGCTCATGGGGCCTCGAAGAACGTGAGGGCGCTGTCGCCCGATGGCACGGTGCGCACGGCGCGAAGGCCGACAGCGTTCGGAACTGCGCGCCGGCGGGCGTGTTCGAGCACGATCACGCCACTGGCAGCGAGATGCGCCGCCGCCGCGCTGAGGACGAGTGCCACGGGTTCAAAATCGTACGGTGGATCGAACACGATCAAGTCGAACGGCTCGCCAGACAGCTGGTGCTGCAATGCCCGTTGGGCGGTGTCGGCGATAATCATACAGCGATCCCGCGCACCGCAGAGCTCGGCGTTGGCCACGATCAGCGCCGAGGCCCGGCGATCGCTCTCGATAAAAACCGCCGCTGCGGCCCCGCGGCTGAGACTCTCGAGGCCGATTGCGCCGGTGCCCGCAAAGACGTCCAGCACACGCGCGCCAGGGACGCGTGCCGACACGATATTGAAGAGCGTCTCGCGCAGCTTGTCCGATGTCGGCCGCAACCCGTCCCACGTGGGCGCCTTGAGCCGGCGGCCCTTAAACTCTCCCGCGATGATCCGCATGAGCGTCCTGCATCAGTCCGCTGTCGGCGGGCGCTTCGGACAGCAAGAGCGTTGCCACGAAAACACGAAAAGACGAAAACACGAAACCATTCTTGGTTAGGTCCATTCTTTTTCGCGCTTTTTTGTGCTTTCGTGATTACGCTTTTTGAAGTTTGAGGCGTTGAAGCTGGGCCCCGGCCACCGCTTCAACCGACGGTAATCAGCCCAAACTGCCGCTGCCAGACGCGCTGCACGTATTCGCGGGTGGCCGGATCAAGCGTGCCCTCGTCCACACGGCGACGGGCCTCCGCATAGGCGACCTCGAGGAGGTCGACATCACGCGTCAGGTCGCCCGCACGCAGCTGCGGCACGCCGGACTGGCGTGTGCCGAAAAAATCGCCAGGACCGCGGAGCTGGAGATCGCGCTCGGCGATGACGAAGCCGTCATTGGTGTCAACCATCGCCCGTAACCGCTCGCGCGCTTCATCGGACCAGGGCGCTTGATACATCAGCACGCAGACCGACTCGTGCGCCCCGCGGCCGACGCGGCCGCGCAGCTGATGCAATTGCGACAACCCGAAGCGCTCGGCGTGCTCCACGATCATCACCGTCGCGTTTGCAATGTCGACGCCGACTTCAACCACGGTCGTCGACACCAGCATGTGCAGCTGACCGGCCGAAAACGCGCGCATCACGGCTTCCTTTTCATCGCCTTTCATGCGGCCGTGCAGCAGCGCGACGTTGAACTCCGGAAACACCTCGCGCGCGAGGTGGTCCGCCATCTCGGTCGCCGCCTTCAGATCGATCTTTTCCGATTCCTCGACCAGCGGGTAGATCACATACGCTTGACGACCCTCTTTCAACTGTTCGCGCACGAGCCCGTACACGTCGTCGCGACGCGAATCGGGTTTGACGAGGGTCCGCACAGGACGCCGACCTGGTGGCAGTCCGTGAATCACCGAGAGCTCCATGTCGCCGCATTCGGTCAGGGCGAGAGTTCGCGGTATCGGCGTCGCGGTCATCACCAGCACGTCGGGATGGACGCCTTTGCCCGCGAGCATCCCGCGCTGCAGCACGCCGAAACGGTGTTGTTCGTCGATGATCGCCAATGCCAGGGCGTGGAACTTGACGTGCTCCTGAACCAGTGCGTGCGTGCCGATCAGGAGCTGAACGTCACCCCGTTCGATCGCGGGCAGCAGCGTGCGGCGCTCGGCCGCGGTCGTCCGGCCGGTGAGGAGCCCGGCGCGAAACCGCGTCGCGGCAAGCCAGCGCGAGACGGTGGCGACGTGCTGCTCCGCGAGAATCTCGGTCGGCACCATCAGCGCCGCTTGAAACCCATTTTCCATGGCGACCAACGCCGCCAGGAGCGCGACGATCGTCTTGCCGGCGCCGACGTCTCCCTGCAAGAGGCGCTGCATCGGCCACTCCTTTTGCATGTCGGCGACGATGTCGGCCAGTGCCCCACGCTGACCGTCGGTGAGCTTGAATGGCAACACGGCGCGCGCGGCGGCGCGGATGCGGTCGTCGACGTGGCAGATGAGGCCCTTTCGAATCTGCGAGTTTTGCTGCCGTCGCAGCGCGAGGCCCGCCTGAAACACGAAGAAGTCCTCGAAGATCAAACGACGCTGCGCGGGCGTGCGAAAGCGATTCAGCGCGTCGATTGGCGTGTTGGCGTCGGGAAAGTGCGCCTGATGCAAGGCGGTGCGGCGAGACGGCCATGCCTCGCGCGTTTGCATATCGGCCGGCACGGGATCGTACAAATCCTCTTCGAGTTGCTCGAGCGCCTGCCACACGAACCGCCGCTGCATGTTCGTCGTGACGCTGCCCGTGCGTTCGTAGACCGGAACAATGCGGCCGGTGTGGATCGTCGAAAGATCGTCGGCCGCTGCATCGTCGCGAATGATCTCGAACTCGGGATCGGTGATCTGCATTCCGCGCGATCCCCAGTATTCGACCTTCCCGTACAAGACGATGTGCGCGTGCGCCTTGATGACATCTTTGAGAAATGCCTGGTTCGGCCAGACGGCCGTGATCTGGCCGCTCTTGTCTTGCACAAGCGCGCTGAACAAGCGAAACCCGGCCCTGCGTGTGGTTTGCAGACTCGCGTGCAGTACTTCTCCGGAGACGGCCGACACCTGTCCGGGTTTGAGCGAGCCGATGGTCTGGAGGCGACTGCGATCTTCGTAGCGCAGCGGAAAGCGAAACAAGAGATCTTCGACGGTCAGGAGGCCGGCCTTTTTCAGGTCGGCGGCTTTGCGGGGGCCGACACCCTTCAGATACTGCAACGGCATCTGGAGGGCGGCTGACATGTGCTGAAATTTTACTGCACGACGATCGCGCTCCCCTGTCCGACTTGGATCTCGCGAATGTTGGCGGGCAGCTCGAAGACGTCGTCGATGCTGATGCCCCGGGGGTGATCGGCAGAGCGCGTGTAAAACGAAACCAGCTCCTGAAGAAAAGCCTTCGGCACGGGAATACCGCTCACTTCAGGTGCTCTCGAGCTCGAAGCGGCCCGAGCCGTCCTTGGTGTGGAGCAAGCCGCTCGCCGTCACCGGCAACTGTCCGGTGAGATACGTTGTGGGATCGAGCCACCCGCCGCTGCCCCTCTTCTCGCGAACGGTGTCCAGATTTACGACGGCGCGTCCGCTGAGACGTCCCGCACCCTCCGCCGCGAGCGTGGCGTCTGTGACGCCGACCGGAAGGAGTTCCGGTCCCTTCACCCGCAGATAGGCGTTGACTTCGTTCTGCGACACCGGCGTTCGCCGCGGCGTTGTGGATTCCGTGTTGCCGTTGTTGACGATCTGTTGCAGTTTTTGCTGAAACTGATCGGCCTGCGCGGTGGTGGCACTGCCCGATTGCGTCGAGACGGCCGCCGCGGCTGCGAAAGCCAGCACAGAGAACTTCATCGTCTTATTGTAGGACTCGGCGGCCGCCGATGCAGTCTGGGAGCCGGCCAAAATTCGCGTGCCGGCCGCGATCCGCAGCTACCCCGGTGGGCGCTGTGGACGGTTGGAATTCGGCGGCCGATTCGGATTCTGGCGCGCGCGAAGCAGCAAATCGAGCTTCTTGCGTTCGATCTGCTCTTCGAATACGCGGAAGCGCGCCTGCTGGCGAACGCCCAGCACTTCGTCGAGCGCGTTGTAGGCCTTGCGCATGTCGGCCGCAAAACGCGCGTCCAGCTCCTGCAGTGTGCTCAGGCGATCTGTGAGCACCGAGTCGTCGACCGCATCGGTGGCCGGGCGCGTGAGCCGCTGCAGCTCGTTGAGGAGACGAACGCGCTCCTGCTGATGCCGGCGTCGCGTGTCCTGTAACGTTCTGAGTCGAGGCACAAACTGCGCGAACTGTTGATCGCTCAGCCCAAGCGACTCCTGCGCTTGAATCAGCAGGTAGCCGTCGAACAACTTCTGAATTTCGGCCGGCGTCATCTCGGCGCCACCGCGTCGGGGGGGACCGCCCCGTTCTTGTGCCGCTACACCGATCGTCACTCATCGAGGACAGCCGCCAGGATCCATCGCATGGCTTATAAACCTGGCTTTCCACCCGCCAGATTCATCAACTCGACGAGGACCCGCTGCTCGGCAGCGGTGAGTTCGAGCGCGGCTTCTTCCACGTCGCCGGGCCTGACGACAATCCCCGCTTCGCGCGCCTGTTCGAAGTCGACCGCCCCGACGGTCGCTGAGACTACGGCCCACTCTTCTTCGCCCAGCGTGTCGAGATCGCGTGCGGCAACAACCGAGGCCGCATCGGTGGCAGGACCCACGACCGCTGCCGGCCCGCGCCCGATGGCTGCGGCAAGCGCAACCACGATCAGCACCAAGGCCGCGATCGGCGCGAGGACGGGCCAACGTAGCCACTGCGGCGACCAGTGCCGCGGCGTCTTCTCGTCCTCAGCAATCGCATGATGCACCCGCGACGACAACTGCGTCCAAAAGAGTGGCGACGGTTCGGGAATCTCGGCGTCCAGTGCCGCACGCAATACCAACCGAAGGCGTTCGGCCTCGCCGCGGCAGATCACGCACGCCGACGTGTGGGCGGCACGCGTTGATTCCAACGTTCCTTCGGCCGCTTCCACGAGTTCGTCCGCGGTGAGATGGCTCATGGCTCGCTCCCGAGGATCTTCTTCAAATTCTGCAGTGCGTGGAAGAAATTTGCTTTGACTGCGCCGACTGAGCTTCCAAGGACGTCGGCGATCTGTTGATGCGACAACTCCTGGTAGGTGCGGAGAATCAGCGTGGCGCGCTGCTTCGGAGGGAGTCCGGCAATCGCCCGCCGCACCGCGACGGCGCGCTCGCCGCGTATGAGATCAACGCTGGGGTCGTACGGTCGCGGATCTTCGAACCGTTCGTTATCGAGCGGTTCCGTGTCTGACTTCTTGATCTTGAGGCGGTTGAGGCAGACGTTGACCGTGATGCGATACAGCCATGTCGCCAGCGCCGCGTGTCCCTGGAAATTCTCGAGTCCTCGCCAAGCGCGGACAAACGCTTCCTGCGACAGGTCGCTGGCATCCTCGTGATTGTTTACAAAGCGATAGCACACCTGGTACACGCTGCGGCGGTGGCGCTCGACAATGAGGTCGAAGGCGTCGCGGCGGCCGCTCAAACAGGCGGCGACCAGGGCTGAGTCCGACAGATCGGCGAGATCCATGGTGTCGCCGGTCCCTGTCAACTCTGGTTGGACCACGTTTATCGTCCAGCTAGGTGTGCCCCACGGGCGTAGTGGCCAGGCGCGCGGCGCGGTGTCGTCGGACATGACCTGCTCTTCTCTCCTGGTTAGACCGGGGGCGTCGGCGAAGGTTGCATCTCATGAGTTGACTTTCGCCTTTTGTTTGGCTAATCTCCTGACGACTGTCAGTTGGCCGTTTATTCGCCTCGGACGGGCGCAAGCCCCACATGGAGGAGCCGTGCAGCCGCTCACGAAACGCCAGCGAGAAATTCTGGACTACCTCAACGAATTCATTCAGCAGCACGGCTATGCGCCGAGCCTGGAAGAAGTCGGCCGCCGCTTCAATTTGTCGTCTCTGGCGACGGTGCACAAACACCTTACCAATCTTCAAGAAAAGGGTTTCATCAAGCGCGCGTGGAATCGGAGCCGGTCGGTCGAGCTGCTGCCTTCGCGCTCCGGCGGCCGCGCGGTCGAGCTTCCGCTGCTTGGCTATGTCGCCGCCGGGATGCCCATCGAAGCGGTGGCGTCCTCGGAAACGATCGCCGTACCCGAAGCGCTCATCAGCGGCAAGCGCGACACCTATGTCCTGCGGGTCCGCGGCGATTCGATGATCGACGAGCAGATCCGCGATGGCGACTGGGTGGTCGTCGAGGACCGCCGCTCCGCCGATAACGGCGAGATGGTGATCGCCCTCGTCGGCGGCCGCGACGCGACGCTCAAGAAGTTCTACAAGGAGAACGGACGCGTTCGTCTGCAGCCGGCGAATCCGACGATGCAGCCGATCTTCGTGGAACCGGATGGCGTCCAGATCCAGGGCGTCGTGGTCGGCGTCATGCGCAAATACTGAGGCGGGGGCACGCGCGACGCCCTCGCTCGCACCGTATCGGGTGAGCGGAGGCGAGGTGTACACTGCCCCTCATGACCGAGCGCAAGCAGATCAATTTCACGATCGTACCGGACGACACCTCACCGGCTCCGGCACGCGAGTACGCCAACTTTGCCGGCGTCGCTCATACTCCTTTTGATTTCACCATCACCTTCTGTGAAGTGATGCCGCTGTCGGAAAAGGAAATTCGCGACGCGGAGGCTGATCACGTGGTTCGGGCGCCGATCAAAGCCCGCGTCGTCATGCCGGTGCAATTTATCCCCACGCTGATCGCTGCGCTGCAGGAGAATCTGCGCATCTTCTCCGAGTCGCATAACCCGCAGCCGCCCGACGCGAAAGGGCCGGTGCATTGAAGACGCGGCCGGTCGCCAAGCGCATCTTTGATGCGCTCGCGCGCCATCATCCGAATCCCGACACCGAGCTTCACTACCGGACCCCATTCGAGCTGCTCGTGGCGACCATCCTCTCGGCGCAATCGAGCGATGAGCGCGTCAACCAGGTCACGCCGTCGCTGTTTCAGCAATTTCCCGACGTGCATGCGTTCGCGAACACGAATCCCTCCGAGCTCGAGCCGGTCATCAAATCCACGGGGTTCTTTCGCCAGAAATCAAAGGCGCTGATCGGGATGGCCAAGGCATTGGTCGAGCATCACCACGCCGAAGTACCCAAAGACATGGATGCGCTGACAAAGTTGCCTGGCGTCGGGCGGAAAACGGCGAACGTCGTGCTCGGCCATGCGCTCGGCGTGCCCGGGCTGCCGGTCGATCGTCACGTGCTGCGCGTGGCGAATCGGATCGGGCTGGTGCACAGCGACGTTCCCGAAACCGTCGAACAGAGCCTCGGTGCCCTCTACCCACCCGCGAAGTGGACGCAAGTGTCGGATTTACTGATCCTGCACGGCCGCCGCATTTGCCGACCGACGCCGAGGTGTGAGGTCTGCAATGTGCGGAAAGACTGCGATTTCTTTCTGTCCGGCGGCGTGATCGTTCGGGCGGGCCGCGCCAAGAGCCGCACGCGCGCGGGCCGGCCGACAAATCGAGCGGCAGGCGGATCGAACGACCGATCGGAAGGCCGTTCTAAAGACCGGCCTCTCGTACTGTGCGGTCGACGCCGGCACCGGTCACCGCGCCGCGTAAGGGCCGGTCTTTAGAGCGGCCCAGGACGAAATGACCCGCAAGCAGTTCCAGGCGCTGGTGGAGGAAGCGATCGACGCCATCCCGGCGCGCTTTGCGCGCGAGGTCAAAAACGTCGCCATCTGTATCGAAGACGAACCGTCAGACGACCTTCTCGACGAGATGGACATGGACCCCGACGACACGTTGCTTGGTTTGTACCAGGGGGTGCCGCTGCCAGAACGTGGGGCGGGTCATGGCAACGTCCTCCCTGATCGCATCACCCTCTTTCAGCGCACGATCGAAGAGGAGTGCGACGGTGATGAAGACGACATCGTCGTCACCATCGGCGAAACGCTGATCCATGAGCTCGGTCATTACTTTGGCCTGAGCGAAGACGAGATCATGGAAATCGAAGAGCGCTACTGGCGCGGGGATCCGGAGCCTTCGTGAGAGCCCGGCGACGTTTCGGCCAACACTTTCTGGAGTCGACGTGGGTGGCCAAGCTCGTCGACGCGATTGCGCCCGCGGCGACCGATCGTTTCCTCGAGATCGGGCCGGGACGTGGCGCCATCACGGAGCCACTCAGCGCGCGTGCGGAACAACTGGTCGCCGTGGAAGTTGACCGCGATCTGGCCGCCGCTCTCGTCACACGGCAGCTGGCGAATGTGAAGGTGATCACCGCGGACGTGCTCGAGGTCGATCTCGGCGAGCTCGTGCAACGTGATCTTGGAGCCAGTCCAGACCGCCAGGTTCGAGTCGTAGGAAACCTGCCCTATAACATTTCGTCACCTATCCTGTTTCGATTGCTCAACGCCGCCGCGTCCACGGGCGCCATCGCCGACGCCACCTTGATGTTGCAGGAGGAGGTGGCGGCGCGTCTGCTCGCCTCGCCAGGGACAGGCGAGTACGGTGTGCTCACGGTGCAGACCGCCCTGGGTGCGGACGTGGCGCGCGCGTTGAGCCTGCCGCCTGGGGCCTTCCGTCCCATGCCAAAGGTCCGGTCGGCGGTGGTCTCGCTGCGCTTCCGACCCCCCACGGTCGCCATCCAGGATCGCGCGCTCGTGGTCGAACTGGTGCGCTCGGTGTTCACGCAGCGTCGCAAGACGATCGGAAATGCGCTCGCCACGTTTGCGGCATTGCGGGGGCAGGACCCGAAGGTCGCGCTGGCCGACGCCGCCATCGATCCGCGTCGCCGCCCTGAAACGCTGCAGCTTGTTGAATTCGCACGACTTGCGGACGTGATTGGAGCTCGCCCCGCCTCGTCTGTGCTATAGTTTCGCCTGTTCGCGCAGCACAGAAACTGCCGAGGGGGACGGGTCCCTTTTGTGCAGGTTTTGACGATCGGCGCGCACCACATCCCGCCTCGAAATTCCAGGCGCTCCCAGCTGCCTGAATCGCGCGTCGCGACGGTTCGCCCGAAGGTTCGCGACGACCGTTCATAGCGGGCGTCCACCCAGGAACGTTCATGTGAACAATCGCGTCCCAGTGTTCCGACCGGCGTGCCGAACGCAGCGTCAGGACGAGGGTGTTGGATCCCGATGAACGAAGTGATCGAAGTCGTGCCGCTCGGCGGCCTTGGCGAGTTCGGCCTCAACATGATGGCCATCTCGTGTGGGGATACGACTATCGTCATCGATGCCGGTTCGATGTTTCCCGAGCCCGACCTGCTCGGTGTCGATCTGATCATCCCGGACCTGACCTACCTGGAAGAGCGGCGCGGGAAGATCAAGGCGCTGGTCCTCACCCACGGCCACGAGGACCACATCGGCGCGATTCCTTACGTGCTGCCGCTGGTTGACGGGCCGACCTACGGGACGCCGCTGACGCTCGCATTTGTTCAACCCAAGCTGGACGAACACGGTCTCAAGGCGCCGCATGGCCTGGTGTCGGTGAAACCACGCGACACCTTCACCGTCGGCCCCTTCCAGATCGAATTCATTCGCGTCACGCACAGCATGCCAGACTGCATGGCGGTCGCGATTCGGACGCCAGCGGGCGTGCTGCTGCATACCGGCGACTTCAAAATCGATCAAACGCCGCTCAGCGGAGAACCATTCGATTTGCACCGGTTCGCGCAGCTTGGTGCCGAAGGGGTCCTGGCGCTCTTCGCCGACAGCACGAATATCGATCGCCGCGGCTATACGGGTTCAGAACTGGACGTGCAGGACGCGTTCGAGGAGATCTTCACAGGCACGGAAGGCAAGCTCGTCGTCGCCGCGTTCGCGTCCAGCATTTACCGCATGCAGATTCTCACTGACCTCGCCGTGCAGTTCGATCGCAAGGTGGCGTTTGTCGGGCGCGGGATGAACGAGAACTCGCAGATTGCGCAGCGACTCGGCTACCTGAAAGTGCCGACCGGCGTCCTCATTCGCGACAGCGATGTTCCGAATTTTCCGTCTCAGGACGTGTTGTGTCTCGTGACGGGTTCACAGGGCGAAGCCAACGCCGCGCTGTCGCGTATCGCCATTGACGATCATCGCTACGTCAAGCTTGCGCCTCCCGACCGCGTCGTCATCTCGGCGCGCTCGATTCCCGGGAACGAAAAGGCGATCGGGCGTGTGATGAACCACATCGCACGCCGAGGAGTGGATATCATCACCGAGTCGTCCAAACGCGTGCACGTGTCGGGACATGGATCGGAGGAGGAGCTGAAGCTTGTCCTTGCGCTGGTGCGGCCACGCTACTTCGTTCCGGTTCACGGCGAGTTCCGGCAACTGGCGCGCCACGCGCGGGTCGCCGAGCTCGTGACCAGCGGGCTGCCCTCGCGTGTCGACGTGATCACGGCAGAGGACGGTGACGTGCTACGTTTCGATGCTGAGGGCGCGCGCATCGCCGAAAAAACGACCGCCGGCCGCGTGCTGATCGACGGCACGCGCGTGGGTGAAGTTGGCGACGAAGTGCTGCGCGACCGCCGGCATTTGGCCGCGGACGGTTTAGTGGTACCAGTGGTCGCGATCAGCCGCCAGACGGGAGCGATCGAAGGCGCCCCCGAGCTGATCGCCCGCGGTTTTGTGACCGACAACGAATCCGAGGATATTCTCCGCGAAGGCTCGCGGTTCATCGCCGTTGTGATCGCGGAGGCCAGCGTCGAGGAGCGCACGGATCCGGGGTTGATGAAAGAGAAGATTCGCGTGGAGCTGCGTCGGTTTCTCAAAAAGCGAACGGGCCGCCGGCCGATGGTGTTGCCTGTGGTGATGGAGATCTGATGGCTCGAGTTGGATCGACACTCTCGCGCCGCCTCAGCGAAGTCGTGGGCGTGGCGCTGTTTGGGGCCGCGCTGATTTGGCTGATCGCGCTGGCCAGCTACGACCCCAACGATCCCGTGTGGTTTTTCAGCACGGGATCAAATGCGGCACCGGGAAATTTCGTCGGGCGCGTGGGCGCCTTTCTGGCCGAACTCTCCTTTCAACTGGTGGGCTACGGCTCGTATCTGATGCCGGCGCTCATTACCGTCGCGGCCTGGCACTACTTCTGGTGCCGCGGTATCGACGCGATCTACACCAAACTGGTCGGTGCCTTTCTCGCGCTCGCGTCGACCAGTGCATTTATGAGCCTCGCCTTGGGCAGTATCGAGGTGGGCGCCCGCCCCTTCCGCGCCGGCGGCTACCTGGGCGATTTCGTTGCCGGCTTGATGGCTGAGTACCTGAGCCGCATGGGCTCGATTATCGTGATCCTCACGCTGCTCGTGGTCGCGGTCATCCTGGCGACGCAGTTTTCGTTCGGGCGACTGTTCAGCCTGATCTTCGCCGCTGTCGGCGCAGCCATCGCTCAGCGCTGGGCATCGTTCCGCGCGACGGTGGACGAGCGGCGCAAGGCGAAACAGCGCCTCGAAGTCATCGCCAAGCATGTGAAGAAAGGGACGGCCTCGGCCGAAGTCCTCAAGGCTGCAACCGAGCGTGTCGCACGTCCGGAGCCTCCTCCTGCCAAGGCCAAGGCCCGGCCGTACGCAGCCGGCGATGAGGAGGAGGACGACGAGAAGTCGGAGACGGGTTGGAATACGCCCTCGACCCGACGTGCGACGCCGCCGGTCGTGCAGAAGCGCGGAACCAAGCCGCCGGTAGACACACCGTTGCCGCTGCCGGACCCAGAGCCGCGCACACCCGCCGAGCGTCGCATGAGCGGCTACACGCTGCCCCCGCCATCGCTTCTCGATCCCGCAAAGGCCGAGAGCAAGATCGATGAACGCGAGCTGATGGATGCGGCGCGACTCCTCGAGGAGAAATGCCGCGAATTTTCCGTTGAAGGCTCGGTCGTGCAGATTCACCCAGGGCCTGTGGTGACGACGTTTGAATTCAAGCCCGACGCCGGCGTCAAGTACAGTCGCGTGACCGGCCTCGCCGACGATCTCTGTCTGGCGATGCAGGCCGAGTCGGTCCTGATCGAACGTATCCCCGGCAAATCCACGGTCGGCATCCAGATTCCGAATCCGAATCGCGAAGCCATCTCCTTGCGTGAACTGCTCGAATCCGAGACCTACCAACGCTCCGCGTCCAAGTTGACGCTGGCGCTGGGAAAGACCATTCACGGCGAACCGTTCATGGCCGACCTTGCTGCGATGCCGCACCTGCTCATCGCCGGGTCGACCGGCACCGGCAAGTCAGTCGGCTTGAACGCGATGCTCACCAGCATTCTCTATCGCGCGACGCCAGACGAGGTGCGGCTCATCATGATCGATCCGAAACGCCTCGAGCTGGGGATGTACCAGGAGATTCCGCACCTCCTCACACCCGTGGTGGTGGATCCCAAAAAGGCGGCGAATGCGCTGCGTTGGGCCGTGCGCGAGATGGAAGAGCGATACAAGACCCTCGCCGCATTCGGGGTGAGAAATATCGAGCAGTACAACCGCAACATGCGACAGCTGATCGACGCGAAAGAGGTCGCGGAGAACGGGGAACCGCCGCGGCTCCTCGCCTTCATTGTCGTTGTTGTCGATGAGCTCGCGGACTTGATGATGGTGGCCGGGCACGAAGTCGAAGAATCGATCGCGCGGCTCGCGCAAATGGCGCGCGCCGTCGGCATCCATCTGATTCTCGCTACCCAGCGCCCATCGGTCGACGTCATCACAGGACTGATCAAAGCCAATCTGCCGTCGCGGATCTCCTTCCGCGTCTCATCCAAGGTCGATTCGCGAACGATTCTGGACGCCAACGGCGCAGAACAGCTACTCGGCAAGGGCGACATGCTGTTTCTTCCGCCGGCGTCATCTCAGAAAATCCGCCTGCACGGTCCGTACATTTCCGAACAGGAGTCGGCGCGCCTCGCGAGCTTCCTGCGCAAGCAAGGCAAACCCGTGTTCGACGACACGATCACGGCGGAGGACAAGAAGGGTGGACCCGAGGAAATCGAATACGAGAAGGACGAGCTCTACGACGATGCCGCGCGCATTGTGGTGCAGAGCGGCCAGGTGTCGATTTCCTATCTGCAGCGCAAGATGCGCATCGGGTTCAGCCGCGCCGCGCGGCTCGTCGACATGATGGAAGCGGAAGGCCTGGTGTCGGCGGCGGTGGGCGGTAAGCCGCGAGAAGTACTCGTTGGGCGCGAGTACTTCGAAGAAGTCGACGCGCAGTTGCGTTGACCGGAGTCTTGATGATGAACGCAAAGATATCGCGAATCGCCGTGATTGCCGTGTTGGCGGCTGCGATCCCGGCAGCGGCGCAAGCGCAGAGCGTCGCTGAGCGCTACGCGGCACTTCTCGCGCGGCAAGAAAAGGTGCTCGCGCGGGTGAGCGAAACCCCCGCCGATGCGGCGGGGGCGGTACGCGACGCGACGATCGCCCAGGGACGCGCCGTGATTGCCGGATACGACGCGTTAGTGCGACGTTTTCATAGCAGCGGCTATGCGGATAACGCGCTCTTCAATGCCGCGGCGATCGCCGATGCCCTGTACGACCGCTTCCATCGTGCCGCCGACCGGATATCGGCCGTGCGCTATTACAAGCGGCTGACGATCGAGTACCCGACAAGCTCGCTCAGCAAGCGTGTGCGGGCAGGTACGCCTGGCGTCGCAGGTGCCCCGTCAGAAGCACCGACCCCTTCGCAACCAGCTGAGACGACAGCGCGAACCCGGGCGACGCTGGTGGGAATCGAGCGGACGGTGATGGGCGAAACGGTGCGCATCGCCTTGTCGCTCGATCGCGAAGTGGCGTTTCGCGAGGAACGGGCGGCTGGACCCTCACGCCTGTTCTTCGACCTGAAAGACGTCCAAGCGGCGCCAGAACTCAAGGACGTGGTGCTTCGCTACGCAAACGACGCGGTACGGCAAATTCGCATCGGTCGTCATCCCGACAGCATCGTTCGTGTGGTTCTCGACCTCGAGGGTGTGAAAAAGTACAGCGTCTTCACGATGTACAACCCTTTCCGCGTTGTCGTGGATTGCGAGACAGGCGAAACCGCGGCAGCACCAGCCGCGCTCCTGCCCTCCGCTTCGCGCGCTGTCGTCAGCCCAGCCCCGGCACCGCCCGTGCTGCCGGCATCACCAGTCTCGGTTCCGTCGGCAGCTTCTGCCCGTCCGGCACCGGCACCTCTGGCACCTTCAGCACTTCCGGCACCTCGCCCTCGGCACCTTCGGCACTCCCGGCACCCGCGGCACCGAGTTCCAACGTGGCCGGAGGCTTCTCCCTCTCTCGTCAACTTGGCTTGGGCGTGGCGCGGATCGTCATCGATCCTGGTCATGGCGGTCACGACCCCGGGGCCAACGCGAAGGGCGTGAACGAAGCCGATCTCACGCTCGATGTTGCACTGCGCCTCGAGACCCTGCTGCGCCAGGACGGCCTCGAGGTCGTGCTCACTCGTCGCGCCAACGTGTATGTCCCGCTCGAGGAGCGGACGGCGATTGCCAATCGTGAGAATGCCGATCTGTTTCTCTCGATCCACGTCAATGCGAGTCGAAACGACAACGCGCAAGGCGTCGAGACCTACGTTCTCAGTTTCGCGTCTTCACCAGAGGCCGAGGCAGTCGCCGCGCGGGAGAACTCGGCGAGTTCGGGTGGCATGCACGACCTGCCCGACATCATCAAAGCGATCGCGCTCAACAACAAACTCGACGAGTCTCGCGATTTTGCGGCGATGGTGCAAGAGGCGATGGTCTCTCGCCTGAGACGTTCGAACAAGAACCTGCGCAATCTCGGCGTCAAAAAAGCGCCGTTTGTGGTCCTGATCGGCGCCAGCATGCCGAGCGTGCTCGCAGAGATTTCGTTTTTGACCAACAAGCAGGAACTGCAACTGCTCAAGACCAGCGCCTACAAGCAGCGCGTCGCTGAAGCGCTGCATGCCTCCGTCCTGCGCTACCGGCGGTCACTCAAGGGACAGGCGCAGGTGGCGGAGCAATGAGCACCGACTTTCCAGTTTCCCGTTCAACGTCCTGGTGTGTGCCACGGGCGTAGCCGTGGAATGAAGCGTCGAACGTTCCGACAATACTCGCGGTACGGATCGCCAAAGCGTTGCGCGAGCTGCGGCTCCTCTAGCAGCGGGATGTAGATAAGGTTGATGACGAAGACCGTGAACGCCCACATGGCGTGTGCTCGCGAGAGCAGCGTGAGCGCCTCTCCGCCCAGGATGAAGATGACTCCCGAGATCATGGGGTTACGCACAAAGCGGTAGGGGCCACGGACGACGAACACGCGCGGAGGATCCCACGGGGCCAAGGTGCCCTTCCCCTCCGTGGCAAAGCGACGAAGCGAGGCGCCGAAGAGAAGAAGACCAACGCCGAGCACGACGACTCCGGCGAGCTGAAGCGCGAGCTGCGGCGCCGACGGGCCGAGGCGCAGCGCCACACCATTTCGCTGCGCGATCCAGAGCGGAATCAGGACAGTGACCGTGAACGGCAGGATGGCGATCGCGAGCAGATGACGAAGGATCGTGATCATGTCCGGCCGCTGACCCGCAGCGAAGCGTCACTTAGGTACGAAACAAATTGTGCTGGTGTCCGCGCGCTTCGATCGTCGACACAGGCCGCTGCCGGCGAAACCAGATGATCGCGGCGCCGGCGATAAGACCTGCGATCACGGCGCTTGCCATGATGACGCCGGTGAGACCAAAAGCCGCAATGGCCACTTGCACCATCCCGATGCTGGCGGCCGGTTCTTTGACGAGTTCGACGATGGTGGGCGTGATCGGGCCGGACGGGGGCGGCGGTTGTTGCAGGAGAGACAGGATCACGTTTTCGTTCTTCGTTCTTGGTTCTACGTCCTACCCCTATTTGACACCAGGCCAGCCCTTTCCGCCCGTTCGCGCCACCTCGACGAGCGTGCGCACCATGACGCCCGTTGGACCTTTAGGTGCCCAAGGGCGCACCTCGTCCGCCCATGCCGTGCCGGCGATGTCCAGATGCGCCCAAGGCAGACCACCGGTGAACTCTCTCAAAAACATCGCGGCAGTAATCGATCCAGCGGCACGGCCGGGGCTGTTGAGCATGTCGGCGATCTCGCTTTTGAGCTGCTCCTTATATTCCTCGAAGAGCGGCATCGGCCAGATCCTTTTCGCCGCATCGCCCGGCCGCATCCCGCACGATGTCGCCCCAACCGTCGCTCGCAAAAAGCCCGGTCGTGAACTTACCGAGTGCAACGACGACGGCGCCGGTAAGCGTGGCGACATCGATCAAATGCGTCGCGCCGAGTTGACGCGCGTACCACAAGCCGTCGCCGAGGATCAGCCGTCCTTCCGCGTCCGTGTTGTTGATCTCGACCGTCTGCCCTGAGGCGCCGCGCAGAACGTCACCGGGTTTGGTCGCACGTCCACCCGGCATGTTCTCGGTGCATGGCACCACCGCGATCATTCGCAGCGGCACGCCCTCCAGTGCGGCAGTGCGTAAAGCCGCCACCACCGTCGCCCCGCCGGCCATGTCGTCCTTCATGCGCTCCATGCCGTCGGCCGGTTTGATGGAGATGCCTCCGGTATCGAACGTCACGCCCTTCCCGACCAACCCGAGTACCGGCGAGGCCGGTGCGCCAGGTGGTTCGTAGCGCAGCACCAGCAGGCGCGGGGGCTCCGCGCTGCCACGCGCGACACCGAGCAGCAGACCCATTCCCAGCTCTTCGATCTGCTTCTCTTCGAGGATCTCACTGCGCACGTGCGGGACCGCGGCAAACGCGCTCGCGCGCGCCACCAGCTCACGCGGAGTAAGGGTGTTGCCCGGCTCGTTGACGAGTACGCGCGCGGCGTTCACCGCCTCACCCATCCGGCGACCCCGTTCGAGCGCCTCGGCGACGCGGGGCGTCTTCGTGCCGCCGACCTGCACCATGCTGAGGAAAAACCGTCCGTCGGAGCGGCTCTTGTAGTGGCCATTGTCGAAATTCGCGAATGTCGCGCCGTCCGCAATCGCCTCGATCCAGAGTTGTCTGTCCAGTCGGCCGGCACGTGCAGCGCAAGACGGCTGCGGTGCTGCTGGCGGGCCGTCGTTCCCGCGCACGCGGCCATGCGCCAGATGCGCTCGACGCTGAGATCGGCGCGGCCTCCGACGCCGATCATCGCCACGCGCTTGGTCTTCCACCGCTCACCAAGCTGGGTGGTCCAGATCTCGCACGGTTTGCCCGTGAACTCGCCGCGGTCGAATGCCGCGTTCAGTTCGCCTCCGCTCGCCTCATCCACACCCGCCGGGAAGGTTCGCTCGTCCTGGAGGACTGGGAAGACGAGCAGGTCCGCGTCTATCTCGCTCGCCTCTGTGTCGGTGACGCTGAATTGCGGGATTTCGTAGGCAGGATGCAAGGACGCCAGTCTACCAAACCAGCGTCGGGTCGCGGGCCTAAAAGCCCGCGCCACGTGCCCGGGGATGCACATCGTCGCGGGCCTTAGGGCCTGCGCGACACGTCAATGGCCCGCGCGCTACGCGTTGACGACCACTGGCATCGCGGCTGGTGGCGGCACCGGCGGCGGAGCCGTCGACCAGCGGCCAAACCCCGTCATCAACGTGGCGCCAAGACCCATCGTCCAGACGAAGAACTCGAGAAAGGCGCCGGTCATCAGGAGGAAGAACCCGCCAACGCCCACGCCAGGTGTCACGCCGAGCACTCTCGACAGCACGGTCGGTCCGACAATGACGACCAACCCGAGCGCCGCCGCGAGAAAGGCACTGTGTCCGCGCCAGCCGAGCCGATCTTCCAGCCACTCGCCCACGCGTGTCGCGAGTGCCGTAAAACCGAGAACCATCGCGGCGATGCCGGTGAGAATCGCAAATGGGATCAGGACGACCACCAGCGGAATGCCGATGATGGTGACGATCAACGCGATGCACGCGACGATCAGCACCGGGATGAACAGAATTTCGGCGACCAGGCCGGTGACAAACGCGCGCGCGGGTGCCGCCGAGGCGGCGTGGGCAATGCGCGCCACCGGAGCGCGCGCCATGATCAACGCCATGGCCATCAGAATCGCGAGCAGCGAGATACGAAACAGGGCGCCAAACAGCGCGATCCAGCGGCCGAAGTCACCGATATCGACAGCCGGCAGATACCAGTCGCCGATTTGCATCCGGATCCACTGGCCGATCATCACGTTGTTGACACTGCCGAGCAGACGCGCGCCCGGGGCACGCCGGAGCGTGCCGCCCACAACCACGACATCGCCGCGCACATCAGCCTGCGGTCCGAGATCGGCGCTGCCACCGATCACGATGAGGTCGTTGCGCACGCGGCCGTCGACCCGCACGGATCCGCCGATGACGACGACGGCATCGGTGACTTCCTCGTCACTCGCAATCGTGATGCTGCGGCCAATCGCGATCCGGGATTCGGTTGTGCGGTAAACGCGTGGCGGGTCAGAAGGGAATGGTCGCTCAGCCGTGATCTGCGCTTCCGATTGCGCCGCTGCCGTGATCGCAAGGACGAGCGCTGACGTGAGAACCGCTGGAAATCGCACCTCTGGCCCACCCCCTTAAGGAGAACGGACGAGAGCAACCTCCGCGAAGTTCCCCGCGTTCAGCCGCCAGGCGCGGATACGCGAACTACCCGACTGTCCGATGATGACGAAGGTAAACGCCTCGAACGCGTCGCGCAGATCGGTTGCTGACGGGATTGGCTCAGAGCGGGGATGGGAGTGGTAGGCGCCGATGACGTCGAGGTTGAGCGTTCGCCCGTGTCGGACCGCCGCGAAATGGTCGGCGGGGTTGATCTCGTAGCGCCGCATCGGTTCGGCGGCGTCGTTGCGCGCCGGAAGAGCGATCGCAATCAGGTCGATCGTGCCAAGCAGCAGACCGCAACACTCTTCCGGAGCCGCCGCCTCGGCATGCCGCTCGATCGCATCGATCGCCTCGGCGGCGATGTTCAGCTCGCGGCAGGCACGTCGATCACCATGGCGATGCCCATGCCTCCTCCGATGCAGAGCGACGCGACGCCCTTTCCGCCGCCCCGCTTGCGCAATTCGTAAATCAAGGTCGTCAACACGCGCGCCCCGCTCGCACCGATCGGGTGACCGAGCGCAATGGCGCCTCCGTTGACGTTGACCCGTGCAGAATCGAGACCGAGCTCACGCAGAACCGCAAGAGATTGCGCCGCAAACGCCTCGTTGATTTCAAACAGGTCGATGTCCTTTGTCGTCAGCTTGGC
Organism: uncultured Acidobacteriota bacterium; assembly: GCA_963762925.1. Lineage (GTDB taxonomy): Bacteria > Acidobacteriota > Vicinamibacteria > Vicinamibacterales > UBA2999 > DASPWV01. The sequence goes on along the minus strand of CAVXMP010000004.1, from coordinate 38,857 downwards.
GCGCTCGAGTGCTCGGCGCACCGCCGGCACAGGTCCCATGCCCATCTGCATCGGATCAACGCCCACCGTGGCGTAGCTCAGCACGCGCGCCAAGGGTGCGGTCGCGAATGTGCGCCCGCGCTCCGTTGAGCAGACGACAACGGCGGCGGCGCCATCGTTGATTCCGGACGCGTTGCCCGCAGTGACGCAACCACCGGACTTGAACGCGGGCTTGAGTGCACCCAGCTTCTCGGCAGTGGTTCCAGCGCGCGGATACTCATCCTTGTCGAACCGCGTCGGCTCGCCTTTTCTTTGCGGGATGAGAACGGCGACGATTTCGTCAGTGAACCTGCCGCCGGCAATCGCCTCCATTGCACGCCGCTGGCTCTCCGCAGCAAACGCATCCTGATCGCTGCGCGAGACGTTGTACTTCGACGCGACCTCTTCGGCGGTGAGCCCCATATGGCACACGTGCATGGCGTCGGTGAGGCCGTCCAGAATCATCTCGTCATATGCCTCCGCATGGCCCATGCGGTATCCCCACCGCGCCCCCTTGAGCACGAACGGAGCGTTCGACATCGATTCGGTGCCGCCAGCCACGACCACGTCGGTGTAGCCGATGCGCACGGCCTCGACGGCGTGTACGACCGCCTGCAGACCAGAGCCACACACGCGGTTGACGGTTTCGGCAGGCACATCGACGGGGACGCCTGCCTTGATCGCGGCTTGCCTCGCGACGTTCATGCCGGCGCCGGCCTGCAGCACGCAGCCAAGGACGACCTCGCCAAGCTCCTTAGGCGGCACGCCGGACCGGGCTATCGCTTCGCGCACCACGATGGCACCGAGATCGGCGGCGGAGAGGTCTTTGAGCGCCCCGCCGAATGACGCCACTGGCGTGCGGCAGGCGCTCACAATAACGGCCAGTTCAGAAGCTGCCAACAGGATCCCCGATCTGCAGAGTGGCGCCGGTGGCGGCGACGACGGCGTCGAGCGTGGTGTCTGCGGCGATCTCGCGAAGCACGAGGCCGTTCGCGGTGACGTCAATGACGGCAAGCTCGGTCACGATCTGGTTGACGACCTTCAACCCGGTGAGCGGCAGCGTGCAGCGCGGCAAAATCTTGTGGCCGCCATCTTTGGTCGTGTGTTCCATCGTCACGATGACTCTCTTCGCGCCGGCGACGAGATCCATCGCGCCGCCCATTCCCTTGACCATTTTCCCGGGAATCATCCAGTTCGCAAGGTTGCCTTCCTCGTCCACCTCGAGCGCACCAAGCACCGTCACGTCGATGTGCCCGCCGCGTACCATGGCAAAGGAATCGGCGCTGCTGAAATACGAGCAGCCGGGCAACTCGGTGACCGTCTCCTTCGATGCGTTGATGAGATCGGCATCCTCCTCGCCGGCGAGCGGATACGGTCCGACGCCGAGCATGCCGTTTTCGGAGTGGAGGGTGATGTGGATCCCGGGAGGCACGTAGTTGGCGACGAGCGTCGGCATACCGATGCCGAGATTGACGTAGTCGCCATCGCGCAGCTCACGCGCAACGCGCCTCACGATGCGTTCGCGTTTATCCATTGCGGGTCGTCCGCTTTTCGATGCGGTGCTCGTAGCCGCTCCCCTGCAGAATTCTCTTCACGTAGATTCCTGGCGTATGCACCAGATGCGGGTCGAGGTCGCCCGGCTCGACGAGCGTCTCGACTTCGGCAATCGTCAGGCGGGCGGCCGTGGCCATCATCGGATTGAAGTTGCGCGCGGTTCGTCGGTACACGAGATTGCCCACGCGATCGCCCTTCCAGGCACGCACAAACGCGACATCAGCCCGCAGCGGCAACTCGAGGACGTAATGGCGCCCGTCGATGACGCGCGTCTCTTTCCCTTCGGCGATGATCGTGCCGTAGCCGGTCGGCGTGAAGAAGCCACCGATGCCGGCGCCTCCCGCGCGAATCCGTTCCGAGAACGTACCTTGCGGCACGAGCTCCACTTCGATTTCCTTCTGCAGATACTGACGTTCGAATTCCTTGTTCTCGCCGACGTAGGTCGAGATCATCTTGCGGATCTGTCGATTCTTGAGAAGGATGCCGAGGCCGGCACCGTCTACGCCGGCGTTGTTACTGATCACGGTGAGGTCTTTCGTTCCTCGCCGGTGAAGCGCGGTGATCAGATTCTCGGGAATGCCGCTGAGACCGAAACCGCCCACCATCACGGTGGCGCCATCCGGGACGAGCACGACCGCCTCGTCTGCGGACTGCAGCACCTTCTGCACGTGTGAATTATACGTGGCCGGTCAGGTGGCAAACCCTGCGTCCGGCTTCAGCTCTTCTGGCAGGTCCTCGAGGAACGCGGCCGGCCCGGTCGCTTCGAGCTGCACGCTCTTCCCCAGCCAATCGATGTGCTCGGTCGATTCGAACAAGAGGGACAGCCGCACTTCGCCCTCGTGCCGGAATGGCAGCGGAATCAGATTGCCTGGCCAGGAGTCGTGTGCTTGAAGGTGCCCGTCATCGATGCGGGCCGGTAATGTCGGCGCTTGCCATTCCGCGAGGACGTCGCCGATCGTGCAGCGAACCGGCTGCGCCCACGCTGTACCACGCCAGTGTCCGCCGACGCTCTCCCAACGGTGCACGTACGCGTCGAGCTCGAGCACCACCCGATCGCTGCCCGCGTGCTCGATCCGCAACACTTCAGAGTCGTGAAGTTCCACCCAGGTCTTGATCACAATGGTTCGATGCGCCTCGTCGCATTATCCACGGTCGTGACTCGTTGTTCCAGCACCGTCCGAGGCGCGTCACGCGGTTCTTCATGGCGTTGGAGATCCGCCCGCTGATGCCATAGACTGCGCGCGATGCGACATCTGCTTCGCCCGCTGCTGCTTGTCCTGGCTCTCGTGACTGCGCCGACAGCCGTTGCGCAGGAACGCCGCCCGCCGACGCTGGATGACCTGCTCAATCTCGTGCAAGTGTCCGATGCCGAGATCTCACCCGACGGAACGCAGGTGATCTATACGAAATCCGAGCTGAAGAAGTGGTCCGACAACAAGCGTGTCTCGACAATCTGGATCGCGAACGCCGACGGGACGGATCATCGGCAGCTTCTGGGCAGCGACAAGGATCGGGCGCCTGCCTGGTCCCCTGACGGCCGCGCTGTGGCATTTCTTTCGACGCGCGATCAGGCGGACAGCGAGCGCGACGCCGCCGGCGCGCAGCTCTGGCTGCTCCGCATGTCGGGCGGTGAGGCAACCAAGCTGTCGGAACTGAAGTCAGCGGTGCGCGCCTTCAAATGGGCCGATGATAGCGCGCGTATTTTTTTCCTGACGGAGGAGCCGCAAACCGATGCACAGAAAGAGGCGCGGAAGAACGGCGACGACGCAATCGTCGTCGACGAAGGCGCGAACGGTCAGGGTCGCGGGAACTTTTCCAACGCCTGGGTCATCACCATCACCGACAAGCAGACGCGTCAGCTCACGACCGGCGATCAAATCGTGACCGACCTTGCACCGTCACACGACGGCAAATCGCTCGCCTACATCGCGCGGCCGAACAACCGCCGCAACTTCCAGAACCTGGGCGAGGTTTACGTGCTTGACCTGGCGTCGAATACGACCGTGAGGCTCACGCAAAACGAGGCACCGGAATTGCGCGTCGACTGGTCGCCCGACAACACCCGCGTGAGCTACCTCTCCGTGAGTACATCCCACCTGGGATTTGACGCAGGAAAAGCTCTTCGCGCAGCCGGCCACCGGCGGTCCGCCGAAGCCGTTGTCGACGAGTTTCTCAGGCGACATCGGGCGCTACTTCTGGCATCCGTCTGGTCGGACCATCGTGATGAGCACGACGCTTCGTGGCCGTCGCGGCGTGCATGAACTCGACGTGCTCTCTGGCCAGGCCCGCTTGCTCGTCGGCGGGGATATCGCGCTTGGCCTCACCTCTGTGTCATCGACGCTGGCGCGGGCGGCAGGAACGCGCAGCACTCCGTCGAATCCCGAGGAGGTCATCGTCGTCGATCTGCCCGCAGGCCAGGTGGCCAACGTCACGAACGTCAATCCCTGGTTCAAAGACGTCGAGACCGCCGAGATGCGCGCGATCGCGTGGAAAAGCACCGACGCCCTGGACGTCGAAGGGTTGCTCTGGCTGCCCCCGTCCTACAAGGCGGGCCAGAAGATCCCGCTCCTCCTGAGCCTCCACGGTGGCCCGGCGGGCGTCTGGGCCACCTCGTTCCGCGGCATCAATCACGTGTATACGTCGCTTGGATTTGCCGTCCTCGAGCCAAACGTCCGCGGCAGCACGTCGTACGGTGATGCGCTGCTGCGCGGCAACACCAAGGACATTGGTGGCGGCGACTTCAACGACGCGATGACGGGGGTCGATGTCGTGATCGGGCAAGGCATCGCCGATCCCAGTCACATGGCGATTCGCGGGTGGAGCTACGGCGGCATCCTCGGCGGCTGGACCATCACGCAGACGCCTCGGTTCAAAGCGGCATCGCTCGGCGCCATGGTGAGCGACTGGAGCTCCGAATACGCGATGGGCTTCAATCACGACATCAGCCGCTGGTACATCGGCGGGCGCCCGTGGGACAACGCCGAGGCGTATCGCCGGCAGTCGGCATACACGCACATCGCCAAGGTGACGACGCCGACGCTCTTGTTACACGGTGAGCAAGACGACACCGACACGATCGGTCAAAGCATGATGTTCTACCAGGGCCTCAAGGATCGCGGCGTGCCGACGCGGTTCATCCGCTTCCCGAGGGAGCCGCACGGCTTTCGCGAGCCGCATCACATCCGGATTCGTGATGCCGAGGAGATTGGCTGGCTGATGAAATACACGCGGGGAATCGAGTGGAAGGCTCCCGAGCGACCCAACGAGAAGGACGACAAGAAGGCTACGACGACGAGCGCCCAGTAAATTCGCGCCGGTACATGTTTGCCGTGCCGAACAACCTCCGCACGGCGGCTGAGTCGTTCAACCCCCCGGCGATCTGCTGAAGATCGCCGGCCAGCTCCAGAAGGAGCGGCCGCAACGTGTCGGCGTTTGTGGCCAGCACGCTCTCCCACACGCTGGCGCCACTCTCGGCCAGGCGCGTCGTGTCGCGCAGTCCGGCGCCCGTGTACGCCAGTCCATCGTGTCCCACCGCTTCGCCCACACGCGACATCAGTGCCGTAGCGACGACCTGCGGCAAATGGCTCACCGCCGCCATCACACGATCGTGCTCAGTCCCGTCATCGACCATGAAGATCGGCGTGCTGCCAAGCTGTTGCACCAGCGCGCCGGCCGCGACAACAGACGCCGCCGTGCCGACGAGAAACCACGGGCGGGCGTCGAACAGATCCGCGCGCGCCGCGTCGGGTCCACTTTGCTCGGAACCGGCCATCGGATGCCCGCCGACAAACGACCGGAGACCCGCACGCTGCGCAGCGGCCACGATCGCGCGCTTGGTGCTGCCTGTATCGATGATCATCCGAGTAGCCGCGATCGCCGAAAGCCCGGGCAGCATGTCCACGATCGCGCTCACCGGGGCGGCCAGCATGATCACCTCGCTGTCCGCTACCGCCGAAAGATCCGTCGCGGCAATCGTCAAGGTTTCAACGATGCGCGGATGACAAATGACGTCGGCGCGATCGACACCGACGAGTTCGGCGTCAGGCCACGCCCGCCGTGCCGCCAGGGCAATCGAGGTGCCGATGAGGCCGAGACCGACGATGCCGATCCGCAATCAGCGGGCCCAGCCTCGGCGCGCGACGGGCTCGAGACAAATGCTGCGTCCGATCGCCGGGGCGATGATGCGGAGTTCCGCCATCAGCCGATCGAACTGGGACGGGAACAGCGACTGCGCCCCGTCGCTGAGCGCGTGATCGGGATCGCAGTGCACCTCGATGATCAGCCCGTCGGCGCCGGCTGCCACCGCCGCCCGCGCCATCGGGGCAACCTTGTCGCGCCTGCCAGTGCCATGACTCGGATCGACGAAGACCGGCAGGTGACTCAGCTGCTTGACCACCGGGATCGCCGAGATATCGAGCGTGTTGCGCGTCGCGTTCTCGAACGTGCGAATGCCGCGCTCGCAGAGGATCACGTTGGTGTTGCCGCCGGAAAGAATGTATTCGGCGGACAGCAGCCATTCCTCGATCGTCGCCGAGATGCCGCGCTTCAGCATGATCGGCTTGCGCGTGTGGCCCAGCTCACGCAGCAACGTGAAGTTCTGCATGTTGCGGGCGCCGACCTGGAAAAAGTCGGCGTACTTGTCGATGACCTCGATCTGGCTGATGTCCATCACCTCGGTGATGAGCTTCAGATCGTGCGCGTTCGAGGCGTCGCGCAACAGCCGCAGACCCTCTTCGCCGAGCCCTTGGAAACTGTAGGGAGAGCTCCGCGGCTTGAAGGCCCCTCCACGGAGGACTTTGGCGCCGGCGCGCTTGATGGCGGCGGCGGCCGAATGCACCTGATCCTGGTTTTCCGCCGAGCATGGTCCGGCCATGACGATGACTTCGTCGCCGCCGATGCGCACTTCGCCGCTCGCGAAGACCGTGTCGTCTGGTTTGAACGTGCGGCCGGCGAGCTTGTACGGCTCGCTGATGCGCAACACTTCGTGCACGCCGTCGAGCATTTCGATCAATCGCGGATCGACTTTGCCGCTGCCCACGACACCGAGCACGATGCGCGCCGCGCCGCTCGAGCGATGCACGTCCATGCCGAGCTCGACCAAGTGGGCGATGACCTTCTCCACCTGCGCATCGCTCGCGCGTTCTTTCATCACGACAACCATGTGATCCTCGATCGCAGACCTCGAGGTCCGCGCGACATTCCCGTAAGCCCTAAGCCGTAAGCCCGAAGCCGTCAGCCGTCTCTACTCCCGCTCCACTTCGTCGTCGAGCGCGGTCGGTTCCGGCTCGAGCTTCGCCTCGATGCGCTGAATGCGCCGCGCTTCATCCATGATCCGCTCATAGAGGCGAACGATCGCACCCTGGTCGAGCGGCCCATCGAGCATCGCGTTGACGTCGCGAATGTGCGCCATGACCGCGGCTTCCCGCTGCGGCTCATAGATCGTAGCGCCGCTCTCCTTCTTGAGGCGGCCAATTGCGTAGGCACAGCGCGCCCGCCGATCGAGCAGCCGCACGATGACCTCGTCAATCTTGTCGATCTCCTCACGCAACGCGTCGAGGCTCAGCTCCGCAGCCATCTTACGTACCGATCCACTTCGTCGAGCAAGCCGGCCGACTGGCCGTGTTCCGCGATCACGCTGACCAGGGCACTGCCGACGACGGCCGCGTCGGCGCAACTTGCGATTTCGCGGACGTGCTCGCGCGTTGAAAAGCCAAAGCCGAGCGCGAGCGGCATCGACGTCTCCCCGCGAATGCGCCCGGCAAGCTCACGCGCGGAACTGGCCAGGCTTTCGCGCGCACCGGTGACGCCGAGCCGCGAAATCCCGTAGAGAAACCCACTCCCGAGCGCCGCCGCGCGTCTGATCCGCTCGACCGAGGTCGTCGGGCTCAGTAGAAAAATTGTATCAATGCCGGCACCGGCGAGCGCGGTGCGAAACTGCTCGGACTCTTCCGGCGGCACGTCCAGGGTCAGCACGCCATCGACACCCGCAGCCTGAGCGCGTCTCACGAATGCATCGAGCCCCAGCCTCAGCACCGGGTTGGCGTAAGTGAATATCACGATCGGCGCCGTAATGCGGGCGCGCACGCGGCCGACCAGATCGAGGACCTTCGGCAGCGTCGATCCGGCAGCAATCGCTCGTTCGGTGGCGCGCTGGATGACCGGTCCATCGGCGAGGGGGTCGGAAAACGGGATGCCCACTTCGAGAACGTCCGCGCCCGCGCGGTCGAGCGTCAGCAGGATGTCACCCGAGCGTTCGAGGTCTGGATCGCCAGCCGTGGTGTAGGTAATCAGACCGGTGCGGCCCTCCTCGCGCAGGTGGCGGAAGCGTCCTTCAATACGCGACACCGGTGGCCTCCGTGATTTTCTGCTGGACCGTTTGAACATCCTTGTCGCCCCTGCCCGAGAGATTCACCAGCAGAAACCCGTCTCGGCCGAAGGTCCTGGCTTCGCGCAGCAGGTAGGCAATCGCATGCGACGATTCGAGCGCCGGCAGAATACCTTCGAGGCGCGCGAGCGTCTGGAACCCCGCCAGTGCTTCGTCATCGGACGCGTAGTGATAATCGGCACGGCCGGTTTCGTGCAACCACGCGTGCTCTGGTCCAACCGCCGCGTAATCGAGGCCGGCCGACACCGAGTGCGTCAGCTCGATGTTTCCGACTTCGTCCTGAAGCACAAACGTGCGTGTGCCCTGCAAAACGCCTGCGCTGCCGCCGGCAAAGCGTGCGGCGTGGCGTCCTGGTCGAATCGCCTCGCCGCCGGCTTCCACGCCAATCAGGCGGACGTCGGCATCATCAATAAACGCGTCGAAGATGCCAATGGCGTTGCTCCCGCCGCCAACGCAGGCGATCACCGCGAGTGGGAGGCCCGCCGCCGAGCTCGACGCACTGCGCCTTCGCTTCGCGGCCAATGACCGACTGAAACTCACGGACCATGAGCGGATACGGATGCGGACCGAGCGCCGACCCGAGCAGATAGTGGGTATCGTCGGGACGCCCGACCCAATCGCGCATGGCTTCGTTAATCGCATCCTTCAGGGTGCGGCTCCCCGCCTCGACGCTCCGCACCTCCGCACCGAGCAGCCGCATGCGAAAGACGTTGAGCGCCTGACGCGACATATCTTCCGCGCCCATATAGACCAGGCACTCGAGGCCAAGCAGCGCGCACGCCGTGGCGGTCGCAACGCCGTGTTGTCCGGCGCCGGTTTCCGCCACGATGCGCCTCTTCCCCATCCGCACGGCCAGCAGCGCCTGGCCCATGGCGTTGTTGATCTTGTGCGCGCCGGTGTGCGTGAGGTCTTCGCGTTTGAGAAAGATGCGCGGCCCGCCGCACTGCTCGGCGAGGCGCCGTGCCTCCCACAGCGGTGTGGGCCGCCCGACGTAGTGCGCGAGGAGGCGATCGAGCTCCGCCGAAAACTCGGGATCCGCGCGGGCCTGAAGATATTCGGCTTCAAGCGCCTGAATCGGCGCCACCAGCGTTTCGGGTACGAAGCGCCCGCCGTAGCGCCCGAAGTAGCCGCGCGCGTCGGGATCGCGGCGGCCAAACCATTTCTCCTGCGTCATGTCGTCCCTATCATCGCGGGCCTAATGTATAGGCCCACACTAATATGCGTCCGCCGCTCGCACGGCGGCCACGAACGCGCGCATCGACGCCGCGTTCTTTATCCCTGGCCGATCTTCAATGCCCGACGAAACATCCACCCCGTACGGCTTGGCGCGACCGATGGCTTCGCCGACGTTCTCGGGCGTCAGTCCGCCGGCAAGGAACACACGCCGGCCGGCGGCGACGAGCGCGGCGGCGTCCCAATCGATGGTCGTCCCTGTGCCGCCATAACGCTCCCCGTCGTTGGCGTCGAGCAGAATCGTCGCGGCGGTCACGGCACTCAAGACCGGCGATCCCAACGAGGCGGCGAGCCAGGCATCACAGGGAAGTCCGATGACCGACGACAGATCTGCGGCGCCGTGAATCTGCGCCGTCCGAATCCCACCTATCTCGATTGCCTGTTGGACCTCGTCTCGGCTGGGCCGCACAAAGACACCGACCGGTGTGATGGCGCCGGGTAACCCGGCGATGAGCTGGGCGACAGTGTCAATCGAGATCGCGCGCGGGCTGTCGGCCCACAACACGAATCCAACGGCGTCGACGCCGAGTTCCACTGCCACCGCAAGATCCACGGCTCGTGTCACGCCACAGAACTTGATGCGCGTCATGACGCGAGCCGCGGGCTTCCAGACCCGCTACCTGGTGCGATTCCAGAGAGGAGCTGCGCCAGTGCGTCGCCCGGATCCACAGCCGTCATCAAGCGCTCGCCGATCAGGAACGCGTGATAGCCCAAGCCGCGCATCGTCTCCAGATCTGCGACCGACTTCAAACCACTCTCGCTGACCGCCACGACGTGCTTCGGCATTCGTGCAGCCAACGTCTCGGATGCACGGACGTCGACCTCGAGGGTGCGCAGATTCCGATTGTTGACGCCAATGATCCGAGCCCCGCACGACGTGGCGCGATCGAGTTCGTCGGCGTCGTGCACTTCAACGAGCGCGGCCAGCCCGAACGTCTCCGCCGCCGCGTGCAATCGCGTGAGGTCGCGATCGTCCAGGGCCGCCACAATCAGCAACGCAGCATCAGCGCCGTACGCGACGGCTTCAAGCAGTTGGGACTCCTCGATGACGAAGTCCTTCCGCAGCAGCGGACACGCCACGGCGCTACGAGCGTCTTCCAGGTGTGTGAGCGATCCGTCGAAAAAGGCCGGCTCGGTCAGCACTGAGATTGCCGCGGCGCCCGCACGTTCGTACGCCGTGGCAATGGCGACGGGGTCGTACTCGTCGCGCAGCACACCGCGCGACGGGGAGCGCCGCTTGCATTCCGCGATGACGTTCACTCGATCGGTGCGCGTAAGCGCCTCGTGAAAGGCGCGTCCCCTGGGTCGTCGTGTCGCTGCTCGCGCCTCGAGTGCGCCGTGAGGCTCGGCGGCCCGACAGGTCTCCACACGTTTGCGTGTTGCGGCGACAATCGCTTCGAGCAAGTCGGACGTCGACGCCGGCTTCATGCGGTTGCTCCTGTGGCCGAGTGCGACAACGCAGCCAATCGCGACAACACCTGCTTCGCTCGCCCGTTGTCAATGGCCTCGGCACTGATGCGGATCCCGTCGCGAACCGACGCGGCGCGGCCGGCGATGAACAACGACGCGCCCGCGTTCAGGAGCACGATGTCACGCGGTGGGCCGAACGCGCCCTCGAGCACGCTCCTCACGATGGCGGCATTGGTCTGCGCGTCGCCGCCGCGGAGCGTGTCGGGGCTCGCCTTCGCCAGGCCGTACTCCGATGGATGCACATAAAACGTCTGCACGGACCCGCCGCGGCATTCCGACACCTTCGTGTAACCCGTCGTCGATAGCTCGTCGAGGCCGTCGGCGCCGTGCACGACCCAGGCGCGCTCGACGCCGAGGAGCAGCAGGGCACGCGCCAACAGTTCGGTGAGATCTGAACGCGGCACCCCGACCATCTGTCGGGACGGCGCCGCGGGATTGGTGAGAGGTCCGAGCAGGTTGAACGCGGTTCGCACGCCGAGATCGCGGCGCGCCTGCGCCGCGTGCCGCATGGCTGGATGAAACGTCGGCGCGAAAAAGAACGCGACGCCGGCTTCGGCAAGACAGCGCTCGACCACCGGCGGTGTGGCCGAAATCTGCACGCCCAGGGCTTCGAGCACATCCGCGCTGCCGCATTTGCTCGATACCGATCGGTTGCCGTGCTTGGCCACACGCACGTCCGCGGCCGCGAGGACAATCGCCGCCGCCGTCGAAATGTTGAAGCTTCCCGAGCCATCGCCGCCGGTCCCGCACGTGTCGAAGACCTCGCCGGCTGGGCGTGACAGCGGCACCGCTTGCTGGCGCATCGTCCGCGCAAAGCCGACGAGTTCGGCAGGCCGCTCACCTTTCATCGACAAGCCGATCAGCAAGCCGGCGATCTGTGCCGGCGCCGCTTCGCCGCGCATGATCACGCCCATCACCGCGGCGGCCTCCGTCGTCGTCAGGTCTTCGTGGCGCAAGAGTTTTTCGATCAGCTCTCGAAACATCGCTACAACTCGAGAAAATTGCGAAGAATGCGACGACCCTCCTGGGTGAGGATCGACTCGGGATGGAACTGCACGCCGTGAAGGGGCCACTCCCGGTGGCGCAGCGCCATGACCAGACCGTCTTCCTTCGAACGTGCGCAGATCTCCAGCGCCTCGGGCCATCCCTGCTCGGCGACGACCAGTGAGTGGTAGCGCGAGGCTTGAAACGCCGCCGCGATCCCGGCGAAGACGCCTTTGCCATCGTGCTCGACGGTGCAGGTCTTGCCGTGCATCGGCACCGGCGCGCGCACGACCGCGCCGCCAAACACCGCCCCGATTGCCTGATGGCCAAGGCACACCCCCATCAGCGGCACGCGATGGCCGAAGTGCTTGATCACGTCGAGCGTCATGCCAGCATCTTCAGGTCGCCCCGGACCGGGAGAAATCAAAATGCGATCCGGCCCGAGCGCCTCGATCGCGTCGAGTGTCGTTTCATCGTTCCGACGCACCACGATCTCCGCCCCGAGCTCGCCGAGGTACTGCACCAGGTTGTAGGTGAACGAATCGTAGTTGTCGAGGACGAGAACCATGTCAGGTCATAGCCCCGCGGCCGCGAGTTCCAGCGCGCGCACCATAGCGCGCGCCTTGTCTCTGGTTTCTTCGTACTCCGCCGTCGGGTTCGAATCGGCGACGATGCCGGCGCCGGCCTGTATCGATGCCGTGCCGTTTTCGAGCACGATGGTGCGGATGGTGATGCAGAAATCGAGGTTGCCCGCGAAATCCAAATACCCCACCGCCCCGGCGTAGATGCCGCGGCGCAGCGGTTCGAGCTCGTTGATGATCTGCATCGCGCGTACCTTCGGCGCGCCCGACACGGTGCCCGCGGGAAAGCATGCCACCAGCGCGTCGAGTCGATCGTGCTCGTCGCTCAGCTGACCTTCGACGACCGACACCAGATGCATCACATGCGAGTAGCGCTCGAGCGTCATGAACGTCGGCACGCGGACGGTGCCGTACTGGCAGACCCGACCGAGATCGTTGCGCCCGAGATCGACGAGCATGACGTGCTCCGCCCGCTCCTTTGCGTTGCGTTTGAGCTCGTCGGCGAGGCGCTGATCCTCGTCGTCGGTGCGGCCGCGCGGGCGGGTACCGGCAATCGGATGCGTGACCGCATGGCGGCCTTCGACGCGTACCAGCATCTCCGGCGAGGACCCGACGATCGATCGCCCCGCCATCCTGATGAAGAACATGTAAGGCGACGGGTTGACGTGCCGCAGTGCGCGGTAGACGGTGAACGGGTCAACGCCGACCTCTGCGCTGAACCGCTGCGAGAGCACCACCTGATAGATGTCACCGGCCGCGATGTGCTCCTTGGCGTTGCGTACGATGGCTTCAAACGCCGGCTGCGTGAAGTTGGACGACAGGTCGACCGGGGCCGAAGCGGCACCTTTCGGCGACGACAGTGCGCGCTCGAGCTCGCGCTCGAGAAATTCGATTTTTGCGCAGGCAAACTGATACAGCGCGCGCAAGTCCTCTTCACCGGAAATTCGCGCGTTGGCGATGAGCAGAATGCGGTGCTGCACATGGTCGAACGCGAGCACCGTATCGAACAGCATGAAGCCGCTCTCGTCACGTGCCTCGCCCGCGCCCGGCGCATCTTTGCGCGCCACCGCGGGTTCGAACCACTCGGCGGCGTCGTACCAGAGGTAACCGACTGCCCCACCGGTGAAGCGCGGCAACCCGGGAACGAACGGCGACTGAAACCCGTTCATCAACTCGCGCAATGTGTCGATGAACGGCTTCTCCGATGTCGTCATCGCGCCGGCACGTTCAACGAGCGTTGCGCCGTCGCGGCCGCGGAGGATGAGAAATGGATCCTTGCCGAGAAACGAGTAGCGGCCGACGTGCTCGCCGCCTTCGACGCTTTCGAGCAGGAATGCGTAATCGGAGTGCTCGGCAATCTTGAGAAACGCCGAGACCGGCGTCAGCAGATCGGCCACGATCTCTTTCACCACGGGAACAAAGGTTCCACGCTTGCCCAACTCCAGGAATTCGTCGAACGATGTGAGTTTCATATGTTCAAGGCGTTGACGGCTGCGTCGCGCAGTACCCGCTCCGGCACGCGCACGTCAGTCCAGAATTCGAATTGCCGCTGTGCCTGCGCGACCAGCATGTCGAGCCCGCCGATGGTCAGGCATCCGGCCGCCGCCGCTTCGCGCAGCAGTCGCGTATCGGCGGGGTTGTAGACCAGGTCGTACACCAGTTGCCCCCCGAACGGACCGTTCGGCAGTGGCGACTCGTCGCGCCTCGGGGCGGTGCCGATGGGGGTAGCGTTGATGAGCACATCCCAGCTGCCGGCCTTCGGTGGCCACGCGTGCACGGACGCGCCGGTCATTGCCGCGACCGCTTCCGCTTGTTCCCGGCGGCGCGCCACGAAGGTCAACCTTGCGCCCGCCGATGCCAGCGCCTCGCCGACGGCGCGTGCCGCACCCCCGGCGCCGAGTACCGTGGCACGAAGGCCGGCGACTGTGATCATCGCTTGCAGTGGCGCAAGAAACCCCGCCACATCGGTGTTGCAGGCGACCCACCCGGGACCGCGCCGCCGCAGCGTATTGACCGCGCGCACGCGGCGGCTCACAGGATCGGATTCATCCGCTCGTTCGAACGCGTCCACTTTGAAGGGTGCCGTCACGCTCGCCCCTTCGATCGGGAGGGCATCCGCGAACGTGGTGAAGTCATCGAAGTCCGCAGCCGCAAGCGGGAGATACACCGCATCGATGCGTGCCGCACGAAACGCCGCATTGTGCATCGCGGGGGAAAGCGAATGGGCGACGGGCCGGCCGACGACACCGTAGATGGCGGTGCGCTCCGCGATGGTGCGGAACGAAAATTCCTGAATGAGCGTCGCGGCGGGAACTTGCCCGGGGGCGGCAGCCTCCCCGGCATAGGTCCAGCAGGATCCAAATCGTGCCGCAAGTACGCGCGTCGGGAGGCCCGCCTCACCCATGCCGATCACCACGGTCGGCGAACCGGTATGCGCTGCCAGCGGCCGCAGCGCGAGGCAGTCCGACAGTCGGTGCGGCATCACCGCGAGTTTGACGACGGCGGCGCCGGTGGCCCGCATACGGCTCGCACGCTCGGCGAGGTCCAAGGGCACGCCATCGAAGTCGTGCATCGACAGCACCACGCCTTGGCCGCCGCACTCGCTGATCACATCGGAAAAGCCGGCCCGCCATTCGACATCGATGTACTCAGCGCCGAGCTTCTTCGCGTCACGCAGCAGCCGTTTGCGCTCCTCTTCTGATCCGGTGAAGCCGCCGCCTTCCCACTCAGGTCTGCAGGTGAAGATGACCGGCAGGCGTCGGCCAGCCAGCGCACCGGCGGCACTGGGATCCCGCACCGAATCGACCCGTAACTCCACCAGGTCGGCGTCGGTGACGCGATCGCGACGCTCGCGCAGTTCGGCCATCGTGGCGGCCGTAACGGTGACGCAGAGTTTCGGTGCTAGTGCCATAAAACAAAAAACGCCTCTTCAGGTTGACTGAAGAGGCGTTTGGTCGAGTCGCTGGTGGTGCGCAGATCTACTCGGTGCCGACGGCCCCTTCGGAAAGATGCGTATACCACCACCAATAGGCGCAGGAACCGCGGTGTCGCCCCGTAAAGCGATCGCGAACGCCGATTGTCACAAGGCCTCGCCCGCGCATAGTTTTGCCAGACGATATCACACGGCGCGTGGGTCTGGTAGGTCGAGTGGGCCTGGCAGGTCGGGTCGGTCTGTCGCTCGAGAAAAGGGGTCTGACCCCTTTTCTCGGGTCAAGTTGTAAAAAAGGGGTCAGACCCCTTTTCGCGCCGCCACAACCGCGCTTGCTTCTCCTCTCCAATCCTCGTACAGTTAGGTAAGTCCACGTCTTTACAAGCAGTTACAGATGAAAGCACTTCTGCTGGCCGTTGCCCTCGCCGCCTCGAGCCTGCTCCTCGCCGCGCCCTCCGCTCAGACCGCCTTTATGTCGGTGGACGAGGTGCGTCCGGGCATGGTCGGCACCGGCCAAACCGTGTTTCAAGGCGCCAAGCTCGAGGAGTTCAAGGTCCACATCCTCGGCGTGTTGCGCGACGTGGTCGGACCTCGACGTAACCTCATCCTCGCGCGACTCGAGGGCGGGCCACTGGCCAAGACCGGCGTGATTGCGGGCATGAGCGGTAGTCCTGTGTATATCGACGGCCGTCTCGTCGGCGCCGTCTCATACGCGCTTGGCCAGTTCGCGACTGAGCCGATCGCCGGGATCACCCCGATTGCCGAGATGACCGACGCCGCCAGCCTCGTCCCGATGGCGACCGGCACGCGTCCGGTGGCCATGACATGGCCGCCCACGCCGCAGGCCCTCACGGCGATTTGGAGCCGCGACCTCGGCCGTGTCCGCCCCTTTGTCGACGATCCGGCGCAGGCGACGCTGCTCAGCGCCGTCGACGGCGGCGTTTCGGCGCGCCTCGGAAGCATGCTTCAGCCCATTGCCGTGCCGCTGGTCAGCGCTGGTTTTGCCGCAGACGTCCTGGCGCCCCTGACTGATGCGCTCACCGCGCGCGGCTTCCTGCCGGTGTCCGCCGCCGCCGTGGGCCAATCGGCTACGCCCGTCCGACCGGGGAAGACACTGCGCCCGGGCGATGCCATGGGCGTCGCCCTCATGACCGGTGATTTCATGCTCGGTGCGACGGGCACGGTGACCTACGTTGACGGCGACAAGATTTACGGATTCGGCCATCCGCTCTATAACCTCGGTCCCACGCAGTTTCCGTTGACCGAAGCCGACGTGCAGGTGGTGCTCCCGAGTTTGCTGCAGTCGACCAAGATCGCCAGCTTCGGCAGTGTGATCGGGACACTTCAACAGGATCGCGCCACGGCCGTGTCCGGTCGCCTGGGCAAGGGTCCGACGATGATCCCCGTGGCGCTCACGCTGAATTCCGATCGTGCCGGTCAACGCACGTTCAACTTCAACGTTGTCAAAGACGTCACGTTCACACCGCTCCTCACCTACCTCGCGATTGCCAACGTGCTGACCTCCTACGAGCGAAACGCCGGGCCTGCCTCGTTCACCGTGCGTGGGACGGCCACGATTCGCGAGCACGGCGACATCGCGTTTGAAGACATCTTCACCGGCGATCAACCGGCGGGGGCCGCGTCCGCATACGTCGCGGGCCCGCTCACTTTCCTTCTCAAGAACGCCTCCGAGCCGGTCGACGTCGAGAAATTGTCGCTGACGATTGACGCCAGTGAGCACTCGCAATCGGCGCGCATCGAGCGCGTGTGGCTGGACACCGATCGGCCGCGTGCAGGTCG
The DNA here is from genome assembly GCA_963762925.1 of uncultured Acidobacteriota bacterium. Lineage (GTDB taxonomy): Bacteria > Acidobacteriota > Vicinamibacteria > Vicinamibacterales > UBA2999 > DASPWV01. The sequence continues at coordinate 21,903 of CAVXMP010000004.1, read as the reverse complement.
TGAGGTGACGGTCAAAGTGCTGATGCGCTCGAACAAGGGCGCGGAGATCGTGAAGTCAGTCCCGATCCAGATTCCGGCAAACGCAACCGGATCGCTCCAGTTGCTGGTGGCCGACGCCAACCGCCTCTCGGCCGAGGATCGCCGCGAATCCCGTGGCGCCGAGTCGCAGCGCGTGTCGCAGTTGATCCGGACCTTCAATAAGGCGCGCCGCGGCAACCGCCTCTACGTGCGCCTCTCCGCAACCGATCAAGGCGCCATCGTCAACGGCGAGCCGCTGACCTCGCTTCCGCCATCGGTGCTTGCGGTGCTTGAAGCCGACCGCAACAGCGGAACCTACAGTGCGCTGCGCAGCGCCACGCGCGGTGAATGGGAAGTGCCCGTCGAACTCGCCGTTTCCGGCTCGCGGCTCCTCACCATTACGCTCGATCAATAAGCTCGATGACGCGGTCATTTGCACGAGGCGGGTTCCTCGCGTGCGGTCTCATCCTGTTGAGTTCAGTGGCGCTGCGTGCGATACCTGGGTTCTGGGAAGCCGCAACCCAGGCCGACTTCCTCCGTGGCGACGTCGAAAACCTCTCGATTGATGAGCACGGCCGCCTCATGCTCGGGCCCGAGGTGCAGCGCGTCAACGACCCGGGCGTGCCATTCATCTGGGCGTTTCTCCCGGCGCCGGACGGCGGGTATTTTCTCGGCACCGGCAACGACGGCAAAGTGCTGCGCGTCGACAAGGCTGGCGCGAGTAGCGTGTTTTTCGACAGTGGCGAGATGGAAGTGCACGCCCTTGCGCCCGCGCCGGAGGGTGGCCTGTATGTCGGAACCTCACCCGATGGCCGTATCTACAAGGTCGATGCGCGTGGTCAGTCTTCGTCGTTTTTTGATCCCGAAGATAAATACATCTGGGCACTGATTGTCGATCCCAAAGGGGTCGTCTACGCGGCGACGGGCGACAAGGGCACGGTGTATCGCATCACCGCCGAGGGCAAAGGCGACAAGTTTTTCGCGAGCAAGGCGACACACGCGATTTCGCTGGCGATCGACACCACAGGTCAGCTCCTGGTTGGCACCGGGACACCCGGACGCGTTTTCCGTGTCGATTCGTCGGGCAGAGGCTTCCTGCTGCTCGACTCTCCGTATCAGGAAATTCGTGCGCTGCGGATCGATCCCAAAGGCACGCTGTATGTTGCCGCGCAAAGCGGACGCGGCGCCGGTGGCGACGACCGGGGCGATACGACGGCCCCCGACGCACCGCGCGCGCCCGCCGTTCCGAGTGTCTCGACCGAGATCACCTCATTCGCGATCATCGACATCCCGGTTGCTGGGCAAACTGCCGGGCAGGCTGCGGCGCCAGGCGATCGGCGTGGGCCAACCGGTGCGATCTACCGTGTACTGCCGGACGGCCTGTGGGATCAGCTCTGGGAATCTCGCGACGACGCCCCGTACGATGTCGCGGTCGATTCGGACGGGTCGCTGCTCGTTGCGACAGGCGGCAAGGGCAAGATCTTCCGGCTCGCCGGCGATCCCGTTCGCCCCACACTGTTGACGCGCGTCTCGGCGCAGCAAGCCACGATGCTGCATCGCGTCGGCGACCGCACCTATGCGGCGACCGCAAATCCGGGTCTGCTCCTCTCGTTGTCTGGCTCACGAGCCGCGCGCGGCACCTACGAGTCGGAAGTGCGTGATGCGCGTATGGTGGCCACGTGGGGTGCGCTGTCGTGGCGCGCGGCGGTTCCTTCCGGCACGCGCGTGGAGTTGTCGACCCGTTCCGGGAACACGCGCACGCCCGACGAGGCGTGGAGCGACTGGTCGTCGACGTATAGCGACGCAAATGCATCGACGATCACCAGCCCGAAGGCGCGCTATCTGCAATGGCGGGCGGTGTTGGTCGGCAATAAGAGCGAGTCGCCGGTGCTGACGTCGGTCACTGCCGCGTATCAGCAGCGCAATGTGCGACCCGATGTCGCCTTGGTCACCGTGCACCCGCCTGGCGTGGTGTTCCAGAAGCCGTTCTCCACCGGGGAAGCGGAGATCGCCGGGTTCTCCGATGAGCCCAACGAACGGCGAATGGCTTCGAACAACGCGGGCGGAGGCGGTGGCGGCGGGAATCCGTCGCTCGGACGCCGCACCTACCAGAAGGGTCTGCAGACATTCGTCTGGAAAGCGGAAGATCAGAACGGCGACGAGCTCACCTTCGACGTGTATTACCGTCGCGAGGGTGAGACCACCTGGAAGCTGCTGAAAGACGGTCTCATCGACTCGATCCTGGTCTGGGACACCTCGTCTGCCCCGAACGGCACATACGTGCTCAAGGTCGTGGCCTCCGACGCGAAGGCGAATCCCAGCGACACGGCGCTCAAGGGCGAGCGTGAAAGCAGCAGCTTTGATATCGACAACTCACCGCCGGCCGTCGTCCTCGGCACCCCGCGCCGCGAAGGCGCAGTGATCGTCGTGCCGTTCGAGATTCGTGACGTCGACTCGCCTCTCAACCGCGTCGAGTACTCGCTCGACGCACAGCGCTGGCAAAGCGCCTTCCCGCAGGACGGGATCCTCGACGCGCGTCACGAGCAGTTCACGCTTCGTCTCGACGCCGCCACTGTCGGCCGCACCCTGGTGGTGCGCGCAACCGACCGGATGAGTAATGTGGGGTCGGGGCAGGTAGTGATTAGGTAACTTGTAAGTTCAAGTTCAAAGTTCAAAGTTTTACGCGGTGTCCGGGTAGACGGCGGTCGTTCGGCTCCTCATCAACCTGACGGCCGGACTTGTCGTGAGCACGCGCGTGCTACGTCGTACCTACGCTCTCAACTTAACTGAACTTTGAACTGGCAACTGTACGAGTCGCGGAGAGGGAACAAAGCCGCGCGAACGCCCGCTACCCCGCCGCGGCGTCGCCGGTGGGCGCGGCCTTGACGGGCGTCTCCACGGGGCGCACTTTAGCGGGTGCGGTCGGTCCGGACTGCGTTGCCCACCGGGGCGGCCGCAGCAGGTACAGATCGTAATCGGGGCGGCCCTTGACCGTGGTCGTCGACAACAGCCACACCATACTCACGGCGACAGGCGAACCGCCGGCTTTTGCCGGCTCGAACCGCGCCTGCGCGGCTGCGCCGAGCATGGCCAACACGACCTCGGGCTTCACGCGCAGCGCACGCGCCTGTTCGGCGACCACTTCGAGATTTTGCACACGCCCCTCGCGGCTCACAACCGCCGCCAGCGCCAGGTCCGCATCTTCAGTCGGCATCGGCATCGACGCATCGAACGACGCGCGTGGTGCGGACATGTAGTCGTCGAGCCGTACCGGGTTCTCGTTCGAGCCGGGATTGGCGAGGTAATCGATCAGGCCGGCGAGCGAATCGGGCCGCTCGCGGCTCGCCGCTTGGAGTACGCCCGCCGATGCGAAGATGCAGATCACCATCGCCATCGTCGCACCGAGACCTGCCCACACGAGATGCATGTCGGAGAACAGATCGCGGAAGCGCACGCCGAACGACAGCTGCTGTTCGAGGCGGATGCGCTCGAGAATGATGCTCGTGAGACGGCCGGTCTCGTGCGTGATTTCGTTGCCGGTTGCGGGCGCGACGCGGAGCGCATGACCGATCTCCGACAATTCGGAGACCTCGAGACGGCACGAGACGCACTCGTGCAAATGACTCTGAATGTTCACTTGCTCGTCGAGCGTCATCTCGGCATCGACAAAAGCCTCGAGCCGCTCGCGCACACGATGACACGGCAGGACGTGCATCATGTGTGCATTCCCCGCAGTTCGCGGCGCAGTGTTTGACGGGCGCGGGTCAGCCGCGATTTGACCGTTCCAATCGCGACGTCCAGCGACTCGGCGATTTCTTCGTAGCTCAGTCCGTCGATCTCGCGAAGGACCACCACGGTGCGCTGATCGAAGGGCAAGTGATCGAGGGCGCTCCACAATTTCGTGGCCAGTTCCTTTCGTGCGAGGACGCGATCGGGTGAGTCGCTGTCACCCGGCTGCCTGAGGTCGCCGTGCTCCAGCACATGCTGTTCGAGCTGAACCTGATCACCGCGCCGGCGCCGACGCCACCACCGCTGCCGGTTGCGCGCTTGATTGATGGCGATGCGATAGATCCAGGTGCGGAGAGCCGATTGGCCGCGGAAGGAGGGAAGCGTGCGGAAGACCCGCAGGAATACTTCCTGTGAAAGGTCCAGCGCTTCATCGCGATCGGCAAGGAGGTGAAAAGCCAATTGGTAGACCATGCGTTCATGGCTGGCCACCAACTCCGCGCAGGCTACCTGCTCGCCCGCCGTGCAGCGCTGTATTAGCGCGGCTTCAGCAGTGCCAACCTCCGTCCACCCGAGTGCTCCTGCGTCTTTCACCAGATGCTCGGCGATGAGTCGCGACTCCATGCAGTCTATCAACTCCCCATCCAGGCTGCCCAGGAAACTACCCGGCTCTTGTGATTAGAACCCGTGGCGGGGCGAAAGTTCCGGCAGGAGGGGTCGGGTCGGTCTGGTGGGTCTGGTAGGGCGGGTCGGTCTGGTGGGTCTGGCGGGTCTGGTGGGGAATTACGCCGATTCATCAGAATCTGTGTAATCCCCGACCAGACCCACCAGCCCGACCAGACCGACCAGACCTACCCGATTTACTGGCTCTCCACCCTCGGCCCCTGCTTCAAGTGACGATCGAAAAAGTCCTCGGCGCGGTGCCATGCGTCGCGAAGAATGTGTGCTCGCCGGAAAAAATGAATCTCGCCGGGGTACACGCCCATTTCGAAGCTCTTATTCAACTTGAGGAGCGTATCGATGACTCTCAATGAGTCACGGAACGGGACATTACGGTCGTTGGTGCCGTGCAACACCATGAGTGGTCTCACGAGTTTGTCCATCTGATAGATCGGCGCAGAAATCTTGTAGATTTCTGGATTCTCGACCGGCGTCCCCAACCGCGGCGTGGTGTAGCCGGCGCCATAGGTCGCCCAGTCGACGACTCCAGCCACGTTGATGCCACAGCGCCATAAGAGCGGATCGGCCGTCAGCGCCTGCAGGGTCAGGAAGCCGCCGTAACTCAGTCCCCAGACGCCGATGCGATCGGGATCGACGTAATCGAGCGTTTTCAAATAGTCCGCACCGGAGGCCACGTCGGCGGTGTCGTTGACGCCAAGCGCCATGTGCACACCCGTTGCCCAATCGCGGCTGTATCCCGAACTGCCGCGATAGTCGGGTGTGAGGATGACGTAACCCTGTTGCGCGAGGTAAACGCTCGCCGAGTAGTACATCCGGTAGCTGCCGGGATGCCAGCCGAGGAAATTCTGATCCGATCCCGATCCGTGAATCCACACGATCGCGGGGTGCTTGCGCGTGCGATCGAGGCCTTTTGCCGCCATCAACGTGGCCGGGACCGGCTTCTTGTCGAGTCTGCTCGGAAAATACACGGGCTCAGGAATCGGAATATCCGCTTTGTTCAACCCATCCGGCATCGAATCGGTCAACCGGCGCCGGCATGCTGACGGCCCCGAGATCAGCGACGTACAGATCGAGCGAGTTTTCGACGTCGGTTCGTTGAAACAGGAGTTGCGTACCGCTCGGCGAAAACACCGGATCGAGATTGACGCCGCGCGCCGTCACAGCCCGTTCGCTCTTGCCCGAAGCGACGTCGACCACATCGATGAACCGCTCCATCTGGTTCCCGCTGACGCTGTGGTGATAGGCCAATCGCTTGCTGTCGGGCGACCAGTTGCCGAGGCCGGTCCCGTAGTTGCCTGATGTCAACTGTCTCGCCTGCGACTCCGACGTGGCGTCGATCGGGATCACGTAAACGTGAATCCAGCCCGTGCGGTCGCTCACGAACGCCAACGTGCGTCCGTCCGGTGACACCACCAGCTTGGAATCGCGGCCAGTGGGTGACCACCACCGCTCATCGCGATCGCGCCACAAGGTTCGCGGGAGACTGCCCACGGCCGCGCTCTTGATGTCGCGGGTTTTTCCATCGGGCGAAATCTCCTGATACACAATCGTGTTGTCGGCCGTCCACTGCACCCCTGTGACGTTGCCGATGGCAGGCACCCACGCGACGTCACCGCCCTGCGCGGAGACGATCCCGACACGGCGATCAGCAACCGCGTTGCCGTACGAGCGAACGAGATTGCCGTTCCACGCGCAATTCCTCCGGCTCCAGGGATGTTTGCGACGCGCTGAACGCGAGCCATCGGCCGTCGGGCGAAAAGAGCGGCACGGAGGCGGTTAACGGCGCTGCGATCTGCGTGAGTTGCCGCTGCGTATGGGCGGTAATCGACGCCATCCAGATCTGCCCTCGGCGCAGGAACGCCATCTGCTTGCGATCGGGCGACACGGCAAAGCTCGCGGCATCGGATAATCCACTCCCGAGCCGCATCGGCTTGGGCGCCGTGGTGGATACGGTCCAGAGCTGCCCATCCTTGCCAAAGAGCAGTTGGTCGTTCGATATCCAGGCGAATGAGCTGATATCCGAGAGCAGCAGATCTGGATCGACGTCGAAATTCGTCAGTGCCTGCGGGCGGCCACCGGGCACGACGACAAACAGATCCTGCTTGCCGGCAGCGTCCCAGAGAAAGGCGATCATCTTACCGTCCGGCGACCACGCTGGACTTGTCGGGTATTTGATCGCGGCGATGCGATCGATGGTGATGCTGCCGCGCGGCGATTCGATCGCGACACCAGCGGCCGCGCCTGGCACCACGACTACCAAAAGGAACAGGGCAAGGGCTCTCTTCATAGGTTCTCCGAATCTCCGCTCCGTGGCCGCCGGCGCCGGGCCTTTGCGTCGGCGCGAGGGTGCGTGACCAGCGCAGGTGGTCAGGAGGGTACGTCGTGGCCGGCACCGGGCACAAGGATGTGAGCTGGACGCTGCACACTGTTTGCCGTCGACAGCACCGATCGGTTCCGTCGGTATCTCGATGCTTGTAACCGCGCCATTTCGGCACGCGAGGTAAGATGCCTCCGTGCGGCGCTTTCTCATCGCCCTCCTCATCTTGCTGGCGGCCGGGGCCGCGGGGGCAACCGCGTACGTGGTGTACACGACCAGCCAGGAGTACGACCGCCTGATGGCAGCGGGCGATCGCGCGCAGGCGGAGGAGCGGCCATTCCAGGCGCTGGAGGCGTACAGCGGCGCGGTGGCGCTTCGGCCCGATTCGATGGTCGCACATCTCAAGCGCGGCATGACCTACCTGCAGCGCGGCGAGCTCGAAGCCGCGCTCAAAGATCTTCGCCAAGCCGCGGCGCTCGACCCGACTGCGACACGCCCGCAGGAGTTGATCGGCGACGTGAACATGGCCCTCCAGCGCTATGCACGCGCCGCCGAGCGCTACGAGGCGTACCTCACACTGGACGACCGGTCGGCGCGCGTCACTCTACAAACTGGGGCTCGCACGCTACCGCGCCGGCATGGGGGCCACCGCGATTGCGCCGCTCGAGCAAGCGGTCCGCCTCGATAAATCCTTGGCGCCAGCTCACTTGCTCCTTGGGCTGTGTCTCCGCGACCAGAGCAAGGCCGCGGCGGCGCGCGCGTCCCTCGAAACGGCGGCGGAGCTGCAACCGGCGCTCACCGCGCCGCGTGAGGCGCTCGCTGAGTTGTACGCGGCCAACGGAGAACCGGCGCGCGCGATCGATCAACTCGAGGCGCTCGTGGCGCTCGACATCTCGCGGCCGGCGCGCCTTCTGGCGCTCGGTCGCGCCTACGCCGACGCGGGTCGCCATGAGGCCGCGGTGCTGGCGCTCGGCCGCGCCGTCGAGCGTTTCCCCGATTCGTCCGAGGCCTACGGTGCGCTCGGCCGCGTCTGGCTCGATGCGGCGGAAAGCCGGCAAGACGTCGTGGCGCTGCGCAAGGCCGTGGAAGCCCTCTCAACGGCCGCGAGCCACTCGGATGCGGCCAGCGAGACGCTCACCGATCTCGGACGCGCCTGGTCGCTGGCTGGTGACCGGAGTGCAGCGGAGCGCGCCCTGCGTCAAGCGATCGCGAAGTCCCCGGTTGACCCGAACGCGTACCTGCAGTTGGCGACGATGACCGGGCGCGACGGCCGCGTCCAGCAAGCGCGCGACTCGCTGCTCCGCTACGCTGCCCTTGTCGGTGATCACCAACCGCTTGCGGCTGTGGCCACTCGCATCGCGCGGTCCTGCTTCAGCTCGGACAGCCGGAGTTGGCGCTGAAGTGGGTCAATCGCGCCATCGACGAAGCCGGACCTACGCCGGCCCTGCTGGCGCTCAAGCAGCGCCTGCAAAAAGGGGTCTGACCCCTTTTCCTACTTCGACGCGGATGGAAAAGCGGTCAGACCCCTTTTTGCATGCGCGGATCGAGTCGATCGCGCATGCCGTCCCCGACGAAGTTGAATCCGAGCACAACGAGCGCAAGAAACAATCCTGGAAACACCGTGAGGTGCGGCGCATCGAGCAGATGAACGCGGCCGCCATTGATCATGGTGCCCCAGCTCGGCGTCGGTGGTTGCACCCCGAGACCAAGAAAACTCAACGCCGCCTCGGATAGAATCGCGCCCGCCATCCCCAGCGTCGCTTGCACCGTGACCGCCGGCAACGCCGTCGGTAAGACGTGGCGCGTCAGCGTGCGCCACGTACTCGCACCCAGCGCGCGAGACGCGACCACGTATTCGAATTCGCGCGCGCGGAGCACTTGACCGCGCACCAGACGCGCGTATCCGACCCACCCGATCACCGTGAGCGCCAACACAACATTCACGAGATTGGGGCCGAGCACGGCAACCAACGCAATCGCCAGGAGGATACCCGGGAACGCCAACAGGACGTCCATCAGGCGGCTGATCGTCTGGTCGATCCCGCCGCCGTAGTAGCCGGCGATCGATCCGATCGCCGAACCGAGCACCGCCGAGACACCGACGACGATGAACCCGACCATCAACGAGATGCGCGCGCCCATCAGTACACGCGACAGGATGTCGCGGCCGAGCTCGTCGAGACCGAAAACGTGAGACGCGCTCGGTCCTTCGAGCCGCAGCGGCAGCTCCTGGACCGACGGGTCGTAGGCAACAATCCACGGCGCGAGCAGTGCGCTCAACGCGATCGCAACGACAATGACGGATCCAAATTTCATCATCGCGGCGCTACTCGTAGCGAATGCGGGGATCGAGCACGCCGTACAGGAGGTCGGTCACGAGATTGACCGTCACATACGTCACCGCAATGAGCAGAATGCATCCCTGCACGAGGGGGTAGTCGCGGAAACTGATCGACTGAATCAACAGCCGGCCGATCCCCGGCCACGCGAAGATCGTTTCCGTGATCACGGCGCCGGTGAGCACGGCGCCAAACTGCAAGCCGAGGATCGTGACCAGCGGAATCAGGCTGTTGCGCAGCGCGTGGCGGATGATCGCCCGGCCGCGTGATACGCCGCGTGCGCGAGCCGCGCGAACGTACAACTCGCGCAATTCTTCGAGCAGACTTGCGCGCGTCATCCGCGCAAGAATCGCCGCGAGTGCTGCTCCGAGTGAAATCGCCGGCAGTACCAGGCTCTCCACCCCGCCGCGGCCCGACACGGGTAGCCATCCCAACTGCACCGAGAAGATGATCGCGAGCATCGGACCGAGCCAGAAATTCGGAATGGAGATCCCCGCTAAAGCCAGGGTCATCGACGCGTGATCGGCCAAGGTCCCGTGGCGGACGGCGGCAATGATGCCAAGCGGGAGCGCCACGACGATGGCGACGGCCATGGACGCCAGAGCCAGTTCCACAGTCGCCGGCACGCGCTCGAGGATGGCGGTGGTGACGGGCTGCCCGGTTCGAAACGAAGTCCCGAGATCGCCGCGTACCACGCCCGCGAGAAACGACCAGTACTGGTGCAGAAGCGGGCGATCGAGCCCGAGCCGCGCGCGGAGTTCGCTGACGTCCTTGGCGGAGGCGCCCTCCCCCAGCATGGCTTGCGCCGGATCGCCAGGGACCAGATGGATGAGTGAAAACACGAGCGTTGCCACTCCGAACAAGACCGGCAACGTCAACACCAGTCGCCGCGTGAGATACCGCGCCACGGAGCGATTGTATCTATCCTCAGCGGCCAGTTCGCTGGCCCCCGGTCGGTTAGCCATCTGCTCACGGCGGTGGACAAAGCGCCGAACGCCGAGAGCCACAGCGCAATTCACGTCGACGACAAGGGCATTGCGGGGTTAGGGGTCGACGCGCGGTGCGTCGATCCCCAGGCGGCCCATCAGCTTGACCATCCCCTGGCGCGTGACACCGAGCTCGCGCGCCGCCGGGATCACGCGTCCTCCAGTGCGGGCAAGCGCCGCGCGAACGTAACGCTCTTCGAACTGCCGTCGCGCCGCGAGCAGTGTTGTCTCTTGTTGAAAGGCAGCGGCGCGGGCGATGTGTCCCGGCAGTGCCGACGCACTCACCAGACCGGAGGACGGTGACGACACCATCAGCGACGCGAGGACATTCTGCAGTTCGCGGACGTTGCCGGGCCAATCGTAGGTGCCCAGCGCCGCCACGGCGGCCGGGCTCAAGATCGCCGTGCTGCGCGTGCGCGCGGCCAGTGAACGCCAGATGTGCGCCGCCAGGAGAGGGAGATCTTCGAGGCGCCCGCGCAGCGGTGGCAGCGCGATGCGAATCACGTCGAGCCGGTACCACAAGTCCTTTCGAAACCGCCCGGCCGCCACTTCCTCGCCGAGCGGACGATTGGTGGCGGCGAGCACCCTCGCGTCGACACGTCGCACGGCCGACTCCCCGAGGCGTCGCACTTCTCCTTCCTGCAGCGTGCGCAGGAGCTTGGCCTGCACGCGAGCGCCGAGCTCGGCCGCTTCGTCCAGAAACAACGTGCCGCCATTGGCGTCTTCGAACAGGCCGGCGCGCTCACTTGTTGCACCGGTAAACGCGCCGCGCGTATGACCAAACAACTCGGCTTCGACCAGGTCGTCGACCAGCGCCGCACAGTTGATTGCGCAGAAGCGCTTGTCGCGGCGCCCGCCACGCCGCGTGAATCGCGCGCGCGGCGAGTTCCTTGCCGGATCCGCTCTCCCCTTCGATGACAACCGGGAACGGCGACGCCGCCGCCCGCATGATGGCTTCGCGCACGGTGACCATCACCTGGCTCTCGCCCACCAGCTCCGGCATCGGGTTGGCGGCCGGGGTGAGCATCGTGCGCCGCGCGATGGCGAGCCGCAGGCTCGGCCCTGCCGCTGCTGCAGCAATCCCGAGGAGCGTCGTCGCTTGATCCGTCGCCACGGGCGTGCCCGCGCTCCACCGGCACCAGACCGCGCCAATGACTTCGGCTGCGTGTCGCACCGGACACGCTGATTCGACGGGACCCTCTGTCTGCGCGGCTGGAATCGCGACGCCCGTTTCAATCGAGCGCACGGCCAGGTCGACGCGGGCGGCGTCCGACCCCACCCGCGTCATCACGCGCGGGCCCCCGGTTTCGCGCGCGATGAACGCAACGGTCGAGGCCTGCAGGCGTTCGCGGAGATAGGCACCGACACGCGACAACGCCGTGTGCTCGTCCTCGATGTCCTGACAGAGCTGCAATACGCCGACAAAGTCGTCCACCATCTCCCACCCCTTGGCGCGGCTCTCTGCGCGAATGTCCAACTGCTGGCGAAGGGCGTCGCGCCGCACTTCGACCGCCGAATCTCCGTCCTCCACACCGGCAACGAGCGCGCGGGCTTCGAAGGGCTGGTCGCGCGCGACCAGCACGTGCGCGAGGTCGAGCGCGCGCGTCACCCGTCCGCCGCCTCCGGTGAGATCCTCGAGGAGCAGCGCCCATCGCGCGGCCGCCTCCACGGAGACGCTCGGCGTTTCGTCGGCCGCCTGGGTGTCGCGCGCAAATCGACTCACGTCGTCGTGGACGGTGGGCACTACAGCGGCGACTGGGCCCATCGGCCATTTGGTCTCGACATCCGCAAATCCGCGCACGAGCACGTGCGGACGGCTATCGCGTTGTGCGAGACGCAACAGAGCCAGTACCGTTTCGCCCGAGAGGCCGGGCACTTCGACGAACACGACGAGCGATCGGTCCTGTAACCACGAGGGCCAGTGGCGCGGTCGGCGTTGCGTGAACGCACCCAGCAACTCTGCGGCGATCGGCACCCACCCGCGGAGACGTGCTTCGCGCCCCAAGGCGCGGCGCAGATACTCGCGATCGCGAGCGCGCGCAGCCGTCAGATCGAATCCACGCGGAGCCCCGTGCTTGGCACACTCGAGCACTTCCGCGAAATTGATGCGCGTCTGCTCGAATCCGAGCGGCACGCGGCGCGGTGTCCACCGCTCCCAAATCTCGATGCGCCCGCCATCGGCGGGCTCGAGATCGATGAGTGTGCGACCGGCACGTGTGGTGAAAAGCGGAGCCGACGATCGCGAGTCGGCTCGTGTCCGCTCGAGCTCGACGACCCTGCCGCTGGTTAGATCGAGCGCGCGCGATCGTGTGAGCAAGTACCGATCGAAGCGAAGCATACGTGCGCCGGTGCAAACGCATGTCCGCTGCGAAAGCACAATGAAACCGGGCGTGTTCGCATCCTGCGGCGCACGAAGGTCGCAAAAACTTCGGATACAATGCGAGGGGCATGTTGAGATTTTTGACCGCCGGCGAATCGCACGGACCCACACTGGTCGCGATCGTCGAAGGCGTGCCCGCCGGCCTCACGATCGATTGTGATCAGATCACGCAGGATCTGCGGCGGCGGCAAGGCGGTTACGGACGGGGCCGCCGCATGGCGATCGAATCGGATCGTGCACGCATCGTCGGAGGCGTGCGCCGCGGCCGCAGTACAGGCGCCCCGATCGCACTCCTCATCGAGAATAGAGATTGGCCGAACTGGCAGCAGACGATGCACGCGGAGTCGGAGATGCCGGCCGGAGCGACCGGCGCGCGGCGCGCCGCTGTCGTGCGTCCACGACCTGGACACGCGGATCTTGCGGGTGCGCTGAAGTTTGAACACGAAGACGTCCGCGACGTACTCGAACGCGCGAGCGCGCGCGAAACCGCCGCGCGGGTCGCCGTCGGCGCCATCGCCCGCCAGGTGCTGCAGCGGCTGGCAATCATGGTGGCCAGTCACGTCACGGCGATCGGTTCCGTGGCGGTCGCCGAGGATCCGCCCGTTTCGTTTGACCGCATTCGCGCGATTCCTGACGATTCGCCGCTGCACTGCGCCGACCGGGAGTGCGAGGCGGCGATGATTGCGGCAATCGATCGCGCGCGGGACGCTGGCGATACGCTCGGCGGTGCGTTCGAGGTGGTTGCCCAGGGCGTTCCGCCAGGTCTCGGTTCTTACACGCAATGGGACCGCAAGCTCGATGGACGACTGGCGCAGGCGCTCATGTCCATTCACGCCATCAAGGCGGTTGGGATCGGTCTAGGCGCTGGTGCAGCTCGCCGTCCCGGCTCACAGGTCCATGACGAAATCATCGTCGCGCGAGACGCTGGCGACGGTGAGACGGCCATCACGCGCCCGACCAATCGTGCCGGGGGCTTGGAGGGCGGCGTCACCAACGGGCAGGAGCTCAGGGTTACGGCGTTCATGAAGCCGATTTCCACGCTCATGAAGCCGCTTCGCTCAGTCGATCTCACGACCTTCGAAGAGGCGCCCGCTGCGATTGAGCGAAGCGATGTGTGCGCGGTGACGGCGGCTGCTGTCGTCGGCGAAGCCATGGTGTGCCTCGTGCTGGCCGACGCCGTGCTCGAGCGTTTCGGTGGCGATTCCATGCGTCAACTAGAAGCCCACTTTCGCGACACGACGCGTCACATTCAGGATCGTCTGACCCGCCGCCCGCGCGCGGCGTTATCTGACGCACCCTAGGCGCTATCGCACCTTCCGCGGCCGTTAAGTCCCACGCTACATATCTTCCTGATACTTGACACCTGACACCTGACACCTGACACCTGACCCAGATGCTTCGTCCGATCGTCCGTTACGGAGAGCAGGTCCTCCATCAGCCCGCCGGCCTCGTATCCGAGATCACGCCCGAGATTCACGCGCTCATCGACGACATGATCGAAACGATGTATGCGGCGCCGGGCATCGGCCTGGCAGCGCCACAGGTGGGCGTCGCGCTGCGCATCTTTGTCATCGATCTGTCAGTCGGGCGCGATGCGGCGGGCGTGATTACCATGATCAACCCCGTCTTCGTCGCACGAGACGGCATGCAGCTCGAAGACGAAGGCTGTCTCAGTGTTCCAGGATTCAATGCGACTGTTGCGCGTCCGCAGCGCGCGACAGTCCGCGGCGTGAATCGCGCGGGCGAGGAGCAGACGCGTCGAGGGCTCGGGCCTTCTCGCACGCGCATTTCAGCACGAGATGGATCACCTCGACGGCACGGTGTTTGTCGATCGGCTTCGCGGCATCAAGCGCGACGTGATCGTCAGAAAGATCCGCAAGCTGACGCGCGCGGGTGAATGGTGAGCGCCGAGCCGCGACTGCGCGTCGCCTTTTTCGGCACACCGGCGTTCGCCGTACCCACGCTCACGCGCCTGCTCGCGTCGAGGCACGACGTGGTTGGCGTCGTGACGCAGCCAGACCGTCCGCGAGGGCGAGGCCAGCGCGTCACCGACGCACCGATCAAAGCGCTGGCGATCGATCGCGGACTGGCCAATCCTGCAACCGGACCGTCTCTCCCGTGACCCATTCGACGCCATTGTTCGCCGAATGGCGCGTCGACCTCGGCGTGGTGGCCGCCTACGGCAAGATTCTCCCGGAGTGGCTGCTGCAGGCTGCCGGCTCTGGGCATGGTCAACGTGCACGCGTCGCTTCTGCCGAAATATCGGGGCGCCGCGCCTGTACATCGCGCCGTGATGGCAGGCGACACGGAAACCGGTGTCACGATCATGCGTGTGGTCAAGGCGCTCGACGCCGGGCCGATGATGGCGCGCGTGGCGCAGACCGATCGGACCGAACGAATCAAGCGACGTGGTCGAACGAGATCTCGCCGCGCTCGGCGCCGAACTGCTCGTCAGCGTCATCGACGATCTTGCGGCTGGACGGATTGCCGAGACGCCGCAGAACGACGCAGACGCGACCTACGCGCCGCGGCTCACCAAAGAAGAAGGACGCATCGACTGGTCACGGTCCGCGGCGGATCTGCACAACCGCGTGCGCGGCTTGCGGCCCTGGCCGGCCGCCTACACCTTTCTCCATGAGCGGCGTCTCGTCGTTCACCAGTCGAGAGTCGCGGCGGCGGACGTCGGGGACGCGGTGCCCGGCGACCTGTGTCGCGGCGGCAGGAACAATCACCGTGGCGTGCGGCGACGGCTACGGCCTGATCTGCTGGCCGTCCAACCGGAAGGTCGACGGGTCATGGCCGCGCGGGATTTCGCAGCCGGTCACGGGCGCTTGAAAGGTCAGCGCTTCGGCTGATGGCGGCTGCGCCCGCACGCCTGGCCGCATACCAGGCCCTGCAACTCATCGCCGACACCGAGCTCGGCGACGCGCTGGCGCGCACACGCGATGCGCTCCACGACGCCCGCGATCGCGCACTCGCAACCGACCTCGTCATCGGCACGCTGCGTTGGCGGGGAGCCATCGATTACCAGCTGGCCCGTCTTACCGGCCGGCGACTCACGCAACTCGATGACGAGGTGCTGACGGCGCTGCGCCTTGCCGCCTACCAACTGCTCTATCTCGAACGCGTTCCTGCGTCTGCCGTGGTCAACGACGCCGTATCGCTGGTAAAAGCCGCGCGACTGAAAAGCGCGGCGCCGTTTGTCAACGCGGTGCTCCGTCGATTGTCACGGGATCGCGAGCGGCTGTCGTGGCCGCCGCGCGACGACGATCGTCGAACATCTCGCGGTCGTGCACTCGCATCCGCAGTGGCTCGTGGAACGCTGGGTCGAGCGTTTCGGTGCGGCACGGGCCGAAGCGTGGCTTCGTTTCAACAACCAGGCGCCGGCTCTCGGTCTCGCCGCCAACCGGCTCCGAACCGATCGCGACGCGCTCGCGGCGGAGCTCGCGGCGGAAGGGATTGTGACAACCCCCATGATCGTCGCACCGCACGGACTCGACGTGGTTGACGGACGCGCGCTGGCGTCTCACGCGTTTCGTCGCGGTGCGTGCGTGGTTCAGGATCAGTCATCGCAGCTGATTCCGGAGCTCGTCGCAGGCGAGAACGGTGAGCGCGCGCTTGACGCGTGTGCGGCGCCCGGCGGCAAGACCGTGGCGCTCGCGGCGCAGGTCGGCGAGGGCGGACTCATTGTCGCCGCCGACGTGCGGCCACGCCGGATGCGCGTGCTGGCGGGCACGCTCGAGCGATGCGGCGTTGACCGTGCGCGACTTGTGCAGATGTCGCCGACAGACCCGTTCCCGCTGGCAGCGGCGAGCTTCGATCGCGTGCTGGTTGACGCGCCGTGTTCGGGTCTTGGGACGGTGCGCCGCGATCCTGACATCAAGTGGAAACGCGCGCCGGACGATCTGGCACGCTTCGCGGGGATGCAGGTCGATCTGCTCACTCGCGCGGCGCACGTGGTGCGACCGGGGGGACGTCTGATCTATAGCACCTGCTCGAGCGAGCCGGAGGAAAACGAAACCGTCGTCGCGGCGTTTTTGGACGCGACGAAGGACTTCGAGCTGACGCGATTGGAAACGGCGACAGAGATTCCGGCGCCGATTCGCGCGTTGGCGACACCCGAGGGCTTCCTGCGGACCGATCCGGCGCGCGATCACCTCGAAGCCTTTTTTGGTGCGGTCCTGCGACGGAAATGATCGCGGACTTAGCGTGAGCGTTTCCCGGCCTGAGCGACTCGCGGTTCAAATGGAGTCGAAGGCAGGCCCGCGCCGAGGTTCTGCAACCTCACTGATGTAGTACGATAAACGGTTTGATGCAGCTTGGACCTCGGGTGTTGGGCGCTGGAAAGCTTCTCCTCGTGGGAGGCGCGCTCGTCGCGACGTACCTCGTGTTTGCGGCGATCGCAATTCGCGTCGCAGTGCGCGCTCGTGAAGTGACGGTGCCCAGTCTGGTCGGCCAACAACTCGAAGCCGCGTCGCAGTTCGCAACCGAGCAGGGACTCACGCTGCGGATCGACGAAACGCGCCGGCCCGATCCCAAGACGCCCGCGGGCCACGTCATCGGACAGGATCCTCCGGCCGGCGCCACGACGCGGCGGCAGCGTGGCATCCGCGTCTGGGTCAGTTCCGGCCCGCGCGCCATCGTCGCGCCGCGCCTGATCGGCGAATCGGAGCGCGCCGCACAGATCCGCCTCACGCAGGACGGCGTCACCACGGCGTCGATTGCCGAAATCCGCGATGCGTCGTACCCACCTGGTGTCGTGGTCGCCCAGGATCCGCCACCCGACACGCGAACATCAGAAGTGCGGCTGCTGGTCAACCGTGGTGAGGACCGTGCCACGTACGTGATGCCGGATCTGATCGGTGTCAACGGCGATCGTGCCGCCGATCTGCTTCGCGCGCACGGGTTCCGTGTCGCGATTGTCTCGCAGCAGTCGTCGCCCGGCATTCCTCCAGGCGTGGTCATCCGCCAAACACCGGCCGGAGGGTATCAGGTGCATCCCGGCGACGCGATCTCGATGGAGGTCAGTCGATGATGGTGCGCCTCGCCCCGTCGATCCTCTCGGCGGATTTTGCACGCCTTGGTGAGGAGATCGCCGCAGTGGAACGCGGTGGCGCCGACCTGATTCATGTCGATGTGATGGACGGTCACTTCGTGCCGAACATCACCATCGGACCGCTAGTCGTACGCGCGATCAAGCGCGTCGCAACGGTGCCGCTCGACGTCCACCTGATGATCGAAGACCCGGACCGCTATGTGGACGATTTTGTCGAGGCCGGCGCCGCGATGATTTCCGTTCACGTGGAAGCGTTGCCGCATCTCCATCGCACCGTTGCCCATCTCAAAGCCTGCGGAGTGAAGGCTGGGGTCGTGTTGAATCCCTCCACGCCGGTCATCGCCATCGAGAACGTCGCCGGCGACGTCGACTACGTTCTCGTCATGTCGGTAAACCCGGGCTTTGGCGGCCAGACGTTTATCCCTCGCACTCTCGAAAAAGTTCGCCAGGTGCGTGCGCTGCTCGATCGTGAGGGCAGCAGCGCACCGATCGAGGTCGACGGCGGTGTGGATCTCACAACGGTGCAGCAGGTGGTCATCGCGGGCGCGGAGCTACTCGTGGCCGGTCATGCGGTGTTTGGCGGCGGCCAGCCGGAGCAGGCCACTCGCGAGCTCAAGCAGGCGGCGCGCGGCGCATTGGCGCAACGGGTGCAGCGCGCCTGATGGATCGCCCACGCACCACCGTCTCCGTCGTGCGCGTGCGTTACGCCGAAACCGACAAGATGGGTGTGGTGTATTACGCGCATTATCTGGTGTGGTTTGAAATCGGCCGCACCGATTGGCTGCGTGAAACCGGCCGGAACTATCGCGCAATGGAGGCGGAAGGCTTTGCCCTTCCCGTCATCGAAGCGCATTGCGAATATAAGCATGGCGCCCGGTATGACGACGAGATCGAGGTCCGCACGCAGGCACGGATGATCTCTCCCGTGCGGCTCGCATTTGATTACGTCCTCGCGCGCAGGCCCGATGGGGTCACGATCGCATCCGGATACACCGTTCACGTCACTCTCGATTCAAGCGGTCGACCGACGCGGCTGCCCACACAGGTCAAGGAACTTCTGGGATGAAGGCACTAGTGACAGGCGGCGCGGGCTTTATCGGCTCACATTTGAGTGAGCGCCTGCTGGCGCAAGGCGCCGATGTTGTCGCCATCGACTGTTTTACCGACTACTACCCTCGCGCGCTCAAGGAGCGCAATCTCGCCACGGTCCGGCGCCACGATCGGTACCGGTTAATCGAGTCTGCGATTGCTGATGCCGATCTCGCTGCCATCCTGGACGGCGTGACGCACGTCTTCCACCTTGCCGCCCAGGCCGGCGTGCGAAAGAGCTGGGGGCGGGATTTTCAGATTTACACGCAGCTCAATGTCGACGCCACCCAGGCGCTGCTCGAAGCCTGTGTCGGACGACCAATCGAGCGCCTGGTCTACGCCTCGAGCTCGTCGGTGTACGGCGACGAGGTCACGCTCCCGATGAAAGAGGATGCCCTTCCCCAACCTGTGTCGCCCTACGGGGTGACCAAGCTGGCGGCCGAGCACCTGTGTCAGCTGTATTTCGTCAATTACGCGGTGCCGACGGTCTCGCTGCGCTATTTCACCGTGTACGGACCGCGCCAACGGCCCGACATGGGATTCAACCGCTTTTTCAGCGCCGTACTCGAGGGCCGCTCGGTCACGCAGTACGGCGACGGGCTGCAAACCCGCGACTTCACCTTCGTCGCCGACGCCGTCGCCGCAACGGCCGCGGCGGCAGTCCATGGGGTGCCCGGGCGCGTCTACAATATTGGTGGGGGTTCCCGTGTGTCGCTCCTGGATGTGTTCGAGCTGATCGAACGGGTGTCGGGGCGGCCGGTTACCGTCGATCGTCAACCGGCGCAAAAGGGCGACATGCGCGACACCTACGCCGATACGAGCCGGGCGCGTGCGGATTTAGGGTTTGTTCCTGCGGTCACCCTCGAGGATGGTTTGCGGGAAATGTTTGTGTGGATGGAAGCGACTCGGAAATGATGCACTCTCGAACGCCGGCGACGTTGCTTGCCGTGGCCATTGCCGTGGGCTTGGGCGGCTGCGCCGCAAAGAGCTCGGTCGTCCCGCCGGGCACTGCCCAGGCCGACGAGTTCCTGTTTCAACGCGGCGAAGCCGAGCTCAAGGAAGAACACTGGGCGGCGGCGCGCGAGTACCTACCGCCAAATCGTCGACAACTATCCACAGAGCCCGCATCGACCCGACGCGAAGCTGGCCGTGGGCGACACGTATATCGGCGAAGACACCGCGGAATCGCTCGTGCTCGCCGCCAACGAGTTTCGCGAGTTTCTCACCTTCTACCCCACCAACCCTCGCGCCGATTACGCCCAGTATCGGCTCGCCTACGCGTACTCGCAGCAGATGCTCGCACCCGACCGCGATCAGAGCGCCACCCGCGATGTCATCAAAGAGTTGCAGGTCTTCCTCGATCGCTACCCAAACAGTGCGCTGATGCCCGAGGCTCGCAAGTTGATGCGCGAGGCGAAGGACCGGTTGAGCGAAGCCAGCTATCGTGTGGGCTTCTACTATTTCCGCGTCAAGTGGTATCCCGGCGCGGTTGAGCGATTCCGTGAAATCCTGAAAATCGATCCCGAATACACCAACCGCGACGCCGTCTACTTTCATCTAGCCGAAATTCTGTTTCGAACCGATAAAAAGGCCGAAGCGCTTCCGTATTACGAACGGTTGCTCGCGGAGTTCGAACAGAGCGAGTATCTGGAGGACACGCGCAAGCGTGTCGCCGAGCTCAAGACTCCCTCTGCCAAGTAGTACGCGCGCGGGTCGGGTTCCGCGCTCCGTCTCTCAGCGAAAAGGTATGAACCTATGCGCAGATGTGCAGTCCTTCTGATCGGTATCGTCGCATGCGCGGGTGCCGTATCCGCACAGACGCCTGCTCTCTCGGTGATCGCTCCGGCGGCCACCGACATGGCGCTCGGTCCGCGCACGCTGAACGCGGCACTCGTCGCCTGCACGGATCTGCCGACGACGGCGCCGTCCGCATCATCGCTTCGCATCATTGCAGCCCAGACCGGCGATAATCACCTGGTGCATGCCCCGGGCGACATCGTCGTACTCAATGGCGGCTTGCCGATCGGATACGTGGTCGGACAGCGCTACTTCGTTCGACGGCTCCAGTTCGGTCTCACGGGCGAACCGCCGAGCGCGACGGCGCAGGGCGCGGTGCGCACAGCCGGATGGCTTACTGTGGTTGGCGCGGACGAGAACTTTGCGCTCGCGCGCATTGATTACGCCTGCGACACCGTCCAGACTGGCGACTATCTCGAGCCGTTCGTCGAGCCTGTGCTGCCAAGCAGGGTCGTTGCAGACGGCCGCTCGCAATTCTCCGATATGGGCAAGGTGCTGTTTGGCGCCGATCGCCGGCAAACGTTCGGGTCCGGAGACATCGCCAACGTCGATCGCGGCAAGGTCCATGGGATCGGAGTGGGAACGCGCGTGGCGTTCTACCGCGACCGCCTGAATGGGACGCCCCTGGTCGAAATGGGTGCCGGTGTGGTGGTCGAAGTCGCGGCCGAAACCTCCAAGGTGGTGCTCGTGCGCGCACGCGAAGTGATTATCCGAGGCGATTACGTGGCCGTGCGCGGCACCGCCGCGGCACCGCAATAAGCTCGACGTAAGACCGTTGACGGTCGACCGTCAACGGTCGACCGCCGATTCGTTTCTCTTCACCCCGCCCGTTTCCTTTCTTCCGCGCGCGCCTTTGCTTCCGTGAAGTCGGCCACCGTCGGTGACTCGCTCGTCGCACGGCTGAAGACGCGGTAGTAGTCGATCGCGGAAATCAGCGACGTCACGAGCACGACCCACAGCGCCGCCCGCCCAGCCATCAGCAGCAGCGGGAGTCGTTCCCACCCCAACAAGAGCAACAGGATTGCGGTCACCTGCGACGCCATCTTCAACTTGCCCAGGCCCGATGCGGGCATCGACAGTCCCCGCGAGTACGCGACGTTGCGTAATCCGGTGACGGCGAGCTCGCGCCCGATGATCACCGACACCATCCACGCGGGAGCGAGCTCCAATTGCACGAGCGACACGAGCGTGGCGCAAATCAGCAGTTTGTCGGCGAGCGGATCCAGTACCTGGCCCAGTCGAGTCACCTGGCGCCGCCGCCGCGCGAGATAGCCGTCGAGCCAGTCGGTGAGCGAGGCAATACCGAAGATGGCCGCGGCGACGAGCTCGACCGGCAGCCCGAGTACCAGCCGCCCTTCGAACTTGGTGAGCATCACCACGACAAGCAGCGGCACGAGAAAGATGCGCGCGAGCGTCAGCGAGTTCGGCAGGTTCATGGAACGCGGCGGTTCAATTGTAACAAACGCGACTGCGCCGCCCCAGCAGATAACCAGCCACGATCCGTATGCTCATCT
>CAVXMP010000003.1:0-104073 GCA_963762925.1 uncultured Acidobacteriota bacterium | reverse complement strand
TTCGTACGCCTTCTTCCGCAAGCGCGCTCAAGCGGTGGCCGACCGTGCGGCTGCAGCGCAGCGCGAGCATTACGGCCACGTTGAATTCGAGCGGCTCGGAGGGAAGCTCCTGACGCCGTTCAACTGGGTCCTCCTGCTGCTCATGGCGTTTGGCGCCGTCACGTTTGTCGCGCGCTTCGCCTTGGGGCTGGGCGCCAGCACCAACCTCTCCGACACCTACCCGTGGGGCTTGTGGATCCTTTTCGACCTCGTGTGGATCGCGGTGGCCGCGGGCGCGTTCGCGATGGCCGGCGTGATTTATGTCTTTCAGCGCAAGGATCTCTACCCGTTGGGTCGCTCCGCCGTCCTGATGGGCCTTCTGAGCTACTCCTTCGTGATGGTCACGCTCCTCGCTGATCTCGGCCTTCCCTGGCACTCCTATGCGCTCGCCCTGAACGCGCCGGAACACTCGGCCATGTTCGAGGTCTCGTGGTGTGTCGGCCTCTACGTCACGATCCTGCTGCTCGAATTCCTGCCGGTTCCGTTCGCGCATTTCGGATACCACGAGGCCGCGGCGATGTTGCGGCGATGGAATGGCGCCTACGTGGCGGGCGCGGTGACGCTGTTCATCTATTTGATGTCCCGCAACGTCCTCTACGCCTTGGCGACGGCCGTGATCTTCGGCACCCTCGCCTGGATCTTCCGCGCCCGCGATCAGAAGGCCGAGCCGATCATGCTGGCGATCGCCGCCGTCACCCTGTCGACCATGCACCAGAGCTCACTCGGCTCCCTGTACCTGTTGATGCCGAACATGCTCGCCCCGCAGTGGTGGTCTCCCGTGATGCCTGTCTCCTTCTTCCTGTCGTCGATCGCGGCCGGCACCGCGCTCGTGATCCTCATCGAGATGTGGATCGCGAAGGGATGGCGCCGCCCGCTCGAGATCACGCGGCTTGCCTCGGTCGGACAGATCACGTTCTGGTCGCTGCTCGTCTACCTCGTGTTCCGCCTGGGCGACATGGCGATCCGCAACCAGTTCGCCGGAGCGTTCTCCGGTGGCCTCGGCCTGGCGTTCGCGGCGGAGATCTTCCTCTTTGGCGCGCTACCCCTCGTCCTGCTGGCCCGCAAGTCGCTTCGACAGCGCGCCGACGTGCTTGGCGTCGCGGCCCTGCTCGCGGTTGTGGGCGTGGCATACAACCGCATGAACGTCGTGCTCTTCGCGATGGCCTTCCGGGGCCGGATGCCGTGGGAAGCACCGGAAAGCTATGTCCCGTCGCTCGTCGAGTGGGGCGTGTCGATCGGCCTGATCGCCGCGACGATCTTCCTCTTCGGCCTGGTGGCCCGTCTGATGCCGGTTCTCGCCCGGCCGGAGCCGAGCCACGGACACTGAGCCGCTGAATCCGGATCGTTGGTTGAAGGCGCATTCTTACTTCCGGCCACTCGCCGATCTCTCCGCGCAGGTCGATCGCGCGACGGCCGAGATCGAAGTCCTCGACGTGCGCATTCCCGACTGGGACGACTACCGCGCGGACTTTCTTGCCGGTGTGCCGCTGCTGTCGAGCGCCGACGCCGGCGTCGATCTCGAACCGGGTGGGCGCATGGCGGCCGCGCTTCTCGAAAGACTGGCCTCCGGAACGTCGTCGGAATGGCTCGCCGCGGAGGCCCGTGCGCTCGAGACGGAACTGCGGCGCGAGCCACACGTCTCGCGCCGCATTGCGGATTTTCTGCTGGGCGAGGAGACGCTCACGCCGGTGTTCCCCGGACTGTTGCGTTATGTGGCGTGGACGGCGATGGCGCGGTTCCTCCGTCCCATGGTGAACGCCTTCGACGATTGGCGAGACGAGGTGCGGTGGCTTCGCAGATATTGCCCGACCTGCGGATCGCTGCCCGCCATGGCGCAACTGGTTGGCGCCGACCCCGGGCGCCGGCGTCTGCTCTCATGCGGCCATTGCGCCACGCGCTGGCAGTTCAAACGCACCGGCTGCCCGTTCTGTGAAACCGACTCCCAACGGCTCGCGAGTCTGACCATCGAGGGCGAACCCGGCCTGCGCATCGACCACTGCGAGTCCTGTGGCGGCTACCTCAAAACATACGACGGGCAGGGCAACGAGACTCTGTGGCTCTGCGACTGGTCGTCACTCCATCTCGATCTCATCGCTCACGAACGTGGACTGAAAAGGCTGGCCGCGTCGCTGTACGAATTCGACCCCGTGCGACAGCCGTAACGGATCAAAACACCGCGCTCAACAAACGTTTCAGCAGCTCTTCGAGCGAGATCATCGTCAGCAGCAGTGGCGTCAGCGGCACGAGCGTGACGACTCCCAACTGAAAGACCGTCTCCTTCGTAAACGGCACGAACCGCATGGTCCGGACGACCTCAAAACTGTTGGCCAGATCGGCCAGGGATTGGATATCGGCGCTACCCATCAACGGTTCGTTCGGGTCGCGGCCGCCGCGGACCCACTTCGCGTCGAACTCTCTGACGTAGCGGTGCGCGAGCATACCGTAGTCGCCGAGGCCCGCGCGCCTGGCGCGTGAAAGCTGTCCCGCGAACACCATAAGCGGGCAGAGCACGATGAACACGAGTACGCCGACTCCGCCGGCAATCTCGAGTGTGAATTGCTGAAGCGTCGCGCCGACAAAGAAGATGCGATCGGCAATCATGCCCGCGAGCAGCACGCCGTGCGCGACGAGCAGAGGAGCGAAGGCGTAGACGATGTTGCCGAGAAATCCGAGCCCTCCGACCCGATCGGGATGGGTGGGGACGAGCTTGAGCTCGATGCGCGAGACCTGCCAGAGAAAGCGGGTCCAGATGAAGATGCGGAAATACCAGCGCACGAGCAAGAACTGGAAGATCGGAAGGCTGATCAGCGCGTGCCACCAGCCCGCCAGCGACAGATTGCCGAATCCGAACGCGGTTCCGGCGGCGGATTCCGCGACCCAGGTGCTCGTGTCGATCGCGATGTAGTCACGAAGCGGGATGCCGACGGCGTAGATGAAGACAACGAGCAGGAGCTCGGCGGCCAGCGAATTCCGTAGACGCATGGCCGAGGCAACGGCCGCGTTGAGACGGGGCCGGTCCGATTCGGAAACAAGCTCGCGCGCATGGAACTGGACCACAAGCCGCCGCATGCGAACGTGAACGGCGAGCTCCGCCACCATGAGCAGCGGCAGCGCGGCGAGAAACCGCGCGTGCACTTCCACGTTGAGCAGAAAAGGGACCGTGACGGTCCCCCACCACGCACGACCCTCCCACCACGACAGCAGCAGCAGCGGCACCCACGTGATCAGCACGCCTGCAAAAATGCGGCGATGGACCAGCGTCAGGGCATCATCGGATAGCCGCGTCCGGCGGAGCAGCTGATACAGCGGACCGCCGATCACG
Source organism: uncultured Acidobacteriota bacterium (assembly GCA_963762925.1). Classification (GTDB taxonomy): domain Bacteria; phylum Acidobacteriota; class Vicinamibacteria; order Vicinamibacterales; family UBA2999; genus DASPWV01. The sequence continues at coordinate 100,712 of CAVXMP010000003.1, read as the reverse complement.
AGCGAGAAGTCCGCAGAGTCCTCTGCTGGCGTCGCCAGTCGATTAGCCATCATCGATATCGGCTTCTCCAGCGCAAACGCTCCCGGGGTGACACGCGTGCCGCGTTGCCGAGTGAATCAGCGCTACGGTGTGACAGTGACGGCTGCGGTCAACTGAAACTGCAGACGTGTTTCGGCCGGCAGCTTCAAGTGTTCCTCACCCTGGCTTGCCACCACGGCGCCCGTGACCCCTCCCACCGCCGCACCAATGGCCGCACCTGAGCCTCCACCGGCAATGCCGCCGACAATCGCGCCGAGGCCGACACCTCCACCGACCTTCCGTGCGGTCTTCTTGCCTTCGCCCGATCCTTTCGTCTCGACATAGGCGGTGACAACCTCGTAGGTCCGGCCGCCGAATGCAATCGAGTTTGCCTTGAGCGAAATCTTGTCGCTGCCTTTCATCTTGCCCGATTGATCGACGCCCACGGCTTGCACGACGGCCACGGCGCCGCGCGGGATCACGACTTTGCCATCGAGCATGACCGGATCGTCAACCACTGACCGGAACGACGCGCCGGCCTTGGTCGTGTCCACATCAATGGCTTCGGTCAGCCGGACATTGACGATCGTATTGGCCGGCACGGTGACCGCAGTCGGCGCGCGGGCCGGCGAGGGCGCCGGGGTCGGAGGTGGTGGCGGCGTGCGCGCCGTGAACTCGATGCCTGCCACGTCCGCAACGGGAAAGTCCGCTCGCGTTCCGTTGGCAAGCAGAAGTCGAACGGTGCTCGAATCGGCGCCAGTGAACGTCCCTTCGACGACCTTGCCCGACCGGAGCCGCACGCGGTCGGCAGACACGATGGTGCCGGCCAGCATGACCAGGATGACCACGAGAACCCGGGGACTGTGCGTATGCATCGTTCTCATTTTTTGTCGCCTGTGCCTACTTGACAATCGGAAGCGCCGCGGAGATCTGCAGATCGATGATCATCAGGAGCTGGTTCTCGACCTGGAGAAATCGCGCCGCCGTTTTCGGTGAGAGCGCCGATTTGAGGCGCGTATAGTACTTTTCCTTGAGCGCCGTGCGCCGCGACTCGAGCTCGAGCGCTTTGATCGCCAGTTTGTCGGCGAGGGCATCGGAGACTTTGTCGTAGTTGCGCGAGTACTCTTCGATCCCCGAGACTCGCTCGTCGTTGATCCTCGAGAGCTCGACGTCGTATTCGCGATAGATCGGCCAGAAGGCCTTGTCTTCGGCGTCGGTGAATTCCATCAACTCCGTGATGAATGCCACCTTCTGCGCTCGGACGTCGGACCGCAAGAGCTCGACGTAGGCCCGCAGGTTCGTATCCTTCGTCTCGGCGTCCGTGACCGCCGCCTGCTGCGCCGACATCGTGCCGGTCGCGATCACGGCGAGCACGACGACGGCTCGCGATACGCTGTTCACCATTTCTGTCTCCCTTGTGTCCTCACCAGACGTGTCACGCGCCAACCGATGACGCGGCCGGCCGCGCGGCCGTGATCGCCTCTTCGCGTGTCGGCGGCGGCTGCCCCGTTGCGGCAAGGTGCGTGTAATAGCGGCCCACGCGCCACGCCAGTCCGAGCCAAATCACCACGAGCAGCGCGTTGATCGCGGCGAACCCGCGCGGCTGGAGCACCCAGACCGATGTCCCCAGGAACACCAGCAGCGCCGACAGCACGTCGCCCATCCGCACGAAGAAGGAGTCGATGGCCTGCTTCGCGCTGAACTTCTGCTCGTACGTGCACGGCAGGAAGAGCATGTTTCGAACCGTGTTGTTCAACGAATAGTCGGTGGAATTCTCGGCGACCTTGCCGGCCAGCACGAACCAGAGCGTCGGCAGGAAGACGAGAATGTTGTACGCCCCAAGCGAGATGAGCGGCAGGATCATGACCGCCCACGACATGCCCAAATATTTCACCACGCGAGACACGACGAAGAGTTGGAGTACCAACCCGAACACGTTCACGAGCGTGAAGTACTTGGAGTAGAAGTCGCCGATCAGCTGCCCCTCGCTCAAACCGCCGCTCTCACCTTGCGCGACAAGATTCTCCGCCGTTTCCTTGACGATACTGCCGAGGATGTACTCGCCGGTCGTGTTCACGAAGTTCACGAGCATCAGCATCAGCGCGATGAGCAGCAGATAGCGCGTGCGGAACACCATCGCGAAGGCGTTGCTGCCCGACGGCTTGGCCGTCGTCGCGGCAACCCTGACCGCCGGCGGACGGCGTGCGCTTTCGCGCTTGTTGACGTGGTTTGTCAACACGAGCTGACCCAACAGGATCGCCGCGCCCAGCAGCATCAGTTGGTAGACCCCCAGCGGCTCGATGAGCCGATCGGCGATGCGTGCGCCAGCCACCGCGCCGAGCGATGCGCCGAAGCCAACGATCACGAAGAGACGCTCGCCTTCCTCCTTGGTGTAGACGTCATTGGCAAACGCCCAGAACTGCGCGATGATCATCAGGCTGAAGATGCCAATCCAGACGAAGAACACGACACCGAGGGGCACGCCGAATTGCGCGAGCACGTAGAAGATGACCGGGCACACCGCGAAGAACACGGTGACGACATTGATCAACTTCATGCGCGCGTAACTTGGCGACCAGACGCCCATAGAGCGGCACAACCAACGCCAGCACGGCGACCTGACCTGCCGACAGATAGCTTTTGAGCTCCGCCGAGCCCTCCGTAAGAATCAGGGCTTCCCTCACCGGCTTGAGCACGTAATACGCCATCAAGATGAGGAACACGTTGAGCGCCAGGAGAAGGGCGGTCCTCGACTCACCGGGCCGCACCTCCGTAAAGATGTTGAGGAATTTCTCCAGGCCTTGCGGTTGAGAGCGCTCGGTCATTGCGGTTGAGTCGATAGCAAGAAAGCCGCCGGGTCGGGCGGCCGAAGTGAACCGGCGCGGTGCGAGATCCGGAGGAAATACGGGGCCTCGCGGCGACTGACTGCGCTCGGCAGCGGGAGGCATCACCGCCCACCGTCTGCCTCACCAAATGCTGTGTCGACGTCCCCCAGGTCGGTTGCTACTTGGGAAGGTTCCGGGCTAATCCCTGCTTCTGCAGTTCCTTTACCGATTCCTTGACCAGGTCTTCGACGAAGCGCTGCAGGGTCTTCGGGTTCTTGGTCTCGCTGACGGCCGCCCAGAGCAGTTGATTCCGCGGCACGCTGTAGATCGTGGTCTCGACCACGATGATCGTGTCCTGATCGACGGACCCCGGGATATACATCCCACCCCACCCGTAACCGTAGTACCCCCAGAACGTGCTGTAGGCGGGGCTGACCCACATGCCCGGGTTGTAGGTCGTCCGCTTGTCGTTACTGACCGGCCGCATGGCGACAACGCCTTCGATCCCGGCCTTTTCGAACCAGCCTTTGGCGCGATCGGCGCTTTGCAGCTCCTCCTTCGGCGCGATGCGATACGTCGCCGTCGCTTGCAAGCCGCGCGCGGTGAGCTCGCGCACGAGCGCCTCCTCGCCGGCGACGCGCAGCGAGTCGTCCTGGGTGATGACGAGCGCGGCGACTTTCTTTCCGGCGAAGCTCACCGTCGCCGCATCCGGCGATCGCCACGCCGAGGTGAACTTGGGTGCCGCCGACAAGACGGTGACGGCAACGACGGTAGCCACGATCGTGGCAGTGAAAAAACGATTCATATGTTCATCACCATTGTTACGACGACGGTTTCCGCGTCACATTGGCCAGCTCGATCGGCGTCTCGGCGTAGTCGTCGAGCAGCACGCCGCCATCGCCGTCCGGGCGCACGCGCGCAGCCGCGGCCATCGTCCCGCTCCCGGCTCCCTTTGCATCCACCTGAATTCGGAGGAGGGCTACTTCGTATCCAGCTCGCGGTTTGGCATCGGCGCGCGAGGAACCGAGAAAGAGGACTGGCCGGTCGGTCACCAGCACGATGGTTCGGCCACCGCTCTCAACCGTCTCCCGCGCGTACCGGATGACGTACGGCTGGCCTCCGCCGAGCACGACCTGACCAACGTCGGGAGCGTTGCGAAGGGCGCTGAGAAACCGCGGATAGCCACCCAGCCGAAGCGCCTCCTCCACGGTCTTGCGGTCGAAGTCCGGCGTGTAGCGCTTGACGAGCACTTCGAGCGTGCCCGAGACACCGCCTTTGGCATTCTTCGCGTTGGCGGTCGCGGTGAACGTTTCTGGCACGGCCGTCGCGGGGCGGGTTTCCTGCGCCCCGGCGGACGTGGAGGCAGCAAGGAACAGAACCGTCGTCAGGATTTTCGCAGTCGTCACAACTTTTTCTCCTCGGCTACTGACTTCTCTTCCACCGGCCGATCGAAAGCGGCGCGCCGCTGTCGTCACGGGTGGTCAGCGTGAGTGTGTCGGCGGTGACTTCCCAGTGACGCGGCCGATTCGGGGCCAGCGGGCCCCCGCCAGTGGCCATTGAGGAAGACTGGCCTTCGAGGAAGTAAGTGAGCGTGCGGTTCTGCAGATCGATCGCGGTTCGCCCGTCGGTCGAAATGACGCCGTCACGCATGTTGATGCCCGCGGCGCGGAGTATATCCGCCGAGGCCTCGTCCGCCCGGATCTCCATGCGCAAGTTGCCGAAGTCGTCGTAATTCAGGACTCCGGAGCCTTTCAGCGCGATGGGCGGTTTGCCCGGCGGATGGATTTCGAACGACTCGAGGGCCCAACGGCCTTGCAGAAACTTGCGCGCATCGCTGGTGGTCCCTGCGCCGGTCGCGACCGGGTCCATCGGGATAGGCCGCTGACGCTCCTTCGCCGCACAGGCCGTCAGGGCGACAAGCAACACGGCAACACCCGCCGGCCCGATCCAACACGCGTGTCAATCATGTGTCATCCCTTTCGCATTCCCGCATCGTTCCTCCAGGCTAGGCAACGCCCGCGCCAGTTGTGCCTCGCAGAGCACATGCGAGGAACCCACAGACTTCAGCGATTCGCGGACTCAACGGACGGGAGATCGTCCGTCACTCACGGCCGGCGGTGAGTGACCGCCGCCATATGGTGATCCCGGTGGTCGCGTCGAACCCCACATCGTCGTGACGTAATCCTGACGCCGGGTTCCGCCACAATCGATCGATCTGTGCTTTTGTGGACAGTCGCGCCACTGTTCGGATCACCAGAGACCCGCCGATCATGAGGAGATTCCTGTGAAGGACGTCACGGAGCAAGCACGGTTGAACGATGCACGCGAGAAGCACATTCCGTGGAAGAAATGGGGACCTTACCTCAGTGAGCGACAGTGGGGAACGGTCCGCGAGGACTACAGCGGCGACGGCAACGCCTGGGACTATTTCACCCATGATCACGCTCGGTCGCGGGCCTACCAGTGGGGCGAGGACGGACTCGGCGGACTCTGCGACGACAAGCAGCGGCTCTGTTTTGCAGTGGGCCTATGGAACGAGAAGGATCCCATCCTGAAAGAGCGCCTGTTCGGGTTGACCAACGGCGAAGGGAACCACGGCGAAGACGTCAAGGAGTACTACTTCTATATCGACAGTACGCCGACCCACTCGTACATGAAGTATCTCTATAAATACCCGCAACGGGAATATCCCTATCGTGATCTCATCGAGACCAACCGTGGACGCTCGCGGGAAGAGTTCGAGTACGAGCTGCTCGATACGGGTATCTTCGCCAACGACCGCTACTTTGACGTGTTCGTCGAGTACCCGAAGGAAGGCCCGGAAGACATCCTCGTCCGCATCACCGTGCACAATCGCGGGCCTGAAGCGGCCCGGCTTCGTGTCTTGCCGACCCTCTGGTTCCGCAACACCTGGTCGTGGGGTGGGAATGAGTCGAAGCCTTCGCTGCGCGAAGTGCGACCCGGAGTTATTGCGGCGTCACATCACGAGCTGGGCGAATACCGGCTGCAGTGCGATGGAGCCCCGGAACTGCTCTTCACCGAGAATGAGACCAATGCCGGCCGTCTCTGGGGCCAGCCCAATGCCTCCCCGTACGTCAAAGACGCGTTCCACGCGTGCATCGTCTCGGGCCGCAGCGAAGCGGCCAACCCGGCCAAGGTCGGGACCAAGGCCGCGGCCCACTATCAGCTCAACGTGCCGGCCGGCGGAAGCCAGAGCGTCCGGCTCCGTCTGACGCCGGGCAAAAGCGCTGATGCTGGCTTTGTCGGGTTCGAGGATATCTTCGACCGCCGGATCGCCGACGCCGACGAATTCTACGATCGGATTTCGCCGAAGTCGCTGACCGAAGACGAGCGGCGTGTGCATCGTCAGGCCCTCGCCGGGATGCTGTGGAGCAAGCAGTTCTACTTCTTCGATGTCGATCAGTGGCTCAAGCAGCACAAGAGTCATCCGCTGAAGGACGCGCCTGGCCCCCGAGCGCGCAATACGGAATGGTTTCACATGCTGAACAGCGATGTGATTTCCATGCCGGACAAGTGGGAGTATCCCTGGTATGCGGCCTGGGACCTCGCGTTTCACACGCTGTCGCTGTCGCTGGTGGATTTCGACTTCGCCAAGGACCAACTGCTGTTGATGCTGAACAGTCTCTATGCCCATCCCAATGGGCAAATCCCCGCGTACGAGTGGAACTTCAGCGACGTGAATCCGCCGGTGCACGCCTGGGCCACGCTCTACCTGTACAAGATGGAGCGCACACTCGGCCGGGCCGACGTTCGTTTCCTGGAGCAGGCGTTTCACGGGTTGACGTTGAATTTCAACTGGTGGGTCAATCGCAAGGATCCTGAGGGCCGCAACGTGTTCGCCGGGGGCTTTCTCGGGCTCGACAACATCGGCGTCTTCGACCGCAGCTCGCCACTCCCAACCGGCGGCTCGTTGGAGCAGGCGGACGGGACCGCATGGATGGCGTTTTACTGCCAGTGCATGACGGAGATCGCCCTGATTCTCGCCGAACACGACGCGGTGTACGAAGAGGCCGCCTACAAGTTCGTCCAGCATTTCATGTGGATTTCTTATGCCATGGACCGTCGAGGCGACCATCACGACGAGATGTGGGATGAAGCCGGACGGCTTCTTCTACGACCTGCTGCGCCTCCCAGACGGCCAGGCGATGCGCCTGAAGGTGCGGTCGATGGTCGGTCTCCTGCCACTGTGCGCGTCAACCGTGTTCGGGCGCCATCACGTGGAGGGTCACCCGAAACTCATGGAGTTGATCGCGTTGTTTCGCAAACGCCATCCGGAATTGATCACTCAGCTGGTCCCGACCAAGGATGGTTACAGCGGCTACAAGGGCCGTCGTCTGTTGTCGATCCTCAACAAGGAAAAGCTCGAGCGGGTGCTCGCCTACATGCTCGACGAGAACGAATTTCTCGGACCGTACGGTATCCGCGCGCTCTCTCGCTATCACCTCGATCATCCGTTTGTGTTTCATGTCGGCCATCAGGAATACAAGTTCGAGTACCTGCCCGCCGAATCCAACACCGGGATGTTCGGTGGCAACTCCAATTGGCGCGGCCCGGTCTGGATGCCGGTCAACATGTTGCTCGATCCGGGCGCTCCTCAACCTGTACGGCTTCTACGGGGAGGACTTCAAGGTTCAGTGTCCGACCGGGTCCGGCAAGTACATGACGCTGTTTGAAGTGGCCAGGGAAATTTCAGCGCCGGCTGGCGAACACCTTCCTGCGCGACGCCAACGGCCGGCGTCCAGTGTACGGCGGGACGCCATGTTCCAGGACGATCCGCACTGGCGCGACCTGATCCTCTTTTACGAGTTCTTTCACGGCGACAACGGCGCCGGGCTCGGCGCCAGCCACCAGACGGGGTGGACGGGTGGGATCGCCGCTCTCCTGGACCTGTTCGGGCGTCTCGATGCCGACGTTGTCGAGTTGGAACGCGAGGAAATAAGCGAGCGGCTGGTGAGGGAACAGGTGGGCGGGGTAAAGGGTCGGAACGCCTGAGCGGCCGATCCACAATCAACGCTTACTGCCACGGCTCCAAATACCGGTACGACACGGCCCGCTTCGGAGCGGTGCCGTGGCCGATCATCGGATTCGGGATCGGTCAACACGCGCTATTTTGCTTTGGCCATCGGGGGGAACTCCTTGAACATCTTCGTCGACGCCTTCTCGAGCTTTTTCTTGTTCTTTTCCGGGTTGTCCGAGAGCTCGTCTTCGGCGATGCCGCGGAACACGAGATTCTTGGTCTTCGCGTCGAACATGTCGACGACGAGCGTGCCCACCGTGTATCGTTGACCACGGTCGACGACGAGCCCATGCCCATGCCGCCGTAGCCGCGATAACCGTACCCGCCCATACCGCCGGTGTACATGGTCCTGGCGGTGCGTTTGGTCTGGGTAGCGCCGTGGAGCAGAACGATGATATTCGCCTGGCCTTCGTCGACCTTCTTCCACCCTTTGCTGGAGATGCTCCTGATCATCTCTTTCGAGGGCCCGGCGCTCGCCCGAGGTTGTTACCCCACGGCGTGCCGATCTTGATCGCGTAGGTCTTGACGGTCGAGAAATCGAACGCCTTGTCGAAGTCGATCTTCACATCCTGCGCGACGGCGATTGCCGGAGCAGGAATATCGTCGCGGTGAGAACTGCACGTAACATTTTCAAGATGGGCCCTCCTGGGATGGGTTCTCACTCCGCTCTGGCAAGGAGCGCGCCAGCGGCAGATCGGACGCGCGCCGCAAGATTGTCGGAGAATCCTCCTTGACAAGGACTCGTCGCGACACCGCCGTGGGATCGCCTGCCAGGCTCACAACATGTGGTGATGAGATCTTCGGACTGCGGGATCGAAGTCGAGTGCCAATAGGCCACCGGTCTGATTCAGGCCAACAAGCGAATCATTGACTGGTACCACGGCAGGCCCAATTCTTGCGATGCCGCAACGTTGGATTCTTCACCCGTGAACGGGAAGAGTCGACTGGTACCGGATCGCAGTGAAACTCGGATGCCATGTTTCGATGAATTTGACAGACGACGCCTGCAACGGCCTCACCGCGAAAGCGGCGAAACCGAACGCGGCGAACGATCCGCGCTGGTCGCGCCGACGCCATCGGACACGCGAGGATGCGTGCAAGGGGTTGCGATCGGATGACTGAGCGGGGGCGCGTTTGGCGCTGGAGGACGCTGTGGATTGCTGGATAGGCGTTGTCACGGAAGGCGATCGACGGGTGGTGCGCCTGGCTGGCCGCCTGAGCGTCGCGCACGTGCCGGAGCTGCTTACGGTCTGCGCTGAAGGCGGCGTCCTCGAGCTCGATCTCAGTGATCTCGTGTCCGCGGACGTCGCCGGTATTGAAGCGCTCCAGCGGGTACGAGCGAAAGGCGCGATGCTGGTCGGAACTCCTGGCTACATCCAGTTGAAACTCGACTCGGGACCGAACGGGCTCCCCGCGCCGCAAACCGCACCGCCTCCGCCGCGCCGGCGTCACTAGTGGCGTGTTCGAGGACTCACTACCGGCCAATCAGGTTCGCCGGTGCAAATCTCGGACGTGACAACGGAGCGGCCGTGACTATCGATTAGACATGACCCGTTCGCCGCCCGAACCGGGCGGCTCAGGGTCGCTCACGCCGACGGCATAATCGATGCCGGCCCATCTTGCCGCCCTCTGTCTCGGGGACCGATCACACCGAGCTTTTTCATGCGGAATCGCAGCGTATTCGGATGCACGCCCAGGCGTTCGGCGGCGTTGCCCGGCCCGTTGATTCGCCAGCCGCACCGCTCGAGGACGGTCTCGATGTGCATACGCTGCACGGCGTCGAGATTGTCCGGCGCACCCGTCTGCGTGGGGCCCGGTCGGTTGAAGCGAACGGGCTCGTCGAGTTGCAGCGTGTCGCCGCTTGAGGCGATCATCGCGCGCGTGACCACGTTCTCGAGCTCGCGCACGTTTCCCGGCCAGGCGTGATTCTGCAACGCGTCCATCACCAGCTTGGGGATCTTCGTAATGTGCCGCCCGAGCTCGCGCTGGTGACGGTGGATGAAGAACCATACCAGGCGAGGAATGTCTTCGACCCGGTCCTGCAGGGACGGCAGCTGAATCGGATACACACTCAAGCGGTAGTACAGATCGGCGCGGAATGTCCCTTGCGGCCACGGCTGCTTCGAGGTCGCTTATGCGTGGCGGCAATGACGCGAACATCGACCGTCTTCGTGCGTGACGACCCGACGCGTTCGAACTCGCCTTCCTGCAGAACGCGGAGAAACTTGACCTGGATGTCTGGCGCCAGATCACCGATCTCGTCGAGGAAAATCGTGCCGCCGTCGGCGAGCTCAAAACGCCCCTGGCGGAGCGCCACGGCGCCGGTAAACGCGCCTTTCTCATGGCCGAACAGCTCGCTTTCCACCAGCGTCGGTGGCAGCGCCGCGCAGTTGACCCGCACCAACGGACGCGCATGCCGCCGGCTTCGTTCGTGCAACGCCCGGGCGAACAGTTCCTTGCCCGTGCCGGTCGGGCCGAGCAGCAACACGCTCGAATTCATCGGCGCCACTTGCGACAGCCGTGTCAACGCGAGCCGCAGCGGCGCGCTTTCGCCGACGATGTCGTCGAAGTCGTGATAACTCTTGATCTCCTCTTTCAGATAGACGTTATCCGCTTCGAGTCGGGCGTTCAGCCGCTCGATCACGCTGACGTTGGCCCGGAGTGCAGACTCGTGCCGTTGACGCTGCAACGCGGCGCCCAGGATCGCTGAGACGAGCTGCAGTCGTTCGACGAGCTCCGGCGGCCAGCCCCGCGACATTCGCTCGCTTCCGATGAGCAGCGCGCAGATCACATTTCGCTCGATCGAGGTGGGGACCGCCAGGATGGCGGACGGCCGCGTCCGGCGCTGGGGGTCCCGGCTGGCGATGGCTTCGCGGGGATAGTCGTCTGGTCGAGAGATGACCACGTTCTCGCCGCGTTTGAGACGGTCCACGAGCCACGGCTCGGGAGCCGTCGGCTGCGTCTGTCCGTCAGTCGCGGGCGCGGTTCTGGTGGGAACGTACACACGCGTCACCGCGCCTGCATCGGTGAACTCGAGCAGCTGGCACACCTCGACGCGAGTGGCGGCGCCGACGTCGGCGAGGCAGTCGCCAATCGCCAGCTGCATGTCCTCGAGAGGGACGCGTGTCAAGCGTCCAGAGAGGGTGACGGCCAAGTGCGCGAGGCGTTGAAGGTCCGCTTCTGGCGGCGTCCACGCTGTCGAAATCTTGAAGACTGACATACACGACCTCTTATGCGCTGTCCGTAATCGGCAGACGGCCGTTTACGGCGTACGCGCAGTTTCGCCCGAAATATGCAACGCTTCGCTGACGAGCCGTTCACCGCGCAGCGCGGCGTGGACTGCCGGTATCAAGTCGTCGCCCGCCGCCACCTTCAGCACGTACCCCAGCGCACCGATCGCCAGGACACGCTTCACCAGACACGGATCGCCATGCACCGTCACGAAGATGATGCGAGCCTCCGGGTCCCTGAGCAGGATCACGGTGGCGGCCGCGATCCCGTCCATGCCGGGCATCGTGATGTCGCTGACGATCACGTCGGGCGACAGCCGTTCGGCCGCGCACACCAGCGCGCGTCCGTCCTGCACGTGTGCGATGACGTCGAACTCGAACTGCAACAGGTTGCACAACAGTTCCGCGGTTTCGGCGTGGTCCTCGGCGATCAGGAGTCGGGGGCGGCTCATCACGTCCACTTGACACCGCGGAGTCTAAGGACGCGTGGCCGGGCGTGACAGAGAAGAAATACGGTGACCGAACGGAAAAAGATACTGAGCTGAAACGGAAAATCTTACTGGGAGGATCAGGAGAACACCTGACAGAGAAAAACGTGGGCGGTCGGATCACTCGCCGATCAGGCTGATGCTCGATGGCATATCTGACGAGTTCGGCCGTGGAGTGCACGTCGAGGACCTGCATCAATTCGTACTTGTGGGTTTCGACCGTTCGCGTGGACAGCTTGAGGGCGGCGGCGATCTCCTTCATGCGCTGTCCCTTGACGACTCAGGCGTAACACGTCAAGTTGACGCGGCGTGAGTTCCGGCGCCGCCCCGCTTCCGGGGCGCGCCATCCGCTCCATGACGGCCTTGGTTACCGCCGGCGCGAGGTAGACGCGGCCCTGCAGCGCCTGGCTGAATGGCGTTGACAGTTCTTCGCCCGCCGACTCCTTCAACAAAAACGCGGAGGCGCCTGCACGCATCGCCTGCGTCGCCCTCTCGCCGTCGTTGTGCATCGTGAGCACGACCACTTTGCTGTCGATGCGCTCGGTTTGAGCAGCGCAAGCACGTCGAGCCCGCCCAGCCCGGCATGGACAGGTCCGTGACGATCACATCCGGTCGCAACCGCCGGGCCGCCTCGATGAGCAGCTGCCCGTCGCCCACCGCGCCGACCACGTCGAAGTCGTGCTCCTTGAGCAGGCTGACCAGGCCTTCCTTGACGATGGCGTGGTCGTCGGCGATGAGGACCGTGTTACGGCGCGTCGACATGGACATAGTGGCGTTCGACTGGGGCGTTAGACTGCGGCGAACGGTCCCGCGGCTTGTGCCGCGCCGCTGGCCGGCGACCTCCGTTCGCTCGGAACCTGGACGCGCACGCGCGTCCCTTTGTTCATTCTGTGACGATGCTGACAGTTCCACCCGCCAGCCTGACGCGCTCGCCGATGCTGACCAAGCCCAGGCCTTTGCGCTCCTGCCGCGCCTGGGCGATATCGAAACCCTTGCCGTCATCGGCTATCCTCAGCTCCGCCTGATTGTTGTGCGCACCAGCGCACATCGGCGTGCCGGGCGCCAGCGTGCGTGTCGACGTTGCGCAACGCTTCCTGCGCAACCCGATACAAGCACAGCGCGACATCGGCGGCGGTGGACTGGAAGTCGCCTTCGGTACTGAACGTCACCTGAGGCTCTCGCGCCGTTGCAGCTCCGCGCAGTAGGCGGCCAAGGCGGCCACCAGCCCGGCATGCCCGAGCACGCTGGGATGCAGGTCGTGGGAGAGGTGCCGGATGTTCTCCGCGAGCGCGACCGTACGCAGCTGGAGCGACGAGACATCGCGTTGGAGATCGGCGCCGCCCGGCAACGCCGCCTACCCGGCGGTTGACCGCGCTGAGCGCGATCGACAGGCCGGCGATCTGCTGACTGAGGTCGTCGTGCAGATCGCGCGCGATGCCGCGCGCGCTCGATTTCCTGCGACGCGATCAGCCGCCCCGCCAGATCACGAATCTGCCGGTTGTTGGCCTCCAAGACGGCCTCGTTTTCGCGCATCGCCTGCTTCGGCGCGCTTCCGTTCGGTGATGTCCACCTTGGTCCCGAACATGCGGTGCGGCGTGCCATCCGCTCGCCGCATTAACGATCCACGCGAGAGAAACCAGCGCACGCTGCCATCCGTGTGGATCATCCGATGCTCGGCTTTGTACTCATTAATCCCGCCTTCGATGCACGCCTGCGTCTGTGCCGTCACGGTCGGGAGGTCCTCGACGTGGACTCTGGTGCCCCACTCCTGTGCGCTGACTGTGGGTCGCGCCTCGTCGAACCCCAGGATCGACTTGAGCGTGGGATCCACGTAGATCTCATTGGTTTCGAGGTTCCAATCCCAGATGCCGACACCGCCAGCCATCGTCGCGAGTGCGTAACGTTCTCCGCTGATGCGAAGAGAATCCTCGGCGTGTTTGCTCTCGGTGATATCACGCACCAACGTGAGGATCTGGCGGTCGTAGCTACGCACGAGGCGCGCCTCGAATGCCCTCTTCCCGTGAGGCGTGTCGAGGTCGTACTTGACGACAACAGGCTCGGTCGCGTCGGCGACCTGCGCAAACGCCGGCTCGATGATGCGGAGCAGACCGGGCGGCAACACCTCGCGCATGTTTTTGCCGAGGAACTGCTCAGGAGCGGCGAGCAGCAGGCGTGGATCGGAGGCGTGATAGCTCAGATAGACCCCATCCACCGTCTGCAGGAACATGACATCCGGCACGGCGCGCAGGATGGCCAGGCAGCGCGCCTCGCTTTGAACTAGCGCTTCTTGGCGCTCGCGGAGGGCGAGCTCGGCGCGCCGGCGCCGTCGGCCCTGGACGAGAAGGCCACCGATCAACAAGGACTGACCGACCAGCACTGCAGCAGCCCCGAGAATGGTCCGCTTGTACACGTCCCAAACACCCGGATCGCGGTTGATGACCGTCGTGCCCGCCGGAAGCCGTCCGTCATCGACGCCGAAGCGTTTCAGTTCGCGCCAATCGAAGGCGAGCGTGTTCGCCGACCGCGTCGGCACGAGTGCGGACGCCGGAACGCCGGACAGGATCTGGCGCGCGCGCGCAGCCAAGTCAGGCGCATGAGTGCGCATGTCGAACAGCACACCGCCGACGATGCCATTGCCGAGGAAGTGGCCCGACATACCGTAGATCGGGACCGTCGCCACGCGCCGCAACGCCGCAAGGACCTCCGGCCCTGTTCTCGCCACGCCATCGCCGTCGGACTGCATGCTGAGAAACACCACGAGTGCGTCATCGCGGAGGCCTGCCACAGTCGCCAGCACGTCGTTCAACGATTTGTCGGTGATGTACGTGATGGCGGCCGCCGACGCGAGGTCACGCATGTCCTCCCGGGCGACTTCGATATACCCGCGGTCGAGACGCGAGGTTCCTCCAACAACGACGACACGACGCGTCGCGGGATGTAGCTTGAGCGCGGCCTCCACTGTGGCGCGCACGTCGTAGTGGCTGAACACTCCCGTGACGTTGCGGCCGAGACTGCGGTTGCCAATCGCGCGTTCGTCCACGGCGCCAAACAGCAGCGCGGCGTGAGGGAATACTTCTTTTCGATGCCGCAGCGCGAAATCGAGCGCTGGCTCCGTGAGCGTGATGATGATGTCGGGAGCCGCGGCGTGGACGTACTTGGACTTATACAACGCGACGAGTTGCCGATCGTACTCAGCGCTGTCAAACCGGGTGCGATCGATCAACTCCTCGTAGATGTTCAGCGGCTCCGCGCCGTCCGGCTGTAGCCCCGCGATGAGGGTCTCGCGCAGCACGGCGCCGTAGGGCAGAACGGGCCCTTCGGCAAGAATCAGCACACTCTTCGTCGTGGCGGCCGCGGACAGCACGATTCCACCCACCAGGCACACGCCGGCTGCTAGAAGCCCCGCCAGCAGGGAACGTCGAGCCACAGCCGTTGTTACCAGTCCCATCCGCCTCCGATGCGAAGAATGCGCGGTCCGGTGATCGCCGTTGGCCGCAGCCACGATCTGCCGGGCGTGGTGGTCAGCTGGGCCGCATACACGAACGGCTCGGCCTTGGTCATCGCGGTCCCGTAATTGAGTGTTTGCACGAACGTGCGCGAAACGGGTCCCCGACTGTGACGGACCAACGCTGCGTCGTTCGCCGCGCTCAGATGGTCGACTGCGTCCTCGCCGACCACCTGAAGCATATATTTGCCATCCCATTACCTTACAAGGCCGTCCGATACACTTACGAAATCGCTGAGCGAGCCGCTTACCTGAGGACGCTTGCTGCGGCCGGTGACACCCCGTTGACGGCTCCCGTCGTCGCCGTGAGCGTCTGTGCTCTGACAGGGGGCTCGCGGTTGCGCCAAGGCCAAGGCCAAGGTCCAGAGTGCCAAGCCCCCTGCTCAACCGCGCACGGTCCAGCGCGTGGCGTGCCCAAGGACGAACCAGGGCTCCGACCATCGATGAGAAAACGAAAGCGGCTATCGCCGACATGTAAGGCAAAACAGCGGTGCACCTGCAAAGAATGGGCGAACCGACGCCCGCAATCATCGAAGGCGGAAAGGCGCCCTGCCCGCGGATTGTACACGTCGGCTCGAAGGAAATCATGTAACTTTCGTATGAATTCTGTTTGCGACACTTCCGGCCGGCATCCTGGTTCACGAACCGCGCGATGCTCAGGGAAAGCGCGCACGGAGCCAACGCCGAGCTTGTTGACAGCGTTTCCGGACGGGACTAGGCTACCCACGCCATCTGCGATCGATGGCCCTATGACTTCGCGCGGCACTCTTTTTCCAGAGGTGGAATTTCGGGCGAGAACAACTCGTTTCGTGAAGGGGGCCAATGATGACAAAGACGGCGGCGATTCTGGTCGCTCTGTGGATGCTTGCCGTGGTCGCGGAGGCGGCGGCGCAGACCGCTAACGGCAGCCTGCGCGGCACCGTCAGAGACGAGCAAGGCGGCGCGCTCCCCGGCGTCACGGTCACGGCCCGAAGCCCACAGGCGCTGACGCCCGGAGTGGGGCTCACCGATGCGAGCGGAGAATTTCGCATCACCAATCTTCCTCCCGGCACCTACACCCTGACTGCGGAACTGACGGGGTTTGCGGTCTTCAACCTCGAGGGCATTCTGCTGCGGGCCGGCGCCAACTTCCAGGTGCAGGACATGGCCCTGAAGCTCGGGTCGTTCCAGGAATCGGTGACCGTGTCGGGCGCGTCACCCATGGTCGAAGTCTCGACGTCGACGACCTCGATGAACATCGACGCCCAGTTCCAGAAAGCCTTGCCGCTCACCGAAGGCGCCTTTTGGACCGATTTCCTGCAGATGACGCCTGGCGTGCTGTCGCGGCCGCACAACGATGGGAGCGGCCGGCAGAACTACTACGCCCAGGGCGTGGAGCACCGCGAACACGTCACGCTGATGGACGGCATGATGGCCGCCAACTACTGGGACATGAACGTGAATCGGACAGGTCTCAGCGGCGAGGCGATTGCGGACACGAACGTCAAGCTCGGAGGCGTGGACGCGTCGGCGCCGATGGGCTATGGCCTGGTCATCAACATGGCGGCCAAGAGCGGCGGCAACACGTTCTCGGGTTCGACAGCCTATACCGCGCAGCCGTTCGCGTGGAACGACGACAACTCCATCGAACGCGCGAAGGCGTCTCCGGGACCGCCGGCACGCGCAGAGTCCGACAGGCCGACTTCTCCTTCGGCGGACCGATCATGAAGGATCGGACCTGGTTCTTCGGCGCCCACCGGACCGCCCTGATCGACTCGACGGTGGACCGCTCGCCGCTGGACATCCAGTCGTTTCAGGCCTTCCGTCCAGACGTCAATCCCGACGACTTGCTCAACGAGTTGTATTCGCAGCAGCCGTTCGCCAAGGTGACGACAAAGATTGCGTCGAATCACGAGCTGGCCGGCGTGATCCAGTACGACCGGATGCGACAGAAGTCCGTCCGGTCAAACGACAGCGAGCGCATCACGCGGACCGACGTGGGGGCGGGATGTATGGGATTTCGCTGCAGTCCGTCTGGAGCTCGAACATCACGACCAAATTCGCCGTGTCAACTACAACAACAAGCGCGGCAACGATATCGACAGCTACGAACAGGAATTGATGGAGCTCGGGCCGACGTTCGCCATTCACCGCACCGCCGATCAAAACACCGCGGGCTTTCTCACCGGCTCCGGCGCGCTGCTCAATGGGGGCGGATACGGCACGATCGTCCTGGAAAAATCCAGCTACGCCATGATCCGCGGCGATCTCACCTGGTTCAAGCAGGGTTGGGTTGGAACCCACGAGTTCCAGACCGGCTTACCTGCTCATGCCCGCGAACGAGTATGAGGGCGTGAGCACCGCGCTGAACGACGGGTTCATCTCCGAGGAGCGCCGGCTGACCGATCCGAACAACCTCAATTCGCCAGTCATCCCCTTCGCGCGAACGTACCGGACCAGCGCGCTGACGCACGTCAACCAGTCGGGGCGGGACCACGATTACGGCGTTTACATCCAGGACACCTGGCGGCCCGATCCCGCGGCTGACGGCGACGATCGGTCTCCGCGCAGACTTTGTGGAACGCTTCGACCGGCTGCGCGATTTCGCGGTGCAGAACAGCGTCGAGGTCGCCCCGCGCGTGGGCGGAACGTTCCTGATCACGAGCGACGCGAAGAACGTCGTGCGGGCGAGCTTCGCGCGCGTGCACAGGCAGTTGATGGGCGGCCGCGACGCGGTCGCGAGCTTCGGCACGCCTCCCGGCTCGTCGTCGCTGACCACGTACGATCTCAACGGCGATGGCATCTTCGACGCGCAGGACCCGGTACCAGCGATTCCCCTGAGGGTCGAGACGCTGCGGTTCGACCCGGACTTCCACCAGCCGTTCATCGACGAGTACGTCGTGGGCTATCAACGGCAGTTTCCGCTTGATATGAGCCTGGACGTCTCGGTGACCTCGAAAGCCTACCGGGACCAGTACGGGCAAGTCGAGATCAACGGGTTCTGGCCGGATGCGGCAGGTCAGCCGTTCGGCGGGTTCGGGCGGGTCGATCCGAACTCGGGTCAGATCTTCCGGCTGACGAACATGTCGTGGTCGGCAGCCAAGTATCGGGGCGTGATGGTCACCGTCGCCAAGAACATGTCGCGCGGGTTCCAGGCGATGGCAAGCTGGCAGAAGCAGTGGCAGCACCAGGACGGCACGTGGAATCCGACCGATCCGGCGCGGTTCATTCAGCCGGATGCGTTCGCGAACGACAAGACCATCTGGCGGCAGCAGGACCCCGTCGATCACAACAGCCTCGCGACGGGTAATACGCTGCGGAACACACCAACCTGGACGCCAGGCTCATTCCGCCTGGCGGGCACATGGAACGCGCCGAAAGGCGTCATCGTGTCGGGGAGCTACACAGCGGTGGGCGGCCCGTGGACGGGCCCCGTGCTCCAGCAGCTGCCGGCGAATTCCCCGGACGTGACCCGCTTCGGCCCCGCGAACGTCGTCAACGCTCAGACCGGCGCGAGATTCGCCAACCCGCTGGCGACGCGCATCCGGTTCCTCTATCCGACACGCGGCGAGGGCCAGGCATTGCTGCCCTACGTTCACACCATCAACATGAAGGTTGGCTACCGAATCCAGTTGCCCCACAATCAGCATGTCCAATTGGGCGCGAACATCTTCAACCTGATGAACGCGGGTCGCTATACCGAGTGGCACCGTTCGGGTGCGAACCTGTCGTACAACCCCACGTTCTATCAGGTGCAGGACAACCAGCAGACGTCTCGAGCGTATCAGCTGGATATCGCGTACCGGTTCTAACCGCGTCCTGAAAAGCCGCATCCCCGCCCCAGGTGGCGGGGATGCCGCTATCGCCCCACTAAGATGTCTGCGCCGTCGCGCTTCGCGGACCGTGAACGTTTGCCGAACGCTGAACGGCTGCTCAGAAGAATCGCGATCGCCGATGCGATGAACACCGTTGAATACGTTCCGGCGACAATACCCACCAGCATCGTGAACGCAAACCCCCGCAGCGCCTCGCCGCCGAAGAGATAGAGCGCGACGACAGAGAAAAATGTCGTTCCCGCGGTGATCACCGTGCGCGACAAGGTTTGATTCACGCTCAGGTTGACGACTGCGTCGAGTCCTTCAGGAGGAACCCTGCGCGCGTTCTCACGCACGCGATCGAAGATGACGATGGTGTCGTTGACCGAGTAACCGATGATCGTGAGGAGTGCCGCAACGACGTTCAGGGACAGGTCGTATCCCGCGAGCGAGACGCAGGCAAGCGTAACCAGCACATCATGAAGCGTTGCGGCAATCGCACCCACCGCAAAGGCGAAACGGAAACGGATCCGAATATAGAGCGTGATGGCGGCAAGCGATGCGGCCACTGCGTAGATCCCGCGCCGCTGCAAATCGCTCCCGATCGTCGCGCTCACGAGCTCGCGCTTTTCGAATGCGAACTCGGGCAGTCCTGCTGCGACGAGCGCTTGCGCGATGTGTCGCAGCGTGCCGTCGCCTTCGGCTCCATTGAGTCGCGAGTCGCTCATGCCAGGCAGGCCGTCACTGCCCGATGACGCGAGCGGCAGACGAATCAGGAACTGGCGGTCGGCGGGGGCGCCGTAGCGCTGCACGATCTCATCACCCGGCAATCCGGAGACCGCCGCTCGAACCTGCTCCTCCGTCACGCCCTCTTGTTTGAATTCGACCACCGCCAGTGTGCCTCCGGCGAAGTCGATGCCAAGCGCGACACCCCTGGCCACGATGGTGGTCATCCCCGCGGCGATGATGACGAGTGACACCGCCAGCGCATGCCAGCGCCACCGCGTGAAGTTTGCACGCGGGTTGGCGAACAGTTGCGAGCCTCCGATGCTCAGCGTCTGCGACATCGGAGGACGCCCACCTTCGCCCAGGCTTGCGCCTTCGCCGAGGCTTCGGCGGACAAGACGGTGGGCAGGTCCGAGCGCGAGTTCGAACAGGGTGCGTGAGACGAACACCGCGCTAAAGACGTTCGCGAGCAGGCCAATCGCCAGCGTGGTCGCAAAGCCGCGAATCGCCGTGGTGCCAAACTGAAACAGGAACGCCGCGGCGATGAGCGACGTGACGTGCGTGTCGACGATGGTCAGCCAGACGCGCGTGAAGGCGGCCTTGACTGCCGACCGCGGGCCGTGTGCCGTCGCGAGCTCCTCTTTGATCCGCTCGAAGATCAACACGTTCGAATCGACGCCCATGCCGATCGTCAGAATCAAACCGGCGATTCCCGGAAGCGTGAGCGTCGCCGGAATGTACGCCATGAGCGCCAGCAGAATGAGCAGATTCAACACGATCGAGACCAGCGCGTTGATTCCAGCCAGACGGTAGTAGGCGAGCATGAACAGCACGACGAGTCCGAGACCGCCCACTGATGCCAGCACGCCGGCGCGAATCGACGCGGCACCAAGGCTCGCGCCGATCGTGCGCTCCTCGACATACTCGAGATCCGCCGGCAGCGCCCCCGAGTTCAAGGTGATGACTTGCTCGATCATCTCCTCCCGGCTGACGCCGGCAATCTGTCCGTGATCGTCGATGCGCGACTGAATCGTGGCGACCGACATCACCCGGTTGTCGAGCACCGTCGCGAGTGGCCGATTGATGCTGCGCTCGGTGACGGCGCCAAAACGCTGCGCCGCGTCGGGCTTGAGTGTGAAGCCCACGGCCGGGCGGTTGAACTCGTCGACCGCTTGCCGCGCGCTTCGAAGGTCGTTGCCGATCAGCGCCGGCACGCGCTCGACGACGTAATAGCGCGGGTCGCCCGGCTCACTTGAGTCAGCCTGGCCCGGCAGAATCTCGAGAGCCGGCGGCAGACGATTGTTGTAGGCGAGGAGCGCCGCGTCGCGGCTCGCAAATGGTCCTTGATCGACCAGTGTCAGCCGGAGCTGCGCGGTCGACTTGATGATCTGTTTGGCGCGATCGACGTCGGAGACGCCGGGAAGCTGCACCAGAATCTGATCTGCGGCCGTGTACCGTGCGACCACCGCCTCGGAGACGCCAAGATCGTTGACCCTGCGGTCGATGATGTGAAGCGCCTGCTCGACGATTGCGTCGCGCCGCTCGGGCGTGATGAGCGGATCTGTCGTCACGCGCAACACGAGCTGCACGCCGCCGTTCAAGTCGATTCCGAGTTTGAGGGACTCTTGAATTGGATAGATGGTCCAGAGCGATAGTGCAATGACGCCAATGATGACGAGCACACGATTGCGCGTGCTCGCGCCGATGAACGAGATATCCGTACGCATGACTGATCCCTCCTGTGCACGAAGACACACCTGTCGTGTAATAGGCGCGAACCAACAGGCCGGGAATCAGATCAGGAGAGGCGTGTGTCGGAGGTAGTGCGGTGCTGAACGAACGGGAGGATCCGGTGAACTGACTGCGCGCGGCGTCTCGAAGGTGCCCGATGAGGGCGTGGCCGCGAGGTCCGCATGCACCAGCGCGGATTTCCAAACCGATTCGGTGACGGCGGCAATCGCGTGATGCTGGGCGCGCCACTGTTGGTCCGAATTGCCGGGTACGTGCGAGTCGCCGGCGAGCAGGCACGATTCGACATCGGACATCGCGCTGATGTCATCGGCCGCCACCGCCGCCGTGCGAGCGGTGGCTGTCCACAGGAGCGCGGACAACACGATCGCGAGAAGAGTCAAGCGGCGCACGAGCCCATTCTGACGCGTCATAGAAACAGGGTCAAATGTCACACGAGCAGCCGCCATATAAAGGGGGGCGCTGCGATTTGTGGCGCAGCTTCCCTGGTACTTAGGACGTTCCTGAAGCGGCGATCAATTTGGCCGTGTGGTCCACTGACTGGACGAACCGTCGGCGCCTGCGCGCGTTGGGCGATGCGCACGAAGCCCTTTGCCCGCGCGTCCTGTCGAAGCCGTGCCAGCGTGGCCTGGCCCGCCGCGGCTGCCGGCGTTTGCAGCTGAAGCTCGCCCAGCAGCAGGCGCGCTTCGAAGGCTTGCCTGAGAAAACCGCCCTTGGTCGCGTCGGCCACGATCGTCTGCACCTGCGCGATCGCATCGCTCGGCGCCTCGGCTCCGCGCACGCGCGCGGCCGTGGTATCGAGGGCCAGCCGCGCCGCTGCCACCTGGCGCGGGGTGTCGTCCCTTTGCCGTATTGCCTCGCGAGCCTCTGCCAGCTTCGACTGGGCGAGGAGTGCTTGGGCGAGGGCGTCGTACGCCCAGGTCAGGGCCGGCGTCGTCTCGCCAGTCGTCAAATAGTCGAGTGCCTGCCGTGCATGCTGCTCGGCCTGTTGCGGCGTATCTTGCCCAATGGCCACTTCGGCCAGCGTCAGGTACGTCGATGCCTCCTGCGCCTTTGAGTTGATCGCGCGGCTCATCGCCAACGCTTCGGCGGCCAGCTTGCCAGCACCGGCAAAATCTGCTCCGTCTGAAGCGAGCGTCGCAAGCTCGTTGAGCAAGGAGATGGTGGTGTTGCGTTGATCGATCTCGCGGCTGATTTGCAGCGCTTCCTGGAAGCCGCGTTGCGCCTTGGCCAACTCAGCGTGATCGCGGTGCTCTCGCGCCAGCTGCAAGAGCACCGTGACAATCGCGCTCTTGTCCGCGATCTCGCGGTAAGCGGCGATCGTCTGCTCGTGGCGGCGAATCGCATTGGTGAGGTCGCCGCGCCGGGCCATGAGATTGCCGAGATTGGTCATGGCCATCACCACGTCCTTCTTGCGCCCCAGGTCTCGAGCGATGCTCAAACTTTCGTCGTAGGCACGCTCGGCGGCGTCGAAGTTGCCGAGGTCGCTCTCGACGTTGGCCACGTTATTCAGTGTCCCGGCAATCGCCGCCTTCCGGCCAATGTCGCGGAATGTTGTCAGCGCGCTCGCGTACGATTCTCTCGCTCGCGTGTAGTTGCGCTCGGCGTAGTAGATGTTGGCGGTGATGAGCAACGCAAACGCTTCGACGTTCTTATCGCCGGCGTCGTGTGCCAGCCGGCGCGCTTCGGCGCAGGAGGCGAGCGCTTCCGGGTATCGCGCCAGCCTCCACAACACGGCGCCATCGAGCCGCCGCGCGTCGGCGACGAGCAGCGCGGCGCCGCGTTCAGACCCTTTTTCAACTGCCGTCAACGCCGACGCATGGGCCTGGGCGAAGTTGCCAAGCGAGGCATTGGTCGTGGCCTCCGCCACGTCCAGTCGCGGGTCGTCTCCGGACGGATGCGGGAGCTTGCGCAGCGCCGCGATGGTCACGAGCGCGTTTTTCGCATCGCCACCCGACGTTTGAAACCCGGCCAGCGCCAATCCGTAATCGAGGTTGTCGGGAAACAGTCGCGATAGTTCCGTATACGCTTCGACCGCTTTCTTCGAATCGCCGGCGAGCGCCCGCGCCCGCGCTTCGACGACGAGCCGCTGTTCGCGCGGCAACGAGCTCGCCAGCGCCGCCGCGCGCGCGGCTTCCTCCTGCGCGCGGGCGTCGTAGCCAAGTGCTGACCACGCCGCGGCGAGCGCCGATCGGGCAATCGCATTGGAGGGGTCGGCCGCAACCGCCTCGGCCAGCAAATCACGCGACCCGACCGTGTCGAACAGGCGATAGCGCTCGATGCCTTGTGCATACAAGCGAATCGCATCCGTGCTCGAAGGCAGCGTGGCACGCACACCCGCGGATTCGGCGGGCGAGAGCACACTCAACCCGAGCTCCTGGCGCAAGCGGCTGCCGATTTGCGACACCAGCGCCAGCAGATCGTCCTGTGCCCCCATGACGGTTGCCGCGGCGACGGTTTCGCCGCCGCGCGTGTCCTGCACGCGCAGGTCCAGCCGCACGCTACGGGTGGCGCCTTGCCCGAGCACGAGGTAGGAGCCGACGACAATCAGATCGGACCCGAGGTTCGACTCGATGCGGGCGAGTGTGTCGCGTGCGTAGCTGTCGGTCTCGATCAGTTTGAGATCGATCTTCATGCGCGCGACGTTTTCTCCCGGAATGGCGCGAATCTGAGCGCTGCTGGTCAGCTCCGTCGTCAGCATCTCGGCAAACGCCGGCGAGAGCCACGCCACGTCGGCTTGACCCGACAGATTGCGAAACCCGAGGACGGCGATCGAGCGACGAGACGCGGCGTTGGGCGCGCCGACAGGGTTAGGCGTCGGGTCGCGCCATTGTTCGTGACGTCGCGAACCACCACACGCCCGCGCCAGCGAGGGCGGTCAGCGCCAGCACCGCGGCCCAGCGCGCACGCGAGGGCACCAGTGTCGTTGCGGATGAAGAGGGGTGAGCCGATCGCCCGCCTGACGTGCGCAGCGCTGTTGCGAGCTCCGCTGCCGCCTGCCAGCGACCGGCCGGTGCCTTGGCAAGGCATTTCTGCACGATCGATACAAGTTCGGGTGGTGCATGCGGCGCCGCCGTTGCAAGTGGTGCAGGGTCGGCGTGGAGAATGGCCGCGATTGTCGCCGACGGCTGCTCGCGGGCGAACGCCGCGTGCCCGGCGAGCATCTCGTACATGATCGCGCCGAGGGCGAAGATGTCGCTGCGCTCGTCAGCCGGCTGACCATCAATCTGCTCGGGCGACATGTATTGCAGTGTCCCCGCGATCGTGCCGGTGACAGTCAGTGCCGCCGCACCACTGCCGGGAGCGAGCCACTTCGACAGGCCAAAGTCGAGCACTTTGGCACCGGTGGCGGTGAGCATCACGTTCCCAGGCTTGAGATCGCGATGCACGATGCCGTGCTGATGCGTGTGGGCGAGTGCCTCGGCGATTTCGCTGGCGATGCCGACGGTCTCTTCGATTGAAAGCCGACCGTGGGTCATCCGGCTGGCGAGCGTCTCGCCGTCGAGGCATTCCATGACCAGATAATCGAAGCCCTGGTCATGACCCACGTCGTAGACCCGGCACACGTGGGGATGTTCGAGCCGCGCCACAGACTTGGCTTCGCGATGGAAGCGGGCCGTCAGGTCGCCGGCGCCGCCGGTCACGATCTTCACGGCTACCGATCGATTGAGGCGCACGTCCTCAGCGCGATAGACCTCGCCCATGCCGCCTTTGCCGAGCGGCTCGATGATCTGGTACGGACCTAACCGGGTGCCGGCGTCAAGCCGCATCCCGGTGGACGATGCGGCGACGCCAAGCAGCGCCCTCAACTGGGATCCGCTCAACGATTCGGGCTTCATAAGACGGCCATCACCGCCTGCAGCTCTTCGTCGATTTCGCGCTCCGTTCCAATGTCGCTGGCCACGAGTTGACGGAGCAGTGTGCGGAACTGGCGCGCCGCGGTTTCGGCGCGGCTGCGCGCGATTTTCTCTTCGAGGCCGAACGCTTCACCGACGTCGCGCCAGGACGGCGGGCGATCGGGATCAGCGACATACCGCCGGACAAACAACTGATAGTGCTCGGCCTGGTTCTTCTCGGCGCACGAGCGCTCGAGACGCGACAGCGCCATCGTGACGAGGCTGCGTGCCCACGCGCGCAGCAGTTCCTGATCGGGCGCGGGCGAGGAATCCGTGAGGATGGCATTCCAGCCGTCTTCGGTTGTGTCTGGCCGCACATCGGGATTGATCATGCGCGCCTGGCGCCGGTGCTCGTCGACGAGGAAATTGCGAATCGCCTGTTTCAAGGTACGGACGAAAGTGACCCCTCTCGCGATCGGCCTGAGCCAGGAGCCGTCCTGACAAGACGACGGTTTCGAAGAATCGTTGCGCGAGATCTTCGGGGTCGGCTCCAGTTCGTGTAATCGCCCCGATATATGCGAGCACGGCGGAATAGTAGCGTTCGGCAAACTCGTTGCGCGCGGCTGCCGACTGATCGCCGCGCTGTGACGCGTCGGTCAGCAGCTCCCACGATGTTGACGGAAATCGCTCCATCGGCTTGGCGATTCTACCTGCTTACCGGCGTTGCGGCGAACGGACAGCGAACTCCCCGCGCAACGATTTTTTGGTGGCATGGCCACTCTGTCATCCCGTATTCGACGAGGCCCTGACGTAGTGGGAAATAACGGGAGGAAACATGGACAGCATTGTTTGGACCAACGGTACGGCGCAGATGCGGCCACGTCCTGCGAAAACCATCATGTGGGGCACGTACAAACCGACACGACAACGGCGTGCGGACTATGTCGTGTGGGGCAATTGACAGCACTCCGTGAGCGGGGGGCCAACATGAAGACCATTATCTGGAGCACCAACAAGCCGCAGTCGCGACCACGTCCTTCGGGCACCGTGGTTTGGGGCAACTGATCGCCCCTTGTGACGGGACCGGTATGCGGGCCATTGTCGGGGCACCTAAGGAGGAACCAATGAAGACACGCACAACGATTGTTTGGAGCGACTAATTGCTCGATGCGCCCGGCCGTGTCGCGGTCGGGCGCGTTCTCTACAGGTGCCTTATGCGATTGAATCTCCTGCACGCGTTCCGCCACCTTCGCCGCCGGCCGATGCTCTCGGCAGTGGGCATTGCCAGCCTCGCGGTCGGCATCGGATGCGCCCTTGCGTCGGCGAGCGTCGTGAACGCGGTGTTGTTTCGCGCGTTTCCGTATCACGACTCCAGTCGCCTGGTGCTCGTCTGGGAAGACAACACGAAACGCGGCGTCGGGCTGACGCCGACCTCGGTTCTCAACTTTCAGGATTTCAAAGCCGCGAGCACGAGCTTCGACGAACTGGGTGTGTTCGTCGACGACTTATACAGCATCGATGGTGCGCAGGCGTCGGAACGCGCCGTAGGGTATCGCGTCACTGCGGGCTTGCTCGAATTGACCGGCGTGTCGCCGATCATCGGGCGCGTGTTCAGCGCCGCAGACGACGGGCCCGGCGGATCCGACGTGGTCGTGCTGAGTCACGCGTTGTGGCAGCGTCGATTTGGCGCCGATGCGGGCGTCATGGGACAAACCGTGCGCCTCACCGGCGTGCCGTACACGATCATCGGGGTGATGCCGGCCGGGTTTGTCCTGCCGCCGGTCTTCAGCGCCAGGTTGGTCGGCACTGACGTTGTTCTGAAAGAAGCCGACTTCTGGCTGCCGCTCAAGATGGCGACGTTGCCGCAGCGGCGCGATATGCGCGGCTACTTCATGCTGGGTCGTGTCAAGAGCGAACGATCGATTCAGGAAGTGCAGGCAGAGGCCACGACGATCGGGCAACGACTCGCAACTGCCTACCCGGTCGACGACCAGGGCATGGATTTCTCGGTGGTTCCGCTCGAGACGCAGGTGTTGGCGAACGTGCACACGTTGCTCGTGCTGCTTCTCGTCATCGGCTCGCTCGTCTTGACTATCGCCGCTGCGAACGCCGCGCACCTGTTATTGGCCGACTCGCTGACCATGACCGGCGACACGGCGGTGCGTTCGGCACTCGGCGCCTCGACGTGGCGGCTGCTATCGGGTCTTGGAACGTTGAGTGCGCTCTGGTGCGTGATGGCAACCGTTGGCGCCCTCGTTGTGGCAGCCGTGATCGCGGCACCAGTCGCGGCGTATACCCGAGCGAACGTGCCGCGACTCAACGAAGTTCGGCTCGATGCCACCGTCTGCGCCTTGGCCTTCGCCATCGGCGTCACGCTCGCGGTGGCGATTAGCCTCCTGCCCATGCTGTATGCGCGGAGAGCCGGGGCCAATGCCACCCGCTCGATGAATTCCACTCCTGCGCCGATTGGCATGGCGAAGTGGCGGCGCGTGTTCGTCGCGGTCCAGCTCGCGGTCGCCTTGATCGTGTTGTCAACGGCAACCCAGCTGTTCCGAAGCGCCGATGCCCTCACACACGTCAATCCTGGATTCGTTCCCGACGGTGTCGGTGTGTTCGAGTTGATGCCTCCTGAAACGCGCTACGGCTCGCCAGCGCGGCAAACCGAACTGCAGCGCCGGTTGCTGGAGCTCACGACGCAGGTCAGTGGCGCAGACAGCGTGGCAACCGTCGACGTGCTCCCGTTTGGCGGGCACACCGTGGTCATCAACTGGACGATCGAGAACATTGTTCCCCTCGACGCTGTTGCCAAACCACGGGCCGCAATGCGTGCGGTGAGCGCGTCTGTACTTCGACGTGCTCTCGATTCCTACCGCGCAGGGCCGGCCGTTTGAAGCGGCGGACGAAAAGGCTGACGCCGGCGTCGTGGTGGTCAACGACGCCTTTGTGCAGAAGTTCATCCCCGATGGTCGCGTCGTCGGGCGTCGCATCAAGCGCGGCGAGCTCAACTCGCCTCGTCCGTGGGTCACCGTCGTGGGGGTGGTCGGGTCCGTGCGGAGCGCCGGATTGTCCGTCGATCCGCAACCGGAAGTCTTCGTACCGTATGTCACGGGCGGCACGAGCTCGATGGTCAACCTGCTCGTTCGCACCAAGCTGCCGACGCGCGCGTTGGCATCGCCGGTACTCGAGGCGATCCACCGAGTGGATCCGGAATTGGCGCCGACGACAGTTACGGACATGAAGGAAGTGGTCGGGCGAGCGGTCGGTCAGCCGCTGTTTTATGCGCGTCTGTTCGGCGTGTTGGCCTTCATCGCCTTGTTGTTGAGCGTCGTCGGCGTCTACGGCGTGGCGGTGCTTGGCGTTGCTGCCCGATCCGAGGAGATCGCGATTCGCAGCTGCCTCGGGGCGCAGTCGGGCGACATCGTGCGGCTGATCTTGCGCGAAACGGCGATTGCGGTCGGGTGCGCCGTGCTTCTTGGCGCGGCCGGTTCGTGGTTTGTGCAGAACCGCATGGCGGCGTTTGTCTACGGTGTGGAATCCATGGACTGGATCGTGATCGCCGTCAGTGCATTGGTCATCGCGTCGCTCGCCATGGCTGCGGTTTACGGCGCGGTACGCCGGGTCGTGGTCACTGCGGCCCATAGACCTTCTGAAGCATGGCGTAGGAGCGTTCGCATGAGCGCCATCGCTCTCCGCTGGCTGCGGGCCGGCAGTTCCGTAGACGACGGGTCACGCTCTCGCGTCAACACCGCGCCGCCAACGCGCCTCCTGAATGGCAACTTTCTGCTGTTGTGGCAAGCGCAAGCGGTCAGTCAATTCGGCGACCAGGCGTTTGCCATCGCAATCGCGTTTTGGGCGATGGAGGCGACGCGATCGGCGACGATGACGGGCTTGATCTTGATGGCGAGCACGCTCCCTGTCGTGTTGCTCGGACCGA
The DNA here is from genome assembly GCA_963762925.1 of uncultured Acidobacteriota bacterium. GTDB lineage: Bacteria > Acidobacteriota > Vicinamibacteria > Vicinamibacterales > UBA2999 > DASPWV01. The sequence goes on along the minus strand of CAVXMP010000003.1, from coordinate 71,569 downwards.
TCAGCGGCGCGTTTGCCGACACGCGTCGATCACGCATTCGCATCCTCATCGCCTGCGATCTGGTGAGTGGGGCGTTGGTGTTGCTACTCGCGCTCGGATTCGTCGCGCTGACACCAAGCTGGCGCTTTGCACTGCTCTTCGTCGTTGCGCTGCTGATGGGCGTGAGTGGCGCGTTCTTCGAACCGGCGGTCGACGCGCTCGTGCCCGATCTCATTCCCCGCGATCAGCTCGAACGCGCCAACGCGATGCGACAGTCGTCACGGCAGGTGGTCGCGCTCGCCGCTCGCGGTCTCGGCGGCATCTTGTATGCGCTGGTCGGACCGGTCGTGCTCTTCGTGCTCGATGGCTTGTCGTTCGTGTTTGCTGCTGTAAGTCAGTTGTTCATTCGCCCGCCGGTTGTTGCCGACCATCACGCCGGCGAACCACGAGAAGCGCGGCGCCAGCCACTGTTTCGGCAAGCGGCCGAGGGTTTTCGCTACGTTGCCGGCGAGCGCGGCATGTTGCGCTTTCTGGTGTGCGCGGCGATCTTCAACGCCTTGTTAATGCCTATCGCTGTGCTGCTCCCGGCCTTCGTGACCGACTACCTCCACGCCGATGTGCGCTGGTACGGCTTCATCCTCGCGGCGATCAGTGGGGGTGCGATGAGCGGCTGCGTCGCGATCGCGTCGCGGCAGTGGAGCGGACCCGCACGTCGCGCGATCCTGGTGCTGTCGTTCGCGTTATTAGCGGTGTTACTGGGGCTCCTTGGGCAGGTGACGTCGCGGTGGGTGGCGCTGCCGATTGTCTTTGCCACCGGTGCCGCGTCGGGCATTGTCAACGTTCTGGTGATGTCGATCGTGCAGCGCCGCACGCCGATGGAGTTTCGCGGACGCGTTATCGGGCTGCACGCGACGATGACGCGCGCACTGGTGCCGATCGCGATGGTGGGCGGCGGGGCCATCGCCGACCTGACCGGACGAAACGTGCCCCTCGTGTATGGCGTGGGTGGCGCGCTCGCGCTAGGTGCCGCGGTTCTACTCGCCTCGAGCCGCCCCACCCGGGATTTCCTCGCGTAGGAGGGGTCACGCCAGCCGGGATTTCCTCGTGTAGGGGTCAGGTCACGAAAAACGAAAAACGCCCCGAATCTCGGTCAGATGCCAAAGGGTTTTGGTGCGTGCAGTGGAAAAAAATGATTAAATCCACAGGCGAGGTTGCAGCGGTTGCGCCTTTTTTCCCACAACTCTGTGGCGTTTTTCGTTTTTCGTGACCTGACCCCGTCGTTCGCGTGACCCCGTGGTTCGCGTGCTCGCGGCTCTTGGTCTGGCGGTGATCGGCACCACCATCGCCGTATTCGCGTTCCCGCTGATGCGGAACAGCGACGCCCTTCGCCGCGACGGCCTTCGCGTCGCGGCCACCGTGGTCAAACTCGAGGATGAAACCTGCAGTTACTCGGGCTACAGAAGGCGCGCGAAGTTTCCGTGCTTCAAGGCCACTGCAGAATGGACCCACGACGGTCTCGTTTACCGCGGCGTCGTCGGCTATCCCAAGCGGCGGGACGCCATGCCGCTCGGCACCAAAGTCGAGGTGGTCTTCGCACCGGATCCGGCGGCAGTGGCAGGCGAAGCCGATCTGCGCTTTAGGGCGTTGAGGGCGGGGGACAGCGAGCTGATTTCAGAACAGCCCATCTATCTGGGGATACTCGCGCTGGCCGGCCTGATGTGCATGCCCGTGGTCAGCATGCTGTTCCGGACGCTCTTTGCTCGGAAGTGAGGCTGCGCCTCGGTGCAGCAGCAAACGATTTCCGGCCGATTCACAGGCGCGGCGCTAACAAATCACGCGCGAAAAAGCCGTGACACGAAAGCAGTTACGACCTGCGAAAGTCGGTTGCGTTACGCGCGGCGCCGCGAACGCCAGCGCAAAAGCCACAGTGGCAGCTCGAGCGTGACGCGTGCCGCGCAGCGAGCGTTTCAAAGAGCCTCGATATAATCGCGTCTCCTCGATCGGAGGCATTCATGTGTCGCATCTTTGGTGGCAGCGCTGTCGTCGTCGCCCTTGCCCTCGTCAGCGTCACAGGCGCTGAGACTCCGCCACGGCAGGTGAGCGACGGTGCGAGCACCGAAGTGCGACTGACGCTCTCCGAAGGCACCTCGATGGCCGCCGCGTTGTCGCCCGACGGTCAAACGATCGTGATCGATCTGCTTGGCGCACTGTGGACGCTCAGCAGCGACGGAGGCCGGGCCACGCGCATTCTCGAAGACGGCTACGACGCGCACGCGCCGGCGTGGTCGCCCGATGGCCATCGCATCGCGTTCCAGGCCTATCGCGACAGCACGTGGAACATCTGGATGATGAATCGGGACGGCTCCGGACTTCGCCGGGTGACGTCGGGCCCGTTCGACGATCGCGAGCCGCACTGGTCGCCCGACGGCCTGAGCATCGCGTTTTCGTCAGACCGCAACGGTAACTACGACGTGTGGACGCTCACGCTCGCGACGAGCGCCCTGCAGCCGATCAGCAGTGGTGATGCGAACGAGTTCGCGCCTGCGTGGTCGCCCGACGGCCGTGAGATCGCATACGTGTCGGACCGGCGCGAGCGTGGCGTGTACGCGGCCACGGTAAGCTCACGCGCTGAGCGGCGCCTGCAAGCGGACACGCGCACCATGGCGGCGCCGTCCTGGAGCCTCGACGGGCAGCGTATCGCCTACACCGCCGTCGACGGCGCGCAGAGCTATCTCATGTCCGCGGGCAACAACGTCGCCGAGCCGAACGAAGACGTGTTTCCATTCCGCCCGCAGTGGACTTCCAGCGGCGACTTGCTCTACACGGCGGACGGAAAGATCAAGACGCGACCGGCCTCCGGTGGACCCGCGCGAACCGTTGAATTTTCCGCTGACGTGGCGTTCCCGCGCGCCGCGTTTACGCCCAGGCGCCGCGCCTTTTCGGTCGCGAGGCCCGCAACCGGTGCGCGGCATCATGCATCCGGCGGTCTCGCCCGACGGGTCGCGCATTGTGTTTTCTGCGCTGGGCGATCTGTGGGTCGTGGCGACAACGGTCGGCGACGTCACGCCGGAACGCCTCACGCACGATGCCTTCGTCGACACCGAGCCGGCATGGTCGCCCGACGGCACACGCCTCGCGTTCTCGTCCGATCGCGACGGCTCGATGGGCCTTTGGATTCGCGACCTGAAGAGCGGCGCCGATCGCAAGCTCGCGCCGCGCGCGATGTCGGCCGCGTGGTCGCCCGATAGCGCACGCATCGCGTTTCTCGATCCGCAATCGCAGCTGCAGATCGTCGATGTCGCGAGCGGGGAGGTCCGTCAAGCGCACGATCGGTTGAACGAGCCGGGACGTCCGAGCTGGCTACCCGGCGGCCGCGCCGTCGTGATGGGCGCGCTCCGAACCTACTCCACGAGGTTCCGCGAAGGCACCAATCAGGTGCTGCTTGTTCCGATCGACTTGAGCCCACGACAGACGTCGAGCGCGGCCCCGAGCACCGACACGTGGTTCAATCCTCTGCCGCACAAGTCCATCGGCATGCGCGAGGACTTCGGCCCCGCGTGGTCGCCCGACGGCAGGCAGATGGCGGCGATTATCGATGGGCATCTCGCGCGTACTCCCGATCGGGGCCGGCGGCGCTCCGCTCGGTCGCCCCCGGCGCTTGTCGCCGGAGCTCGCCAGCACGCCCACCTGGACGCGCGACTCGCGGCAGCTGCTCTATCAATACGTCGCCGGCTTCGGCCTGGTCGACGTCGGTGATGGCACGATCCGCCGCATCACGCCGCGCTTCTCGTGGAGCGCGCCGGAGACGACGGGGACAACCGTGGTGCACGCGGGTCGACTGTTCGACGGACGCGCGGTGCCGCCGCGCGAAAACGTTGACATCGTCATCGAGGGCAATCGCATTGCGCGCATCGAGCCGCATCGCGATGATCTCCATGCTGGCACGGTGGTCGATGCGTCGAATGGCACCGTGCTGCCGGGTCTGATCGAGAGCCACGCGCACCTGTCGAAGGGCTACGGCGAAGCGCTCGGGCGCATCTTTCTGTCGTTCGGTATCACGAGCGTGCGCAACCCAGCCGCGAATCCGTACGAAGCGCTGGAGGATCGCGAGGCGATCGACGGCGGGGTCCGCGTCGGCCCGCGTGTGTTTGCAACCGGAGAGCCGTTCGATGGCACACGCATTTACTATCCTGGCGGCACGTCGCTCGAGGACGGTCCACAGCTCGTCGAGCAACTCGCGCGCGCACAGCAACTGGATTTCGATTTCATCAAGACCTATGTGCGCCTGCCGGACCTGCTGCAGAAGCGCGTGATCGACGAAGCGCATCGCATGGGCATGCCGGTGACGTCGCACGAGATCTATCCCGCGGTGGCCTACGGGGCCGACGGCGTCGAACACATCCGTGGCACCAGTCGGCGCGGCTTCTCGCCCAAGTCGAGCGAGCTCCGCCGCTCCTACCGCGACGTAATCGATCTGCTCACGGCGTCGAAGATGACGTTGACGCCGACGATCGTCATCCAGGGCGGGTTTCAACTCCTGACGCTGCGCGACGGATCGTGGATCGATGACCCGCGGCTGCAGCGGCTGTTTCCTGCCTCCGCGCTCGACGCAGGACGGGCGCTCAGGCAGCGCACGCCCGATGCGCGGGATCTCGCGCAGCGCGAGGCACTCGTCTCACCGCAGGAAAAAATGGTGGCCGCGGTCGTCAGCGGTGGCGGGCGTGTGATCGCCGGCACCGATTCGCCAATCAACCCGTACGGGCTGTCGCTCCTCGCGGAGCTGGAACACTACGTGCGCGGCGGCTTGTCGCCCGCGGAAGCGATTCGCACGGCGACGGCGGTGCCCGCGGAGGCGCTTGGCGTGGGCGCCGAACTCGGCACGATCGAGGCGGGCAAGTTGGCCGACCTGGTCGTCGTGGACGGAAATCCGCTGGCGAACATTATGGATATTCGAAAGACGCGATACACGATCAAGGACGGCGTCGTCTACCAGGCGGACACCCTGTTGCGCGGTCCGATTGAGCGACGCTGAGCTGAAGACGGATCGCTCAGCGCATTCCTGCGTTCACACGCGGATCAGGAGAAGCATCAAGACGATAGCAGTCAGGCTCGCGCATACCGTTCGGATCGTGTTCCAGCGGTTCCACCGAGGCTCGAAGGCCTCCCGCGCACGCTTTCGCGCCATCTCGCTCATCGAATCCGGCTCCAGCTTCTGGATCACGTTGTTCAGGGGAACGTTGATCGCGACAGTCGGCAACTGCACACACAAAACGTAGAGAAGCGCGGCGACGATGATGAGCAAGCGTTCGGCTCCGCCCAGTGCCCACACGCCGAGGACCGCTGCCGCGATCAGCGCCACGACCGAACCGACCCACACGAAGATAAACAGCGGTTGATTGTTCTGGATGACGCGATCGATTGCCTGAAACGCCCGTAGGAAGCTGCCGTCATCCAGGCTCTTGATGCCTGGCATGACGACGACCGCAAAGGCGAACAAAAGGCCGGCAACCAACGAACAGAGAAACGCTGCCAGTACCAAGACCGCGTGAAAGATCGTCACGTTCGCCTCCAGGTACTGGACAGCTGGTTACGTCGACTGATCGGGCCGCGAGTTTACACCGCGGAGCTGTAGCCTAAAGCGTAAGCAATTCTCCCTGGCTGCCGAGCACGAATACGTGTCCTGTCGGACCGACGAGGCTCTTGAGCTGTGCGATAGGTCCGGACGCGGGCGCCTTTCTCGCGGCGGCCTCCCTCGCGGCCTGGACGGCCGGCAGTAACAGGCCGATCAGGACTGCCTGGCCACCTGCACCGGTCAAACCGAGAGCAGGTAGTTGTTTGCTGGCTGGCGTCAGCTGCCAACTCGTGGTGGCGTAGCCCGGTTGGCCGGCCGGCCCGATGATGACCGTGTTGACGCCGGCTAGCGGCATACGTGCAACTTCGCCGACGATCTCGCTCAGATCTTTCGCGAATCGCACCGAGCCATCGCACATCAAGAAGTTGGCACCCCCCGGATGCCGTGACGACGCCGTTGGCGCGCTGCCCAGGTAAATCGGCTTTGCGAATTTTGGTACCACCTCGAGATAGACCGCCATCGCGTCCCTCCTGATCCTGAGCACGATTTCACCGCAGCGGTTCGGCGCACCCGCCCGGTACCGACGGAGTCGTGCGTTGTGGCCACTATGATACTGGGCAGTTCTCGACCTGATCTCCGCATTTAGGCCAGGGGATCGACCCCCGCCGTTTCTCCCCGTGCGCTTCGCCGCCCGATCAGACCACGCTGCAGAACAAGTAGACGTGCGCACCGCCTGCGGGTTCGATCTCGGCGGCCGCTGGTCGCCCGTGCGCCACGGGCTGCCGCTCGGGCCCTCACCTCGATTCTGGAGCGCCAGTAATTCCCCGCGAGATCCGAGGGCAATCCCCGGCCCTTCCGAAGGACTTTCCGGCTGCCCGTCTTCATAGTGAAGACCGCTGCTGTGGCCCCGTCTTTCCACGGTAGCCGTTAGCCGTGCCAGGAGGCCATTTCATGGATGCGACGCAAATCGCGGTTCTCCCTCAAACCGGACCGACGACGGGCCGGCGAAGCCTCGCGATCATCTCGATGGCAACGCTAGTAGCGACCGTCTTCTTCGTTGGCGTTGCGCTTCCGTATCTCACCCTGGATCCGGCGGTGCTGGCGCGATACGGGCCGCGGGGCCCGTGGCTGTTGGTGCACATCGCAGCCGGCGCGGTAGCGTTGCTCACGGGTCCCGTGCAGTTGTGGCTGGGTGTCAGCCACCGTGCCGTGCGGGTGCATCGACGGCTCGGACTCACTTACGTGAGCAGCGTCGGGATTAGTTCCGTCGCCGCGTTTTACCTGGCCGCGCACACGAATCTCGGGTGGGTGTTCGGAGCTGGCATTACGGGCCTGGGCATTGCCTGGGTAGTGACCACCACGATGGCAGTGGCGGCGATCCGCCGTGGCTTCATCGCGCAACACCGGGAGTGGATGATTCGCAGCTACGTCGTGACCTTCGGGTTCGTCACCTTCCGGGTATTGTGGAGCGCATTGCAAGCGGCTGGCGTTGGCACATTGCACGAGCAGCTCGCCGCTTCGAGCTGGTTCTGCTGGGCCGTGCCGCTGCTCGTCCTCGAGGCCGTGCTGCAAGGGAGGAGGATCTTCGGTGGTGCCGGAGGTGCCGGAGGTGCCGAAGGTGCCGGAGGTGCGGTGAGGTTCGAATAGAATCGGCGGGTGGAGCGCAGGAAAGACGCGCGATCCCCGGCGCCGCGAGACTTTCACATCGGCCGTTGGCTCGTGCAACCAACGCTCAACCTCATTCGCGACGGCGGCACGATACGGCACCTCGAACCGCAATTGATGGATCTGCTGGCCTTCCTGGCGAGCACGGGTGGCCGTGTCATTTCGAAGGACGAGATCATCGACGCGGTGTGGGAGGGCCGATTCATTGCGGAGGCGACGCTCACGCGCTCGATTGCCGACCTGCGTCGTGCGCTCAACGATAACCAGCGGCGTCCCGAGTACATCGAGACGATCGCAAAGCGAGGGTACCGGCTGGTTGCCGCGATTGCGGACACGGCTCGACGTCCCGTCGCGGCGGCGTCGCACGACGCCGTGCCGGCGAGTCGCAAGAACCTCGGGGGGACGAGGTTCCGTCGTCCTGCCATTTGCCAAGCCGGCGGATTCCGAGCGTGACGTAGGCTTCCTCAGCAGCGGGCGTGTCTCCGACCGGCTGGCGTCGGCACGGCGCAACCGTTTTATCGGTCGTGAAGCGGAGATTGAGATCTTTCGCTCGGCGCTTCTGGCCGACGAACCGCCGTTTGTTGTGCTGCACATCACCGGAGCCGGCGGCGTGGGGAAAACCACGTTGCTTCACGAGTTCGCGCGCGTGGCCGACGAGTCCGGCCGCGCGGTGATGCGTATCGACGGCCGCAATATCGAGCCGTCGGCGGCTGGAGTTTTGTGTGAGATGAGCCAGCAGTCGGGCGTCGAGCAGGCGAACGTGTCGGCGGTGATCGAGCGATGGCCGGCCGGCGGCGTGTTGCTCGTCGACACGTACGAGCTGCTGGCATCGGTCGACGAGTGGCTGCGTCATACGCTTCTCCCGCAGCTCCCCGCGCGCAGTCTCGTCGTCATCGCCGGCCGCGACGACCCCGCGACCGCCTGGCGCACCGACGTCGCATGGGCGGCACTCACTCGGATCGAGCCTTTAGACAACTTCGACCCGGACGAGAGCCGAACGTTTCTCACGCGGTGCGGCGTCACGGCAGAGCATTACGACGAAGCGTTAGCGTTCACGCGCGGACATCCGCTGGCGTTGTCGCTCATCGCCGATGTGCTCTCGCGTGGGGACCGGCTCGCCGCGTCGCGTCTCGACAACGAGCCGGAGGTGCTTCGTCTGCTGCTCGAGACATTTGTGCGCGAGGTGCCGAGTCGAGAGCATCGTCTTGCGCTGCAGACCTGTGTGTCGGCGTGGGCGACGACCGAGCCGCTGCTCGCGGCGGTGCTCGAGCGGCCGGACGCGCATGACCTTTTCGAATGGCTCGCAAACCTGCCGTTCGTGGAGCACGGGCCCTTCGGATTGTTTCCGCACGATTTGGCGCGAGACGTGGTCTACATGGATTTCCGATGGCGAGATCCGGACGCCGCGTTTCGGGTGACCGAACGTGTTCTCGCGTATCTGTACGATCGGCTCGAGCGCACCCACGCGCTGGAGCGCCAGCGCGTCTGGTTCGATGTCCTTTATGTTCAGCGCTACAACCCCGGCTTACGGCCGTACTTCGACTGGGCTGGATTTGGCACCGCCTACGCGGAGACGGCGACTGCACGGGAACACGACGCGATCATCGAGATGGTGGAGCGGCACGAGGGCGGCGAGTCGGCGGCGATCGCACGCTACTGGTTGACGCGCCAGCCGCACGCGTTTCGTGCCATCCGCAGCGTCGGCGGCGACCTGATTGGGTTCGTGGCGAACCTGCGTTTGGAAGCCGCCACGCCCGAGGACATGGCCGCCGATCCGGCAGTCGCGCTCGCCGTCGCCTACGCCGAACGCCATGGCCCGCCGCGCCCTGGTGAACATATCGCGTACGGACGCTTCTGGATGGACTCGGAACGACACCAGGCGATCACTCAAGTGTTTACGGTGGTGGCAGCGGCCTGCTCACAGAGCTGGATCGCGCCTGGGGTCGCCTGGTCTTTCGTGACGATGGCTGATCCGGTTCTCGTGGAGCCGATGTTCACCGAGATCCGGATGTGGCGCGTGCGCGATGCGGACTTCGAGATCGGCGGCCGGCGCTACCTGGTGTTCGGGCACGACTGGCGCGTGGAGCCCGCGCAGGAATGGCTTCGCCTGAAGGCCGAGCGTGCGTCGCGCATCGACGGGCCGGCCGGGGCCACGAGGAACCCGTAACGCGCGTGGCTCGGGGCTCAATCCAGCCCGTATTGACGGAGCTTGACATAGAGCTGTGCGCGCGTGACCCCCAAAGCTTTTGCTGCCTGCGACTTGTTGAAGCGGGCGTCGAGCAACGCTTTCTCGATCATCGCGCGCTCAACCGTCTTGAGATCGGCAGGGTTCTCCGACGCAGACCGCGGACGTCTGCACCTCCAGCTCGTCTGCACTGTTGTGCTTCGCTGCAGGCGCAACGCTTGCGCCGAACGCGCCGAGATCACCAGGCACACCCCACCGGGCATTGAACGTCGAATGAGCATCGTCGCGTTTCCTCCAACCAGGTAAAACGCGAAATCGGACTCGCGCCGGTGATGCGTCATTTGGCGGGACCAGCGCGGGACGCGGCAAGCTGGCGCATCACGATTGGGCCTGTGAGTTCCTTGAGCGCGCCTCGTCCGATCCAACGGGCGGTCGCGTCGGGAGACTCCGACAGGCGTCGCGCCACCGTGACCGCTTGCGTGTTGAGCGCGCGGTTCCGTCTTCCGATCAGGCGCAGCGCCCAACTCACGCCTTTCTTGACGAAGTTCCGCTCATCGGTCGCCGCGCGCTCGATGAGCGCCAAGCTGTCGACAAACGGCTGATCGCCGGTGGCCTTGTCGTGGAGCGCGAGGCTGGCGAGGAGTGCGAAGGCTGCGCGTCGGACGAATTCCCCGCGCTGGTCGTGCCACTTCGCGACTTTTGCCCAGGCGTGTGGCGTGCGATCGAACAGGTGAAAACACACGGTGTCGCAGATCCCCCAGTTGTCGAAGTCGCGGCACCAGCGATCCATCTGCGCGGGGTGACGCGCGCCGGCTCGTCGACGAACGACGTCAGCAGGCGCGCCTCGTACCAGCCGGTGTCCCAGAGAGCCAAGGCGAGCTCGTGGCTGCGGCCGAGACGCTTGGCCAGCACCTGCACATTGGCCATCGACACACCGAACGCCTTCGGCGCGGTGATGCCAAAGCGCGCCAGGTTCTCGCGATCGCGCGCCGTGCTCATCTGCTCGAGGCACGAAAGCGCGGTCCGAACGGCCGCTCTTGTTGTTGGTCTTGTCGTGGTCGTTTTTGCGGACATGGCAAACCTCTCAGCGCGCGGAGTCCCGACCAATGGCACCCTCGAGCGTAGGTGCCGCCCGCGGGATGCCGGCCCTCAGGAGCGTCACCGCCGCGTAGGTGACGACGACCAGGACGAGCCATCGCAGCGCCTCGAGCGGAAGCGACTTGACCAGCCACGCGGCAATGATCACGCCAGGGATCCCTCCGAGGGTCAGCCCCAGCGCCGCGCGCCGGTGAAACCGGCCCGCGCTGATGAATCGGACGCCGGCGATTGTCGCAACGAAAGCGCCCGATCCCGCCATGATCGGAAACGCCGCCCGCGGATCCATGCCGAGGAGGCTGAACACCACGAGGCTCGGCGCGTAGTTGCCGATCCCAAGCGTGAGCAGCGCACCAAGCACGAAGTTGACCACGAGCGCGACGGCGAACGCCCGCGGGGCGAAAGCGAGCGCAGCGCCGCCCGCCGGGAAACTGGCCGAACATGCCGAGCGTCATGAACGCGGCCGCGACAGCAGCGCGCACCCCATCCCGAGCTGCACGGCGCGCCGCGAGAGTGCGGCGACCACGCCGGCGCCCATCCACCCTCCAGCCACGCACGATCACGATGAGCATCGTCATCTGCCAGGGATCGACGTCGACGACGCTGATGAAGAACATCGCCTGCGTGACGACCGGCAGCGCGTGGCCGACGATCATCGTTCCCGGGATCAACTCGTCAGGCAACCAGGCGGAGCAGCCGGAAGGCCGCAGTCGTCGTCGCAAACGAGCCGATACCGAGCGTGTCGAAGAAGTTGGTGACGAACCCGATGACAAGCTCGAGGATCGTCGGCGCCGAGCCGCCGTCGCGCCGGTTTGGCAGCCGCGCCTCGTCGCCATCCTCCAGCGGATAGCCAGCAGCAGGCCACTCGCGGCCAGCGCGCCGAGCAGCATCGGTACCAGGGTCACGGCGGGGACGCTATAGTACGAGCGATGGTGTTCGCAAGGAGCCGTCATGATCGATCGTGACGACACGTTCGAGCTCTACGACCTGCGCGTCGAGGTGGTGGCGACGGATCGGCCGATGGTGTGCGGCCACCGCGCAGGCGACTGGCTCGAGGTGCGCGGAGAGAACCTCACGCTTCCCGCAGGCCAGTCGTTTTCCATGTACGCGCTGGCGGCGCTGCTGCCCCTCCTTCCGGCGAAGCAGCGCATCACGCACCCGCACGACTGGATGACGACCGACACCGACATCGCGTGCCCCGATCCCAACTGCGGCGCACGTTTTCGCATCACCCGCATCGGCACGCGCACGTTTCGTCACCGTGACGTGACGGCCGTGCCGCTGCCGCCGCGATGACTGTGCGATCCGCCCCGCGCCCAGCTCGCGCCCGGCTACACCATCTCGCGCCTGCTGAAGGGCGGATGGCAGCTGGCCGGTGGCCACGGCCCGCGTCGATGCCGGCCGCCGCGCTTGCCGACATGGATCGATTCGTCGACGCCGGAATCACGACCTTCGACTGCGCGGACATCTACACCGGCGTCGAGGCGCTCATCGGCGACTGGCTGAAGCGCCGCGGCGCGCGGCAGCGACGCGCGCCCCGTGCAGGTTCACACGAAGTACGTGCCCGACCTCGATCGGCTGGCGACCCACTCGCGTGCCGACGTGACGCGTGGTGTCGATCGATCGCTGGCGCGGCTCGGCGTGGACTCGCCTCGATCTCGTCCAGCTGCACTGGTGGGACTACGACGTGCCGGGCTATGTGGAGGCCGCCGCGTGGCTCGACGAGATGCGCCGCGCCGGCAAGATCCGGCACATCGGGCTGACCAATTTCGACCGACAGCGCCTCGGCGGAAGTCGTCGCGGCCGGCGTTCCGATCGTCTCGCACCAGCTGCAGTATTCCGTCCTGGATCGCCGGCCAGCGGAAGGGATGGCCGCATTCTGCGCACGACACGGCATCGGCCTTCTCTGCTACGGCGCGCTCGCTGGCGGATTTCTCTCCAGACCGTTATGTGAGGCGCGCGGATCCGGCGTCGCCGCTCGAGAATCGATCGCTCGTGAAATACCGGCTGATCATCGACGAGTTCGGCGGCTGGGAACGCTTTCAGAACATGCTGGCAGTCTCGACGCGGTGGCCACACGCCACGGCGTCGGCATCGGCGCCGTCGCGATCCGGTGGGTGCTCGATCAACCGGGCGTCTCAGGCGTCATCGTCGGGGCGCGTCACGCGCGACACCTCGACCAGACCGCTCACGGCCTGCGCGCTCGCGCTCGACGCGGATGACCACGCCGCGATCGCACGCGCGCAAGCCGCGTCGTGCGGTCCGAGCGGCGAGGTCTACGGCCTGGAGCGCGTCAAGGGCGGATCGCATGCGTCGGTGATGCGCTATACGCTCAATCGGGCGCAAGGCTGAGCGCGCGGGTACCGTAGGTGCCGCAGGTGCCGCAGGTGCCGCGGGTGCCGCGGGTGCCGCGGGTGCTGCGGGTGCCGCAGGGTGCCGCGGGTGCCGCTCGTGCGCGGGGTCACGGCTTACTCGACGAGCCGCGTAAGAATTCGCACCAGCGTCCGTTGATCGCGAAGGGAGAGACGTCTGAGGGGAGCCGGCGGTGCGGTCATGCGCTCGAGCAGAAGCGTGCGGAGTCGCGAACCGGTAGGCGTGAGGTCCAACACTTTCACGCGGCGATCCGTCGCCGACGATTGGCGATGGATGAGACCGCGCGACTCGAGACGGTCCACTAACCCGGTCACGTTGGAGGCGTCACAGGCGAGGGTTTCGGCCAGCTGGCCCATCGGGATGGGGCGGCCAGGCTCGATCAGATGCAACACGTGACACTGCGCCGGTGACAGCTCGAGCTCGGCGGCGAGCAGCGGCAGGTTGGCGCGGTGGGCGAAAAACAGCTGCACCAGCAGTTGCCAGGCCTGGCAGTCGGGGGTGCCCGCGGACTTCATCCTGAGTAGTATAGGGCATCCATAGTTAATCTCACCAATCATTGACATCATCAACCATTGGCCGTAACCTTGGTGTCATGAGCTCCCTCAAACTGATCGCTCTCGACGATGTGGTCGTGTTCCCGGGCATGCCGGTGACGCTGCCGGAAGACGTGGGTGCCGATACGCGCGTGTTCCTGGTTCCGCGACGCGGCACCGGCTACGCCAAGGTCGGTGTTGTCGCCGAGGTGGCCGATCGGGTCGCATTGGGCGGGCGCGCCGTCGCTTCATTCACGGCGCTCCACCGCGGCGTGCCCGGTGCGGCGCACACCGACGCGGATGGCGTGCTGCGCGTCGAAGTCGACGAGCGTCGCGACATCACGCCTCCCCCCAGCGTCACCCGCGACCTGGAGCGCGAGTACCGCGCCGTGGTGGCCGAGATTCTCGAGCTGCGTGGCGACGACGGCCGGATCAGCGCGTTTGTGCGCTCGATCACGCAGCCAGGCGCGTTGGCGGATACCGCCGGCTACTCGCCCGATCTCAATGTCGGCCAGAAGCTGCAGCTCCTCGAAACGCTCGACATCGTCGAACGGCTCAAGCTCGCCCTGCAGTTCCAGCAGGAGCGGCTCGCCGAGCTGCGTGTCCGCAAACGCATCCGCGACGACGTGGAGACCGGCGCGCAAAAACAGCAGCGCGAGTATTTTCTGCGCCAGCAGATGGACGCCATTCGCAAGGAACTTGGCGAAAACGAGGGCTCGATTGCCGAGGAATATCGGACGAAGATCGCCGCCGCCGGGATGCCCGAGGCCGTGCAGCAGCAAGCCGAGCGTGAGCTGTCGCGATTCGAGCGCATGGGCGACTCGAACGGCGAAGCGTCGATGATTCGGACCTATCTCGATTGGCTCCTCGCGATTCCCTGGTCGAAGCGATCGGACGAGCGCCTCGACCCGGCGCACGCGCGGGAAGTGCTCGACGCTGATCACGCCGGTCTGGACGACGTCAAGCAACGCATCACGGAATATCTGGCGGTGCGTAAGCTCCGCGCCGAGCGCGGCATGACAGACGATCGCCGGTCGGGCGCGATTCTGACCTTGGTTGGCCCGCCGGGAACCGGCAAGACCTCGATTGGCGAATCGATCGCACGAGCGACCGGTCGTCAGTTTGTCCGCATGTCGCTCGGCGGCGTGCGCGACGAGGCCGAAATCCGCGGACATCGCCGGACGTATATCGGCGCGCTCCCCGGACGACTCGTGCGCGCGCTCCGCGACGCCGGCACGATGAACCCGGTGATCTTGCTCGACGAGGTCGACAAGCTGGGGGCCGACTGGCGCGGCGATCCATCGGCGGCTTTACTCGAAGTGTTAGATCCGGCGCAGAACCACGCGTTTCAGGATCACTACCTCGATGTCGCGCTCGATCTGTCGCACGTGCTCTTCATCGCAACAGCCAACATGGCCGAGACGATTCCGGCGCCGCTGCTCGATCGGATGGAAGTGATTCGATTCGACGGCTACACGACCGATGAGAAAATCGCCATCGCGCGCGACTATCTCTGGCCGCGTCAGGTGGAACGAAACGGCTTGACTCGCGACGACGTGACCACCGACGACGACGTGCTGCGCCTGGTGGTGAGTGGCTACACGCGCGAGGCGGGTGTACGCCAGCTCGAACGCGAGCTGGGCACGGTCCTTCGCAAGACGGCCACACGGATTGCCTCCGGTCCTCAGGTGAAGCCGATGGTCGTGGATGCCGCAGCCGTGCGAGAAGCGCTGGGACGCCGCAAGGTCTATCACGAAGCAGCGGCGCGCACGGCGGTGCCGGGGGTGGCGACCGGACTCGCCGTGACCGGTGTGGGCGGCGATGTCCTGTTTGTCGAAGCGGCCTCGATGCCGGGCAAAGGTGGGCTGGCGCTCACCGGACAACTGGGTGAGGTCATGAAGGAGTCGGCGCGGATTGCGCTCACCTACATCAAGAGCCACGCGCCGCAACTGGGAATCGACGAACGAGCGTTCGACGGCCGGGAGTTTCACCTGCACGTTCCCGCCGGAGCGATCCCCAAGGATGGGCCGAGTGCGGGTGTGACGATGGTGACGGCGCTCGCATCGCTCCTGACGGGTCGGGCGGTCAAGAGCACGGTCGGGATGACGGGGGAGGTCACGCTGCAAGGACGCGTCCTCCAGATTGGCGGCTTGAAGCAGAAAGTCCTCGCCGCGCATGCGGCGGGCTTGACGACGATCATTCTGCCCGAGCGCAACGAACCCGACTTGGACGACGTGCCGGTGAGCGTGCGCGAACAGATGCGGTTCCACCCAGTGGCGTCGGTGGACGAAGTCCTGGCGCTCGCCTTGGAGCCGCAAACGCTGGCAATGGTCGCGTAAGTCAGAGGCGCGACGTCAGCGCGGACGCGGTCGGCCCGGTACCGTTATCGGACCGGCCGCCTGCACCTGCTTCCAGATCCGGCGCCCAACCTTGTCGGCTTCGGCGACGATGCTGTTCTCGTCCATCGTCAGCACCTTGCCATTGCGCATGATGAACTGACCGTCGACCATCACGGATTCGATGTCGGCTGGTTGACCATTGTGGATCCACGCGGACACGATGCGCCCCGCGGGCACGAGGTGGGCCCGTAGCGTATCCACGACGAGGAGATCGGCCTTCTTTCCGACCGCGAGCGAGCCGAGGCGCTTTTCCTGATGCACGGCTCGCGCGCCCCCTTGGGTTGCGTCTTCGAGCATGTCCTCGGGCTGTGGGCGCGTGCCCGGGGAACGCATCATTGCGCGAGATGCGTTCGGTGAGGAGCGCGATCCGCATCACTTCGAACAGATCGTTGGTGTTGTTGTCCGTGCCGTTCGCGATGGGGCAGCCCGCCGCCCGGAGCTTCGCGATCGGCGGAATAACCCCGCGGTTCGCCGCCATCGCGGCCTGGTGCGTCACGATCGTGCCGGAGCCGCCCAGCAACGCGATATCGCCATCGTCGACGTAGCGGCAGTGTGCGGCGAACAGCCGCGGTCCGAGGAAGCCGTGCTTGTGGAGAAAGGCCGGCGGACGAAGGCCATGGTGGCGCACCATGAAATCGACTTCGGCGCGACTCTGCGACAGGTGAATCGTGTATCCGAGATCGTGTTTGTCCGCGAAGGCGCGGACCGCCTGCAGCAACTCGGGCGACGCGGTTTCGGCGAGCGCGGCGGCTGGGAACACGCTGATGCGTCCTTGCCTGGCGCCGTGCCACTTCGTGAACAAGTCATTGATACGCTGCAAGCCCTCGTCGCGCAGCTTCGGCGAGAACCTCGGGGCAACACTCTTCGCCAGCCCCTCCGGCGACATCGGCCCGGCAACATTCTCGCTATCGCGGATCGACTCGGCGAACACGCAGCGCAGGCCCGTGTCTGCTAATGCGGCGGCGGAGCGGCTGATGTTTCCGGTGTTCTCCACGATTGTCGTCGTGCCGGTCCGTATCGCTTCCAGTGCACCGACCGTGACCATCAGCGTGGCCTCCTCGCCCTGCAGGAGACTGGCGGGCTGGATGGCCAGGCGGGCGGAGTTGGGAAAGCCGAAGTCCTCGTTGAAACCTCGAGCGAGGGTCGCGGCGAGATGGGCGTGACAGTTGATGAGGCCGGGAAAGAGCGCCTTGCCCCGTCCGTCGTACACCTCGGCGCCGGGAAATTTCTTCAGCACCTCGTCGGTCGGGCCAATCGACGCGATCGTGTCGCCCGCGATCGCGAGCGCGACGTCGTCCTGAACGGTATCGGCGTTCACGACGGTTGTATGGGAGAAGACGACGGTCTTACTCGGTGGCGCCTGAGCCTGAACGCCGCGTTGATCGAGCAGAAGGGCCGCGGCGCCGACGCCGGCGCCGGCAAGCAGTTCGCGCCGGCTGATGTTGACCTTCACAGGGCGCTGATTATGGCTCAAGAGAGAAGGGAGGAGAAAACGACGCCGCAAGCGGCACTCGTTTGACAGGCTACGTTCGTAGCATTATGCTACGAACGTAGCACAAAAAATGAACGCCACTCACCGCCTTGACGAGTTCAGGCACGACCTCACCTTTGCCGTCCGGCAACTCCAACGCTCACCGTCATTCGCGCTCGTTGCCGTCCTGACGCTCGCGCTCGGCATCGGCGCCAACAGCGCGATCTTCGCCCTCGTCGATGCCGCCTTGCTGCGGCCGTTGCCGTTTCCCGACCCCGATCGGCTGGTCATGGTCTGGGAACGAACTGACCGCTCGCCGCGGGGAGCCGTGTCGCCGCTCAATATGGCCGACTGGAACGAACGCAATCGCAGCTTCGAGTTGATCGCCGGATTCGTTCCCAGCATTGGCGGCATGGTGATGAACGGCAGGGACGGCACCGCCGAAACCATCACTCGCCAATGGGTCTCCGCCGGATTCTTCGACGTGCTCGGGGTAAAGGCGATCGCAGGCCGGACGTTTCTCCCCTCCGACGACGCCGCGCGCGCGAATGTCGTGGTGCTGAGTGAAGCACTGTGGCGGGTGCGGTTCGACGCCGATGCGGCCATCGTTGGTCGCGACATTCGGTTGGACGGCACACCATTCACCGTTGTCGGCATCGTTCCACAGGACTTTCAACTGCTCGGGCGCACCAGCATGTGGGCGATGCTGGCGTTCGACCGGCGTCCGGCCTTGCGAGGCGCCTATATGCTTCGCGGCATCGGACGCTTGAAACGGGACGTCGCGATCGAAGCGGCGCGCGCGGAGATGGCGACGATCGCGGAGGGGCTCGCCGAGGAATTCCCGAATACCAACACAGGCCGAGGCGTCGCGATCGAGCCGATGCACGATGCGTTGATCGGCAGCGAACTGCGCACGACGTCGCTGTTGTTTCTCGGTGTGGTCGGATTCGTCCTGCTGATCTGCTGCGCGAATGTTGCCAATCTCTTGCTCACGCGAGCGACGGCACGGACCTACGAGTTCGCGATTCGGTCTGCGTTGGGCGCAAGCAGGCGACGCGTGATCGGCCAGCTCGTGACCGAGAGCCTCGTGCTCTCGACCATCGGCGGCGTACTCGGCGTTGCTCTCGGCGCAGCGATCCTGCGCATTGCGCCGTCGGTGATTCCGGAAGGACTGCTGCCTGGTGCGGTGACGCTCGCCTTCGACATGCGCGTGGTTGCGTTCAGTGCCGGGGCTGCGATGCTTGTCGGCCTGTTGTTCGGCATTGTTCCCGCCTGGCAGGCCGGTCACTTCTCGTCGGCGGGGCTGCCCACCTCCGAGACGCGAACCGTTGCCGGGAGTGGAGGAAAAATACGGGCGTTGCTCGTCGTGGGCGAGGTCGCCATCGCCGTGCTCTTACTCGTCGGTGCGGGATTGCTGCTGCGAACGCTGATGGCCGTTAACAGCGTCGATCGCGGCTATCGCGCAGAGCGCGTACTCACCATGCTTGTGGATCCGCTGGGTTCGCAGTATCCGACGCGCGCGTCTCTGCTGCAGTTCTTCGCAGACATCGAGCGCGAAATCGCGCCGCTGCCCGGAGTGCGACGCATGGCGTGGACGACGGGCCTGCCACTCGGTGCCTCCGACCAGGGCTCGCGATCGTTCGAGATCGTTGGCGACTCCGTAGTCGAGGGCCAGCGTCCCACGGCCGACTATCAAATCGTCAGCCCCGCCTACTTTCAGACGCTCGACCTTCCAGTCACGGACGGGCGGGCATTTACCGATGGCGATACGCAGGACTCCGTGGCCGTTTGTATCGTCAACGAAGCGTTCGTCCGCAGCCATCTGCAAGGGCGATCGCCGATCGGTTTGCAGGTGGCGATTCGCCCGACGGGGTCTCCCCAGGCACGGCCGGTCGTGAGGCAGATTGTCGGCGTCGCGCGGCAGGTCAAAGCCCGGCCTGACGAGATCGAGGACCTGCTTCAGATCTATGTGCCGCTGGCGCAAGATCCGACGGACGACATCTACTTGGCGGTCCAGTCCGCCACCGCTCGCGCCGAAGGGCTGACCCCGTCGATCCGCGCAGCGATCGCGCGCGTCGACAAAGAGCAACTGGTGAGCGTCCGCGACGTGATGACGCTCGAAGACGTGGCGTCAACGGCAACGTCGCGTCAGCGCTTTCGCGCGACGATGGTGATCGCGTTCGCCAGCCTGGCGCTGGTGCTGGCCATGGTCGGCGTCTTCGGCATCCTCGGCTATTCCGTGCAACTGCGCATGCGCGATTTCGGTCTGCGTCGGGCTCTCGGTGCCACGACCGGCTCGGTACTTCGCCTTGCAATCGGAGGCGCCGTCTCCGTGATTGCCGCCGGAACACTCATCGGGTTGATTCTCGCGGCCATGCTGGCGCGCCTGCTGGCGAGCATGCTGTTTGGCGTGGAGCCGCTGGATCCCTGGACGTTCGTCGTCGTTATCGTGGTGCTCGCCTTGACGGGGCTGGTGTCGATGGTCGGTCCTGCATGGCGCGCGACACGCGTCGACCCAGCCATCGCACTGCGCGCGGAGTGATCTCGACAGTCTTATTCCTTGTCTTGAATGACCGCTCCGGTTGGGTTTCGAATCGGCCGCAGGGTGCGCAGTACATGTAGACGCTGCGCAGATCGTCGTCGGTCATACGTCCGTATGCGCTCCATGGCATCGGCGTACCCTCGACGAGCTCACCCTGGCGAAACCGTTCAATGAACGTGTCTGCGCTCCAGCGGCCAATCGGGCTCGTGTCGGCGTCTGGTGTGAGATTCGGCGGCACGTACACCTTTGTTGGATCGGCCGCGACGTCCATGCGCTGACTACCCGCGAATCGTGGTCCGACCAGCGCTCCGCGCCCGTCGCGATCGGTGTGACACGAGGCCGCAGGCGGCGACGTGGTTCGCAAGATAATCCCCCTGCATCACCGATGGACCCACCGGGCTCGTGTGCATCGGCGGCGCGTGCCGCCCCTGGGGTTCGATCACAAACGCCATCAGCGTTTTGCCGAGCGCGCTCAGCCGATGTTCCGGTACGGGGTTGCGCACCGCTGGCTGCGAACGCAGGAAGGCGATGATCGCCGTCAAGTCGGCATCACTCAGGTTCTGATGGTACTTGCCGCGCGCCAGCACTCCCGGGTCAGACGAAGCCGTGATGACAGGAAAGGGTCTATCGAAGGTGCACGTCCACCGCGGCAACGATGAACGCGGCACATGCCGCGGCCTTTTTCCACGGTGCACGCATCATGTCGTGCGCGATACGCCGGATGCGCGGCCCGATTCATGAGGCAGGGGCAGGGAGCTGGTAAAGAATCGGCAAGGACGAAAACGCAATGGGTGCGCTAATATTCGCCGCATGCGCACCACTGCCATCATCTGTCTCGGACTTACGACGGTATTGTCGGCCGGGCAGCGATCCCCGGAGCCCAATTGGACGGCGATCGAGGAAGAGACGCTCCGGCACTTTCAGGCCATTGTTCGGTTGGACACGACCGATCCGCCAGGCGGCGAGAAACCTGTCGCCGACTATTTGAAGACCGTCCTCGAAGCTGAAGGGATCCCAGTCCAGGTCTTCGCCCTCGAGCCGAATCGGCCCAACATCGTCGCGCGACTGAAGGGCAGCGGCCGCAGACGACCGCTGCTGCTGCTGGGCCACACCGATACGGTCAACGTCGACGCCAAGAAGTGGTCACATCCACCGTTCAGCGCCGCCCGCGACGGCGGGTATGTCTACGGCCGCGGCACGGTGGACGACAAGGACAACGTCGTCGGCGCGCTGATGACCATGCTGCTGCTCAAGCGGCAGAACGTCCAGCTCGATCGCGATGTGATCTTTCTGGCTGAAGCCGGCGAGGAAGGGTCGACGCGTATCGGCATCCAGTTCATGGTCAATCAGCACATGCCCGAGATCGACGCAGAGTTCTGCTATGCGGAGGGTGGAAACGTTACTCGCGTGAACGGTAAGGTGAAGTTTGCCTCCGTGCAGACGCTGGAGAAGATCCCGCGGGCGATCCGCCTCACCGCCAAGGGCACGGCTGGCCACGGCTCAGTGCCCCTCGAAGACAATGCGGTGGCCCATTTGGGCGACGCGGTGGGCGCAGTGGCGGCGTGGACGCCGCCGACACGGCTGAACGAAACCACGGCGACCTACTTCAAGCGACTCGCGACGGTTTCCACCCCCGAGGAGGCCGAACGCTATCGAAACGCGCTCAGTCCCGATCCAAAGGTGGCGGAGCCCGCACAGCAGTATCTCCGGAAGAACGAGCCTCGGCATTGGTCGATGCTCAGGACGTCGCTATCGCCAACGATCATCCAGGGAGGTTACCGATCGAACGTTATTCCTTCGGAGGCGACGGCGAATATCGATGTGCGGCAGGCGCCGGATGAAGATCCGCAGAAGTTCTTAGAGCTTGTGAAGCAGGTCGTCAACGATCCGAACGTCGACGTCGCCTACGCGAACGCTGCTTCGGCTGGCCGCCCGCCGACGCCGAACGCCAAGCTCGATTCGGAAGCGTTCAAGGTGCTCGAGGCAATGATCACGAAGCACTACCAGGCCATCACGCTTCCGACGATGAGTACGGGAGCGACCGACATGTCGTACCTGCGGCGGAACGGCATGCAGTGCTACGGTGTCGGGCCGGCGCTTGACATCGAGGACGGCCCCAAGGGCTTCGGTGCGCACAGCGATCAGGAACGCATTCTCGAAACCGAGTTGCATCGCTTCGTCAAGTTCATCTTCGAGGCGGTCGCAGAGTTGGCCAAGAGCAAGTAAGCTGCGGCGCCCGTGTCCCTCTACACGGGTTTACCGCCGCGCGACACCGCTGTTACGCACGGGCGCTATAGTTTTAGTTCTATGAAAATCGCTTCGCTATCGACCTTGCGAGTCATCGCACTCGTCGCAACGTTCGCTATTCTCCATACTCCTGTATCCGCTCAACCGCAGGCCACGCTCTCGGGCCAGGTGACCGACGCACAGGGCGGTGCACTGCCAGGCGCAGTCGTCGTCGCCCTGCATCTTCCCACTGGCGCGACCCTCGAAGCGACGACGGGGCCGGATGGGCGGTTTTCGCTTTCGGGAGTTCGTCCGGGCGGCCCCTACAGAATTACCGTGAACATGGCGGGGTTTGCGACTCAGGAACGTCGCGACGTGTTCGCAACGGTGGGCGATACCACGCGGGTTGACTTCGAGTTGCCGCTCGCCGGGGTCAACGAGTTGGTCTCAGTGACGGCCGGCACCGCGCTGGCGCGCGACGAAAAGCGCTCAGCGCCATCGATCATGGATGTGGTGTCGGCGGATTCCGTCGGGCGCTTTCCCGACGCAAACGCCGCGGAAGCGCTTCGACGGATCCCTGGTGTGTCGATGGAAATCGATCAGGGCGAAGGGCGCTTCGTGGTCGTGCGCGGCATCGACGCCAGCCTGAACAACGTCACCCTCAACGGCCAAGTGATCGGCACCCCCGCAGAGTTCGGCACGCGCGGTGTGTCGATGGACGCCGTGCCCGCCGATCTGATTTCGCGGCTCGAGGTGGTCAAGGCTGTCCGTCCCGACATGGATGCCAATGCCATTGGCGCATCGATCAACATCGCCACGCTCGGGCGCCTTCGACATGCCAGGCGGGTTCCTGTTCGGATCGCTGCGGTCCGGTTACAACGACATGAGCGGCCGCGCGCCGTTTACCGGGAGCGTCTCGTTCGGCCGCGTGCTCGGCGCGTCGCAACACTGGGGCCTCGTGCTCGGCGCGAGTTACTCGCAGCGTCGCTACGAATCGGAGTTGTTTCGGGTGGCCGACACCTGGGCCGACTTCGGCGGCTCATTCGTCCCGCAGAATCAGGCGTTCTTCCTCTACGATCTCAACCGGCGCCGCCAGGGCGTCAATGCGGCGGTCGAATACCGGCCGACGAAAGCGCATTCGCGTTGCGTTCCGTCTCAATCACAATCGTTTCGAGGACACGGAAGGCCGCCAGCAGACCGAGCTCGACCTCACGCGCGGAACGCTGACGAACCAGACGCCGACGAGCGGCAATTTCAGTCAAGGCCGCGCGACGCGTGAGTACCGCGACTACAACCAGCAGCATTTGATCAACGCAGGCGATGATCGCCGGCACGCACGAGCTGACGCGGTCGACGATCGATTGGAACATCGGCGCGAGCCGCGGCGAACGTGAGACGCCGTTCCGTGTGGACTGGGAGTTTCGCTCGGCTGCGAACGCCTTCCCAAACCGCTATGACGTCTCGGACCCCGAGCTGGTGCGAGTCACACCGTCCGAGAACTTCTACTCTGGTGCGGCATATCCGTTCCGCCGCGTGCGCTACCGTGAGGATCTCGAACGGGAAGACGTGCTGACCGGCGAGCTCAACGTCAAGCGCGTGGCAACGTTCGGGGCGCGCCCGGGATACTGGAAAGCGGGTGGCAAGGTCGTCACCCGCGACAAGACCGCAGGATCGCACCAACGATAACTACAATGCCGGCGCGCAGGCGTTCACGCTGGCCGACTTCGGGCTCGGCGGCCAGGCGGCCCGACGACTTCTTTCAGGGGAATTTCCGCTTCGGCCCGACGCTGAATCTGGCCGGGCTGCAGGAGTTCTTCGCGGCGAACCCCTCGCGCTTTGTCTTCGATGCGTTGACGACGAGCCAGAACTCCGTCGAGCAGGATTTCACGGCGGATGAGCGCGTGGTCGCGGGGTATGGCATGGTCGGCGTCGACTTCACGCGGTGGAACCTGATGGCGGGTGTGCGCCTCGAGGCCACGCGGGCCGATTATGCCGCGCACGAGTTGATCTTCGCCAACGGGGCGTTTACCGGCCGAACCATTCCCGCCACTGGCGCGACCGACTACGTTGACGTGCTGCCGGGTGTGCACCTCAATTTCTTTCCGCACCAACGCATTCACGGTGCGAGCAGCCTGGACCAACACGCTGGGCCGACCCGCATACGCCGATCTCGCGCCCATCAGCATCCTCGACGAAGTGCAGGAGTCGGACGGATCGTTTGTCGGCAGCCTCTCGACCGGCAATGCCGAGCTCAAGCCCTACGAGTCGATGAACCTCGACGTGTCGTTCGAGTACTACCTGCCGTCGGGCCTGCTCTCGATTGCGCCGTTCTACAAGCACATCGACAACCCGATCTACGACCGCAGCGTGACGGAAGACAAATGTCGTTCACAACGGGCGCACGTATGCGCGCTTCGGATTGTCGCGCCCAGAGAATGCCGACCGCGGACATATCGCCGGCGTCGAATTCAACTACCAGACGGTGTTCAGCGCGCTGCCCTCGCCGTTCGACGGCTTGGGCACGAATCTCAATTACACGTGGACCGATTCGTCCGTGACCGTGTTCGGTCGCGATCAAGACCTGCCGTTCTTCAAGCAGTCGGATCACATCGGCAACGCCGCGCTGCTGTATCGCAAGTACGGAGTTGAAGCGCAGGTGTCGGTGTCGTTCCAGGGCCCGGCGCTTGGCTCCGATCGGCGCAACCTCTGAGGCGGACATCTACGCCGACTGGTATGCGCCGATCGATGCGAAGGTGAGCTTCCCGCTGGCGCGGATGTTCCGCGGTTTCGTCGAAGCGCGTAACCTCAATGACGAACCGCGCATCCGCTACGCGGCGACAGAGAATCGACGCACTGCGCACGAGATCTACTCGCGCGACTTCTACGCCGGCATCGACTGGCGGTTCTAACCCCACAATGCACTTGCGTGGTCATACTATCGGCTCGATGATCCGGCCGAAACCGGCACAAAGCGCGAGCGTTCGAGCTGATGGAATCGTCAACTCAAGTGAACTGAGGGGTTAAATGAGACGAGTCACGGCACTGGTCGCAGTACTCGCGTTTGCAGGCGCGAGTACCACGGCCGTTCAGGAGCGCGACGCTCTTCGGCGCCATGTCATCTTGATCTCGATCGACGGGCTGGCCGCGTTTCATGTCGTCAATGCCGCCATCGATCTCCCCGAACATTCGCGCGCTGGCAGCCGCCGGTGTGCGCGCGACGAGCGAGACGGTCTTTCCGAGCGTCACGCACCCTGCGCACACGACCCTGATTACCGGCACGACACCGCGCCACCACGGTGTCATCAATAACCGCCTTGTGGATCGGCGCACTGGCAACCGGCTCCACATCACGAACCTGCCGCGACGCGAGTCGATCAAAGTGCCGACGCTCTTTGACGCGGTGCACCAGCAGGGCCGCCGTACTGCGGCGCTGTTCTGGCCCGAGACGAAGGACGACACGTCCATCGACGACAACTTCGCCGAGGTGTTCGACGACAAGGAAATGGCAGACCCAGCCGCGATCTCGCCGGCACTGATGGCGGAGTTGCGCAAAGCTCGAGTGCCGATCGACAGCTATTTCAGCTTTTACGACGATCCGTTTGGGCAAGGGGCCGCTGATCTGGCCTTGACGCAGGCCGCTGCTTACATCCTGAAGGCCCGTCAGCCGGCGCTGCTCGCGCTGCACCTGTTGATCACCGATAAGGTTCAGCATGAATTCGGTCCCGATCACTACCTCTCGCACGCCGCGCTGACGGCCGCCGATCACTGCGTGGGACTGATCCGTCAAGCGGTTCGAGGAGTCCGGTCTCGCGGATCGCACGACGATCATCGTCGCCGCCGACCATGGATTCGTAACCGTGCGCGACGAGCTCAATCTGGCGCCGGTCCTCGAGGACGCCGCATTCAAAGGGCGTGTGCGATGGGCGGCCGACGGCTGGTACGTGTGGGGCGAGTTGTTGCCGGAATTCAACGCCGCACGCGACGGCGCTGCCCTCGAACGCGTGCTCACGCGTGCGTCAGCCACGTCCGGCGTCGCGCGCATCGTTCGTCCGGGTGAGTTCGGCGCCCTGGGTTACCCGGAGTACGGCGAGAGCCCGTACGTTCCCGGGCACTATCTCATCGCCGGAGACATCAAAACGCACCTGGTGCTCGATCCGAGGCTCGTCTGACACACGGCGACGACTGCGCACGCGTGCGTATCACGGGCATGGCTATTTTCCCGAGGACGCGGCCATGCACGCGGCGCTCGTATTGTCTGGTGCCGGCATCGCACAGAATCGCAGCATTGGTCATGTGCGCAACGTGGACGTGGCGCCGACCATCGCCCGCTTACTCGGGGTGGAGCTCCCGAAGGCCACGGGCCGCGTGCTGACTGACGCGCTTCGATGAATCGCGAGATGACGTGACCGATAGCCTTCGCTACTACGACCGCGCACTCGCTCGGCTGTCCCGGCGCCAGGTCTTGAACGTGGCGTGGAAACTTGGCGCGGCGGCAGTTCTCTATCCGCTCGGTTCGACGCGCGTCCTGGGGCAACCGAAGTTTTCGAGCCTATCCATTCACGCTCGGTGTTGCGTCCGGCGATCCGATGCCCGACGGGGTCGTCTTGTGGACGCGTCTCGCCCCCGAACCGCTCGAAGGCGGAGGCATGCCTCTTGTTGCGGTGGAAGTCGGCTGGGAGATCGCGTCGACGCCGGATTTTCGCGCCGTGATCAGGAAGGGTGTGGTCATCGCTCGCCCTGAACTTGGTCACAGCGTTCGGGCCGAGATCGCTGGACTGGACCCCGGCCGCGAGTATTTTTATCGCTTCCACGCCGGCGGCGAAGTGAGCCAGATAGGGCGTACCGGTCACGGCTCCCGCAGCCGGCGCCGTGGTTGACCGTCTCCGTTTTGGCGTGTGCGGGTGCAGTAAGTACGAGTCGGGCTACTTCACGGCGTACCGCCACCTCGCGACCGAGCAGTTCGATTTCGTGTTCCACACCGGCGACTACATCTACGAAGGCCGTGCCTATCGCGCCGACAACCCCAATGTCGTCCGCGAACATCATGGGCAGGAAATCTACACCCTGGTCGACTATCGCAACCGCTACGCGCAGTACAAATCGGATCCCGATCTACTGGCCGCGCATCTGTCGGCGCCTTTCGTGGTGAGCTGGGACGATCATGAGGTCGAGAACGACTACGCAGGCCTGGTCGACGAGAACGACACGCCGTCCGAGGTGTTTCTACTCCGCAGGGCGGCGGCGTATCAGGCCTACTTCGAGCACATGCCGCTCCGTGCCGCGTCGTTGCCCTACGGCCCTCGGCTGCAGCTCTATCGCCGACTGGCGTTCGGGAGCCTGATCGATTTCAATGTGCTGGACACGCGGCAGTACCGCAATGACCAGGCGTGCGGTCACGGGCCGGCGCGCAACTGCGCGGCGGCGAGTGATCCGGCGCGCTCCATTCTTGGGATGGAGCAGGAGCAGTGGCTCTTCGAGCAGCTTGCGACCCCGCGAGCGCGCTGGACTGTGCTCGGCCAGCAAGTGCCGATGTTCGCGCGCGACAACGGCCCGAACGCACATCCGGATACGCGATTTTCGATGGATAAGTGGGATGGCTACACCGCATCGCGTCAGCGTGTGTTCGCACGTCTCCTGGAAACCAAAGCGCCAAACCCTATCGCGCTGTCGGGCGACGTGCACGTGCACTACGGCGCGGACTTGAAAATGAACTTCGCCGATCCAAAATCGGCGACGGTCGGCGTCGAATTCACGAACTCGTCGATCACCTCGGGCGGCGACGGAAGCGAGGTATCCCTCGCGTGGGAATCGCTGCGGCAGCACAATCCACACCTTCGCTTTCACAGCAGTCGCCGTGGCTATATTGCCTGTAGCGCAACACCGGCGACGATGCGGGCCGAGTTCAAGGTCGTCGATCGCGTCAGCGTTGCCGGGGCGCCCGTCCGCACGGCCGGCGCCCTCGTCGTCGAGAGCGAGCGCCCGGGCGCGACGAGAGATTAGGGTCGGCTCGTCGAAGCCGCCGATGGCCACAGATAGGTGGCCGCAGATGACACAGGTACTGCAGATGGCGAGGTGGATCTCGTGTTGAGCGGCCCGGCTCGTTTCGTCGGCGAGCCAATCAAAAACGTGTTACGAACACTTCCGCGACGACACGGGTTTTAACGCCGAAACTTGAAACGTGCGATGGGCGCCGCCGGGCTTGGCTGGCGCAGCCGGGGATGGTGACGACGACTTCGCTTGATCGGCAGGCGGTGCGGGCGCTTGCAGGCGGCCGGTGAGCTCGACGACCTGGTCGACGTATTTGGCAAGACCGATCGACGGACCAGCCGACAGAGAATAGGTGATGGGCGACGGCGTGGCCGAGCCCGCTGGTGTCGGGGACCCGGCAGGCACCGGTGCAGCGTTTTCAGTGACTTCCAACGTGTAAAGTCGTCCACTTGGCCCCGCCACGGCCGTGTCGGCACCACCGCTGCGAAGGCAACCTGTCAGCAGCATCTCAGGCTGATCTGCCTTCGCGCTGTTCGGCGGCTGCCCTTGCGCATATACCTGAGGGAGCAACGGGGCGGTAACAACGAGCAGAGCGAACGGTATAGCCAAGGCGCGGTGCTTCATGTTCGGTAAGGATGCAGGTAATGCGCCAAGGACGTGACGTTCCACACCTTTGATCCACGAGCGTCGATCATGGCAGGTGGACGGCCCGCATCGCCTCGGGAGAATCTCATGACACACATCGGCACCACACGTCTCGCGATCGTATTGGCCGCGTCGATCGGACTCATCGGCGCCGCGCATGACCAGACGAAGGACCCTTTCGAGTTCTACAAGCAATACCTCGCGGTGCTCGCGAAGGCCGACTCGCTCCAGGCGCTGTTGCCTTACTACACCAAAGAGTTGAGCGACGGGCTGAGCAAGATGCCAAAGGAGATGCAGGCAAATTACCTCAAGATGAACCGCCGAACCCTCACCGACGTGAAGGTGACCAAGCAGCACGTCGACGGGGGCAAGGCGCGCTTCGAGATGACCGCCAAGGCCGCCGACGGCCAGCAGACGAGCGGGTCCGCGACGCTGGTACAGGAAGGCGGCGCGTGGAAGGTCGACGACGAAGCTTGGGTCGCCAACCTGCCGAAGGGCCCTGGTCTCTAGAAGTGGCGGCGAGGATCGTGGCCAGCATCAGCGTTGACTCATGCCTCTTCTGTCAGATCCTTCGGCCGCCAGAGCCCTTGGAGCGTCCCGCGCGTCGACACGTCGAGATCGCGCCAGCGCTCGATCGGCAGGAGGATCTGCGCCAGGGCGGCGGTCGGGAGATCCTCGTCTTCCCCCGTTAACTCGGTGACCAGTTGCTCGAGGCCAGGATTGTGCCCGACGATCAGCACGATGCTGGCGCCTGCCTCGGACACCGTGCGGAGCACGGCGATGATGTCGGCCGCGCCTGCGCCATAGAGAAGGTTCTCGAGGAGGATCTTGCCGGTGTAGCCAGCCGCCTCGGCCGCGGCCTCAGCCGTCGATCGCGCGCGCGTCGCGTCGGAGCTGATAATCACGTCCGGCGTGAGCCGGTGGCTACGTATGAGCTCGCCCATGCGGGGGCCGTCGCGTTCGCCCCGCGCGTTTAGCGGGCGCTCGTGATCGTCAAGCCGGGTATCGCTCCAGCTCGACTTGGCGTGCCTGAGAACGAGCAGGGTCTTCATGCTGAATCAATCTCCGCAGGCGTGGATAGGCCCTCCGGCCCCCGGGTATCCTGAGCGTACATCCTGTTACAACGCCTCCCCGGGCATTGTGTTTTAATGACTCGTCGGTTCCCGTCATTTTCCCGGTTTTCAAGGGCTTTCGTGATGCGTTTCGCCCGTCGGCTCGTTGTGGGATTGGTTATCAGCACGACGGTGGTGGCCGTCGCATGTTCAGAAGGGCAGGCGGTCCAACCTCAGCAGGACGCGCCAGCCCCGGCGGTACCCGTCACCGCGACCGCCGCGGTCCGCAAGGACATGCCGCTCGAAGTGAGCGTGATCGGCACCGTCGAGGCGTATTCCACGGTCGTCGTTCGCGCCCAGATTACCGGCGAGCTCACCTCGGTCAATTTCCGGCAGGGAGACGACGTCCAGGCGGGGCAAGAACTCTTCACGCTTGACCGGCGGCCTCTCGAAGCGGCGCTGCTGCAAGCCACCGCGAATCTCGAACGGGATTCGGCCCAGGCCGCGAATGCCAAAGTGATCGTGCAGCGGTATGAGGAACTGACGCAGCGCGGCATCGTCGCGCCCGAGCAGCGCGACACGGCGCGGACCAGCGTCGCCGCGCTCGAGGCCACACTCGCCGCCCATCGCGCGACGGTCGAGAACGCGAAGGTGCAGCTCCAGTACGCCACCATCCGCGCGCCGATCTCAGGACGAACCGGCGCGCTCATGGTCAACGTCGGCAACCTGGTGCGAGCCAACGACCAGATGCCACTCGTCACGATCAATCAGGTCACGCCGATCTACGTCGCGTTTGCCTTCCCCGAGTCGTTGTTGTCGGACTTGAGGCGCTATATGGCGCAAGGGTCGCTGCGCGTCGAGGCGCGTCCCGCCAGTGGCGATGGCCCTCGCGCCCTTGGCCGCATTACGTTCGTCGACAACGCGGTCGATCAAACGACTGGAACGATCAAGATCAAAGGCGACGTTTCCCAACGAGGATCGATGGCTCTGGCCCGGCCAGTTCGTCAACGTTGTTGTGCGCATGACAACTGAATCCGAGGCGATCGTGGTGCCGTCGATTGCCGTCCAGACAGGTCCGGATGGCTCGTACGTGTACCTCGTGAAGGCGGACGAGACCGTGGAGTTGCGGCCCGTCACCGTGGCGCGGGTTGCGGGAACCGAGTCGGTGATTAAGGATGGACTGACCGCCGGTGACACCGTCATCACCGACGGGCATCTGCGGCTGGTGCCGGGCAGTCGCGTCAACCTGCGTGGGGCCAGCGCCGGAAAGGCGGGATCATGAATTTCGCCGAGCTCTTCATCAAACGGCCGATCACGACGACCCTCATCATGCTGGGCATCGTCGTCTTCGGCGCGATGTCGTACACGCTGCTGCCGGTCAGCGATCTGCCAACCGTCGACTTCCCCAACATTCAGGTGCAGGCGAGTCTCCCGGGCGCGAGTCCAGAGACCATGGCGTCGGCGGTGGCGCTGCCGCTCGAAAAACAGTTCGCGACGATTGCCGGCCTCGACTCGGTCAACTCGACCAGCTCGCAGGGCAGCACCAACATCTCCCTGCAGTTCGCGCTGAATCGCAACATCGATGCCGCAGCACAGGACGTGCAGGCGATGATCGCACGGGCGGCGCGTCAGCTTCCGCCGCAGATGCCGTCGCCGCCGTCGTACCAGAAGGTCAATCCCGGCGACCAGCCGGTCATTTTCCTTTCGCTCCGGTCGGCCACGCTTCCCTTGTCCACGGTCAACGAATACGCGGAGACGATCGGACAGCGGATTTCGATGGTGAGCGGCGTCGCCCAAGTGCAGTTGTTTGGCGCCGCCAAGTACGCGGTGCGGGTCGACCTCGATCCACGAAAGCTCTCGGCGCGCGGCATCGGCATCGACGAAGTCGCCGCCGCGATTCAGAGCGCCAACGTCAACCTGCCGACCGGGACGATGTATGGGCCGGACCGCGCCTTCACCGTGCTCGCCAACGGGCAGTTGATGAAGGCAGCCGCCTACGAGTCGGTGGTCATCGCCTATCGCAACGGCAATCCGGTCCGCCTCAGCGAGGTGGCGCGCGTCTACGACGGCATCGAACAGGACAAGTCGGCGAACTTTTATCGTGGGCTGCGCAACATCAATCTGTCGATCCTGAAACAACCCGGCACGAACGTGGTCGCGGTGGTCGATTCGATCAAGACCCTGCTCCCGACGTTCCGCGAGCAACTGCCGCCGTCGGTGATCCTCGATGTGCGCACCGATCGGTCGGTTTCGATCCGCGAGTCGGTGCATGACGTCAAGCTCACCCTGTACTTGACGTTCGTGCTCGTCGTCACCGTGATTTTCATCTTTCTCCGCAGCGTGACCGCGACGATCATTTCGAGCCTGACGCTGCCGGTGACCATGGTCGCGACCTTCGCGGTCATGTACCTGTTCAACTACAGCCTCGACAACCTGTCGCTGATGGCGCTCACGCTGAGTGTCGGCTTTGTCGTCGACAACACGATCGTGATGCTGGAAAACATCGTGCGGCACATGGAGATGGGCAAGTCGCCGATGCGCGCGTCGTATGAGGGCTCGAAGGAAGTGGCCTTCACCATCGTGGCGATGACCGTCTCGCTGGTGGCGATCTTCATTCCGGTCCTCTTCATGGGCGGTCTGGTGGGACGGCTCCTCGAAGAGTTCGCCGTCACGATCGGTGTCGCCATCATCGTGTCGGGTTTCGTCTCGATCAGCCTCACGCCGATGTTGTGCAGCCGGTTCTTGAAGCCACCGCACACCCAGCGTCACGGGTCGCTCTACAACCTGACCGAACGCCTCTTCGAACGCTGGCTGCGCGCCTACGACTGGTCGCTGCGATTGAGCCTCAAGTACCGGGCGGTGACCTTTGCGGTGTCGCTCCTGTTCCTCGCCGGCACGGCCTACTTGTTCGTCCTCGTTCCCAAAGGGTTTCTGCCGAGCGAAGATCAGGGTCGTTTCGACATCACGGTCGAAGGCGATTCAGGGCATCGGCTTCGACGAGATGGTGCGGCACCAGATGGAGGTTGCCGAGATCGTCGCCCAGGATCCCGACATCGCTTGGTTTCAGCAACAACATTGGCGGCGGCGGCGGCGGCGGTGGCGGCGGCGGACTCAACCAGGGCCGCATCGCGATCGACCTGAAGCCGCGCGCCGAGCGCACGCGGTCCGTCGATCAAATCATTGCCGGACTCCGTCCGAAGCTCGCGCAGGTGCCCGGCGTGCGCGTGTTCATGGTCAATCAGCCTCCCATCAACCTTGGAGGCCAACAGGGTCCGCGCAGCACCTATCAATTCACGCTTGCAGGACACCGACACGGCCGAGCTCTATCGTGCGGCGCCAATGCTCGAGGACAAGATTCGCGAGCTTCCAGGCATCGAAGACGTCAACAGCGATCTGCGTCTGAACAATCCGCAGATTCAGCTCGATCTGGACCGCGACCGCATCTCGTCGCTCGGCTTGACCGTGAATCAAGTCGAGACGGCGCTCTACAACGCCTACGGCACGCGCCAGGTCTCGCAGATCTACGCGCCGAATAATCAGTATCAAGTCATCATGGGCGTGGCGCCGGAGTTCCAGCGCGATCCCGCGGCACTGTCGATGCTGTACGTCCGTTCCTCAACGGGCAAACTCGTGCCGCTGAATACGGTGGCGCGGGTCACCACCGGCGCGGGACCGCTGAGCGTGAGCCACACTGGCCAGCTCCCATCGGTCACCATCTCGTTCAATCTCAAGCCGGGTTTCGCGCTCGGCGATGCGGTCACGCGAATTCAGGAAACGGCTGCGGCGACGTTGCCGGCGACCGTGTCGACGCGATTCCAAGGAACGGCGCAAGCGTTCCAGGATTCGTTGCGCGGCCTTGGCCTGATTCTGCTGATGGCGATCGTTGTGATTTACCTGGTGCTCGGGATCCTGTACGAGAGCTTCACGCAACCGCTCGTCATTCTCTCGGGCCTACCGGCGGCGGGCTTTGGCGCGCTGCTGACGCTGCTGATCTTCAAGAGCGATCTGAGCCTGTATGCGTTTGTCGGCGTCATCATGCTCGTCGGTCTGGTGAAAAAGAACGGCATCATGATGGTGGACTTCGCGGCGGTCGCCGAGCGCGAGCACGGCAAGACGCCGCTCGAGGCGATTCACGAGGCCTGCCTGGTCCGCTTCCGGCCGATCATGATGACGACCATGTGTGCGCTGGTCGGGACGCTTCCGATCGCGTTCGGTTGGGGCGCCGGCGCCGAATCCCGTCGTCCACTGGGACTGGCCGTCGTCGGCGGATTGCTCGTGTCTCAGCTGTTGACGCTGTACATCACACCCGTTTACTACGTCTACATCGAAAACGCCCGCCTGCGGATGATGCGACATCGCGCGGCGGAAACGCCGGAGCACGCGGCCTCCGCATCGCATCCGATGCCGCCGCTCGCAGAAGCGCCGCCTGCCATGCAGCGATCGATCGAAGGCCCCGGCCCGAGGTAGGGAGCTGCGTCGCGCTGCGCAATGTACGTAGAGGCCGGTCTTTAGACCGGCCTTCCTTTCTTAGATCGGCCTTGCCGGCTCCGCGCTAGGTCAGACCCGCTTTGTATAACGCCAGCAGCTTGGCCCACGCGCGCTCCGCGTCGGGCTTGCTGTACGTTGGCTGGCCATTGGCCTGCATCGGCATGTCGGGCACGCACCAGCCGTGCTGGGCTTGCGGGTAGACCTCGATCTCCGCCGGCCAAAGGCGTCGGGCCAAATCAGCACGCCCGCGTGGGAACCGCTAGCGGGATGGACGAATGCGGCGTCGCATGTGCCGTCCGCCGTCTTGATCTCGACGTTCGTCTCAACCACCTGTGGCTGTGCCCTGCGTCCCGGCCGTGGCCACAATTCCAGCCGCGACGGTCATCGTCACAAAATCTCGTCGCGTGATCTCGTCGCCATCTATGCCAGTTGCTCCCGCGGGGCGAATCATATCGCGAGGTGCCTGGATTTACATCGGATGTCGCATCAGTGCACCTGCAGCCGTCCGCGGTATCCCGGCCGCCGCACGTCAAGTATCGCCGAGACTTTGCCGATAACACCTCCACGGCGAGCCCGCGGCACGTTCACGGCGGGCCACCGTGCGTCGACGAACATCGAAAGGCATGCGCAGGATGACGTTGTATGCGCTGAAGCCTCGGTTCCAGGAATTCCTTCGGCCGATTGTCGAGCCCCTTCCTGGAATGGGCGTCACGGCAAACCTCGTGACGATTGTGGCGGCCTTGGGGTCGATCGTTGTTGGCGCAGTTACCTTGTGGCTTGCTGACTTTCGTTTCGTCTTCCTGTTGATTCCCGTTTGGTTGTTCGTGCGCATGGCACTGAACGCGATCGACGGCATGCTCGCCCGTGACTTTCATCAGAAGAGCAGGCTCGGTGGTTATCTGAACGAAATCGGCGATGTCGTCTCCGATGCGGCGCTTTACGTGCCGTTCGCATTCGTCTGGCCGTTTAGTTTGTTCGGTATCGGTGTGTTGATCGTTCTCTCGATCATGACGGAATTTGCGGGCGCGCTCGGGCCAATCATGGGCGCTTCGCGCCGGTATGACGGCCCGATCGGCAAGAGCGACCGTGCCGTCCTGTTTGGCGGGCTCGGACTTTGGGTCGGCAGCTCGACCACGATGCCCGCGTCGATGGAATGGGCAGTGCCGATACTCGCGCTGTTGCTCGTCATCACCGTGATCAATCGTGTCCGCGCGGGCATCGCCGAAGCCGAACACGCAGAGTCAGCGGCTCTGCCGAAACCGTGGGCGATAGAGCTCGAAGGATTCAGGCGGCCCGTCGAAGAGAAGACCTTCCAAACCCACGACGGCGTTGAGCTGTTTTACCGGTATTGGCCGGCCGCCCGCGACCCTGCCCGCGGCGCCATCGTGCTCTTCCACCGCGGCCACGAACATTCGGGCCGCATGGCGCACCTCGCCGACGAGCTCAACCTGCCCGACTTCGCGGTGTTCGCGTGGGATGCGCGCGGGCAGGGCCGCTCGCCCGGCGCGCGCGGATTCAGCCCGAGTTTTGGCGCCTCGGTGCGCGACGTGCAGACGTTCGTCGAACATATCGCGACAACCTACGGCTATTGCGGCCGAGGACATCGCCGTGGTCGCCCAAAGCCTCGGCGCCGTGCTCGTGGCCACGTGGGCGCACGACTACGCACCGAACATCCGCTGCATGGTGCTCGCCTCGCCGGCGTTCAAGGTCAAGCTCTATGTGCCGTTCGCGCGCACCGGCTCTGAAGATGATGCACATGCTGCGCGGCAATTTCTTCGTCAACTCCTACGTCAAGTCGAGATTCCTCACTCACGATCCAGAGCGCATCAAGTCCTACGATACCGACCCGCTGATCGCCCGCCCGATCTCCGTCAATATCCTGCTGGCCCTCTACGAGACGGCGGATCGCATCGTCGCGGACGCCCGCGCCATCACCATCCCGACACAGCTTCTGATCTCCGGCGCCGATTTCGTTGTTCACCACGGCGCCACAGCATCGTTTCTTCGAGCGCCTCGGGGCCGTGATCAAGGAGCGCCATGTGCTGCCGGGCCTCTACCACGATACCTTCGGCGAAAAGGAGCGGAGCATTGCCGTAGAAAATGCGCGCAGCTTCATCCTCGCGCGCTACGGCGAGCCGCTCAACCGCCCCTCGCTGCTCGCCTCCGATCGGGTCGGCTTTACCCGCGACGAGGCGGACGTCATCGCATCGCCGCTGGCCATGCTCTCTGCCGCGCGGACTGTTCTGGGCGATGGCACGGCGGAGCATCGCCATCGGCGGCCTCGTCTCGGACGGTATTCGCCTCGGGAAACAGACCGGCTTCGATTCCGGTTCCACGCTCGACTACGTTTACCGCAACACACCGAGCGGCTTTGGTCCGCTCGGCCGCCTGATCGACAAGGTCTATCTCGAATCGATCGGCTGGCGCGGCATTCGCCAGCGAAAGATCCATCTCGAGGAACTTTTGCGTTCGACGATGGAGCGAATCGCGGGACCGGGTGTGCTGGTCCGCGTCCTCGACATCGCGGCGGGCCATGGCCGCTACGTGCTCGACGCGCTGGCCGCGAGCACGACGAAGGCCGAGTCCGTGCTGCTGCGCGACTACAGCGACATCAACGTCGAAGCCGGGCGCGCGCTGATCCGCGCAAAGGGTCTGGAGGCCGTGGTCGACTTCGTCAAGGGCGACGCGTTCGATCCGGCGAGTCTGGCGGCGGTCGAGCCGAAACCCACGCTTGGCGATCGTGTCCGGCCTGTATGAACTGTTCCCCGACAACGCGATGGTGTCCCGCTCGCTGGCAGGGCTCGCCGCCGCCATTCCCGCCGGCGGCTATCTGCTCTACACCGGACAACCCTGGCATCCGCAGCTCGAGCTGATCGCCCGAGTGCTGACCAGCCACCGCAACGGCCAGGCGTGGATCATGCGACGCCGCACGCAGGACGAAATGGATCAACTCGTCGCCGCGGCGGGATTCCGGAAGGTCGAACAGCGCATCGACGAATGGGGCATTTTCACCGTCTCGGTTGCCGAGCGGATGGCGGCGTGAACCCAGATGAGGCAGATGGCGCCTCGCCTCACGAGCCGCGCCCGTGGCGGCGGGGCATGTGTTGGCTGGCGTTTCTCGCGCCGTTTTTCTATGTGACGTACGGAGCCGCCAACGCCATCGCGGCGCATGGCGACGACGTTCCGTCCATTGTCTTCGCGTGGGAACGCCACCTGCCATTTCTCGACTGGACCATCGTCCCGTATTGGTCGATCAACATTTTTTACGGTCTGTCACTGCTGGTCTGCACGACCAGGCGCGAGCTCGATGGCCACGCTCGGCGCCTCCTCACCGCGCAGATCGTGGCCATCGTCTGCTTCATCCTCTTTCCGCTCCAGTTCACGTTTCACCAGCCGGAGACCTACGGGTTCTCCGGCGCCCTGTTCGACGCGCTGACCAGTTTCGATCGACCATTCAACCAGGCGCCTTCGCTCCACATTGCGTTGCTCGTCATCCTCTGGGGCTTCTACGCGAAGCATCTGCCACGGCTGGCGCAATGGCCGCTGCACATCTGGTTTTCTCTTGTTGGCGCGTCTGTGTTGACGACCTATCAGCACCACTTCTTCGACATTCCGACTGGAGTTCTACTCGGCGCGTTCTGCATGTGGCTGTGGCCGGCATGGGGGAGAAGCCCGCTGGCCGCGGCACGAGTTGCGACCGACACGCGGCGTCTGCTGATTGCCACACGGTATCTGGCCGGCAGCGGACTCCTGCTGGCGCTCGCTGCGTCGCTCGGCGGAACCGGATTGTGGCTGTTATGGCCCGCTGTGTCGCTGTTGCTCGTCGCCGCCAACTACGCCGTCTTTGGCCTGGACGGGTTTCAGAAGGATAGCCATGGACAGATGACCCTCGCCGCCCGGCTTCTTCTTGCGCCGTATCTGGCGGGTGCGTTTGTCAATTCGCGGTCGTGGACGCGGCACGAACCGAAACCAGTTGCCGTAGACGAGGGTGTTTGGCTTGGACGTATTCCGCTGGCACGCGAAGCCGTAGCCTTCGCGAGCATCGTCGATGTGTGCGCGGAGCTGCCTGGCGCCGCGACCGGAGGGACGTGGATGTGTGTCCCGATGCTCGATCTGATCGTGCCGCACCCGGCGCAGTTACGGCGCGCCGCCGCAAGCATCGAACGCGGGCGACGCGCCGGTCCGGTGCTGGTTTGCTGCGCGCTCGGGTACTCGCGTAGCGCCGCGAGTGTCGCCACCTGGCTGCTGACCCGCAACGCGGCGCAAACGATGAGCGAGGCGATTGAGAGCGTTCGACGCGCGCAGCCTCGCATCGTGATCGATTCGGCGCTCCGCGCCGCGGTGGCCACCGCGGTTGGACGTGCGGTGTGAGCGCATGGCACGTATCACCGGGTTGATCGAGGCGGCGTGCGCGACGGCCGTCGTGGCCTTCGCACGTGTCGGGACGGGCGTGCGTGGGGAATGGCGCGGCTGCGTCCCTGACCCGCGGCCCCGCGTGTATTTTGCCAACCACCGCAGCCACGCCGATTTCGTGTTGATTTGCGCCGTGCTGCCGCGCCCGCTGCGGCGGCTGACGCGTCCGGTGGCCGGTGCTGACTACTGGCTGCAAGGCGGAGTACGGAGGTTCCTCGGCCAACGTGTGTTCCGCGCCGTGCTGATCGATCGCAATCCGAGCACCTGCGATCGTGACCCGATCGCGATCATGGCAGCGGTGCTCGACGAGCAGAGCTCCCTGATTCTCTTTCCCGAGGGAACCCGCAATACCAGCGACGAACTGCTGTTGCCGTTCAAGAGCGGCCTTTACCACGTCGCCATGGCGCGGCCGGACGTCGAGTTGGTGCCGGTCTGGATCGAGAATCTGAATCGTGTCATGCCCAAAGGCGAGTACGTGCCGATCCCGCTGCTGTGCACCGTCACGTTCGGCGCCCCAATCGCGGTTCACATCAGCGAGGAGAAGGCCGCCTTTCTTTGTCGCAGCCGCAATGCGCTGTCGCCCTTGCTCCGCGCCGCGAGGTTGATCAGTGACGGCGACACAACAGATCCTCGTGTTACTGGCGGGGCTGACCGCCATCCTCGCCATCGCCTCGATTGTGGGGTACGCGCTGCATCGCCGCTACGCTGCCCACGGACCGCATGCCACGATCGACAATCTCAACAGCCGCATCAGAGCGTGGTGGGTGATGATCGCGCTGTTCGCGATCGCGTTCGGGTTAGGGAAACCTGGTGTGATCGTGCTGTTTGGCCTGGCCTCACTCGCCGCATTGCGCGAGTTCATCACGCTGACGCCGACACGCTCGGGCGACCACGCTGCACTGGCGGTGGCGTTCTTCGTCGTGTTGCCGCTGCAATACTACCTGGTCTGGACCGACTGGTACGGCCTCTACTCGGTTTTCATCCCCGTCTACGTGTTCCTGCTGATGGCGGCGATCGCGGCCTTACGACAGGACACGAAGAACTTCATGAGTCGCGTGGCCGAGACGCACTGGGGTTTGATGATCTCGGTGTTCTCGCTCTCGCATGTGCCCGCGCTCCTGAGCCTGCACATCCCCGGGTTCGAAGGACACAATCTGTTGCTGATTGCATTCCTGATGCTCGTCGTCCAATCGAGCGACGTTCTGCAGTATGTCTGGGGAAAGCTGCTCGGGCGGCATCAGATTGCGCCTGAACTCTCGCCATCGAAAACGGTTGAGGGATTCCTCGGCGGCATCGCGAGTGCGTCAGTGATCGGCGCGCTTCTCTGGTGGATCACGCCGTTCTCACCCCTCCAGGCGGGCGTCATCGCGTTCCTGATCACGCTGATGGGATTTTTCGGCGGTCTCGTGATGTCGGCGATCAAACGCGATCGTGGCGTCAAAGATTGGGGCTGGATGATTGAAGGTCATGGCGGTGTGCTCGACCGGCTCGACTCCGTGATCTTCGCCGGCCCTGTGTTCTTTCACGTGACCCGTTATTTTTGGACGGTGTGACACGCGCTCGAGCGCACACCTGCCGGCGTCCCCTTCGCGTCGCGCCCGTCCGTGCAACGATCCCCAGCCGCTAAAAAGATCTTGACGTGTCATCCCGTCCAGTGTATTTAACCTATGTGTTAATTAACCTGATGGTTAAATACAAATGACACCAGACCACCTGAGCACCACGTTCGCGGCGCTCGCCGACCCGACCCGGCGGGCGATTCTCGCCCGACTGGCGTCGGGCGAGTGCTCGGTTACCGAACTGGCGGAGCCCTTCGAGATGAGTATGCCCGCGGTGTCGAAGCACCTGCGTGTGCTCGAGCGAGCCGGACTCATCGCGCGCGGCCGCGAGGCGCAATGGCGGCCGTGCCGCCTGCAACCGGGTCCGCTCAAGGAAGTGGCCGACTGGGCCGAGGGGTATCGGGCGATGTGGGAACAACGCTTCGATCGCCTCGAAACGTATCTACACCAATTACAAACCAAGGAGACCAAACATGCCCGCAAGCAGCGTCGCAAATAGCAATACCTTCCAGGTCACCACGCCGTCCGACCAGGAGATCCGTATCACGCGCGTCTTCGACGCTCCTCGGCAGCTGGTGTTCGAAGCGATGACCAAGCCTGAACACATCGAACGATGGTGGGGTCGCCTCGGGGACGGCTATTCGGTTCCGGTCTGCGAGGTGGATCTCCGCATCGGCGGCGCCTGGCGATTCGTCAACCGCACACCGAAAGGGAAGTCGGTGGCGTTCTATGGCATCTATCGCGAGATCGCACCGCCGGGACGCCTGGTCTTCACCGAGATCTTCGAGGAGTTTCCCGATACCGAATCGGTGGTGACCGCTGTGTTCACCGAGGAGAACGGCAAGACGCGCCTGACCGCCACCGTGCTCTATCCCTCGGTGGAAGTCCGTGACATCGTGATGAAATCCGGGATGGAACGCGGCGCCGCCATCAGCTACGACCGGCTCGAAGAAGTGGCAAAGGAGCTCCAGGGGTCATGAACGGGGATTGAGCGCAGACGCCGGAATTCGTGCTACTTTGCCCTCTTCCTCGCGCGAGCGGAAAGGACGCACAGATGAGCAGCGTACGTATTCTGGTTGGTACTCGTAAGGGCGCATTTATCCTCACGTCTGACGGAAAGCGCAACCGATGGGACATCAGCGGGCCACACTTCGGCGGATGGGAGATCTATCACGTCAAGGGTTCGCCCGCTGATCCGAATCGCCTGTACGCCTCGCAGTCGAGCAGCTGGTTCGGGCAGGTTATCCAGCGCTCGAATGATGGCGGGACGTCGTGGGAGCCGGTTGGGAACAAGTTCGTGTACGAGGGCGTCGCCGGTACGCAT
This sequence comes from uncultured Acidobacteriota bacterium, assembly GCA_963762925.1. Classification (GTDB taxonomy): domain Bacteria; phylum Acidobacteriota; class Vicinamibacteria; order Vicinamibacterales; family UBA2999; genus DASPWV01. The sequence goes on along the minus strand of CAVXMP010000003.1, from coordinate 30,060 downwards.
CAGTGGTACGACGGCACACCACACCCGTGGGAGTTCAAACGTGTGTGGCATCTCGAGCCATCGCTGGCCGATCCCGATCTGGTCTACGCCGGCGTCGAAGACGCGGCGATGTTTCGCACGACGGATGGCGGCACATCATGGACAGGAACTTCCCGGCCTCCGCGCGCATGGGTCGGGGCCGCAGTGGGCTCCAGGTGCCGGTGGGTTATGTCTGCACACGATCCTGCTCGACCCGACGCGCCCCGAGCGGATGTTCATCGCCATCTCCGCCGCCGGCGCCTTTCGCACCGACGACGGCGCGAGCACATGGCGCGCTATCAACCTTGGACTGCGGTCGCAACACATTCCTGATCCGACCGCCGAAGTGGGACACTGCGTGCATCGCATCGCCATGCATCGGTCGCATCCCGACGTCCTGTTCATGCAAAAACACTGGGACGTGATGCGCAGCGACGACGCCGGCGACTCGTGGCGCGAGGTCAGCGGCAACCTGCCGAGCGACTTCGGATTCGTGATTGATGTTCACGCCAACGAACCGGAGACGATCTTCGTCGTCCCGATCAAGAGCGACTCGGAACACTATCCGCCGGATGGAAAACTGCGCGTCTATCGCAGCCGCACCGGCGGCGACGAATGGGAGCCGCTGACCCAGGGTCTGCCCCAGCACGACTGCTACGTCAACGTGCTGCGGGACGGGATGGCGGTCGATGCACTCGACCCGTGCGGCGTCTATTTCGGGACGACGGGCGGACAGGTGTACGGCTCGCCGGACGGCGGCGACAACTGGACGGCGATCGCGCGCGATCTTCCGGCAGTGCTCTCGGTCGAAGTGCAAACCATATGACCATCACCGTCGAGCTGCCGGCGCATCTGCGCACGCTCGCCCGCGTCAATGGTCCCGCGCAGGTGGAGGTCGACGGCCGCGCGACGATCGGCGCGGTCCTCGACGCGCTGGAGGGCAAATACCCCGTGCTGCGCGGCACCGTCCGCGATCACGTCACATTGGAGCGGCGCCCGTTTCTGCGATTCTTCGCCTGCGAGACCGACCTGTCGCACGAACCGCCGGACACGCCGCTGCCCGACGCGGTGACCGCCGGCCGCGAACCGTTGGTCATCCTCGGAGCGATCGCCGGTGGCGCCGCCATCGGCGATGCATAACTCATGAAGTCGGCGCACCATGTAAGCTGTCGTTGGCTATGACTTGGCTCACATGGCTTGGCCTCGCCGTTCTTGTCTCCGCCGTGGCTGCGATCACCGGTATCAAGCCGAAGGGAACGCGGCATGTCGCGCACACACGCTTGATGGGAGTGGCACGTCTCGCGTTGTTGGCACTCGTCATCATCTTCGCCTACCTCGCGTTTCAGGCGCGCTCCGGCGGTTGACCCATGACGGGTTCGATTGCTCGCTGATCATTGATTGCTGAGGGTTTCAATGAAATTCATCCTGGGCGCGGTTGTCGGAATCCTCGTCGCCTTTGGCGCCGGTTGGTTCTTGGGTTCATCCGGTCGCTCAGCATCGGATCGCGCGGTGCAGGCGGCTGAGTTGCGGAGCGATCTGTTCGAGGCGCGCAGCTCGGTGCTTGCGGCGCGCGTCGATCTCTACAACGTCAACTTCGGCAACGCCAGCCGCAATCTGGAAAGCGCGAAACGGGTGGTGAGTCGCGCCTCGGAGCGACTCAAAAACACGGGGCGCGAAGAAGAGGCCAAGCGGTTGGATCCCGCCTTGACCCAGCTCGACGAAGCGCAGTCGCTCGCCGGCCGTTTCGATCAGAGCGCGAACGCGCGCGCGGGCAATGCCGCACAAACGATCGATGAGGTGCTCGGGATCGCGCGATGAGCGGCGCGCGGCTGCGTTAGTCCGGCAGCGCTGCCCACAGGCATCAGGGAAGCCGCCCGTACTTCTTCATCACTCCGAGCATGCGATCCACTGGCAGCGCGTAGATCCGTAGATCGTTGGCGCCGGTCATCGTGTCGGCCGCGAGCAGGGCGTTGGTGATCGCCGCTTCCGTGGCTTGCGCGGTGGCGTAAAAGAGTGGCGTGATGCGATCGTTCGGCAGCATTTTGACGTCGGTCACTGGCCGATCATCGAACCAGGCGCGCGCGTTGGCTGTCGAAAACGCGACGAAAATATCTCCCGAGCCGTTGCCGCCAAACCCGCCCTGCCGGCCGAGCCCGACTGACACGCGCGTGGCGATCCGCTTCAGTTGATGCGGCAACAGCGGCGCGTCGGTCGCCACCACCACGATGATCGAGCCTTGCTCAGGCGACGCGTCCGCATCACCAGCCGCGGTGCCGCACCGCGGACGGCCGCCGGCGGCGACCGGTTCGTTATTCGCGATGCACCCGGTGAGGTCTTGAATCTCCTCGCCGACGGGGACGCCCGCGATGCGCAGATCGCGGCGGATGCCGTAGTTGCACTGCACGAGCACGCCGACCGTGTAACCTCCTTGCGCGTCGGTGAGCTTGCGCGACGCGGTGCCGATGCCTCCCTTGAAGCCATGGCACACCATGCCCGTACCGCCGCCAACCGCGCCTTCCTTCGGCACGCCGCCAGATGCCCCATCGAGCGCCGCGAGGACGTGCTCCGGTTTCACATGAAAACCGTTGATGTCATTCAGGGATCCGTCGTAGGTTTCCGCCACCACCGGCAGCCACCAGGGCTGCAGGGCATTTTTGCGCGACACCTCCCACTTGATGATGGCGTCGCGAACAACACCGACGCTGTGCGTGTTGGTGATGGCGACCGGCCCTTCGAGCAGCCCACTCTCCTGAATCCACGTGGTGCCCGTCATCTCGCCGTTTCCGTTCAGCGTGAACCAGGCGGCAAACACCGGATCGGAGTTGTTCTTACCGCGCGGGTGCACGATCGTGACGCCGGTGCGCACGGGACCCGTGCCCACGACGAGCTTGCCACTTCCGGAGACGAGGGTGGTATGGCCGACTTCCACGCCGGCAACGTCGGTGATCGCGTCGAGCGGCCCAGGGGTGCCGCCGATCGGAAGCTTGAGGTCGTGTTCGCGCGGTTTCTGCGCATGCAGCGCACTCGAAAGCGCAAGGACGCCGACAACAGCCAGGAATGCACATGAACGCATGCGGCATCCTACCCGGGAACGCGTATACTTGTACCTCGCTCACTGCGTAAGCCCGCCTGCGTCAATCCAGCGCCGAACGGCCGCCCGGCAGCGTTGGATTTCCGGTTCGCACACCTCAAGATTGCTGCGAAACGTGGACCCAGTCTCCTGCCTCCCTCGATGTCACGTGGATGGACGCGCACACGTTGAACCGACGTGCCGCAGGAGAGCAGCGATGAACAGCGCCAAAATCGAAGCCCTGGTCCGAAACATCATCCTGCATCGCCGCCTTCCGTTCGCGATGCGCTCGGTCGCCGCATCCCCCGAGGGATGGGATATCGAAGTGGATGCGAGCGCTGGGGGAATCCTGGCGTTTACCGTTCCAAGTGGCCGCCCGCTGGCAATCCGCGTCGCGATTCAGGAACAGCTCGAAGCCGAGCGCGAGTAGGGCACTTGTCAGGTCACGAAAAACGAATTTGGAGTCTGAAGAACGGCCAAACTCGTTTTTCGTGACCTGACCCCTTGCTCGACGAAGCGGCCGTTGATATCAACGACCGCCTCGCCTCCCGCTCTCATCTACCGTTGATTACTCGTCGCTTTCGTCGCGCGCTTTGCCGAACCGGTATGCGCGTCGGTCAGCTCGTCGTCTTTGCTGATGCCCGTGCGCGACTCCGACATGAGCTCGCGCGCGATCTGGGTCAACAGGCTCTCGGCGGTTTCTTCCTCTCCAAGCGTCAGATTCAAGAGCAGCGCGATATCGGGCCGGCCAATCTGACCGGCGAGCGTGCGTGCCGTCTTATAAGACGAGATCTCGTAGTGCTCGACCTTCTGCGCCGCGGCGATGAGACCGAGATCAGCGGCCTCGGGCTCCTTCTCTTCACCTTCGGCCATGACCTCCTGTCCTTCTTCGAGCAAGCCCGCCATGCCTCTGCAGGTCTTGGCCTTCTCGTCGCTTTCCAGAAGCTCCATCGACTGTTTCAACCGCTCGACGTGCTCGCGCGTTTCCTCGAGATGCTGCGCGAAGCAGATGCGCAGTCCGTCGGAATGAGCGGCTTCCATCATCGTGGGAATGGCCTTGACCAACTGCGCTTCCGCCGACAAGAGGTCGCGAAGCTGATCGACGAGGAGTTCCTGCAGGAGCTCGGGGTCGTCGGTGGTACTCGTCGTCCGCGCATCCACCTGCGCGCCCGCAGGCTCAGTCGAAGCCTGACCCAGTTCCTGGAATGCAGGCGCCTCGACCATGATCCACTGGTCGCCTTGATTCCATGGGCCCCGCGCGTCGACTTCGCCATCTTCGCCACGACCGGTTGAATCGTTGAAGAACTGATCGACCAGACCCGGGGTTGGCGGGATCTGCCCAATTTGAAAACGCGGCTTGCCCAGGCTTTCAAGCGCGGCGGTGAACGCCTTCATGTGGGTGATTTCGCGCGTCATCAAAAACTGCAGCGCGTCGCGCGTGCCCGAGTCGGTCGTGAAATTCATCAGCCGCTCGTAGACGATCTTTGCGCGAGCCTCAGCCGCGATGTTGCTGCGGAGGTCCACGTCGAGCTCGCCCGTGATCTTCAGGTAGTCGGCGGTCCAGGGATTACCGACTGAATTGTGTAGCGCGACCCCCCCGCCGCCCGCGATGGCAATCAGCGGATCAGCTTCGGCATCGTCGCGCTTGAACTTCATCGGCTTCAGGTGAAGGCGCGCGAGGGCGCCCACCACTTCGAGATGGCTCAGTTCCTCTGTACCGATATCCATCAACAAATCCTTGCGTTCCGGATCGTCGCAGTTGAGCCCTTGAATGGAGTACTGCATTGCCGCGGCGAGCTCGCCATTGGCTCCGCCAAACTGTTCGAGCAGCATGTTGCCAAATCGTGGATCCGGATCATCGACGCGAACGGTGTACATCAGCTTCTTGACGTGGTGATACATTCGTCTGTCCCCTCTAAGCAGCCCGGTACCGCCTCTCGGCAAGAGAGGCGAACCCGCGGCCGGCGTGCGGGCAGAAGAAAGCAAAGGCAGTACCGCGTCGAAAGACGACAGTGCTTATGGCCGTCATCGGCGTGCATCTGTGGCCGCTTGCATCTGCGTCATCGGCGAGCATCTGTGGCCCCTTGTATCTGCGTCATCGGCGAGCATCTGCGGCCCCTTGCATCTGCGTCATCGGCGTGCATCTGCGGCCCCTTGCATCTGCGTCATCGGCGTGCATCTGCGGCCGCTTGCATCTGCGTCATCTGCGAGCATCTGCGGCCGCTTGTATCTGCGTCATCGGCGTGCATCTGCGGCCCCTTGTATCTGCGTCATCTGCGTACGGCATCTGTGGCCCTTGTATCTGCGTCATCTGCGTCCATCTGTGGCCATGGCTGCACGTTTTTGACCTAACCTCAACCGTTGCTGCTGATCAGCGCTGGCGACTGACCAAGCCGCTGCTCGGAAATCGACCAAGACTGTCCCCTTGGGGACAGGTGATTCCCCGACAAGCCGAGTATCCTCGGACGCATGGGCAAGCGGGCGTCGGCTTTCGATGCGCAAGCGTTCCTCGACTCGGCGGGTGTGTCGAAAAAAATCGTGGAATATCAACGCGGCGAGCCCATCTTCGCGCAGGGAGACCGCGGCGAAACCGTCATGTACATCCAGACCGGCGGCGTGAAATTGTCGGTGCTGTCGAAGACTGGCAAAGAGGCCGTGATCGCCATGCTGGCCCCGGGCGACTTCTTTGGTGAGGGATGTCTCGCCGGCCAACCGCTGCGCATCGGCAGTGCGACGGCGATCGCGGCGACACGCGTCCTCGAGATTGCGAAGGTGCAGATGGTCCGCGTGCTCCATGAACAACACGCCTTGTCGGACCGCTTCATTGCCCACATGGTGTCGCGTAACGTTCGTATCGAACAAGACCTGATCGATCAGCTGTTCAACTCCAGCGAGAAGCGGCTGGCGCGTGCGTTGCTGCTGCTGGCGCGCTACGGCCAGCAGAACAAGCCGCGGCACGTCGTCCCGAAAATTTCTCAGGAAACGTTGTCGGAGATGGTCGGGACGACGCGATCGCGCGTGAACTTCTTCATGAACAAATTCAAGCGACTCGGGTTCATCGAGTACAACGGCAATCTGGACGCCGGCATCCAAATCAACAACTCGCTTCTCAGCGTCGTCTTGCACGATTGAGGAACCCTATGAAATCCATGTCAGTCGCAGGCATCGTGTTGATCGTGCTCGGCGTCGGCGCCCTCGCCTACCAGGGCATCACCTACACGAGTCGCGAGACGGTCATCGACATCGGTCCGCTTCACGCCACCGCTGACCGCCAGAAAACCATACCGCTGCCGCCCATCGTCGGCGGTCTGGCGGTTGCGGGAGGCGTCGCGCTGCTCGTCGTCGGCGGGCGGAAAGGCTGATCAGGTTTCAGGTTTCAGGTGTCAGGACGGCGGCAGCTCCGCACGCGTCGCTCGGCGCCACACCGCCGTTCGCCGCAAAGGAGCGAGCGGCCGCATCTCTAGGCGTCGCTAGTTGCGGCGTCACCGTTCGGGAGCCGCAGTCCCGAACCGACGTGCGCGCAACCCAACGTCCTCCAACTAGCGTGTTCGGGCGTACGCTGCCGCCGCCGCCAGGCGCGTCGCGCTCCATGTCTGACCGCACCGGGTGCACACCCAGCGCGCGCCAGCCGCGAGCGCATCGTGGGTCACGCTGCCGGCAATCGTGTGACAGAGGGGACATGTCGGCGATGCCGTGCCCGCTGCGGCATGGGCGTGTTTAACGGTGATCGCGGAGGTCATGCCCAGCATGGTGACACGGTTGCTGCGTGGCGGTCTGTGCACTTCGAGACAGGAGCCTGGCGGTGGATCGTCTCGGGAGGTGTTCAATTGCGCACAGTCGTCAACCCACCCGCGGCCCTATACTTCTCACAGAGTTTTCCAGACTGAGCCCGCCAGCGATTCCAGAGCTCCTTTTTGAAGGTGCGCGCCGACGGCCCGACTTGGGCAGCTGTTGCAGCGCACGTGACGCATTCCGCTCACGCGCTTCGCCATCGATCGGAGTCACATTCATGAATCTCAGACCGCTCCACGACCGCCTCATCGTGTTACGCCTCGAAGAATCCACCGATCGCGTCGGCGCGATCATCATTCCGGATTCCGCCAAAGAGAAACCGCAGCAGGGCAAGGTGCTCGCGGCCGGCCTCGGCAAAGCCAACAAAGATGGCAAGCGGATGCCGCTCGACGTCAAGGCAGGGGACACCATCCTGTTCGGGAAGTACTCCGGCCAGGAAATCAAAGTCGAGGGCGTCGATTACTTGATCATGAAAGAAGACGACGTGCTCGCGATTCAGGAACGGAAGGGTTAATGGCTAATCAGATCACCTACGGCGATGCGTCACGGCAGGCGATTCTCCGCGGGGTCAACAGTCTCAGCAATGCCGTCAAGGTGACGCTCGGCCCCCGGGGGCGCAACGTCATCCTCGATAAGAAGTTCGGTTCGCCCACGATCACCAAGGACGGCGTGACCGTCGCCAAGGAGATCGACTTGAAGGATGCGCTCGAGAACATGGGCGCGCAGATGGTCAAGGAAGTCGCGAGCAAGACGTCGGATGTCGCTGGCGACGGCACCACCACCGCGACCGTCCTCGCCCAGGCGATCTATCGTGAAGGCGCGAAGAACGTCACCGCGGGCGCCAATCCGATGGCCATCAAGCGCGGCATCGAGAAGGCCGTGAGCGCCATCACCGCCGAACTGACGAAGATGTCGAAGCCGGTGAGCGGATCGATGATCGCGCAGGTCGGTACGATCTCGGCGAATCACGACGAAACCATCGGCAAGATCATCGCCGAAGCGATGGAGAAGGTTGGCAAGGACGGCGTCATCACGGTCGAAGAGGCAAAGACGCTCGAGACGTCGCTCGAAGTCGTCGAAGGCATGCAGTTCGATCGCGGTTACCTGTCGCCGTATTTCGTGACCGATCCCGAGCGCATGGAAGTCGTGCTCGAGAATCCCGTCATTCTCATCCACGAGAAGAAGATCGCGGCGATGAAAGACCTGCTGCCGCTCCTCGAACTGGTCGCGCGCTCAGGTCGTCCGCTCCTGATCATCGCCGAGGACATCGAAGGCGAGGCCTTGGCCACGATCGTCGTCAACAAGCTGCGCGGCACCCTGCACGTCGCCGCCGTCAAGGCTCCGGGCTATGGCGATCGCCGCAAGGCCATGCTCGAAGATGTGGCGATTCTCACCAACGGTCGCGCGGTCACCGAAGACCTCGGCATCAAGCTCGAATCGATCAAGCTTGAAGACCTCGGCCAGGCGAAGAAGGTGACGATCAACAAGGACCATACGACCATCATCGAAGGCGCGGGCACCTCCGCCGCCATCGAGGGGCGCGTGAAACAGTTGCGCGCGCAGGTCGAAGACACGACCTCCGATTACGATCGGGAAAAACTCCAGGAGCGCCTGGCCAAACTCGTCGGCGGCGTGGCCATCATCAAGGTTGGTGCGGCTACCGAGACCGAGATGAAGGAAAAGAAGGCGCGCGTCGAAGACGCCATGCACGCGACCAAGGCGGCGGTTGAAGAAGGCATCGTTGCCGGCGGCGGTGTCGCGCTGGTGCGGGCAGCCAACGTGCTGCAGACGCTGAAGCTCGAAGGCGAGGAGCGCATCGGCGTGACCATCGTCACGCGGGCGATTGAGGAACCCATGCGTTGGATCGCGACCAACGCCGGTCACGAAGGTTCGATTGTCGTTCAGCGCGTCAAAGAGATGAAGGGCGACGAGGGCTTCAACGCGCAGACCGAGACGTACGAGGATCTGGTCAAGGCGGGCGTCATCGATCCCACGAAGGTGGTCCGCTCCGCTCTGCAGAATGCGTCGTCCATCGCCAGCCTGCTCTTGACCACCGAAGCCGTGATCTCGCAGATCCCGGACCAGCAGGGTCACGCGAGCATGTCCGACGGTGGCATGTAGTGGCGGCGGCTGATTCGCCGCAGTCGGGCACGGGGTATCCGGGGAGTACCGGCTGCTCTATAAGTACTTGCGCGATCGATTTGCCAATCGCGTCGTGCTGACGTTCGGCGAGATCGAGGACCTGCTCGGCTTCTCGCTGCCGGAGTCGGCGCGGCGTGAGCAACTCTGGTGGGGCGCGGACCCGATCACGCCCCGCTCGACGCACGCCGACGCGTGGACGCGCGCGCATCGGACGGCCACCGTGAATCTGGCGGCGCAAAGCGTTCTCTTCGAACGCGAAGCGTCCTAGCGGATCGTCACACGACAGGGTTCGGTATCGGCTCGTCTTCGCGCGCCATCGGCACGTCGATGACGAAGACGCAGCCTTTACCGGGCATGTTGCGGATATGGATGTCGCCGCCGTGAGCTTTGACGGCCTTGCGGGCGATTGACAGTCCGAGCCCGAGGCCCGTCCGATCCTTTCCCCGGCGCCCGCCGAACGGCTGGAAGGGGTCGCCCTTGCTCTCCGGAATCCCCCCGCATTCGTCTTCTATTTCGATACACACGCGCGTCTCTTCCGCGTGCGCCCGGAGCACCACGCGGCCGCCGATGTGTGTGAACTTGAAGGCGTTATTCAACAGATTCATGACGGCCGAGGCGAGCAGCTGCGGGTCGGCCACCACCGCCAGCCGGAGATCAACCGGCTCGACGATGAACTGCAGGCTGCGATGCTCCGCTTGCAGGCTCGCGGCCACCGCTATGTCGTCGAGGAACGGGCGGATGGCAAACCGATCGCGACGCTGGTAATCGGCGGTGATCCGCACGTCGGACAGCGTGTTCTCGACCAGGTCGCGCAGGCGCGCGAGACTTCGACCGAGCACCGCTCCCGTACTACCGTTCACGGCGACGGTACCTTGCTTGAGGACATGGAACGCGAGGAGCGCGGTGTTGAGGATGTCGCGAACCTCGTGCGCCAGCTGCCCCAGGCGTTCCACTTCCTCGCTCGATCGCGAGTCGGCCGTGATGCGCGCGTGCTCGGTGACCGCTTCGGCAATGGCGGTATCCAGGCAGCGATTCAGAGTATGAAACTCCCCGTTTGTGATCGGCGCACGCTTCTCGACGGCGAGTTCGGTAATGGCCTGGCAGACGTCGCCGTAGTTGTGCACCACTTGCGAGACGTTGAACCCCAGGGCGCGGAGATCGCTGCCATGGCGCGTGGCGGAGGCGGCGATGGCATCGGGCGCAAATGGTATGAGCGTCGTTTCGGAACGAAGCGTCTCTGAGAGCTGAGTGAGGAAGAGTGGCACACCGTGTTCGAGTTCGCCTGTCGGTGCCACCGGCGGCTGTCGATCGGCAGGCTTCTCCGTCGTCCGCCCGATGATCGCGTCACGATGGGTCGTGATGAACTCGTACAACATCGGCTTAGATGACACCGGTCGGGACGCGGAGCGTGCGTGTTGCGCGCATCAGAATCGTTGTGCGATCTCAATCAGTGCGCGCACCGCCAGCGTGATCGGCGCTCCGACCACAAGAATGCCGATCGGGACAAGGAGTACGACCAGGAGGATGAGAACCGCCTCTTGGCAGAACGCCGCGATCCTGCGGAGGCCGCCGGCCGCGGGCTGGACGTGATCCACGACAGCCCTGACTGCCACGCCGGTGATGGCGGGAATCGGGGCAACCGGGCGGGCCGCCGTGACCATGATATTCACCTCTACAGTGTAAGGTTTTTTGCCTGCATGAACTGTCCTATTAGGGGACAGCTAGCTACTTCCCGCCGTTCCCAGACGCACACGCACTTGATGGGTTTCACCGTCGTCAACCAGCGGAATTGCTGCGAAATCAACACTTATCCCGTCGACGGTCGCCTCCACCACACCGCGGCACAGGTGCTCGGGGTTTGAAACCGCGATCAGATAACGCGTCGTCTTGAAGCGCCATGCGATCTCGTAGCTCGGCCACGTCGACGGGATGCACGGATCGATGCTGAACGTGTCGCCGCGCCGGCGCAGTCCGAGCATGCTTTCGAGGCCGGCGCGATACATCCACGCCGCCGATCCCGTATACCAACTCCAACCGCCGCGGCCGGCGTGCGGCGCGCGGCCGTAGACGTCGCCGGCCATGACGTACGGCTCGGCCTTGTAGCGCTCCACGTCCGCAGGCGTGCGGGTATGATTGATCGGGTTGAGCATGTGGAAGAGTTCGGCGACCTCGTCGCCGCTTCCGCCCAGTCGGGCCAGCGCCATCACCATCCAGACCGCGGCGTGGGTGTACTGACCGCCGTTCTCGCGGACGCCGGGCGGGTACCCTTTGATGTAGCCGGGATCCTGCGCCGATTGGTCGAACGGGGGATCGAGCAGCAGCATAATCTGCGATCCGCGCGCGACCAGCGCGGTGCGCACCGCATCCATCGCGCGTTCGGCGAAGCGCAGCGGCACGGCGCCCGAGAGCACCGCCCACGACTGCGCGATCGAGTCGATCTTGCACTCGTCGTTCTGCGCCGAACCGAGCGGCGTGCCGTCGTCGTAGTACCCGCGGCGGTACCACTCGCCGTCCCACGCCAGCTCGAGCTGCGACGCGAGCCGCGTGGCTTCGGCCTGGTAGCGTGTCGCGCGCGCGCGGTCGTCGCGGACGGCGCACAGCTGGCGAAATCGATCAGCACGCCGTGCAGGAAGAAGCCGAGCCACGTGCTCTCGCCGCGTCCGTCATGGCCGACGCGGTTCATGCCGTCGTTCCAGTCGCCGGTGCCGAAGAGCGGCAGGCCGTGGGCGCCGGCGGTCAGGCCCCGGTCGATGGCCCGGACGCAATGCTCGAACAGCGTGCCGTCTTCGCTCGACACCGTCGGCTGCCCGTACGCCTCGTGTTCCTCAATCGCGAGCAGCGGCGCCTTCAGGAACGGCACGCGTTCGTCCAGGACGTCGGTATCGCCGGTCGTGCGGACGTACTCGGCGACGACGTACGGGCAGCCACAGCAGATCGTCGGAGCAGCGGGTGCGCAGGCCGCGGCCCGTCGGCTCGTGCCACCAGTGCTGGACGTCGCCCTCGACGAACTGCCGGCCCGCGGCGCGCAGCAGTGCTCGCGCGCGAGGTCCGGCCGCGCGAACAACAGCGCCATCACGTCCTGCAGCTGATCGCGGAAGCCGAAGGCGCCGCCCGGCTGGTAGTAGCCGCCGCGCGTCCACAGCCGGCAGCTCACCGCCTGATAGAGCAGCCAGCGGTTGATCAACACGTCGAAGGAATCGTCCGGCGTGCGCACCTGGATCGTCGAGCGTGTCGTCCCATGACGGCGCGCACTCGCTCGCCGAGCCGCCACGGCTGCGTCGACGTGTCCGTGGCGGGCGATCAGCCTGGCGAGCGTGCTCCCGATCGGTGCCCTTGTCCCAGCAGGAACAGCAGCTGCCGGCGCTCGCCTGGCTCCAGCACGCAGCTGAATCTGCAGCGCGGCGCACGGATCCAGCGCCGCGCCGACGACGCCCGAGAGACGCGTTGGCGCGAGCGCCGCCGGCCGTGACACGTCGCCGTTGCGGCCGATGAACGCGCGCCGGTCGCCGGTGACCGACGAGGCGGCTCGCTCGCATACGCGAAGGCGACGTGGCGCGCGAACTCCTGGTTGTAGGCGTTTCGCGCGAAGATCGCGCCGGTCGTCGGATCGAGTGTCGTGACGACTGTGCAGGTGCACCCTCGCGCGGCGGCCCGAGCACCCACTCGTTGTAGGCGAAGACGCTCAGCGTCCGGGCGCCGCGCCGTCGTTGGTGAGCGTCAGCAGCGAGAACTTCACCGGATCGTCGGCGTCGACGAAGACCTCGAGCTCGTGGTCGATGCCGTGCGCCACTCGCGAAAATTGCGTCACGCCGGCCGATGTGCCGACGACACATCGGCCGCTCGTGCGTGCTCGCGGCATCGGGCCCGGCGTCGGCGACCACGCACTCGCCGGACTCGTCGTCGCGGATGAACAGCGCCTCGGCGGTCGGGATCGCTGATCGGATCGTTGGCGAACGGCGTCAGCCGGTTCTCGCGGCTGTTGCCCGACCAGGTGTGCGCCGCGCCCGACGCGGTGACGACGGTGCCGAAGTGCGGGTTGGCGATCACGTTGACCCACGGCATCGGCGTCTCCTCGGCGCCCTCGAGGACGATCGCGTACGTCCGCCCGTCGTCGGTGAACCCGCCCAGCCCGTTGGTCAGCGTCATCGGACGGCGATCGGCAATCGGCAGGTGTGGTCGATGTCCGGCCGCGCGGCGAGACGCGTCGGCACGAAGGCGGCGATCGCCGGCGTGCCGGACCGGATCGGGCCGCGTCGAGCTGGGTGCGCAGATCGCCGCGATCGCCGCGCAGCACGGCGCGCGCCACCGCTTCGAGCAGCACGCGCTCGGCGCGTGCCCATCCGATCGGCGCGCAGCAGGTAGGCGCCGCCCGGCCGATGCTGCCACGTCCGCCACGGACCGTCGTCGAGCAGGGCGGTGAGCTGCGCCTGCATCTCGTCCAGGTAGCTCGACGGGATGCTCGTTGAGGATGACGACGTCGGCGCGTCAGGCCCTTCAGGCGCCAGTACTCCTGCGCCTGCAGCACCTGGCGCACCAGCGCGACGTCGTCGTCGCCGACGACGCGCACGAGCAGGATCGGCAGGTCGCCGGAGATCGCGTGCGGCCAAGCCCGGCCTGGCCGAGCTCGTTGGCGGCCATCGTCTCGGCGCTCGCGCGCAGCGAGCCGTCGGTGCCGAGCACGCGCGAGGCGAGCCGCTCGAACAGCAGCGCCTCGTCGCGCGGAAATACCCAGATGGCGCAGGCCGCTCTGCGCGTGCGTGAACGCCAGCGCGAAGGTGCGCGCGGCCGCGCTCGGATCGTGGTACTTCTGCGCCAGGGCCTCGGCGGTCTCGCGATCGGCGGCCATGCCGGTGGCGAAACAGAGCCGCACCGATCGCGCCGGGGACGAGCCGGATCCGCTGGCGCAGGCTGACGATCGGGATCGAGCACGACGCCGGTCGTGCCCGACAGCGCGCGGCCGTCGAGCGCGGCCGGATCGTCCGAGTCCTCGGCCGCGGCCGAGGAAGCGCGCGCGATCGGTTTCCCATTCGACCGGCCCCTGCGGCCGGCCCTCGAGGCTCAGCCGTGCAACGCCCACGCGCGGATCCCGGGATCGCGCGGCCGCCGATGGCAGAGCAGCGCGGCGCTGTCCGGCAGGTACTCGGTCTCGACGAACAGCTTGCCGAAGGCCGGGTGCGCGAGATCGTCGGCCGGCCGCGCCAGCACGATCTCGGCGTAGCTGGTGACGTCGATCTCGCGGATGCGCGAGCTGTGGTTGACGCACCGTGAGCCGCCGCACTTCGACGTCGTCTTCGGTCGAGACCGCGACGTCGAGCTGGGTGGTGATGTCGTCGTCGCGCCGGCGGAAGCTGGCCCGGTCGGCCGAGAACGTGACCACGTAGTCGTCGGGCTCGACGCGCGGTCGGCTGATAGGTCGCCGACCACACGGCGCCGCTGCGCACGTCGCGCAGGTAGATGAACTGGCCGTCGGCGTCGCGCGTGGCGTCGCGCCGCCACCGGTGACCGGCAGGCCGCGCCAGACGCTGCTGCCGCCGCCGGCGTTGGTGACCGACGTGACGTAGTGTGCCGTTCGAGAGGAACTGCGCGTGCGGGAACGTCGTGTGCGGCGAGCGGTAGCGCCGCACCGGCGCTGAGCGACAGGCGCCGGCGGCGCGCATCTCGTCGAGCGGCCGCGGCTCGATCGTCGGCATTGCCGCGGCACGCGCTCCTGCAGCAGCAGCTCGGTGGCCTGCACCCGCGGTCGGCGTGGAAGCGCTTCGACCATGCGGTCGCCGAGCAGCGCGTTGGCCAGCGCGACCAGCGTCATGCCCTGGTGGTGGGCCATGTAGGTGCGACACCACGACGCCGTGCGGCGGGCCATCCGGTGCCGGCGTCGGCGTCCCGTCGGTCGGCGTCGCGATGCGGTGTAGTCGATGGCGTCGAAGAAGCCGTACTCGCCCTCGAGGCCCGCCGCGGCGAGCCGCCGCAGGTTGGCGGTGCTCGCGGCGGGATCGATCATCGCGGCCAGCGCCGTGGCGTACGGCGCGACCACCAGCTCGTCGCCGAGGCCGCGCTTCAGGCCGAGCCCGGGCACGCCGAACGCCTTGTACTGGTAGGTGCCGTGGCGATCGACGACGTTGTAGGCCGACTCCGAGATGCCCCACGGCACGCCGCGCGCGGCCGCGTACTCGATCTGCGCGCGTGCACCGCCAGCCGGCACGACTCGTCGAGCAGCGTGTCCGGATAGCTCCGCATCACCAGCAGCGGCATCAGGTACTCGAACAGCGTCGCGCTCCACGACAGCAGCACCGGCGCGCCGTGGACGCTGGTGACCGGGCGGCCGAGGTGGAACCAGTGCGATTCCGGCACGTCGCCCTTGGCGATGGCGAGGAAGCTGGCCAGCCGCGCTTCGGACGCCAGCAGGTCGTAGTACGACGGATCGAGCCGGCCGGGCCCCTCGGCGTCCGCGAGACGGTAGCCGATGGCGAACAGCTGCCGCTTCGGGTCGTAGAGGAAGCGGAAGTTCATGCCGTCGAACAAGGCGCGGCCGGCGCGCGTCGACGCGAGCGTGCGGCGACGATGTCCGGCGCGCAGCGCCGAGCCCGACAAGCGTCACGAGCGCGCCGGCGAGGTTGCCGCTGTCCACGGTGGAGACATAGGCGGGCGGCAGCGGCGCCAGCGTCGCGTGTCGTACCAGTTCAGCAGGTGGCCCTCGAACCGCTCGAGGCCGCTCGACCGTCGTCAGCGTCGCGTCGATCCGTGCGCACCAGCTCGTCGCGCGTCGATGAAGCCGAAGTCGTGCGCCGCGAGCGTGGCGAGCAGGCCATGCCGATGTTGGTCGGCGACGTGCGGTGCGCGACGGTCAGCTCCGGGCCGACCTGGACGTTGTCGGGCGGCAGCGCATGATCCTCGGCGTCCGACGAAGGCGTCGAAGTAGCGCCAGGTCTTGCGCGCCACCGTCGTGCAGGTACGCGCGGTCGGCGGCGTCAGCAGCGACGCGGCGGTCGGCATCGGGCCGGCTCAGCGCGTAGGCGATCAACGGCGCCGCCGATCCACAGCGCGAGCACCGGCACCGCGATCGGCAGGGCGCTCGGACGCAGCACCGCGACGATGGCCAGGCGTGCCCGACCGCCAGCAGCGGGCTGGCGATCATCTCGGCTGCAGGAACGCGCGCAGCTGCGGCGCCCGCCGCGCGCGGCGCTGGCGGCGGCCGTTTCCCACTCGAGCAGCCGCCGGCGCGTGATCGACGAGACGGACCAGCGTCACGGCGATCGCGTGCAGCACTCGTAGGCGTGGTTGGCGAGGAAGCGCGAGCTGCAGGCCGACGCGGCGCCGCCGTGCGGTCTTCAGATCCTCGATCGCGCGTGCGCAGGAACGCGCCGCCACGATTGGCCGCGGCGCGGGCCGCGCAGCAGCTCGAGCACGCGCAGAGCGACAGCGGAAAGCGCGAGCGGCGCGAGCGCCGATCGCCGGTCCACGCAGCGGCGTAGCCCGGCAGGACGGTCCAGCCGAGCAGCAGCAGGAGCAAGCGTCGCCGGCGGCATCAGGCTGCGCCGCAGGTTGTCGAGGATCTTCCAGCGCGAGATGAGCGGCAGGCGATTGCGCTGCATGCCCGTAGCGCGACGGCACGAACGGGAACAGCCACCACAGGATCTGCCAGTCGCCGCGCACCCAGCGGTGCTGGCGCCGCGCGTGCGCGAGCACGCTCGACGGGTAGTCGTCGACCACCTCGATGTCGGTGACGAGGGCCGTGCGCGCGTAGAGGCCCTCGAAGAGATCGTGCGACAGCAGCGCGTTCTCCGGCACGCGGCCCTCGAGCGCCGCGGTGAACGCGTCGACGTCGTAGAGGCCCTTGCCGGTGAAGATGCCCTTCGTCGAACAGGTCCTGGTAGACGTCGGACACGGCGGTGGTGTACGGGATCGACGCCGGTGTGGCCGGCGTAGGTGCGGGCGAACAGCGACCCGGCGGCGCTGGCCATCGTGACGCTGACGCGCGGCTGCAGGATGCCGTAGCCCTCGGTGACGCGGCCGAGCGCGCGCGATCGAAGCGCGGCCGGTTCAGCGGATGCGCGATGATGCCGATCAGCCGCTTGGCGGCGTCGCGCGGCAGGCGCGTGTCGGAGTCGAGGGTGATGCAGTAGCGGACCGACGGCAGCACGTCGCAGCTCGCCGACCTGGGTGGAGAAGCTGGTGTCGGTGGCGCCGCGCAGCAGGCGGTTGAACTCCTCGATCTTGCCGCGCTTGCGCTCCCAGCCCATCCACGCGTGCTCGCCTGGCGATTCCACTGCCGCTCGCGATGGAACAGAAAGAAGCGATCGGCGTGCTCGGCGCCGAACTTGAGGTTGAGCGCCTCGACGCCGGTCCGCGCGCGCGCTCGAGCGATCGCGGCGTCCTCGGGCAGCGTCGGCCGCGTCGGCGTCGGCGAAGTCGCTCAGGATCGCGAAGTGGATGCACGGATCGAGGTTGCCGAGCGCCAGCACCTCGAGGTGCTCGAGCAGCGCGTCGACGCCCGCCGGCGCTCGTCAGCATCGTCGGCACGATGACCATCGTGCGGGCGTCGTCCGGGACGCCGTCGGAGAAGTCGAGCCGCGGCAGCCGCTCGGGCGACGACGAGGCGGACGACCGCACGCTGGACGCAGCGCGATCGCGAGGTCGCTCGCCGGCGAACAGCACGAGCAGCGCCACGACGACCTGGATCGCCGGCGATGCGCCCATCGTCGCAGCGCATAGACGCGCACAGCGGCCAGCAACGAGCGCGCCTGTCAGCGACCGCGATCGGCGCCGAGGTAGAGGAGCGGTCGGGTGGCGCAGACAGCAGGCGCCGGACCCGCGTCCGCGAGTCGCGGGGCGGTAGCGCGAGCGTCGGCTTCGAGGTCGCGCCGCCGCGATCGATCAGGTGGTAGCCGACGTGGGCCGCGCGATCGGCCGGTGAGCCGCTGGCGGCCGCCTGGCGCGCGCTCTCGATCGCCTTGCAGCGCGACGCGCACCTGCGCTTCGCCGCTCGGCTCTGCCAGCTCCTCGACCGCCTGGCGCTGTCGGTCGCGGCTCAGGAAGTCCATCCGCGCGTAGGCGCCGGCCGGGATCGCGCTGCAGCACCTGCTCGACCAGGCTGACCGACTCGACGTACTCGCGCCAGTCGAGCGTCGCGCACAGCCGCAGGCTGGTGATGGCGTTGGCGACCGAGACCTGCGCCGACGCCCTGCCGCTGGTGCTCGCCGCGAATCGCCTCTTCGGCTGTCGTCTGCTGCGAGCGCGAGGTGCTTCGTCGACCGCGACGCGGACCGACGACAGGCGCAGGCCGTACTCGCGGACGCGGTGCAGGAGCTGCACGACGAACGCGGTGTCGAGCGCCGGCGGCAGCGCGCTCGCGCGTCGCGGCCGTCGTCGGCTCGCGACACGTAGGCGTCGGCGGCGCGCCGCGCGGCGCGCGCCGCCAGCATCTCGTCGGCCAGGCGGCGCAGGTTCTCGATCAGCGCCAGCTTCAGCATGCTCGGCCACGCCCAGAGCTCGCCGATGGTCAGCGGCGCGACGCGCTGGTAGCTGTTGAGGAACTGCACGAGCTGCTGGCGGTCGAGGCGGCTGTCGCTGTGGCGGATCAGCTCGACGGCCATGGCGTAGATGCGCGCGTGACCCGGCGTGCTCACGCGAGGCCAGCGTCGGCAGCTGCGCGGTAGTAGGCGCGGGGCAGATTGCGGCGGATGTCGGGGATCTCCGACGTGACCAGATGGAAGTTGTCGAGCAGCCATTCGGCCGCCGGCGACGACGAACTGCCCGGTGCGGACGTCGTCGGCCAGCGTCCGGTAGGCGCGCGCGCAGCACGCGGGCGTTGTCGTCGAATCGGGGAAAGTGTCGCGCGGCGCGGCGGCGCGGGTTCGGATCGACGGTGAAGCTCGCGGCGAGCGCCAGCGCCCGCTCCTCCAGCCGCTCGATGCTCAGCAGCTCGTCGCGCAGCGGCTTCTCGGCTAGTGGTGAACGCCAGCGCTGAAACCATGTGTTCAAGAACATCAGGAACAAAACAGTCGGGATGCGATGAGGACCTCCGGCAAGTGCTTTGGTGAGGGCTGAAGACCGGGGAAGGCCGCAGGGCTCAGGAAAGCCACGTGATATTGATGGCCGATTATACGTTGTGAGGGATTACCGTCCCGAATACGCTCCCTGACGTTCCCCTGTATAGTGAAGAGGTCACACCGCCCTGAGCCCGCCAGCGTTCGAGCAGTGCCCCGTCCTCCCGGGTGCGCGCCGACAGGCCCACTTCGCTACCGATCGAGCGCAGATACTGTGGAATTCCGGGATCCGACCGGCTCGAGCCGCGGCCCCAGGAGGGTCGCTACCATGATCATTTCATACGCCACGTTCCTCGAGAGTCGTAAACGACGACAACGCGCGAGCGCGCATGTGCCGGCGAAGCCGGCCGAGATCACGTCCGGTGACCATCCGGCTGTTGCTGTCCTGCAGCCACAAGCAGCGCGATTGGCTGTCGAAGTCCAGCGGCGCCCGGCACCGATCGAAAAGTGTTGAATTAACGATCGACCTCGCCGATAAGTAATCGCATGCGCATCGGCATCGTCGGCGCGGGCATGATCGGCGCGACGCTCGCGAAGTTGTGGATCGAGGCCGGACACGAAGTGCGGTTAGCGTCGCGGCATCCCGAACAGCTGCAGCCACTTGTCGAGACGCTCGGCTCGCGCTCGTCCGCGGGAACGCCGGAGGAGGCTGCCGCGTTCGGCGACGTGGTCATGCTCACCGTCCCTCTCGCCGCGATTCCGGACCTCGCCCGAACCCTCCCGCCCCTTCTGAGCCGGCAAAGTCGTCCTCGACACCGGGAATTTTTACGTCCAACGCGACGGGCAGACCGTTCAGGACGCCACGCGTCACCCGCGCGGTACCGCCGCGTGGGCCGCGGCCATGTTCCCAGGCAGTCGCTGGGTCAAGGCGTTCAACTCGGTGTACTTCCGTGTTCTCGAACGCGAGGCACACCGCGAAGGCGATCGCGTCGGCATCCCGCTGGCGAGCGACGATCAGACCGCGCTCGATACAGCCGAGATGTTGGCCCGCGACGCCGGATTTGATCCGGTGATTGTCGGCATGCTCGAGCGCGGCAAAGATTTCGAACCCGACACGCCGCCGTATAACACGGGCATGAGTGGGCGAGAGCTGCGGATCATCTTCAGATGAAGGTCGGCCGGTTTGAAAACGGGCCGCGACCTCCGACGAAGTGCCACCCGCATCACACTCGGCTCACGCGGTGATGATGCTAATCTGCAACGACATGCGTTACCGAACTGTTGTCTTCCTCGTGTTCATCTCGGCAACGATTGCGGCGGCGCTCGCCGCACAAGGACGCGGCGGTGGCGGCACACGCGTCACGTCGGGGCAGGAATGCCCGCCGGGGACGACCGAGACGCGGCCCGGCAGCTGTCAGCCGCCGGGAATGCCCGCGCCCAGCATCGTCGATTACCGGCCGCGGTCGACCCTGGTGACGCCGCAGCACCTCGTCCCGAAGGCGAAATTTCCCGCCATTGACATTCACGGCCATCCGCCGTCGCTGACGTCCCAGGACGCGATCAACAGCGTTGTGGCGGCAATGGACTCATTGAATTTGCGGGTGATGGTGAGCGCCGATAACAGCTCCGGCGACCGGCTCACGCGCGTGCTCCAGGCAATCAGCGCCAGCCCGCACAAAGATCGGTTTCGGGTGCTCGCCGGGGTCGATTTCCGAAACGTTGGACCAGGATGGGCGGACCGGGCCGTGCGGCAGCTCGAAGCCGACATCAAGGCGGGTGCGGTCGGTGTCGGCGAAATTCCGAAAGGGTTCGGTCTCAGCATCACCAAGGCTGACGGTTCGCGACTGAAGGTCGACGATCCCGAACTCGATCCGTTGTGGGCGGCCTTCGCGCGTCTCGACGTGCCCGTGTTCATGCACACCGCCGAACCGCAGGAGTTCTTTCAACCGCTCGACAATCACAACGAGCGCTGGCTCGAGCTCGCCCTGTTTGCGAATCGCCGCAACAACCAGCCTGGCCACGTGACCTTTGACGAGCTCATGACCGAGCGCAATAACGTGTTCCGCAAGCACCCGAAGACGCGCTTTATTGCCGCGCACTTCGGCTGGCACGCGAACGATCTCGGCAAGGCGGCCAGGTTGCTCGACCAATTCCCCAATGTCGCGCTCGAGGCCGGCGCGATCTTGTATGACCTTGGCCGCCAGCCGCGAGCGGCGCATGAGTTCTTCCTGAAGTATCAGGATCGGGTGATGTTCGGCAAAGACGCGTTTCAGCCGGAGGAATATCCGTATTACTGGCGGGTGTTCGAAACCGCCGACGAGTATTTCGACTATTACCGCGATTACCACGCCTTTTGGAAGCTGTACGGGATGAACCTTCCAGACGAAGTGCTGAAGAAGCTGTATTACGAGAACGCCCAGCGCGTGGTGAAAGGGCTGCCGCGTGCGGGGACGTAGCGACGAAACGCGCACGCGACATTCGCGGAGCCGGGTCCTGTTCGCCGGGCTGCGCAAACAGCTGCCGATGTTTCTGCGGCGCGTGTCAATTCCGATGTTGTCGGTTATCCTCTGCGCGTGTCCTGGACGCAAACGTATACGCCTCTTGGCGACTCACTAGGTCTCTCGGTCCTCGCTGCCGCTCTGCCGCTTGTCGTTGTCGCCGTGATGCTCGGCGTGTTCCGTTCGCCGGCGTGGCGTGCGGCGACGCTCGCATTGCTCACCGCCGTGGCTGTGGCGGTGCTCGTGTACGGCATGCCGATGCCGCTCGCCGCGATGGCCGCCGTGTACGGCGGCGCATTCGGTCTGTTCCCGATCGGCTGGCTGGTCTATTCCGCCATTCTTCTCTTCGACGTCGCTGTAGCCTCCGGCTGTTTTGCGGCAATCGAACAGTCGCTGCGCCGCGTCAGCGGGGATCAACGAATGCTCGTGCTGCTCATCGCATTCGCGTTCGGCGCGTTTATCGAAGGCACATCCGGCTTCGGCACACCGGTCGCGGTCTCGGCGTCGTTACTCACCGCGCTAGGGATACCGGCGTTTACCGCTGCCGGACTGTGCCTGGTGGCCAATACGGCGCCGGTGGCGTTCGGCGCCCTCGCCACGCCAATCGTGACGCTCGCGGGCGTGACGGGACTGCCGCTCATGGCACTCAGTTCGGCGGTCGGCCGACTCTCGCCGATCATCGCGCTGGTCATTCCCATGTACCTGATGGTGTTGATGGCGGGGTGGCGCGGCGCAATGGGTGTGTGGCCGGCCGCGGTCGCCTGCGGCGTCGCCTTCGCGGTCGCGCAGTTCCTGGTCTCGAACTATATCGGCCCCTATCTCACCGATATTCTCAGCGCGCTTGCGGCGGCGATCGCACTGCTCGTCGCGATTCGATTCTCCAAACCGTCGGACAAGTTTGCGACGCCGGCGTCGCTCGCGACAGCGTCACCGGTCGCGGTTCACGCTCGTGACGCGACCGCGAGTGCGGCGCATCCGCCGAAGTCGCTCGCCGCCGCGTGGTTGCCTTACATCCTGCTCTCGATTCTGGTCATCATCTGGGGCTCGGCGTGGACGGTTCCGTATCTGAATACGGTAAGCATCCCCATCAACGTTCCGCTGCTCCACAATGCGATTGAACGGGTTCCGCCGGTCACGGCTACGGTTGCGCGTTATCCCGCGGTCTTCAACTTCAACTGGCTGGCGAGCGCCGGGACCGCCACCTTCATCGCAGCCGTGCTCTCGGCGCTTTTCACGGGTATCTCGGTCGGGCGTTTCGCGCAGCTCATGGCCACCGCCCTGACCCGCTTGATTGTGCCGCTGCTTACGATCGCCGCGGTGCTCGCACTCGCCTACGTGATGAACTACAGCGGCGCCACCGCGACCCTCGGATTATCCCTGGCGCAAACGGGCTACGTGTTTCCGTTTTTCAGTGCGTTCCTTGGCTGGCTCGGCGTGTTTCTGACCGGAAGCGACACCTCGGCGAATGCGCTCTTCGGAAACCTGCAAGTGATCACCGCGCGGGCGCTCAATCTCAATCCCGTATTGATGGCGGCGGTCAATTCGACGGCCGGTGTGCTTGGTAAGATGGTCTCACTTCAGAGCATTGCCGTGGCGACCGCCGCCACGGGGATGCCACGCGATCAGGAAGCCAAGCTGTTTCTGTTCACGCTCAAGCACAGCATCGGGCTCACGGTCGCCATGGGATGTATCGCGATGTTGTTCGCCTACGTGTTGACGGACTTGATACCGCAGCCTTAGCTCCTGGCACGTGTAGCGTTCGGTGGTTTGAGGTCCGCAACTGGGGGAAACATGAAACGTCACGTCGTCATCGCAATCGCAGTTCTGGTCGGGGGTGTTTTCGGCGCCGTGCTCGATCGCGTGGTGGTCGCGCAGCAAACCGGCATCACGCGCACGGTGTTGCAGCGGGTCGATGTCCCCTCGTCTGCCACACACGAGGCGGTCATGGCGACCGCGGAGCTGCAGCCTGGCGCGAGTGCCGGACGGCACCTGCATCACGGCGTGGAGATCGGTTACGTGGTGGAGGGCACGGTCGTGTTCGATCATCAGGGCCGGCCTTCGGTGACGAAGAAAGCCGGCGAAGTGTTTCAAAACGATGTCGCCGCGGCGCACGACGCGAGGAATACGGGCACAACCCCGGCGAAGATTCTCGCCGTCTACGTCGTCGAAAAGGGCAAACCGTTGGCCGAGCCGGCGAAGTAACCGCGCCGGCGGATCGCCTACGATGCGGATAGTCCTCTGCCTAATCTGTCTGTCGTCGTCGGTGGCGATCGCGCAAGTTGCCTCGACGACCGACCTTCTCGATCGCTACGGCCGGGGAGAGTACGGGGCGTTCACGCCCCCGCGCACGCCGCTCGATCTCCAACGCATGCGGCAAGGCGTGATGCACGATGGCGAGCCCTGGATCAAACGCGGTTCGGGCCGCGAGGAACGCCACCGCCAACTCGTGGTCGCAACGGTCGCCCTCGAACTCGCCCGCGCCAGCCTCGAGGTCGATTGGGGCGAGGGACGACAACTGATCGAATGGGCGGCGTCGCTGCTGCGCAAGGGACCGCCCGATGACGCCGAGCGCGTGTGGCATCTTGCGGCGCTCGCACTCATGCAAGGCGCGTACGATAAGGAGCTTCTCGTCACGCAGCAGAAGCACGCGTGGCCGCGCTTCGAGTCGGAGGCGCGATTTCTGCTCGCGCTGGTGGTCATGCTCGAGGGCGACACCTGGCCGGATCCAGCGCGGACCGCGCCGTGGGACGACAACGACGCAGCACTTCAGGACGCATTCGAAATGAATGCCGCGCGACGGTCATCGGGCTTGTCGGGACAGCAGGACCTCCGCGCGAAATCGTATGAGTACCAGCGTCGAACGCGGATGCGCACCGCGATTACACTCCTCGAGGATCTCAGCAACGTCGTCAGCGTCCGCGCCGAAGTGCTCCTGCGGCTCGGGTTTCTCCATCTCCGCCTTCACCATTCGGAGATCGCAGTCGAGCAGTTTGACGACGTGCTCACGCTGACCAAAGACCCTTTTCTCATGTACCTTGCGCATTTCCTGACCGGCATCGCTCGCGAGCAGGACGGCGATCACGCAAATGCGGTGGTGTCCTA
This sequence comes from uncultured Acidobacteriota bacterium, assembly GCA_963762925.1. Classification (GTDB taxonomy): domain Bacteria; phylum Acidobacteriota; class Vicinamibacteria; order Vicinamibacterales; family UBA2999; genus DASPWV01. The sequence continues at coordinate 5,455 of CAVXMP010000003.1, read as the reverse complement.
TCGCGAAGCACTGGCGGCCGTGCCGCGGGCCCAGTCGGCCAGCATCGCCTTGGCGTCGCTCTTATTCATCGGAAACGGGCGCGAGGAAGCGGCGAAGTTGATTGATTCGGCCATCACGGCGCCGATCGCCGTTGATCCATGGCGAACCTACCAGGCCGGCGATTATCGGTTTTTGGACGAGCGGCTGCTGGCGTTACGCGAGGCGATTCGATGACGCGAACATCGCTCGCGGCGGTTGCGATGCTGATGAGTGCCGTCGCGGTCGAGGCCACACGAGAGTCCTCGTTCGCCCTGCAGTCGTCGGCGGCGACCGTGACAGATACCCGTCTCCGTTCGGGACGGAACTCGGCCGGTGAGCGGACTCACGGCAGCGGATTTTGTGCTGACCGACAATGACGTCGCGCAACAGGTTGAGGTCGCGACCATTGAGAGTGTGCCCCTCGACGTGACGCTGATCGTTGACAGTAGCGGAAGCACGACGGGCATCGCTGACAAGCTGGTGAAAGATATCCAGCAGATTGCCCGTTTTCTTCGAAAAGACGATGCGTTCAGGTTGATTCGCATCGACACCGTTGTCGAAGAGCTGCGGCCGATGGGTCCGGTGACGACACCGGTTGCCGTCGTCGCTGCTTCGCGACAGCAGGCCGCAGCGTCTGTTCATGACGCCCTGATCGCCGCACTCGTGCGCCGCGTCGCACGCGACCGGCGTCACCTGGTTGTCGCAATTACTGATGGTCGTGACACGATGAGCGCCACGACGGCCGATCGCGTTCGCGAAGTCGCGTCGCGGTCCGACGCGCTGCTGCAGATCATCACCGTCCGGCCGCCGCCTGGTTTTGCCAGCGCCTCCTCCTACATGCGGCCGCGCTATAACGACCAGGACATTCTCCTCCTCACGGAAGCCGCCGAGACGACGGGCGGCGAGTTGCGCGGGCGTGGGCTCTTTGGCGACACAGATCCCGTCGCGGCCTTCAAGCGCGTCTTCGACGATGTGCGCCAGAGCTATGTGTTGCGCTATTCCCCGCGCGAGGTCGAGGCCGGGGGTTGGCACGAGCTGGCCGTGACGCTACCCAAAATGCCGGCCGCAACCGTTCGCGCGCCCAAGGGTACTCCGGTAGCTGAGGCGCTGCCGCGGGCCCGCCATTTGCACCGCGTGTGGCCTGTCGAGTTGTTCGCACACCGAGGATGAACCATGAACGAGCGCCAGAGTCGCCTCGAGGACAATCGTGGCGGTGACGGCGTGGCGGGGACGAATCCCGTAGAAGCCGGTCTTTAGAGACGGGCCCGCTGTGAGGAACCAGCTATGAATCTCAAGGACTTATTGATTGACGAGCTCAGAGATTCTGGACCGACGGAGAGCAGCAGTTGGCCAGGGCGTTGCCGAAGTTGGCAGCGGCGGCGCAGAGCGATGGCCTGCGCAGCGCGTTTGAATCGCACCTCGAAGAGACACGTAACCATGTCAAGCGGCTCGAGGACGTCTTCATGCTGCTAGGTGTGAAAGCGGCTGGGAAGCCGTGTGATGGTATCGCCGGCATCATCAAAGAAGGCTCACGACTCCTCGGGATGCGCGAGCTCGATGGTGCGTTGAAGGACGCGGCGTTGATTGCCGGTGCGCAGAAGGCCGAGCACTACGAGATGGCTGGATACGGGACTGTGGCGACGTGGGCGCACACGCTTGGTTTGACCGAGATTGCCTTCAGCCTCGAACAGACGCTCGAAGAAGAAAAAGCGGCGGACCAGGCACTCAACGACCTGGCGGAGCAGGAAGTGAACATCTCCGCCGCGCATGAAGCGGGCACCGAGACGGCGTGAGGCGTGAGGCGTGGGGCTTGAGGATTGGGATTTGACCCCCCCAAGCCCAAGCCCCGAGCCCCGAGCCCCAAGCCCCAAGCCCCGAGCCTCACGCTCGCCGCTCACCGCCGGCGCTTGAATGCCAGTCCCGACCAGGTGTCGTCGATAGAGCAGACCTTGAAATCGACCCACCCCGACGCGAGTCCGGTATTGCGAATGACATTGCCATTCAAGTCCGACTTCACGCCTGAGGCCTTCTTGCGCCAGATCATCCAGACGGTTTGCCGATCGGCGACCGCTGCGACACCGGCAAACTGCGCCTGGATCTCGCGCGCACTACGCACGAAACAGAGAAAGAGGTCGGCCGTGCGTTCGGGTTTCGCGGAGAACGTGACTGTCGCCGGCAGCGGCGCGAGGGCGTCGGCGAATCCGGGCGGAGCGCCGAGCAGGCACATGCGCATCCCTTGCTTGACCCCCAATTTCTCAACCACGGGCCTCCCCGAGTAGATGCTTGACGGAGGCACGATGGGGAGACCGGCGCGCGCGCGAGGGCGCGAGGCAGCGCCGTCTTCACCCGTGCCCACGTCGTGTACGTCGCATCGGGAAGGAGCGCTTTGAGTTGCGCCACTTTTTGCGGATCGCCGTCGACGAACACGATCGGGACACTTCTGGTGCTTTTCGCGATGCGCAACGCCATCGCGATCTCACGCCCGTGCGACGGCCGCCGTGAGAGATCGATCAGGAACGCGTCAGGCAAATCTGCCCGCAGCCGCCGTATCAGCGCGGCGCCGTCGAGATCATCGGTACTCCGGAGTCGTGCCCGAGTGACGCGAGCGTGCGCTTCCGCTCGCGTCCTTCGGGCCCGTTCCAGTGAATCAGACGAACGCGCGCCATTGCAGTATCGCCGGGGTCAGGTCACGAAAAACGAATGGCTATTCAGATATCCAACAGCTATTCCTTTTTCGTGACTACCGCCGGAGAAGGCCGGCCAGCCCCTTTGCGGCCCTTACGTCCGCGCCTCGGCGAGCTTGGCGTTGAGCGTGATCTCCTTCACGCCGCCCAGCGCGCGTGAGACGACGCAGCCTTTTTTCGCCGACTCGGCGTGCTCCTGAAAGGTGGCCTGATCGATACCCGGCACCTCACCTTCGACCTCGAGATCGATGCGGGTGATTGTCGGTCCCTGGTCGCTCGTGCCGAGGTGCACCTTGGCAATTGTCCGGATGCTGGTCGGCGTAATGCCGGCACGTCCCAGCCCGGCGGCCAACGCCATCGAGAAGCATCCCGCGTGCGCCGCGCCGATCAGTTCCTCGGGGTTGGTGCCCGAGCCGTTCTCAAAGCGCGACACAAAGGAAAACGGCCCTTTATAGCTGCCGCTCCCGAGCGCCATCTCGCCGGCGCCCTCCTTTAACGTGCCCTTCCATTCCGCATTCGCCTGTCGGGTAGCCATGCCTGCTCCTTGAAGTTCGAGATCTCGTTGTGACGGGATGAGATCCCCGATCATAGATCGGAAGCGTGCCCCAAGCCTCAAGCCCCAAGCCTCAAGCCCAAGCCTCAAGCCCCGAGCCGCATACCTCAAGCCGCCTCACGCCGCAGCGAAGTACCTACTTCTTTGGCTGCACGTCGCGAATGATGAACAGTTTTTCGCCTGGCTTGATCAGGCCGAGCTCGCGGCGGGCGATCTCTTCGATCGCCCACGGCTCTTCGCGCAGGCGGCGCGCTTCTTCTCGCAGATGCATGTTGTCGCTGCGGGCCGAGGCAAGAGCCGCGGCCACACCTTCGAAATCGCGCCGTGCCTTCACCAATGCGAGCAAACCTTTTTCGCCGACGACCGCATCGATCACCAGCACGGCGGTCACGAAGAAGAGCACGTATCGGGCGATACGGCCACCGCGGTGCACCAAAGAAGGCCGCGGCGTTGGTGTTGACTCGTTACGTTCGCTCGTCACAGTGTTGGTGAGATCTGCGTTTGGTTACAATCGTTCGGCGACAGATACCGGAATTCGATCGAGATAGAAGAGTTTTCGCGCAGGTACAAGAGGGAAAAATGGTGAACGCCGCGTCTCCGTTCGTGATCGTTCTCACGACGTTTCCCGCCGACGGCGACGCCGAGATGGTCGCACGCACACTGGTCGAGGAACGGCTTGTCGCCTGCGTGAACATTTTGCCGGTCATGGACTCCGTATATCGCTGGCAGGGCAACATCGACCAATCGCGCGAGCGGCAGATGGTCATGAAGACCACCGGCGACCGGCTCGGCGATCTCACGCGTCGTCTCGAGGAGCTCCACCCGTATGAGGTGCCGGAACTCCTTGTCGTGCCGGTAAGCGGCGGGGGCGAGCGTTACCTGGGCTGGTCATCGGCGACAGCGTTGGACCACAGATCTGACTAGTCACCGTGAGCGCCTGATCGAGGTCCTCCTTCAAGTCCTCGACGTCCTCGATCCCGACCGAAATGCGAATCATCCCGTCGGTAATCCCGATCGCGGCGCGCCGTCGGCTGGCACCGACGCGTGCGTCATCATCGCCGGATGCGAGATCAGCGTCTCGACGCCGCCCAGGCTCTCCGCCAGCGACATCAACTTGAAGCGGGGCAGGACGTCGTGCGCCGCCTCGATCGAGCCGACGTCAAACGAGATAAGGCCTCCGAACCCGCGCATCTGTTTTTTCGCGAGGGCATGATGGGGGTGCTCGGCGAGCCGGGATAGAGCACCGCGTGCACGTTCGGGTGCGCCGCCAGGTGCTCGGCCAGCGCCATGCGCGTTGGCGTTGTGCGCTCCATGCGGATGGGCAGCGTCTTGGTGCCGCGCAGCACCAGCAACGAGTCCATCGGCCCGAGAATCGCGCCGGCCGCGTTCTGCACGAACCTCATCCACTCGACATCGTCCTCATGCTTGAGCACGACGATGCCGCCGACGCTGTCGCTGTGTCCGTTGAGGAACTTCGTGGTGCTGTGCGTGACGATGTCGCAGCCCAGCTCGAGCGGCCGCTGCATGTACGGGCTGGCGAACGTGTTGTCGACGATGACGCGGACGTCGTGCCGGTGCGCGATCTCGGCTTGCGGCGGCGAGATCGGTGATGCGCAGCATCGGATTGGTCGGCGTTTCGATGAACAGGTACTTCGTCTTGGCGTGATCGCCGGCTCGATCAACTTCGAGATCGCGACGTGTCCACGTAGGTGAAGTCGAGCCCGACTTTCGGCGCACCCGCTCGAACAGCCGGAACGTGCCGCCGTACGTGTTGTCGGTGACGACGAGGTGGTCGCCGGATTCGAGGCGGGTGAGCGACGGCGTCGATGGCCGCCATGCCCGAGGCGAACGCAAACCCGCCGTGCCCGCCTTCGATCGCCGCGACATTCGCCTCGAGCGCCATGCGCGTCGGGTTCGCGTGCGGCCGTACTCGAAGCCCTTGTGCTGGCCCAGTCCCTCCTGCACGTAGGTGGACGTCTGATAGATCGGCGTGATGATGGCGCCGGTCGACGGATCCGGCACCTGACCGGCGTGAATGCATTGGGTGCTGAAGCGCGCGTTGGAGTTCAGTTTCACAAGAGGTCCGATCCTTATATCATTTCGAGCACCGAATGCCGGCCGTTCCGCGGCAGTGGCTGCTCCACACGTTCCTCGGCGGCGCACTCGTTTTCGGCGCGGTGATCAAGATCGTGGCCGCCA
>CAVXMP010000002.1:0-37321 GCA_963762925.1 uncultured Acidobacteriota bacterium | reverse complement strand
GAGCATCAAGACGGCGTGGGAAGCGCTGCTTCTCATCGCCAATGGACACGAGACCAAACGGTTGAAGCCCGGTCGGTGGGTTGAGCGCGATCGCGCGAGGCTTCGACAAATCGATCTGCACTGGCACGACCTTCGCCATGAGGGCGCCTGCCGCCTGCTCGCCGACGGCGTGGACATCCGGACGATTCAATTGGTGCTCGGCCACGCCGACATCAAGCAGACCGCAGCGTTACCTGAACATCACCGACGAAGAACTGCGCCAGGGCGATGACAGGGGTGTGGGAGCGGCGCCGTCAGCTTCGGCTCTCGACGCGCTCGTCGACGAGTGCCGAGTCCGCGGAAAGTCGTGCGGTCAATCAGTAGGAGTGCCCGTAAATGACTTTGAGACGCCACCGATTGTCAGTCATTTGTCAGTCGACTGATCAAAAAGTGGCGCGCCCGACAGGATTCGAACCTGTGGCCTTCGGCTCCGGAGGCCGACGCTCTATCCAGCTGAGCTACGGGCGCGAGTTTTTTAGTCTAACCCATCGCCTTGTCCCGCGCTGCCATTTGCGGAGCGGACGCGGGCTCACGCGCGACAGATTCAGTTGCTGCAGAAGGCGCCGGCTCCGTCACGGCGTCAAGGATCATGATCTTTTGCCAGATCTTCCCCGACAGGCCGACCGTCAACGCCTGGATGCCGTTGACCGAATCGAGCACCACCGGATCGTTGAGCGATTGCATGTGCAGCGCCGCGAGTTTACTCGTCACCGACAGGAGCTCGGAACAGTAATCGAGATATCGAGTGAGATCGACTCGGCTCATCGTCCGTGCAGGCGACGATGGCGTCGTCGAAGCCGTGCGACTCACATGTTCCGGATCCTTGGTCAGCTGGTGCATGTCGATGATGTGCGCGATGCCACGCAGATCGTCGAGCGCGCGCAGAGCGACACGCCGCTTGAGGCGCGACTCGAGCGTGAACAGGAAAAACACACCAAGCCCGACGAAGATGAGACCGTTGATGGCGGCGTCGAGTCCTTGAAAAAAATCCGCCACACTCGAAGCCAGCGTGAGCTCGCGCGCGGCCAGGAACAACGTGCCGCCGGCGATGCCCACGATGATGATCAGTCCGACCGCGATCACCGCTCGGAGACGCCAGTCCGATCGCCGGAGGTCCTTCACGCGCGCCTCCGCGGCCTGCGACAACGCGCACACCTCGAGGCTTACCTGGCTCAGGCTGGATTCCGGGAAGCGCTCACCAATGCGCTGCGCGAGCCGCTCCACGGTTTCAGTGATCTTACGCGGATCGAGCTGGAAAGACATTCGTCAGGTCTGGTGGTTGCAGCCACGCGGAACGCGACATGGGCTGGGTCGCGGCAATTCTATGCCGCGCGGCGTGGCTCGTCGAGAGAACGCCTGTCCCGGCGTCCTGCCGGGTGACTGACCCGTTCGTGGCGCAACGTGTGCGGCTCGAGGCTCTCGACTTCAGAACAAGAATCGCACCTGGAACTGGAACATCCGCGGCGGGTCGGTGTTCGCGAGCGCGGCCGGCGTTGGTCTCTGCAGACGCGCCCGAGAGCGAAGACAGCGGGCGCGGCGCACCGGCTTACCTACTTCTCAACTGCTTCAGATAGTCGAGCAGACCGTTGGTTGACGCATCGTGACCGGAGGCCGCCTGCGTGGTGTCGAGCTCCGGTCTGATCCGGTTCGCGAGCTGTTTTCCCAGCTCCACGCCCCACTGATCGAACGAGTTGATGTTCCAGATCGCGCCCATGACAAACACCTTGTGCTCGTAAAGCGCAAGGAGCTGGCCAAGCGCTCGCGGCGTGAGGCGCTCGTAGGCGAAGGTGGTCGACGGCCGATTGCCGGGGAACACCTTGTGCGGGAGCAGCCGCGCGATGGCGTCGGCCGCAAGGCCTTGTTGTTCGAGTTCGACGCGTGCTTCGTCTTCGGTCTTCCCCATCGCCAGTGCTTCGGACTGGGCGAGACAGTTGGCGATGAGCAGCTGGTGATGCTCTCCCAACGGAGTATGGGATGTGGCGGCGATGAGGAAATCGCAGGGAATCAGCCGCGTGCCTTGATGGATCAACTGGTAGAACGCATGTTGCCCGTTGGTGCCGGGCTCGCCCCACACGACGTGGCCGGTCGGGACATCGACGAGACGGCCGTCTCGATCCACGCGCTTGCCGTTGCTCTCCATATCGAGCTGCTGAAGATACGCCGCCAGCCGTCGCAGGTATTGGTCGTAGGGCAGCACCGCTGTGGTCTCCGCCCCGAGGAAATCGCGTACCAGACACCCAAAAGACCCAGCGTGATCGGGATGTTTGATTCGAGCGGCGTTTGGCGAAAATGTTCGTCCACCTCGAACGCGCCGTCGAGCAGTTGCTCGAATCGTTCGAAGCCCGCCGCGAGCGCGATGGGCAGTCCGATCGACGACCACAGCGAATAGCGCCCACCGACCCAGTCCCAGAACACGAACATGTTGTCGGGCGCGATGCCGAAGGCGGCGACCTCACGCGCGTTGGTCGAAATCGCGACGAAGTGTTTGGCGATGAGCGCTTCGTCGCGCGCGGTGGCGAGGAACCATGCGCGCGCGGAGCGGGCGTTGGTCATCGTCTCCTGGGTCGTAAACGTCTTCGACGCGACCGTAAAGAGGGTAGTCGCGGGTTGCAGCCCGCGGAGTGTTTCGGCGAGATGCGAGGCGTCGACGTTCGACACGAAATGCAGGCGTGGACCCTCGCGCGTGTAGGGCGTGAGCGCTTCCGTGACCATCGCGGGGCCCAGATCGGATCCGCCGATGCCGATATTGACGACGTCGGTGATGCGCAGGCCGCTGAATCCGGTCCAGGCGCCCTGGCGGACCGCGTCGCTGAAGCTGCGCATGTGATCGAGCGCCGCGCGCACGTCGGGCATCACGTTGCGGCCGTCGACTTGTATGGGACGTGACGATCGGTTGCGCAGCGCGACGTGCAGCACTGGCCGGTGTTCGGTGACATTGATCGGCTCACCCGCGAACATCCGATCGCGCAGGGCTTCAACCTGGCGCTCGCGAGCAAGCGCGCGCAACAGGCGCAGTGTCTCGTCGGTGACGAGGTGCTTCGAGTAGTCGACGAGCAAATCGCCGAGACGCGCGGAATACCGTTCGAAGCGGCGAGGATCGCTGCGAAACCACTCGCGCAGGTGGCCGCGCCGGATGTCGGCGCGATGCATGTCGAGGCGTTGCCAGGTATCTGAGTCGCTGAGTGCAGACACGTTTCGCAGTCTACGCGGACCTAACGGCCCACGCCACATGGATTCTGAGACGTGACATGCAGCGCGTGCTTTCGAGTAACGTTGCACCGCATGAGAGCGCTCAGGAGCTTGTACGTCCAGGTACTGATCGGCATCGCGCTTGGTGTAGTGGTCGGCGTCGTCTGGCCCGCGCAGGGCGCAGCGATGAGGCCGCTTGGCGATGGCTTCATCAAGCTCATTCGCATGCTCATCGGACCGCTGATCTTCGCCACCATTTCCGCCGGCATCGCCCACATGCGCGCCGGCAAGGACGTTGGCCGGATCGGTATCCGCGCCCTTGTGTATTTCGAAGTGGTCTCGACGCTCGCCCTTGCCATTGGCCTGGTGGTCGTCAACGTGCTGCAGCCGGGACGCGGAGTCGCGCTCACCGCCATGGATTCGAGAACCGCGGCGGAGTATGCGGCGGCGGCGCCTCATCAGACCACCGTCGAGTTCGTTCTCAACATCATCCCCAACACCCTCGTCGATGCGTTCGCGCGTGGCGAGATCCTGCAGGTATTGCTCGTGTCGGTGCTCTTTGGCCTCGCGCTGCTCTCATTAGGCGATCGCGGCGCGCCGATGGTCGCCCTTGTCGATCAGTTGGGCCATGTGCTCTTCGCGATGGTGAACATGATCATGCGGGTCGCGCCAGTCGGGGCATTTGGCGCGATGGCGTTCACGATTGGCCAGTATGGACTTGGCGCGCTCGTGTCCCTCGGCAAGCTGATGATCGCTGTCTACGTCACGTGTTTGTTGTTCATCGTTGTCGTGCTCGGGTTCATCCTGTGGATGGTCGGGCTGCGGCTGCTGCGTTTTCTGCGCTACATCGGCGAGGAGATTCTCCTCGTGCTCGGGACCTCATCGTCGGAATCGGCGCTGCCCGGATTGATGCTGAAGCTCGAACGTCTGGGCTGCAGTGAAGCAGTGGTCGGATTGGTCGTCCCGACCGGTTATTCGTTCAATTTGGATGGCACGTCCATCTATCTGACGATGGCGGCGATATTCGTTGCTCAGGTGAGCGGGGTCGACCTGGCCTGGACCGAGCAGCTGTCGATTCTCGCGATTCTGCTGCTGACGTCGAAGGGGGCCGCAGGCGTCACCGGCAGCGGGTTCGTCACCCTCGCGGCAACGCTCGCCGCGATCCCCGCGATTCCACCCACCGGCCTGGCCCTGCTCCTCGGCGTCGATCGCTTCATGAGCGAAGCGCGATCGATCACCAACTTGATCGGCAATGCGGTTGCGACGGTGGCGATTGCGAAATGGGATGGGGCGCTCGATCTCGAGCGCGCCAGGGCGATCCTCAACCCGCAGATAGCGCAGATGGAAGGGCCGCAGATGAACGCCGATAGCGCAGATGGAACAGGCCGCAGATGAACGCCGATAGCGCAGATGGAATAGGCCGCAGATGAACGCCGATAGCGCAGATGGAACAGGCCGCAGATGAACGCCGATAGCGCAGATGGAATAGGCCGCAGATGAACGCCGATAGCGCAGATGGAACAGGCCGCAGATGAACGCCGATAGCGCAGATGGAACAGGCCGCAGATGAACGCCGATAGCGCAGATGGAAGCAGGAGCCGCAGATGAACGCCGATAGCGCAGATGGAAGAGGCCGCAGATGAACGCAGATAGCGCAGATGAGGAGGCCGCAGACAGGAGTATTCTGGTTGGTATGAGTATGCTCGACTCGCTCAAACGCCACACCACCGTCGTTGCCGACACTGGCGATATCGAGGCCATCGCCGAGTACCTGCCGCAGGATGCGACGACGAACCCGTCGCTGCTGCTCAAGGCGGCACAGCAGCCGCCGTATCGGCCGCTGGTCGAGGCCGCACTCAAGGAAGCCGATCGCGTTCCGGGGCCTGAGGGCGCACGCGCCGAGGCGTTCATGGATCGGCTGGCGGTCAACTTCGGCCGCCGCATCCTCGAGATCGTGCCCAGGCCGCGTCTCCACGGAAGTCGACGCGCGTCTGAGCTTCGACACGGAAGGCAGCATCGCGAAAGGGCGACAGCTCATCGAGCTCTACGAGAAGGGCGGCACTGCGCGCGACCGCATCCTGATCAAAGTTGCCAGCACGTGGGAGGGGATCAAGGCCGCCGAACAGCTCCAACGCGACGGCATCCACTGCAACCTGACGCTGCTTTTCAGCTTCGCGCAGGCGGTGGCGTGCGCCGAGGCGGGCGTTACGCTCATCTCTCCGTTCGTCGGCCGCATCTACGACTGGTACAAGAAGGACCGCGGGACCGAGATTCCCCCGGACGAGGATCCTGGCGTCGAATCGGTCACGCGCATTTACAACTATTACAAGAAGTTCGAGTTCAAGACGCAGGTGATGGGCGCGAGCTTCCGCAGAGTCGAACAGATCGTGCGCCTGGCGGGGTGCGATCTGTTGACGATCAGCCCCGATCTCCTGGAGGTGCTTCAGAACACGCCCGGCGAGCTGTCGCCGCGCCTCACCATCGCGGCTGCGAAGGCAAGTGGGGAACAGCGCATCAGCCTCGACGAGAAGACGTTCCGTTGGATGCACAATGAAGATGCCATGGCGGCCGACAAGTTGAGCGAGGGCATCCGCCGGTTCTATGCCGACGCACGCAAGCTGGAAGCGTGGGCGAGGACGGCGGTTACGGCGTGAAACGACACCAAGTTTCCAGTTGCCAGTTTCCAGTTCAAAGTTCAAGTGATCCCTTTTTAACTAGACTTTGAACTGGCCACTGGAAACTGGAAACTTCTCATGACCGTCCCTCCCGAGATCCGCTCCCTCTCCGACCAACGTCCCCTCCTCCTCATCTTCCTGCGCCACTTCGGGTGAACGTTTTGTCGCGAGGCGATTGAGGACGTGGCCCGGCTACGTTCCGCGTTGACCGCGAAAGGAACGCAGGTGGCGTTCGTGCACATGCAGCCTCCCGCAGAGGCCGACGAGTGGTTCGAGCGGTACGGGATGGGTGACGTGGCGCGCTTCAGCGATCCCGACCACTCGCTCTATCGCGCCTTCGATCTTCAGGAAGCGTCGATATTCCAGCTCGCGCATCCGCGTGTGTGGGGACGCTGGGTGCGGACGGCGCTCGGCCGCGGCGCCGGAGCGCAGGGGCCGCACTGGCGCCAATTGACGGGTGTGTTCCTCGTTGACCGCGATCGGGTTCTTGCCGAGATCCGTCACCAGAACTCCGCTGCCCGTCCCGATTACCTGACTTTCGTGCAGCAAGGGCTGAGCCGGCGCTACAATCTCCCGCACGAGTGACCGATAGTATGCCCGGTAAGCCGCATGCCCCGAGCGAGCGAAGCGAGTCGAAAGGGCAGCCGTAGACGGTCGCGAAAGCCGCACTCCCCGCATCCTTGGAGGATTCGTCATATGTCGCGCAACTTGGCCGTTGGTCTAGTGCTGTTTCTTCTCATCGCGGCACCGGCCGCGGCGCAGCAGCCGACGCCCCCGACTCCGCAGCCGCCGGCGCAGCAGCAGCCACCACCCAAGCCGGAAGAAGAACAGCCGCCGACCTTCGAGGAAACACTGGTGGTCACGGCGTCCAAAGTCGAGCAGCAACTGGTCAACGCGCCGGCGACGATTTCCGTGGTCACGTCGGACGTCATTGAGAGCACGCCCGCGACCAATTACGCGGAGCTGTTCCGATCGGTGCCCGGCGTCAACATCGTGCAGACCTCCGCCCGTGACTTCAACATCACCATGCGCGGCGCCACGGCCACGCTCTCGACCTCGCAGCTGGCGCTGGTCGACGGCCGCAGCATCTATCTCGATTTCTTCGGCTTTGTCGCCTGGGACCTCCTGCCGGTCAATCCCAACGAGATTCGGCAGATTGAAGTGATTCGCGGCCCGGCATCGGCGGTGTGGGGCGCCAACGCGCTCAACGGCGTGATCAATTTCATTTCGAAGACGCCGCGAGAGCTTGCCGGCGACAGTGTCACGTTCGGCTTTGGCACCTTCGACCGCGAAGTCGACGACAACGGTGCGGACGCCGGCAACCAGTTTTCCATCAACGGCACGCACGCGCGCGCGGTCAACGATCGTTGGGCCTACAAGATCTCGGCGGGCGCGTACAGCTCGGACGCGTTTGCGCGTCCCGTCGGGATCATCCCCGGGACGACCACGCCGTACCCGTCGTTTGTGAACGAGGGCACCTCGCAGCCGAAATTCGATACGCGCGTGGACTACGACGCGCCCGGCGGGACCTACAAGCTGACGTTTGCCGGCGGATATTCCGGAACAAGCGGCATCATTCATACCGGCATCGGCCCGTTCAACATGCACGACAACGTCGGCGTCGGCTACGGGACGATGCGGTATTCGCGCGGCGCGTTGAAGTTCAATTTCTTCACCAACATTCTCAACGGCGACGCCTCGGCGCTGCTCGCCATCGGCAGCGACGGGCAGCCGATTCCGTTTGATTTCCACACGGCGACGTACGACGTTGAGATCGGCAATGCCAACACGATCGGGACGCGCCAGGTGATCAGCTACGGTGGCAACTTCCGTTTCAACAACTTCGATCTGTCGATCGCGCCGCTCGGCAGCAACCGCAAAGAGGCCGGCTTCTACGCACAGGACGAGATCTTTCTGACCGACAAGCTGCGGTTCAGTATCGGCGCCCGTCTCGACAAGTTCGATGTCATCGAGGACCCGGTCTTCTCCCCGCGCATCGCGATGATTCTCAAGCCGCTCCCCGATCACGCCGTCCGCGTCTCGTACAACAAGGCGTTCCGCTCGCCGTCGCTGATCAACAACTATCTGCAGGTCGGCATCATCAATCAGCTCGACCTCGCGCAGATCAACCCGGCCTTCGCCGCGCTGCCGGGCCGGAATTTCAACTTCCCGGTGGAAGCGGTCGGCAACACGGGGCTGCGCGAAGAGTCGATTCAGGCCTTCGAGATCGGCTACACCGGCAACGTGCGCAACCGCGCGACGCTCTCCGCCGCGGTCTACTTCACGCGCAACGAAGACGAGATCTTCTTTACGCAAACCGGGCGCTATCGTGCACTGCGGCCGCCGCCGGGATGGCTCCAGGCGCTGCCGATTTTGCCCCCGGCGCAGGCGCTCGGCATTCTCGAAGTGCTGCCGCCGCCGTGCCCCTCGGTTACGGCGCCGTGCACGGTTGGCGGACTGCCGTCCGACTACAGCTATCTCAATCTCGGCGTGAACCGGAACAAAGGGTTCGAATTGGGCGTGGAAGGGTCCGCGACACAAGCGCTCAACGTCTTTGCCAACTACTCATTCCAGGCCGAACCGGATCCGGACTTCGATCTGTCGGAAGTCAATCTGCCGCCCACGCACCGCTTCAACATCGGCCTCAATTACAACAGCGGCCGATTCCTCGGGAACGCTTCCGTGGGTTACGTCGGCGACGCGTTTTTCCAGGACGTCCTCGACACGCGCTTCCACGGCCCCACCGAGGCGTATACACAGGTCAACGGTGGCTTCGGCGTGCGCTGGTTAGACGGCAAGATGACCACCTCGATCAAGGCGATCAATCTGACCAACGAAGACATCCAGTCGCACGTGTTCGGCGACGTGGTGAAGCGCCAGGTGATGGGGGAAGTGCGGTTTCAATTCTGAGCCGCGGGTCGGGCTTGAGGCTTGCGGCTTGAGGCTTGCGGGGCCCACGCCCCGCACGCCTCAAGGCTGCGCGAGCTTTTCCAACGCCCGCGTCAGATTCGCCGGCTTGCTCTTCCTCAGCGCTGCCCACAGATCGCCCACCTTCTTCACGCGCGCTTCCATCGTCTTGATCGTGAAATCCTGCGGCGAAATCTCTTCGTCGAGCTCGTCCCACGTGAGCGGCGTCGAGACCCCGGCAAATGTGCTGGCGCGCGCACTGTAGGCGCAGGCGAGCGTTTTGCCCGGGATGTTCTGCAGGTAGTCGACGTAGATCGTCCGATCCTTCCGTCGTTTGACCATCCGCTCGATGGTGGCGGCCTTGGGGTGCTTGCTGACGACGAGCGTCGCGACGATCTGGCAGAAGAGAACCCCGGCTTCATACGAGGTGCCCGGTGCAAGCGGGATGAAGATGTGCAGCCCCTCCGAACCGGACGTCTTCGGAAACGCGGGGATGTCAAGGCGGTCGAGCTCCTCTTTGACCCAACGCGCGACGTCAAGGATCTGCGCAAACGTCGCGCCGGGCTGAGGGTCGAGATCAATCGCCACGAGATCGGGCTGGTCTAGTGACTGCAGCTGTCGAAAACCAGGGGTCCATCGAGATCGCCGCGAGCTGCGCCATATACACGAGCGTCTTCAGATTGCCGCCGACGAACATCGTCGGCACATCGGCGCCCTCGACCCGTTCGACGCGCACGCCTTTGGGGAACATCTCGGGCGCCCGGTGCTGGTAAAACGATTGGCCCTCGATGCCGTTGGGAAAGCGCTTCATCACCAGCGGCCGATTTTCGACGACAGGCAGGATCAATGGTGCGATGCGCGCGTAGTAGCGCAGGAGATCGCCCTTCGTGTACTCGGCCCATGCCAGAAGATCTTCTGCAGATTCGAGACATCGAGCGTGTCGCCATCAGGCAGGCTCAGTTTGCCGTCGCGTTTGCGCTGTTCGAAGTCGTTGAGCTGCTCGGTCATCGCGTCGGCCGCAACGGACCACGCCTTCAACGGGCTGCGCACGGCCGACTTCCGCTTCACCGGCGCGGATGCAACGGCGGGACGAGTCGTCGGCATCACCGGCGCCTTGGCAGCCGTGCGAGCGGTTTTGACGTCGTGCGGCTTCTTGTCGTCACGCAGTCCAAGATACACGGGGTGGCGCAAGCGTCCGTCATCGGTCCACTCGGTAAATTTCACCTGCGCAACGAGCTTCGGCTCGACCCAGTGCGGGCGTCCGAGCGTTTTCGGCTTCGCCACAAATGGACTCTTGTCGGTTTCGAGCGGCTTCACCAACTTCCATAACCGCTCCAGCTCTGCTCCTGAATAGCCGGTGCCGACATCGCCGGCGTGCACGAGTCGGTTGGCGGCATCGTAGGTGCCGAGGATGAGTGATCCGAAGTAACTGCGCGCGCCCTTCGGCTCGGTCCAGCCGCCGATGACGAACTCGTCTTCGTTGGTGATCTTGAGCTTGCGCCACTCCGGGCTGCGCTTGCCGTCGCGATACGGCGACTGTGCGCCTTTGACCAGCAGTCCTTCCCACCCTTCTTTTTTCGCGCGCGCATAGAGCGCGCGGCCGTCGCCTCGCGTTTGTTCCGACACGCGAAGGGTCGTGGAAAGAGGCGGGTGTTGCGCAAACAGCTTCTCCAGCCGGGCGCGGCGTTCGACGAGCGGCAGTGCGCGCAGATCCTCGTCGCCCTCGCGCAGGAGATCGAACGCGATAAACGCAGTGGGTTGTTCCTCGGGACTTTCGAATCGGCTTCGAAGAACGATATCCGGGGACCGACACGTGGATACGTCCTTGAAGCCGCTGGAAGCCCGCCGGCTGTCCCTTCGAGTCGAGCGCGACGATCTCACCGTCGAGCACGACCGGGACTTTCAGGCCGCTCGCCCACGCGGCGAGGGCGTCGACGAGCTCGGGGAATTGCGTGGTTTTCTCGTTGCCGAGGCGCGACCAGAATCGCACACGCGCGCGCGGCGTGGCCGGCTCGATGAACGCGATCGCGCGGATGCCGTCGTACTTTGGTTCGTAGAGCAGGTCCGCGCCCTCGAGTGGTGGATCAGACGAGGGCAGGGTCGCCAGCATCGGGCGGATCGCGGACGCTACGAACATCGAATTCCGTATGACGCGAATGGCGCTGGCAGGCCGGGACGGAAGTCGCGAGCGGGGACGGAGGTTGCGGGGCCGGACGGAGGTCCTTGAGCGTAGCGATCGTTGAACCAGGGCTCCGCGGTGTCGGAGTAGCCGCGCTCTTCCCAAAAGCCGCGTTTATGTGTCCGCAGGAATTCGATCTTCCGAATCCACTTGGTTCCCTTCCACGCGTACAGCTTGGGTGTGATCATTCGGCACGGGCCGCCATGCTCGCGCGGTAGCGGCTGTCCTTCCCACGTGTGAACCAGCATCACGTCGTCTTCGACGGCACGCGCGAGCGGCAGATTCGTGGTGTACGGGATGCCCATGCCCGGCGCCTCGTCGTACCCGGTGCACAACACGAACCGCGCATCGTCTTTCGGCACCGCCCGCTCGGCGAGCGTGTGGAACTTCACGCCGCGCCAGTGATTGTCCATGCGGCTCCACGTCGTCACGCAGTGAAAATCGCTCACATCCTCTGCCTGAGGGAGCGCCAAAAATTCGTCCCACGTCAACGAAAAGCGGATTTTCACAGTGCCCGCTGACATCGAGGCGCCAGGTGTCGGTCGAAATCTTCGGCAGGTCGCCGAGATCGAGTACCGGCCAGTTCGGCACTGGACGCTGGCCGACCGGTAGCTTCGGCATGCCGTCCCGGTTTGGCGGCCCGGAGCCCTCCGGTTTCAGCCCCTCGAACCGAACATTGACGGTTTCTCGATGCAATTCCCGTTGCCGGGCGATATACCGAAGTCGCTTCTGCACCAAATCGTCACTCATATCTCTCCGCATCCCTGACATCCACGCCACCGCCTGCGCGCTTGCACTCGGTCCGAGCTACGGCGAGGCAAGCTGCGCAGCACACACCACCTGCGGCACCTCGCGGCACCCTCGGCACCTTCGGCACCGGCACTATGATTCTGACATGCGTTTCGAGTTTGTCGTGCGCAGCGGCCGCGAAGCCGGCAGATCGATTGCGCTCGCGGCCGGGCAGGCCTTGACCGTCGGCCGTCTACCAGCGTGCGACGTGCACGTGGACGACGAGTCGGTGTCGCGACGGCACTGCACGCTCCATGCGCGCGAAGACGGATGCGACGTCACGGATCTGCAGTCGGCCAACGGCACGTTCGTCAACGACAAGCGCGTGCCGAACGCCGAGTTGCAGCCCGGAGACAAACTTCGCATCGGATCGACCATCCTCGAGTTTGTGTCTGCTGCCTCCTCCGAAGCGGTGCCGGCAAGTCCCCTGACGACGACGTCGTTTCGCGTGATCGCCGATGAAGGTGGGCGCACGCTCATTCGCAAATCCATCGACCCGAACAAGCCAGAGTTTCTCACGCAGGGCTTCAAGGAAGACGATCAGCACGCGCTGCTCGAGTCGGCGCAGCGGTATCTGTCCACCCTTCATCGGGTTTCCGATCTGCTCTCGCGCGCCACGGGCGTCGAGGCGCTGTTCGATTCGATTCTCGCCACGATTCTGGAGGTCACGAGCGGCACGCGCGCAGCCATCCTCATGCGCGCGGTCAATGCTGATACGCAACCTGCCGACGTGCAGGTTGTTGCGGTACGAACGCGAAGCGGCGGCGGCCGATCCGGCAACATGGTGCTCTCCCGCACCGTGGTGCGCGACGTGCTCGAGCAAGGTATTTCCACATTTACGCATGATGCGCTCGCGGATGCTCGCTACGTCGCAGGCGAAAGCATCGTCCGCCAGAGCATTCGATCGGTGATGTGCGCGCCGATGCGCACCACGGAAAACATTCTCGGTGTGCTGTACGTCGATAGTCAGACGAC
This sequence comes from uncultured Acidobacteriota bacterium, assembly GCA_963762925.1. Classification (GTDB taxonomy): domain Bacteria; phylum Acidobacteriota; class Vicinamibacteria; order Vicinamibacterales; family UBA2999; genus DASPWV01. Next base: position 24,568 of record CAVXMP010000002.1, on the reverse strand, counting down.
TCACGAATTCAACGAGGCAAAGCTGGAGCTGCTGGCCGCGATCGGCAATCAAGCAGGCGTCGCCTTGCACCGGGCGCGGCTGATGGCCGACATGGAGCGCCTGTTCCTCGACGTCACCAAGGCGATCGCCGCGATCATCGACGCGAAGGACGGCTACACGCATCGCCATTCGGAGCGCGTTGCGGCCTTTGGTGTGCGGCTGGCGCGCCAATTGGGTCTCTCGGCCGACGTCGGTAGCACCGTGGAACTCTCCGGCCTGCTCCACGATGTCGGCAAAATCGGCGTGCCCGACGCCATTCTCAACAAACCCGGCAAGCTCACGCCCGAAGAATTCGAGGAGATGAAGCGGCACCCAGTGCACGGTGCGGCGATTCTTTCGAATATTCAAAGTCAGAAGGTGGCGGATCTGCTGCCGGGCGTGAAGTACCACCACGAACGGTGGGATGGCGGTGGGTATCCCGAACAACTCGAGGGCGAAAACATCCCGCTGCTCGGCAGGATTCTCGCGGTGGCGGACTATCTTGACGCGTTGAGTTCGGACCGCGCGTACCGGGCCGCGACGCCGCTCGACGAGGTTGTGGCACTGATCCAGCAGCAGTCTGGCACGGCCTTCGATCCGGCCGTGGTCGAGGCCTTGGTGACGCTGCATGAAAAGGGCGAACTCGTGCTGCCGTCCTCGCCGAGTCCCGCTCTTCGTTAGCGGCTTAGCCCGGTAACCACAGACTTCTTGCTGTGAGCTCGTCGTGGCGCAGGCCCGACGCCTGATCGAGGCGCCGCACGAGGTCGGGTAACGCGAGACGAAACCGCCATTCGTCGGCGCGGCCACCCGCGGCGACGAACCGCGTCGCCCACTCGGGCCACCACGGCGACACGCGCGTGGAAATCGGCTCCACGATCAGAACGCGGGTGCCGCGGCGCGCGCGCTCCAGCCATCGCCCCAGGACGGTCGCGCGGGTGTCTGCGCTCAACTCGTTCATCACCCATGCGGCGACGACCGCGTTGACAGGTGACGGTAACGGCGTCTGCGCAATATCGCCGCGCCGCACCTGGGCGTCCAATCCGAAGATGTCAAACGTGGCGGCGGCTTCACGGACGGCCCATGGATGCGCATCGATGGCACTGATGCGACCACGCGGCGCGGCCGCTGTCGCCCATGCGGCTCCGGCGCCGCCGGTGCCGCAGCCCCAATCCGCCAGATGGGCCACGGGGATCGAACCCTCCGGCAGGCTCTGCAGAATTGCCCGCACCGTGAGGAAGTGCAGCGGCCCGTAATACAGGGCGTAGGCCGCGCGTTTTCCCGCCCCTTCAAACGGGCTTCGAGCCGCAAGGACCTGGCGCCGTTCGACATAGCCGGAAGACAGCGCACGGAGGGCTCGGGTCACTTCGGCAAAGCGCAAGTCCGAGAGGTGCCGGTGTTCAAGTGACGCCAGCCACCGCGCTACCTCAGGCGTATCACCTCCAACAAGCTCATCACCGGGCACGCTGATTGCAGCATACGATCGAACGCCACGTGTCTGACCCTGTTGCACCCTTGATTGAGCCTCGCGCAGCCGGTAAGCGCCGCCGCTGGCCCTGGATCGTCGGTATTCTGGCGGCCCTTGCCGTCGTCGGGCTGATCGTTGTCCGCACCCGCGCCGACAATATGATCGAGCGCCGGCTCCGCCCTGCGACAATCGCGTTGCTGGAGCGGCGATTTCAGAGCGAAGTTGAGCTCGCGGGCCTCAGCGTCCGCGTGTTCCCAACCCTTGCGATCGAAGGACGCGGGCTCGTGTTGCGGCACAAAGATCGCACCGGCGTGCCGCCGCTCATCACAATTGAAAGGTTCACGATCGAGGCGAGTGTCGGTGAGTTGTGGACCCGACACATCGATCGCGTCCACCTCACCGGCCTCCACATCATTATTCCTCCGCGGCGGCGAGAGGACATGCCAGGGCTCGCGCCGCCGGACGCGGAAGGCGAGACTGACGACGGAGACATCGACGCGGATGACGTGCAGATTCACGAGCTCGTGTCAGAGCAGGGTCTGCTCACCATCATGTCGAAGCACGGAGACAAACCGCCCCGGGAGTTTACGCTTGCGCGTCTGAGATTCGAGGATCTGCAATTCTCGAAACCCTCGGCGTTCGAAGCATCACTCACGAATCCGGTTCCCGAGGGCGTGATTCACGCGGTCGGAACGTTCGGCCCTTGGAACGCCGACGAGCCGTCACTCACGGCGATTGAAGGCACCTTTAAGTTCGACGCCGACCTTGGAACCATCAAGGGAATCGGCGGCGCCCTACAAGCCGAGGGATCATTCAACGGGCCGCTTGAAGACATTGCGACGGAAGGCCGTACGAAGACGGAAAAGTTCCATCTTTCCACGGGCGGTGCGGAGTTTCCTCTTCTCGTCGACTACAAGGCGTCGGTCGACGGCACGTCGGGCGACACGATTCTCGATGTCGTGGAGGCCGACCTCGGGCGATCGCACATCTCGGCGCGCGGCGCGGTTGTGCGGGTCAAGGGCGTCAAAGGCCGCCGCATCTCGCTCAAAACACAGGTGCGGGACGGACGCATCGAGGATTTCATCCGGCTCGCCACACGCGTCAAGAGCGCTCCGCTGGTGGGAGTGGTCAACCTGACGGCGACGATCGATATCCCACCAGGCGACACCGACGTGATCGACAAAATAGATCTGCGCGGCGCGTTTTCGCTCCCCGCGGTGCGTTTTACCAGCGAGTCGGTCCAGGCCCGCATCGACGAGTTGAGCCGTCGCGGCCAGGGTCGTCCCAACGGGAGTGCCGTCGACGACGTCGCGTCGAATATGCGCGGTGAGTTTCGCCTGCACGGAGGCGTGCTCAGCCTCCCACGCCTCACATTCGACGTCGAAGGTGCGCAGGTGTCGCTCGCCGGTACCTACGGCGTTCGTTCGGAGCAGCTCGATTTTCGCGGCGAGCTTCGTCTGCGCGCGAAGATGTCGCAGACCCAGACCGGATGGAAGTCGCTCGTGTTGAAAGTGTTCGATCCGTTGTTCGACAAGGAAGGCTCGGGTACGGTGCTGCCGATCGTCATTTCGGGCACACGCGATCATCCGAAGTTCGGCGTCGATATGAAGAAGGCGCTGTTACCGGGAAATTGATGGGGTGAGTGACGGGATTCGAACCCGCGACGACCGGAGCCACAGTCCGGAGCTCTACCTCTGAGCTACACTCACCATAGGGTTGGCGAATTCCAATTGTAGCAGGGGTTGGAGAGCGTTAGATGGTGCGGCCGAACGGCCCAGTCCACCCATCATCCGCGAGATGTAAATCCAATTCGCGCTGTCGGCGGGTGAGCGCGGCGGAATCCTCGAAGCGTTCAACGTTCTCACTGCCGTCGGGGTCGATCACGAGAAGCTCGTAACCACCCTCGATAGCATCCCGGGTTTCGCAGCGAATATAGGTGCCGTGTCTCTCGAAGAACCAAACCATAACGACCGTACGCGAAGGGTGTTGGCAGTCTAGCATGATCCCTTTGCTCGGGCCGTTCGACCCATTCCCGCCAACCGAGCGTGCGCTCGACGAACCCAACGGCCTTCTCGCCGCGGGCGGAGGGCTCGGCAGCCCTCGTTTGCTCGACGCGTACTCCCGCGGCATTTTTCCATGGTTCAGCGAAGGCGATCCGGTCTTGTGGTGGTCTCCCGATCCGCGCATGGTGCTCCGCACCGGCGACATGCACCTGTCACGATCGCTCCGACGGACGCTGCGAAAACGAGACTATCGGGTCACGATGGATGCCGCGTTCCACGACGTGCTGCTGCACTGCGCGCTGCCGCGCGACGATCAGGGAGGGACGTGGCTCGTGCCCTCGATGATTCGCGCTTACGAGCGCCTTCATCACTCCGGCCACGCGCACTCGGTCGAAGTGTGGGTGGGTGACGAGATCGCCGGTGGTTTATACGGCGTCGCCATCGGGCGAATGTTCTACGGTGAATCGATGTTCTCGCGGCGCAGCGATGCCTCAAAAATCGCGCTCGCGCATCTGGTCGTGCAACTCTCGCGCTGGGGGTTTCCCATCATCGATTGTCAGATGCGCACCGCGCACCTCGTATCGCTCGGCGCCTTCGATATGCCGCGCCGGCAGTTTCAAACGGTGATCGCCCGCCTGGTGCAGGAGCCGGGACACATCGGCGTCTGGGCCGCGGATCCGGATCTCAGCGCGAGCTTTCTCTGATCTTGTCGGCGAGCGCTTGGAAGTGCGGATGCGAGCGCAGCGAATCGAGGGCAGGATCGGTCTTGACGAATACCATCGTGCCCGCCCGCGCGGCATACGCCTGTTCAAGCTGTGCCATCGCGCCGTTGAGATCGCCCACGAACGCCAGGTGCACCGCGATCGAATACGGGCTGATCCATCTCTCGCTCTCTGCCTGTTGCATTCGCGCCAGTCGCCATCGCCACACCGCTTGCACACGACTCGCGGCGACGGCCGTCGACTCCACCAGCAGGTGAGCGTCGTTCGGGAGCGACGACTCCGCGGCCCGAAGCGCCTCATCGTACAGACCGCGCTGGATGTAGGCGCGTTCCAGACACGCTTGCGGCTCGAGCGCGTCGGGCTGGATGGCGAGGGTGTGTTGGCAGGCCCGCGTCGCTTCCGTGGGCTGCCGCAGATGCAAGTAGAGCCAGCCAATATCCGTATTCGCGCGCGGAGACAGCGGATCGATATCCCGCGCCGCCGTGATCTGTTCGACCGCCTCGTCAAAGCGACCGAGAGCGACGAGCGACCAGGCGTAGTCATGACGCGCGGCGCCATGACTCGGGTTGGCCGCGATCGCCCGTTCGAAGTGACGTGCCGCGTCGGACGGTCGCCAGTTGTACCAGAGCGCGATGACTCCGTTGGCGACGTGCGCGTCGGCGAGCGCGCTGTCGAGCGACAGCGCCCGCTTCGCCGCTTCTTCCGCACGCGGGTACGCGGCGCGCGGCGCCATCGCACCGATCATGACCATCACGTGCCGCGCTTCGGCGAGCTGTGCCCAGGCACTGGCGAACGATGGGTCGAGTCGCACCGCCGTCTCGAATTGTTCAAGACTCCGGGCGACCTGGTCTGACCCACCGCGATCGAGCAAGTAGCGCCCACGCAAATATGCGTCCCAGGCTTCGAGGTTCGACGTCGGACGAGGCAGCGTCGGACCAGTCACGCCGGGTACCAGCTCGAAGGTCAGTGCGCGCGCGACGCGAACCGACAAGTCGGTTTGCAGATCCATACTGTTGCCTGTTGCGCGCTCAAACGCGTCGCTCCAGACTTGTGCTTCGTCCTTCACGTCGATCAACTCGGTCGTGACGCGCATGCGCGAGCCCTCGGTGCGCACACTTCCTTCGAGGACGTACTGCACATTGAGTTCGCGTCCGATCTCCGCGATGCGTTTGGTCCCGGTGCGATAGCGGGCCACCGAGGTGCGCGCGATCACCGCCAGTCGCCCAGGACTCACGCGTCCGAGTTGCGCGATGAGCTCGTCGGTGAGGCCCTCCGCGATGTAATCGTCCGCCGAGTCGCCCGTGACGTTCGTGAAGGGCAACACCGCGACGCGAATCCGTGGGGGATCCACCGCGCGCGTTGGCCGTTCGGAACCAAGCAGCAGCCAGGTGAGTGGCGCAAGAACGAGCAGGGCGCCGACGCTCAGCGCGGCCACGCGGTGCGGCTGCCACGCGCGAGCGTGCGCGGACGGAGATCCCTGGGCGGGACGGATGTCGCCAGGCGGGACGGACGTCTCTGGCGGGGGCGGAAGTTGCTGGGCTGGACGGAGGTCGCTGGGCGGGACGGAGGTCGCGACCGGCGCGATGAACCGGTAGCCTTTCCGAGGCACCGTTTGGATGAACCGCGGGTTGTCGGACGAGTCTCCGAGCGCGGCGCGCACCTGGAGCACGCAGAAGTTCAGCCCGCGTTCGAAATCGACAAACGTCTCTTCGCCCCACAAGTGCGCACGCAACGTGTCGCGCAACACGACCTCGCCCGGGCTTGCGAGAAGCAGCGCCAGCAACCGCGCCGGTTGCGGCGGCAGCTTGACGATGTCGCCTTCCCGTCGCAACTCGCCCGTACGGAAGTCAAACTCGAAGAGGCCGAAGCGGCAGCGTTCTGACACCGGTCTCAATATAGACGTCGCGGCGTGGCGGGCGCCAGACGCACGTGCTCACGGGGCCGCTAACACGCGGCGCTAACCTGCTGGCGAAAGGCCAGTTGGCGGCTGACAAACATCTGGCGGACGACTAGCGTCCCCGACATGGCATAGTGACCCCCACGTCGTCGACACTTCCACGCGGAGGTCTTCACCATGACACGCGCACGCGCTTCGAGGCGGCGGTTTCTCACGCAAGCTGTCGGCGGATTGGTATTGGTCAGCGGGCCAATTGGCATCTACGCGCAAACGTCGCAGCCGGCGGCCACCCCGGCACCAGAGCCGAAGCGACCCGACCCCATCGTCCCGGCTGCGGTTCAGGAATTTGTGCGCAAGGCGCACGCCGATCTTGCTGGAACCAAGGCGCTGCTCACCGAACAGCCGTCACTCCTCAACGCGACTTGGGATTGGGGCGGCGGCGACTTCGAGACGGGACTCGGCGGCGCGGGTCACATGGGCAACCGCGAGATCGCGGAATTTCTCATTGGACAAGGCGCGCGCCTTGATATCTTCGTCGCCACGATGCTCGGTCGCTTGGAGATTGTCCGTGCAATGCTGACGGCGTGGCCCGGCCTGCTCCATTCAAAAGGCCCGCACGGCATCACGCTTCTTCGCCACGCGCGCGCCGGTGGTGAGGCGGCAAAACCCGTCGAGCAGTACCTTGTGTCCCTCGGAGGGCAGTAACGTGACGCTCGGACCGATCGGCCAAATCTCAATGAACGCCAAGGACGTCGACCGCGCGACGGCCTTTTACCGAGACACCCTCAAGCTGCCGTTTCTCTTTCGTTTCGGTGACCTGTCGTTCTTCAACTGCAACGGCATCCGCCTGATGGTGGGGAAAGCCGAGAAACCAGAGTTCGATCACCCTGGCTCGGTGATTTACTTCAAGGTTCCTGACATCGGGGCCGTCTACGCGGAACTCCGCCAGCACGGTGTGAGCTTCGAAGGCGAGCCGCACTTGATCGCCCGAATGCCCGATCATGAGCTCTGGATGGCATTCTTCCACGACTCCGAAGGCAACACACTCGCCCTGATGGCCGAAGTGCGCCCCTAATCCCGTATCCCGCCCCGGCCTGCCTCGCCGTCGCTCGCGGCCCATCGGCGCCGCGAGCGCGGGCCCTTCGGCTCGCTTCGCTCGCTCAGGGCGGGCGGGGTGGGCAGTACAATTGACCTGTGCCCGCGGAACGCGAATCGGTCGTCACCGAAACCCGCACCACCCAACAGGTGACGCCGCCCAAGCTTTGGCGTGTCCTGCTCCATAACGACGACTACACAACGCAGGATTTCGTCGTCTGGGTGCTCGAGTCGATCTTCCACAAGCCGCGGGCCGAAGCATTTGCCATCATGATGCATGTCCATTTATCGGGGTTGGGCCTCGCCGGCATCTTCACGCGAGATGTGGCCGAGACCAAAGTGACCGCCACCAAACGGCTCGCCGAACAGCATGAGTTTCCGCTGCTCGTCACGATGGAGCCCGAACCGGAGGAGCAGCGCGCATGAGCCGGACCCCTGTCCCGTTCGCTCCCGAAACGCTCGAAAGCATCCGGCGCGCGTTTCGCCTCGCCGCCGACCGGCGCCACGACCTTGTCGGGCTCGAACATTTGTTGTACGCGTTGATTGAGGATCCGCAGGCACGTCACCTGTTGACAACCTGCGGCGTCGACTTCGCCCAGCTCGGACGCGATCTGGACGAAGTGCTCGACCGCTCCTTTTCTCCCGTGCCGGGCAAGAAGACGGTCAAGCCCGAATCCACCATCGGCTTCGATCGTGTCGTCGAGCGCGCGGTCGTGCATGCCGCGTCATCGAGCGCGCAGCAGGTCGACAGCGGATCGTTGCTCGTCTTTCTGCTGCAGGAAGACGATAGCCATGCGTCGTACTTTCTGCGCAAGCAAGGTGTCGATCGGCTCACGCTGCTGCGCGTCATCTCGCATGGATCGCAGACCGAGCCGCGCGGACCACGCAAGGCGGAGCCAGGAGACGAGCCGTCTCCGTCCGATCCACTCGAGGCGTTCGCCACCGATCTGGTCGCGCGCGCGGCCAAGGGCGAAATCGATCCGTTGATCGGCCGCGAAAACGAGCTCGAGCGCATGGTCCAGGTGCTCTGCCGGCGCCGGAAAAACAATCCGCTGCTGGTCGGCGAGCCGGGTGTCGGCAAAACCGCGCTTGCCGAGGGACTCGCGCTCAAAATCCATCGCCAGGAAGTTCCGGAGCCGTTGCTGCACTCGAAGGTGTTCTCGCTCGATCTCGGGTCACTGATCGCTGGTACGAGATATCGCGGCGACTTCGAAGAGCGCGTCAAGCAGGTGCTCGAGCGACTCGAGAAAGAAGACAACGCGATTCTCTTCATCGACGAGATCCACACGCTGATCGGCGCCGGATCGGCGTCGGGCGGCACGATGGATGCCGGCAACCTTCTCAAGCCGGCGCTGGCGTCGGGCACGTTGCGCTGCATCGGCTCGACGACGTTTGCCGACGTCAAGCAATCGTTCGACAAAGACCGCGCGCTCTCGCGGCGATTTCAGAAGATTGAAGTGCTCGAACCGAGCGAGTTGGAAACGGTGGCCATCCTTCAAGGGTTGAAGGACCACTACGCCAAGCACCACGGCGTGACCTACTCGGACGACGCGATCCTGGCAGCGGTGCGGCTGTCGGTGAGGCACTTGAAGGATCTGCATCTGCCCGACAAGGCCATCGACGTGATCGACGAGGCGGGCGCCGCACAGAAGCTGCGCCCAGCGGAGCAGCGAGCCAAAGTGATAGGTGTTGCCGAGATCGAGCACATCGTCGCGAAGATGGCGCGCGTGCCCGTGCAGGCGGTGTCAAACGACGACAAACTGGCGCTGCAGAACATCGAGACCGAGCTCAAGGCTGTGATCTTCGGGCAGGAAGGCGCGATCGAGGAGGTCGCGTCGGCGATCAAGCTCACGCGTTCCGGTTTGCGCTCGCCCGACAAGACGATCGGCAGTTTCCTGTTTACCGGTCCCACGGGCGTCGGCAAGACAGAGCTCGCGCGTCAGCTCGCGCGCGTGATGAAGGTCGAGTTCCTCCGCTACGACATGTCCGAGTACATGGAAAAGCACACCGTCTCGCGATTGATTGGTGCGCCTCCCGGGTACGTCGGATACGAGGAAGGCGGCCTGCTCATCGACGCCATCCGTAAGGCGCCACACGCGGTGCTGCTGCTCGACGAAATCGAGAAGGCGCATCCCGACCTCTTCGCCATCCTGCTGCAGGTGATGGATCACGCCACGCTCACCGATACGCACGGGCGCAAGGCGGACTTCCGTCACGTGATCCTGATCATGACGACCAACGCCGGCGCGCGCGACCTCTCGGGGCGGAAGATGGGGTTTGGCGATCCTGGACAAGGGCGGCAGCAAATCGACGGGGATTCTGGAACGCGTGTTCGCGCCGGAGTTCCGGAACCGCCTTGACGCGACCGTGCACTTCAAACCGCTCGGCACCGAAGAGATTTCCCGGGTCGTCGACAAACACGTGGACGAACTCCGCGCACTGATACTCGATCGAGGGCTGACGATCGAGCTCACGCCGGAAGCCCGCCTCTGGCTCGCCGAGAACGGTTTCGATCGCGCCTTTGGGGCGCGGCCGATGGCGCGCTTGATCGAGCGAACCGTGAAGAAACCACTTTCCGAGCTGCTGCTCTTTGGCGACTTGACGGCAGGCGCGACCATCGTCGTCGTCCGCACGCCCGACGGTGTGAAGCTCGAGCCCCGCAAAACGCCTCAGGAGGCGTGATGGAAATTGTTCGCGAGCGATTCCTCGACGATTCCAAGCTCTATCACTTCTCGCTCGCGGTGCGCAGCCGTACCTCGGAGATGCATAGTGTGCTCACCGCGCTCACCTCCGACGAACGCGAGGCTGTCGGCGCCGCGATCGCGCGCGCCCTCGACGAGATCGGACTCATTGTCAAGCCGCGCCTCGAACTCGAGCGCGTGCGGCTGTCGCAGCCGCAGACCATTACAGGTTAAGGAGAAGCGAAAAAGGGGTCTGACCCCTTTTTGCGTGCGTCGAATAAAAAGGGGTCAGACCCCTTTTTCGGGGAAGGCGCAAAGATCAGCGACTCGCTGGTGGCAGTGGCGCGGACGTGCTTTCTGGGACGGCATCGGAGCCGTCGGCGTTCGCGTACACCGCGGAGGTCGTGGGACTGTCGATCCTGGCGCCGTGTTCGAGGAGCAGTTGCATCAGTCGATGATGACCTCGGTCGGCGGCCACGAGCAAGGGCGTCCACCCGTCGTCGCTGGTGACCTCGAGGTCGGCCTTGTCTTCGATCAGGTCCTGCGCGATTTCCTCGCTGCCGACGTCGGCTGCAGCAAGCAGCGCCGTCCAGCCCTGATTGTCGTGCGCGTTTGGATCCGCACCGCTCGCCAGCAACTCGCGGACGACATCCGATTGCTTGCTGCCGGCGGCGGCCATCAGCGGCGTCCATCCGGCCGACGTTGGATAACTCGCATCGGCGCCGCTCGTCAACAGCGTCGTCACCACCTCGAAATTCTTCCCTTCGATGCCGGCCATGAGCGCGGTCCATCCGTCGGCAGTTGTCGCGTTGATGTTCGCACGGCGCTCGAGCAGAAGATGAATCACGGCGAGTTGTCCCGCGCGCGCGGCGACGATGAGCGGTGTGTTGCCGTCCGGGCTAGCGCTGTTGGCGTCGGCGCCGGCATCGAGCAGCGCGCGAACCGAGTGCGCGTTACCGCTTTGGGCGGCGGCCAGGAGCGACGTCCATCCATCCGGTTTCGCGAGCGCCGGGCTTGCGCCGCGAGCGAGGAGCGTTGAGACGACCGCGTCGTGTCCGGCGCTCGCCGCTGCGATGAGTGGGGTGACGCCATCAGAATTTCGTGTATCGACCGCAACACCTTTTGCCAAGAGGGTCTTGACGGCGACGTAATCGCCTGCGGCCGCCGCATTGATCAGACGCTGCTCAGGGCTCAGCGCGCGCGCCCAGTAGGGTGAAGCCGGACTACTGGCGCAGCCGGCCAGATAGGCGCTCGACGCGAAGAAGAAGGTGATGGCAAATAATGTCGACCAACCTTGCATGTCCACCTCTCGCCCCACGGATGAGCCGGAGGCTCGTCGCAGGCGCGGAGATGAACTGCAATGAAGAGGCCAGTGCCGGCGGCGGCTTCCACTCAACTGAGTGGAAGGCAGAGCTCGAGCGCGAACCGGCTGTTTACACGAATCGCGCGCACACTCGGAAAAATGCTCTGAATGATCGGTACGCCGTAGCCGGATTCCGGGAGCCGCTCCAGTTGCTCGGGCGATACGGCCGGCAACTGTTGGGACGGGACGGTAAAGCCCCTGCCGCCGTCGATAATTCGGAGCCGCAGTTGCGAGGAAGTCACCTCGATTTCACACGTGACAACCGGATTCGGTTCGCCGCTGTGGCCGTGCTTCACGGCATTGGTCAACGCTTCGGTGATCGCAACCTCGAAAACCGGCGTTGTTGCGGCCGCAATGTTGAGCGCTCGCGCGGTCTGGACCAGAAACGATGCTGCCGGCCGCACCGATTCTACGCGGTTTGGCACAGTGAGACTGGCCACGTAGATGTCGCTGCTCTCATCCACGGGCGGGCGCGACGCGGACGGAGCACCGGAGTTGGGCACGAGCCTGCTCATAGCAATTCGCGTTTCGGCTTTCTAATTTCGGATGTCGAATTTCCTCACTGAAAGCTCCCCACTGCCTGTTCGACCGTCGCATACGTCGTGAACACTCGATTCAGCCGGATGATCTCGAGGAGCGACACGACGGGCGCCTGCACACGCGCGAGTCGCACGTCGCCGCCATTACCTGAGCGCTTGAGTGTCTTGAGCGCCGAGACCAGTGCGCCCAAGCCGGAACTATCGATGAACGCCACATCGGCGAGATCGACGACGAGTCGCCGCTGGCCCTGTTCGATCAACGACAGGAGCATCGCACGAAACTCGGATGCCACCTCGATGTCGAGGCGTTCGCCTTCCGGTCTTACCACGGTGATCCCGTCGGTACTCCCGACATCGATGCGCATCGGCTTGCCGTCACCGTCTTTGTCCACGGCTCGAGCCGAGCGCGGTCCGTCAGCGGATTGCGGGTTCGTGATCATGTCCATGCTTCCTTGCGCGCCCTGCTTCATGGCACGCTCTCCAAAAGCTTCACCGCGTCCTCGTGACCGTTGCGCTCGGCATACGCCGAGGCCGTGAAATTGTCGTCGTCGGTGAGCCGTGCATCTGCGCCCTTCGCGAGCAGCAACCGGACGAGATCAGTGTGGCCGGCATCGGCCGCGCCCATGAGTGCGGTCCAACCGTCCGCGGCGCGGGCGTTGACGTCTGCGCCCGCTCCGGTGAGCAACTCGACGGCTTCGTCGCTGCCACCTTCCGCAGCCGCCATCAGCGCGGTCCAGCCGTCGACGTTGACCGCGTTCGCATCGGCGCCGGCCTCGAGGAGCAGTTTCACCATCTCGGATTGCTCGGCGCGTGAAGCCGCCATCAGTGGCGTCCACCCGTCGCGGTTGCCGTGTTTGGGGTTCGCACCCTTTCTGAGGAGCGCAGCGACGATGTGGCTGTTGCCCGATTCGATCGCCGCCATGAGGGCTGTCCACCCATCGCGATTCGCGGCGTTGACGGCAACATTCTTCTCGAGAAGGGCGTCGACCACATCGCCTTGCCCGGTTTGCGCGGCGGCCATGAGCGCGGTGTATCCCTCGGCGTTACCCATGTCCGGCTTCGCGCCCGCGCTCAGCAGAGCGCGCACGACCTTGACGCTCCCGGCCTGGGCCGCGGCAATGAGCGCATTCCAGCCGTCATCTTTTGAGGCGTTGAGGTCGGCGCCTTTTGCGATGAGCACATTGACGAGATCGGTGCGAGCACTGCCCGCCGCCGCCATCAGGGCCGTGGTTCCATGCTGATCGCGCGCGTCGACACCAACCCCGGAGTTGAGGAAGGCGATTACCGCGGCCACGTCGCCTTCTGCCGCAGCCGCGACAAATCCATCTTCCGGCGCAACTCCGGTCTCGGTGTATTTCCCTGTGACATCACCGTTGCAGCTCGTCACAAGGAACAGCGCCGCCAAAGTCCCGGCCAGAGAGAGAATTCGCCGAACAGCGGCGCGAGCAGCGAACCGACTCTCGTGGTTGAACTTCATGCTTACGTGCCGTCCGCAGACACTTGGACTCTCACCCGCGATAAAAAGCTATTCAGATCATTGATCAAACGCTCGAGCGCCGGCGCGTCTTGCCGGCGGCCGGACTCCTCGATGTCGGCGCCGATTCGGCTGATCGCCGTGAAACCGTAACTCCGGCCGGTGCCCTTCATCTTGTGGCCGATCGACTGAATACGAGTGAAGTCGCCTTGCTCGAGCAGTTCGCGCATCTGGTGCACGTCCTGACGACGGTTGTCGAGAAACGCCGGGACGAGCGGAGCGGTATCGGGATCGTCCAGCACGACACGGTCTTCTTCGTCGTCTGATTCCCTCGGCGTCAGCCCACTGCCCATCGCCGATAGCGCCACAACGGGCGTCGGCCGCGCGCCCCGCGCGAGGTCTGCCGCGCGGATGGCGTGCGCGGCGGTTGCGCCATCGAGTCCGGGTAAATCGACATCCATCAGGACGAGGTCATAGGGCTGGCTTGCCGCCTGCGCCACGGCACGTTCGCCGTCGGCCACGACGTCCAGCGTGCAGTTGGTGCCTTTGAGATACGCGTTGACGAGCACGGCAATCTCGGGAGCATCGTCGACGAGCAGAATGCGCGGCGCCGGTTCGCGCGTCAGCCGACGGATCACGCCGATGAGCGTGTCGCGGTCGAAAGGTTTGTCGACGCGCGCGACCGCGATAGAGCAGAGATCCGCGAGCTGCGCCGGACCGTCGATGCCGCTTCTCCGTTGCTCCTTTTGGTACGTGTCCAGATGGTGCGCGATCTCGAGCAATCGCTGCGCGGCATTGCGACATCCCTGCACGCACGTGCGTTGCGTGTCCGTGAGTTCGGTCTGCAGCAGAACAGTCGTCATGCCGAACAGCACATTGAGTGGATTGAGCAGGTCGTGGCGCAGTTGTCTGACGCCTGCCTCGCCGATGTTGGGTGCGGGGTCAGCAGTCGCCATGAACAGGTGACACCATGCGTGGCCGACGGACGGCCACGACCGTGAGATCGTCGGGAAGAGGCCCGGCGGATGTTGCGAGCTCGACGAGTCGTTGCGCCGTTGCCGGGGCGGGCTCATCGTCCGGGATCTGTGCGGCAAGCGTCGCCTGATCGCGGAACAGGTCCGGACGCGCTTCAGTCAGTCCGTCACTGTAGACGACGAGCAGATCGCCCGGCTCGAGGGTCACCGACCCTTCGCGGTAGCTTTCGTTCGATGGCACTCCCACCGGCAAGCCCCATGGAAGGAGCGACTCGATCTGGCCGTTGGCGCGGCGCAGAAACACTTGTCCATGCCCCGCGTCGACGTATCGCAATTCGGCAGTCGTCACGTCGAGCTGTGCGTGAAACAGCGTGACAAACGATCCGGAGCGGGAGAGGTCGCCGTCGAGTGACGTGGCTGTGTGCTGCACCGCTGCCGCGGGGCCATGCTGCGATGCCATCGCGCGGATCACCGCACGCACGGTCGCCATCAACAGCGCTGCGGACATGCCTTTGCCCATGACGTCGCCAACGGTGATGCTCACCGTCCCCGTCGGCAACTGCTGCCAGTCGTAGAAGTCCCCGCCGACGGCGCGTGCCGCGATGCAGCGCGCCCCGATCTCGAAGCCGGACAACGGCGGGTGCTCTTTCGGCAGCAGGTCGGATTGCACGGCCGCCGCGCGAGCGATCTCTCGCGCGAGCTGCTCCTGCTTTCGCTCCAGTTCCTTGCGCAGCGCCTTGATTTGCCGGCCCATCGTCAGTCGCGCCAGCGTCCGATCGAGTGTGGCCTGGAACTCGCCACGATCGAACGGCTTGCGAAGGTAGTCGTCCGCGCCATGGCGTAACGCCGCGATCGCGACTTGTTCCGAGCTATAGGCCGTGGTGAGGATGACCGCCACGTCCAAGCGCTGCAAGCGGACAAAGTCGAGCACATCGATACCGGTCATGCCGGACATCGCCACGTCGAGAAAGATGAGATCGGGATTGACCTCTCGCAGTCGGCTGAGGCCCTCTTCTCCGCTCGAGGCAAAGAACACCGCATGACCGCGCGCTTCGAGGCGCGCCGACAGCAATCGATGGATCTCAGGATCGTCGTCAATCACGAGCACTCGGGGAACGAGCGCGTCCTGTGGAAGCTCTGGGACGGCCGCGAGCGCACCCGTTCCGGCCGCGTGCGACCATCCCTCCAGGTCAACCATGTGCTCTGCCTCGGGGTTCTGGAAAAGCAAGATGAGCGCCACGTAGACAGGCGCGGGGCCGGATTTTCAGCGAAACCGCCGGCAGGTTTCGCCGCGAAAGGAATCGTAAGGGCACACTTCTGGAACCCTGCGCGCCAAGGCGGCCCTCGGAACGCCGGATTGTCAGCCGGTCACTCCGCCAAGCGACGGCTCTTCGTTACCAGCGATTCTTCACCTTCGCGGAGACCGGCGGCGCCGGGGCTTCCTTGACCTCGGGGTCAAGCGCCAATACGGAGTCGAACTCAATCGCCAGGTGATACCTGAGGAGACCATCGCGACCCATGGCGGCAACTTCACAACGCGCCACGCGACCGGCGACGGTCGCGGGCTGGAAACCGCCTTCGAACCCTATCTTCACAGACGACCCGACAAGGAGCCTGGCGGCCGATTCGGCGAGTAGTCCTGTGGGCGAGATGTTGACCAAGGACGCTTCCGCCCCGTTCGGAAGCAGCTGCAGCCCTGTGATGTTGGGCATCGACGCTGCCGGCCGCCGCTCCGGGTGCGTGGTTGTCGCTGGTCTCATTTCGCGGCGTCCTTATCGAGCACCTGCTTCGCCGTCGCAGCCGCGTCCATTGCGGCGGTCAGGGCGCTCCTCAGTTGTTCCACGGACGAGGCGATCTGCTGGCGCTGGCGAAGGATGGTGTCGAGGGCGGCACGAAGCTGCTGCCGTTCGGCGGTGATTTGCTCCAGTTTCGGCGCAAGCTCCGCCAACTGTGCGGTCGCCGCGGCAAGCTCGGTCTGCAACGACTGGCGCAGATCCTCCTGCTCGTGGAGCGACGCTTCCAAACCGCGCGCTGTCGACACATCGCGGACGGTCACGAGCAGCGATGGGACGCCGTCTGAATGCTCCGCTAGGGCGACGCCGAGCAGGATAATGTTGCGCGGGGTTCCAGCCAGGTCCTCGATCTCGCATTCCGCCGATGCCGAGCCGCTGCTCACCACACGGGTCATAAAGTCGATCCACGTGCCGGTGGCTGAATCGCCCCGGATGCGGTCGACAATACTCGTCTCGAGCACTTCGGCCAACTCATTCGTGCCCAGCAACGTCAACGCCGCGTCGCTGATGGCGAGCAGCGTTCCGTCGTTGGCGATACGCATCAGACAGGACGGTTGGCGCTCGAGCAACGCGCGCAGTCGTGCGACTTCCGCCACCGGATCGAATTTGGGGGCTTGATTCGCCTGGTTGGCGGCGTCGCCGGCGGGATGGCTCAACATGAGTGCTGCCGTAAGTTACCGCAACGGCACGCGACGCACACGGTTAAACGTGCATGGGCCCGGCGTGCCGTGCACAGTTCTGCCGAGCGCGGTTGTCACTTGCCCACATCCGCGGTAAACCGACCGGGGGTGGTTGCCGGTCTGGTGGGGGATGACGGCGCGGCACCGTCAAAATCCCCAACCCGGCTTATCCGCAAGCTAACCGCCTGGTTAGCTTGCGACGTACATGTCGTCTACCGCCTCGCGCGCGTGCTTTTCGCGCATGCGTTCCTGCACTTGTCGGAACGTCCGATACGCGGTGAGTACCGCCAACGCGGCCGGGACCCCCTGCTTGACCGGCCGTGGCACCTGATCGACGGCGCTCGAGACGCGCTGGCTCGCGGTGCGGATCGTTTCCTCGACGCGATGACCGGCATCGGCTACGCGCTGTCCGGTTGTCTTGATCGACTCTTCCACCCGATGCACGCCGTCGCCGACATTGCTGACAACGGACGCCACCTTGCCGGTGACCTCCCGAATGTCCCCGACGACGAGGTTCACCTTGCTTTGGACGTCGGTCACGACGCCTTCAACGCGCGCCTGCGTCGCCGAAACCGTCGCGACCATCTTGCGCACGGCCAGGAGCAGCCCAACGAGTACCTCCGATCTGAATCAGCGTCTGCACGGCGATCGAAATCGCCAGCACTGCAGCCCATGTATCGCTCATGACATCAACCTCCCAGTGGCTCTTCGAAACGGCGATCGAGTCCGGCGATCTCGGCAACCGATGCCGTCAGCGGTTCCGGTGACGCGTACGCCCGCACTTGCGATGGCGTGTAAGCGTCGGAGGAGCCAGAGGCTCTCTCGCTGTTGGTGCGAAATGCGCGACGCCCCTGGTCGATCAGGTCCGCCGCCTGACCGAGCGCGTCTTGAGTGTAGCTGCGGACCGAATTGCGCATGTCGCTGCCGCGCATCGGCGCGAAAATGAGCGCCAGAGCCGCGCCGGCACAGACGCCGGCGCACAGGCCCGCGACGAGTGACGACCACGACCCGCTGTTGTTCTGGGCTGACCACGAGGCGCTATTGTCGTACGCCGGCCAGTCGGGTTCCATCGAGGACGGCCGCGGGGAGTCCATCGACGATGGATGCATGGAGGAGGGGTGCATCGCAGAAGAGTGTGCCGAAGCGGGGCCGCTGTAGCTCGAGTACGGCCGACGGGATGGGTATTCTGGAGCAGTAGGCATAATCTTGGTCCTTTCCGCAGCGGCGGGACCAACGGTCCCGCCGCGATTGATCACCTTTAGCGGCCAGCCGGGATCTTCAGCACTTGTCCTGGTTTGATCTTGTCCGGGTCGCTCAGTTGGTCGCGATTCGCTTCAAAAATTGCCGAATAGGCGTTGGCATCGCCGAGGTGCTCCTTCGCGATCTTGCTCAGCGTATCGCCCGCCTTGACGGTGTACGTCGTCGCACCCTTGGTCGCGCCACTCGATCCGCCAGCGGCGCTCTCGGCCTTCGGGGAGACTTTGATGTCACCGATGAGGTCGTTCCGCCAATCGGGAACCGTCTTGATCGCATCCCAAATCTTGTTTGCTTCTTCCTGGCTGTTCACGGTGCCATGAAAGTGGAGCTTGCCGTCGCGTTCGTCGGCTGAGCCTTCCATACGGAAACCCTTTGCCACCTGAATGGCGTGCGCATACTTATCCCGCAGTGTCATCACTACCTCCGGCTTGTTCATAGCAAAGTCGAGTCCGTCGCGTCATGATGGCCAACTCTCATAGTCGAGGTGGATGCCGCTGTTGCGGCATTCGACCGGCCATCCCGTCAGAAAAAAGAGCGTGCAAGCGCGATGACCGTGGTTTTCCTCAGCGAACCACGACTCTCGCTGAAATGCCGCCATTTTCCAGCGAGTCATCTCAAGTATTGGCGCATGCCTTGCTTCGACTG
This sequence comes from uncultured Acidobacteriota bacterium, assembly GCA_963762925.1. Taxonomy (GTDB): domain Bacteria; phylum Acidobacteriota; class Vicinamibacteria; order Vicinamibacterales; family UBA2999; genus DASPWV01. Next base: position 5,961 of record CAVXMP010000002.1, on the reverse strand, counting down.
GACCGAGACATGGCGATGAAGGTGTCGGGTGGAATCGGAGGTGCGAAATCGGCTAAGCCGGTTCCGCATGTTGCTGCCCGGGAAGGTCGGAGGTTCTGATGCGCATTCGAATTCTCGAACCTCGGACCCCACAGATCGACGGGGTGGATCTCTCCGCCTTTCACCCAGGCCACAATTACGAGGTCGATCCCTCGACCGCGACCTATCTGATCGTCACCGGCGTCGCGGAACCCGGCGAGGTCGATTCTCCAGCACTCGTGGTCCGGACCACCGAGGAAATTGTGGCTGTCTGTGCCGCCGGAATCGGACCGGTTGCCGAAGTCGCGGACGACTGGGAAGACGGTCTGCCGCCAGAGCCCGCCACATAACAGTCGCCGGCTCCAAGTCAACATTCAACGCTCAGGGTTGCGTATGCGGCCATAGCGAAGTTCGATAGAATCGCTACACGCGCCCGTAGCTCAGTTGGATAGAGCATCTGGCTTCGAACCAGAGGGCCGGGGGTTCGAGTCCCTCCGGGCGCACCACCCTTCGCTCGCGCCGTCACACGACCCAGACGCGAGCTACGGGTGGCAAGCCAAACTTTCAATCAGTTCGCGCCCTCCGTGAACAATCGTGAACAATTCGTGATTCGATCGACCGCCTAGATCCGGTGAAGGCCACTGCCGCCGCCCCGGCTGGGCTCAGAACACGAGCTTGACCGACAGTTGCGCCTGACGTGGATCGCCGACGCCGAGACGCAGGAACCCATCGAAGTTGAACAACGCCGGTGTCACCAGCGGGTTGACGTTGTTCTTGTTGTTGAACGTGTTGAACATCTCGAAGGTCGGAATCAACTCGACGCGGCTGCCGAACCGGATTGGCCGCATCACTCGCCAGTCGAAGGTGAAGAACTCGTTGTCCTTGCGGACACTGTTCCGCTGATCGGGACCGCCGCCCGCAGGCGTGATCGGCTGCGCCGAGCGCGCCTGGATGCGGCCGTTGCCGGTGATCCCCCAGGGCAGGTTGCCGTACGCGAACAGGTTGAACTTGTGGCGGCCGTCGCGGTCGGACGGTGCGTAGAGCCGATCCAGCTGGTCCAGCGGAAGGTCGAAGCTTCGATCGGTGAACGGGTCGCGCTCGCTGGAGTCGGTGTCCATATCCTTTGAGATCACGTAGTTCGCCTCGAGCTGGTATCCACGCGAGAAGCGCTTGCGGATGGCAAGCGTGACGCCGTTGTACAGCGAGTGGGCGCCGCTTGTGTGCACGAAGACGTCGCCCAGCTGCGGGCTGAAGGGCGCGCCGCGGCCGGCGCTGTTGATGTTCAGAAACTGGCTCAGGTCAACCCCCTTCGACCAGGTGTAGTCGACATACAGCGACCAATCAGGCGCCAGTTCCTGTTCGAGCGCGATGTTCACGGTGCCGATTTTCGCGTTGCTGTAGTCGGACGCCGTGGTCCGCACGGCCGTGAACAGCGGGAACTGGCCGGGAGGAAGCGGTGGGATCTGCCAGCAGACCCGGCCACGTGGGCATCGGAGCAACGCCCGGCACGAGGCCGGTGACGAGCCCGCGGGCCGCGCCCTGATTCTGAAGCCCGTTCGCCGTCACGGACCCCGCCTGGCTCAACATGTTATTGCGCGCGTAATACAGGCCGGCGTTCGCGCGAACCAGCGTCTGACGGTTTGATTTGACGTCCCACGAGAGGCCGAAGCGCGGTTGGAACTCCGCGAGCTGGTCCGGCATCGTGCCATCTGAGAGAAACGCCGGGTTGTTCAGGAACGCCGCATACGCCGTCGTGGCGGGATCCACTGTATCGGCCATCAGTTGAGCGTCCCAGCGGAGTCCGTAGTTGAGTGTGAGGTTCGGACGAACCTGCCACTGGTCCTGCGCGAACAGCGCGAGATCTTCGTTCACGAGCAGCGAGAAGCCAGGAGGATCGACATTCGGAAAGCCGCTGCCGGTCTCCTGGAGGTAGAGAAGCAGCGGCGTTCCCGTGAGTGTCGTGCCGGTTGGGCAGGGCGTCGGATCCGTGACCCAGGTGCCGTTCGAGCAGCCCACCGCATTGGGACCAAACCCTCCCGGCGCCGCCGGCGAAGCGTAGCGCAGGAATCCGCTGACGGTCCCGAATAGGTAGCGGCCATTAAAGAATCCACGGAAGACCTGATCGTTGACCGTGTGAAGCCACTCGCCGCCGACTTTGATGGTGTGGCGTCCCGCGACCATCGACAGGTTGTTCTTGATCTGCGTCCGCCACAGCAACTCGTCGACGGACGGGTGCAGGAAGTAAGGATTGCCGAAACGGAACGCGGGGTCGCCCATCCCCGTGTCGGGAGGAACGTTGGAGGCAACGGCGTTGCGCGGCCGCAGTTCCCGTGCGTAGGTCACATGGAACTCGTTGAACTTGCTCGAAGAAAGCGTCGTGAAGAAATTGAGGTTGAAGACGTTGATTTTCGAAGGACCCTCGATGCCGTTGGCGGAGTTCCCGTACGTGGCCACGTCAAAGGTCTGGTTCTCGTTCTTGGAGTAGTCGAAGTTGTAGGACGCGCTCAAGTTGTTCGACGGGTTGAGCACGACATCCGCCTTTCCCAGGATGGCCGTGTTATCGATCGTGTGGTCGACGGGATTCCCCTCCTCCTGATTGCGGGTGGTACGGAAGAAATTGAGCAGCGCGCGGCGCTGGCATTCGGTGCTGCCGTTGATCAACGTTTCATGTGCAGGGTTGCTGATGACCGGCACATCCACGCCGCACGTACCGAGTGGCTGGCTCAAGTTGGCCCGCTGGAGGTTCTCGTTGATGTGCTCGAGCGCGAAGAAATAGAACATCCGGTCGCGCTTGATCGGCCCCCCCAGCGTTCCCCCGAATTGCTCGCGGTGGAAATCGGTCGGGGGGGTGCCGTCTGACGCGTCAGCGGTCAATCCCTCTAGACGCTGGAAATGGAAAACGCTGCCGTGCAGGTCATTGGTTCCCGACTTGGTGATGACGTTGACGACGCCCCCGGCGGTGCGGCCGAACTCCGCGTTGGCGCCGCTGGCCACGACCTGGAATTCCTTCACCGCCTCCAGCGTGATGTCGATGGCCGCGCGCTGTCCGCCAACCTGCTCGCCGAAGAAGCCATTGTTGTAGTCGCCGCCGTCGAGGCTCACGTTGTTGTACATGCCGCGCTGTCCGTTGAACGTGATCTCGTCGCCATCGGGGCCCTGCACGATGCTCACCCCGGGAGTGAGCGTGAGCAGGTCTTCGAACTTCCGGCCCAGGATGGGCGTCGTGCTGATGGTGGTCTCATTGAGCGTGGTGCTCACTTCGGTGCGGGTGACGTCAATCAGCGCGGTGCCGGTCACGGTCACGGTCTCGGCGGTCCCTGAGACCCTTAGCACGGGACTCAGCGTCGCCGCCTGTCCGACGGTGATGGTGACGTTCTCTTGGACGTGCGTGGCAAAGCCCTGCAGGCCGACCGTGACGGTGTACGTGCCCGGGCGAAGCTGGAGAAACGCGAAGCGACCATCACCACCGGTCGTCTGCGAGCGCAGCGAATTGGTCTCGACATTCCTGACCTCGACGAGCGCACCTGGGAGCAGAGCGCCGGTCTGATCCGAGACGGTGCCTTGTATGACGCCCGTCGTAATCTGCGTCTGACCCCACGCCGGCAGGGCGACTGCCAGGACAACACCGACGATGCTTGCGAGACGTCTCGACATTGGAACCTCCAACGTGTCAGATCGAAGCCGAACGAACAGACGAGTCTCAGGTGGTCTGGTTCTTATACGCGCGGCCAGAGAAGGACGCAAGCGGCTAGCACGCGTGAGCGTCTTCGGGCAAGATCGATGCAGCATGCCGTCAGAGCACAGCGAGATCTCCGTTCGCCTGGCTGAGATCGGCCACCGCTTCGACGCTCGCGGCTGGGTGCTCGGGACCAGCGGGAACTTCAGCGTTGTTGTGAGCCGCGAGCCGCTTCGCCTCGTGATTACGTCCAGCGGCATTTCAAAGGGCGAGCTCACCGCCCACGGCATCGTCGAAATCGACCAAGCTGGGCAGTTGACCACACCAGGGACGGGGCGGCCTTCGGCGGAAGCCCTGCTCCACGTCGAGATCGTGCGCGCTCGCGGCGCAGGCGCCGTGTTGCACACACATTCGATGTGGAGCACTCTACTCTCCGACCGTCACATGGCAGACCGAGGTCTCGGCGTCGAAGGCTACGAGATGCTGAAGGGTCTTCAGGGCGTCGCGACGCACGAGCACCGCGAGTGGATTCCGATCCTCGAAAACGACCAGGACATGGAGCGGCTTGCCGGTAAGGTGCGCGCGGCGCTCATCGAGCATCCAGGCTCACATGCATTCCTTCTTCGCCGCCATGGAATGTACACTTGGGGCGAGACGCTCTCGCAAGCCGCACGCCACGTCGAGATCGTCGAGTTCCTGCTCGAAGCCGTCGCGCGGAGCGAGCGAGGAGGTACCACATGGCCCTGATCAGACTCCCAGCGGAGAAGACAACCCTCACCGAGTTCGAGGACGTTCGGAGCTTCCTCGCCACTCACGGGATCGATTACGAGAAGTGGACGCCCGAACATCCCGTCGGCGCCGACGCAACGTCAGAGGCGATCCTGGGCGCGTACGGCCGAGAGCTCGAAACGCTGAAGGCTCGCGGTGGCTATCGCACCGCCGATGTGATCGATGTCCGGCCGAACACGCCGAATCTCGACGCGATGCTCGCAAAGTTCAGCCGCGAGCATTGGCACGACGAGGACGAGGTGCGGTTCATCATCGAAGGTCGTGGGCTCTTCCACATCCATCCGCCGAATCGGGCCGTGTTCGCCATCGAGGTGGAGGCGGGCGACCTCATTCGGGTGCCTCGTGGCACGCACCACTGGTTCGATCTCTGCGCCGATCGCCGCATCCGGGCCATCCGTCTCTTCCAGGACGTCTCCGGATGGACGCCACACTACACGGATACCGGCATCGATCAGCAGTTCCAGCCGGTTTGCTTCGGTCCGTCGTACGTGACGCCCTCGGCGCACATGTGAACGCTGCCGACGCGTCCGCGCGCATCGAGGCGATTCTTCTCGATATCGAAGGCACCACGACGCCGCTCGCGTTCGTCGTCGACGTACTGTTTCCGTATGCGAGGAAGCATCTGCGGCGGCATCTCGAGGAGCACGCGACTTCGTCTACCCACGCCTCTCTTTTTGATCAACTGCGAGAGGAGCACGCGGCTGATCAGCGCGCACGTGAGTCTGTTCCAGCGTGGGTCGACGCTTCTCCGGAGGCGCGACGCGACTCGGCCGCCAGCTACGCCGAGTGGCTGATGGATCGGGACCGGAAGTCGACGCCCCTGAAAACCCTGCAGGGAAAAATCTGGGAAGAGGGGTACCAGCGCGGCGAGTTGGTCGGCGAGGTGTTTGCCGATGTGCCGCCGGCGCTTTCGCGATGGCATGCGCAAGGCGCGCCCGTCGGCATCTTCTCATCGGGAAGCGTGCTTGCGCAGCAGCTGCTCTTTCGCCACTCGTCGGCCGGGGATCTCACCCCGTTTCTTCGGTGGCACTTCGATACGACCACAGGAAAGAAAACAGACAGTGAGAGCTATCGCCGCATCGCGGCGGCCATGAACATGCGCCAGAGGGGATCGTGTTCGTCTCCGATATCGTCGCTGAGCTCGATGCGGCTCGTGACGCCGGACTACAGACGAGGCTCTCGCTCCGACCAGGAAACGCAGCGCTACCGCCTGCACAAGGCCACGCTGTGATTCGAACGTTCGACGAGTTCGATTCACGCCCGATACGCTAGCAACCGCCGGTTGGCAATCGCGCGTTGCCCCGATCGCATTGGTAGCCACGGTCATGCCACGGCCTCCAACGTCGCTGTCGGAAGCGCTGTTGGTGGATACGCTAAAGCGATGACTCGCAGGCCTGCCTACGACGAGGTGTTGCGCGGGTGCACGAGACCCGGTTGTGGGCAAGAGCCTCGCGTTGCTTCACAGGCGACCGGACCAC
>CAVXMP010000001.1:0-33939 GCA_963762925.1 uncultured Acidobacteriota bacterium | reverse complement strand
GGCAGCATTCCCGATGCCGATGAGCTGAAGAAAACCATTGCCGAGGCCGAGCGCGTGCTCGACGATCTTGGCAAGATGGAGATTGCGATCGCGCAACTCAAGGCGTCGGTGTGGTGATTGCGCGTGGAGCTCTTTCTCGCATTTCTTGCACAGCACGACGATGAGAGCTGGCTGCGCGTGGTTGACCGGTTACAGAGTTCGATGCACCCGGTTGACCGTACGGCGACGCGCATCTGGTTCCACTTTTATCCGCTGGCGCTCGAGCACGCGATGGCGCGCGTCGACGCGGCGACGCTTGCCCGCACGATGGCGCTGGCCGGCCGATGGCGCCTTGCCGATCAGATCGATTACTCGCACGCGTTTCTGTACGGCCATCAGTATTGGCCTACGGTCAAGCGTGCCGTTCTGGCCTACGCTCAGGACGGCGCGTCGCCGGGCAGCCTGGACCTCGCCGCGCAAATTCAGGAGATCACCCGCCGCATTGCTGGCGACACGCGCGTTGACGCCGCGCTCCTCGTCGGGATCGCCGCCGTTGGTCTTCGCACGCTGCAGCAGGTCGGGCCCGAGAAGCTCGCCGCCTCGCCGGGTGAAACGGTCGGCCCGGGCGCATGGGACGGGCGCACGGCCGACGAGGTCATCGCCAATCGTGAGAAACAGGATTCGCAGGGAGTGTTCGGCTTTCTTCGCGGCGACCGTAAACAGTGGACGGTGATCTTCGACGAGCGCTATCCTGCCGCCCAATTCCCGCTCATCAACTCGCAGCAGATCACAACGGCGGCGGCACACGACCAACGCAACTACCGCGCGCGCGATTCCCGCTGCTCGCAAGGTCCCATTCCGGTGCAGTGCCAGTCGTGTGCGTGCGGCACCTGCTGGGTCGGCGTCCTGGCCGGCGCCGACCGGCTTTCTCCCGTGGACAACAAGGAGCGCGCGAAACTGGCGGAGTGCGGCTACATCATCACCGATGAAACGCACCCGCCGATTCGTCTCGCCTGCCAGGCGCAGGCCTACAGCCGTGTGTCAATCGTTATTCCGCCGTGGAACGGCGTTGTGGCGCGCGCGTTAGAAAGCTCGCAATAGCAGCGATGACGTCGCCGGAGTGTTCTCGATGCGGCGTGTGGCCGCATCCGGGAAGGATCAACGTTTCGACGGGCCCGCCGAGTTGCGCCGTGATCGCGTCCACCTGCCGGAGCGTGCCGTACTCGTCCTCGTCGCCCTGGATGATCAAAGCAGCGCAGCCGACCGCGGGCAAGTCCTGTTCGATCGTCCAGTTGCGAAATTCAGGCGCCAGCCACACGTCGTTCCAGCCATGAAACGCGGCATCGACATCGTGGTGATACTTCTTCAGCCGTTCGCGCAGGTCGCCTGAGGTGTACGCCGTTTTCATCCGTTCGATACTGCGAATCGAGACGTCTTCGACAAACACGTGCGGGGCCTCGAGCACCAGCGCCTCTGCACGGTCGGGAAACGCGGCGGCAAACAGCAACGCGATGGACCCGCCGTCACTGTGGCCGAGGAGCACCGCGCGTTCGATCGCGGCGACATCAAGGATTGCGGGCAGCCACTCCTGTGCTTCTTCGTGCATGAAGCGACAGGTGTGCGGCGCCGCCGGCAGATCCGACGTTCCATGGCCGAGCCGGCTGTAGGCGAAGACCGCCCTGCCTGTCCGTGCGGCGAGCGCTTGCGGAAAGTTACGCCACGTCCCGACCGATCCAAGGCCTTCGTGCAGCAGGACGAGCGGCGTGCGGGCGCCCGCGCCCTTCCACCAGCGGATCTCCACGCTCCGCCCGTGAACGCGCAGACTATCGGTCACGGCGACTAGAATAACAATCGATGCAGAGGCCTGGGGCGGCGTGCTTCGCGGCGCTCGCGGAGTTCACGACGGATCTTGTCATGCTCCTCAGCGGCGACGAGTTCATTCTCTGGGCGAGTCCGTCGACACGTGAGGTGCTGGGTGTCGCTCCCGAGTCGCTCGTCGGGACCCAGCCGCGCGACCTCGTCCACGCCGACGATCATGAAGCCTACCGCGCGCTCATCGCGCAGACGCGTGCCACGCCAGGCGCAGTCTTCAGTGGGGGTTTTCGCTGCCGCCACAGTGACGGATCACTGCGCTGGACGCACGGCATCGGGCGCAACCTCCTCGCTGAGCCGCGGGTCGGTGCCATTCTCGTGTGCTTTCGCGACGTGACCCCCGCACGCGAAGTCGAAGCCGCCCTGCACGCGAGCGAGACTCGCTATCGTCAACTCTTCGACGAGGCAACCGACGTGGTGTTCGAAGCGGACGCCGAGGGTTACTTTCGTTTCGTCAACCCCGCGGCGATTCGCACGTTTGGGTATGACGAGGCGGAAGTTCTCGGACGCCGCTATACCGAATTTGTCCGCGAGGATCATCGGCAACGTGTGTTCGAGCACTACCGCGCGCAGGTCGACGCCGGCGAGCCATCATCGTGTACATCGAGTTTCCCGCGGTTGCGAAAAACGGCGATGAGATCTGGGTCGGCCAGAACGCGTGGATGGTGGCCGATCCCCAAGGGAAATTTTGCGGCATGCGCGCGGTCGCGCGTGATATCACCCAGCGGCGGCTGGTGGTCGACGCGCTGCGCAGCGCAGAAGCAAAATACCGCTCGCTTGTCGAGCACTCGCTATTCGGCGTGTACATCATGCAGGGCGAAAAACTCGTCTACGTGAACCCAAAGGGTGCCGAGCTGCTCGGCTACACCGCCCAGGAGCTGCTCGACATGGCTTCGATTTTGGAGGTGGTGGCGCCCGGGGACCGCGACCACATGCGGCAGCAATTCGACCGCCTCAGCCGCGGCGTACCCAGCGTGCATTTCGTCGCCCGCGCCAATCACAAGAATGGCACCATCGTTCCTGGAGAGATCAACTGCTCGCTTGCCGAATACGAGGGACAAGCCGCGATGATCGCCACGGTCATGGACGTCACCGATCGGTTGCGACTCGAGGAACAACTACGGCACGCGCAAAAAATGGAAGCGATCGGGCGGCTCGCCGGCGGGATCGCGCACGACTTCAACAATCTGCTCACCGCCATCCGCGGAAATGCGGAGCCGCTCTACAACCGGCTCAAGGGCGATCCCGCGCTGGCGGCCGAAGTCGACGAAGTCGTGCAGGCGGCGGATCGCGCTGCCTCGCTTACCCGACAGCTGCTCGCGTTCAGCCGGAAACAGGAGATGCGGGCCGTCCACCATCGACCTCAACGAGCTTGTGGAAGAATGTGGCGCGCATGGCAGCGGCGCGTCATCGGTGCCCAGGTGCAGCTCGAGATTCGTCCAGACCACGTCGGTCTGTACGGTGATCGCCGATCCCGCCGCAAATGGAACAGGTGCTGCTGAACCTTGTTCTCAATGCGCGTGATGCGTTGCCCGACGGGGGCGTCGCATCTGTGTGCGGACCGCACAACGTCACGTTTCACTACGGGTCGCTCCCCCATCCGAGAGGACGGTTTCGCCGCCGGACCGTATGTCTTACTCTCAGGTCAGTGATGACGGTATGGGGATGGACCTGGCGACGCAAGCGCGCATCTTCGAGCCGTTCTTCACGACGAAGGAACCGGGCCGCGGCACGGGACTTGGCCTCGCGATGGTTTACGGCAACGTCCGCCAGATGGGCGGCGCCGTGACGGTGCAGAGCGAGCGCAATTGCGGCGCCACCTTCAGCGTGCATTTGCCGGCGGCCAAGAGCCTCGAGTCGACGGTGCCGAATCATTCTTCGCAGGAGGCCTAATGCGGAAGTTGGTGGTACTCATCACCGGCGCCGGCGGCGAGATCGGTCACGGGCTGATCAGTCGACTCGCCGAAAGCGGCACGAGCTCGGTCGTCACACTGGACCTCAATCCGCTCGAGCCGGCACAGGCGCGCTTGGTCCGGCGCGAGTTCACCGGCTCGATCCTCGACGCGCCGCTGCTCGACCGCATCCTCGCCGAGTTCGAGATCGACCTGGTGTTCCACCTCGCGGCCCTGCTGTCCACGCGCTCCGAGTTCACGCCGGTGACCGCCCACCAGGTCAACGTCGAAGGCATGCTCAACCTGCTCGAGTTCGCGCAGCAGCGAAGCGCGAGTCGCACGGCCGGCCCGTCGTCGTTCCTCTACCCGTCGTCGATCGCCGCCTACGGCCTGCCCGACCTCGACGCCAAGCATCGTGCCGGCCGGGTCACGGAGGACGAGTTCACACATCCGACGACGATGTACGGCTGCAACAAGCTGTACTGCGAGCAGCTCGGGCGCTATTACGCGCGGCATTACAAGCAGCTGGCCGCCGACGACGCAGGCGGGTCGCGTCGATTTCCGCGCGCTGCGTTTCCCGGGCTGATCTCGGCGGTGACGGTGCCATCCGGGCGGCACCTCCGACTACGCGCCGGAGATGCTGCACGCCGCGGCCCGGGGCGAGCCGTACGCCTGCTTCGTGCGGCCCGACACGCGCATCCCGTTCATGGCCATGCCCGACGGCGTCGATGCGCTGCTGACGCTTGCCGCCGCGCCGCGCAGCGCCTGACCCGCACGGCGTACAACGTCGGCGCGTTCAACCCGTCGGCCGAAGAGATCCGCGCCGAGGTCGCTGCAGCGCGTTTCCCGGAGGCGGAGATCAGCTTCGACGTCGACCTCAAGCGGCAGGGCATCGTCGACTGCTGGCCCGCCGACGTGGACGACTCCGCCGGCGCGGCGCGACTGGGGCTTCTCGCCGGGCTACGACTTCGATACGGCGTTCACGGACTACCTGATCCCGACGATCAAGGAACGATACACGAAGGGCGCGAAGGGGACCACGAAGGGGTACGAAGGATCACGAAGACGAAGGGATTACGAAGGACGCGAAGGATCGATGAAGTCATGCGAATACTGGCAGTGGCGCTCGCGGCGATGACGATGACGGGACAACTCATGCCGACGGCTGATCCGCTCAAGGGCGTGTCGGAACGTTATGTCAAACTCGTGCTGGCCGTCGGTTTACACGACGCCGATTATGTCGACGCCTACTACGGACCGCCCGAGTGGCGGGCGCAGGTGCAGAGCGAGCACCCGGCGCTCGGCGAGATCGACAAACGCGCGGAGGCGCTCATGGCGGACGTGGCGAAAGCGCCCGCGCTCCCGCTGGTGAAGGCGGATGCCGAACTGTGGCGGCTTCGACTGCAATATCTCGAGCGGCAACTCGCGGCGCTGCGCGCCCGTGTCTCGATGCTGCAGGGCAAGCGGCTCACCTTCGACGAGGAGTCTCGTGCGCTCTACGACGCTGTGGCGCCGCGCCACACCGAGCTCGAGTTCGATGCGATCGTGGTCAAGCTCGAAGCGACAGTGCCTGGCGGCGGTCCGCTGATCCAGCGCTACGAGAAGTTCAAGGAGGCGTTCGTCATTCCACGCGACCGATTGGACGCAGGTGTTTCGCAGTGCCATTCGCGCGTGCCGCGACCGGACGACTGGGGCGATCGAGTTGCCCGCGGGCGAGAGCTTTACCGTGGAATACGTGACCGGCAAATCGTGGAGTGGTTACAACTGGTACCAGGGCAACTACAAAAGCCTGATTCAGGTGAACACCGATTTGCCGATCTACATCGATCGGGCCATCGATCTCGCGTGTCATGAGGGGTATCCCGGTCATCACGTCTATAACGCGCTGCTCGAAAAACACCTCGTGCGCGACCGCGAGTGGATGGAGTTCACCGTTTACCCGCTCTTCTCGCCCCAGTCGCTCATTGCCGAAGGGACAGCCAACTACGGTATCGAAGTGGCGTTCCCGGCCGCGGAGCGGCTCGGCTTCGAGCGCGATGTCCTCTTTCCGCTCGCGCGGCTCGACGCCGGTCGGGCGAAGGATGACTACGACACGATGGCTCTTGTCGATCAGCTCTCCTACGCCGGCAACGAAGCCGCGCGCCGCTACCTGGACGGCGAGATCGATGCGAAAGCGGCGGTCGATTGGCTGGAACGGTATGCGCTGATGCCGCGCGCGCGTGCCGAGCAGCGTGTGAAGTTCTTCGATCAGTACCGCAGCTACGTCATCAATTACAACCTCGGCAAAGATCTGGTGCGCGTGTTTGTCGAACAGCGGACCCGCAAAGACGCGGCGCCGACGCGGAAGTGGCGCGAGTTTGCCGCGCTGCTCTCGTCGCCGCGGCTGCCGAGCACACTCAAGTAACACGAAGACACGAAGACACGAAGGATTTCGAAGGACGCGAAGACGGAATGCGTGTCGTGGAAGTAAGTCACCCGGGTCCGCCCGATGTATTGCGCATCGGCGAACGGCCGATACCTTCGCCTGGGCCGGGCGAGGTACCGATCAAGGTCGTGGCCGCCGGCGTCAATCGGCCGGACATCCTTCAGCGGCTTGGCAAGTACCCGCCTCCACCTGGTGCCCCCGATACGCTCGGCCTCGAAGTGTCGGGACACATCGCGGCGCGCGGCGCGGATGTCGTGCAGTGGAAGGAAGGCGACGCCGTGTGCGCGCTCGTCGCTGGTGGCGGCTACGCCGACTACTGCGTGGCGCCGCAGTCGCAGTGTCTGCAGCCGCCGGCGACGGTGGCCCTCATCGACGCCGCGGCCATCCCGGAGACGTTCTTCACCGTGTGGACCAACGTGTTCGAGCGCGGACGGCTGCAGGCGCAAGACACGATTCTCATTCACGGAGGCTCGAGCGGCATCGGCACGACGGCGATTCAGCTCGCGAAGGCCTTTGGCGCACGCGTGTTCACCACCGTTGGCAACGAGGGCAAAGGCGACGCCTGCCTGGCGCTTGGCGCCGATGTCGCCGTCAACTATCGGACGACGGATTGGGTGGCGGCGTTCAAGGACGCGACTGGGGGGAAAGGCGTCGACATCATCCTTGACATGGTGGGTGGCGATTACGTGTCACGCAATCTCGAGCTGCTGGCGACCGAAGGGCGGCTCGTCCAAATCGCGTTTCTCAAGTCGTCAATCGTCGAGCTCGATTTGATGCAGGTGATGCGGCGACGGCTGACCATCACCGGATCCACGCTACGGCCGCGATCGCCGGAAGAAAAAGGCGCGATCGCACGAGCGCTTGTCGAGAAGGTGTGGCCGCTGATTGAACACGGCCGCGTCAAGCCAATCATCCATGCGCGCTTCCCGTTGGAGCGAGTCGCCGACGCGCACCGTTTGATGGAGAGCAGCACGCATATTGGGAAAATCCTCTTGACGCTGTAGCGGTCAGCGGTCAGCGGTCAGCGGTCAGGGATCAGGTTTCAGGTTCAGGGGTCAGGTTTCAGGTGTCAGGTGTCAGGCAGGGGATCAGGGGTCAGGATCAGGGATCGGGCGGCAGAACGACAATGCGAAAGCCTTTGGGTTTTCGAATTTCGAATCGACCGCCGACCGCCGACCGCAGACGGTAGAGTTGATCACAGCTCCCATGTCTGATCGTTTGTTTTCGCCGCGCTTCTTCTTGATGTGCGGCTTCAGTTTTACGGTCTTCCTCTCCGCCTTTCAGCTCCTGCCGACCGCGCCGTATCGCATCCTCGATCTCGGCGGGACACCGGCCATCGCCGGGCTCTTCCTCGGATTGTTGACCTACGCGTCGGCGTTCTCGGCTCCGCTGACCGGATCGCTGGTCGATCGGTTGGGCCCGCGGCGCCTGTTGATCGTGTCGAGCCTCGCGATCACCGGTTTCTCACTCGCCTATGCCGTGCTGCCGCGCGTCTGGATGATGCTCGCGCTCGTCGTCGTGCACGGCTGCTTCTGGTCGGGGCTCCTCACCGCGTCGGGCACTTATGCGACGGCGATCATCCCGGCCGCACGCCGCGCTGAGGGGATTGGCTACTGGGGCCTTGCCACCGTGCTCGCCACCTCAGTGGCGCCCATGATTGGGCTGTGGGTGTACGGACATGGGGGGTGGACTGCGATGTGTCTCGAATCGGCGGGACTCAATCTCGTCATGGCCACGATCGCGTGGTTGCTGCCGGAGGACGCTGTGGCTCCGCGTCCGCATCGCACCATCTCATTTGAATGGCGCATCCTCGTCCTGTCATTCACGCTGTTTTTGTACGCCTTCGGCTACGGCGGCATTACGAGCTTCGTGGCGTTGTACACCGATGCCAACGGGGTCACGCCGCGCGCACTGTATTTCACGCTCTTCTCGCTCACGATCTTGGTGACGCGGCCGTTTTCCGGACGGTTCGCCGATCGTGTCGGCTACCGCCGCGTGTTCGTGCCCTGCCTGGCGCTGGTCGTGACCGGCTTCGCGCTGCTCGCGCTGGGCGGCACACGCCCGCATCTCATCGCCTCGGCGGTGATTTTCGGGCTGGGCTTCGGATCGGCCTACCCGGTGTTCCTCGCACATGTCATGCGCCATGTCGACGAGAGCCGCCGCGGTGCGATGTTCGGCAGCATCATCGGCGCCTTCGACACCGGGCTCGGCACCGGGTCGATCGCACTCGGGTCCATCATCGAGCGCTTCGGATATCAGGCCGCATGGGGCACGGCCGCCGCGCTTGCCGCATGTGCGATTCCGTTTTTCCTGCTCGCGGAGCCAAGAATGATCAAGCAATCGAAAGGCGTCTCATCCGCTGGATGACGTCGTCGTGTCGACCTCCAGGCGATGGATGTCGCCGAGAATCACGCTGTACGAGAATGCGCCGACTAACGCGACCACGGCGATATACACCAGCGGCCCGACGAACGAGCCGGTTCGCTGGTAGGTGATGCCGATCACGATCGGCGTCACGATGCCCGCCAGGTTGGCGCTGAAGTTGAAGATACCCGCGGTCAGCCCAATGAGCTTCTTTGGGGCGACGTCCGAGATGACCGTCCATCCGAGATTGGTCATCCCCTGTCCGAAGAATGCCAGCGACAGAATGGCGATGACGAGCGAATTTTGACCGGCCGGAACGTAGTTGGCGGCGACAATCGTCGACGCGAGAAACATCCCGCTGACGATCGGCACCTTGCGCGCGAGGTTGGCCGATCCGGTTCGCGCCAGGAGCCAGTCCGACACCTGACCCGCCACGAGCACGCCCAGCGAGGCGCCGATGTACGGCAGCATCGCCATCATGCCGGCGGTGATGAAGCTCATACCGCGCGCCGTTACCAGATAGGTGGGGAACCAGGTCACGAAGAAGACTTGCGTCGAGTTGCCTCCGAACTGACCCAGCGAGGCCCCGATGACCTGACGATGCCGCAGTAAGGCGCCGATGTGTCTCCATGCGAACTTGATACGCTCACCTTTGTACTCGCCGCCGCCGCCTGCCTCGATGAACTCGACCTCGGCGCGGTTGGCCGATCGGCTCTGCGTCGGATCGCGGTAGACCCACCACCACACCAAGCCGAGCGCCATCCCTAACCCGCCGGCCCCGAAGAACAATCCGCGCCAGCCAAACTGCTGCGTCACCCAGAACAACGGCACGCTGAGGAATCCGATGCCGGCATACTGGCCGACGGATACACAGAGTTCGCCCGTGCCCGTTCCTGTTGCGGAAACCACGTGGCGAGAATCCGGCTATTGCATGGGAAGCACGGCGCCTCGAACACTCCTACGCCGATTCGCGTCAGCACGAGCGAGGGCAGATTGTAGACGACGCCCATCAGCGCCGTGGACAGCGACCACATGAAAAGCGAAAGCGCATACGTGATCCGCGTGCCGTATCGGTCGAGGAAAATTCCACCGGGGATCTGGAGCAGCGCGTAGCTCCACGAGAATGCAGAAAACACGACGCCCATCATCGCCGCGGTCAGACCGAGCTCTTTGGTCAAGTACGGCGCGGCGATGCCGAGCACCGTCCGATCCAGATAGTTGATCATCGTCGCGATGGCGACGAGTGTGAGCACGGGGAACCAGCGGATGTGCGTCAATGGGCTCTCGGACCGTACACCAAGTCGTAGAAGCGGCGCCAGTGTTACGGTGCCGCTACCGTTACAATCGTGCGGTCGTCGTAGAGGGGAAGATTGATGGAATACGTCAAGCTGGGGAAGTCCGGTCTGCGCGTGTCGCGGCTCGCGCTCGGAACGATGTCGTATGGCTCCTCCAAATGGCGGCCATGGGTGCTCGACGAGCCGGAGAGCCGCGACATCATCAAGCACGCGCTCGAAGCCGGCATCACATTCTTCGACACCGCTGACATGTATTCAAAGGGCGTGAGCGAAGAAGTGGTGGGCGGCGCGCTGCGTGATTTCGCGAGCCGTGATGATGTCGTCATCGCCACCAAAGTGTTCTATCCAATCAAGGCCCACCCCAACGCCGGCGGGTTGTCGCGCAAGCACATCATGGAGGCGGTGAACGATTCCTTGCGGCGGCTCGGGACCGACTTCATCGACCTCTATCAGATTCATCGCCACGACCCGGACACACCGATCGAGGAAACACTCGAAGCGCTGCACGATGTTGTCAAAGCGGGGAAGGTGCGCTACCTCGGCGCCTCGACGATGTTCGCCTGGCAGCTCGCCAAGCACATTTACACGCAGCGCATGCGCGGGTGGAGCGAGTTCATCTCGATGCAGAACCACTACAACCTCGTCTACCGTGAAGAGGAGCGCGAGATGAACCCGTTCTGCGTGGCCGAAGGTCTTGGCTTGATCCCGTGGAGCCCGCTGGCGCGTGGGTTTCTCGCCGGCAACCGGCAGCGCGGGCAACGGAATGCGACGTTGCGCGAACAGAACGACGCCTACGGACACGGTCTGTACTACACGGATCCGGATTACGACGTCGCGGACGCTGTCGTCGAGGTTGCGCGCCGCAAGGGCGTCACGTCCGATCCAGGTGGCGCTCGCGTGGATCCTGCAGCGACCGGGCGTCGCGGCGCCGATCGTGAGCGTGACCAAACGCGAGCAGATCGATCAGCTCGTCGAGGGGCTCTCGCTCCGGCTCGCGCCCGAGGAAGTTGCGGAACTAGAGGCGCCGTACCAGCCCCACCCGCCTCTTGGCTTCGATTGACCGCTGACGCCGCATTGTGATCGGCACGCCCCACCAAGTAACGCGTGCAGGGTGCCTGCAACGACGACCGCACATTGCGCGGCGCACCCGAGGCCGCTCGCGTATCACGCACAAGTAACCGTAGCGGCACCGTAACACCCTAGGTGATGCCGCCACTCGATGCTAGCTTGCACGCT
This sequence comes from uncultured Acidobacteriota bacterium, assembly GCA_963762925.1. Classification (GTDB taxonomy): domain Bacteria; phylum Acidobacteriota; class Vicinamibacteria; order Vicinamibacterales; family UBA2999; genus DASPWV01. The sequence goes on along the minus strand of CAVXMP010000001.1, from coordinate 22,876 downwards.
CTGGCTGTGTCGACAGAACGGTAAAACGCACAGCCACAGACACGTGGCCGTGGCCTGTCAGTGCGGCTGTCCGCGTAGGAGAGTGTATGGAGGGTTTTGCGATCGTCCGAGCTGTGTTGGCGGGTCTTGCCCTCACGTTCATCATTGCAACGCACGCGCGCGCACAGTCGGTAGGAGGGTCGCAGGTATCTGGTTTTGTGCGAGATAGCAGCGGCGGCGTGCTGCCGGGTGCAACCGTCGTGATGACGAAGACCGACACAGGCCAGAGCCGCACGGCGGTGACCGCCGAGGACGGGGCCTACTCGATTCCTGGTCTGCCGGTCGGTCCTTACGAACTCAGAGTGACGCTGCCCGGCTTCAGTACGTATGTGCGGGAAGGGATTATCCTGCAGGTCGGCTCGAATCCCTCGATTGATGTCACCTTGGCACTCGGCGAAGTGAGTGAGCAGATTCTTGTGACCGCCGGCGGTCTCTTGGTGGAATCGCGAAGCACGGGCGTCGGACAGGTCATCGATTCACAGCGCGTCACCCATTCCCGTTGAACGGCCGACAGGCGACCGAGTCGTCCTCCTCTCCGGCCTGGCGACGCCGGCGCCGACCGCCGACCTCCAGACCAACAAGAACTACACCGACCGCCACGATTTCAATCCAGGTGGCGACGCGCGCGCAGGACCGGATGAACAGTCCGACGCATCAACTGACGCCGGGTCGCACAACGACCCGTTCAACAACCTCAACCTTCCGACGCCGTTTCCCGACGCACTCCAGGAATCAAGGTCGAGACGAGTTCGCTGCCGGCGCGCTACGGTCACCACGCTGCCGCCGCAGTCAACGTCGTCACGAGATCGGGCACCAACGCGTTCCCACGGCGCCGCGTTCGATTTCATGCGTCACTTCCGCTTCAACGAGAAGAGCTACTTCGCGCTTGAAAAGGACAGCCTTCGGCGTCAGCAGTTCGGAGGGACTGTCGGAGGGCCGATGATCCAGAACCGGCTGTTCTTCTTCGCCGCCTATCAGGGCAAGGTCGAGAAAACGGAGCCGTCGACGGCGCAACGCTTTGTCCCGTCGGCGGCCATGCGGGCCGGCGACTTCACGGCGTTTGCCTCACCCGCGTGCAACAACGGCCGACAGGTGGCCCTGCGGCGCGCCTTTTGTCGGAAACCGGGTCGATCCAGCGGCGTTCAGCCCCGCTGCGTTGAAGCTGCTGAACTCTGTACCCGTGACCGATGATCCCTGCGGTCTCTACCAGTTTGGAATCCCGAACGACAACACCGAACACCAGGTGCTGACGAAGGTGGACTTCAAGCTCAACGATGGCCACGCAGTGTTCGGGCGAGACCTTGATGCCGGCTATGACAACCCGGCATTCTTCGATGGCTCGAACGCGCTGACCCTCAGCCGCATTGGTCAGAACAACGTCGTGCATTCCGCCGTGCTCGGGCACAACTGGATCCTGTCCAACAACCGGCTGAATGCGCTGCACGTGAGCATAAGCCGCACATTCAACGACCGGGCGCTCGAACCGGACTTTTCACCGGCCGACCTCGGCGTCAATATTTACAGTCCGGTCGAGGGCTATACGAACGTGAGCGTGACCGGCACCGGGTTCAGCATCGGCACCGGCGGCACCAATCCGGGATTCTTCGATTCGACGAGCGTGCAGGTCGCAAACGATTTCGACATTGTCACCCGATCGCACGAACTCTCGTTCGGGGTGAACTGGATCAACACCTCCGATATCACGGAGTTCTACCGCTTCATGAACGGGGAGAACACCTTCAACGGCACGATCCTTGGTTTGCCGCTTGCTGATTTCATGGTCGGACGCAACAGTGGCTTTTCTCAGAATCCGCCATCACGAACCAACCAGCTGTTGAACTACGTCGCGGTCTATGCGCAGGACGCATGGCGTGTCGGACCAGCGTTCACCTTGAATTACGGACTGCGATGGGAGCCGTTCCTGCCGATGAGTAATCGGGACGACCGCGTCTACCTCTTCGACATGGAGCGCTACAACGCGGGAACGAAGAGCCGCGTCTTTCCGAACGCACCGGCCGGTCTGACATTCCCTGGCGACGATGGATACCCCAGGCGCGCGGTGACGTCGCGAAAGTGGAACCAGTTCGCGCCGCGTGTCGGAGCGATCTGGGCGCCGGCAGAGTCGACGAGTGTGCGCGCCTCGTGGGGCATGTTCTACGACACGTCTCATCTCTTCTACAACATCGGCTACCAGGGATTCGGCCAGGGCGTGAACATCCCGGATCCGGCTGGCGGTTTCGACAACCCTTACCTCAATTACCCGGGTGGCAATCCGTATCCCCGGGTTCTCGATCTCAACTCCCAATCAACCTTCAACCAGTTCAGTGGCTACGCGACGTATCCGCTCGAGACCGACCCGACCGCTGAACTCGGCATCAGTGGAACGTGAGCCTGCAGCGGCAGGCAGGCCCCTGGCTGTTTGCCGCCAGCTACCTGGGGAGCCATACCGCGCACCTTTGGGGTGGACAGGCGCTGAACCCGGCGTGTTCATCCCGGGCCAGTCGACGACCGGCAACGTCAATGAGCGCCGAGAGCTGTTTCTGGCAGACCCTGTCGAAGGCCGACTCATTGGCGCCTTGGCGACCCTCACGGACACGGGCACCGCCGACTACAACGGCCTCCTTGTGTCGGCGCAGGCGCGGCGCGGCGCGAATTTCAGCCTGCTGTCGAACTGGACGTTCGCCAAGTGCGAAGCGGACCAGACCGATACTCAGTTCAGCTCAGGGACGACCGCCGTCGACCCTGACCATCCCGAGTACGACCGCGGGCCGTGCGTATCCGATCGACGCCATGTCGTGAATCTGTCAGGAGTGATTACAACGCCACAGATCGATCGCTGGGGTGTCTTGGGGAGCATCATCAGCAACTGGCAATTCTCTCGCTGGTTCGCTGGCTGAGTGGCGGCTGGTCGACGCCGGTGACCGGCGTGGACACGGCGTTGACTGGGCAGCCGGATCAGCGGGCGGTGCAAGTCCTCGACAACCCATACGCCGACTCCCGCGTGGAGCGTCGGCCCGACGGCTCGCCGGTGGGTGTGGTCTACCTCAGTCGTGACGCGTTCGCGACCCCGGCGCCGGGCACCTATAGCACGGCGCGGCCACGAACGATCCAAAACCCATCGGCATTTACGAACGACCTGGCCGTCACTCGCCGCTTCAGGATGGCCGGCAGCCGCGGACTTCAACTGCGATGGGAGATCTTCAACGTCATCAACCACGTGAACTACGGCGCGCCGAACGTGTCGCTCAACAGCGCGAACTTCGGCCGCATCACAACGACCCTCGACCCGCGCATCATGCAGTTCGCGCTCAAATTTGAGTTCTGAGGATCACACCATGAAGCTTTTACTTTCAGTTGCAGTAGTTGGCACCCTCGCTGCGGGCACGATTCCGCTCGCCGCCCGTGGTCAGCAGGGTGCTCCGAGCGAGGGGCGGCCGCAGGCGGGCCCGAGGCTCAAGATCGAGCGTGACCTCGAGGTACAGCCGCGTGGCAGGGCGGGCGCTCACCCTCGATCTCGACCCGACCGGACCCGGTGAGCGCGCCGACGCCGCTCGTCGTCTGGATCCATGGCATCAACGGCGCCCATGCGAGCAAGGCGACGACGCCGGCCGCAGCTCTCGCCACTCCGGGATATGCCGTCGCGAGCATCGAGTACCGCAGCGCGGCGGGCACTCCGATCACCGAGCAGGTGGCGGATGCCAAGGCCGCCGTCCGCTGGCTACGCGCCAACGCGGCACGGTTCAATATCGACGGGTCGAAGGTTGGCGTCTTCGGACATGATCCGGCGCCACGATTGCCGCCATTCTGGGTACCGCCGGCGACGTCGCGGCGCTTGAGGTGACGTCGGCATGGCCGATCAGTCGAGCCGCGTGCAGGCGGTCGTCGCGCTCGCGCCGGGTGTCGACCGCACTCAGTCGGTAGACCCGCTGGGTTATGTCACCACAGATGACGCGCCGACGCTCCTGCTGCACGGAACGGCGGACACCGTGGTGCCGACGCTCCAGAGTCAGGCGCTTGTCTCCGCGTTGAAGGTCGCTGGCGTCAACGCAACGCTCCGAACTGCAGATCGGCGTTTCTCATGATCTGAATCGGCTGTTGTCGCCGCTTGCGATGCAGCTGGTCAACGGCTTCTTTGGATCAGCAACTGCGCGGCGTGCGCACGCGCGGCGGAACATCGAGCTATCTCTCAACGCCATGGACGGAATACATCGACCCTGTAGCCATTGACATTGGCGGTGCGCTCTACAAAACCTACCCGATGCCCGTGCGCGGGCCGGTACGATCGCCAGCTACCGCATCTACCTCCCGCCCGACTACGAGACCAGCGGCACCCGACGTTATCCGGTCATCTACTTCATGCACGGCTCGCTCGTCGATTCAAAGCGTCCCATCGTCGCCGGCTACGTCGCGCGCGTTGACGCCGCAATCCGCTCGGGAGTGATGCCTCCGGCGATTGTGGTGATGCCGCAGGGGCTCAACCAGAACCGGCTGGACGGACTCGCGCGATGGCACGAAGCCGATGGAATCGATCATCACCAAGAATCTGATCCCGCATATCGATGCGACTGTACCGAACCATTGCGACGCGTGAAGGGCGCGCCATCGAGGGTCATTCGATGGGCGGCTTTGGTGCGCTGCACAACGGCTTCAAGCAATCCGGACCTGTTCATTGCGGTGACGGGCAATGCTCCTGGCGGCGCCACACTCGACACGGGCATGTACAACCCCGAGCCCCGGACGGATCGACTCGTTCTCCATCGTCTATGGCAGCGATCGCGATTATTACGTTGCGATGGCGCCGACGACGCTCGCAGCCAAGAACGTGGCGAAGGTGCGCCAGCAGGCGATTCGAATCATCTGCGGCACGGAGGACTACGCTCTTCTCGGCGCCACCTTTGTGCACGATGAGCTCGACGAAGCTCGGTATCCAGCATGAGTGGCATTCCCGTGCCGGGTTCGCCGCACAACCACGATCAGCTCTTGCATAACCAGCGTTCGACACGATGGCGTTTTACGAGAAGGTGTTCGGTAAGACCAACATGCGATCCGCCGCCGGCGCACGTCGTTAAACCTCTTGATGTGACGGGAACCTTATATGAGGCTCTGCAAGATCGCTGCAATCGTGACCCTCGCTGGCTCGGCGGCGCTGGCACTCCCTGCAGCCGCCGACACGGTCGCGCGGCGGACAGACTCCGCAAGCGCCGTTGGATCGCGCCTCGATTGTCTGGCCGCCTGGTCATGACGAGCGAACACACCGGGCATGCCCTACCTCACCCCGAAACGCCGACCGGCACGGGGCGATTCAAGGCGATTATGGTCAGTGATCCTGGCGCATCCCGAGTTCGTGACCTACCATCCCGCGAACTCTGAACGCCCTCGGCGACCGCAAGATGCCGATCGTCGTGTGGGGCAATGGGTCGTGCTGGACATCGGCAACCGCTTCCGGTATTTCCTCACGGAGATAGCGTCGCACGGCTATCTCGCGCTGGCTGGCGGGCCGATGGGGACGAAGGAGCGTGAAACGATCACCATGGCGTCGAACAATCCGACTCGGCAGTCGGCGCGCCGCGGGCCGGTGGCGCAGCCGCACCCCAGACGGCCGCGCAGCCAGCGGCTCCGGCGCAGCGACAAGTGACGGTCGACCTGCTGAAACAGGGCATCACGTGGGCCATCGCCGAGAACTCGCGCCAGGGCAGCAAGTTCTTCGGCAAACTCGACACCAACGCCGTCGCGGTGATGGGTCAGTCGTGCGGCGCCAGGCTGGCGGCGGCCTTTGGCGATGACCCGCGGGTCAAGACGATAGGCGTCTGGATGGGGAGTAATGCCCACGCCCGGTAGGCATTGCAGCCGGTACCCGCATCTTACATCTCGGCAACTGAGACCTACGACATCGCGTATCCGCGTGCCAAGACCCGATTCCGAAAGCATACAGGGATTACCGTTTGGACGCCTGGCGCGATGGCTTCGACGCATCTGACGTCTCCGGCAGCAGAACGGCGGAGAACTGGGGCGCATTGCCGTTGGCATGGCTCGATGGTAGTTACGTGTCAATCAAGAGTTGGCTTGTTTGTTTCAAGGGGGCCGATTGCGGCATGCTGCCGCGATTCAGCGGCGCATAACTCGTGCAGCAACGAAATTGATTCATGAATCCGAACGCCACTTTTGTTGCCGATGGCACTTTGAGACCGTCGACGGTCGCTTTTTACCGTCCACGGCGCGGAATTCCGGCGGCAATGTAACCGATTTCGCGGGTTTTACGTGAGTGAGCGCGGAGGCTCGCCGTCGTATTCGACGGGAATCTTGACGCGCATCGGCTGCTCGCGCGCGAGTTCCTCGGCGACTTCCGCGGTGAGGCCGGCGACGCGTCCGATCAGAAAGACGAGCCGGCCGAACGGCGGCGCAAAACCGAGATCGTGCAGCACCGCGGCGAGTGCCCCGTCGATGTTGATGGGAAGTGGTTTCACTTGCTCGGCGACCGCTGTCTCGAGGGCCTCGACGAAGGCGACTCCTTGACCGGCGACGCCGCCGCCACGGGCCATCTCGAACAATATAGGCGTGCGCGGATCGGTCGTGTGGACGCGGTGCCCCAACCCGGGCACGCGCCGACCCTCGGCCCGCGCTTCGCTCACTAACCGCCGTGCCGCCTCGGCCAGCGACAGCTCCTCGATTCGCGCCCGCTCAATCCCGTCGGCAATCATCTGCATGCAACCCATTCCGGCGCCGCCGTGATCGTCGCCGACGGCGAGGATGCCGGCCGCCACTGCCGCGGACAACGACTGCCTGTTGCCAGACAGCGCCAGCCGGGCGGTGGCACACGACGGCGCGCCCGATCCGTGGTCGGCGACGCCGATGAGAATCGCGTCGAGCAGTGCTCGCTCGTGCTCCCCGGGCAGCCGGCTCTGATGCAACAAAAAAATAGTGTCCGTGAACGTCCGGCTGCGCATGAGCGACGTCGCGTCATAGCCGCGATACCGAATCTGCCCGTCGCGCGAATCAACGATCGCAGTGCGCCATGGATCCATGAAAACTCCCGAAAACAGAAGCGAGCGTAGTGCTGACGCCCGGCAAATCCCACGAAGTTACCGTGTCAATACCGTTACAGCCTCGCATCGACGTGTCCGGACGTCCATAATCCGAGTCGTTCGAGGACATCCCCTTCAATCATGGCACCACGCACGCTGACCGCCGAAGAGACCGGAGTCGCTGTCACCCTGCTCGCCAACGCCCGCCGCGCGATGGAGGCGATCGCCGCGACTACGACCAACCGACGGTCGATCGCATCTGCCAGGCCGTGGCCTGGGCCACCGCGAACATGGACACGTCCGATCCGCCTCGCCAACATGAGCGTGGACGAGAGCGGCATGGGCGGCCGCGAGCCGACGCCGCCGCGGCAAGGTGCTCGGCATTCTCCGCGATGCCCTGCGCCAGAAGAGCATGGGGATCATCGAGGAGATCCCAGAGAAGGGCATCGTCAAGTACGCGAAGCCGGCCGGCGTCATCTGCTCGCTCATTCCGGTCACCAGCCCCTACATCACGCCGATCGGCATCGCCATCTACGCCATCAAGTGCAAGGACGCGGTCATCTTCTCGCCGCATCCCTCGAGTCGGAAGACCACCAGCGAAGTCGGTGCGTCTGATGCGCGCGGCGCTGCAGCGACTGGGCGTTCCCGAGGATGTTGTGCAGTGCGTCGAGCAGCCGAGCATTCCGCTCGCCAACGAGTTGATGGCGATCTGCGATCTCACCATCGCCACCGGCGGTCCGGCGATGGTCAAGGCGGCCTACAGTTCCGGCAAGCCCGCCTACGGCGTCGGCGCCGGCAACGCAACGATGGTGATCGACGAGACGGCGGACGTCGAAGAGGCGGCGCGCAACACTCGCATCAGCAAGACCAACGACAACGGCTCCGGCTGCTCGGCCGACGGCAACCTCCTCGTGGACGCATCCATCTACGATCGCTTCCTCCGAGCAGTTGCAGACGCGAAGGCGGCTACCTCGTCAACGCCGACGAGAAGACGCAGCTGCAGCGGGCCTATTGGGACGACGAGGGACGCCGCACTGCCGACACCATTGCCCGGCCCGCCTCCGTTGTGGCCGCAAAGGCCGGCATCGCACTCCCTCCCGACAAGACCTTCTTCATCGTCCCTGAAACCCACATCGGCAAGCAGTATCCGTTCTCGACGGAGAAGCTCGGGATCGTGCTGGGTCTCTTCAAGTTCCACGGGTTCGACGATGCGCTCGACAAGGTCCGGCAGATTTTCGAAACCGGCGGCAAAGGCCACTCCTGCGGCATCTACTCGTTCGATGACGAGCACATCCATCGACTCGCGCTCGTCGCGCCGGTGAGCCGCATCATGGTGCGCCAGATCCAGTCGCGATCCAATGCGGGCACCTTCAACAATGGCATGCCGATGACCTCGAGCATGGGCTGCGGTATCTGGGGCGGCAACATCACCAACGAAAACGTCGCGCTCAAGCACTACATGAACGTCACCTGGGTCAGCCGTCCGATTGCCGAAGACAAACCGCCCGAACACGAATTGTTCGGCGAGTTCTACAACAGTGAGATTGTGAAATGAGCACAGCCAGAGCCCTCGCGCCGCAGCCTCGAGCCACCACACCCGGCGCACGCGCATCTCCTCGTACCTCCTGACCGAATACCTCGAGCGCCTGGGCGTCGAGGTGATCTTCGGTCTGTGCGGCCACACCATCATCGCCTTCCTCGATGCGCTCGGCCGCAGCCGGATCCGCTACATCTCGACGCGGCACGAGCAGATCGCCGCCCATGCGGCCGACGGCTACGCGCGCGCGTCAGGCAAAGCCGGGCGTGCTGCTCACGCATCTGGGCCCGGGCCTGACCAACGCCGCCACCGGTGTCGCCAACGCCGCGCTCGATTCGGTGCCGATGGTGGTGATCGCCGGCGACGTGCAGTCCTACTTCTATGGGCGGCATCCGCACCAGGAAATGAACCTTCACCAGGACGCCGATCAGTTTCAGATGTATCGGCCGTTCTGCAAGCGCGTGTATCGCGTCGATCGCGCTGAGGACTTGCCGCGCATCATGGAGCGCGCGTTCCATCTTGCTCAAACCGGCCGTCCCGGTCCGGTGCTCGTCGACGTCCCGATGGATTTCTTCTCGGCCGATCTGCCCGTGGATGCGTTCGCGAAGGAGCCGCCAGAGATGGCGAAACAGGGCCTCGATCCCGGCACCGCGGCGCGCATCGTCGAAGCGCTTGCCGGAGCCAAGCGCCCACTGCTCTATGCCGGCGGCGGCGTGCTCTCGGCGCGCGCCACAGCGGAACTGACGGCTCTTGCCGACGCGCTCGAGGTGCCGGTCGCGCACACGCTGATGGGGAAGGGCTGTCTGCACGATCGGCACCCACTGCTCCTTGGTCAGACCGGGTTCTGGGGCACGCCGATCGCCAATGAGAAGTGCCGCACCGCCGATCTGATCGTCGCTGTCGGGACGCGGCTGGCCGAAGCCAATTCGAGCTCGTGGGATCCGCGCTTCACCTTCTCGATTCCGCCGACGCGACTCATGCACATCGATGCCGACGTTGCCGAAATCGGCCGCAATTACCAGACGGAGCTCGGCGTGGTCGCCGATGCGAAGTTGGCCCTGGCAGCGCTGGCCGAAGCGGCACAAGGCAAGCGGCACGCCGACCGTGGCCACCTGCGCCAGGACATCGCGCGCGGACGACGCGAGTTTGCGAGCAACTGGGCTCATCAGTGGACGTCCGATCAGTACCCACTGCGGCCGGAACGGATCCTCAGCGACCTGCGGCAGGAAGCCCCCGAAGACGCATTCATCGTGACCGACGTCGGCTGGAACAAGAACGGCGTCGGCCAGCAGTTCCCGATCACGGTGCCCGGCACCTTCATCACGCCGAGCGGCCTTGCGACCATGGGATTCGGCCCGGCCGCGGCGTTAGGCGTGAAGATGGCGCAGCCGCGATCGCGCCTCGATCGCGCTCATCGGCGATGGCGGCTTCAGCGCCAACCCCTCTGTCATCGCCACCGCGATGGAAGCGGATCTGCCGGTGATCTGGGTCGTGATGGACAACTCGGCGTTCGGCACGATTGCCGGACTCGAAGAGATGCATTACGGCACGAGCTTCGGTTGTTTGTTCGAGTGCGATGGCAAGCCCTACCAAATTGACTACGCGGCGATGGCGCGCTCGTTCGGCGCCGATGGCGTGATGGTGCACAAGGCAGAGGAGTTGGCGCCTGCGCTGCGTGCGGCGTTGGCAGTCGAATCGTCCAACTGTGATCCAAGTGCCGATGGAGAACGCTCCGACCCCGACCCCGGGCCACTGGGACATCAACAACATCTACCGACGAGGTGAGTGAGGGTGACACCATATGTCCAACTTGAAAGTTGTATTTGCGATTGGCGCGATTTGCCTTCTCACTCCCAGCGCCGCGTGGGCGCAGGCGGTTGCCGGTTCCCAGAGTGTCTGGTACCGTGCGCGACAGCAGCGGCGGAGCCCTGCCGGGCGTCGAAGTCACGATCACCAAGACCGACACCGGCACCGTGCGCACGGTGATCACCGGAGACGACGGCGGCTACGTCATTCCGAATCTTCCGGTCGGCCCGTATCAGTTGAAAGTCGCGCTGCAGGGTTTCAACACCTACGTGCAGGACGGCATCGTCCTGCAGGTCAGCACCAACCCGCAGATCAACGTCGTGCTTGCGATCGGCGCCATCAGCGAGCAGGTGACGGTGACGGCGAACACGACCATGATCGAGACGCACTCGACCGGCATCGGCCAGGTCGTCGACAACCAGCGTGTCGTCGAACTGCCGCTCAACGGACGCCAGGCCACTGAGCTGATATTTCTTGCTGGTCTTGCCACCTCCGCGCCGGCAGGCGATCTCAACACCAACAAGAACTATCCGACCGTCACCATCTCAGTCGCCGGCGGCCAGGCCAACGGCATGACCTACATCATGGACGGCGGCACGCACAACGATCCGTTCAACAACCTGAACCTGCCGACGCCGTTTCCTGACGCATTGCAGGAGTTCAAGGTTGAAACCAGCGCCCTGCCGGCGCGCTATGGCCACCACGCGTCGTCCGCAGTAAACGTCGTGACCAAGTCGGGCACGAACAACTTCAAGGGCAGCGCGTTCGAATTCAATCGCAACTACCGGTTCAACGCCAGGAACGCCTTTGCGCTCGAGCGCGACAGTCTCAAACGCAACTCAGTTCGGCGGAGTGTTGGGCGGACCGATTGTGCAGAACAAGGTGTTTTTCTTCGGCGGGTATCAGGGGAAGATCGAGCGATCGAATCCGTCCGAAACGATCAGTTACATCCCGACCACCGCGATGCTCAACGGCGACTTCACGGCATTTGCCTCGCCGGCCTGTAACGCCGGCCGCCAGGTGCAACCTCACGGGCGGCTTCGTCAACAACCAGATCGATCCGTCGCGCTTGAGCAGTGTCGCGCTGAACTTCGCGCGTTATCTGCCGACCGCCAGTGCCGACCCGTGCGGCCGCGTTCAGTACGGCATCCCGAACAACAACACCGAGCATCAGGCTATCGGCAAGGTCGACTACACGCTGTCCAGCAAGCAGTCCGTCCTCGGCCGCTATTTGTATGCCGTGTACGAGAACCCGGCGACATATGACGGCAGAAACGTGCTGACGCTGAGCAGGACCGGACAAAAAACGAAGCACACTCGTTCGTCGCTCGGCCACAACTATCTGCTGTCCGTCGACACTGATCAACTCGTTGCGCGTCACCTACAACAAGACAATCAACGATCGCCCGCTACCGGAGTACTTCACCGCGACCGATCTTGGCAGCAACATCGTCAGCCCGCTCGAGGGCTACGTCGGAGTCAATGTCACCGGCAACGGCTTTGCGGTCGGGAACGGCGGCACCAATCCGGGCTACTTCAATTCCGACGGCTTTCAGATCGCCGACGACGTTGATCTGCTGATCGGCAACCATCAAGTGTCATTCGGCGGCAACTGGATCCACACCAAGATCGAGACGCTCAACAACCGTCCGACCAACGGCGCGTTTACGTTCAACGGCCAGGGCAACGGGCTTTCGCTCGCCGACTTCATGCTCGGCATCGTGAGCGGCGGGTTCCTTCAGGGCAATCCTGTTTACGACTACGATAACCACGACTACTTCGGCGCCTACATTCAGGACGACTGGCGGGTCCGGTCGAACCTCTCGCTCAATCTCGGGCGTGCGCTGGGAGCCGTTCATACCGCTCCGCAACACCTTCGGCTGGACGAGCCACTTCGACCAGGCACGGTTCGATCAAGGGATCAAGAGCACGGTCTATCCACAGGCGCCGGCCGGATTGATGTTCCCTGGCGATGACGGCTTTCCTGGTGAGGCGACGACGCACGGGAAGATCGCGCAATTCGCGCCGCGCGTTGGTGCGATTTGGACGCCGGGCAGCGATCAGAAAACAAGCGTTCGCGCCGCATGGGGTATTTTCTACGACACGCCGCATCTGTTTTTCAACACGCGGTTCGCCAACAACCCGCCTTGGGGCGCACAAATCACCATCTCCAATCCGCCGGGCGGCTGGGCCGATCCGTATCTCGGATATCCAGGCGGAAACCCGTTCCCGGAGCTGAACACCGACTGGGAGACGGCGGCCTTTCCCGCCTTTGGCGTCTATGTCAATACACCGATCAACATGCAGCCGACGGCGCTGCATCAGTGGAACATCAGTGCACAGCGGCAGTTTGGCGAATGGCTGATGGCCGCCAGCTATCTCGGAAACCATTCGGTGAATCTGTGGAGAGCCACCGAGCTCAATCCAGCCGTGGTCGTGCCCGGCGCGACGACCGGCAACACGAATCAGCGCCGCCTGTTGATCCGCCAGAACCCTGTTGAGGGGCAGTTCTACGGCACCATCGGGCACGTCGACGATACCGGTCGCTCCAACTACAACGGCCTGCTGCTCTCGGCGCAGCGCCGATTGAAAAGCGGTTTGAGCGTGTTGTCGAACTGGACGATCTCGAAGTGCATGGCCGACCCGGCGACGACTGAAATCACAGGGCCAACCATCACCGACCCGAACAACCGGACCTCGACTACTCGTATTGTTCGTCCGACCGCCGACACGTACTCAACTTCTCGGTCGTGGCGAGAACGCCGGAGTTCTCAAACGGGGCGCTCAACGCGGTGCTCGGCGACTGGCAGATCTCGCCGCTGGTTCGCTGGCAGAGCGGCAACCGCTCATCAGTCACCACGGGTGTCGACAACGCGTTGAGCGGAATGGGCGGTCAGCGCGCCGTGCAGATCCTCGACGATCCGTATGGCGACGGGACAGTGAACAACTATCTCAATCGCGCCGCGTTCACGTCCCCGGCGGCAGGCACCTACAGCGACCTCAAGCCATTCAGCATCGTCAACCCGTCCCGGCTGCAGAACGACCTCGCGGTGACGAAGTCGTTCCGCGCCGGGACTAGCACGCTGCAATTCCGTTGGGAGATCTTCAATGTGATCAACCACGTGAACTACAACGCGCCGACCACGGCGCTCAACAGTGCGAACTTCGGCAGGATTCTCAGCGCCGGTGATCCGCGGATCATGCAGTTCGCCTTCAAGGTTGATTTCTAAGGGGACTGTCGTGATGTGGCGGATTCTCAGCGCACTGACGTTGGCGAGCACGCTCGCGGTCATCTCGCTCAGCGCGCAGCACAACTGGGCGCACCCGGGTAACGACCCGGGTGCCACCAAGTACTCGACGCTCGATCAGATCAATACGTCCAACGTGCACATGCTGCAGCAGGCATGGAGCTTTCACACCGGCGACAAGTCGGGATTTTTCGAGAGCACGCCGCTCGTCGTCGATGGCCTGATGTATCTCTCGGCGCAGAACGGGGTGTTCGCACTCGACCCGGTCACTGGGACCCAGCAATGGAAGTTCGAGGCCAACGGCACCACGCGTCGCGGGGTGTCCTATTGGCACGGCGACGCCAAGTCGGTGCCGCGCATCGTCGTCTCGTCGGGCACAAAGCTCCTGGCGCTCGACCCGAAGACCGGCAGGCTGGTACCCGAATTCGGTCAGGGCGGCTTTGTCGAGATGGGGGCGCAGATGGAAACGCCGCCCACCGTCTACAAGGACCTGTTGCTGACGCCGCAGACCGCTCCGGTCATCAAGGCGTTCAACGCGAAGACCGGCGCGCTGGTGTGGACGTTCAATCTGATTGCGCAGCCCGGCGATCCGAATCACGCGTCATGGGAAAGCGACGCGTGGAAGACGATTGGCGGCACCAACACGTGGGGCTATCTCACGGTTGACGAGGCGCGCGGCATCCTCTATATCCCAGTCTCGATTGCAGGAAGCGACTACATCGGGATTCCGCGACCCGGCAACAATCTCTACGGCAGCTCGCTTGTCGCCGTCGACATCGCAACCGGCACGCGCAAGTGGCACCAGCAGCTCGTCCACCACGACATCTGGGACTACGACATTGCCGCCGCGCCAACCCTCATCGACGTGGTGAAGGACGGCAAGACGATTCCGGCGGTTGTCCAGATCAACAAGATGGCGCTGCTCTTCATCTTCGATCGCGTCACAGGCGAGCCGGTGTTCGGAATGGAGGAGCGTCCGGTTCCGCAGAGCACGGTACCCGGCGAAAAGACGTCGCCGACCCAACCGTTTCCGATCAAACCGCCGCCGCTCGCGCGCAACTCGATCACGAAGTCGGAGTTGCCGACGACGATTTCGCCGGAGCTGACGGCGTATTGCCAGGGCTTGTGGGACAAGTACAAGCTGCAAGACTCGGGGCCGTACACGCCGTGGGGCTTCAATCAGGACGTGGTCGTCTTTCCGGGTGCGATTGGCGGTGGGAACTGGAACGGTGTGGCGTTCAACAAGAAGCTCGGGCTCATGTTCACGAACGTGATGAACGCCGGGCAGTGGGGGCATGTCGAAGCGGTGAAGCCCGGCGAGGAGCTCGGCCGCGGGGGGCGCGGAGATCGGGCGCCGCGGGTCGTGGGTGCCGTCTCGTGGCGGCGCGCAGGTAGGACGGCCCGCCCGCACCTGGCGGGGAGATTCGCCCCCGTAAAGTGACGCCTGAGGGTGGCCGCTTCTGGGAGCCCAAGTCGCGCTATTCCTGCAACCCGCCGCCTTGGGGGGAGCTCGTTGCCGTCAACGCCAACACCGGCGACATCGCCTGGCGTGTGCCGCTCGGCGTATTCGAGGAACTCGAAAAACGCGGCATCAAGACCGGAACGCCTAGCCTTGGCGGCGCCATCACCACGGCCGGTGATCTGGTGTTTATAGCCGCGACGATCGACGGCTACTTTCGCGCCTTCGACGCGCGCAACGGCAAGGAACTCTGGGCGACGAAGCTCGAGGTGCCGGCCCACGCGATTCCGTCCACCTACATGGGCAAGGACGGCAAGCAGTACGTGGTAATCACGGCCGGCGGCGGCGGATTCTTGCGCAGCCCGATCTCGGACGCGGTTGTGGCGTTTCGACTGCCCTAAGCCCGGAATTCGGTTGCGTTGCCGTCGAATTCCGACTGTCGACCGTCGACCGTCGACAGACGGCCTCGGCAACTGAAGTGGCGTTCGGATTCCGCCTCCGCTCGCGAAGAATTACCAGCGTGCTACGGCGGACCTCGCCGAAGCGGGCAAAAATAGTGACCCGCAAAGGCGGGAAGGAGAAGTGATGACACGTCTGCGTCCAGTGTCTGGTTGTCTTGCGTTATTGCTCGCCGCCTTCGTCTTCTCGCCGATCGTCGGCGAGCGCGCGGACGCGCAGCGGGGGCAGGGTACTGGGGCAGGAGCCGCAGCCGGCGCGCAAGGCGCGGAGCAGGGTCGCGGTGGCCGCGGCGGGCGTGGTGGCGGCGAGGCTCGGACCCGGACGAGAAAGGTCGTGCTCGCGTGGGCCGACACACGCAATGGCCAGGCCCAGCACGAATCGACCTCGCATGCGCTCTCGGTGATCGAACGACTCGGATACGAGTCGGGCGCCTACGATACGTTCATCCGCACCGATTCCAACATCATCGCCAAGCAGCCGAAGAAAACCACCGGCGATCCGGCGAGTGGCGGGCCGAGTCTTGCGATGGCCGACGCGATCTTCTTCATGGGACATCGCGACGTGCCGATCGACGAAGCGCAGAGGAACGAGCTGCTGGCCTACGTGCGCGACGAAGGCAAGGGGTTTGTCGCCGCGCATACGGCGCTCACCGCATTCGATGGGTGGCCGGAATTCGGCGAGCTCCTCGGCGGCCGCTACGACGGCCATCCATGGGGCAACGCATCCGGCACGCTGATCAACGACGGTCTGGACTTTCCGGCGACGAAGCACTTTCCAGCGACCTTCCCGTTCACCGACGAGTTCTACCAGGCGTCGTCGTTCTCGCCCGACAAGGCGCGGGTGCTGCTGCGTCTCGACGTGACCAAGATGCCGCCCCATGCCGACTATCACGGGAAGGATGGCTCGATGCCGATCGTCTGGGCCAAGAACTACGGCAAAGGGCGCGTGTTCTACTCATCCCTCGGCCACGAGGCGAGCACGTGGGACAACCGCGACGTCGCCCAGATGTATTTAGAAGCCATCAAATGGGCGCTCGGAATGACGCCGGGCGACGCCACACCGCGCAAGCCCGCGACGAATCAGTAGCGAACGTTTCGCGATGATCAAGACCTTAGCGACCGCGGCCATTGTCTCCGCGCTGGCATTTGCACTTTCGGCACCTGCGGCACCCGCGGCACCCGCGGCACTCGCGGCACCCGCGGCACCTGCGGCACAGTCGGCACCCCCGGCACCTTCGGCACCTTCGGGGAGGACCTTCCCCAAGCACGTCCTCGCCTGGGCCGATGTGCGCAACGGCTATCAGCACGAGTCGATCACGCATGCGCTCTCGACCATCGAGCGCCTCGGCTGGGAGTCTGGCCTCTACGACACGATCATTCGCACCGACTCGCAGTCGATCACCAAGCATTCCATTCAATTCAAGACTGGCGCGGGCATCGCGACCGGCGAGCAGTTTCTTGCCCGCAACCTCAACTACTTCGACGCCATCTTCTTTTTCGGCGTCCGCGAAATCGATCTCACGCCCGAGCAGCGCGCCGACTTGCTCTCGTTCGTGCGTGACGACGGCAAGGGGTTTGTGGCGACGCATGCGGGATCAACCGCGTTCTTCTCGTGGCCCGAATTCGGCGAGATGTTGGGCGGCCGCTTCGACGAGCATCCCTGGGGCATCATGGACGCGACGGTCGTCGTCGAGGACCACACCTCGCCGATCACGGCCCACCTGCCGAAGGCCTTCGTCGTCAATGACGAGCACTACCAGTTGAAAGACTTCTCCCGCGACAAGCTCCACGTCCTCGCACACCTCGATGCGAGCAAGCTCGATCTGAAAGCGCCGCTTGTCCACCGGAAGGACGGAGACTTTCCCGCGGCGTGGACCAAGAGCTACGGCAAAGGGCGCGTCTTCTACTCCACGCTCGGACACGCGCGCGAGCTGTGGGACACTCCCTGGATGCAGAAGATGTATTTCGAAGCGCTCAAGTGGACGATGGGCTTGTGAAGCCGATTGACACCACGCTCCTCGAGCGAATCGATCGCTATATCGAGCAGCTGTTCGCTCCTGAAGACGACAAGCTCACCGGCAACACCATCGCGGCGCAGGCAGCGGGGCTGCCGGCCATCAACGTGTCGGCGGCCCAGGGGAAGCTGCTTTACATCCTCACGAAGATCGCCGGCGCGCGTCGGGTGCTGGAGATTGGCACGCTCGGCGGCTATAGCACGACGTGGCTGGCGCGGGCGCTGCCGCCAGGCGGCCGCGTCGTGTCGCTCGAGCTCGATGCGAAGCACGCCGCCGTCGCGCGCGAGAACGTCGACGGCGTCGCGCCAGGTGTGACGATCGATATTCGAGTCGGTGACGCTGCGGCGGCGCTCCGCGGGATGGTTGAAGGTGGCGAGCCACCATTTGACGTCGTGTTCATCGATGCCGACAAACCGCGCTATGTCGACTACCTCGATCTCGTGCTGCCGCTGTCACGACCGGGTACCGTGATCCTTGCCGACAACGTGATTCGACACGGCCTGGTGCTCGATGCGGCGACCGACGACCCCAGCGCGCAAGGCGCTCGTGCGTACAACGCCGCCATTGCTGCGCATCCCCGACTCGAATCGATCGTGCTGCCGATTCTTCGCAATTCAATCGACGGGCTCTCGATCTCGCGGGTGAAGGAGGCCGCCACGGCACCGGCCGGGAGGGCGCGCGGCGTCTGACCGTTGCCCGGGCGGTGGCGGGGCCGCATCACTTCAAGCCGGGATACGTCCAGTTGTACTAACATGTATTGACAAGCGGTCAAGTCAGGTTTAGGATTCCGGCATCACGGCACGGTTTGCCGCAGAAGGAAAGGCTCGCGTGGTGCCCAAGGAACGTCCGACACCGGTTTCGCGGCCCTTTCGCGGCCCCTGGATCATCGCCGGCTGCTTTCTGACCTTCGGCGTCGCCAGCGGCTTCCCCTACTACAACATCTCGTTTTTTTTCGATTACTTCCGCACCGATCACGGGTGGACGCAACAGGCCATCACGCTGGGCGCGCCCCTCGCCGTGCTCCTGACGATCTGGGCCGGGCCGATCGTGGTCCCACGGTGGAGTCCGCGCTGGCTGATTGTGATCGGCACGGGACTGACGTTCCTCGCGTTTCAATGGTTCGCCGTGATGGGCGATTCGCGCGATCGAGGACTACGCCGCGTGGTGCGTCTACATGCTCGGCTACTTCCTGTCGGGGCCGATTCCGCATCAAATCATCCTGTCGCATTGGTACAAGAAGCGGCGCGGCCGCGCGATGGGGATCGCCTATGTCGGCGGCGCGCTCATCGGCGCGCTTGGCAATTTCATGAATCCGTGGCTCGTGTCGTTTCTGCCGTACACGCGCGCACTGCAGATCTCCGGTTGTCGTCCTGCTGCTCGCGTGGCCGGTAGCGATCTTCGTGCTGCGCGACCGGCCCGAGGATGTCGGACAGACCCCCGACGGTCTGCCTGTGGATCCCGCCGAGGCGCCGATTCCGCTGCAGCCCTTTGCCACATTGCTCGAGCAGCGGTCTTTCTGGCTGCTCCTCGTTGGCAGCGCGGCGTCCATTGGATCGATTGCAACCGTCAACTTCCTGATGAAGTTCGTGCTCGAAGAACAGGGCTTTGTCGATCAGGCCGTGCGCAATCAAATCTGGGCCACCGCTTCGTCCACAGCGCTCTTCGCCGCGATCGCGGGGCGTCTGCTCGTGGGTCACCTTGCCGATCGCTGGCCGCGGCGACCGCTCATGCTGGTCATTTACGCGCTCGTGGCGGTTGCGATTCCGATGCTCTTTCTCGTGCGTCCATCGCAGCCTGGCGATGGTCTACCCGTTCGCCATCGTCTTCGGATTTGCCATGGGCGCCGACTACATGCTGATTCCGCTGATGGCCGCGGATCTGTTCGGACTTCGCAGCCTCGGGCCGCGCCATGTCGGCGATTCTGCCGGCCGACACGGTCACGCAATTCTGGTTTCCGAATCTCATCGCGCAGTTGCGCGCCGCGTGGGGCAGCTACGGATCGGCGCTCTGGGTGTCATGCCTGATGGCCGGCCTTGGCGCGGTCGCCATTGCGGCGTTGCCGCCGGGAGCGCCGCAAGGAAGAGACAGCGACGCCCCCTCGTCGGCGCGCCGCTTCCAGAGCACGAGGGCTGATCGATCGTTCTACTGTGTCGTCACAGGAGAACGTAATCCATGGACAGGCGACAGTTTCTTCAAAGCAGCCTCGGCGCGGCCCTCGTCGGCCCGTTCATCGCCGATGTCGACCGGCGCAGGCACCCGCACCGGCGCGCTGCGCCGGTCACGCGGAAGCTGGTGCTCGACGTGTACTCGAAGTCGCTGCATTGGCTGCGCTCGGCGGACGAAGTCGCGGAAGGCGGCGATCGAGATGGTGTGCGGCGGCGTGTGCCCGACGGTGCCGCCGTATCCCGGGCACATCGATCCCGCGCGCGTCGCGCAGGAGCTGCCCGGCGTTCGCCAAGCGCGTGCGCAGTCACGGGCTGCGCGTGACGCAGATCAAGGGGCCGGCGATCACCGACGTCACCGAGCCGCACGCCGAAGCGATCATCGCGCGCCGCGGCGCAGGCCGGGTGCACGCATTACTCGCTCGGTGGCTACACCTACGACCTCACCAAGCCGCTCGCGCCGCAGCTCGACGCGATCAAGCTTCGCGTCGAAAGTTCGTCCGGCTGAACCAGAAACACAAGATCACGCTGGTCTACGACACGCGCCGGGCCCGGCGTCGGTCGGCGGCGCGGTCCTCGATCTGCTGTCGGTGCTGAAGGAATTCGATCCGAAATTCGTCGGCCTCCATTGGGACACCGGACACATGGCGCTGCACGGCGACGGCATGTGGGAAACGCTGATGCGTCACGCGGGACCGTACCTCGCGGCGGTCGGCTGGCGTGATCGCGGATGGGTGCAGGACCTCGGCCTGCTCGGCGAGGGCGGCCCGTATCCGGGCCAGATCCGCGCGTCGATCCGCTTGTCACGCTGCCCGACGGCAGCGCCGTACCCGGGCCGGCCTGGTGCCGAGCGCGCGGCGGCGCGCGGTGGCGCGGGCGCGGTGGCGGCGGCGCGGCGGCGCGGCGGCCGCGGCGGCGGGCGCGGGGCGACGACGAAGGCGGACCGCCAGGGCGGCCGGCGCGGCGGCGGTCCAGCGCGTGGCCCGGCGAATTCCGCCGGCGCCGGCAGCATCGACGCGAACAACCCGCTCTATCGCTCGGTCGACGGTGAAATGCCGAAGCGGCCGATCGGCGGCAAGAACGCCAAGGGCGGCGGGTGGAGCGCGCCGAACGTGGCCATGGGCACGGGCGTCGTCCATATCCCGCGCGTCGCGACGGTGCTCGCCGAGATCGGATTCAACGGCCCGTCGGAGCTGCAGTCGGAATACGCCGGCATCGGCGGCGCCGAAACCGGCGCCGACAAGATCACGCCGGCCGCGCCAGTTCGTCATCGGCATGCTGAAGCGCGACGTCATCACGATTCGGAAGTCGTTCGAGATGGCCAATGCCGGCCTGGCGATCTGAGTGCAGACCGCGAGGGCTTTGAGATGGTCATGAACAGGGTCGTGCGGACTCGTGGCGGCCGTCGCTCGGTCCGGCGGCCTGGCCGCTCACGCGCAGAGCGCCGACCGACTGGCCGGCGGTCGCCGGCGATCGTCGGCGGCATGAAGTATTCGCCGCTCGATCAAATCACGCCGGCGAATGTCGCGCAAGCTGAAGCAGGCGTGGAGCTATCAACCCGGCGGCGCCGTCGCCGATCGTCATCGACAACGTGATGTATTTCGTCGCCGGCGGGCAACGTCGTCGCGCTCAAGGCCGACTCGGGCATCGAGCTGTGGAAGTTCCCGCTGAGCCAAGGCGACCACCGGGCGGCGCGATCCGCCGCGGCATGACCTACTGGCCCGGCACGCCGCCGCACGCACCGCGCGTGCTCGTCACGCTCAGCGCCGGCAAGCTGGTCCAGCTCGACGCGAAGACCGGCACGCTCGTCCCCGACGTCGGCGTCGTCGATCTCGAGAACGGCATCATGGAGCCGCATTCCCGGACGGCGAGGCGTACACGATCGCGTCTCCGGTGGCGGTCTACAAGAACCTCGCGATCTTTCCCGGCCGCACGGGCGAGCACAATCGGTGGGGCATTCCCGGCGATCTCCGCGGCTTCGATCTGCTGACCGGCAAGGAAGTGTGGCGCTTCCACACCGTGCCGCAACCTGGCGATCCGAACTTCGGCACGTGGGGACTGAACGGTTGGCAGGACCGCAAGGGCCCGGGCTCGTGGCAGCCGCTGACGGTCGACAACGAGAACGGCCTGGTCTTCGTCGCGCTCGGCAACGCCGTCGATCAGAACTACGGCAACAGCCGGCCGGGCGCCAACCTCTATTCGGCCAGCGTGGTCGCGCTCGACGCCGCGACCGGCAAATACCGGTGGCACTACCAGACGGCGCACCACGACATCTACGACGGCGATCTCAACGCGCCGCCGATGTTCGCCGAGGTCAATCGCAACGGCCAGAAGATTCCGGCCATCGTGCAGATGACGAAGGTCGGCCTGCTGTTCTTCCTCAACCGGCTGACCGGCGAACCGATCTTCGGCGTCGAGGAGCGCCCGGTTCCGCCGACCGACGCGCTCGGCGACGCGGCCTGGCCGACGCAGCCTTTCCCGCTCAAGCCGGAGCCGATCACGCGACTGTCGATGACGCGCGCCGAGGTCTCGAAGATCTCGCCCGAGGCTGCAGAAGTACTGCATGGAGATCTACGACCAGGCCGTGCAGATGGGGCCGTACACGCCGTACGGCATGGTGCCGAGCATTTCGTTTCCGGGTTCGACCGGCGGCGGCAGCAACCACGGCGGCGCGTTCGATCCGGGCGCGGCATGGTGTTCGCGACGGCGCGCAACGTGGCACCATCGGGCAGCTCTCCGCGATGCTCTCGTCCGACGTGCTGCCGTCATTCGGCAAGACCAAGATGCCGTTTGACTACTACCTCGATCGCGACGGCTATCCCTGCAACGTGCCGCCCTGGGCGGAGCTGTTCGGCATCAACGCCAACACCGGCGACATCGTGTGGCGCGTGCCGCTCGGCGAATACAAGGAACTGACCGCGAAGGGCATTCCAAAGACCGGCACCGCCACCAACTCCGGCGCGCCGCTCGCGACGGCCGGCGGCGCTCGTCTTCATCGGCGGCACCTCGGACGGCCAGTTCCGCGCGTTCGATTCGATGACCGGCAAGGAGCTGTGGTCGGCCAGCAATACGTGACCCTGCTGCTGCTCTTCGACGAGTACGTGTACTGGCCATCGAGCGCGGACGCCAG